>NZ_PYGA01000075.1 GCF_003014485.1 Murinocardiopsis flavida | reverse complement strand
GCCCTAGATCGTTGATGGGTAATTGTTGGCTGGTCAGTGGTCGTAAGCGATCAGAGAACGCTTGACCGGTGCGCCGATGTGCCAGTTGTGCCAGATGACGGCGTTGAGCGCGAGGACCCGCTGACAGGTCCGCGCCCACAGCCCTTCCGGGATCCGCGCGTGGTGGCGCTCCAACCCGAGCTGGTTCTTCAGGGTCCAGATGACCGCTTCGATGCGCTGACGCAGCCACCCCGGGAACCAGCAGAACGGGGCCGCGGCCCGGTCCTCGCCCCGGCGGGCCGGGCGCACGATCGTGTGCCCGGCCGCGGCCATCGCGGCCTCGATCCCGGCCCCGGCGAACCCCTTGTCGCAGACCAGGCCGGTGGGGCCCGGCCCCACCGGCTGGTGCTCCACCAGGTGCAGGGCCTGCTTGCGCTCGTCGAGTTCCTTGGGGTTGGCCAGGGAGAACGCGCACACCGCCCCGTCAGCGGTGGTGATGAGAACGAGCTTCATCCCCCAGTAGAAGCAGTGGTGGGAGGCGTCGTGGCCGTAGCCGGCGTACTCCTCCAGCGCGGAGCGCTCGGTGGTCACCCGCGAGGTGCCGCAGCGGATGGGGGTGCCGTCCATCAGGCGCAGGGGTTCGGCCCAGGTGGGGGTGTGGCGGGCGAGCCACAGCGCGGCGGTGAGCATCGGTGCTGCCAGGGCGCGCAGGCGCCGGTTGTACTCGGATTGGCACAGCAGGCGGGGGAAGAGGTGGCCGACGCGGTCGGGGGCGGCGCGCAGCCAGTGGTGTTCATTGTCGTAGCGCAGCAGGGCCTGGGCCACGGCCAGGCAGAGGAGTTCGGTGTCGGTGACCTGGGCGGGGCGGCCCGGGCCGGGGCGGGTCTTCGTGGTGCGGCACAGGATGTGGTCGTCGAGGTAGACGTAGAGTGCGGTGAGAAGGGCGTCCAGGTTCTTGTTCACACCTCGATCATGGGCGCCCTTCGCCGTGTCTAGACCGGGCTCCGCAATAACCCATCAACGATCTAG
>NZ_PYGA01000074.1 GCF_003014485.1 Murinocardiopsis flavida | reverse complement strand
GGCGGGCGGGTGCGGGTGCGGTGGAGGTCTTTGCGGGCGCGGCGGTGTTCCTTCTCCAGGTTGTGGGCGCGGCACAGGGGCTGGGCGTTGGCGAGGTCGGTGGTGCCGCCGTCCCACCAGGCGACCTTGTGGTCGATCTGGCACCACCGGGCGGGCCGGTCGCAGCCGTGCTCCCACTGGCAGGTGGCGTGGGAGGAGAACACCGCGATGCGGGCCTGGAGGGGGAAGATGCGCCGGGCGCGGCCCACGTCCAGCGGGGCGCCGGTGAGGGGTTCGACCACGATGCGGCGCAGCACGCAGTCCTTGGCCATGGCGCGCACGGCGGAGAGGGGGTAGACGGTGCCGTAGTCGCTGACGGCGGGGAAGATGCCGGGGATGCCGCGTAGTGCCTCCCAGGGGACGGTGAGGCGGATCTGGGCGGGTTGGCCGCCGGTGGTGGGGAGTTGGTCGCTGGTGCGCAGGGTGTGGTCGGCCATGTCGATGAGCTGGTCGAACAGGCGCTGGCGGGGGCGGCGGTCGTCGCCGTCGGGGGGCGGGGAGCCGAAGGCTTCGAGGGCGGCTTGGAGTTGGTCGGCCGAGACCTCGTCGCCCCAGGCCTCGAAGTGGAATCCGGCGTCGGGGCGGCGGGTGAGGGTGGCGCCGCGGGTGTCGTAGCGCTGGGCGTAGTCGCGTTCGTGGGTGTGGGGGTTGAGGCGGTAGCGCAGGCGTTTGCCGGCGGTGGCGAGGTCGGCGCAGGTGGTGGATTCCTGGACGGCGAGGTCGAGGAGGATGGCCTCGGCTTGGACGGCCAAAGCATCGGGCTGGGGCCATTCGGTGCGGTTGCGCTCTTCCACGGCTTTGGCCGTGTAGTGGCTGATGTGCTGGAGCTGGCCCAGGCTGATGCGGCCGTCCTCGTAGGCGGCGCGGGTCTCCTCGAGCGCCTGCGGGAGTTGGGCGGTGCGCGTGTAGGTCGCGGCTTCGGTGCGGCTCATGGTGGTGGTGTGGGTGATCCAGTCGACCAGGCGGGAGTAGCCGGAGCCGGTGAGTCCGCCGGCGGCCTCGAACGCGGCGAGGTTCGCACACAGGGCGTGCTTGACCTTGTCGAGGGCGGTGATGGTCGCGGCGATGTCCGCCCCGATCCCGGGGGCCGCCCCGGGCGGGATGTCGGCATCCGCGCACGCGGCCGCGTGCGCGGCGGCCGAGGCGAGGGTGCGGCGCACCCCGGCCAGTCCCCTGTCGGGGGGTGGCTCGTGGGGTGTTCC
>NZ_PYGA01000073.1 GCF_003014485.1 Murinocardiopsis flavida | reverse complement strand
TGCGGGCCCGGCGGTGTTCCTTTTCCAGGTTGTGCGCCCGGCACAGCGGCTGGGCGTTGGAAAGGTCGGTGGTGCCGCCGTCCCACCAGGCCTGCTTGTGGTCGATCTGGCACCACCGGGCCGGCCGATCGCACCCCTGCTCCCACTGGCAGGTCGCATGCGCCGACAGCACCGCGATCCGCGCTTGCAGCGGGAAGATCCGCCGCGCCCGCCCCACATCCAGAGGTGCCCCGGTCAGCGGGTCGACCACGATGCGGCGCAGGATGCAGTCCTTGGCCAGAGCCCGCACCGCCGACAGCGGGTACACCGTGCCGTAGTCGCTGATGGCGGGAAAGATCCCCGGGACACCGCGCAGTGCCTCCAGTGGCACCGTGACCCGCACCTGGGCGGGCTGACCCCCCGTAGTGGGGAGCTGATCGCTGGTGCGCAGCGTGTGTTCGGCCATGTCCAGCAGCTGATCGAACAACCGCTGGCGGGGTCGGCGCTTGTCGCCCGGAGCGGGCGGGCCGCCGAAGGCCTCCAGCGCGGCCTGGAGCTGATCGGCCGAGACCTCATCGCCCCAGGCCTCCAGGTGGAACCCTGAATCGGGGGTCCGCACCAGGGTCGCACCCCGGGTGTCGTAGCGCTGGGCGTAGTCGCGCTCATGGGTCACCGGGTTCAGCGCGGCCCGCAGCCGTTTTCCGGCGATGGCGAGATCCGCGCACGTGGTGGAGTCCTGCACGGCCAGGCCGAGCAGGACCTGCTCGGCCTGGACCGCCAAGGCATCGGGGTCGGGCCATTCGGTGCGGTTGCGCTCTTCCACGGCTTTGGCCGTGTACCGGCTGATGTGTTCGACCTGACCCAGGCTGATGCGCCCCTCCGCATAGGCCGCCCGGGTCTCCTCGAGCGCCTGCGGGAGCTGCGCGGTGTGGGCATAGGTAGCGGCTTCGGCCCGGCCCATGGTGGCGGTGTGGGTGATCCAGTCGACCAGACGGGAGTATCCGGAGCCGTCAAGCCCGCCCGCGGCCTCGAACCCCGCCAGGTTCGCGCACAGGGCGTGCTTGACCTGTTCCAGGGCGGTGATGGTCGCGGCGATGTCCGCCCCGATCCCGAGGGCAGCCCCGGGCGGGATCTCGGCATCCGCGCACGCGGCCGCGTGCGCGGCGGCCGAGGCGAGGGTGCGGCGCACCCCGGCCAGCCCACCGGCCGAAGCCGGGGGAGGCGCCTGGGATCCTTCGCTTTCGAACATGTGTTCAGTATATGTTCTTCTTACAGGGATGACCAGGTAT
>NZ_PYGA01000072.1 GCF_003014485.1 Murinocardiopsis flavida | reverse complement strand
AGCCGAACCAAACATTGTCATCGCAGGTCAGACACAATAAAATGAAGATATGAACGACAAACCAGCGGCATCCCACCCCACCCCGGGACCCCTGCCCCGGGTACGGGCGCTGCTGGCAGAAGCCGAACACCTCCTGCGCGGCGAACTCGACACCCCCATCCCGCCCGGCGCCGCCCCCGCCATCGCCGACGAGATCACCGCCACACTCGGCGGCATCGGCCGCATCCAATCCGCCACCGCCCGACTGGCCGAACGCGCCCGCACCAACGCGGGCATGGCCTCCTCCGGGTTCAAGAACCTCGCCGACTGGATGTCGTGCGCCAACGGGCTCACCCGTGCCGAAGGCGCGCACTACGCCCTGCTCGGCCAACCCCCCGAGGGCATGGACGCCACCACCCGCGCCGTCGACCAGCAGCACATCACCGCCTCCAAGGCCGCCCGCATCGCCTACTGGATCAAGCGCTGCGCCACCCACCGCGACCGCGCCGCCCACCCCACCGAGACCCACTTCACCACGGCCGCCCAAGACGTCCTGCTGCCGCTCGCAGCCCGGCGCGACACCACCTGCCGCGACCTCGACCTCGCCGGACGCGGCCTGTACGCCACGCTGCACCCCTACGAGCACGACAAGACCGAGCGCGACCTCCACGACCAGCGCGGCGCCTCCCTGTTCCACGACCGCGACCGCGGCGGCTTCCACTTCTCGATGCAGGGCTCCTCCGCCGACTACGACCGGCTCCGCACCGCTCTGGACGCCTTCACCGCGCCCCCGGAGCCGGGCGACACCCGCAGCGCCTCCCAGCGCCGCTACGACGCCGCGATGGAGATGGTCGACTTCGCCCTCTCCCACTCCGGCGACCTGCCCTGGCGCGGCGGCGAACCCGCCCAGGTCCGCCTCACCATGGGCCTCGACACCCTGCGCGGCGAGCCCGGCGCCCCGCCCGCCACCAGCGACCACGGCACCGTCTACCCCCTGTCCGCCGCACGCCTGGCGGCCAAGGACGCCAAGGTGCGGCCCATCATCACCGACCCCGTCACCGGCACACCCCTCGACGTCGGGCGCTCCCAGCGCATCTGCCCGCCCCGGCTGCGCAACGCCGTCATGGCCCGCTACTCCTCCTGCGCTTGGGAGGACGGCTGCGACCGCCCCATCGCCTGGTGCCAGGTCGACCACAAGACCGCATGGTGGGACGGCGGCGCCACCGACCTCGACAACCTCCAACCCCTCTGCGCGGCCCACAACCTCGCCAAAGAGCACCGCCGCGCCGCACACGAACGCCGCACCCGGACCCACCG
>NZ_PYGA01000071.1 GCF_003014485.1 Murinocardiopsis flavida | reverse complement strand
ACCACCCCGCACCCCTCCGAGAACCCCGTCCCATCCGCATCCTCCGAAAACGCCTTACACCGCCCATCCACCGCCAACCCCCGCTGACGACTGAACTCGATGAAGACTTCGGGGTCACAACAAACAGACACTCCCCCGGCCAGTGCCATCGAACTCTCACCGCGACGCAGCGATTCACACGCCAGATGAATACCGACCAGCGACGACGAACACGCCGTATCCAGCGTTACCGCCGGCCCCTCCAAACCCAGAAAATAAGAAAGGCGTCCCGACATCACTGAAGTGGTATTTCCAGTGATAATGTAACCTTCGGTTTCCTCGCTCTGCCGACCAGCGACACTCCGATAGTCATTGGTGAACGATCCAATGAATACGCCGGTGGTGCTGCTTTTCAGGGAGTGAGGGTCGATCCCGGCGCGTTCGATCGCCTCCCAGGACACCTCCAGCAGCAACCGCTGCTGCGGATCCATCGCCCGCGCCTCACGCGGACTGATCCCGAAGAACCCAGCGTCAAACTCCGCCGCCCCGTGCAGGAACCCGCCCTTGGTCGTATAGCTCTTCCCCACCGCATCGGGCGACGGGTCATAGATCTCCCCCAGATCCCACCCCCGATCGCTCGGGAAATCGGAGATCCCCGACCCGCCCTCGGCCAGCATCCGCCAAAAGTCCTCCGGCGTCTCAACACCACCGGGCAAACGGCATCCCATACCGACGATCGCAACCGGCTCGCGTTCCCGAGACTCAAGCTCACGAATCCGCTGATTCGCATCCTGCAACTGTCCGGAGACTCGGCGCAGGTACTCAACGAGCTTTTCTTCGTTTGCCATGGTTGCACCTATTCTTGCCACGCCGATGGTGGACATTCAAGAAACGTGTTGACGCAGGTCTTTAAAGACCCTTGTCAATCAAGTCGAAGAGCTCTTCAGCGTCGGCACCTTGAATTTCCTTCTTAGGCGCGGAGCTTGACCCGCCGGTTTCCAGGACGTTGAGCATCGCACGCATCTTCGCGGTAATCGGAGAACTATCGGTCTCCTCGGTATTCATCTCATTCAGGAGCTCTTGAAGCTGATCGAGGACCTGGGTGATCTGATGCGCAGAGCTCTCGGTCTCCGGGGCCAGCTCACGAAGAATGTATTCCGCGAGTGCACCCGTTGATGGGTAATCGAAGAGAAGTGTGGGCGGAAGGGCGAGGCCTGTCGCGGCACGGAGTCGGTTGCGGAGTTCGATGGCGGTGAGGGAGTCGAATCCGAGTTCGGTGAAGGGGTGGTCGGGGGTGATGGTGTGGGGGGTTTCGTGGCCGA
>NZ_PYGA01000070.1 GCF_003014485.1 Murinocardiopsis flavida | reverse complement strand
GGAAGCTCCTATAGATCGTCAAGCGGTCTGTAGAAGCGGTTTGGCGGTGTGGATCACATGGGGTAGATGGCGGTAGATCTCGCGGGCGACGAACCGTTTCAGGCACCGAATGACGTCTTTCTTGGCCATGCCTTCGGCGGTGCGTCGGGCGACGTAGTCCCGGGTGCGCTGGTCGTACTTCATCCGGACCAGGACGATGGTGTGGAGGGCGTTGTTGGCCTGGCGGTCGCCGCCCCGGTTGAGACGGTGGCGGTTGGTGCGGCCGGAGGAGGCCGGGACCGGGGCGGCCCCGCAGAGGTGGGCGAAGGCGGCTTCGGATCGGAGCCGGTCGGGGTTGTCGCCCGCGCTCGCCGGCAACTGGCCGGCGGTCTCGGGACCGACCCCGGCCAGCGCGATGAGCTTCGGGGCCGCCTTGGTGACCAGCGGTCCGATCTCCTCGTCCGCGTCCTTGATCTCCTCGTCCAGCGCCTGGTAGCGGCGGGCGAGCCGCCGCAGAGCGGTCTTCACCGCACTGGCTGGATCGTCGAGGCCACCGGCCGGACGGGATCGGGCCAGGGTGTCGACCAGCTCCCGCGAGGACAGCCCCCGCAGCTTGTCCCGCACCACGGACGGAGCGGTGACGATCAGGGTGCGGATCTGGTTGATGGTCTGGGTGCGGGCCTTGACCGCGCTCTTGCGGACCACCCGCAGGGCCCGGATCGCCTCCACGATCCCATCGCGCGTCTTGGGTATCCCTCCGGCCCGGCCGGACAGGACCGCGGTGGCGGCTCCGTAGGCGTCGATCGGGTCGGACTTGCCGTTGTCCCGTCTTGCCTTGCGGTCGGGGCGGTCCACCTCGACCACCGTGACCTCGTTCGCGGTGAGGAAGCGTGCGATCTCGGCGCCGTAGGCACCGGTCCCCTCGACTCCCACGGCGAGGACCTCGCCGTGGGAGTCGAGCCAGTCCAGCAGTTGCCGGTACCCCTCCGGCGTGGTCTCGAACCGCTTGGTGGCCAGGTGCCGGCCGATGCCGTCGATGACCGCGGCCTGGTGGAGGTCGGTGTGGGTGTCGATCCCGCCGACCACCGATATCTCGTCTGCCATGCTGGTGTGTGCTGCCCTTCCAACGCTCAACGGTGGGAGGGCGCGAGCCGGTCGGGCAGACGGACAAGACAGTGATGGGACCTTTGGCCGGGCTCCTATGAAGTCACGGAAGCCCGACCGGCCACGCGCCAGACGGCATCGCCCGGCAGGCCGACGATTCCCCAGAAGGACAACCGAAGCGTCAGTCAGGCGGAGAGTCAGACCTCCGGGCGATGCCACGGCTAATCCTCACTGTCAGG
>NZ_PYGA01000069.1 GCF_003014485.1 Murinocardiopsis flavida | reverse complement strand
CCCATTACCTTCTGGAGCAGTCCCGCAATGGGGCTCCCGGCCTCCGGGCCCGGCATGACTTTGTGCCCCCTGTCACCCATGATCCGGGGGGTGGTGTCACCGGGCACCGGAGGCACCGCGAGACCGCTGATAGAAGCACGAGCCGCCTTCTGAGCAGGCCCTACGTAATGTGGATGCCGGCAGACGGTGCCCAGCCAAGGCCGGGAACACACACGACAGGCAGGAGCACCAGTGACCGAGACCAACGACCAGATCGGCGTCTACCTCGGCCTGGACGTCGGCAAAGGCGAGCACCACGCCCGCGGCCTCACCCCCGCCGGTAAGACCGTCTTCGATAAACGCCTGCCCAACAGCGAACCGAAACTGCGGTCCGCGCTGGAGAAACTGCAAGCCAAGCACGGCACGGTGCTGGTCGTGGTCGACCAGCCCGCCTCCATCGGCGCCCTGCCCCTGGCCGTGGCCCGCGACACCGGCTGCCCGGTGGCCTACCTGCCCGGGCTGACCATGCGCCGCATCGCCGACCTCTACCCCGGCGAGGCCAAGACCGACGCCCGCGATGCCGCGGTGATCGCTGATGCCGCCCGCACAATGCCGCACACCCTGCGCGACCTCGCGCCCGATGACGACACCATCGCCGCCCTGGCCATGGTCGCCGGACACGACGACGACCTGGCCGCCGAGACCACCCGCACCCGCAACCGGCTGCGCGGCCTGCTCACCCAGCTCCACCCCGCCCTGGAACGCGTGCTGGGCCCCCGCGCCGACCACCCCGCGGTCCTCAAGCTCCTCCAGCGCTACCCCACCCCGGCCCGGATCCGCAAAGCCGGACGCTCCCGCCTGGTCACCCTCATCCGGCCCGAGGCCCCCCGCATGGCCCAGCGCCTCATCGACGAGGTGTTCACCGCACTGGAGGAGCAGACCGTCGTGGTCGCCGGCACCGAAGCGGCCTCCACCGTCATCGCCAACCTCGCCGACTCCCTGCGAAGAACCCTGGACCAGCGCAAACACCTGGAAACCGAGATCGGGGCCCTGCTGGAGGCCCACCCTCTTTCCGCGGTCCTGACCTCGATGCCCGGCATCGGCGTCAGGACCGGCGCCCGCATCCTGATCGACGTGGGCGACGGCTCGGGCTTCGCCACGGCCGCCCACCTGGCCTCCTACGCGGGGCTGGCCCCGGCCACCCGAGCCTCGGGCTCCTCGATCCGCGGCGAAGCGCCACCCCGCCGCGGCAACAAGCAGCTCAAACGCGCGTTCTTCCTCGCGGCCTTCGCCTCCCTGTCACACCCGCCCTCGCGGGCCTACTACGACAAGAAGATCGCAACCGGCAAACGCCACGGCCAAGCCCTGCTCTGCCTGGCCAGGCGCCGCTGCGACGTGCTGTTCGCGATGCTGCGCGACGGCTCCTTCTACCAACCAGCCACCACCCAAGCGGCTTGACAAAACCATAGAAGCACCCCCC
>NZ_PYGA01000068.1 GCF_003014485.1 Murinocardiopsis flavida | reverse complement strand
GGCGGTGCTGCTGTCCGTGTTCGCGCTTTCGCTTGCGCTGGCGGTGTCGGCGCTTGTGCCACTGGCAGCGTCCGCGATGTCCGAACCGCCCGAACCCGTGACGGTGTTCGTGCCGCTGGCGCTTGCGGTGGCGGTGCTGCTGTCTGAACTGCTCGCGCTCGTGCCCGTGGTGCCCGCGCTTGCGCTTGCGGTGTCCGAACTGCTCACGCTCGTGCTGGTGCCGGTGGGGGTTGTGTCACTGGTGGTGTCCGTGCTGGGGGTGAGGTGGGTGAGGGTGAGGGGGGTGCCGTGCAGGTGCGCGGTCGCGAGGCCGTGCAGGAGGGTGTGGTGTTCGTGGTGGCCGCGGCGTCCCAGCGGGGCGAACACCGCGGTGCTGCCCGGCGGCACGCATTCCGGGCCTGCGGCGGACAGGGCGGCGTCGGGTCCGGCCTCGATGAAGGTGTTCACCCCGGCCGCGGTGAGGTAGTCCATGCACTGGGCGAACAGCACGGGTTGGCGGGCGTGGCGCACCCAGTAGTCCGGGGTGGCGATCTCCGGCCCGGCGAGGGTGCCGGTGAGGTTGGACACCACCGGGATGGTCGGCGGGTGGTAGTCCAGCCCGGCGGCGACCTGGGCGAACTGTTCGAGCATGGGGTCGATCAGGGCGGAGTGGAAGGCGTGGGAGACCCGGAGCCGGCGGGTGCGGCACCCCTGGCCCCGGAAATGGGTGACGGCCTGCTCGATCGCGGTTTCGGGGCCGGACAGGACGATGGAGGTGGGGCTGTTGACCGCGGCGAGGTCCAGGCCGGTGTGCTCGGTGTAGGCGCGGGCGGCCTCGGGGGTGGTGGTGATGGCGGCCATGGCCCCGCCGGCGGGCAGGGCCTGCATGAGGCGGCCGCGGGCGGCGACCAGGGCGCAGGCGTCGTCCAGGGTGAGGACGCCGGCGATGTGGGCGGCGCTGATCTCGCCGATGGAGTGCCCGGCGAGGTAGTCCGGGCGCAGGCCGGCCGCTTGGGCCAGGCGGGCCAGGGCGGTTTCGTAGGCGAAGAGGGCGGCTTGGGCGTAGAGGGTGTCGTGGAGGAGGGCGGCCTCGGGGGTGTCGGGCGGGGCCCAGGCGATGGTGGTGAGGGGGTGGGGCAGGTGGTGGTCCAGGCGGGTGCGGGCTTGGTTCCAGGCGTGGGCGAAGGCGGGGTGGTGGTGGGCGAGGTGGTGGCCCATGCCGGGGTGTTGGGCGCCTTGGCCGGTGAAGAGCAGGGCGGTGTGGCCGGGGGTGGGGCGGCCGTGCAGGAGGCGGGGGGGGGGGGTGCCCTCGGCGAGGTGGTCGAGCAGGGTGGCCAGGTCGGGGGTGGTGTGGGCCAGGGCGATGGTGCGGTGGTCCAGGCGGGCGCGGGTGGTGGCGGTGTGGGCGATGTCGGGCAGCGGGGTGTGGGGGTGGGTGCGCAGGTGGGTGGCCCAGCGGGCCGCGGTGGAACGCAACCCGGGCCCGGAGGCGTGAGAGAGGATGACCGGGACCAGGCTGCCCGGATCCCCACCATCCCCGCTGCCGTCGCGG
>NZ_PYGA01000067.1 GCF_003014485.1 Murinocardiopsis flavida | reverse complement strand
CACCGGCTTCCTCGAACTCGCCACCCACACCGCCCACACCCTCAACCACACAACCAGGAACAGAACCACCGGAAACGCGACCACCAACGGGGACGGGACCAGCCCCGCCAACAGCCACACGGGAGCCAACGGGAACGCGACCAGCAGTGCCGAAGCCGTCAGAGCGAACGGCGCCACAGGCACCAACGGCAGCAGAAGCAGTGGCAGTGGCGGAGCCAGCGGCAGCGGGAACGGCGCAACGAACAGCAACGGCAATACCGGGACCGGCGGTGCTGGCACCTCCAGCGGCAACGGCACCGCTGACGCCAGCGGTAGCGGGAACCGGTTCGGGGCCTCAGGGGGTGTCGGGGTCGGTGAGCTCCTCATCCACACCCCGCTGATCCTGGACCCCCGCACCCCCACCGACCTGCGCGTCACCGTCGGACCCCCCGACACCCCCACCACCCGCCCCCTCACCATCCACGCCCGCACCACCCGCACAAAGACACACCCCGGCACCGCCAACGGCACAGGCAGCGCGCAGACCAACGGCACAGGCCAACCCGGCGGGAACGGTGAGACCGGCGCCGGTGCGGGCGGCTGGATCCACCACGCCACCGCCACCCTCACCACCGACACCAGCCCGGACACCACCCCCGGCACCACCGGAACCGGTGCGGACACCACGCGCGGGGCAGGCACCACCCCCGGTCCGGGCACCTCACACGGGGCAGGCACCGCCCCCGGTGCGGGCAGTGGAACCGGTGCGGGCACCGGAACCGGGGCAGGCAGTGGAACCGCCACCAGCGCGGACCCTGCCGGCAACGGCAGCCGCACCGGCCCTGAGACCGGTGCCGGCACCCACCCCGCCCGCGAGCCCGGCTACGACTTCACCGCCTGGCCCCCACCCGGCGCCCACCCCCACGACACCACCCACCTCTACCCCGCCATGGACACCCTCGGCATGGGCTACGGCCCCGCCTTCCAACGCCTCACCCGCGCCTGGCACCGCGGCCACGAAACCTTCGCCGAAGTCGAACTCGACCACCCCGAAGCCCAACACGCCCCCGCATACACCCTCCACCCCGCCCTCCTGGATGCCGCCCTCCACGCCACCGCCCTGCCCCACCCCGCCGACCAACCCCTCACCCTGCCCTTCGCCTGGACCGGCATCCACATCCACACCCCCGGCGCCACCCGCGCCCGCGTCCGCATCACCCCCACCACCAACAACGGCCAGGGCACGACCACCAGCGCAGGCGAAGGCACCAGCGACCACGACCGTGCAGGCGAGGACAGCAGCGACCACGACCGTGCAGGCAGCGCAGGCGAGGACAGCAGCGACCACACCAACGGCGGCGGCTCAAATACGGGCGGTGCCGGGGAAGGGGTGCGGGTCGAGCTGGCCGACGACACCGGCACCCCGATCGCCACCATCGCCGGACTCACCCTGCGCCCCCTCGCCCCCGACACACTCCACACCCCCACCACCGTGTCGGGGTCGGCGGCGCCGCTGCCGCGGGACCTGCTCGACCTGCACTGGACCCCCTACACCCCCACCAGC
>NZ_PYGA01000066.1 GCF_003014485.1 Murinocardiopsis flavida | reverse complement strand
AGCTTGTTGTTTAACCTTGCCCGGGGACCTGGCCTACCCGGATCAATCGTTTCCCGGACAGAGAACGCGGCCGTCCCCCACGCTTCGAGATGTCGAATAACGGAGCGCGAGAGAACGGCCGCTGCCATGAGTCTTCCGTCCACGAGCCCCGACGTCGAGCCGTTGGGCGTCTTGTCCCGATTCCGAACCGGGTTCTACGACTGCCTCGACACCCGCGCGGACGCGCTCTTCGAGCTGACCGACGCGCTGCTGTGCGCGGACGGCCCGGTCACCTCGCTGCCGGAGCTGACCATGACCCCCGAGTACCAACGCGGGCACGGGGCGATGTATGACGCGCTGAACACCGGGCGGCTGGACCCGCGGCGGCTGCGCAGTGCACTGACCAGCACCCCGCTACCGCGCGCGGCCGACGGGCGGATCGTGCTCGCCGTCGATGTCAGCAACTGGCTGCGCCCGGACGCCCCCACCAGCCCGCAACGGCTGTTCTGCCACGTCTACGGCCGCGGCCGCAGCGCGGACCAGTTCATCCCCGGCTGGCCCTACTCCGTCGTCGCCGCACTGGAGACCGGCCGGACGTCCTGGTGCGCGGTGCTCGACGCACACCGGCTGGGCCCGGCCGACGACGCCACCGCGGCGACCGCCGCCCAACTGCGCGAGGTCCTCACCCGCCTGATGCAGGCCGGACAGTGGAAACCCGGCGACGCCGACGTCCTCATCGTGATGGACAGCGGCTACGACATCCCCCGCCTCGCCTACGTGCTGGGCGATCTGCCCGTGGAACTCCTCGGCCGGCTGCGCTCGGACCGGGTGATGCTCCGCGACGCCGGGCAGCGCCGCTCCACCCCGCGGGGCGGCAAGCCCCGCAAGCACGGCGCCGCCCTCGCCCTGGCCCAACCGCAGACCTGGCACACCCCCGAGGTGGCCATGACCACCCCCACCAGCCGCTACGGCACCGCTGAGGCCCTGGCCTGGGATCGTATGCATCCCCGGTTGAGCCACCGCGGCCCCTGGCTGGAGCACGAAGGCGAACTGCCGCTGATCCACGGCACACTGGTCCGCTTGCAGGTCGAGCACCTGCCTGGCGACCGGGATCCCAAGGCGGTGTGGCTATGGTCCTCGCGCACCGCGATGACGGGCACGGAGGTCGAGGTGCGCTGGCAGGCGTACGTGCGCCGCTTCGACCTGGAACACACCTTCCGCTTCTTCAAGCAGACCCTGGGCTGGACCGTCCCGAAGGTCCGCGACCCTGCGACCGCCGATCGGTGGACCTGGCTTGTCATCGTCGCGCACACCCAGTTGCGGCTGGCCCGCCCGCTCGCCGAGGACCTGCGCCGCCCGTGGGAGCGGCCGAGCCACCCGTGTCGACTCGCCCCCGCCCGGGTCCGCCGGGGGTTTCGGCACGTGCGCGCGAAGACGGTCCGTCCTGGCGGTGTGCCCAAACCCTCGCGGCCCGGTCCCGGACGCCCACCCGGGTCGAGAAACCGCAGGCCGGCCCCGCGCTACGAGCCTGGTAAGACCGTGAAGCGGGCAGCCAGCCTCGAACAACACCGCCAGCAGCAACCATAAAACTCAAGCT
>NZ_PYGA01000065.1 GCF_003014485.1 Murinocardiopsis flavida | reverse complement strand
GAATTCGTATGATCACACATAGTAATTGTAGGTGGGTATAGGTAAAGTGAACACATGGACGAAAACAGCAGCACCACCGGGCCGGGCGACACCGCCCGCGCGGTAGCGCTGCTCGATTCCGCCACCGCCCTGATCACCGGCCACGCCCAGCGCCCCGTGCCCCCCGGCGCCGCCGAGGAACTCGCCGCCCAGGCCCTGGCCCTGATCACCGCGGCCGGACGCCTGCACGCCGCCACCGCCGCCCTGCTGGCCACCGCCCACCACCACGGCGGCACCCGCACCAAAGGCCACCGCGACCTCGCCGACTACACCGCCTGCCAAGCCGGCCTCACCCGCGCCCACGGCCACAGCTACGCCCTGCTCGCCCACCCCCCGGCCGGACTCGACGCCACCCTCGCCGCCCTCGACGAGGGCGCGCTGGGCCTGGGCAAGGCCACCCGCATCATCCACTGGGTCCACACGACCCTGCCCAAGCGCTGCACCACCACCCACCCCGACCCCGCCGCCTTCGCCACCGCCGCCCAATCCCACCTGCTGGCCCTGGCCCTGGAACCGGCCACCACCTGCCGCGACATCGACCTGCTGGGGCGCCGCCTCAACATCCTGCTGGCCCCCGAGGACTTCGACGACACCGAGCGCCACCGCCACCGCGACCGCTCCGCCACCCTGGCCCAGCACCCCGAGGGCGGCTTCCACTTCGACCTCCAGGGCGATTCCGCCTCCGGCGACCAGTGGCGCGCCGCATTGGAGGCCTTCATGGGCCCGCCCGCCCCCGGCGAGGACCGCAGCGCCGACCAGCGCATGTTCGACGCCGCCCTCGACATGGCCCACGCCGCCACCGGCACGACCCCCACCCCCGGCACCGACGCCGGGCCCTGCACGGAACCCGCCCCCGGCCCCGGCACTGAAACCGGCCCCGACTCCGGGACCTGCACGGGGACCGGCCCCGACACCGACACGGGGCCTGACACCGCGCCCGACTCCGGGTCCTGCCCGGGAACCGCCCCCGACACCGGTCCTGACACCGGGCCCGACACCGGCCCCGGGGCGGGCGGGGCGCGGCCCCGCCCGGCGGCCGCGCCGGTGGCGCTGCGCCTGACCGTGCCCCTGGACACCCTGCGCGGCGTCCCCGGCTCCCAGCCCGCCACCAGCGACTACGGCACCATCTGGCCCGCCTGGGCCGCCCGCGCCGCCGCCGGGCACTGCACCCTCACCCGCATCCTCACCCACCCCGCCACCGGCCAACCCCTCGACGTGGGGCGCACCCGGCGCCTGTGCCCGCCCCGGCTGCGCGACGCCGTCATCGCCCGCCACACCACCTGCCAGTGGGAACACGGCTGCGACCACCCCGCCGCCTGGTGCGAGATCGACCACATCACCGCCTGGTGGGAGGGCGGCACCACCAGCCTCGACAACCTCCAGCCCCTGTGCCGCCGCCACAACGTCGAGAAGGAACGCCAACGCCGCGCCGCCGCACCCCCACCCCGCCCCCTCACCGCCCACCCCCACCCCCGCCCGTCCCGGCCTCCGGCCCCGCGGCCCCGGGCCGGGCGCCCCGCCCGCCCACCGCTGCGCCAGGACCCCCTGCCCGGGCCCGCGCCCCCGCCGCCCTAACACCACGGCCACACCACAACCCACCCGCCGGGCCCCCACCCCGGCGGGCCACACCCATGCCCCCACCCCGGCGACCGGCACACGCCGCCCCCAGCCGCCCCAGCAGC
>NZ_PYGA01000064.1 GCF_003014485.1 Murinocardiopsis flavida | reverse complement strand
TTTCCCTACAGGATCAAGGCCCGCCCGCGCTTCGCGCGGGCGGGCTTACGCGTTTCATGGAGGCCGGGCCGGGGTCGGCGCTCCCGGACAGCCGCGCTCCGCGCGGCCTCCTACGTCGGCCGTGCTCGCGCGGCGCCCGTCCGCACCGCCCCCTCACGCCCCCAGCACGGGCGCCCGCCCACGCGAAGCGCGAACAGTGACCACGCAGGACAAGCCGCCACCCGCACCCGGGAACCGCCCGCCCGTCCACCGCGACGACCACCGTGCAGCCCTCTCCGACCGCACGCGCCGATCCGCCAGCACCAGCACCCGCACCACCACGGCGTTGAACGCGGGTCATGCGACCAGGCCCGCCCCCAGGCCGACCACGCCACGCCGCAACTCCCAGCGACCGGCAAATCCGTGGTCATCGCACCCGCCCCGACCGACCAACGCCACACCCAGGCACCCGGCGTCTCTGCCACACCCGGTCTAGCAGCCGCCCGACCGCCGCCGCCACGTCGTTCATCCAGTGGGGTGCTCCACCCGGCCCCCGCGCCCCCGCACCCGCTCATCCCTGCCGTGACAGACACACCATGCACCAGGGAGTACCGATGATCGACAACGCGGGACACGAGGACCACGGATTTGTCACTCACCGCTTCGAGCTGTGGCGCGACGTGTTCGCCCTGAAGACGACCCCGGTCACCTGGCCCGCATTCAACGTCGCGTTCGCCCGGCTGATGATGCTGCCCGACCACCTCAGGGCGCGCGCCATCTACGAGTGCTACAAGGTGGACGACGAGCTGAACGACCGGTCGGATCCGGAGCAGAGCGTGTGACAACTTCCCCTACGTAGTAGATGCCCCAGACCTTCAGACCACCCCCTGGGGCCCGCCCCCGCGCACGCCCCACCCTTCAGACCACCCCCTGGGGCTGGGCTCACACCCCCTGTGGTGCGGGCGACCGGCCCCGCGGGGGCCGCGCTCGCTCCGCTCGCACGACGCGCCCCCCGCGGCGCCGGCTGCCCGCGCACCGCGCGCAGCCCCAGGGCCGCCGGTGGCCAGCGCCCCCGCCACCGGCCCGGTCACCGCACGCGCGCAGACCAGCCCTTCGCCCGGCCCCGGCTGGCTCACGGTGCCTATCCCGGCAAAACCATGGCGCGTCAAGGTCGGTCAGACAAAGGGTGCTCCACCTTGACGCGCCATGGCCCCGCCGGGATGTGACGGCCCCGCCAGCCGGAACCTCAAGCGAAGGACTTCCCCATGCAGCACACGCCCGCCTACCTCCGCGCCGCCGACGAGACCGCCTACCTCCTCACCTCCGACGACCCCGCCGAGGTCCGGCGCGGCCTGCTCCGCTTCCAGGCCCTGCCCCGCCAGCTCCACGCCGAGGTCTACGCCCGCATCGACGTCCACCTCGCCCCCGAGCTGGACCAGGAGCCCGCCCCCGCAGAGGTCGAGGTCGCCCAGGACGCCCCCGAGGGTGAGCCCGTCGCCGAGGTCGCCTTCTCCGCCGAGTGAGCCCGCCGGGGTCGGCCCCCACCGGGGGTCGGCCCCGGTTCCGCCGTTCCCGCCGACCCGGCGCCCCCCCGCCGGTACCATCGCGCCCATGGCCGATGACCAGCCGCGCCCCATCCGGTCCGCACCCAGCGCCCGCGCCACCCAGGCCGCCGCAGACGCCGCCCACGCCGAACGCGTCGCCCATCTCGCCGCAGAGTTGGAGCGGCAAGGATGGGTGAAGATCCGCGCGGACACCGACGAGGACCGCGCCGCGATCCGCCGCGCCGCCAGCGCCGCCGCTTCCGATCTCGGCTACGCCGTCCGCTCCACCATCACCCCGGACGGAGCGGTCATGGTCGCCGTCGACGACACCGGCCAGCCCCCGAACCCGGTGCGCGACCAGCGCGACGACGCCCGCGCACGCCGCGCCATCGATGACGCGTTCCGCCGCCCCGAGGATTGAACCCCCCGTTCAGACAGGGGCCGCGCGTGGCCCCTGTCCGGGCGGCCGATTCTGTCCACGTCCACACCGCGCGGCGGGGCCCGAAGAGCGGAGGGCCCCGGCGCGACACCAGGGGCAGCGGTCAAGCCCGCGCCCCCCGCATTGCCAGCGTGCGGCCCTCCGCTCTCCCGCCGCGTGCCGCTCCCGTGACCAGAACCCGCCACCCTCGCGGGGAACCCGCCCAGGAGCCGCCCCCGCC
>NZ_PYGA01000063.1 GCF_003014485.1 Murinocardiopsis flavida | reverse complement strand
CCTGTCGGCACCGGGTACACAATCCAGGTCGCCGCATCGGAGCCGATCAGCGTCACCCGCCCCGCCGCCTGCATGACATCGCCGGGCGCCCCCAGGACCACCACCGCGCCGACCACGGCCCCGACCATCCACCCCGCCCCCTGGGCGGTCAGCACCGCCTTGCGCTGAACCAGGCCCGTCCACATCATCCAGACCGCGCCCAGGATCACCACAATGGGCAGCAGCGGCCAGTAGAACGAACCGGCCATTGCCAGTACCGCATCCTGGACGAACATTCCCATGGTCGCCGAGACCGCGCCGTCATGCGCCAGCTCATACACGCGGATCGTGGTCAGATTAATGGTGACCGCGATTGACCAGATGAAATCCGCCATCGCCGCCACCGGCGCCGATGACATTTTGTCCACACACGATTCCGTGACCGTGTGCCAGGTCAGCCCCGAGCCCCCGTACTCCCGATACAGATCCTCCGACAGGTAAGGGGCCGAGCCGTCCGCCCGTTTCCCCGCATCCACCTCAGAGAGCGGGATGAGCGGTTTTGCATCGTCTTTCCCAACCGGTTTGCTCAGCATCCCGGACACCCCGTCGGTTGCCGCTTCCGGCACCGGATACGGCTCACCCTCACACCCCGGCAAAGCCACAGCGACCGCCGACGGGGAAGAGAGGACCGGAAGAACGACAAGAATGGTGACGAGCAGGACGCGGCGAAGTGCACGCACGATAAACCACCGTCCGAAGATTGGGGGATTCGGGCTAGAGGTCGCCCGGATAATGGGACAGCGTGGACCAGTAATCCACGTCAGATTCACGCCGTTTCAAATCGCGGTATTCCTCCACTGCGATTGCATGGTCACGCGCCATCGCCGCCGCCAGATCGGCATCGGACGAGGTGCGGTACCCGCGCCCCACATAGGCCCAGTCACCCACCACCGCCGCACCCGAGCCCCGCGCCGAAGCCCAGACGTCCGCCCGCCCCGCCCGCACCGACTCACCCGCGCGCCACACCCGCCGCGCCGCCCGCAGCGCCCCCAAGGTCACCGAGTACCGGCGCGATTTGGTCGCGAAGTGGCCCCGGTACCCCAAGGAATGCGCCCACTGCCGCAACCGCAGGTGCGCGAGATCGGGGCGCCCGCCCAGGTCCCAGGCCGTTTCGACCATCCGGGCGAGGTGGCGACCGATTCTGCGGCGCAACCAAGTGCGATGCAACCGCCGGAACCGGCTTGCGAGGACTCCCGAGGCCCCGATGGCGTCGCCCGCTGTCTTTGTCGCGTACTTGGCGACATACGCGGCCAGCCGCCGACCATCGCCGACCGGTCCGCCCGCCGAGATGTCGGAGACGTCGAACTGTGAACCCCATTGGGCCACCCGGAGCGTGCCGTCCGGAGACGGCAGCGGTACCGCCGCCGCACCCACTGCGCGCCGCACCGCCGAGGCCAGCAGATCGGCCGTCGCCCAGACCGGTGGAGCCACAATCTCACCGCCGCCGGTCGGGTCCACCCCATCCAGGCGCACCACGAGATGCAGATGGACCAGGCCCCGCCGCTGGAACTCAGCGACCTTTACATACGACACCCGGAGCAGGGCACGGACCCCGGCCACCGTCACCCGGTTCCCGGTCACCTCCGAGGCCACCGGCGCCAGAGCGCGGTCAATCCCGATCCGCGTGCGCCGCCACAACTCGGAGCACGCCGAGTTCCACAACACGGCCCCGATGTAGTCGTAGCACTCCGGGCACAGCGGAGCCCCGATGACCTGGTGTCCCGCCTCATGCACGAGCCCGCAGCCTGCCGGCCGCCCGTGGGCGCAGGTCCGCCCTCTCCCGGAGCGCGGACGGCAGGCCGCTCCGCCCGCATCGCGATGCACCGGCCCGAACGACGGCGCCGTCAACGTCACGAACAGCCGGGGATGCGACGCGACCGAGGAGGGCACCGCGGTTTCCACCGCCGCCCCCCGCACCCCCGCATGCGCACCCGAGGAGGTAGCCGAGGTCCGGCCCTGAAGGCCACTCACGACGACGTGCCACATGTCGCGGCGATACGTCTCCGCGCACGACGGGCACACCGAGGCCCGCCGGTCCCCGCACGCGATCAGCAGCGTTCCGTCCGGCTGGTCCGCCGAGGAGAACGACGCCTGAACCTCTCCCGACGCAGGGTCGACCGCCGAGGCGCGGCCCGCCACCCGCACCGGCCGGGAACAGAACTTCACCCGTTCCACCTGGCGCCGCCAGGCCGCATAGTCGTCCCCCGACACCCGCGCGGCCATCGCGCGCATGCCGGGGGACAGGTCGCTACTCATGCGGCCACACCGAATCCACCGTGGGCCATTCGGGGGAGTAGAGGAAGCGCCACAGGAACACCCGCAACCGGATCGCATCGATCGGGGTTCGCACCGGAGGGAGCTTGCGCCGGGCGATCGCCCGCTTGACTTCCTCAGTCAGGGAGTCCAGTTCCCG
>NZ_PYGA01000062.1 GCF_003014485.1 Murinocardiopsis flavida | reverse complement strand
CCTGTCGGCACCGGGTACACAATCCAGGTCGCCGCATCGGAGCCGATCAGCGTCACCCGCCCCGCCGCCTGCATGACATCGCCGGGCGCCCCCAGCACCACCACCGCGCCGACCACGGCCCCGACCATCCACCCCGCCCCCTGGGCGGTCAGCACCGCCTTGCGCTCGACCAGGCCCGTCCACATCATCCAGACCGCGCCCAGGATCACGACAATGGGCAGCAGGGGCCAGTAGAACGAACGGGACATTGCCAGTACCGCATCCTGGACGAACATTCCCATGGTCGCCGAGACCGCGCCGTCATGCGCCAGCTCATACACGCGGATCGTGACCAGATTAATGGTGACCGCGATTGACCAGATGAAATCCGCCATCGCCGCCACCGGCGCCGAACCCATTTTGTCCACACACGATTCCGTGACCGTGTGCCAGGTCAGCCCCGAGCCCCCGTACTCCCGATACAGATCCTCCGACAGGTAAGGGGTCGAGCCGTCCGCCCGTTTCCCCGCATCCACCTCAGAGAGCGGGATGAGCGGTTTTGCATCGTCTTTCCCAACCGGGTTGCTCAGCATCCCGGACACCCCGTCGGTTGCCGCTTCCGGCACCGGATACGGCTCACCCTCACACCCCGGCAAAGCCACAGCGACCGCCGACGGGGAAGAGAGGACCGGAAGAACGACAAGAATGGTGACGAGCAGGACGCGGCGAAGTGCACGCACGATAAACCACCGTCCGAAGATTGGGGGGAACAGGGCTAGAGGTCGCCCGGATAATGGGTCAGCGTGGACCAGTAATCCACGTCGGATTCACGCCGTTTCAAATCGCGGTATTCCTCCACCGCGATCGCGTGCTCGCGCGCCATCGCCGCCGCCAGATCGGCATCGGACGAGGTGCGGTACCCGCGCCCCACATAGGCCCAGTCACCCACCACCGCCGCACCCGAGGCCCGCGCCGAGGCCCAGACGTCCGCCCGCCCCGCCCGCACCGACTCGCCCGCGCGCCACACCCGCCGCGCCGCCCGCAGCGCCCCCAGCGTCACGGAGTAGCGGCGCGATTTGGTCGCGAAGTGGCCTTTGAAACCGAGCGTGTGAGCCCAGGACCGAAGTTTCAGGGGAGCGAGGTCGCGTCGTCCGCCGAGATCCCACGCGGTTTCGACCATCCGCGCCAGATGCGCCCCAACCTTGCGGCGCAGCCACCTCCGATGCAAACGGCGGAAGCGCGAGGCGAGCACCCCCGAGGCCCCGATGGAGTCAGAAGCCGTCTTGGTCGCGTACTTGGCCAGATACGCGGCAACGCGCCGACTGTCGCCGACCGCGCCGCCCACCGAGACGTCGGAGATATCGACCTGAGTGCCCCACTGGGCAACCCGGAGTGTGCCGTCCGGAGACGGCAGCGGCACCGCCGCCGTGCCCACCGCGCGCCGCACCGCCGAGGCCAGCAGATCGGCCGTCGCCCAGACCGGGGGAGCCACGATGTCACCGCCGCCGTCCGGGTCCACCCCATCGAGGCGCACCACGAGGTGGAGATGCACCAGGCCCCGCCGCTGGAACTCACTGACTTTCACATAGGACACGCGGAGCAGGTCACGCACCCCGGCCACCGTTACCCGGTCACCGGTCGCGTCCGAGGCCACCGGCGCCAGCGCCCGGTCAATCCCGATCCGGGTACGCCGCCAGAGTTCGCCCGCGTGCGCGTTCCACAGAACGGCCCCGGTGTAGTCGTAGCACTCAGGGCACAGCGGGGAGCCGATGACCTGGTGGTCTGTCTCATGCACCAGTCCGCAGCCTGCCGGCCGCCCGTGGGGGCAGGTCCGCCCTCTACCGGAGCGCGGACGGCAGGCTGCTCCGCCCGCGCGGTGCACCGGCCCGAACGACGGCGCCGTCAATGTGATGAACAGGCGTGGATGTGACGCGACGCTGGTCGGCACCGCGGTTTCCACCGCCGCCCCCCGCGCCCCCGTATGTGTGCCCGAGGAGGTAGCCGAGGTCCGGCCCTGAAGGCCACTCACGACGACATGCCACATGTCGCGGCGATAGGTCTCCGCGCACGACGGGCACACCGCCGCCCGCCGGTCCCCGCACGTGATCAGCAGCGTTCCGTCCGGCTGGTCCGCCGAGGAGAACGACGCCTGAACCTCTCCCGACGAAGGGTCCACTGCCGAGGCGTGGCCCGCTACCCGCACCGGACGCGAGCAGAATTTCACGCGTTCGACTTGGCGCCGCCAGGCCGGATAGTCGTCCCCCGACACCCGCGCGGCCATCGCGCGCATGCCGGGGGACAGGGTGTCGCTACTCATGCGGCCACACCGAATCGACCGTGGGCCATTCGGGGGAGTAGAGGAAGCGCCACAGGAACACGCGCAACCGGATCGCATCGATCGGGGTTCGCACCGGAGGGAGCTTGCGCCGGGCGATCGCCCGCTTGACTTCCTCAGTCAGGGAGTCCAGTTCCCG
>NZ_PYGA01000061.1 GCF_003014485.1 Murinocardiopsis flavida | reverse complement strand
GGGTGTTGCCGCGGTCGTTGCATGTGGGGGTGCCGTCGTCGCATGTGGCGTGGGCGGGGGGTGGGGTGCGGTTGTTGGCGGAGGAGGTGGCGTGGGTCAAGGAAGAGGGTGTGCGGCGGGCGGGGGTGTCGTCGTTCGGGGTGAGTGGGACGAACGCGCATGTGATTGTGGAGGAGGCCCCGGTCGAGGAATTGGTCGGGGAGCCGGGGGATGAGCTAGGTCTCGGTGGCGGGCAGGCCGCGGCCTCCGGGAACGGTTCCGGTGCGGGTCCGGTGGTGGTGGCGTGGGACCGGTTGAGCGCGGTGTCCGGGCAGGAGTCTGCCCCGATCCCAGGGGAGACGTCTGTCCTGATGCCGGTGCCGGTGGTGGTGTCGGGGGCCAGTGGGGCGGGGTTGGAGGCGACCGCGGCCCGGTGGGCGGGGTTCCTCCGCGACCAGCAGGACCAGCACGAGGAGCGCGGCCAGGAGGGCGAGCGCGACCGGCGGGACCAGGACGGCCGTGGTGACGGGGCGGGCTCGGGTGGGTCTGGTGTGTCGGTGGTGGATGTGGGGGTTGCGGCGGGGGCGGGTCGGGCGGGGTTGGAGCATCGGGCGGTGGTGCTGGCCCGTGACACCGCCGAGCTGGCCGGGCTTTTGGAGGAGGTCGCCGGGGGGCGGGAGCCGTCCGGGGTGGTGCGCGGGGTGGCTTCGGGGGATCCGGGGGTGGTGTTTGCGTTTCCGGGTCAGGGGACCCAGTGGGTGGGGATGGGGGCCCGGTTGCTGGCGGAGTCGCCGGTGTTCGCCTCCCGTTTGGCCGAGTGCGCGCAGGCGTTGGGCCCGTTCGTGGATTTCGATGTGCTCGCGGTGGCCCGGGGGGATGCGGGGGCGGCGTCGTTGGAGCGGGTGGAGGTGGTCCAGCCGGTGTCGTGGGCGGTGATGGTGTCCCTGGCCGCGGTGTGGGAGGCGGTGGGGGTTCGCCCGTCGGCGGTGGTGGGCCATTCGCAGGGGGAGGTTGCGGCGGCGTGTGTGGCGGGGGTGCTGTCGCTGGCGGACGGGGCGCGGGTGGTCGCCGAGCGGAGCCGGATCATCGCGGCCTCCCTGTCCGGGGCCGGGGCGATGGCCGCGGTCGCGCTCAGCCCGGAGCAGGTGCAGGAACGCTTGGACGCGGATCCGGCGTGGGGTGGGGTGTCGGTGGCGGCGGTGAACGGGCCTGCCTCGGTGGTGGTCTCCGGCGGGACGGCCGCGGTCGAGAACCTTGTGCACACCTGGCAGGGCCAGGGGGTGCGGGTGCGGCGGATCGCGGTGGATTACGCCTCGCATTCGGTCCAGGTGGAGCAGGTTCGCGAGGAGCTGATCGCGGCGTTGGACGGAATCGTGCCGGGGGCGGGGCGGGTGCCGTTCTACTCGACCGTGCGCGGTGAGGTGGTGGCGGGCGGGGAGTTGGGGGCGCAGTACTGGTATTGGAATCTGCGGTTGCCGGTGGGCTTCGCCGGGGTGGTCGAGCAGTTGGTGTCGGAGGGGCGCGGGGTGGTGGTGGAGGTGAGCGCGCACCCGGTGCTGGGGGTCGGGGTCCAGGAGATCGTGGAAGCCGCGGGCGGGACCGTGGTGGGGTCGTTGCGCCGGGGCGAGGGGGGTTTGGGCCGGTTCTTGGAGTCGGTGGGGCGGGTGTTCGTGTGCGGGGTGGGGGTGGACTGGCCGGCGGTGTTCGCAGGATCCGGCGGCCGGGGTGTGGCGGGGTTGCCGACGTATGCGTTCCAGCGGCGGCGGTTCTGGTTGGAGGGCGGGGCCCGGGCGGGGTCGGGGTCGGGGTCGGGTGTGGTGGGGCATCCGCTGGTGGGGTCGTCGGTGGTGGTGGCGGGTTCGGGTGAGGCGGTCCTCTCGGGACGCATCTCGGTTGCGGGGTCGGGGTGGGTGGCGGATCACGGGGTGGGGTCTGTGGTGGTGTTCCCGGGGGCGGGGTGGGTGGAGTTGGCGGTGTGTGCGGGGGGTGTGGTGGGGGTGCCGGTGGTGGAGGAGTTGGCGTTGCTGGCCCCGCTGGTCCTGCCCGGTGCCGCAACCGAGGCCGGTGTCGGTGTCCCCTCCGGGGGCGGTGGGTCGGGTTCGGCCGGGTCCGGTTCGGGGTCGGCCGGGGGATCCGGGTCGGGGTCTCCGGGGTCGGTGGATGTGCAGGTGCGGGTGCTGGAGGCGGGGTCGGGGTCCGGGGGGCGGCGTGGGGTGGAGATGTATGCCCGCCCCACCCCCACCCGCGGCCGGAGCAACGCCAACGGCCAGCAGCAGGACCAGGGCAACGGCCACGAGCGGGACCAGTATGGGAACGGCGACCGTATTGAGGTTCGGGGTGGGGACGAGGAGGACACGCGCGGCCGTGACCAGGACGGTGATGGTGACCGTGCCGGGGTCGATGGCGGGGGGTGGGTGTGCCATGCGCGGGGGGTGCTGGCCCCGGACGACCCCGCCACCCCGGACGCCTCGGGCATGGGCGACCCCGGAAGCGATGCTGCGGGGTTTGCCGGCGGGGTGTGGCCTCCGGCGGGGGCGCGGGAGGTCGAGCTCGCAGGGCTGTACGGGGAGTTGGCTGATCGGGGTTATGGGTACGGTCCGGCGTTTCAGGGGCTGATGCGGGCGTGGAGGCGGGGCGGGGAGGTGTTCGCGGAGGTGGAGTTGGCCGAGGCCGAGGCCGAGCAGGCGCACCGGTTCGGGGTGCATCCGGCGCTGCTGGACGCGGCGCTGCACGCCAGTTC
>NZ_PYGA01000060.1 GCF_003014485.1 Murinocardiopsis flavida | reverse complement strand
GGGCGGTGGTTGCGGCGGGCGTCGGAGAGGCGTTCCAGCAGGAGTACGCCCACGCCTTCGGAGAACACGGTGCCGTCGGCGTCATCGGAGAAGGCTTTGCACCGCCCGTCCGCGGCCAACCCCCGCTGACGACTGAACTGAACGAACATTTCCGGGATCGGAAGGACGGTCACGCCCCCTGCGAGGACGAGGTCGGTCTCACCGCGTCGCAGTGATTCGCAGGCCAGGTGCAGGCCGACCAGCGATGACGAGCACGCCGTGTCCACGGTGACCGCCGGGCCCTCCAAACCCAGGAAATACGACACGCGACCCGAGATGACATTCGTCGAGTTCCCGGTCATCAGGAAGCTCTCGGCGTCTTCGGGGAAGGCGTTGGGGTTGGAGTCGTATCCGGTGTAGGTGGCTCCGATGAATACGCCGGTGGGGCTGCCCTTCAACGAATGCGGGTCGATCCCCGCGCGCTCGATCGCCTCCCAGGCCACCTCCAACAGCAACCGCTGCTGCGGATCCATCGCCCGCGCCTCCCGCGGACTGATCCCGAAGAACCCCGCATCGAACCCCGCCGCCCCCTCCAAGAACCCGCCCCGGCGCACATAACTCGTCCCACTCGACTCCGGATCCGGATCGAACAACGCCTCCAGATCCCACCCCCGGTCATCGGGGAAGTCGGAGATCCCCGACCCCCCGGCGCGCACCAGATCCCACAACCCCTCCGGAGACTCCACACCACCCGGCAACCGACACCCCATACCCGTGATGACGATGGGGTCTTCATCGACTCTGACGGTGGCCTTCTGGTGGGGTTCGGCTTGTTTCTCCTGCGTCCCCAAGACCTTCTTCAGGAGGTGTTGGGCGAGGGTGGTGGATG
The DNA here is from genome assembly GCF_003014485.1 of Murinocardiopsis flavida. Lineage (GTDB taxonomy): Bacteria > Actinomycetota > Actinomycetes > Streptosporangiales > Streptosporangiaceae > Murinocardiopsis > Murinocardiopsis flavida. The sequence continues at coordinate 2,500 of NZ_PYGA01000060.1, read as the reverse complement.
CGGGGTGGTCGAACAGCAGCGTCGGAGGCAGCGCCAGCCCGGTCGCGGAGCGGAGGCGGTTGCGCAACTCCACCGAGGTGAGGGAGTCGAACCCGAGTTCGTTGAACGCCCGATCGGGCTCGATGGTGTCAAGCGACTCGTGCCCCAGGACAACAGCGGCTTCCGTGCGGATCAGAGTGGTGAGGGTATGGAGCTGCTCCGTGTGCGGCAGCTGAGCGAGTTTCCGGTGCAGCTGCTCCGGGATACCGGAACTCGACGCAGACCGGGCACGCAACGCGGTAGGCGCGAGGTCGGTAAGAATCGACGGAACAGGTCCGGGCGTGGTGGGTGTGGTGAGGGGGAGGGCGTATTGCAGCGGTGCGGGCCGGCCCAGCGCGTGGTCCAGCAGCCGGTGTCCGTGGGCGGTGCCCAGCAGCGGGAACCCGGCCTTGCGGATCCGGTCCACCTCGGCAGTTGTGAGGTGCCCGCTCATCCCGGTCGGGGTGTCCCACAACCCCCACGCCACCGACTGGCCGACCAGCCCGTGGTGCCGGCGGTGCTGGGCCAGTGCGTCCAGGTAGGCGTTCGCGGCGGCGTAGTTGGCCTGGCCGGCGTTGTGCAGCGTCCCGGCCGTGGACGAATAGCACACGAAGTGCGCCAGATCATGGTGGCGAGTCAAGGTGTGGAGGTGGTGGGCGGCGTGGGCTTTGGGGGCCAGCACCGCGGCCAGGGTGTTGGGGTTCTGGTGGGGCAGGGTGGCGTCGTGGAGCACTCCCGCGGTGTGGAACACCGCGGTGAGCGGATGCGCGTCCGGGACGGTGTCCAGGAGGTGGGCGGTGGATGCGGGGTCGGTGTGGTCGCACGCGGCGATGGTGACCTGGGCCCCCAACCCGGCGAGTTCCTCGCGGAGCTCCGTCGCGCCGGGGGCTTCTGGTCCGCGGCGTGAGGTGAGCAGGAGGCGGGTGTGGCCGGTGCGGGCCAGATGGCGGGCCAGGCCCGCGCCCAGCCCCCCGGTGCCGCCGGTGATCAGGATCGTGCCCTGGGGGTCCAGGGGGGCGGGGGTGGTGAGGACGATTTTGCCGGTGTGGCGGGCTTGGGCCATGTGGCGGAAGGCGTGGCGGGCGTGGCGGATGTCGAAGCACCGGATGGGGGGCAGGGTCAGGGCGTCGGTGGCGAGTAGCTCGGTGACGCGGCCCAGCAGGGTGGCGAGGTGGTCCGGTCCGGGATCCATCAGATCGAACGCCTGATACGAGACATCCGGGCGGGTGCGGGCAACGGTGTCGGCCTCGCGGATGTCGGTCTTGCCCATCTCCACGAACCGCCCGCCCGGGGCCAGCAGCCCCAACGACGCGTCGGTGTGTTCGCCTGCCAGGGAGTTGAGGATGAGGGTGGGTGGGGTGGGGGCGAAGGTGGTGGCGTAGTCCAGGGTGCGCGAGGACGCGATGTGGTCGTCGGGGATCCCGAGGGCGCGCAGGGTTCCCCATTTGGCGGGGGAGGCGGTGGCGAAGACCTCGGCGCCGTGCAGGCGGGCGATCTGGATGGCGGCCATGCCCACCCCGCCGGCCCCGGAATGGATCAGTACCCGGTCCCCGGCGGTGATGTGGCCGAGGTCGACCAGGCCATACCAAGCGGTCAGGAACACGAGGGGGAACGCGGCGGCTTGGGCGAAGGTGAGGCCGTCGGGAATGGGGGCCAGCAAACGATGGTCGGTGTCGAGCACCGGGGTGAAGGCGCCTTCGGTGATGCCGAAGACCCGGTCTCCGGGGGCGTAGTCGGTGACGCCGGGGCCGACCTGTTCCACGATTCCGGCGAGCTCGCCGCCGATGGGGTCTTCGTGTTCGGGAACCATGCCGAGCACGACCACGACGTCGCGGAAGTTCAACCCGGCCGCGCGGGGCCGTACCCGCACCTGTCCCGGCCCTGGTTGGGGGGCGGGGTCGGGTTGGGGGACGAGGTGGAGGTTGTCGATGGTGCCGGGGGTGGTGGTGTCCAGGCGCCAGTGCCCGTCCGGTGTGGCCAGCTCCTCGGCGGTGGCGGCGCGGCGCAGCCGGGGAACACGTAGCTGGTCGGTGCGGACCGCGATCTGGTCGTGTTCGGTCTGCACCAGAGCGGTCGCGAGAGCGGTGGCGCTGGTGTGGGGGTCGGTGTCGGTGAGGGTGAACCGGTCGGGGTATTCGGTCTGGGCGGCGCGGATCAGGCCCCAGGCCGCGTGGGCGGCGGGGTCGGGGGCACGCGTGTCCTCGCCGGTGGCGATGGCGTTGCGGGTGACGATGGCCAGGCGCCCGGCCTCGGGCCGGGCGGCCCAGGTTTGCAGGATGTGCAGCAGGCCGGCGAGCGCACGATCCAACCCACCCAGTCCTGGGTCTTGGCCCGTACTGTCCGGGCCGGTGGTGTCTGCGGTGTCGCTGTCGTCCGCCTGGTCGGACACGGGGCTCCAGGGCAGGACCACCAGGCCGGGTGCGGGATCGGGCAACTCATCCAACTCGGCAATGGTCACCGGGGTGGTGCGGGTGGCCAGGGC
>NZ_PYGA01000059.1 GCF_003014485.1 Murinocardiopsis flavida | reverse complement strand
CGGGTGTAGGTGGTGTGGGCGTGTTCGGGGTCGGGGTCGAAGAGGGTGTCGAGGTCCCAGCCGCGGTCGGTGGGGAATTCGCCGATGGCGTCGGTCTCGGCGGTGAGCAGTGTCCAGAGGTCGTCAGGGGAGGCGACGCCGCCGGGGTAGCGGCAGCCGATCCCCACGATCGCGATCGGCTCGGCGGCCGCCTCCTCGACTTCGCGCAGCCTGGCCCGCGTCTGGCGCAGGTCGGTGGTGGCGCGCTTGAGGTAGTCGCGGAGCTTGTCCTCGTTCACTGGTGGAACTCCCTCGATGGATCGGGCTGCGGGCAGGGCCTGAGGTGTGTCAGGTTCCCAGCTCGCTGTCGAGGAGTTCGAACAGGTCGTCGTCGGAGGCCTCGGCGAGGTCCGCCGCAGCCGGATCGGCGTCGCGACCCGTCGTCCACTTCGACACCAGGGCATGCAGCCGCTGGGTGATCTGCGGTCGGGCGCCGTCGTCGGGCGCCAGCGCGAGAAGCGTCGCCGCCAACCGATCGACGTCCCCCAGCGCCGCTGCCCCGTCGGAGCCTTCGCTCGGCGCCAATTCGCCCGCCAGGTACCTGGCGAGCACGGTCGGGGTCGGGTAGTCGAAGAGCAGGCTCGACGGCAGCCGGAGCCCGGTCGCGGAACTCAGCCGGCCGCGCAGTTCCACGGCGACCAGCGAATCGGCACCGAGGTCCCCGAACTGCCGTTCCGGGTCGAGCAGGTCCCCCGCCGCGTACCCCAGGAGCGCCTTGGCTTCGGCGATCACGACGTCCAGGACCTCCCTGTGCCGCGCCGCGTCGTCGGCAAGGGCGCCGATCCGCTCGGCCAGACCGTCCGATGCCGCCACCGCGGGCCGGGCATCGCCGGAGTCGTGTCCGGGAGCGGCGCGCACAAGCCCGCTCAGCAGTTTCGGCAGCCGGCCGGCGGCGGCAAGGCCGCGCATGGCGACGAGGTCGAGACGGGTCGGCGCGAGGACCGCCGCGTCGGCCGTCAACGCGGCGTCGAACAGGGCGAGCCCCAGATCGGTGGACATGGGCGCCAACCCGTTCGACGCGATGCGGCGGTGGTCGGCCCGGCTCATCCCCGCCGTGATGCCGCTGGCGTCGTCCCACAGCCCCCACGCCAGCGACAGCGCCGGCAGCCCAAGGCCCCGGCGATGCGAGGCAAGGGCGTCCAGGAAGGTGTTCGCGGCGGCGTAGTTGGCCTGTCCGGACGTGCCGATCAGCCCTGCGGCCGACGAGAACAGCACGAACGCCGAAAGGTCGCGGTCGCGGGTGAGGTCGTGCAGGTTCGCGGCGGCGTCGACCTTGGGCCGGAACACGGTGTCGATCTGCTCGGCCGTCAACGACTCCATGACTCCGTCGCTGATGGTGCCCGCCGCGTGCACGACGCCGCGGAGCGGGCGTTCGGCGGGGATCCCGGCGATCAGTGCGGCGAGGGCATCGTGGTCGGCGACGTCGCAGGCCGCCGCGACAGGAGCGGCACCCGCCTCGGCGAGTTCGGCCAGGAAGGGCGCCGCATCGGCCGAATCACCGCCGCTTCGGCTCACCAGCAGCAGGTGGCGCACCCCGTGGTGCCGGACGAGGTGCCGTGCCACCGCGCGGCCGAGGGTGCCGAAGCCCCCTGTGACCAGGACCGTGCCGTCGGAGTCGAAGCCGGGCCCGGTGCCGCCGGCATCGGTCCGCGCCCGGGCCAGCCGTGGCACGCGCACCCGGTCATCGCGCAACGCGACCTGGGGCTCGCCCGACTGCGCGGCGGCGAGCAGCAGTCGCGCCGGCGTGTCGCCGCCTGCCACATCGGCCAGCATGATCCGGCCGGGATGCTCCGACTGCGCTGAGCGCACCAGCCCCCACACCGCCGCACCGGCGGGGTCGGCACCGGCGGGGTCGCCGTCCACGGCGTTCGATGTCGTGACGACCAGGAGCGATTCGGTGAAACGCTCCTCGGCCAGCCACTCCTGCACCAACGCCGCCGCCGCGCCGACGGACGCGCGCGCCGCTGTTGCGGTACCGGCCCCCGCCTCTCCGGTGACGCAGGCGAACACCAGGTCGGGCAGTGCCGCACCGGCTTCGAGCGAAGCGGTCAGGGCCGCGAGGTCGGCGTAGGAGTCGACGCTGCCGCGGAGGGCGGCCAGGCCCGCGCCGACGCGCCACGGGTCGGCGCCGACCACCGCGCAGCGGGCAGCGACCGCCTGCGGAGGCGGGGCTTCCCGCCATTCCACGGCGAACAGGGAGTCCCTTGTGGGCGTCGCTATACCGCCGAGGTCGGAGGGGAGCGGCCGCAGCAGCAGGTCGTCGATCGAGGCGACCGGCGCCCCCTCGGAATCGGCGACGTCCAATGCGATGGAGTCGGGTCCGCGCGCGGACATCGTGACACGCAGCGCGCCCGAGCCGGCCGTGTGCAGGGACACGCCCGACCACGAGAACGGGAGCCGGGGTGGCGGCGTCTCGCCGTGGACCCGGTCGCCCTCGCGGACACCGAGCGCGATGGCGTGCAGGGCGGAGTCGAGGAGCGCGGGGTGGATGCCGAACCGGTGGGCCTCGGCGTGCTGCTCCGCGTCGAGTTCGACTTCGGCGAACGTGGTGTCGCCCAGGCGCCATGCGGCGCGCAGTCCTTGGAACGCCGGGCCGTATTCGAGCCCGGCCGCGCTCAGCGCGGCGTACAGCTCCCCGACCGGGACGGGATGCGCCCCGGCGGGCGGCCACGCCCCGGCGCCCGGCGCTGCTGTCGCGGTCTCGGGGGCCAGCACGCCCTCGACGTATCGGGTCCACTCCTCGGCTTCGGGACCTGACTCGTCGGGTTGCGCGTGGAGCGTCAGCCGGCGGCGGCCCGACGCATCGGGTTCGTGGAGCCGGACCTGGATCCGCACCCCGCCCTGCTCGGGCAGCACGAGCGGGTGCTCGATGGTCAGCTCCTCGATGCGCGGCGCACCGGTCGCGGCCCCGGCGCGCGCGGCGATCTCCAGCAGAGCGGTTCCCGGCACGACCGGGACCCCGGACACGGCGTGGTGGGCCAGCCACGGCTGCGCCGCCAGCGAGAGCCGCCCCGTGAACACCGAGCCGTCGCCGTCGGCGAGCCGCGCCGCGGCGCCGAGCAGCGGGTGATCGGCGGTGTCGAGACCCGCGGACGCGAGACCGGCGTGCGGCGCCCTGCCCTTGAACCAGTAGTGGCGGCGCTGGAACGGATAGGTGGGCAGGTCGACCCGGCGCGCTCCGCGGCCCTCGAAGACCGCGGACCAGTCGGGTGTGACGCCGTTGGCGTGCAGCGCCGCAACACCGGCCATCAGTGACGCCGGCTCCGAACCCCCCTTGCCGAGCAGGGCGATCGGCGTGCTGGTGGTGGGGAGGGTGTCGTGGGTGGTGGGGGTGAGGGTGGGTGTGGGGCCGATTTCGAGGTAGGTGGTGGTGCCGTGGTTGTGGAGGG
>NZ_PYGA01000058.1 GCF_003014485.1 Murinocardiopsis flavida | reverse complement strand
CCCGCACCATCGCCGTCGACTACGCCTCCCACTCCCCCCACGTCGAGCCGCTCGGCGCGGAGCTGCGCTCCGCCCTCGCCGGCATCGCCCCCCGCCCCGCCGACATCCCGTTCTACTCCACCGTGCACGGCCGCACCCTCGACGGCACCGCCCTCACACCCGAGTACTGGTACGCAAACCTGCGGCAGCCCGTCCTCTTCGCCGAGGCGACCCGCGCGCTCCACGCCGCCGGTCACGCCACCTACATCGAGGTCAGCCCGCATCCCACCCTGACCCACGCCATCGAGGAGACCCTCGAAGGCACCGACCCCGCCGTCCTCCACACCCTCCACCGCGACCACGCGGGGCCCGACCAGCTGACCGCGGCCCTCACCCGCGCCCATACCCGCGGCCTCCCCCTCGACTGGGCCGCGCTCTACCCCGAGGCCCATCCGACCGACCTTCCCACCTATCCCTTCCAGCACGCCCACTACTGGCTCACGGCCCCCGCGACCACCGGCCTCGCCCCGCACCACCCGCTCCTCACCTCGGCGACCCCGCTCGCAGAGCGCGACCAGTGGCTCTTCTCCGGCCGTGTCTCGCTGCGCAGCCATCCCTGGCTGGCCGACCATGCCATCACCGGCACTCCCCTGCTCCCCGGTACCGCGCTCCTCGAAATGGCCGCCGGTGCCGGTCGGCACATCGGCTGCCCCGATCTCGCCGAACTGGTCCTGCACGCCCCCCTGCCCGTGCCGAACGGCGGCGACGAAGCCGTCCTCCACCTTGAGGTGGCCGAACCCGACGACACGGGTCGGCGCGAGTTCAGCGTCCACGCCCGCGTCGAACCCGCCGGCAGCAGGAGCGACACCGCCGCCGAGTGGTCCCGCCTCGCGACCGGCGTGCTGACGATCCCCGTTGCAGAGGGGGACCGGGCCCGCAGGAGCGCCTGGCCGCCGGCCGGCGCGGCCGCCGCCGATCCCGCCGACGCGTACGCGCGCTTGGCGGAGCGCGGCTACGACTACGGGCCCGCGTTCCAAGGGCTGCGAGCGATGTGGACGCGGGGTCCCGAGGTGTTCGCCGAGGTGGACCTGCCCGAGTCGGGCGGGAGCGCCGCCGACTTCATCGTCCACCCCGCGGTGCTCGACGCCGCCCTTCATGCCGCGATCTCCACCGGGGCGGCAGGACCCGCCGACTCGCTCAGGCTGCCCTTCTCCTGGAGCGGCGTCCGGATGTACGGCGCCGGCACGTCGGCGGTACGCGTCGAGGCGGCCCCGGCGGGCAACGACGCGGTGCGCCTGCGCCTCACCGACCGCACCGGCGCCGAGGTCGCCACCGTCGACTCGCTGGTGCTCCGCGACCTCCGGCCCGAAGGTCTCGCCGGAAGCGCGGGCGGCCACCGCGACCTCTACACCATCGGCTGGTCCCCCGCACCGGACCGCGCGGGTCCCGCGCACGCCGCCGCGCGCTGGGCCGTGATCGGCGCCGAATCCCTGAAGCTGGAGGCCGTGCTCGCCGAGGCAGGGACCGCCGTCCAGGAGTACCCCGATCCCGGCGCACTCGTGTCGGCGCTCGGTTCCGGTGCGCCGGCCCCCGACGTCGTTGTGCTGCCGATGGCCTACGACTCCCCGGCTCCGGGGGCGAGCGTGCGGGCCGAGGACGCGCGCGCCGCGGCGCGCCGTGCGCTGGAGCTGCTGCACGACGTCTCCGCAGCCGGCCCCGCGACCATCCTGGTGCTGACGCGCGGCGCCGTCACCGCCCTCCCCGACGAAGCCGTCCGCGACCTCGCCGCCGCACCGGTGTGGGGGCTGGTGCGGTCGGCGCAGACGGAGCAGCCGGGCCGGTTCGTCCTGGTCGACGCCGACGACACCGCCGCGTCGCTGCGCGCCCTGCCCGACGCCCTGGCTACCGGGGAACCCCAGGTCGCCGTGCGCGAAGGGCGGATCCACCTCCCCCGGCTGTCCCGTGCGCCGAGGGGAGCCGCCGCTCCCGCCTCCTTCGATCCCGAGGGCACCGTCCTGATCACCGGTGCCACCGGCACCCTCGGCGCGCTGCTGGCGCGGCACCTGGTCGCCCGCCATGGGGTGCGCCGACTGCTGCTGGCCAGTCGGCGCGGGCCCGACGCACCCGGTGCCGACGCACTGCGCGCGGATCTCACCGCGCTGGGCGCCACCGTCACGCTCGCGGCCTGCGATGTCGCCGACCGCGACGCGGTGGCGGCGCTCATCGCATCGGTGCCCGGCGACCACCGGTTGACCGGCGTGATCCATGCCGCGGGGGTACTCGACGACGCGACCTTCGACGCGCTCGGCGCCGACCAGATCGACCGCGTCATGCGCCCGAAGGCCGACGCCGCCGCGCATCTCCACGACCTCACCCGCGACCTGGACCTTTCGGCGTTCGTGCTGTTCTCCTCGGTGGCCGGCGTCCTCGGGACCGGTGGGCAGGCCAACTACGCGGCGGCCAACGCCTACCTCGACGCCCTCGCCGAGCACCGCCGCGCCTCGGGGCTGGCCGCCACCTCCCTGGCGTGGGGCCTGTGGTCCGAGGCCAGCGAGATGACCGGGCACCTCGGCGCCGCCGAGACGGCCAGGATGGCCCGCAGCGGTGTACTGCCCATGTCCACCGATCACGGCCTCGCGCTGTTCGACGCGGCGCTGCACCGCGACGATCCCGTGCTGGTCGCCGCGCAGATCACCCGGTTCCACCGCGGCGGTGCCCGGCCTCCCTCGCCGCTGCTCCGCGGATCGGCCCGGCGCGGCGAGGCGAGGGCGGCCGCCGCCGGCGGGAGCGACGCCCGGGGGCTCGCCGACCTGCCCGACGCCGAGCGCAACCGCGCGTTGCTGCGCCTGGTGCACAAGCACACCGCCACCCTGCTGGGCCGGGACGCGTCCGAGGAGATCCAGCCCGACCAGCCGTTCAGTGACATGGGGGTCGATTCGCTCATCGCGCTCGAACTGCGGAACAGCCTGAAGGCCGAGACGGGGCTGGAGCTCTCTTCGGGGCTGCTCTTCGACCACCCCACGCCCAAGGCACTCGTGCAGTACCTCGACGGGAAGCTGCGGCCCGCCGCGGAGGACCCCGGACCGGAGATCACCGACGCCGAGATCCGCACGATGCTCAAGCGCATCCCGGTGGAGCGCATTCGGGACGAGGGGCTTCTCGACGTCCTGTTCGGCCTCGCCGACCCGGTCTCCCCCCGGCGCACCGAAGGACCGCCGGGCCCCGGCGCCGGCGAGGTCCCGCTCGACGACATGGGAGTGGACGACCTCGTGAACCTTGCGCTGGAGACCGACAATTCCCCCCGGATGAACGACAGCGGAGACTGAGATGACCGCGGACAACGACAGGCTTGTGACGGCGCTGCGCTCATCGCTCAAGGAGACGGAGCGGTTGCGCGAGGAGAACCGGCGGCTCTCCGAGGTGTCGGCCGAGCCGATCGCGATCGTGGGGATCGGCTGCCGCTACCCCGGCGGCGTCGCCTCCCCCGACGACCTCTGGACACTCCTCACCGCCGAAACCGACGCCATCGGCGAATTCCCCACCGACCGCGGCTGGGACCTCGACACCCTCTTCGACCCCGACCCCGAACACGCCCACACCACCTACACCCG
>NZ_PYGA01000057.1 GCF_003014485.1 Murinocardiopsis flavida | reverse complement strand
GCCCTGGCCACCCGCACCACCCCGGTGACCATTGCCGAGTTGGATGAGTTGCCCGATCCCGCACCCGGCCTGGTGGTCCTGCCCTGGAGCCCCGTATCCGCCGGGGCGAACGACAGCGACACCGCAGACACCACCGGCCCGGGGGAGAGCAGCACGGGTGCGGGTACCGCCGGTTCGCAGGACCCGGACCGGAGTTCGGACTCCGGTCGGGCGAGGAACAACACCGTCCCAGAGGGGGCGAGTCAAGCATCAGTTCCAGGTGTGAATACGGGCCTGGAGGTGGGCCCGGATCAGGCACTGGATACGGATCTGGGCGGGTTGGATCGTGCGCTCGCCGGTCTGCTGCACATCCTGCAAACCTGGGCCGCCCGGCCCGAGGCCGGGCGCCTGGCCATCGTCACCCGCAACGCCATCGCCACCGGCGAGGACACGGGCGCCCCCGACCCCGCCGCCCACGCGGCCTGGGGCCTGATCCGCGCCGCCCAGACCGAATACCCCGACCGGTTCACCCTCACCGACACCGACCCCCACACCAGCGCCACCGCTCTCGCGACCGCTCTGGTGCAGACCGAACACGACCAGGTCGCGGTCCGCACCGACCAGCTACGTGTTCCCCGGCTGCGCCGCGCCGCCACCGCCGAGGAGCTGGCCGCTCCGGACGGGCACTGGCGCCTGGACGCCACCACCCCCGGCACCATCGACAACCTCCACCTCGTCCCCCAACCCGCCCTCGCCCCCCAACCAGGGCCGGGACAGGTGCGGGTACGACCCCGGGCAGCCGGGTTGAACTTCCGCGATGTGGTCGTGGTGCTGGGGATGGTTCCCGAACACGAAGACCCCATCGGCGGCGAATTCGCCGGTGTTGTCGAGGCCGTCGGCCCGGAGGTGGAGGGCTTTTCACCCGGGGACCGGGTGCTGGGTGTCACCAAGGGCGCGTTCGCCCCGGTGCTCGACACCGATCACCGCCTCCTCACCCCGATTCCGGACGGGTTGACGTTCGCCCAAGCGGCGGCGTTGCCGGTCGTGTTCCTGACCGCTTGGTACGGCCTGGTCGATCTCGGCCACATCACCGCCGGGGACCGGGTGCTGATCCACTCCGGCGCGGGCGGGGTGGGCATGGCCGCGATCCAGATCGCCCGGCTGCACGGCGCCGAGGTCTTCGCCACCGCCTCCCCCGCCAAATGGGGAACCCTGCGCGCCCTGGGCCTGGACGAGGACCACATCGCGTCCTCGCGCACCCTGGACTACGCCACCGCCTTCGCCCCCACCCCGCCCACCCTGGTGCTGAACTCCCTGGCCGGGGAGCACACCGACGCGTCGTTGGGGCTGCTGGCCCCGGGCGGGCGGTTCGTGGAGATGGGCAAGACCGACATCCGCGAGGCCGACACCGTTGCCCGCACCCGCCCGGATGTCTCGTATCAGGCGTTCGATCTGATGGATCCCGGACCGGACCACCTCGCCACCCTGCTGGGCCGCGTCACCGACCTGCTCGCGACCGGCGCCCTGACCCTGCCCCCGGTGCGGTGCTTCGACATCCGCCACGCCCGCCAGGCCTTCCGCCACATGGCCCAGGCACGCCACACGGGCAAGATCGTCCTCACCACCCCCGCCCCCCTGGACCCCCAGGGCACGATCCTGATCACCGGCGGCACCGGAGGCCTGGGGGCGGGCCTGGCCCGTCATCTGGCCCGCACCGGCCACACCCGCCTCCTGCTCACCTCACGCCGCGGACCAGAAGCCCCCGGCGCGGCCGAACTCCGCGACGAACTCGCCGCGCTCGGGGCGCAGGTCACAATCGCCGCGTGCGACCACACCGACCACACCGCCACCGCGGAGTTGCTGGACACCGTCCCGGACGCGCATCCGCTCACCGCGGTGTTCCACACCGCGGGGGTGCTGCACGACGCGACCCTGCCCCAGCAGACCCCCGACACGCTGGCGGCGGTGCTGGGGCCCAAGGCCCACGCCGCCCACCACCTCCATGCCTTGACTCGCCACCTTGATCTCGCGCACTTCGTCACCTACTCGTCCACGGCCGGGACGCTGCACAACGCGGGCCAGGCCAATTACGCCGCCGCGAACGCCTACCTGGATGCGCTGGCCCAGCACCGCCGGCACCACGGGCTGGTCGGCCAGTCGGTGGCGTGGGGGTTGTGGGACACCCCGACCGGGATGAGCGGGCACCTCACAACTGCCGAGGTGGGCCGGATCCGCGCGGCCGGGTTCCCGCTGCTGGGCACGGCACACGGACACCGGCTGCTGGACCACGCGCTGGCACGACCCGCACCGCTGCAATACTCCCTCCCCCTCACCACACCGAGCGCGTCGTCGGGGCCGGTGTCGCCGCTACTCGGTGACCTGGCTCCGGCGGCTACGCGGTCGCGGCCCGCGTCGACTGCGAGTGCGCCCGAGCAACTGCACCGGCAGCTGGGTGTGCTCGCGCGGATTGAGCAGATGCACGCCCTCACGACGTTGGTCCGTTCTGAGGCGGCCGCGGTCCTGGGGCACGAGTCGCTTGACACCATCGAGCCCGATCGGGCGTTCAACGAGCTCGGGTTCGACTCCCTCACCTCGGTGGAGTTGCGCAACCGCCTCCGCTCCGCGACCGGGCTGGCGCTGCCTCCGACGCTGCTGTTCGACCACCCCGCCTCCACCACCCTCGCCCAACACCTCCTGGACGAGCTCGGCCTTGCGCCTGCCGCGCAGGCCGGCTCCCCAGCACTGGCCAAGGTCGAAGACCTTGAGCGGATTCTGCAAGAGACCCCGTGTCTGCCCGAAGAGCAAACCCAGATGGCGGAGCGGCTGCGTGCTGCGCTGAGGCTCGTTGAAGGAATTCCGGATACCGAGGACGAATCCGAGCAGGATTTCGAGTCCCTCTCCGACGACGAACTCTTCGCTGCTTTGGATGAGCAGCTCGAAAACCCATAAATCGATAAAGAATCCTGCGACCTCCTTCTCGATTCTCTGTCTAAGTTTGGTTGATTCGCATGGCCAATGACGAAAAGCTCCGGGACTATCTCAAGCGGGTGTCCGCCGATCTACAGCGGTCCCGCAGGCGCGTGCGCGAACTGGAATCCCGTGATCGCGAGCCGATCGCGATCACGGGTATGGGGTGTCGGTTGCCGGGTGGTGTGGAGTCTCCGGAGGGGTTGTGGGATCTGGTGCGTGCCGGGGGGTCGGGGATCTCCGACTTCCCGGACGACCGGGGGTGGGATCTGGAGGCGTTGTTCGATCCGGATCCGGAGTCGAGTGGGACGAGTTATGTGCGCCGGGGCGGGTTCTTGGAGGGGGCGGCGGGGTTCGATGCGGGGTTCTTCGGGATCAGTCCGCGGGAGGCGCGGGCGATGGATCCGCAGCAGCGGTTGCTGCTGGAGGTGGCCTGGGAGGCGATCGAGCGCGCGGGGATCGACCCGCATTCGTTGAAGGGCAGCCCCACCGGCGTATTCATCGGAGCATCGCATTCAAATTATGGTTCGGGCGCCTGGTCATTCGCTCCGGACGCAGACGGCTATGTACTGACAGGCACATCCAGTTCGGTGATGTCCGGCCGAATGTCGTATTTCCTGGGGTTGGAGGGCCCGGCGGTCACCGTGGACACGGCGTGCTCCTCGTCGCTGGTCGGCCTGCACCTGGCCTGCGAATCACTGCGACGCGGCGAAAGTTCGATGGCGCTGGTCGGGGGAGCGACAGTTTCTTGTGACCCCGAGATCTTTGTCGAGTTCAGTCGTCAGCGGGGGTTGGCCGCGGACGGGCGGTGCAAGGCCTTCTCCGATGACGCCGACGGCACCGTGTTCTCCGAAGGCGTGGGCGTACTCCTGCTGGAACGCCTCTCCGACGCCCGCCGCCACCACCGCCC
>NZ_PYGA01000056.1 GCF_003014485.1 Murinocardiopsis flavida | reverse complement strand
TTCGCATTGGCGCATGTGGTCGGCGAATGCGGGGGTGGTGTCGAGGAGTTCGAGGGCCATTCCCTGCCATTGGGAGCCCTGGCCGGGGAACACGAGAACGGTGCGGCCGGGGTGGGCGCCGGCGCGGCCCGTGAAGGCGCGGTCGGTGGTGCGTCCCGCGGCGAGGGTGCCGAGCCCGTCGCGGAGGGACGCGCGGTCGCCCGCGATGACGGCGGCGCGGTGCTCGAAGGACGCACGGGTGGTGCCCAGCGCGTAGCCCGCATCGGCGGGGGTGGTCGCGGGGTGGGCGTCCAGATGCTCGGCGAGGCGGCGGGCCTGGCCGCGCAGGGCCGCCGCGCTCTTCGCGGACAGCATCACCGGTACGGGCCGGCCCGCGTCCCCGGTGATCGCGGACTGGTCCGCTGCGCCGCCGGGGGCGCCCGGTGCCTCGGACGGTGTGTCCTCTGCGGGCGCCGCTTCCAGGACGACGTGCGCGTTGGTGCCGCTCATGCCGAAGCCGGACACCGCTGAGCGGCGCGGTGCCCCGGTCTCGGGCCACGGGGCGGCGTCGGTCAGCAGGGACACCGCCCCCTCGGACCAGTCGATCTGCGGAGACGGCTGGTCGACGTGCAGCGTCTTGGGCAGCGTGCCGTGGCGCATCGCCATGACCATCTTGATGACGCCGCCCACGCCCGCTGCCGCCATGCTGTGGCCGATGTTGGATTTCAGCGATCCGAGCCGGAGCGGGCGGTCGGCGGGGCGGTCGCGGCCGTAGGTGGCGAGGAGGGCGTGGGCCTCGATGGGGTCGCCCAAGCGGGTGCCGGTGCCGTGGGCCTCGACGGCGTCGACATGGGCGGGGTCGAGCCGTGCGTCGGCGAGCGCGTCGCGGATGACGCGCTGCTGCGCGAGGCCGTTGGGCGCGGTCAGGCCGCTGCTCGCACCGTCCTGGTTGACGGCGGATCCGCGCAGCAGCGCGAGCACCCGGTGGCCGTTGCGGCGGGCGTCGGAGAGCCGTTCCAGTACCAGCATGCCGGCGCCTTCGGCCCAGCCGGTGCCGTCGGCCGCGGCGGCGAACGCCTTGCACCTGCCGTCGGCGGCCAGCCCCCGCTGCCGGCTGAACGAGACGAGCCCACCGGGCGTCGCCATGACCGTGGCGCCGCCCGCGAGGGCGAGGGCGCATTCGCCGCTGCGGAGCGCTCGGGCCGCCAGGTGCAGCGCGACGAGGGACGAGGAGCAGGCGGTGTCGAGCGCGACCGCCGGCCCTTCCAGGCCGAGTGCGTAGGAGACCCGTCCCGCTGCGACACTGGCCGCCACACCGGTGACCAGGTGCGCCTCCATGCCGTCGGCGGCCTGGTGGATCCGCGGCCCGTACTCCTGGGTGATCACCCCGGCGAAGACGCCGGTGGGGGTGCCGCGCAGGGTGGTGGGGTCGATGCGGGCGTGTTCGACGGCCTCCCAGGAGGTCTCCAGCAGCAGGCGCTGCTGGGGGTCCATGGCCAGCGCCTCGCGGGGGCTGATCCCGAAGAACTCGGCGTCGAAATCGCCCGCGCCGCGTACGAACCCCCCGGCCCGGGCGTAGCTGGTCCCGGGCCGTTCCGGGTCGGCGTCGTAGAGCCCGTCGAGGTCCCAGCCGCGGTCGGCGGGCAGGCCCGTGACGGCGTCGCGGCCCTCGGCCACCAGGTCCCAGAGATCGTCCGGTGACCGTGCGTCGCCGGGGAAGCGGCACCCCATCCCCACGATCGCCACCGGCTCGGGCTCCTCCAGTTCGCGCACGCGACCGCGGGACCGCCGCAGGTCCGTGGTGACCTGTTTCAACAGGTCGCGGAGCTTCTGCTCGTTCGTCACCAGTCCTCATCCCCCCGGATGCATCGGTGTGTGAGCGGCGTTCAGGAGTGCCCGAACTCCTTGTTGATCAGCTCGAACAGCTCTTCGTCGCTGGCGCCGTCGACGTCGGCGTCGGTGTCGGGGTCCCCGTCGCCGGGCGCCTCCTCGATCCGGGCGAGCAGCGAGCGCAGCCGCAGCGCCGCCCGCTGACGCGCGGCCGGATCGACGGCGTCGCCGTTCAGCGCCGACTCCAGCGCGTCGAGCTCGGGCAGCGGACTGCTCTTGTGCGCGGTCGCCGACTCGGCGATGCGCTCGGCGAGGTGCCGGGCGAGGGCGCCGGGTGACGGGTGGTCGAACGCCAGCGTGGTGGGAAGGGCGAGACCGGTCGCGGCGGTCAGCGCGTTGCGCAACTGCACCGCTGCCAAGGAGTCGACCCCGGCCTCCATGAACCCGCGTTCCGGAACGACCTCGGTCGGCTCGGAGTGCCCCAGGACGACCGCGGTCCGGGCCAGGACGAGATCCAGCACGGCCTCGTCGCGATCGGCGGCGGACAGCCCGGCGAGCCGCACGCGTTCCGCCTCGGCGGCCCCTCCGGACGCGTCGGCAGCGGCCCCCCGGGCCGCGGAGCCGATGTCCGGCAGGTCGGCGAGCAGTGGGTGGCGCCGCCGCGCCGCGAAGGCGGCGGCGAACCGCTCCCAGTCCACGTCGGCGACTGTGACCGACGTCTGCTCGCCGTTCACGAGAGTGCCCATGGCCGCGAGGGCGGTCCCCACGTCGATCGGCGGCAGCCCGGAGCGGCGCAGCCGGTCCTCGTCCGGCGCCCCGGCCCAGGGTCCCCACGCCAAGGACGTCGCGGGGAGCCCGGCGGCACGCCGCCGTTCGCACAGTGCGGCGAGCCCCGCTCCTGCCGCGGCCCGCGCACCCTGGCCGCCGGAACCGAACGAGCCGGCCATGGACGAGAACACCACGAATGCGGCGAGGTCCGCGTCGTCGGCCAGGTCGCTGAGCATCGCTGCCGCGGCCGTCTCGGCGTGGACGGCATCGCCGGCGGCGGCCGGATCGAGCGATGAGAGGACGCCGTCGGGCAGCGCCCCCGGGGTGTGCACCACGGCCGTCAGCGGGCGCTCCCGCGGGAGCTCGGCGAGCAGCCGGGCCAGCGGCTCCCGGTCGGCGGGCCCGCAATCGGCGACCGTGGCCCCCGCTCCGAGCCCGCGCAGTTCGGCGGCGAGCCCGTCGGTGTCCGCGCCCGGATCGCCGCCGCCGCGGAGGAGGAGCACATGGTCGGCACCGTTGGCGGCGAGCCACCGTGCGACCGCGGTGCCCTGCGCTCCGGCGGCCCCGGTGACCGCAACGGTGCCGGACGGGGCCCACGTCCTCGGGGCCTGCCCTGTCGCGCGGACGAGGCGGCGCACATAGGCCCCTGAGGAGCGCAGGGCCACCTGGTCCTCGCCCGTGTCGCCCGTGAGGACGCCGAGCAGTGTGTCGGGCCCGGTGCCGTCGAGCACGTCGGGAAGGTCGACCAGCCCGCCCCACCGTTCGGGATGCTCGACCGCGACGGCCTGGCCCAGGCCCCACAGGCCCGCCGGTCCGGGATCGGGCGGGAGGTCCGCTCCCGTCGCCGCGACGGCGCCGCGGGTGCCGAGCCACAGCGGCGCATCGACCTCGGTGTCGCCCAGCGCCTGCACCAGGGCGAGCGCCGCCGCGGTTGCTCCGGCGCCCGCGGCGGAGCCGGTGTCGTCGGCCGCGGCCAGCAGTGAGAGCACCCCAGCGGGCGCGGGCGCATCCGGCTCGCCGGTGCCGGGAGGCATCCTTGTCAGCGCCCGCGCGAGCGCGTCGCGCCCGGTGTCGTCCACCAGCACGGTGCGGACCGCCGCCCCGCCCCGGGTGAGGGCCTCGACACACGCCCGGACCCGGTCGCTGGAACGCAGGTCCGCGGGAACGACCACCCACCAGGCACCCGTCGGGCGCGGCTCCGGGCGGGGCATGGGGCGCCACGTCACCCGGTAGCAGAGGCCGGCCGCGGCGTCGCTCTCGTGTGTCCGGCGGCGCCACTCCGAGAGGGCCGGGAGCACGGCGTCCAGGGCCGCCCGGACGTCCTTGTCGGCGACGGCCAAGGCGTCGGCGGCGGCATCGGCATCGCGCCGTTCCACGGCGTCCCAGAGGGGAGCCTCGGCGGCACGGCCGGATTCGGGCTCCGCGCGGCGGATGCGGGAAACCCAGAAGTGCTCGCGCTGGAACGCGTAGGTGGGCAGGTCGACGCGCTTGGCGGCGGGCAGCAGCGCGGCCCAGTCGACGGCAACACCATGGACGTGCGCCTCGCCGAGCGCCGCCATGAGGCTGTGGGTCTCGGGGCGGTCGCCGCGGACGACCGGGATCGCCGCCGCGCCGGGGGCGCCGCGGCCCTCCGTGCGGGTGGTGGGGGGGGTGTCGTGGGTGGTGGGGGTGAGGGTGGGTGTGGGGCCGATTTCGAGGTAGGTGGTGGTGCCGTGGTTGTGGAGGG
>NZ_PYGA01000055.1 GCF_003014485.1 Murinocardiopsis flavida | reverse complement strand
GCCGGGGGCGACCACCCCGGACCACACGCACCCCATCCCACTCCGCTTGGAGGTCTGTTCGCCATGCCCTACCGCCGCCAGATCCGCACCCGCGCTGAATGCGACGGCTGCGGCGACCAGTGGCTCGGAGCCCTCGACATCGACTATGAACCCCTGTTCGCTACCCGGGCGCAGGCCCGCCGCCTGCTCGCCGACCAGTTCGGCTGGTCGATCACTTTCGAGGGGATGTGGTGCTCGCAGTGCGCCGCCCGCCGCGAATGCGACCTGGTGGGCCACATCTGGGAGACCGACGCCGACGACGGCCCCGACACCTGGGTCTACGGCGAACCCCTGCCCGTGTCCCGGTTCTGCGACCGCTGCGGGGAGCACCTGCCCCTCGACATCGCCGACGGCACCCACCACCCCGAGCACGTGCCGGGCCTGCTGAGCGAGGACGACCACGCGCTGCTCGCCGAACTCGAAGCCGCCTTCGGCAGCGGACCGGGCGGCCCGTCGTGACCGCGTGCGCTGTCCTCGAATGCGACCAGGCCCCAACCGCGGTGCTCACCTACACCGCCGGCGCACGCGACTACCGGTACCCGCTGTGCGCGGCCGACGCTCAGACCGGGGCGGTATGGGTGCGGACCCGGCTCGGCATCGAGCCCACGACCGCGCCTCTCACACCCGCCCCGGTCCGCGCTCGTGACGGGATGCAACAGCCGTCCCTGTTCGAGGGCGGGGGCATCGGATGAGCTTCACCCGGTTCTACGACCCCGACGCGACCCGTCACGGGTTGGCGACCTGGCCGTGGGGCCATGCCCCCGCCCACCTCGCCACCAAGAAGCAGCTCGCCGCCCGGGGCCTGCGCCCCGGCGGCCAGGAACCCGCCGGCCAGATCCGGTGGCGCTCCCGCCGGGCCCCGCCCGGCGCCCGCGGCGTGCGCGAAGCCCTGCTCTACCGCATAGAGGACGCCGTGCCGAAGAGGGTGCCGACCCCGGCGGTGCTGGCCTCGCTGGCACGCGCGATGCGGGCCCGGCGCACCTGCCCGACCTGCCGCCTGACTTTCGTCTACTGCCTGCCGACCTCGCTGGGTGAATGCGCGGCCTGCGCTTTCGACACCGAGGTCGACCCCAACGATGTGGAGGCCGCATGAAGCACGTCGTCATGTTCTCCGGCGGGATCACCAGCTGGGAGGTCGCCCGCCGTGTCGCACGCGAACACGGCCCCGACGACCTGGTGCTGCTGTTCGCCGACACCCGGGTCGAAGACCCCGACCTGTACCGCTTCACCGCCCAGGCCGCCCACCAGATCGGCGTGCCGATCACCCGGGTGGCCGATGGGCGCGACCCCTGGCAGGTCTTCGCCGACCAGCGCCGCCTGGGCAACAGCCAGATCGCGCCCTGCTCCTACTGGCTCAAGATCAAACCCTGCCGCGACTGGCTCAACGCCCACACCGACCCCGCATCCACCACGGTCTATCTCGGCATCGACTGGACCGAGATGCACCGGCTGCCCGCCATCGAACGCGGCTACCGGCCCTTCACCGCCACCGCGCCGCTCACCGAAGCGCCCTACACCGACAAACGCACCCTCACCGAGCAGGCCCGCGCCGCCGGCCTCGAACCGCCCCGCCTCTACCGGCTCGGGTTCGCACACAACAACTGCGGCGGGGCGTGCGTGCGCGGCGGCCAGGCCCAATGGGCGCACCTGCTGCGCGTCTTCCCCGAGCGCTACGCCGCCGCCGAACAGCACGAACAACGCCTGCGCGCCCATCTCGGGGCCGACGTGGCGATCCTGCGCGACCGCACCGGCGGGACCACCCGCCCGCTGACGCTGACCGAACTCCGCCACCGCATCCACGACAGCACCCCCGCAACGGCCCTGTTCGACCTCGCCGACTGGGGCGGCTGCGGATGCACCACAGCACTGGGAGACGCCGCATGAGGACGATCCGCATCCTGGCCCGCTACGCCACCGACGGCCCGCCCCCGCGCGCGGTCACCGAGAACGGGCTGTGCCGCCGCATGGCCGACCCGGATGCCTGGCACCCGGTCCGCGAGTACCGCCAGGACCCGACCACGACCGCCGCTCTGGAGACCTGCCGGGCGTGCCCGGTCGCCGCCGCCTGCCTCGACTACGCCCTGGCCCGGCCCTGGATCAGCGGCATCTGGGGCGCCACCACCACCCGCCAGCGCCGCACCATGCGCGCCGCCGCCGCTGCGCTGCGGGATGCGGCGTGAGGCCCGACCAGGCCGCATGGGTGCGCGCCCACGTCGCCCGCCGCCGCTGGCACAGCACCCACGTCTGGGGCGGCTGCGACCCCGCCACCGCCGTGGCGTGCTGGCCCTGCACCAAGGACTTCCACCAGCACTGCGCACACGGCCGCCCGCTCGCCGAAACCGAGCTGTACACCGGCAAGGGCTATGTCCCCGCCGGATGCCGCCTGCCCGAGGTGCCCGCACCCCGGGCGGTGTGGCTGAGCGACCGGGCATGCCGCACCCACTGCGGCTGCCCCTGCCGCACCACCACCGTGCTGCGCGATGACCGCGGCGCCCCACTCACCGTCCCCGACGGCGCCCTGTTCTGACCACACCCCGGACCGAGCCGAACCGTAAGGAGTTCTCCCATGCCCTTCGCCCACACCACCACCGGCCCCAACGGGCCCGCCCACCTGAGCATCGCCCACGCCGGCACCGCCCACGCCGGCACCGCCCCCGTGGTGACCGTCACCGACCTGTCCGGGACGGCCGCGATCCGCCTGGAGGACATGAACACCCGCATCGAGGCCGCCCAGGCGCTGCTGGCCGGAACCCCCTTGTCCATCACCTACGGACCGGCGCACTCCGACGCCTGGTGAACAGCCCGCGCCCGCGGGCCTGCCACCCGCCCGTCCCGGCCCCTGCATGCAGGCCGCACCGGTTCACGACCGGAGACGGGCACCACGTACCCCCCGACTGACACGGAAAGGAACCCCCTTTTGAGCTGGCACGAAGAGCCGATGGTCGCCTTCGACACCGAAACCACCGGCACCGACCTCGACACCGACCGCATCGTGAGCGCGGCCCTGCTGCGCATCGACCCCGCCGCCCGCACGGTGGATGCCACCACGTGGCTGATCGACCCCGGCATCGACATCCCCGCCGAGGCGACCGCCATCCACGGAATCACCACCGACCACGCCCGCGAACACGGCCGGCCCGCGGCTGATGCGGTCGGTGAGATCGCCGCCGCCCTCGCCGAAGCCATCAACACCGGGCTGCCGATCGTCGTCTACAACGCCCCCTTCGACCTGACCCTGGTCAACCGGGAGGTACGCCGCCACAAGCAGTCCCTGATCATCACCGGCCCGCACCGGCTGCGGGTGATCGACCCGCTGGTCATCGACAAGCACGGCGACCGCTACCGCAAAGGCTCGCGCAAGCTCGCCGACGTGTGCGCCCACCACGGCGTCCACCTCGCCCCCGGACAGGCCCACGGGGCGCACGCCGACGCGCTGGCCGCGGCCCGGCTGGCGTGGAAGCTCGCCCACACCAACCAGGGGTTGGCCGCGATGGGCATCGACGAGCTGCACGCCAACCAGGAGCGGTGGAAGGCCGACCAGGCCGCCTCGTTCCAAGCCCACTTGCGCGCGACGAAGGACCCCGACGCGGTCATCGACCCGAGCTGGCCCGTCGTCATCCCCGCCGGACCACCCGTCAAGGAGGACATGTGACCCGCCGCGACCTGCTCATCACCGTTTCCCTCGGCGGCCCGACCCGCTGGTCCTGGACCTGCCCCGACTGCGCCACCACGGTCGCCGTCCACACCGACTCCGAAGAGCGCGCCCGCCGGATGATCGACCGCTGCGCATCGCGCTGCGACTGCCAGGACCCGCCCACGGTGTTCTCCGACGCGGTCCCGCCCGGCGGCTTCGTGTGCGCGGTGCCCGTCCCCGGGGCCCCGGACGGCATCTGCGGCCTGCCCGTGGAATCCGAGCCGTGCACCGAGCACAGCCCCGGCGGTGCCTGATGGCCGCCCACACGATGCTGGACTACGCCACCGCCGCCGCCCGCCGCGGCTGGCCGGTGTTCCCCATCCGGCCCCGCACCAAGCACCCCTTGGTGCGCGGCTGGGAGCAGGCGGCCACCACCGAGCAAGCCCAGATCCACACCTGGTGGAAGCGCGTGCCCACCGCCAACGTCGGCATCGCATGCGGCCCGGCGAACCTGGTGGTGGTCGACCTCGATGTGCCCAAGCCCGGCGAGCGGACCCCGTCCCGGTGGGCGGCCGAACCGGGGATCCGCGATGGGGCGGACGTGTTCGCCGCTCTCGCCGAAGCCGCCGGGGAGCGCATCGACCTGGGGACGTTCCTGGTGCGCACCCGCCGCGGCGGGCTGCACTTGTACTACACCGCCCCGCCGGGCACCCGGCTCGGCAACACCTCGGGGGAGCGCGGCAACGGGCTCGGCTGGTTGATCGACACGCGCGGGGCCGGCGGTTACGTGGTGGGCCCCGGGTCCTACGTCGCCGATGAGGACGGCGAGGGCGCCTACGAGGTCGTCGCACCGACCGATCTGGCCCCGCTTCCGGCTTGGATCGCCGACCGCCTCACCCCGGCCCCGGCCGTGAGCGAGGCCACCGCGGAGTTGGAGGCGGTCGCCGCGGCCACCACCCGCCGCGGCGCCTACGCCGCCGCCGCGCTGCGGGGCGAGGTCGACAAGATCCGCGCCGCCCCCCAAGGCCAGCGCAACACGTCCGTCTACATCGCCGCGAAGTCGCTGGGCCAGCTCGCCGCCCGCGGGCTGCTCGACACCGAGCAGATCCGTGCCGCCCTGCACGCCGCCGGCCAGGCCGCCGGACTCCCCGAGCAGGAGGTGAC
>NZ_PYGA01000054.1:3446-5256 GCF_003014485.1 Murinocardiopsis flavida | reverse complement strand
TTCGGGGTGTGTGGTGGTGGGATTCCTTTGATTGACAATGATGGTCCGCCAGGACCATGTCGGTCAGGGTTCGCCTTCACAATGGTTTGACCACCGTCCCGAGCTTCGTGTTCGGGGGGTGGTTGGTAGGCCTTTGATGGAGAGTTTGATCCTGGCTCAGGACGAACGCTGGCGGCGTGCTTAACACATGCAAGTCGAGCGGTAAGGCCCTTCGGGGTACACGAGCGGCGAACGGGTGAGTAACACGTGAGCAACCTGCCCCTGACTCTGGGATAAGCCCGGGAAACCGGGTCTAATACCGGATACGACGCGCACCCGCATGGGTTGCGTGTGGAAAGTTTTTTCGGTTGGGGATGGGCTCGCGGCCTATCAGCTTGTTGGTGGGGTGATGGCCTACCAAGGCGGTGACGGGTAGCCGGCCTGAGAGGGCGACCGGCCACACTGGGACTGAGACACGGCCCAGACTCCTGCGGGAGGCAGCAGTGGGGAATCTTGCGCAATGGGCGAAAGCCTGACGCAGCGACGCCGCGTGGGGGATGACGGCCTTCGGGTTGTAAACCTCTTTTACCACTGAAGCAGGCCAGGGTTTCTGCTCTGGTTGACGGTAGGTGGGGAATAAGGACCGGCTAACTACGTGCCAGCAGCCGCGGTAATACGTAGGGTCCGAGCGTTGTCCGGAATTATTGGGCGTAAAGAGCTCGTAGGCGGCGTGTCGCGTCTGCTGTGAAAGCCCGGGGCTTAACTCCGGGTGTGCAGTGGATACGGGCATGCTTGAGGTAGGTAGGGGAGACTGGAATTCCTGGTGTAGCGGTGAAATGCGCAGATATCAGGAGGAACACCGGTGGCGAAGGCGGGTCTCTGGGCCTTACCTGACGCTGAGGAGCGAAAGCATGGGGAGCGAACAGGATTAGATACCCTGGTAGTCCATGCCGTAAACGTTGGGCGCTAGGTGTGGGGCCTTTCCACGGGTTCCGTGCCGTAGCTAACGCATTAAGCGCCCCGCCTGGGGAGTACGGCCGCAAGGCTAAAACTCAAAGGAATTGACGGGGGCCCGCACAAGCGGCGGAGCATGTTGCTTAATTCGACGCAACGCGAAGAACCTTACCAAGGCTTGACATTGCCCACGCACCCGTAGAGATACGGGGTCATTTGGTTGGTGGGTGACAGGTGGTGCATGGCTGTCGTCAGCTCGTGTCGTGAGATGTTGGGTTAAGTCCCGCAACGAGCGCAACCCTTGTTCCATGTTGCCAGCACGTAGTGGTGGGGACTCATGGGAGACTGCCGGGGTCAACTCGGAGGAAGGTGGGGATGACGTCAAGTCATCATGCCCCTTATGTCTTGGGCTGCAAACATGCTACAATGGCCGGTACAACGGGGTGCGATGCCGTGAGGTGGAGCGAATCCCTAAAAGCCGGTCTCAGTTCGGATTGGGGTCTGCAACTCGACCCCATGAAGGTGGAGTCGCTAGTAATCGCGGATCAGCAACGCCGCGGTGAATACGTTCCCGGGCCTTGTACACACCGCCCGTCACGTCACGAAAGTCGGCAACACCCGAAACGTGTGGCCCAACCCTTGTGGGGGGAGCGCGTGAAGGTGGGGCTGGCGATTGGGACGAAGTCGTAACAAGGTAGCCGTACCGGAAGGTGCGGCTGGATCACCTCCTTTCTAAGGAGCCTTTCAGGGCCGGCGTTTTCTTCTACGGGCCGGTCCGGCTCGGAAGTGGATGGCTTAAACGAAGTGCAATCGGACTTCCCTGCTTCACCTGCTGGTTTGTATGGCTGGTGGGGGGTGGGGGCGCGCTGTTGGGTAT
>NZ_PYGA01000054.1:0-3229 GCF_003014485.1 Murinocardiopsis flavida | reverse complement strand
GGTTGGGTGTTGAGGTGGGCGGGTGTGTGGTGGGTGTTTTGATTTGTGGATAGTGTGCGCGAGCATCTTGTATCTGTGGTGGTCAAGTGAGAGTGGCATACGGTGGATGCCTTGGCACCAAGCGCCGATGAAGGACGTGGGAGGCCGCGTTAGTCCACGGGGAGTTGTCAACCAAGCGTTGATCCGTGGGTGTCCGAATGGGGAAACCTAGCCCTTGTCATGGAGGGTTGCTGCCGTCTGAATGTATAGGGCGGTTGGTGGTGACGCGGGGAAGTGAAACATCTCAGTACCCGTAGGAAGAGTAAACAAGAGTGATTCCCTGAGTAGTGGTGAGCGAAAGGGGATGTGGCTAAACCGTGGGCGTGTGATACCCGGCAGGGGTTGCGTGTGCGGGGTTGTGGGATGCATCTGGACTGGTCTGCCGGCTGGTCGCGTTGTGCGCGTGTTGTAGTCGAAGCCGTTGGGAAGCGGTGCCGGAGTGGGTGAGAGTCCCGTAGGCGAAGTGACGCGTGGCGCGTGGGGTGTGGTCCCGAGTAGCGCGGAGCCCGAGGAATTCCGTGTGAATCTGGCAGGACCACCTGTCAAGCCAAAATACGTCTTGGTGACCGATAGTGCACTAGTACCGTGAGGGAAAGGTGAAAAGTGCCCCGGTGAGGGGTCGTGAAATAGTACCTGAAACCGTGTGCTGTCAAGCCGTCAGAGCCTGGGCCTCCTTTGGGGGGTGTGTGGGTGATGGCGTGCCTTTTGAAGAATGAGCCTGCGAGTCGTGGTGTGTGGCGAGGTTAACCCGGGTGGGGTAGCCGTAGCGAAAGCGAGTCTGAAGAGGGCGTTTGTAGTCGCATGCTGTGGACCCGAAGCGGAGTGATCTACCCATGTCCAGGGTGAAGCGGAGGTAAGACTTCGTGGAGGCCCGAACCCACCAGGGTTGAAAACCTGGGGGATGAGGTGTGGGTAGGGGTGAAAGGCCAATCAAACTCCGTGATAGCTGGTTCTCCCCGAAATGCATTTAGGTGCAGCGTCGTGTGTTTCTTGCCGGAGGTAGAGCGACTGGTTGGCTGATGGGCCCGACAAGGTTACTGAGGTCAGCTAAACTCCGAATGCCGGTAAGTGAGAGTGCGGCAGTGAGACTGCGGGGGATAAGCTTCGTAGTCGAGAGGGAAACAGCCCAGATCATCAGCTAAGGCCCCTAAGCGTGTGCTAAGTGGGTAAGGTTGTGTAGTTGCTGAGACAACCAGGAGGTTGGCTTAGAAGCAGCCATCCTTTAAAGAGTGCGTAATAGCTCACTGGTCAAGTGATTGTGCGCCGATAATGTAGCGGGGCTTAAGCACACCGCCGAAGCTGTGGATGCAGCACGCCTTTCGGGGTGTGTTGTGTGGTAGGGGAGCGTCCTGCGTGAGGTGAAGTTCCTGGGTGACCGGGGGTGGATTGCGTGGGAGTGAGAATGCAGGCATGAGTAGCGAGACGCATGTGGGAAACATGCGCGCCGATTGACTAAGGGTTCCTGGGGCAGGTTAATCCGCCCAGGGTGAGTCGGGGCCTAAGGCGAGGCCGACAGGCGTAGTCGATGGATAACGGGTTGATATTCCCGTACCCGTTCACGTGCGCCCATACTGAATCCTTTGATGCTAACCATGTCCGGTGTCTATCGTCGCCTTCGGGTGGTGGTGGGTGCTGGTGTGGGGTCCGATTGGGTAGTAGGTAAGCGATGGGGTGACGCAGGAGGGTAGCTCTACCGGGCGGTGGTTGTCCCGGGATAAGCGTGTAGGCCGGTGTATAGGTAAATCCGTGCACCATGAGGGCTGAGGCGTGATGTCGAGACGTTTTTGTCGAAGTGAGTGATCCCATGCTGTCGAGAAAAGCCTCTAGTGAGTGCGTGGGCGGCCCGTACCCTAAACCGACGCAGGTGGTCAGGTAGAGAATACCGAGGCGTTCGGGTGAACCGTGGTTAAGGAACTCGGCAAATTGTCCCCGTAACTTTGGGAGAAGGGGAGCCCTGTCCGGTGATCAAACTTTGCTTTGTGAGCTGGGTGGGGTCGCAGATACCGGGGGGAAGCGACTGTTTATTAAAAACACAGGTCCGTGCGAAGTCGTAAGACGCTGTATACGGACTGACGCCTGCCCGGTGCCGGAACGTTAAGAGGACTGGTTAGGTGCCCTTTGGGGTGTCGAGGCTGGGAATCTAAGCGCCGGTAAACGGCGGTGGTAACTATAACCATCCTAAGGTAGCGAAATTCCTTGTCGGGTAAGTTCCGACCTGCACGAATGGCGTAACGACTTCCCCGCTGTCTCAACCACGGGCCCGGTGAAATTGCACTACGAGTAAAGATGCTCGTTTCGCGCAGCAGGACGGAAAGACCCCGGGACCTTCACTATAGCTTGACATTGGTGTTTGGGATGGTTTGTGTAGGATAGGTGGGAGCTGTGGATGCGGCCACGCTAGTGGTTGTGGAGGCGTTGGTGAAATACCACTCTGATCATTTCGGGCATCTAACCTGGGACCGTGATCCGGTTCGGGGACAGTGTCTGGTGGGTAGTTTAACTGGGGCGGTTGCCTCCTAAAGGGTAACGGAGGCGCCCAAAGGTTCCCTCATCCTGGTTGGCAATCAGGGGTTGAGTGTAAGTGCACAAGGGAGCTTGACTGTGAGACGGACGTGTCGAGCAGGTGCGAAAGCAGGGACTAGTGATCCGGCACCGGCGTGTGGAAGCGGTGTCGCTCAACGGCTAAAAGGTACCCCGGGGATAACAGGCTGATCTTCCCCAAGAGTCCATATCGACGGGATGGTTTGGCACCTCGATGTCGGCTCGTCGCATCCTGGGGCTGGAGTTGGTCCCAAGGGTTGGGCTGTTCGCCCATTAAAGCGGCACGCGAGCTGGGTTTAGAACGTCGTGAGACAGTTCGGTCCCTATCCGCTGCGCGCGTTGGAGACTTGAGAAGGGCTGTCCCTAGTACGAGAGGACCGGGACGGACGAACCTCTGGTGTGCCAGTTGTCCCGCCAGGGGCATGGCTGGTTGGCTACGTTCGGGAGGGATAACCGCTGAAAGCATCTAAGCGGGAAGCTTGCTTCGAGATGAGGTCTCCTGCCACCTTGAGTGGGTAAGGCTCCCTGGAGATGACGGGGTTGATAGGCCGGGTGTGGAAGCCTTGTGAGGGGTGGAGCTGACCGGTACTAATAGGCCGAGGGCTTGTCCATCGCAGATGACTGGATGCTCGCGCACACTATTTTCGCG
>NZ_PYGA01000053.1 GCF_003014485.1 Murinocardiopsis flavida | reverse complement strand
CTGGCCGTGCACTGGGCCTATCAGCTCCAAGAGCGCTTTCCCGACGGGCAGCTCTACATCAACCTGCGCGGATACGACCCCGGAGCCCCGGTGGGTGCCCACGAGGCGCTGCGCCGCTTCCTCACCGCTCTCGGTGTCGATCCGCAGTCCATCCCCCAGGATCCCGACGCAGCCGCCGCCATGTACCGATCGGTCCTGGCCGACCGCCGGGTCCTGGTCGTCCTCGACAATGCGGCCACCGCAACGCAGGTGCGCCCGCTGCTGCCCGGAAGCTCGGATTGCCTGGTCATCGTTACGAGCCGCAGCCGCCTGTCCGGTCTCGCGGTCCGCGATAGCGCCCGCCGTCTGACACTGGGCACCCTGCCCACGGACGAGGCGGTCGCGCTGCTGCGCGCGGTGACCGCCGGGTACCGGCCGGAGGACGACGCGCGCAAGCTCGCCGAACTGGCCGGCTTGTGCGCACGGCTGCCGCTGGCCCTGCGGATCGCCGCGGAGCGCGCCGCCGGCAACCCCCACCTGCGGATCGACGACCTGATCACCGACCTGCGCGACGAATCCGCAATCTGGGACGCCCTCAGCACAGGTGACGACGAAGACGCCGACGCCGTGCGCACGGTCTTCGCGTGGTCCTACCGGTCCCTGCCCGAACCGGCCGCCCGCGTGTTCCGGCTGCTGGGCCTGCATCCCGGCCCTGAATTCGGCGTCCACGCCGCCGCGGCCCTGGGCGCACTGCCAACCGCCAGGACACGTCAACTGCTGGATTCCCTTGTCGGCGCCCATCTCATCGAGCAAAGCGGCCCCGACCGCTACGAGTTCCATGACCTACTCCGCGCCTATGCCACCGACCAGGCGCACCGCGAAGAGCCACCCGAAGAACGGGCGGCGGCTCTGCGCCGCGTGCTGGACTGGTATCTGCATACGGCCGATGCCGCCCAGGACTGGATCAGTCCCGCTGAGGAGCATCTGGTATCCGCATCACCTGAAGACGGCGGGCACCCACTGACCTTTCCGGACTTCGACGCCGCCGTGGACTGGGCGGAGACCGAGCACGCGACCATGCTCCGGTCCGTCCGGGCCGCCGAGGCGGCGGGGCTCGACCGGCTCACCTGGCAACTCGCAGCCGTCATGTGGAACGCGCGGCCCTCGTCCGCCTCCGTCACCGATTCCCTGGACGTGGACCGCGTCGGGTTGGACGCTGCGGTCAGGCTGGGCGACCGCGCCGCCGAAGCGCTGCTGCTCACCAACCTCGGCGTGGACTTCAACCAGGTGAACCGCTATTCCGAGAGCCTGGAGCCGCACCGGAGCGCCTTGGCGATCCGGCGCGACATCGGAGATCGCGGCGGCGAGGCCGATTCGCTCAACCTGCTCGGGCTGACCCATCTGTGGACGAGGAACCTCGACGCCGCCGCTCAACATTTCGAGGCGGCGATCGCCCTGTTCCAGGAGCTCGGTTCCGCCCACTGGGCGGCGAACTCCCGGTCCAACCTCGCCAGTGCCCACTACCGTGCCGGACGCCTGACAGAGGCTGAGACAGTCGTCCGCGAGGCACTGGCCGCACATCGATCACTCGACAACCGGCGCGGTGAGGGCAATGCCCTGCGCCTGTTGAGCGATGTCCAATGCGAACAGGGCGACATCGAAGGCGCACTGCACACGGCCCACGCCGCGCTCGACATCGCCCTTGACCTGCGCAACCAGCGCCTTGAGGGGTTCTGGCTCAGCACCCTTGGCAACGCGCAGCACGCCAAGGGGGATTTCGCCGATGCCCTGGAGTCCTTTCAGCGGTCCGCTGTGCTGCACCGGCGCCTCGGCGACCGCAGTAGGGAAGCATCGGCATGGCAGGGTGCCGGTGAGACCTACCGCAGCCTCGGCCGCCCCGATGAGGCCGCCGACTTCCACCGCCGGGCCGCGGCAACGCACCGCGAACTCCACGACCCGTGGAATGAGGCCCTGGCCCTCGACGGTCTGGCGGCGGCCCTCCTCAGTGAGGATCCGGCGGCGGCACAGCGGCACTGGGCGGCGGCGCTGGACCTGATCGCCGAGTACAACGACGCACGGGCCGCGCAGATGCGGGAGCGCATCGGCCGCCGACTCGCAGAGCCGACCTGAACCGCCCCGCATGCCCCTATGCGCGTCCATCCCACCCGCCCTGGTCGCAGCGGGCGTCTGGAGGCGGGTCCCGCGCCCGTTGCCGTGCCCGGCGCTATAGTCCCCGCTATGCCGTTGGACGATCTGCCGGTCTGGTTGCCGGTGTGGTGCCTGGAGCATTTGGGCGGCGAACCCGCCGCGGTCCTGTTCCGGTTGCGGCAGACCTCGACGGTGTTCGGCCTCCGGTTGGCCGACGGGACGGACGCCGTGGTCAAGGCGCGCGACGATGACGGTCGGGCCGCGGCGTGCGTCGCGGCGCAGGCCCGGCTGGCCGAGCGCGGGTTTCCGTGCGCCCGCCCGCTCACGCCGGTGGTCGGTGTCGGTTCGTTGGCCGTGCACGCCGAGGAGTTCCGTCCCGGCGGCGACGTGCTGCGCGGGGACTCGCCCGACGTGGCCGTGCACTACGCGGGGGTGTTCGCGCGACTGATGGCCGAACTGTCCGACGTGACCGTCCCACCGCCATTGCCGAATCCGCGCTGGGCGCGGTGGGATCACACCGACCCCGGGGTGTGGCCGGCACTCGCTTTCCTCGACGACCGGGACCAGAGCGCCGTGCCCGCGCACATCGCCGACACGGCCGTCCGGGCCCGCAGGCGGATACTGGCCGCCGATCTGCCGTGCGTGCTGGGTCATGCCGACTTCGAGGCGCAGAACCTCCGGTGGTACGGCCGGGAGGTGTGGGCGGTGCACGACTGGGACAGCCTTGCGTGGCAGCCGGAGGCGGCGCTGGCGGGAGCGGCGAGCGGGTCGTTCGCCGGTGCCGGGCCGTCCACGCTGGCGCCGGTCGGGAGTTCCGAGGCGTTCCTGGTCGCGTATCAGGACCTGCGGGGGCGCGTGTTCACCCTCGTCGAGCGGGAGGTCGCGTGGGCTGCGAGTTTGTGGGCGGCAGCGCACAACGCCCGGTGGGAAGCGCTGCACGGCGACAGACCGGTGTCCGGCGCTGCTCTGCGGGCGCAAGCGGCCGAACGCCTCCGCCGAGCGAGCGCCTAGTGTCGCGGCCGCGTAGGTCCGCCGGTCGTTCAGGCGGCGACGTCGACCGGGATTCGGCCCCATCGGCCCTGGTGAACGGGAGTGTCAGCGGTAGGAGTCGATGAGGCGGGCGAGGTGCCTGCCGGCGATCTCCAGTGGGGCTTCGCTCTGGGACACCTGCGCGGACATCTCCGCGCCCTCCAGGGTGCTGATGACCGTGTGCGCGAGGTCGTGGGCGACGTCCTCGGCGAAACCGGACCGTCGGAGCTTGTCGCGGACCAGGCCGCGCCAGTTCTCGAAGGCGTCCTCGGCGGCCCGCTGGATGTCGGGGACCCGCCCGGCGCTCTCCAGTGCCGCGGTGGTGATGGGGCAGCCGTCGAGCCAGTCGGACTCACGCAGCCCTGTGGCCAGCTCGCGGGTGCAGGCGATGATCGCCTCCGCCGGATCGTCGGTGCGATCGAGCGCCGCGCGCAGCAGGTCGGCGAACTCGGTGTCGCCGTAGCGGATCGCTTCGACCGCAAGCTCCCGCTTCCCGCCGCGGAAGAAGTGGTAGACGGAGCCGAGCGTCGCCTCGGCCTCCCTTGAGATGTCCTTGAGGCCGGTCGCCGCGTAGCCCTGCCGCTGCATCAGCCGGGAGGTCGCCCGGACGATCCGCTCCCGTGTGCCGACCTCGTGCGTTGTCACCATGCCCCCAGTGTAGTTGTTAGAACGTTCTTTCTAGTCATGTGCTAGCGTGCATCTGAATAGAACGTTCGTTTTAGAGTGCGAAGGATGTCGGTGTCAATGAACTCCACGTCAGTGAACCCCACGTCAGTGACCGTGATCGGCCTGGGTCCCATGGGGAAGGCCATGGCAGGTGCCTACCTGGACAACGGTTACGAGGTGACCGTGTGGAACCGCACGGCCGAGCGGGCCGACCCCCTTGTGGCCCGCGGAGCGCACCGCGCGGAGAGCGTGGCGGCCGCACTGGCGGTCAACGAGCTGGTGGTCCTGAGCCTCACCGACTACGCCGCGATGTACGCGATCCTGGAGCAGGCCCCCTCTGCCGCCCTCAAGGGCCGCACCCTGGTCAACCTCACGTCCGACACCCCCGATCTGGCCCGCCGGGCGGCGGCGTGGGCGGCCGAGCGCGGCGCCGTCCACATCACAGGCGGGGTCCAGACCCCTCCCCCCGGTATCGGCAACCCGGAGACCAGCACCTACTACAGCGGCCCCGAAGAAGCGGTCGAAGCCCACCGGGCCGCCCTGGAGGTCCTGACCGGCATCGACTACCTCGGCGAGGATCCCGGCCTGGCGGCGCTGTTCTACCAGTTGCTGATGGACATGTTTTGGACGGGCATGCTCAGCTACGTGCACGCCATGGCGGTCGCCGATGCCAACGGCGTCTCGGCCGCGCGCCTCTTGCCGCACGCGTCCAAGGCCATGGACTTCCGGTACTTCCTGGAGTTCTACGCGCCGCGCATCGACGCCGGCAACCACGACGGCGACGTCGACCGGTTGGCCATGGGAGTCGCCAGCATGGAGCACGTCCTGCACACGGCGGAGGCGTCCGGTGTGGACACCGCGCTCCCGACCGCCGTCCTCGCCCATTTCCGCCGCGGCGCCGCGGCAGGGCACAGCGAGGACAGCTTCACCAGCCTGGTCAAGGTGCTGAGGCCCTAACCGCGACCGCTCCGTCAGGAGGGTCGGGCTCGGACGCGTCCGGGCCCGGCTGTGTCACTGGCCAGCGCACTATTGCCCCGGGGGGAAACGGACACCAGACCAGAGAGCGGCCGCACCGAGCGCTTCTGCATTGCCGTGGGACGGCTCCGCATCGAGTCGGAAGGTGGATCCACCCGTTCAGCCCTGAAACACACACACATCTCGTCGCGCACCAGCCCGTTCCCTGGCTCCGGCCATCGTTTTTGCATCCGTTGCCGAATTAGCTCGTTGTTGATCAACCGCTGGATGTATCATTAATTTCTTCTGTGCGTATGACCATCCAGCGGGAGGCGACATGGCACGTGCATGGGAAGCCGATCCTTCAGCGCAGTTTGACCGTCGACTGGGGAAATCAGCCCGTGAACTGGGACGATCCGACGACGATAATGAATGTCCGGACATCTGGATGCTCGACAACGGTGACGTCGCCGTGATTGGCAGGGATATGACGCCTTCCTATGCTTCTCGACTCCCTGATGGTGTCGCTCTTTCCTCAGATGAAGGACTGATCGTCCTTCCGGGGAATATGTTGATCGCGGCCAAGGCGGACATTCCGGATGCGTGAACTGCGCACGCCCACCCTCCCCACCGAACTAGGCGAGACCCTCGACCGGGCGGTCTATAATCAGGATTTTCGCGAACGCAAGGCAGAGATCCGCAATCGGAGCTCGTGGAAGTTTGAGCGCCGTCAGCATTTTGAGGAAACGGGAAACGCCAGCAGGGATGCGCTTCTCCGTGGCGACTGGAGGGAGTCGATCCGACTGATCAGCGAGCGGCGCGAAGGACTGCTCGAAGCAAGTGAATTGGACAGACGCCGCGGAGCGTTCTTGCATCGTGTCCGAGTAGTTGAAACTCCACTCACGCCGTACATGCAATGGCAATTGCATTCGCTTAGATTGCGTGCAGAATGTGGTCATCACATCCGTGTTATCGGTTTAGGTGCGCTGCCCGTTTCGGACAGGGGTGCTTCGTTGCCGGAGGTGGTCATCCTTGGTGGTCGCAACCTTTACAACGTGCTCTACACCAAGGCGGGGGTTCCGAACGGCGCGGTCCGCTTTACCGACCCGGAGATCATCACGAACTGGGAGGGCTACATCGGGGCCCTCTACAAGGTGGGTGAGGACGTGCGTACCTTCTTCGACCGCGAAGTGGCGCACCTCCCGCCCCCGACGGTTGCGGCGGAGTAGGCGATCAGGGAACCGAGTAG
>NZ_PYGA01000052.1 GCF_003014485.1 Murinocardiopsis flavida | reverse complement strand
GTCCTGGGCGTTGTCCATCGCATCCGGGAACCCATGGGACACCAGGACCTCAGAGACGTCTTGGATCAGCGGCCAGGAGAAACGCGGATCCGGCAGTGCCGGATACGGCAGGGGGAAATGAGGCATGACGAAGGAGACCTTTCGGCACAAGGAAGAAAGAGAAGAGGGGGAAGGGGGGAAGGGGCGCGCCCCGGCAACCTCCCAGTCCGCCGGGGCGCGCGCCTGCTACAGAAGAACCGCGCCAGACGAGGCGGACCCCGCCGGGGCCAGGCCCGCAGTCGACAGCAGGGCGGCCGCGTGCTCCCACATCAGCGGCACCACCCGGTCGCGGTCACCAGGCTCCATCCGGCACCGGCCGTACCCGCCCGCATCGACGGGCAGGCCCAGGAACCGGGTCATCAGCGGCTCAGCCGCCCCGACGCGGGTCGAAGGCGTCATCGAGGCCACGACCGCGCGCAACGCGAGTTCGTCAGGCGGGACCGTGGCGACACGGAGACCATCGCGGGACGTGGAGTACAGGGGGACAGGGGACATGGGGGGCATGGGGGATGCACCTCACAGAGAAGAGGGGTGTACTGCCGGTCGGTCACAGATTCAGGTGCGGCCCCCGTCCCGCAGCGCCGCACCCCGCGCCACCACCTGGCCAATGTCACCATCGGACAGGAACGCCGCCTTCACCGAGGCCGGAACCCCGCCTTCCGCGAGCAGCAGCCCGAGCCCGCGATCCTCCGGCGCGATCGTCGCCGCATTGTGGCCTTCCGAGGCCCACCCCGCCCCGAGCACCGTGTCCGAGGCGTCCCGTGTGGAGCACCGCAGCACCCACCGGTAGCCGAACAGATCCCGAAGACTGGTCGGCACCACGTCCGAAGAGGGTTTCTGCGTGGCGCACACGGCGATGATGCCCGCCGCACGGCCCCGCGCCACCACATCGGTCAGCACCCGATTGAACCGGTCCCGGAGCTTGCGATCCGGGTGTGCCGTGAACAGCCGCAACTCATCCACCACGAGCAGCACGAGCGGGAGCCCCATGTTTCGCGTAATCACTCGCGTGCCCGAGGCAGCCAGCTTCGCGTACCGGCCGTCCATCGTGACGACCAGGTCATCAAGCAGCGCACACGCATCCTCGATCGTGACCGCCAACGGCGCCGACAGCACCGGCACCCACAGGCCGAGTTCCACCTGTTTGCCGTCGATGCCCAGCACGAGCACATCCGGATCCAGCGCCGCCGCCGCAAGCACCGAGGACACCGCCACGCTCTTGCCCGCTTCCGGCTCACCGCCCACCAACACATTGCGGCCCGGTAGACCCACCTGCACCCACGACCCCATGTCGTCCATGCCGACCGGAACGCCGTCCCACAGCGACCACCGGTCCGCGCCCACCAGCGGCGAACGAATCATCATCGGATTCCGCATTTCGTCACGGAAAGGGTGCTTCCGAAGGATGTCCACATCAGGCCACCGTGCGGCATCCGGATTCGGGTGAACCCGCACCGCACGGACATCCAGCGCGGCGGCAAGCCGGTCCGCGCCCGCCTCCAGATCGGCAGCGGAGTGCCCGCGTGGCAGGCGGATCCGCAATCGGTTACCTGTGGGTAGATCAGTCACGTTCATCACTCTAGGCACACGCACCGCAACCGTCTCCAGACCGCTGAATCGGCACGCGCGATCCCAGTGGCGCCGCACACGCGCATGTGATAACCACACACGCAGCGCCGTACGCACTACGGGAACGCACACCGACCCCAGCAGCAGCACCCCGGCCGCGCCGCCCGCCAGCAGCCCCGCACCGAGCACGGCGTTGACGTTCAGGCCGACCGCCGCCCAGACCGCCCCCGCCCCGCCCAGCGCCGCCAGCACCGGCACAGCGAGAAGCAGCAGTTCACGGCGCCACAGCCACGCCGGACGCAGCACCTCAACAGCGATCCAGGACGCCGCCGAATGCTGCACACGCGTCTTGACGTCCGGCCGCTCAACGATGGTGAGGCCGACCGGTTTGCGCAGGTCGTCACTCATCAGCACCCCCCGCAGACCGCGCATACGGCGGGGGCGGGATGTCCGCACACAGTTCCCGCACCGCCCACGCCGCCAATTCGACACACCAGGCATCGACCGCCGAGGCCAGCGACCCGGCCAGCGCCGCCGCTTCCTCACTGTTCAGCGCCGAGGCATCCAGGCGCAGCGCCACCAGGTCATCGGAGACCACCAGCACGGGCGCACCCCCGGACGCCCCGGCGCACGTGGCACCGGCCGCCCCCGACAGCGACACCGTCACCCGCGCCGGACTCACTTCGCCCCGCCCGACGCCGAACCCGAGGAAGCCGCAGGCTTGGCGGCCGCGATCCGATCCGCCGAGAACGACATCCCCGAGCGGTCGCCCATGCTCCAGTGCAAGCACGACATCCCCACCACACTCACGGACTCATCCACCGCCAGAGTCAACGGGCCCGGCACGTTGACCCTGATCAACTCGGCTTCCGAACCGTCCATCGCCATGAGGCCGACCCTCCACTGCGCCGTGCCGTCCGGCCGTGTCTTGGGCTTGCCCGACTCGAAATCCAGCACCTCACGCGGCGGCACCGCCACCCGGAACGTCAGCGCCGACACATCCACAGGGAAACGCATGTCTCACCTTCTCCATTGATACCGGCCAAGCTTGGCCGCCTTCCTTTGCACTATGAAGGCGGCTAGGCTTGGCCGTCAACGGAGATCGCACACAGTTTTGCCCGATGTCCGAAACGCCCGACTTCCGGGAGAGCACATGGCCCCGCCCATCAAATGGGAAGCTGCTTCGATTGCGTTGCGCGCCGAAATCACGGCCGGGACCTACCCCCCCGGCGCCCCGCTCCCGTCCATCGCCGAAGTCAGCGCCCGCTACGACGTCGGCAACAAGGCCGCCCGCAAGGCTTTGCGGGATCTGGTTGAACGGGGGGTCGCCGTCGCCCACAAAGGCCGGGGAACCTTCGTTGCCGACCACCCGCTAGCCCCGACCGGCCCCGAAGGGGACGCCCTCACCCCGCACACCCGTCCGGCCACCCCGCGCCCCCGCCGCACCCACGCCGCCCGCCGCCGCGCCCCCGCCGACGCCCCCACCGCAGGCGACGACGACCTTCACGCACTCACCAGCACCGAGCGCGCCCCCGCCCCCACCGACATCGCGATCATCCTCGGCACCGGGGAACGCGACGTGCCGACCGTGCGCCGGATCCTCAGCGACGAACACAGGCCCGTCGTACTGCGCACGCACTACACCCCCGACACCGAAGCACTCGCCGACGCCACCACCGTCGTCACCCACACCAGCGCCCGCACCGCCACCGCCGAGGAAGCCGACGCGCTACAAATGAGCCGGGCGAACGTGGTTCTCCTGCACGATGAGACGAGCTACCGCCTAGACGGCCCCGCTGTCGAGCACACCCGCACCGCCTACCGCGCCGACGCCGTCCGCCTGTCCGACCAGTACCAACCCCGCTGAACAGCGGCCGCCGGTGGTGAGGCACGCGCGCACCCGACGCAGGCCGCCGGCGGCGCTATGGCCAGGTGAGATGTCGGCAAGGGCCGCCGGCCCCCTGCTCACGCCAGCGCGTACCCCAGGCAACACAAAACCCCCGGACGACGTCCGAGGGCAAGAGTGTGGAGTTTTTAGGGGACGGTGGCTAGAGCGCGCCCGTCTTGACGTCTTCCAGGAACGCGACCCACGCCGCACCGCTAACCCCGACATGGCCGAGGTCGCGGTTCTGCGTGTCCCGCACGTAGACCGCCCCTGGTGTCTCCGCGACCTCTACGCAGTTGCCGCCGTGTTGGCCGCTGTAGCTGGACTTATGCCAGTTCAGATCCATCGAAGCCTTCCTTCGCGTCCTTCAGTAGCCGGTGAGACTCGTCCGGGGACAGCGCTACCTCTTGCAGGTCGCCGAACTGCAACACCATGGCGCGGACGGCGCCGGGTGTGTGGACCATCCTGCCACTTAGGGCGTCTTCCACGTACACCAGGTCTCGGCCGTCCGTGAGCGAGAGCAGCGTGAACGGTCCGGTCAGTCCCGGATGTTGACCTCTCCCGGTCGGTATGACGAGGAGCTTGAGAATGCGTTGCTCGATCATGTCGAGGAAGCGCCCTATCTGAGAGCTCATGACCCCCGCAGGTCCGATCGGACGCCGGATCACCGTCTCGTCCACGATCGCGATCATGTGTGCAGGATTCCGCTTGTTCCAGATGTTCTGACGCTTCATCCGCCCGACCACAAGCCGTTCCACAACCTCTACGGGTGCCCGCGAGTTCCCGGCTGTCAAGGTCGCACGAGCGTAGCCCTCCGTCTGGAGAAGCCCTGGAATCAATTGCGGCTCGTACGCGCGGATGATCACGGCGAGGGGTTCCGCATCAACCAGTTCGCCGATGAAGTGCGGGTACGAGTCGTTGTGAAGGCGTTCCCATAGGTCAATGAGGATGCCGTCCCCTTGCAACATCTGGTCTGCCTGCTCCGCGAACTCCTTACTCGGGTAGCGCTCACCACGTTCGATGGCCCCGGCAAGCTGGCCCGATACCTGAGCCGCCACCCCGATATCTCGTTGCGACTTCTCGGCCAAACTGCGCAAACGTGCAAGTTCTATACCGAATTGCCGAAGCGTGTGATTTTCAGTCGGGGGAATCTTCATCGCCATGACCACAGCAAACCACAGCAATAGTTCAATTACCACAAGAAGCGGAGAACGATTTCAGTGTTCTTCATTTGAACTGTATCTATAGCCGCAAGCATTTCGTGGCGCCATAGTCATCCCAAGGTCACAGCAGGAGCCGCACAAGGACGGCCCTGTCCGGTGGTCAGACACCGGACAGGGCCTAGCTCCCAACCTGAACACACAGGAAGAGGAACCGTGAGGAACGCTACCGGTCGCCACCGAGCCGCCGCACCGCTGCACCCCCATCGCCGCGGAGCTTCCCGAGTCCGCCCCTACGTGCTTGCGCCGGTCGAGGTGATTACGCCATGAGCGCCGCCGTCGCAGACCGCGCGCACCGCGCGTGCAAGCGGTTTCCCGGCGTTGAGAGCAGTGTCCGGACGTCGCGCCACTGGACCGCCGCCAAGCTCCGAATGGTCACACCGCCCCTGCCCACACAGGTCATCAGTGACGCAGCCCTGATCATCAGCGAGTTGGGGACGAACGCGATCCTGCACACCGCGAGCGGGAGCGGCGGCAACTTCGCCGTCACGCTTGAGGTCGACCCCGCCCAGGTGCGCATGTGGGTGATGGACCAGGGGTCCGACACGATCCCGATCCCCCGCACCGACGCCCGCGACGACGAGGACGAATGCGGCCGGGGATTGCGCATCGTCGAGGCGTTCGCCGACGAATGCGGACCGGTCATCACCGATGAGGCCAGCGGCTACACGGCCACGATCCGGATCAGGGTACACGCGTGAACGACGCCACCGGCCAGGGCAAGGCCCCGTTGGCAGACGACCTGTCCCGGATCGTGCCCGAGTCCCCCGAGGACAAGGCCGACATCCTGTTCGACCGCGTATCCGAGTCGCTACGCGACCACCGCGACACCCGCGCGACCAAGAGCGATCTCCGCAACTCCCTGATCCGCGCCGACGCGGCGTTCCAGGAGCTGCACGACTGGATCACCGACGGCAAACCCCTGCCCGACCCGTGGCGACGCGCCCACCCGGACCACCCGCCCGCGTGACCGACCGAGGTTTCCATGTACTACAACGTGTTCCCCTCCGAGGCGCTACGGCGCGCCCGCACCGCGCACGGCGCCTACGAGATCAGCGAGACCCGCGACGACCACGGCCGCGCCGAGGTCATCGCGGTGCTGCGCATGGACCACCGCGACACCGGACGCCCGGCATTGGTGTGCGCGGGCAGTGTCGCCGATCTGGTTACCGAACTCACGGGCACGCGGCCGACAGGGCTTCCCCAACGCGACCGGAAGCACGCTTACTTCGAGATCCCGCCGAACCCCCCTGCCCGTTGACCACCGGCCCGTGGTGCGCTTCATCGCCACGGGTCGGGCACCGTCCCCCTCCCAGCGCGCCCGGTCCCGCTTCCCGCCGCCCCTCCCAGGCGGGATCCCTCCCAGCGGGGCCGGGCGCCCCCGACCACCCGTCTCCCCGAACTAGGAAGCTCGCTACGTGGCCGACGTATCCCCATCTCCCCCTGCTGACCTAATCCTGCTGGTCGCCGCTCGCATCAGGCAGTTCCGCCGACGCAAAGGCGTGACGCAGGACGCTCTCGGCGGCATGTGCGGAGTCAGCGCCGCCTACATCAGCAGTTTGGAGCGCGCTCATTGCAGGCCGACCGTGGTCACGCTGCAACGCATCGCCACCGCGCTAGAGGTCCCCGTGACCAGCCTCATCACCGAGGACCCCGCGCCCCCCGCGCCGCCGCCGCTACCGCCACCGGAGCCGCTGAATCTCAAGGGCACCGTTCTCGCGGTCGTCGTGATGCGCCCCAACGGGTGCGTCACAGCAGTGCCCACCCCGAGGGTGACCGGCACCGAGGCGAGAAGAACTAAGGTCACGAGCCCCGAAGCTGAGCGGTGACCTGTATCCCGCGACCCCGAGAGCGCGGCCCCCCGGAAGCGTCCACGCGTTCTGTCCCCTTGCGCTTAGGGCCGCACAGCCCACCCCCGACCCGAGAAGAGTTCCATGCTTGCGCAAATCCTGTCAGCCGAAGTGTCGGACTGGAATCACCCGTGGATGCCGAGGAATCCGAGGCCGTCAGAGCCGCCACAGCCGAAGGAGCCGAAGCCCAGCAAGTAGGGAGAGCACACCGCACCGGCCCGCACCCCCTAGAGAGGAACAATCCTTGCTCCGGATCACCAGCCAGAACCTCTTGCACGGCAGCGTCCAGACGCCCCGTGGCGACTCCGATGACCGGTGGCCGATCATCGCCGAGGCCATCCGCAGCGAAAACCCCGACATCCTGTGCGTGCAGGAGATTCACGGATGGCGGGAGCGGAACTATCAGCAGCTCTACCGCGCACAGCGTGATCTCGGCATGCACACCGCCGGGTGGATCCCCGGTGCCCGGAGCATCGGCGGAACCCTGGTCATGTACCGCGATCGGCCAGGACTCACCCAGGCCCAGTGGGAGGACAAGGACGGGGCAGAGCTGTACCACGGACTCGGCGCGGCGGTCTTCGACACCGGAGCGCCGACCCCTGTGACTGTCGCATCCGTACATCTCAATGCCGCCTCTGCGACCGAGGCCGAGGCCGAGGCGATCAAGACCGCCGCGCGCGTCTACCGCTACGGCGGGTTGGGCGTGCTCATCGGCGACGTGAACCACCTACCGCTCAGCGACCCCGCCCCCGACCCGGACGGGTTGCCTGCGCTGAACGTGTCCGGCCTCTTCGACCTGATGGGAGATGGGCAGCGCGTGCCCAACCGGCAGGTGTCGCGCCGCCTGACCTTGGCGGCGATGACCGATGCCGCCGCGCACCTGGCAGCCGCCACCGGGGACGCGTCCCTGTTGGCACCGACCACGGCGTGCGGGGTCCGCCGCGACCAGGCATGGGTCACCCCGTCCCTGGTCCCTGCACTCACTGGGTACCGGAGCACCCCCCACGAAGGGTCCGACCACCACATGATCAGCATCGACATCGACCCGGCGCTGATCGACTACACCGCCATCAAGCGCGCCGGATAGCCCCGCCGCCACGGCGAGGCATGGCCCGAGGCCGGTTCCGAATTTCCCTACAGGATCAAGGCCCGCCCGCGCTTCGCGCGGGCGGGCTTACGCGTTTCATGGAGGCCGGGCCGGGGTCGGCGCTCCCGGACAGCCGC
>NZ_PYGA01000051.1 GCF_003014485.1 Murinocardiopsis flavida | reverse complement strand
GTCCTGCGCGTTGTCCATCGCATCCGGGAACCCATGGGACACCAGGACCTCAGAGACGTCTTGGATCAGCGGCCAGGAGAAACGCGGATCCGGCAACTCCGGATACGGCAGAGGGAAATGCGGCATGACGAAGGAGACCTTTCGGCACAAGGAAGAAAGAGAAAAGGGGGGAAGGGGCGCGCCCCGGCAACCTCCCAGTCCGCCGGGGCGCGCGCCTGCTACAGAAGAACCGCGCGAGAGGGGGAGCCCGCCGGGGCCAGGCCCGCCGTGGACAGCAGGACGGCCGCGTGCTCCCACATCAGCGGCACCACCCGGTCACGGTCACTGGGCGCCATCCGGGACCGGCCGTACCCGCCCGCATCCGCAGGCAGGCTCAGGAAGCGATTCACCAGCGGCTCAGCCGCCACCACGTCCGTAGACGGGGTCAGCGAGGCCACGACCGCGCGCAACGCGAGTTCGTCAGGGGGGACCGTGGCGACACGGACACCATCGCGGGACGTGGAGTACAGGGGGACAGGGGACACGGGGGGCATGGGGGATGCACCTCACAGAGAAGAGGGGGTGTACTGCCGGTCGGTCACAGATTCAGGTACGGCCCCCGTCCCGCAGCGCCGCACCCCGCGCCACCACCTGGGCAATGTCACCATCGGACAGGAACGCCGCCTTCACCGAGGCCGGAACCCCGCCTTCAGCGAGCAGCAGCCCGAGCCCGCGATCCTCCGGAGCGATGGAGGCCGCATTGTGGCCTTCCGAGGCCCACCCCGCCCCGAGCACCGTGTCCGAGGCGTCCCGCGTGGAGCACCGCAGCACCCACCGGTAGGCGAACAAATCCCGAAGACTGGTCGGCACCACATCCGAGGAGGGTTTCTGCGTGGCGCACACGGCGATGATGCCCGCAGCCCGACCCCGCGCCACCACATCGGTCAGCACCCGATTGAACCGGTCCCGGAGCTTGCGGTCCGGGTGTGCCGTGAACAGCCGCAACTCATCAACGACCAGCAGCACGAGCGGAAGCTCCATGTCCCGCGTGACGACGCGCGCCCCGGACGAAGCGAGTTTCGCGTACCGGCCGTCCATCTCCGCGACCAGGCCATCGAGCAGCGCGCACGCATCTTCGATCGTGACCGCCAACGGCGCCGACAGCACCGGCACCCACAAGCCCAACTCGACCTGTTTGCCGTCGATGCCCAGCACGACCGCATCCGGATCCAGCGCCGCCGCCGCAAGGACGTTCGACACGGCCACGGACTTGCCCGCTTCCGGCTCACCGCCCACCAACACATTGCGCCCCGGCAGGCGCAGTTGCGCCCACGCCCCCATGTCGTCCATGCCGACCGGAACCCCGTCCCACAGCGACCACCGGTCCGCATCCACCAGCGGCGAACGAATCATCATCGGATTCCGCATTTCGTCACGGAACGGGTGCTTCCGAAGGATGTCCACATCAGGCCACCGCGCCGCATCCGGATTCGGGTGAACACGCACCGCACGGACGTCCAGCGCGGAGGCAAGCCGGTCCGCGCCCGCCTCCAGATCGGCAGCGGATTGCCCGCGTGGCAGGCGGATCCGCAGTCGGCTACCTGTGGGTAGATCAGTCACGTATTTCACTCTAGGCACACGGACCGCGATGGTCTCTAAGCCGCAGAACCGGCACGCCTTGTCCCACTGGCGCCGCACACGCGCATGTGATAGCCACACGCGCAGGGCCGTACGCACTACGGGAACGCACACCGACCCCAGCAGCAGCACCCCCGCCGCGCCGCCCGCCATCAGCGCCGACCCGATCACGGCGTTCACATCCAGGCCGACCGCCGCCCAGACCGCTCCCGCCCCGCCCAGCGCCGCCAGTACCGGCACGGCGAGAAGGAAGAGTTCACGGCGCCACAGCCAGACCGGGCGCAGCACCTCAACGGCGATCCACGAGGCCGCCGAGTGCTGCACGCGCGTCTTGACGTCGGGCCGCTCGAAAACGGTGAGCCCTACCGGTTTGCGCAGGTCGTCACTCATCAGCACCGCCCACCGGGCGCGCATACGGCGGGGGAGGGATGTCCGCACACAGTTCCCGCACCGCCCACGCCGCCAGATCGGCGCACCACGCGTCCACCGCCGAGGCCAGCGACCCGCCCAGCGCCGCCGCTTCCTCACTGTCCAGCGCCGTAGCATCCAGGCGCAGCGTCACCAGGTCATCGCTGATCACCAGCACGGGCGCGCCCCCGGACGCCCCGGCGCACGCGGCACCGGCCGCCCCCGACAGCGACACCGTCACCCGCGCCGGACTCACTTCGCGCCGCCCGACGCCGAACCCGAGGAAGCCGCAGGCTTGGCGGCCGCGATCCGATCCGCCGAGAACGACATCCCGGAGCGGTCGCCCATGCTCCAGTGCAAGCACGACATCCCCACCACACTCACGGACTCATCCGCCGCCAGGGTCACCGGTCCGGGCACGTTGACCCTGATCAGTTCGGCCTCGCTTCCGTCCATCGCCATGAGGCCGACCCGCCACTGCGCCGTGCCGTCCGCACGCGTCTTCGGCTTGCCCGACTCGAAATCCAGCACTTCACGCGGCGGCACCGCCACCCGGAACGTCAGCGCCGACACATCCACGGGAAAACGCATGTCTCCATCACCTTCCGTCGTTAGCGGCCAAGCTTGGCCGCCTTCCGTCATACTGTGATGGAGGCTAGGCTTGGCCGTCAACGGAGATTACAAGCGAATCTGCCCGATGTCCGAAACGCCCGACTTCCGGGAGAGCACATGGCTCCGCCCATCAAATGGGAATCCGTCTCCAGCGCGCTACGCGCCGAAATCATGGCCGGGACCTACGCCCCCGGAGCCCCGCTGCCGTCCATCGCCGACGTCAGCACCCGCTACGACATCGGCAACAAGACCGCGCGCAAGGCCCTGAACGACCTGATCAGCCAGGGAATCGCCGTCGCCCACAAGGGGCGGGGAACCTACGTCGCCGACCACCCGCTAGCCCCCTTCGGGGAGACCGGCCCCGAAGGGGACGCCCTCACCCCGCCGCACACACGACCGGACACCCCGCGCCCCCGCCGCACCCACGCCGC
Organism: Murinocardiopsis flavida; assembly: GCF_003014485.1. Taxonomy (GTDB): domain Bacteria; phylum Actinomycetota; class Actinomycetes; order Streptosporangiales; family Streptosporangiaceae; genus Murinocardiopsis; species Murinocardiopsis flavida. The sequence goes on along the minus strand of NZ_PYGA01000051.1, from coordinate 5,056 downwards.
CCGCCGACGCGCCCCCGCTGACGCGCCCACCGCAGGCGACGACGACCTTCACGCACTCACCACCACCGAGCGCGCCCCCGCCCCGACCGACATCGCGATCATCCTTGGCACCGGGGGCAACGACGTGCCGACCGTGCGCCGGATCCTCAGCGACGACCACGGCCCCGTCGCACTGCGCACCCACTACACCCCCGACACCGAAGCACGCGCCGACGCCACCACCGTCGTCACCCACACCAGCGCCCGCACCGCCACCGCCGAGGAAGCAGGCGCACTCCAGACCAGCCGCGCCACGGTTGTTCTCGTGCACGACGAGACGAGTTATCGCCTGGACGGCCCCGCTATCGAGTACACCCGCACTGCCTACCGCGCCGAGACCATCCGCCTGTCTGATCAGTACCAACCCCGCTGAACAGCGGGGATCGCCGATGGTGAGGCACGCGCGCACCTGACGCGCGGCGCCGGCACCGACTATGGCCAGGCAAGACGCGGCTCAGGGGTGCCGGCCCCCCGCTCACGCCGTACACCCCCACGCAGCACAGAACCCTCGGACGAAGATCTTCCGTCCGAGGGTTCGCGCGTTGGAGGGGTCGGCCGTCTACAGCTCACCCGATCGGATATCGCGCAGTAGCGCCGTCCACTCTGCCGAGGAGAACGCCAGTTGTCCAAGGTCCCGGTTCTGCGTATCCCGGATATGGACATCGTCCGCAATCCGAGCTTCCACGCAGTTCGTATCTCCCCCGGTGCTGTATGTGGATTTCTGCCACGTATTGCTAATCATTGAACTCTCTCCTGATCTCGCGCATCAGCGCCAGCGAGGAATTCGGCGGAAGCGCAAGCCCCCGCAGGTCGCCGAACAGCGCTGTGAATTTCTCTACCGTCGCACTGTCGCTATACGGGTATCCGGATTCCTTTGTTTCCAGATAAATGATCTGCCCCTGGGCGGCAACGTCGATTATTTGGAATCCCCCGTCAAGTCCTGGATGAAGCGGGCAGTACGCTGGAATTATCTCGATAGAGACTCGCGGCCTTTGCGCTACTTCCTCTAGGTGGGTGATCTGTCGACTCATTATCTCATGAGGGCCCATCGGGCGACGAATCGCCTCCTCGTTGATCACTGCAATAAACTTCGGTGGGTTTTCAGAGTCCAGGATGGAGTGCCTTTCAATCCGGCCACTGACGACTTCCTCAACCTCGGAATCACTGAATTTCTCGTTACTGACTCTAACCAGAGTGCGCGCGTACTCCGCTATTTGCAGGAGTCCGGGGATGATAAGCGGTTGGAATACCCGCAACGCATCCGAAGTTCGCTGGGATTCTGCGACTCCGCGGAACCAGGGAGCGACCTGCCCGTCAGAAGCGCTCTCCCATGCCTGGATCAGCGCTCCCCCGGCGTTAAGAGCCGCATCGAGATGCCCGATATTTTCCCGACTGGTCGATTTACGCCCAGTCTCCAAATCACTCAGCATCGTCTGAGAGATCAGGGCCGCACTAGCGACTTGCTTCTGAAAAAGCCCAGCGTGCTCACGTAGTCGGCGGATCTCCCTACCGATCCTCTGGCGCGATGATTGCGATGTGACAGCCATGGGACCACTTGATACCACCACAGAGCCGCTGCACACCACCCCAATTTTTGTGATCCCGCTTCGCAGTGGTGACGCTGGATGGTGGTGCGTAGGTGATGGCACCGTGAACACCACGACACGAATCTACACAGGCCGAAACACTTGGAAACGCGGCCCCGAATAGATGCGGCCCTACCCGGTGTACGACCACCAGGCAGGGCCTTGCTCCCCAACCTGAACCGACCAGGAATGAGGAACCAATGGCGAACAGTACCGGCCGACACCGCGCCACCGCACCGCGACAGCCCAGACACCGCACCGCTTCCCGTTCCCGAGTTCGCCCCTACGTGATTCAGCGGGTCGAGGTGATCGGACCATGAACGCCGTCGCGCACCAGGCGTACCAGTTGTTTCCAGGAGATGCGGCCAGCATCAAGCGCGCCCGTCAATGGACCGCTGACACGCTCATGGACACCACCCCCCAACTGCCCGCGCAGGTCATCAGCGACGTCATTCTTATCGTCAGCGAGCTTGCGACGAACGCGATCCGACACACGGCCAGTGACAGCGGAACCTACACGGTCACCTTGGAGACCGACCGCGCCCAGGTGCGCGTGTGGGTGATGGACCAGGGAGGCGCCGCAACCCTGCCCATCGCGCGCACCCCCGGACGGATGGACGTGTCCGGGCGCGGATTGGCCATCGTGGAAGCGTTCTCCGACACCTGCGGCCCGATCCTCACCACCGAGGCCACCGGCTACATGGCCACCATCGATCTCACGGAGCCGAGCCCGTGACCTACGACATCCGCCCATCGCGCGAACTCCTCACCGCACGGTCCGCGCACCGCGCCTACCGCATATACGAGACCCACGATCACCGGGGCGCCACCGAGGTCACCGCAGTCGTGCGCGAGGAATGGCTAGGCCAGGGTCTGCCGGTCCTGGTCAGCGCGAGCACCGTAGCCGACCTCAGCGCCGAACTTGCCGACGGCCCAAACCCGGGCCTGCCCCGGCGCATCGCCACCAAGCCGTACTTCCCCACCTCAGCCAAGGACGACGAGCAGCGGCCCGGCTGACCCGCAGCCGCGCCCGGCTCCGCGCCGCCATGGCGGAGCCGGGCGCGCACCACCGAAGGACGACAGTTCTGTTCATCCCCCGCGCGCGCGGCCCCCCCACACCCGCCGCTCACCTCCCCCTAGCACCCAGGGCCGCACGGCCCACCCCCTCAACGCAGAAGGACGTTCCATGATCAAGCGAGTTCGGACCGCGCTGTTGGCCGCAGCGCTCACCACCATTGCCGTTCTCAGCGCCGCCGCACCTGCCCTCGCCGACACCGCCGCATCCGGCGGGTGGTGCTGGCAGGACGACTGCATCACCAGCGGATGACCCCGCCCAGGTGACCGCAGTATGACCGCCGTCCGGACCCGCGCCCCCCGACCCCCGAGCGCGTGTCCGGACGGCCCCGTGCAAGCGCGGAGGATCCATGCTCGTCAGCCTGTACGGCGGCCCCCTGGACGGACACGAGGTCGTCATCACAGCCCACTACACCGGCACCGACGGCGCCGTGTTCGACCTCGCCGAGGTAATCCCGCCGCAGGGCGGCTACGCGCTCTATGCACCCGACGCCGACGGCGCATGGATCTTTCGCGGTATGGCCGAATTCTAACGAGGGAGTTGGAGTGCGCGGACGCAAGCCAGGACCACCACCCGCACGTGTCTGTATCCCGGATGACCTAATTCGGCGCCCCAACATGCGCTTTGCTCTCGCCACCCACGATTTCGCGGCCGTATTTCACCTGCTCTGCACGCACAGTTCCATCCGCAGGAAGGACATTGCGCATTCCTGGGGAGTGACCGCCAAAAAAGTACGGCATGTTATTAACAGGCGTTACGTGGTGACTTCCTACGCTGAAATTTCGGCGATCGCCGATGGGCTGAGAATCCCAGGTGAACGTGTCGGATTCACCCCCCGCCCGTGGGAGATCGGACAGGACACCAAGCGTCGCGTCTCCCTGCTGCGGCGATGGCGCGAATGCGTCCCGTGGACCCGAGCTGAGATGGCCGCCGCCATCAACGCCGCAGCCACACGACGCAAAGCGAATGTGTCCTGCCACGTGAGCAACATATATCGCTGGGAGCACACGACGAGAACGGCGCCGCACCCTGTTTACTGCCGACTACTGGAAGACGTCACCGGTCTCACTATCGACCAACTCGGATTTCAAATGTCCCGATCAGGAGAACTGTGACCAGCGACGAAGAACACCCCAAGGCCGATGGATACCCCGATGAGTGAACTAGCCCACCACCGCACTGACCTGGTCAGACAGGTCCAACCCACTCCCGTGACCGACTACCTTGGGCGGATGCTCGCAGACCGCCCCGCCCTGAAAATCGGCTCGCGTACCTCGCCCATGGCGATGAGCCAGGCCCGCCAGGTCAAGGCCATGCTCGCTGAACTCACCCCCGACACCCCCACAGAGATCGTCGGCATCGAGACCTCAGGCGACAAGTGGATGGGTGACTTGGCGGAGCTGGGAGGCAAGGGCGCGTTCCTCAAGGAGATCGACCGCCACCTTGTGATGGGCGGTATCGATGTCGCCGTTCATTGCATGAAGGACGTCCCCGGCGATGTTCCGATGCCCGACGGTACGGCGTTCGCCGCCTACTTGGAACGCGACGACGTCCACGACGTTGCCGTATTCCGCGAGGGATCCCCCTACTCCAGCCTGGACGAGGTACCGCCGGGCACCCCGATCGGAACCAGCGCCGTCCGCCGCAAAGCCCAACTCCTGCGGTACCGGCCGGACCTTCACGTAGACCGCATCCGAGGCAACGTCAACAGCCGGGTAGCCCGGTTGGACGAGACGAAGCAGTTCGAGGCGCTGGTGTTGGCGCGGACCGGACTGCACCGGGTCGGGATGCAGCACCGCATCACGCAGGTTCTTCCCACCGACCTCATGTGTCCGCCGATCGGCGCCGGAGTGATCGGACTCCAGTGCCGCACCAGCGACCAGGCCATAGCCGAACTCCTGCGTCTTCTGGACCACCCCGAGACGCGAACCCACGTCACCGCTGAACGCACGATGCTGCACGGTCTGCGGGGGCACTGCAATTCCCCGATCGCCGGACACGCCACCACTACGCGGGACGGGCAGCTCTCATTGCGCGGCATGGTGTTCACGCGCGAGGGTGGCACGTTCGCCTACGCCCAGGAATGGGACAGCACCGACCGTCCCGCCGAGCTTGGCGCGTTCGTCTCCGCAACCCTGCTTCGCAAGGGCGCACGCGGCATCATCGACGGCATCCCGCACTAGCGACCCGAGCGCGGGTCAGGCCACGCCGCACCGCTCCCGGCGCTCAGGTCCGGAGCATGGCCAGGGACGCGTTCCAAGTTTCCCTACAGGATCAAGGCCCGCCCGCGCTTCGCGCGGGCGGGCTTACGCGTTTCATGGAGGCCGGGCCGGGGTCGGCGCTCCCGGACAGCCGC
>NZ_PYGA01000050.1 GCF_003014485.1 Murinocardiopsis flavida | reverse complement strand
TGACCAGGCCCGCGCCGTTGCCGATGATGCCGACCTGGCCATCGAGCTTGACGTAGTTCAAGCCCTTCTCCTTCGCCCGGACTTCGAGCGGGTCGCCTTCGGCGGCGACCTCGAAGCGGGAGAGGTCCTGGCGGAACTCGGCGTTCTCGTCGAGGGTGACCTTGCCGTCGAGGGCGATGACCCGGCCGTCCTCGGTGAGGATGAGGGGGTTGACCTCGACCAGCGTGGCGTCGGAGCCGACAAAGGCGTCCCACAGCTTGGTGATGATCTCGGTGGCGCCCTGCGCCGCGGCCGCGGGCAGCTTGCCCTTGGCGACGATGTCGGCCGCGACGTCGGCGGGGGCGCCCTTCAGGGCGTCGATCGCGACCTTCGCGACGGCGTCGGGGTCGGTGTGCGCGACCTCCTCGATCTCCATGCCGCCCTCTTTGGAGCAGATGGACAGGAAGGTGCGGTTGGCGCGGTCGAGCAGGAAGGAGAAGTAGTACTCCTCCGCGATCGCGCTGGCCTCCTCGATGAGGACGCGGTGCACGGTGTGGCCCTTGATGTCCATGCCGAGGATCTGCTCGGCCTTCGCCTGGGCGTCGGCGGGGTCGTCGGCGACCTTGACGCCGCCGGCCTTGCCGCGGCCGCCCGTCTTCACCTGCGCTTTCACGACCACGCGGGACTTGCCCGCCGCCGCGAACTCATCGGCGATGGCACGCGCCTCAGCGGCGGTGCTCGCCACCTTTCCCTGGGGTACCGGGACCCCGTACTCCGCGAAGAGTTCCTTCGCCTGGTATTCGAACAGGTCCACGAGGGTCCGTCCTTGTAACTCGCTGGCTGAAGTGTGTTAGCGGAGGAATGTGCGCCACCGGCCACGCGATCCAGGCCGTTGCGGACCCGGTCGATGTGGCGGACGCGTCGTATAAAGCCATCCGCACCACGCGAAAGCTTAGCTCTGACAGCCCTCGGCGGCGGACACCAGGTTCTCGCGCGCATCGCACGCCCCCGCCGGGACGGCCCGTATGCGGCGCCACAGCGACCCTCACGGGCCGCGGACGGCGCGCATCCGTGGGTGAGGTCACACCGCCGAGCAGGCGCCGGAGCGGCCGTTCCAGGGCCTCAGGGCGTCTCAGCCGAACTGCTCCCAGCCCAGCCGCACCAGCAGCAGGCCCACGACCACCACGAGCACCACCCGGACGAACCCCGACCCGCGCCGCAATGCCATGTGCACGCCGATCTGCGCCCCGATGATGTTGCACACCGCGAGCCCCAGGCCCAGCGACCACAGGATGTCGCCGTGGTAGCCGAACACCGCCAGCGCGCCGAGGTTGGTGGTCGTGTTGACGACCTTCGCCGATGCCGACGCCGTCACGAAGTCCAGGCCGACGACGGTGGTCAGCGCGATGATCAGGAACGTGCCGGTACCCGGGCCGATGAGCCCGTCGTAGAACGCGACACCGCCCCCGGCGAGGAGCACCGCCGCGGCGACCCGGTTCTTGGTGAACAGCTCCCCGTGCCGCGCGGCGCCCAGCGCGGGACGCGCCACGACGGTGACGGCGACCACCGCAAGGACCAGCATGATGACCGGCCGCAGCGCGTCGGAGGAGATGGATCCGGCGAGCGCCGCGCCGCCGCCCGCGCCGATCAACGCCAGGCCCGCAGTGGGCCACACCAGGCGCGGTTCCAACCGGACGCCCCGCGCGTAGGTGACCGCCGCCGACGCGGTGCCGAACACCGCCGTCAGCTTGTTCGTCCCCAGCAGCGGCGCGACCGGCGACGTGGGAAACGCCACCAGCAGGGCGGGCAGCATCAGCAGCCCGCCACCGCCGACGACGGCGTCGATCCAGCCCGCCGCTGCGGCGGCAACGAGCAGCAGGACGATGAGTTCGGGTCCGGCGTCCACGCGCTACTACCGCCCCGGGCCGAGGGGGCGGAGTGGGCGGAGGGGAACGGCGAAAAGGACATCGCGGGAGAAATGAGCACACGTCACGAAGAGCGGAGTCTAGTCGTCCGACCACCGGTCATCCGACGCCGGGCCCGGCCAACGCGCTCGTCCAACGCGCTCGTAGGGCGAACTCGTCCTACGCCGGGCCCACCTTGCGAGCTCGTCTTATGCGCTCGTCCTACGAGCGCGCCCTACGACGTGGCGGCCGCCCCGCGGACGTGGTCCTTCACCCAGGACGAGATCTCCGTGGTGGTGGCGCCCGGCGTGAACACCTTCGCCACGCCGAGGCGCCGCAGCTCGGGGATGTCGGCCTCGGGGATGATGCCACCGCCGAACACCACGATGTCGGTGGCGTCCTTCTCCGCCAGCAACGCCATGACCTTGCCGAACAGGGTCATGTGCGCACCGGAGAGGATCGACAGGCCGATCGCATCGGCGTCCTCCTGGATCGCGGCGTTGACGACCATCTCCGGGGTCTGGCGCAGGCCCGTGTAGATGACCTCCACACCGGCGTCGCGCAGCGCACGCGCGACCACCTTCACCCCGCGGTCGTGGCCGTCCAGGCCCGGCTTGGCGATGACCACCCGAACCGCTGACGACGTGCCCATGGGCTCACCCCTCAAGTCGGTCGCCCCGTTGTCCTTGTGGGAGTGCGCGAGGCCGACGCGTACACGAATCCGAATGCAGGGTAACCCGGCTCACCCGCGATACTCGGGAGCGGGGACGGGTACAGGACCGACCATGAGCGACGATCCCAACGCAGCCGCCCCATTGGACCTGCTGAGCACGCCCGAACTCCGCGAACGCGCCGATGCCGTCGCTCGCAGCCGGTGGGACTTCAGCTTCTACTGGGAGATCGCGCGCGCCCTCCCCGCCGCCCAGGCGTCCATCGGCCGTCTGGAGGCCAGCGAGGCGGGCATCAGTAAGGCATCGGGAGTGATCGCCGAGATCCTGGACGAACGCGAGGGCGACCCCGAACTCCAGGAGGCCCTGCGTCCCCTGTACCTCGACTACCTCCGCAAGCACCAGCACTGACCCGGGCGCCCGACCCGGACTCGTGAGGCAGGCGTGCCCGGCGCCCGGTGCCGCCCGCTCAGGGGCGGCGCGGCGCGAGCGCCTCCACGATCTCGGTGGCGCGCGCGGTGGCGGCCTTCGGGTCGACATCGGGAGAGCCCACGGCCGGATCCCAGTTCAGGTCGTAGAACAGCTCGGTGATGCCCTGCCCGTCGAGCCACTCGATGTCCGCGCGGATCTGCGCAGCCGACCCCGACAGCGGCAGCCGCGCCCCGTCCTCACCAACGGCCTCGGCGCCGTAGCGGACCACGCCCCTGCACACCACCCGCACCGCCTCCGGGTCACGCCCCGCGGCCTCCGCCGCCTCACGCACCACCGCGACGTCCTCTGCGATCCGCGACAGGTCGGTCGCGCTGCGGCTCAACCACCCCTCGGCCAGGCGGCCGGCCCGCTGAAGCGCGGCGCGCACCGTCCCGCCCAGCAGGACCGGCGGGCCGGGGCGCTGCACCGGCTTGGGCGCCATCCGGCTCGGCGGCACCGTGTAGAACTCGCCCGTGTAGCCGCTCACCTCGTCCTCCCACAGGGTGCGGAGAACGGACAGGTACTCCTCGGTCCGCGCCCCGCGCCGCTCCGACGAGGTGCCCGACACCGTGAACTCCTCCGGCGACCAGCCGCTGCCCAACCCCAGGTCGAAGCGGCCGCCCGAGAGGACGTCCAGCGTCGCGGCCTGCTTGGCGAGCACCGCGGGCGGCACGAACGGGGTGTTGACGATCGACACGCCCAACCGGATCCGCTCGGTCGACGCGGCGGCGAACGTGAGCGCCAGCAGCGGGTCCAGGACACTGCGGTAACCGGGGCCGACCGTGGAGTCGTCGGCGGGGGTGAGCAGGCGCTGGAACGTCCACAGCGAGTCGTACCCCAGCTCCTCGGCGCGCTTGGCGAACGATCCCAGGTTCTGCGGGGTGGCCCATGCCCCAGACACCGGGGCTCCGAATCCGATCAGCATGGGCCCTACGTTAACCACCCGCCCCCATCCGGAACGAGGCCGGGCGACACAGCAACCGGCGCCGGGCGCGAAGGGCGGTGCGACGGGCGGCGCGACGGCTCAGCATGACGGGCGGCCGCCGCCAGGCGGTACGACACGCAACGCGAAGGGCGGTGCGGTGAGCGCCGCCGCCAAGCATGTTGAAGGGCGCAACGGACGGCTGCCGCCAGGCACGTCGGGCGGTACGACACGCAACGCGAAGGGCGGCACGGCGGGCGGCCGCGCTTCCAGGCACGCCGTGCGGCCGCCGCCAAGCGCGCCAGGCGATACGACACGCAACGCGAAGAACGGTGCGGTGGGCGGCCGCTGCCAAGCGCGCCGGGTGGGCCAAGCATGCGGAAGGGCGCGACGCCCTCGCAGTGCAGCCGACGCGGTGCGCCCCCGGTCAGCAGGCGCGCCCTCGGTCGGCGGGTGCGCGCCGGTGCCGCCCCAGTCCACGCCCATTGCCCTACCATTCTGCGGGGATCACGGCCGCCGCCCACCGCCCCGCGCGCCCGCCGGCGCCGCACCATGGACCCGCCGACCGCCACCGGAGGACCGAATGCCCCGCCCCGCCCACATCGCCATGGTCGGCATCCCCGCCATCAGCCACGTCGTGCCCAGTCTGGAGATCATCCGCGAGCTGGTCGCGCGCGGCCACCGCGTCACCTACGCCAACGACCCCACCATGGCGGAGACGGTCACCGCGACAGGCGCGGAACTGGTGCCCTATACCTCCACGCTGCCCGTTGACGACGACGCGTGGCCCGACGACCCGATCGCCGCCATGGACATCTTCGCCGACGACGCCATCGCGATGCTGCCGCAGGTGCGTGCGGCCTACGACGACGACCGCCCCGACCTGTTCCTGTACGACATCGCCGGGCACCCCGCCCGCATCCTCGCCGAGAACTGGGGCCGGCCCGCCGTTCAGCTCTCCCCCGCCTACGTGGCGTGGGGCGGGTACGAGGAGGAGGTCGGCGCGATGCTCAAGGCCCTTCCGGGCGCCGACGCGCACTACGCGAAGATCGCGGCCTGGTTGGCCGACAACGGGATCGACAGCCCCGACGCCCTCGCCTTCGTCGGACGCCCGCCCCGTTGCCTGGCCCTCATCCCGCGCGCCATGCAGCCCAAGGCCGACACCGTCGACCCCGACGCCGTCACCTTCGTCGGCCCGTGCTTCGGCACCCGCTCCGAGCAGGGCGGCTGGACCAGGCCGGCGCACGCCGAGAACGTCCTGCTGGTGTCCCTCGGATCGTCGTTCACCAACCGGCCCGGTTTCTACCGGGAGTGCGTCGGCGCGTTCGGCGACCTGCCCGGCTGGCACGTCGTGCTCCAGGTCGGCTCGCACGTCGACCCCGCCGACCTCGGGCCGGTCCCCGCCAACGTCGAAGTCCACTCCTGGGTGCCGCAGCTCGCCATCCTGGAACAGGCCGACCTGTTCGTCACGCACGCCGGGATGGGCGGCAGCAGCGAGGGGCTGTACTGCGGAGTCCCCATGATCGCGGTGCCCCAGGCCGTCGACCAGTTCGACAACGCCGACAAGCTGGTGGACCTCGGCGTCGCGCTGCGCGTCGACACCGACAAGGCGACCGCCGAGACACTCCGGCAGGCACTGTTCGACCTCACCACCGACCCGCAGGTGGCCCGCCGGCTCGACGCGCTCCGCACCGAACTCCGCGCAGAGGGCGGCACCGGCCGCGCCGCCGACCTCATCGAGGCGCTGCTGCCGCAACCCAGGGCATAGGACAGGCGCGCCGCGGTCGGCCGCCCCGCTGCACATGACGGGGGAATCGCCCCGGTGCCCTTTGGGTAAAGGGGGCGTGCGACGCACCCCTGGTGCCCTCGAGCGAAGCGGGCGGGCGACGCGCCCCAGCAGACCCCAGACACCAGGGACAGGCGGCACACCCCCGGCACCCACGGGCGCAGCGCGCCCCAGGTGCCCACGGGCGAAGGGGATGTGCGGCACGCCCGTGGTGTCCTTGAGTGGAGGGGGTTGGCTACCGTCGCGGATGCGAAGCACCCGGCGGTGCGAAACACCACGCTGGAGTTTCCCCACAAGTCCTGCTCCACCGCAGGGCGGCGGGTCTGTGCCCGGCGTCTGGCGATCGAGGCGGGCCGTGGTGCTTCGTACCGCCGGATGCTCCGCAATCGCGACGACAGCCAACCCCCTTCTCCCCAGGTCACGTGAACCGCACTCCCCTACTGCGCCCGCTTCGCGGAGTACCGCGCAGCGGGGCCCGCGACGGCAGTCTCCAGCTCCGCGCCGACTCACGAGCACCCCATTGCCCACTGAATCAACGGCATCAACGGCGCCGCGTATGGCGGGAGAATCATCGTTCCGGCTCAGGAGGGCGCTTCGTAGCGGGCAGCGACCGCGGCGGCACGGTCGCCCAGAGCGGTGCGCAGCCACTGCGGGGACAGGACCTCCGCGTGTGTGGCCAGCTGCCACAGCGCCCACTCGGCGTGTCTCGAATCCTGGAAGGTCACCTCCAGCCGCAGCCGACCGTCCGCGTCGGCCTCCTCAGCGAGGACAGCCAGCGCGGTGCCCACCAGGTCGTCCCGCCGCGCCGGGTCCACCAGTACCAGCGTGGTAACCAGGTCGCCGCCGGCCCGGAACCGCGCGCTGCGCTCCTGCCAGGCCCGGTCCAAATCGACCCGGTCCGGCCGCTGGGCGGGTTCGGCGAGTTCCTCGGCGGCCACGATCCGGGACAGCCGGTAGGTCCGGTCCGCTCCAGACCTCGTGGCGAGCAGATAGCCCTGGTCGCGCACTGTGACCAGGCCGATCGGGTCGACCGTGCGCCACTTCGGGGCCTGGCCCACCGCCGCGTAGCGGATGCGCAGCTTGCGTCCGGCGAACACCGCGCGCCGGACCTCGGCCGCAATGGGATCCGGCACCTCCTCGGCGACCAGCCGACGCGAGAGGAGGTCGGCTTCCGGGTCGATGAGCAACCGCTCGGCCACACCCGCTGCGGTGTCCCGCTGGCTTTCAGGGAGTGCGTCGATCACCTTGAGCATGGCCGAGGCGAGCGCCGAGCCGAGGCCGAAGACCTGCGCGCCGCGCCGTGATCCGGCGACCAGCAGGGCAAGCGCCTCGTCGTGATTCAACCCGGTGAGCTCAGTGCGGAAACCGGGCAGCAGCGCGAAACCGCCGTGCCGACCGCGTTCGGCATAGACCGGGACACCTGCCGCGGCCAGCGCCTCAACGTCGCGCAGCACGGTGCGGGTGGACACCTCCAGCTCGCGGGCGAGCGCGGTCGCAGACAGCCGTCCGCGCTGGCGCAGCAGCAACACCAGTGAGACCAACCGGTCGGCGCGCATGTCGAAACTCTAGAGGCCTACACGCCTTGCGTGGCGGCCTTCTCACCGGTCCGCGCGCGGGCGGTCAGTGGTTACATGCAGCGCCAACGGCGGGCGGGCTCCGGACCCCGGCGGAGTCGAGCCGGGTGCGCAGTGGGGAACAGCAGCACCAAAGGCGGCGAGGGGCCGAGCTCGGGTTGCCTCGATCGGGCGTGCGGGGGCCAGGGTGGGCGACGGGGCGGCGATGGCCGGGGATGGGCCGGAGTGGGCGGTCGAGGCCGGGGTCTCTCGGGGTCGTCAGCGCCTCCCCGCGTCACTCCGCAGCGAAAAGCACGGCTACCTGCGCAGAGCCCCACCCACAGGGGGCGATTGGCGGTGAATGTCCCTTTTTGATCGCGTGTTTCGCGGCGAAGAGGCGCCGATTCGGGCCCCGCGCCAAGATCATGTCCATCATGCGGACGAGTGATCGGCCGAGACCGCCGCCACGCGCCCGGATTGCGGTGTGGTGTCCGGTTTTTGCGGGTGGTGCGGGTCTGCGGTGTGGCGGGATGCCCACCCAGACGTCATACGGGTGCTGTCTGGGTTGACCCTCTCATCGAGTTCTCACGATGCGAGACGCCCGGGATGGTGAGGTGCCGGACCCGGGCCGCTGACCTGCCCTTCTGCGCAGGGCGATGCGCCCGCCCACCCAACGCCGTCGACCCAACGGCAACGACGGCGTGCTCACGCACCCACCGACCCGGGCGCCAGAAGGACTGCCGCTGCGCGGCACCGCGCGGAAACGGCCACGGGCGCCCGGAGGCGAGACCGCCCCCGAAGCAAGGCGCCCGCGGGCAAGGGCGTCCGTGACCCCAAGGGAACAGGAGCCAGGCTGCCGGAAAGCCTGCGCAGCAGCGACGGCCGACACACATCCCGCACTGCGACCGCCGGGCCCGGCACCGCACGGAACCCACCGCAACCACACCCCCGGACGCCCCGCCCGCACCACCACCGCAGCACCACCCCCGCGCGCTCAGTACGTGGCGAGCCCTGGCGTCCAACCCCGGCGTCTGCTTCGGCCGTCGCTGCTGCGCAGGCACCCCGGCAGCCCAGCCCAGGTCCGCTGCGGGCAAGGACGCTCTCGGCACCCACCCCCGCACACCTCAGTCGATCCAACCGCGCCCCGACCACCCGCCGCAGTCGGCGCTACTTGTGACCACCGACCACCCGCGCGCGGACCAGCGAGAAGGCCGCCCAACGAACGAACCGTGCCCCCCGCGCACCCGGCTCGATGCCGCCGGGGCCCGGCCCCTCGCCGCCGTCGTTGCTGCTCTTCCCCGCAGACCACCCGCACGCGGCACTGCGACAAGGCCGCCCCGCACACGGACCGACCCCACACGCCCGCCGCGGTGGCCCGCTGGCCTTCCGGAACCGCGTCGACCACCTTGAGGATGGCCGAGGCGAGCGCGGGCACGGACAGCCGGCCTCACTGACGCAGCAGCACCGATGAGACCAACCAGTCGGCGCGCATGCGCCCACCCTTAAAGGCGACTGGCCAGGCGAGCACTATCGCATCGCGCCCACGCCCAGCGCCCTCTGGGCGCCACGCCCGCGAGATCGTCGAACCGTTCGATCTCGACACACTCGCGGCGGAACACCCGGGCCACTCCGCGACCACCCTTCGCTGCGTGGGCGGTCGGCGCCGCGCGCCCAGCACGCGCGGCGCCGACCGTCCACACAACGGGCGGGCCCAGTGACGACGAAGGGACCGCCGTCGGGGGTCGACGCCTGCCGGGTTCAGTGCCCGTCGAGAGGACCGGAACGCTTCGTCCCACGAGACTCGGACATTGTGATGCCTGGTGTGGACGCACGGGCGAGGACGGCGCCAAGCGTGCTGAACCTCAACGGAGGGCCCGATCCCGCCCACCGCTGCTCTAGTGCCATCGCCCCAAGTGCGGCGGCGACGGTCGCCGTCGCACCGTAATCGGAGTCGGCGGACAATTGCACGATGCGGTCCGCTGCCTCGCCGTCCACCCTGCCTCCGGCCCGAGCCATGAGCTCGACCCGTTGCGGCCGATCCGGTGTGTGCTGGGCCAGCACGGCGAAGGCCGATGCCATCCGGGGTAGGACGCGTGCGCGGATGAGCGCGCCCACCATCCGGTTGAAGCGCTCGTTGTCCCAGGCGGTCCAGTAGGCGACATCGGACACACCGATTTCTTCGGTCAGGACGCGCTGTTCGGCGTGGGCTATGCGGCGCACCGCGGCGCTCCCCGACCTGAACGGGAGCCGGGCCCGTTCCCGGAACCCGGGCCGACCATGCACCGGTGCGCTCACGATGCGCAGCATGTCGGCGACACCTGACGGTCCCACTTCGGCGTTGGTGCTCTGCCGCAGAGCGATGTCGAGACGGTCGACGCTGTCGAGCGAAGCGGCGGCCTGTTGCGCGAGAAGGCCAGAGAGACCAGGGAACAGTCCCGCCATCACGACCAACGCGACCTTGCTGCGGCGCGCTTCGTCGTCGCGTTCCACGACCCGCGCGACCACCTCCGCATCCGTCGTCACGTCGACGCAGGGCACGCCGAGCTGAATGCACGCATCCTGGACACGGGGCTTCGACTGACCTACCGCGACGATCACCAGGTCGGCTCCGCGGAGGCCAGTGCGGACACTCTCGTCGTCCGCCACGTCCATGACGACGGACCGCGCGCGTCCGCCCAGGCCCGCGGCGGTCTCCCGCCCACGCGACTCCCGACGGTCACCGACCACGACCGTAACGTCGTCGCCGAATATCCGCTGCGCCTCTGTGCAGATCATCCGCCCGAGAACCCCTGAAGCACCCGCCACCACGATCTCCACCATGCCCATGACACTAGCCACCAGACCGGAGGCCGATAGTGGGGGGAGCCACGCGTCCGGGTGGAGAAGCATGCAGGAGACCACGCCGAATCCGAATCACCAGAGACCGGAGGCGGCCACTTTCCGAACCCCGCGAAGCGGGCGCCGGCGTCCGGGGGCGAGGGCGTTCCCGACCTCTAAAAAGATGTCCGGCCCACAAAAAAAGGGGGGGGCGCCCACGGCACCCCCCACACACAACAAAAAAACGGGGGACCCCCCAAAAGGAGTCCCCCGCAAAAAAATGTCCGGCGGCGACCTACT
>NZ_PYGA01000049.1 GCF_003014485.1 Murinocardiopsis flavida | reverse complement strand
ACCACCCCGCACCCCTCCGAGAACCCCGTCCCATCCGCATCCTCCGAAAACGCCTTACACCGCCCATCCACCGCCAACCCCCGCTGACGACTGAACTCGATGAAGGTGGTCGGCGCGGACATTACGGAGACCCCTCCGGAGAGGGCGAGATCGGACTCGCCTCGGCGCAGCGATTCACATGCCAGATGCAGACTCACCAGCGACGACGAACACGCCGTATCCACCGTTACCGCCGGCCCCTCCAAACCCAGAAAATAGGAAATGCGCCCTGAAGCGACCGCCCCGTCGCTTCCATTACTCACGTATCCCATGAGCTCTTCAGGAACATCGTGTGCCCGGGTCGCGTAATCGTGGTAGATAAGACCGATGAATGCGCCGGTGCGGCTGCCTTTCAAGGAATGGGGGTCGATCCCGGCGCGTTCGATCGCCTCCCACGACGTCTCCAAAAGCAGACGCTGCTGGGGATCCATCGCCCGCGCCTCCCGCGGACTGATCCCGAAGAACCCCGCATCGAACTCCGCCGCCCCGTGCAGGAAACCGCCCTTGGTCGTATAGCTCTTCCCCACCGCATCGGGCGACGGATCATAGATCTCCCCCAGATCCCACCCCCGATCACTCGGGAAATCAGAGATCCCCGACCCGCCCTCGGCCAGCATCCGCCAAAACTCCTCCGGTGTCTCAACACCACCGGGAAAACGGCACCCCATACCGACGATCGCAACCGGCTCGCGCTCCCGAGATTCCAGATCCAAGAGTCGCTGCCGTGTACTGCGCAGTTCCGCCGTGGTTCGCTTCAGGTAGTCTACGAGTCGGTTGCTGTCGTCCATGGGAGCCTATCCCGCCATTCCGGAAGCGATCGGGTTCGTGGTCTTTTCACGGCCGGCCATGTATTCGAGCTGGTGAACTACATGGTTGGGGCGGGGGTCGTCCATCAGGTCCTTTTGCTTCACCCGAGCGTTCTCAGCGAACGACGGTTCTCCGATGAGGCGTATGAGCGCCTCGCGGAAACGAGACGGTGTGAAGTCTTCCGGCAGGATCTTCAATCCGATCCCGGATTCCGCTACCTTTTCGGCGAGTCCGCGCTCATCGAACCGCGGGTCGGTCGGGATGATGAGTTGTGGAACCCCGTTTGCCAGCGCGGTGCCGAACGTCCCTGTTCCGCCGTGGAAGATCACCGCCGAGCATGACTTCAGCAGGAAGTCCAGCGGCACGAAGCCGGGGAATCTGACGTTGTCCGGAGCGCTGACGCCGTCCGGGAGCAGGGACGGGTCCAGCAGGCAGATCAGATCGAGATCGAGGTCCTTGACCGAGTCGAACATCTCGTTCAACGCCAGGCTGGTGCTTCCGCCCCACATCTCCATGAAGGAGACGCCCATCGTCAGGCACACCCTCGGACGGTCGGGGGCCTCTGAGATCAGCCACTCCGGCACTGTTGCGGAAGAATTGTACGGAATGTAGCGGATCGGCAGGCAGTTTTGCCGCAGGGGGAAACGAGCCCATTCGGGCATCATGTCGATGGTCGCCTGGCCGAGGATGAGACTCTCATCGAATTCAAGACCGTATCTCTCCAGCTTTTCGGAGAGCCACGTCTCGATCGGGTCCACGAATCCTGGGGTCTTGTCCTTGGGCTCCGTGAACTTCTCCCACAGGCGGGCCCAGTGGTCGCGGCCGATCGTCATCCGCACGTGCGCGGCACCGCAGGCCTTTGCCGCAACCGGACCCGGGTAGGTGATGGAGTCCCAGATGATCAGATCGGGCTTCCAGGAACGGCAGAAGTCGACGAGCTCGTCGTACATCGACTCATCCGTAATGAGGTCGAGTGCCTGCGGCGAGGCGAATGCGGCCAGGCATCCGCGGATGTATTCCTGGGTGAGGACCTCGGGGCGCGATTCCGTCAGATCGAACCCCGATCCGAAGAACGTCTCCTCCACGGGAAGTGCCGCGAGCCGTTCGGCGATCTTGGCTTCCTGCCCGACCGGGTATCCGACCAGCCCCGTATTCGCGACTGCGGCCATGATGTCGGGCTGTGCCGCGACGACGACCTCGTGCCCGGCCGCCTTCAACGCCCAACCGAGTGGAACCATCAGGTTGAGGTGCGCGGTAGCCGCATGGTGAGTAAGGACGACACGCATTCGAATCTCCTCTTGGCCTATGCCCGCCGATACGGAATACGTGCGTTGGCGGCCGGATCACTCTGAGCACGGAATCCCCGAAGGTATTTCCATGCTGCATGAGTCCGCCCCGAACGGCGGAGCAAACCAACGCAAGGGCGAATGAACGGAAAATCCCACTTCGGCATCGGCTGGCACTCTATGGCGGGGGCACCGTCATTCCCGACCCCTAACCCACCCCTCTCGGCCTACTGGGGTCCGGCTGCCGGGTGCCCGGTGGCGCCGGCGGGGACGAGGGGACGTCGTGCGGCGGCGGGCCGCCGCGACCGGCATGACCCGAGGGCCTCGGTCCCGCCCCGGCCCCCGTTCGGCGCGGAGCCGCAACGGTTCCGGTCGGCAGGACGCCCTCTCGGTCGGGCCGACCGTGGGACCGGTGGAGTGAATACGAATTCGGCCGCCCCGCGGGGCCGGGCGGATTGCGGTCCCGGTGCGCTTCGGGCGGCAATGTTAACCGAAACGTGCGGCATTCACCTCGGACGTCCGTCGAACGGTTCCGCCGTACTCCAAATCAGTACATGAACGACATATGAATCGTTCTGTACCGTGCCGCTCCCCCGCCTTGCCAAGAATCGATATTCGTCACACATGCCTGTATCGACACAAGAAACATCACACGAACACGTACACAAAACATCACGCGTCCAAGTGGGACGTAACGTGCCATGAGACGCATCATGACCGTCAGGCGATGCACGTACAATCCATTGACCTGCCAGTATGATGCTCTTTCCGAGCTGATGAACGCTCGGCCTTGCAATCCACTTACTCTGTACGTATATTAATGAGTACATCGTACGGTAATTTACAGTGATCCTGACTCACGCCGTGCACTCATACACGTCACTGCTGCTTTTATCCTGGTCTCTGGGGCCACCGTCCAACAAACCCCAGATTGTCGGTTCATCATTCCCCGACCAAGCGCTCCTGCGGCTTCGCCGCATTCCGGCGCGCTGCCCGGGTGGCCGTGCCGTGCCACGCAATTTTCGAAATACCCGATTCGGGACGACAAGGAATACGGCGCCGACACCTCGCTTCATCCGGCCGCCACACTGCCAAGACGAAGGGGGCTTCCGTGGTCACCTCAAGCGACCTACGCACCGAAGACCAGATCCAGACCATGTACAACGAGCACTGCCGCAGCCTGATCGAGTACTGGAGGGGCGACCCGATCATGCACGGCGGCTACTTCGCCGACTCGGAGCCCGACGCGAGCTACACCACGGCCGCAAGGCACGCGTCCGCTCTCCTCGCCCGCGAGGCGATGATCGACGACGACTCCCGGGTCCTCGACATCGGCTGCGGCTTCGGGCACTTCCTCATGTTCATCGCGGAACGCTTCGACTGCGTCGGGGAAGGGCTGGACCTCAGCGAGGAGCACATCGAGTTCGCGAGCGCCAGGGCGCGCGGGAACCCGCGGCTCACCTTCCGGCAGGGCTCCGCCACCGAACTCCCCTACGCGCAGGGGTCGTTCACACACGTGACCAGCCAGGACGCGTTCTACCACATTCCGAACAAGGCCGCACTCTACCGCGAGATCTACCGGGTCCTCGCCCCTGGCGGGACCCTGGCGTTCCTGGACTTCCTCCAACCGTCCAAGGCGGCCCCCGACCAGGACCGCGAGAACACCTACGCCGCACTCGGCTGGACCGAGTCCTACTCGCTGCTGGAGTACCAGCAGATGCTGCAATCCGTCGGCCTGGAGATCGACCTCGCCCGCGACCTCGGCAGCCACGTCAAGCAGACGTACCACCTGCTCGGGAAGGACACCCAGCGGTACGCCGTCACCGCCCCCGACCCCGACGAGCAGCGCCAGCTGATGGACTTCGCCCGGGTGTGCGACGACGTCAAGAAGGGCGTCGACCGCCGCGAGATCAGCTGGGGAGTGATCGTCGCCCACAAGCCGACATCGGCCGGCGAGATGTGATGCCCGCGGCCGCGGCCGTGTGACACCCCACTGAACCCGCCTCAATTGAACCCGCCTCAATACAAGGGCCTGCTGATCCCGGTGCTGACGCGCCATCCGCACCGGGATCAGCAGGCCCTCTTCATGTGTCCGGCCGCCTGCCGCCGTCCGCTCCGGCCGTGTCGCACAGCCATGCCCTCGTGCTTTCGCCGACAGGGGAGCTAGCCGGGCCCGGTAGGGGTCTACAGCGAGGACCATCCCGCCTACCTTCGGTCACAGTTATCGCAACCGCAGGCGAGACCAGGTCCTGCGCGGGGGCCTGGCGAGGAGAGGCTGGTCGGCTTGTCCCGATCCCCCGTCACCAAGGGAACCCTGCCGTTCAGGCAGTACTCGGTCTGGTATCGGCTCACCGGAACGCTGGCTGGCGACCGGCCGGCCCTCGTCGTCCTCCATGGCGGACCGGGCAGCACCCATGACTACCTGATCCGGCTGGCGCGCCTCGCCGACGACGGCTGGCCCGTCATCCACTACGACCAGTTGGGCAACGGAGCCTCGACCCACGTTCCCGACGCCGAGCCCGGCTTCTGGACCCCGCAACTCTTCCTGGACGAACTCGACACCGTGCTGGGCCATTTCGGGGTCGGGTCGAACTACGTGCTGTTCGGGCAGTCGTGGGGCGGGCTGCTCGCCGCCGAGCACGCCGCCAGGCGGCCCGCGGGGCTCCGGGGGCTGGTCGTCGCGAACGCGCCGGCGTCGTACCCGCAGTGGCTGAAGGAGCTCGCGGTCCTCAGGGACCGCCTGCCGCCCGGGGTGAACAGCACACTGCTTTCGCACGAGCGCGCGGGGACGACCGATTCGCGCGAGTACTTCGAGGCCATGATGGTCTTCTACCGGCGGCACCTGTGCCGTTTGGACCCGTGGCCGAGCGAATTCACGTCCACTTTCATGGAGATCTACAGCAACCCCAACGTCTACCAGACGATGAACGGCCCGAGCGAGTTCCACGTCATCGGATCACTGAAGGACTGGGGGGTCGTTGACAGCATTTCCGCGATCAACGTCCCGACACTGCTCATTTCCGGGGTCCACGACGAAGTGACCCTTGAGTCGATGCGCCCCTACCACGACAGGATTCCCGACACCCGCTGGGAAGTCCTGGAGGATTCGAGCCACACGCCCCATCTGGAGGAACCAGAGAAATTCGATGCGGCCTTGATTGAGTTCCTCAAGAGTTTGGACTGAGAATCATGAGTTCCAGCCCGCTGACAGCTTTCGTATTTCCAGGAATGGGGCCCCTCGACAAGCAGGCGGTCGCCCACTACATGACCACCGGCCCTGAGGCCGCCGAGATCACCGCGGTGGCCGACCAGGTCCTCGGCTACCCGCTCCTGGAGCGGTTCCAGGAGACCGAGGGCGACTACAGCGAGGCCGGTCAGCTCACGTTCATGGCGGCGTGCCTGGCCCTCGCGGCGTGGGCCGGCAAGAAGCACGGCCGGCAGCCCGACTTCTGCGTGGGGCCGAGCTTCGGTGGGCGGGTCGCCGCCGTCCACTCCGGGGCCCTCCCCCTGGACGACGGCCTGTGGCTCGCGGCCGAGCTCGCCCGGCTCACCGCCGAGTACTTCGGGGAGGAGCACACCGACATCGTCACGCACTCCTTCGTCAGGGTCCCCGAACCGGCCTTGGCCGAGGTCCTGGCCGGGCTCGCCGACGCCGGCGAGTGGTACGACCTGGCCTGCGTGATCGACCACGACTTCTACATGCTGACGCTGCACGAGGCTGCGGTGGAGCCGCTTCAGGCGCGGCTGCGCGCCCTGGGCGGGCTTCCGCTGTACACGATGCGCCCGCCCATGCACTCTCCCGCGTTCGCGGCGCTCCGGGACCGGGTGGAGAAGGCCGTGTCCGGCCTCTTCTTCGCCGACCCGCACACCCCCGTCGTCTCCGACCACGACGGCAAGGTGCTCACGACCGGGGCAGAGGTCAAGGACCTGGTGCTCGACGGCTTCGTGCGCTCCGTGAACTGGCCCGACGCCGTGAGCACGCTCGTGCGGTCGGGGGTCCGGGACGCGATTGTGTGCGGCCCTGACGCGCTCTTCGGCAGGGTCGGCGTCACCCGCAAGAACCTCACCGTGACGCCGGCGACCCCGCAGGTAGCGGCGCAGGCGGCGGCGCGCGGCGGCTGACCCCCCGACCGCGGAGGGCCTGCCGCTGTGCGGGCCCCGCTCACCTCAGGGCGGACAACGTCCGCCACAGGCTTCCCGCGGTCTGGAAGGTCTCCAAGGTGAGGGCGTCGTCCTGAAAGCGGACACCGTAGTCCGCCTCGATCTTGGCGAGCAGCTCCACGATTCCCATGGAATCGAGGCCCGCGTCGAGGAGATTCGTGTCCTCGCGGATCTCCTCTTCCGCGGAGAAAAGCGGAAGGTACTGACGGACAGTTGACTCGAACGAGTCGTCCCAATCAAGCATGAATTCCCTCGCTGGTCGATATTCATTCAGCGGCACCGGACAGGATCATCTGCCCTTATCCTTCTGGAATATAACGATAACCAAGGATTTGCGCCCAGTCCACCCGTCAGAGCAAACACGCCCCGAATTCAGCAAGGGAATTCAAGCGAGAATCTGGATCGGCAACCCATCATGGAATGCTCCAATTCCCATGCCCTCTACTCCCGTTTCGCGCGCGGCCTGTCGCTCTCGCCGGACCGGCCCGCGTTCCATTCCGGCGGAGAGAGCCTCAGCTACGAACAGGCCCACCGCACTGCGCTGTCGTGGGCCGGCGCGCTCCTGGACCCGCACGGGAACCCGCCGAAGGCGGTCGGTGTGCTCGCCTCGACGGGCACCACCGCCAACGTCGGCGTCCTCGCGGCGCTGTACGCGGGGGCGGCGGTCGTCCCGCTGCGGCCGGACCACCCGTCGCCCCGCGTCATGAGCATGGCGGATTCGGCCGGAATCGACGCCGTCATCGCCGACCACCGTGCCACCGACATCGCGAAGAGGCTGCTGGAGGAGGCGCCGGACCTCCGCATCGTCGACCCGGCGGCGGTGGACGCGGCCGGCCGACCGCCGCTCGCCGAACCCCGTCCCGTCTCCCCCGACGACGTCGCCTACATCCTGTTCACCTCGGGGTCCACCGGCCGCCCCAAGGGTGTGCGCATCACCCACGCCAACACCCACCACTACTTCGGGTTCGTGGACGGCCGGTTCGACTTCTCCGGCGGCGACGTCTTCGCCCAGACCTTCGACCTCACCTTCGACTGCGCGATGTTCACCCTGTTCTGCGCGTGGGGGGCGGGCGCGACCGTGGTCGAGGTCCCGCCGTCGGCCTACCGCGACGTCCCCGGGTTCGTCGCCCGCCAGGGGATCACCGTGTGGTTCTCCACCCCGAGCGCGATCGCCCTCGTCCGCAAGGTCGGCCGCCTCACCCCCGGGGCGATGCCGGGCCTCCGATGGAGCCTCTTCGCGGGCGAGGCGCTCAAGGAGCGCGACGCCGCCGACTGGCTGCGCGCCGCTCCGGCGTCGACGCTGGAGAACCTCTACGGGCCCACCGAGCTCACCGTCACCATCGCCGCGCACCGGTGGGACCCGCGCACCTCCCCTGGTCTGTGCGTCAACGGCCTGTCCCCGATCGGCGACGTGAACGGCGGCCACGAAGCGGTCCTCGTGGACGCCGCCGGCGCGCCGGCGCACGACGAGGGGGAGCTGTGGATCCGGGGCCCCCAGTTGACCTCCGGGTAC
The DNA here is from genome assembly GCF_003014485.1 of Murinocardiopsis flavida. Taxonomy (GTDB): domain Bacteria; phylum Actinomycetota; class Actinomycetes; order Streptosporangiales; family Streptosporangiaceae; genus Murinocardiopsis; species Murinocardiopsis flavida. The sequence goes on along the minus strand of NZ_PYGA01000049.1, from coordinate 4,756 downwards.
CTCGACCCGCGGGACGAGGACGGCCGCTACGTGCAGCGGGACGGCGCCACCTGGTACAACACCGGCGACCGCGTACGCCGTGCCGCCAACGGGGAAATGGTCTACCTGGGACGGCAGGACTCCCAGGTTCAGGTCCAGGGCTGGCGGGTCGAGCTGGCGGAGATCGACCACGCGGCGCGCTCCTGCCCCGCGGTCACCGAGGCGGTGACCGTCAGCACCGAATCCGCCGACCGCGTCCACCTGGTGGTCTTTTACACGGGGCGCCCGATCCCGCCGCCCGACTTCGCCGCCCACCTGGGCGATTCGCTGCCGTCGGGGATCGTTCCCAAACGGTACGTCCACATCGAGGAGTTCCCGATGAACTCCAACAAGAAGATCGACCGGGCCGAGCTGTCGAAGCGCGCCGCCGCCCTCGCCAATGGACAGGTGTGAGGCGCCCGCCGGCAGCCCGGAGTCCCGAAGCCCCCGAACCAGGCGCATCGGCACCGGCCGACGACCACCGCACCGCACGGTGTCCGGGCACGCCCCGGCGCCCGTAACGCACTACGGGCCGGCGCGGCGGACGCCGCGGAGCACACGCCGCCCTCCCCTCCCCCGTGCTTCGCCCGGGCGGGGAAAAGGGGGAAAGGTCCGCTAGGGGGATCGTAGGGGCAGACCGAAACAGCAGACCAGACGTAGTTTCACTTTCGCCGCGCATTCGCGGCGAACCGGCTATTCCCCTGAGGTCCGAACGGAGTAGGAATCCCTGCCAGATTCAGGAGTGCGAAATTGCGAGATTCAGGCGACGAATCCCAGCCCTCGCGTTCGGATCTTGTGCACCACATTCTGGATGATGCTGCCGCCGAATGCCCTGAGAACACCGCTGTGCGCGACCCCGCCGGAGCGTGGAGCTACGCACGGCTCGCAGACCTGAGCCGCGCCGCCGCACGCGGCCTCGCCGACCACGGCGTCGGCCGCGGCTCCCGGATCCTGGTCCAGGTGCCGAGCCGCAAGGAGGTCCTGCCGCTGCTCTTCGGCGCGTCGCGCCTGGGCGCGGCCCTCATCCCCCTCGACCCCGAACTCACCGACTTCCAGTTGCGCTCGATCTTCTCGGACGCCGAGCCCGCCCTGGCCGTCGGCGACTCCGGGCTGCTCCGCGCCGCCAAGGACCACGCGGTTCCGCTGTGCGAGTTCGACGCCGTACTCGGCGGGGACCCCGACTCCCCCGCTGCGGATCCGGTCGCCGCTCCCGCCGAGGGCGAGGCCGCCGACCTCGCCCTGCTCATCTACACCTCCGGAAGCACGGCCGCCCCCAAGGCCGTCATGTGCCCCCACTCCGCAGTCGTGTCCGCCGCCCGGGCCATCCACGCGGTCCTGGGCTACCGGCACGACGACGTCGTGTTCTGCCGCCTGCCGCTGGCCTTCGACTATGCCCTCTACCAGGTGTTCCTCGCGGCCCTCGGCCGCGCCGAACTCGTGCTCACCGGAGGCGGGCCCGACCTCGTGCTGGCCCGGCGGATGCGGGAGTGCGGGGCGACGGTCGTGCCGATCGTCCCGTCCCTCGGCAGCATGCTGGCGATCCTGGGCAAGCGCGCCCCCGGATCCGTGTCCACCGTGCGCATGTTCACCAACACCGGCGCCGCACTGCCCGCCGCCCTCATCGACGAGCTCCGCGACCACTACCCGGGATCCCGCGTCGTCCGCATGTACGGGATCACCGAGTGCAAGCGCGTGACGATCATGCCGCCCGACGAGGAGCGGGAACGCCCCCAGTCGGTGGGGCCGCCGCTTCCCGGGACCACGGTCCGCATCGTCGACCCCGACGGCCGCCCGCTCCCCCCGGGCGAGGTCGGCGAGATCACCGTCGCGGGCCCCAACGTGATGGCCGGCTACCGCAACGCGCCGGAGCTCACGGCGGCCGCCTACCGGCGCGATCCACAGACGGGCGACACCTACCTGCACACCGGCGACTACGGCTCCCTGGACGAAGACGGCTACCTGTACTTCGACGGGCGCCGCGACGACATCTTCAAACGGCGCGGCACCCGCATGAGCACCACCGAGATCGAGGCGGCCGCAACGGACATCCCCGGAGTGCTGGGCGCCGCGGTCCTGCCCCCCGACGGCGGCCGCGACCTCACCCTGTTCGTCGAGGGCGAGGTCGAACCGCTGGACGTCCTCCGCGAGATGGCCGTCCGGGTGGACCCCGCCAAGGTGCCGGCGGTCTGCCGCGTGCTGGCGAGCATCCCCCTCACCCCGAACGGCAAGCACTCCCGAAAGCACTTGGCCCGTCTACTCGAAGAAGGTGCAGGGTGACCACCGACGAAGAGTTCGCCAAGCAGTACGGTTCCCCGCTCTACGTCTACGACCTCGACCTCGCCGTGGCGGCCCGCGACGCGCTCGTCGGCGCGCTGCCTCCCGGCACGACCCTGTACTTCTCGTTCAAGGCGAACCCGCACCCCGCCATCGCCCGGGCGCTGCGCGAGGCCGGAGAGCACTCGTGCGCGGCGGAGATCAGCTCCGTCGGCGAACTCGCCAGCGCGGTCGAGGCAGGGTTCGCCGGAGCGGAGATGCTCTACACGGGCCCCGGCAAGACCCACGAGGAGATCGCCGTCGCGATCGACGCGGGCGTGCGGCGGTTCTCGGTGGAGTCCCGCACCGACCTGCTGCGCGTGGCGAACGAGGCGAGCGCGCGCAACGTGGTCGTGGACTGCCTGATCCGGGTGAACAGCGCCGCGGCGGGCGCATCGACGGGCATCCGCATGACCGGCGCGCCCTCCCAATTCGGATTCGACATCGAGCGGCTGCCCGACGACATCCGCCGCCTCGGGTCGGTGTCCTCGGTGCGCCTGTCGGGGCTGCACCTGTTCTCCCTCAGCAACGCCCGCGACGAAGCGGCGCTCATCGCCGAGTTCGAGCACACCATCGCCACGGCGGCGGAGCTGCGGGACCGCACCGGCCTGGGCATCGAATTCCTGGACATCGGCGGCGGCTTCGCGGCGCCCTACCTCACTCCCGGCGCCCGCTACGAATACCCCCGGCTCCGGGCCGCCCTTGAGGAGTCCCTCGATGCGCACTTCCCGCAGTGGCGGTCCGGCACCCCGCACATCGCCTGCGAGTCCGGGCGCTACCTCACCGCCGAATGCGGCCGCCTGATCTGCACCGTGGTCAACGTCAAAGAGAGCAGGGGCCGCAAGTTCGTCGTCCTGGACGCCGGCATCAACGTACTGGGCGGGATGTCGGGGCTGGGCCGGCTCCTCCCCACGTCCGTGGGGCTCGACGGGCCGCACCGGGTCGACCTCAACGGGGACCGGGCGCATTCGGAGAACATCACGCTCGTCGGGCCGCTGTGCACGCCCGGCGACATCCTCGGCCGCAGCGTCGACGTCCATGAACTCCGCCCGGACGACGTCGTCGCCATCCCCAATGCCGGTGCCTACGGGATGACCGCCAGCCTCACCCTGTTCCTCGGGCGCCCGATGCCTACGGAAATAACGGTCCGCGACGGAAAAGTCACATCGGTTTCCCGCGTTCACGCCGAGCGGAACTTCAGTTACCGGAACAACCCGTAACCGGTCGCTCCGGTCTCAGAACCATTCTTGTATTTCACTTTTTCGAGGATTCGAGGAGTAGCGCGGATGAGCCAGGATGGAAACCTCGGACTGGGAAGCAACGAGGCCGGCGGCGCGGAGCAGGGCGCGGTCGGGTCGACCGACCTTGCGCGCCGACTGTCCGAAGCCCCCCTGGACGAACGCCGCCGCGCAACCGTCGAGCTGGTCACCTCGACCCTGGCCGAGGTCCTGGAGTCGGTGCTCCCCGGATCGGCCGACGAGATCGCCGACGACCAGGGGTTCAAGGACATGGGCCTGGACTCCCTCGGCGCGGTGGAACTCCGGGACCGGCTGTCCGCGGACCTCGGCGCCGAACTCCCGGTGACCGCCGCGTTCGACCACCCCACTCCGACGGCCCTGGCCGAATTCGTGCTGAACGACATCCTGGAAGGGGCGGAACGGGGCGCCGTCGCGACGCATGCCGAGAAGGACACCGACGAGCCCATCGCCATCATCGGAATGGCATGCCGGTACCCCGGAGGGATCACCACCCCCGAAGAGTTCTGGGATTTCATCCACGAAGGAAAGGAATCGGTCTCCGACTTCCCCTCGAATCGGGGCTGGGACCTGGACCGCCTCTTCTCCGACGACCCCGACGCCCCCAACACCAGCTACGTCCGCCAGAGCCACTTCCTGCACGACTGCGACCAGTTCGACCCCGCCTTCTTCGGCATGAGCCCCCGTGAAGCGGTCGCGATCGACCCTCAGCAGCGTCTGCTTTTGGAGACGTCGTGGGAGGCGATCGAGCGCGCGGGGATCGACCCCCATTCCTTGAAAGGCAGCCGCACCGGCACATTCATCGGTGCCGAGCCCCAGGACTACGGCCCGAGACTGCACGAGGCCCCCGCCGACGTCGAAGGGCACCTCGTGACCGGAGTCGCGCCGAGCGTGATGTCCGGCCGAATCGCCTACACCTTCGGGCTCGAAGGTCCCGCCGTCACCGTCGACACCGCCTGCTCGGCTTCGCTGGTGGCGATCCACCTGGCCAGTCGCTCCCTCCGCTCCGGCGAATCCTCGATGGTGCTCGCCGGCGGCGTGACCGTGATGTCGACCCCCTCCACGTACACCGCCTTCAGTCGTCAGCGGGGGTTGGCGGTGGATGGGCGGTGTAAGGCGTTTTCGGAGGATGCGGATGGGACGGGGTTCTCGGAGGGGTGCGGGGTGGT
>NZ_PYGA01000048.1 GCF_003014485.1 Murinocardiopsis flavida | reverse complement strand
ACCACCCCCCGGATCATGGGTGACAGGGGGCACAAAGTCATGCCGGGCCCGGAGGCCGGGAGCCCCATTGCGGGACTGCTCCAGAAGGTAATGGGGCGGCCCCTCAGGCGCCGTCGGCCGGGGCGCGCATGGCCTCGGCGATCCAGGCGTAGGGCAGCGCGTCCTCCTCGGGCGCGGTCCCGTTGACCACCGCCACCAGCGAAAGGTACCGGTCGTGGGGGTCCTCGGCGCCGGCGTCCTCCTCCGCCATCTCGCGCTCGATGTCGGGGATCTGCCGGAATCCGTCGGCCATCCGGTTGCGGTCCTCGGGGGTGAGCGGGGTGCCGGACAGCGTCATGGCCTCCTCCATGAAACGGGTGACGGCCTGCTGCGCCCAGGGGGACCGGGGGGACTCGCCGGCGCGGTGCGCGGCCAGGACCTCCTCGATGAGCGCGAACCCGCTCTCGTACACGAAGTGCTGGAACGGCGCACTCGCGATGCTCCTGCCCGGATGCGTGGAGTAGGTGTCGTGCAGGTAGCTGCGGACCGCGTCGCGAAACGCCGGGTCCCGCACCAGGTCGGCCAGTTCGATCCAGGCCTCCAGCTGAGCGGCGGTGGGGTCCGCGGGCAGGACCGGCCGCACCTCGCGCAGCCGGTCGACGAAGCCGTCGGGGACGTCGAGGCCCTTGCCGACGTCGTTCCAGAAGTCGTCGATGACCTGCTCGCGCTCCTCGTCGGTCATCGAGACGAGCCTGTGCATCAGGACGGCCTGCGCGGCCGTGCCGCCCTGCCTGATCAGGGTCCGCAGCACCGCCCTCCTGGCCCGCAGGGTGTGCTCCTGTCGCTCGACGATCTCCAGGTGGGTGGTGAGCAGGCCGTGCAGGGTCGTGCCGCCTTCGAGCAGGCGGCGGATCTCGTCCAGGTTCGTGCCCAGCTCGCGCAGGGTGCGGACGAGTTCCAGACGGGCGATGGTGTCGATGCCGTACAGGCGGTGGCCCGCCCCGGTGAGGCGCGTGGGCGCGACGATTCCGGCGTCGGCGTAGAAGCGGACGGCACTGACGCTCAGGCCGCTGCGGCGCGCGGCGTCTCCGATGGGGTACAGCTCGTGGTTGTCCATGCGGACACTGTGGTGCCTCAAGCCACTTGAGAGGCAAGCCCTTGGGTCCTGTCGGTGATGATGCGCGTGGTCAGGTGGGTGTGCAGGCGGGCGTTCTCCGCCCGGCGGATCCGGCACACGAATCCGGCACACGAGAGCGGCTCGGCGGTTCCGTCAGGAGGCGGGGAACGGCGCCTTCGTCAGTTCCTCGGACGCCTGCCAGACGCGCCGACTGCTCCTGGCACCGCTCCGGTCCCGTCCAGCCCCACTACGACCACATCCACCGGGCCCCGCAGCTCCCGCGCGAGCGCCGCACCGAGTCCCACATCCTCGCCCGCGGCCACGCCGTGGGCTCGGCGGGTGCTCGGCCAGTTCCTCGCCGCCGACCAGGTGCGCCGGCCCCACCGGTGCGTGGAGGAGTGCTCCGACGACGGCACCGGCACCGAGCAGACGGCGCACACCGACATCAACACCGCCCGCCCCTACGCCCTGCCCACCGGGGCCGGTAAGACCCGCGCTCTGGACGCGCTCACCGTCGACCGGTGGGGCGGCCCTGCATGGCGGGCAGGATCAGGCCGCCACGCCGGCGGGCGCCGACCGCCCGTCGCGCATCTCCCAGATCGCATCGGCCCGGTCCAGGAACTCGGTGTCGTGGGTGACCAGCACCGTCGCCAGGCCGAACCGGGCGGTCAGCTCGGCGATGAGGTCCACGATCGCCCGCCCCCGCTCGTGGTCGAGCGCGGCCGTGGGTTCGTCGACCAGCAGGACCTCGGGGGCGCCGGTCAGAGCGCGGGCGATGTTGACGCGCTGCCGTTCGCCGCCGGACAGGTGGGCGGCACGACGGTGCTGCCGGCCGTCGAGCCCGACGGTGGCCAGCAGGTCGGCCGCTGCCGGCCGGTGCGCGCGGGGGCGCCGGCCCCGCATGTGGTCGGTGACCAGCAGTTGCTCGACCGCGGTCAGGGATCCGATGAGGTTGGGCTGCTGGAAGACGATGCCGATCCGGTCGCGCCGTAGCCGCGCCAGCTCCGCCCGGGACAGCCCGCGGGTGTCGGTGTCGCCGATCCGTACCGTTCCCGCGTCGGGGCGGATGAGAGTGGCGGCCACCGCGAGCAGGCTCGATTTGCCGGAGCCCGAGGGGCCCACCACGGCGTGCAGCTCGCCGGGGCCCACGGCCAGCGACACCCTGTCCAGGGCGGTCACGGTGCTGTCGCCGTCAGGGTAGGTCAGGGTCACGTCGGACAGGGTCATGCTCATCGGACGCCTCCCAGGGCGGTCAACGGGTCGACGGAGGTGATGCCGCGTACGGCGAGGACGGCCCCCGCCATACCCAGGGCGGTCATGCCCGCGATGGGCACCAGCACGGTGGCGGCGGTCAGCTCGAAGGGGACCGTGCCTGTTGCCAGCGCGCCCAGGGCCACGCCCAGGCCGCCGCCCACGGCGGTACCGGCCAGCAGCACCAGGGCGGACTGGCCCAGGGCGTCGCGCAGCAGGTAGCGCGTTGAGGCGCCCAGCGCCTTCAGGATCGCGATGTCGCCGGCGCGCTGCACCGTCCATACGGTCAAGAACGCCCCGACCACCAGGACGGAGATCGCGTAGAGGAACCCCTGGATCATCAGTAGGGAGCCGTTCTCCGAGGAGAACGCGCCGATCGCGGCGAGGCTGTCGTCGCGGTCGGCCGAGACGGTGCCCGCCGCGGTGTCGACTGCGTCGAATTCGGCGGTGCCGTCGGCGCCGGCCGCCACCACGGTGCCCACGGGAGTGTCGTCGCCCGAGCCGGGCACGAACGACCTCCAGGTGTCCAGCGACGTCCATACCGCCGGGGTGTGGCTGTAGGAGTCCTCACGGCCGATCGCGGCCACCGTCAGCTCGGTGCCGCCCAGGGTGAGGACGTCGCCTTCGCTGATGCCCTCCTCCTCGGCGAGGGATTCCCCGATGACGAGTGCATCGTCGGCGGTGCCCTCGGGGGCGAGCCGGCCGCCGGGGTCGGCGGCGAAGACGGTGGCCGCGAGCGACGAGCCGTCCTCGGCCTCCAGCCGGCTCTGGGTGATGCCCAGCGGCTCGGCCCAATCGACCCCCTCGGCGGCGGACCAGGCGTCGGCCTGGTGCGCGGTGACCGAGCTGTCGGCGTAGGACTCCTCGGGCGCTTGGCGGCCGGCGGCACCGAAGGCGATGCGGTCGGCGGGCAGGTTCTCGATCGCGGAGGTGGACTCCGCGGCCAGACCGGCGGTCAGCCCCGACAGCAGGACGACCAGCAGGGTGATGAGGCCGACGACGGCCCCGATGAGCGCGAACCTCCCCTTGGCCGCTCGAATGTCTCTGAGTGCGACGAACACGGTGCTCCCTTCCGACCGGCGGGCCCGGCGGCCCGTTCGCTAACCACCCTCCGCGAAACCGGCCGTCGTGCCATCGGGGCGATGGTCGAATCGCGGGCATCGAACGAGGGAGCCGCGAATCCACCTCATGATGGATACCGGCGGTGCCGCACCCCGCATACGCTGCGGCGGGGCATCATGGAAGCGTGATCGGGCGAGGGGGTGGCACGCATGGCCGAGGCCGGACCCACCGGCGGGACCGTGCTGTGGTTGCTACGCGCCATACTGCACGCCGCGTTCTTTGGACTGCTCGGCATCGGCGCCCTACGGACGGCCGCCGACGGCCTCGCGGCGCCCGCCGACCGCTGGGCGGCCGTGTCCGGGGCCCTGGTGCTGGCCGTGGTCTACGCGTCGGGGCCGCTGATGCGGCACCGCGCTCCGGCGCGCGCGCCGGCCCTGGGCTGGTTGGCGGCCGTCACCGCTCTGTGGGCCGGACTGCTGCTGAGCGCACCCGACTTCTCCTGGGTCGCGTTCCCGCTGTTCTTCCTGCACCTGCACCTGCTGCGGCGAGGACACGCGGTGGTCGCGGTCACCGTCATCACCGCCGCTGTCGTCGCCGCACAGGCCCTGCACCTGGGCACCCTCACGGTCCCGGTGGTCCTGGGCCCCGTCATCGGCGCGCTGACCTCGGTGATCATCGCGCTGGGCTACGCGGCGCTGTACAACGAGAGCGAGCAGCGGCGCCGGCTCATCGACGACCTCACCCGCACCCGCGGCGACCTGGCCGCATCACAGCACCGCGCCGGGGTGCTGGCCGAGCGCGAGCGCCTGGCCCGCGAGATCCACGACACCCTCGCCCAAGGACTGTCGAGCATCGTGCTGCTGCTGCGTTCCGCCGAGGGAGCGGCCCCCGGGGTCACCGGGTCCGCACGGGAGCGGATCGCCGAGGCGCGCGCCACCGCGACCGAGAACCTGGAGGAGGCGCGCCGCTTCGTCCGCGGCCTCACCCCACCGTCACTGGAGACGGAGTCGCTGGTGGAGGCACTGCGGCGGGTGTGTGAGCGGGCCGGCAGGGAGGGCGGGCCCGACTCTGTGCTGCGCGTGGACGGCGATCCGGTACCGCTGCCGCGCGACTACGAGGTGGCGCTGCTGCGGGCCGCGCAGGCCAGCCTCGCCAACACCGTGGCGCACGCGCGTGCCACGCGCGCGGTGGTCACACTCGGGTTCCTCGACGATGAGGTCACGTTGGACGTGGTGGACGACGGCCGCGGGTTCCCGGCCACCGAGCGGCCGGCGCCGCGCCCGGACGGCACGGGGTTCGGCTTGGCCGCGCTGCGGGAGCGGATGACCGCGCTCGGCGGCCGACTGGAGATGGAGTCGGCACCCGGTGAAGGGACGGCCGTGGCGGCGCGGCTCCCCCTGGCGCGAGGTGCTGCGGCCGACGATCGGGAGGGAGACGATGAGCAGACCTGACCCCGGGCACGGGCCCCCGCTGCGCATCCTGCTGGTGGACGACCATCCCGTCGTGCGGCGCGGTCTGCGCGCGATGTTCGAGGACCACGGCGGCATGCGCGTGGTGGGCGAGGCCGCCGACGGGACCCAGGCGATGCAGACCCTGGCCGCACTGGTCGCCCCTGAGGGCGCCGGGGTCGACATCGTGCTGATGGACCTTCAGATGGGCCCGGGCATGGACGGGGTGACGGCCACCGGACGCATCGCCGCCCAGCAGGGTGCGCCGCCGGTCCTGGTACTGACCACCTACGACACCGACGCCGACATCCTGGCCGCTGTGGAGGCCGGCGCGTCGGGCTACATGCTCAAGGACGCGCCGCCCGAGGAACTTTGCCATGCCGTGCGTGCGGCAGCACGCGGTGAGACCGCGCTCGCCCCGCACGTGGCCGCCCGCCTGCTCGGGCGGATGCGCACGCCCGGCCCCGCACTGAGTCCGCGCGAGGTGGAGATCCTCGGCCTGCTCGCCCGGGGGCTGGCCAACCGGGCCATCGCTCGCGAACTGTTCATCAGCGAGGCCACCGTCAAGACCCATCTGGTGCACGTCTACGACAAGCTGGGGGTCGACAGCCGCACGGCGGCCGTCTCGGCCGCTCTGGAGCGCGGAATCATCAGGTCGGCCTCCGGGGAGGATCGGCCCGGATTTTGGAGGTAGCACTCTGCGTGACGTCGCAGGCGCTGGGGGCGGCCGCGCGCCGGTGGGTCGAGCAGAGCCTGGAACTGGTCAGCACCGGGCAGCGCCGCGGCGAGGTCCGCGAAGGACTGCTGGACGGTGTCGCCCTGACGGTGTTCGCGCCGCTGCACGGGTACGTCGGACTCGCGGTGAGCGGCGTGCCGCTGCCCGCGACGGACGAGCGCGGGCTCGACGACGTCATCGCGTCCATCATTCGTGCGTGCAGGCCGGATTAGCGCCGCACCAGGGCGCCCGTTCGCGCAAGGCACTCCCTGCGGCGGTCCCGTGCTCCGCGCACCGTGCTCGGTGTCCTGGGAGCCGCGGCGGACGCAGCCCGCTCGCTCACCGGCTCCCGCCGGTCCCGCTGGGCTCGCTGGGCTCGCCCCCGGCCGTGCGGCGGTAGAGCACGTGGCGGCGCAGGGGGTGCCCGGCGGGGAGCCGGGGGTGGTCGAAGTCGTCGCGCGGGTCGCGGGTCATGTTCAGGCGTTCCATGACGGCGCGGGACCGGCGGTTGCCGACGGGGGTGAAGGAGACGACTTCGTCCAGGTCGAGTGTTCCGAACGCGAAGCCGAGCGCAGCGGTGGCGGCTTCGGTGGCGAAGCCCTTCCCCCAGGCGGAACGGGCGAGTCGCCAGCCGATCTCGACCGCCGGGGTGAAGTGGGTGTCGAAGGTGACCGGGGCAAGGCCGGTGAACCCGATGAAGGTCCCGGAGTCGCGCTCCTCCACGGCCCAGAAGCCCCATCCCGCGCGTGCGATGGCCGCGCCGATCCGCTCGGCCATGGCGTCGCTCGCCGCACGGTCGAGGGTGTCCGGGAAGTGCTCCATGACGGCGGGGTCGGCGTTCAGCTCCGCGAACGCGTCGCGATCAGCGGGGTACCAGGGGCGGAGCAGCAGCCGATCCGTGTGCAGGGCCTCAGGCGGGAAGGACGTCATTGGACAGAGTCTGGCACCCCGCCGATGGGCGGGGCCGCCCGACGCCGCCTCCCCGGCCGCCGCCCCGTTAGTGAGCGGGTACCGACACGCAGACCATCGTGGTGTCCTCAAGGGCCTCGACGACCCCGGGCGCCTGCTCCGGAACGTGCACGAATTCGCCTGCGCGCACCGTCACGGCGTCGCTCTCGGCGCCCACGCGCAGCGACCCGCTGAGCACCACCCAGACCTCGGCGTAGGACGCCGGCAGGTCGGCACGCGCCCCCGCGTGGAAGAACGACGTGTAGGCGCTCATCGACCCGCCGACCTCTTTGTCGAGGGCGGGCCCGATGAGGATCTTGTCGCCGAAGCGGACGGCGTCGCCGCCGATCGCCGAGCTGAACTTGCGGGCCTGCGGGGATGTGTCGGCCATGTCGGGTTCGCTCTCTGTGTCGTTGGTCAGGCGTCGTTGGTCAGGCGTCGAGCTCGGTCGCTGGGACGGCGTGCACCGGCGGCGCCAGGATCCCGAGCTGTTGTGCGATGGCCGGGATCTCAGGGTCCGCGAGGAAGCCGTCGTAGTCCGCCGGGTCCCAGTCGAAGACGGACCACACCCGGTGCGCGTCCTCGGGATCGAAGTAGGCCCGGGCGCTCCGGCAGCCGTGCTCCCGCCGCTTCTCCGCGCCGATGGTCTCGAAGATTTCCAGGAACCGGTCGGGGTCGGTGACCCTGGCGATGGTGACGATCACTACCTGCTCCCAAGCGAGGTGGACGGCTTCCTGCCGGTCGCTCAGTACCGTAGAACCTCGACTTTGGTCGAAGTCAAGCGCTGGCAACCGGGGAACGCCGCCCGGCACGTCCGCGCTGGGCCCGCACGGCCCACGGCCGCGGTCGAGCGCACATCCTGGACCGGTGCGCGAGCACCTGCCGGGTTGTTCGAGGAGCGAATGCGTCGAGTCGTCGACGACGCCGATCCTGGAGGCTTGGATCACCAGCGCGACCGGACCGGTCCGCATTCCGCGCGGTTCGCGTTTTCATAGGCCCCGCGGCTCCGGTGTTCCCTTGCCACGACTAGGATGACCAAGAGAACGAATCTGGTCATTCGGTCGTTCTCGGTTCGCACCCCCGACCCGACGACGAAGACCGGAGTCACCCGTGGATCCGCTCCTCCCGCCCGGCGCCCGCGCGGAGTACATCGACCTCGACGGCGGACGCGTCCGCGTGCTGCGCGGCGGCACACCGGGCGCGGGGCCGCCCATCGTGCTGCTGCACGGCGGCGGCACCGACAACGCCGCCATCTCCTGGTACCGGCTCTTCGCCCCGCTGAGCGCCGACCACGACGTCCTGGCGTTCGACCTGCCGGGCTTCGGCGCCACATCGGGGATCGAACCCGTGGGCGGGCCGGGCGCGATGGCCGACTTCACCGCCCGAGTCATGGCCGCCTCGGGGATATCCGGCGGCGCCGTGGTGGTGGGGGTGTCGATGGGCGGCGACGCGGCCCTCAACCTGGCGCTGCGCCACCCCGCCTCGGTCCGGGCCCTGGTGCTCATCGGGCCCGGCGGCCTCGTCGCCCGGTTCCGCAACCGGGCGGCGCACACAGCGGCCTGGCTGGGCACCCGGCTCCCCGACTGGGTCCTGCTGCCCGCAGCGCGGCTGGCGAACCGATTCGCCGGTGCGGCGCTGCGCGCGATCGTGCACGACCCGGCGACGCTCCCCGACGAGGTGGTCACCGAGTTCCGGCGCGAAGCGCTGCGCCCGCACGGGGGCATCGGCTACGCCCGCTACAACCAGGCGTCGATCGGCCGTTCGGAGATGCACAACAACCTGCTGCCGGTGGTCGAGCAGATCACCGTCCCCACCCTGTTCTTCCACGGCGTGCACGACCCGATGGTGCCTCCGGAGGGCTCGTGTGCCGCGGCCGCGCTGATGCCGGACGCCCGCCTCGTCATGGTCCCCGAATGCGGCCACTGGGCCCAACTGGAGGCGCACGACCGCTTCCTCTCGGAGGTCGCGGACTTCCTCGGCGCCCTGGAACCCACCACAAAACCGGAGCCCGACGCCGACCCCCAGTGACCCAAACGACGGGAGCGGACAGCGCACCCCTGGCGCCCTTGAGAGCAAGGGGTGGACGGCACGCCCCCGAGAGAAGGGAGCGGGCCGCGCGCCCCTGGTGACCTGGGTGAAGGGGGTGTGGTTGCCGTCGCGGATGCTCCGCAATCGCGATGGCAGCCTCCCTCTTCGCGCGTGGTCGTGAGAGGGGCCGGGCCCGGCGCCCGGGTGCCGCTGACGGCTCGTCGGAACGTCACTCCTCGGCCATGGCCAGCAGCCGGGTGACGGTGTTCCAGTTGCGGGCTGTGGCGGTGGCCCCTTTGAGGCGCCTGCCGACGAGGTCGGGCAGCTTGGCCTGCTGGATGCCGTTGGGCAGCGCGAAGTAGAGTTCCCGCCCGATGGCGGCGAACTCCTCGGGGCGCGCGGCGGCGAGGTCGAGTCCGTCGAAGGACCCGGGGGCGGGCTCGTCGGCGAGGAAGGTCACCAGGAACCGCGACGGGTCGCCGACCTCCAGCGGGTTGTGTTCGACGACGGCGCGCAGCTCCGGCCCCGTGCGGACCACCACCGGGACGGTCAGCCCCAGGTCCCGGGTGATGGCGCCCTCGACCACCGCCACGACCCCGCTCGCATCGGCGTCGGTGGTCACCACGGCGTTGCCGCTCTGCAAATGGGTGCGGACGTCGGTGTAGCCGAGCCCTGCGAGCAGCGCTCTCAGGTCCGCCATGGGGACCTTCTGCCGCCCGCCGACATTGATGCCGCGCAGCAGGACGATGTACCGGGCCATGCGCGAACCACTCGCTTCCCTCGCGGCCGGACCGCGAACCACTCGCCTTCCCTCGCGGCCGGACGGCGTCCGGCGCCTCTCACAACCGCAGCATCCCAGGCCCCGGCCGTCCCGAGTCGTCAGGTCCCCGTCGGTGGTGCGCTCATCGCCGCCGTCAGGAACGTGATCGCCCACTGCCGGGCGGCCTCGCCCGCGCCCGCGCCCGGGGACAGGCAGGCCAGGGAGGGCCGCTGGTAGACCTCGACGCGGTCCACGGCCGTCACGGCGAGGATCCCCCGCATCCGGAACCGCAGTTCCTCCGGGGACAGGCCGGGCAGCGCGCGCCCGAAGGCCGCCAGGTAGCGCTCGCGGACCGTGTCCTCGGCCGGACCGGTCCAGCTGCGCACCTCCTCGGCCGGGTCGCTGAGGATCGTCACGATCAGCCGGGACGTCCGGGCGCCGCCCTCGTCGCCGGCCGGCATCACGTCGAACAGCGGCCCCGCGAACGCCTCCACCAGGTCGGTGACCGCGGGGTCCGGAGTCCTGGCGAGCAGTCGGTCGAGCCCGGCGCACTGCGCGGCGTTGATGGGCTCGATCACGCGGCGGGCGACCGCGGCCAGGAGTTGCGCCTTCGAGCCGAAGTGATACCCGACGGCGGCCAGGTTCGCTCCGGCGAGATCGGTGATCGCGCGGACCGAGGTGCCGCGGTACCCGCGCTCGGCGAAGAGGCGGTCGGCCGCGTCGAGGATCTGGGTGCGGGTGTCAGATGGCGCCATGTCTGCGTACACTACAGACGTTTGATTAAAACGAACGTTTGACTGAAACGAACGTATGAAGAGGGTTGCCATGAAGCTGCTCGTGTACGGCGCCGGGGTTCTCGGCAGCCAGTTCGCCGTCCGCCTGCATGAGGCCGGGCACGACGTTGCGCTCCTCGCCCGGGGCAAGCGCCTGGCCGCCCTGCGCCGACACGGCGTGCAGCTCGCCGAGACGGGCAGTCCGACCGTCAAGCGGGTACCGGTGCCGGTGGTCGAGCACCCGGACGGCGGGTACGACCTGACCGCGGTCTTCGTCCGCGCCCATCAGGTGGACGCGGTGCTGGAGTCACTCGCCGGTCTCGACGGCGACGTGCTGTTCCTGCCCAACTGGGCGGGCGGCCCGGAGCCGCTGGGCGCGGTGATCGACCACGATCGGGTGCTGCTCGGCTTCGGCACGGGCGGCGGCACGATGGACGGCGACGTGGTCCGCTACCGCGCGGCCAACATCGTGACCCGCCGGGTTGCGATGCCGATCGGCGAACCCGACGGCCGGACCACCCCGCGACTCGAACGGATCGTGCGGACGTTCCGCGACACCGGGATCAACGCCAAGGCCGAGCCGAAGATCGATGCCCGGCTCAAGACGCACGCCGCGTTCGCGGCGCCACTCGGGCAGGCGGCGTACACGGCGGGCGGCCCGGTAGCGCTGGCCGACGATCCGGACGCGGTCCGCGGCATGCTCCGCGTCATCCGGCAGAACCTGGCCGCCATGCCGACGCCGCCGACCCCGCGCGGGTTCGCTGCGTTGCAGACCCTGCCGGAAGGACTGCTCGTGGCGACGCTGAGGCGCTTTCTGCGCAGCCCGACGGCCGTAAACACCGGACTCAGCGACGTCTCGCCCGCGACAGCGGGCGAGCTCGCGCGGCTGACCGAACAGCTTCGCGCTGCTGCGAAAGTCCGGTAGGCGGCAGACGGTAGGCGGCCGCGCCTCCTCGGCCGGATCACACGCGAGTCCTGCGCTGGTCTGTTCCGGGCGCTCCTCGACAGCCGGCCCCGGCGCACTCACCCGCTGACCGGCCCGAACAGTGCTATTCGTCGTCGGCGGTGACAGGCCCGCGTCGTCCGGGTTTCGGCGGCGGTGGCCGATTTCGGCTGCACCCTCCGTGTTCGGCCGGTCGCATGACTAAGGTGCCGTCATGGAGAACGCGTGAGCACCCCCCTGCGCCCGGACGACCCCAAGCGGATCGGGCCCTATCACCTCCACGGACGACTGGGCTCCGGCGGCATGGGCCGCGTCTACCTCGGCAGCTCCCCCGGCGGTCACACGGTCGCCGTCAAGGTCATCCACCTCGACCTGGCCGACGACCCCGGCTTCCGCACCCGCTTCGTCGCCGAGGTCGCCGCCGCCCGCAAAGTCGGCGGGTTCTACACCGCCCAGGTCACGGCCGCCGACACCGCCGCAGACCCGCCCTGGCTGGCCACCGCCTACATCCCCGGCCCGTCGCTGCACGAGGCTGTGGAGAACCACGGGCCGCTGCCCACCGAGTCCGTGGCCGCGCTGGGAGCCGGGCTGGCCGAGGGCCTCACCGCCATCCACGCCTGCGGCATCGTGCACCGCGACCTCAAGCCCGCCAACGTGCTGCTGGCCGCCGATGGGCCCCGCGTCATCGACTTCGGCATCGCCCGCGCGCTCGACGCGACCTCCCACACCCGGACCAGCACGATCATGGGCACCGCCGGGTTCATCGCACCGGAGCAGGTGCGCGGCCGTGCGGTCGGTCCGGCCTGCGACGTCTTCGCCTTGGGGTGCATGCTCGCTTACGCCGCGACCGGACGCAGTCCGTTCGGTGAGGGTCCGATCGAGGCGGTGGTCTACCGGGTGGTCCACGAGAGCCCCGACCTGGAGGGCATGCCCCCGGATCTCACCGACCTGATCGAGGAGTGCCTGGAAAAGGATCCCGAGGAGAGGCCCGGCCTCGACCACATACTGAACCGGCTCGCCCCCCTTGCCGGACCGGCCGGGGGCTTCGCCGAGGGACGCTGGCTGCCGTCCGCCGTCACCGAGATCATCACCGAACGCCGCACGAAGGTCCTCACCCAGGCCGTTGAGGAACCGCCGAAGGCGAAGGCGGCCTCGAAGAAGCCACCGGCGCAGAAGGCGAAGGCGGCCCCGAAGAAGCCACCGGCGCAGAAATCGAAGTCAACGCCGGAGAAGAAGGCGGCCGCTGGCGCGAAGCCTGCACCGGCCGCGAAGAAGGCGCCCACCCCCTCCGCTCCCGCATCGAAGAAGGCCGCGAGTAACGACAGCGATTCGGGCTTCCTGATGCTGGCCGGCGCGGCCGCGGTCGTCGCCGCACTCCTCTACATCAACGTGCCGGAGTTCGCCCTCTGGGTGAGCGAGGGGGTCAACAACGGCGCCGACGAAATCGCCGTCGATGACTGCATTGCCCAGCTCTCGGATGAGGGGTTCGTGGAGGTCCCCTGCTGGTCAGCCGCTGGCGAGTTCAAGGCTGTCGGGTCGCCGACGGTGGATCCGCTCGCAGACCTGGGGACCCCCGCTGGCTGTGAACTTACGCAGACGATCGTGGCGACCGAGAACGGGAACATGTGCCTGGAGCCGGTGGAGGACTCCGATTCATAAGGGCCACCAGCCCGGGTCCCCGTCCCCGACGGGGACCCGGGCGCTTCGGGTCCTGCCCGCGCCTCAAGTGCGGGCGTTGAGGATGCGGGCGCGGACGGCGGTGGGGCCGATGGGCAGGGTGGCGGCGATTTCGCGGTAGCTCTCCCCGTTGGTGTGGCGGGTGAGGAGTTCGGTGTCGGTGGTGCCGATGTCGCGGCGGTTGCGGGGCGCCCGTCCCGGGTTCGGGGTGGCGGGGGTCCC
>NZ_PYGA01000047.1 GCF_003014485.1 Murinocardiopsis flavida | reverse complement strand
GGCAGGCCGACGATTCCCCAGAAGGACAACCGAAGCGTCAGTCAGGCGGAGAGTCAGACCTCCGGGCGATGCCACGGCTAATCCTCACTGTCAGGCGGCGCGGGATCCCGCCGTCGGCGAAGAGCTTCTTGCCGCCGCCCAGGATGAGCGGGAACACCAGCAGGCGGTACTCGTCGACGAGGTCGTGCCCGATCAGCGTCCGGAGCAGATCGCCGCTGCCCAGGACCGCGGTCTCCGCCTCCGTCGCGGCCTTGGCCCGGCCGACCTCCGCCGCCAGGTCGGCGCCGAGGAGAACGGAGTTGGCCCACGGGAGGTCCGTGAGCGTGCGGGAGGCGACGTACTTGGGCATCGCGTTCATCGCCGCGACGGCGGGATCGTCCATGTCGCCGTACGGCCAGGTGGCGGCGAAGATCTCATACGTCCTGCGCCCCAAGAGCAGCGCGCCGGCTCCGGCCGTGGCCTCGCTCATGACCTGTTCCACGACGTCGTCGACGTAGGGCAGCACCCAGCCGCCCTCGTCGAACCCGCCGTCCCGGTCCTCGTCCGCGGAGAGGACCGACTGCATGACGCCGTCCAGCGACACGAAGTTGACCACGACCAGCTGTCCCATGGAGCCGTTCCCATCAGTTCGCGAATGCATCCCCGGTGGTGGACCGTGCGCCGGGCGGGAAATCATCGGTGTCCGGGAGAGGGCGAAGATGCGGCCCGGCCGCCGGGGTCGCGGCCGGGCCCTGCTGCGGGCATCGGCGGGTCGACCCTGCGCGGTCGCGGCGCCGGCGGCGGGCGCCGCCCTGAGGCCGCGCCCGCCGCACGGGTGTCGAGCGTCCCCTACAGGACGCGCTTGGCGTAGGGCAGCGATCGGACGAGGTAGGCCGCGCCCCAGCACAGCGGGATGGAGAGCGCGGCGACGATCCCGAACTTGACGATCGCCGCGGCGTCCAGCCAGGAGAACGCGTATCCCAGCCCGACCAGGATCAGCGGGTGGATGATGTACACCGTGAACGCGTGGTCGGACAGGAACCGCGCGGCCGCGCCCTGCCGGTTGAAGCGCTCCCTGAACAGCACCAGCAGGCCGACGATCAGGCCGACCGCGACAATGGACTCGCCCAGCGCATCGGCGAGGAGCTGCGGGGGCCGCCCCGTGGTGAGCAGCATCCCGCCGGACGCGAACACCGCCAGCCCCACTGCCGCCGAGGCGAACCCGATCCAGGCCGCCGAGCGCGGCAGCGCGGCGAACCAGCCCTGGCGGAACGCCAGCGCGCCCACCACGAACAGGGCGGCGTACTGGGGCAGGTGGGACGGCGTGGGCAGCCCGATGACGGGCCAGAAGGTCCCTGCGGGGACCAGCAGCCGCCACGCGAAGCTGACGACGCCCAGTGCGACGGTGAACCCGGCGATCGCCCAGAACCCCGGCGCGCGCCCCGCCGCGGCACCGTGCCCCTCGGCCGGGCCCGGCCGCAGGCGCCGCAGCAGCGCGTAGCAGAGGGCGAAGACCAGCAGCACCTCGGCGAACCACATCGGCCCCGGGTCCCAGGTGATGACGTAGAACAGCCAGTACGGCAGCTCCGACCCCTGCTCGGCGAACGCCGCCCGCACGGGGTCGAACAGGCCGAAGTTCACCATCGGCCGCAGCAGCAGGATGAACGCCAGCAGCGGGATCCCAAGGCGCACCAGCCGGCCGCGGAGGAAGGCCCGGCCGCCCTTGCGGTCGAACGATCCCGGTGTGAAGAACCCGGAGATCAGGAAGAAGAAGCCCATGAAGTACATCTGGTTCATGACGACCAGCAGGTCGAGGGCGGCCCCCGAGGGGTCCTCGGCGGGCTCGGTGTAGAACCAGAGGGGGATGTTGCCGTAGGTCACGCCGACGTGGTGCAGCAGGACCAGGACGGTCAGCAGGATGCGCAGGTTGTCGAGGTAGTAGAGCCGCTGCCGGGGGGCCGGCGCGGCAGCGGGGACGGGGGGCGCTGCGTCGCGCGGCGGGCGGGTCTGCTCGGTCATGGTGCTCTGGTCTCCCCGTGGATGCGTCGGGTGCGGGTGTCAGTCGGTGTCGGATGCGCGGGTCGCGCGGTCGAAGAGCTCGGCGAGTTCGGCGGCGTGCGCGTCGAGGTCGTGGCCGGGGTTGGCGACCCAGTAGGCGAACATCGCGTCGATGGCCGACTGCTGGGTGACGGCCATGACGCGCGGGTCGAAGTCGCGGAACGCCCCGCTCTCCTGGCCCGAGCGGTAGAGCCCTTCGAGCCCTTCGTAGAGGGGGGCGCTGGAGTCCGTGTCGAAGTACGGCTCCCCGTTGTCCTTGCGCAGGTGGCTGAAGATCTCCCCGAGCGCGGCGATCTGGTCGCGGTGGCCGCTCATGTGCTCGGCCACCGCGATGATGTGCCGCCGGATCATGGCGTTGTGGTTCTCCTCCGCGAGGATCCGGGGCACCACGGCCTCGGAGATGTCGCTGTAGACCTGCGTGACGATCTGCGCCATCAGCTCCTCCTTTCCGGCGAAGTGGTACGAGATGACGCCCTTGCTGATGCCGGCGTGCGCGGCGATCCGCGCCAGTGACGCCTTCACGAACCCCACCTCCGCGATGACCTCCACGGCGGCGGCGATGATCTGGGCACGGCGCGCCTGCTCGATGAAGGACCGCTTCGGTTGACCGTCTGTCTCATTTTCTGGCCGCATGGCCAGAATCTAGCACAGGCGGGCAGAAGGCAACGGGGGTTCCCCCTGACCCGTCCCTGAGGAACCCCCGAGAGAAACGGGGGCCGTGCCCAGCGGAGACGCCGCGGGCGTCGCGTGGCGGGCGGCGCGTACTGTTCGCCCATGGGATTGCGGTTCGAGACGCGCGCGTCCGATTCGCCGTGGGTCGACACCGTGTGGACCTGCACGAGCGATCAGGTCGCGGAGATGACGTCCGTCGCGACGGCGCGCTGGGGCCTGGTGTTCTGGGAGCACGAGGGCAGGGCGAACGCGGCCATCACCGGCCCCGAGACCGGGACCGGCGCCGCGCCGGTGCCCGAAGGCGCGGCCTTCGTCGGCATCGAGTTCGCCGTGGGCCGGTCGCTCCGGGCCGTGCCCACGCCCACTCTGGTCGACGGCGGGGTCGAGCTGCCCGACACCACCCGCGGGAGCTTCCGGCTGGACGGCCACCGCTGGGAGACGCCGGGCCCCGACGACGCCGAGGCGCTGGTCGACCGGCTCGTCCGCGCCGGGACCGTGGTCGGTGACCCGCTCGTCCCGGAGATCCTCCGCGGCCACCGGTTGGCGGTGTCAGGGCGCACCGCCGAACGCCGGTTCCGCACGGCCGCCGGACTCACCCAGGGCGCCGTCCGGCAGATCGAGCGTGCGCGCCGGGCCTCGGAGCTCCTGGCCGCCGGGGTGCCGGGCGCGGACGTCGTCACGAGGCTCGCGTACTTCGACGAGCCGCACCTGGCCCGCGCGCTGCGTCGATTCGTCGGGCGTACGGTGCGGCAGCTCCGCGAGGGCACCGGCGGTGCCCTCGCGCTGGACCTGGATCAGCCGACGTCGTAGATCACCTTGACGATGCCGTTCGGGTAGGTCTCGGCCTCCCGGAGGCGCAGCATCTGCTTGTCCTTGTCGGCCCTGCTGAACAGGCTCTTCCCGGCCCCGAGCAGCACGGGGAAGACGAGAAGGTTGTACCGGTCGATCAGGCCCTCGTCCGCGAGGCGCCGGGCGAGTTCGGCACTGCCGTGGATGAAGATCGCGCCTCCCTCGCTCTTCTTGAGGTCGGCGACGTCGCCGGCCGAGCGCAGGATCGTCGTCGGCCCCCACCCTTCGACCAGCGCGTCGTCGGACAGCGTGGTCGAGAGGACGTACTTGGGCAGGTCCTTGTAGGCGGCGTGGTCGTCGGAGTCGCGCCAGATCGGCGCGAACGCCTCGTAGCTCCGGCGGCCGAACAGCAGCGCCGTCGTGTCCGCCAGCTCCTCGCCCTTCAGCGCGAAGGCCTCGGGCAGGAACTCGATGCCCTCCGCCACCCAGCCGCCGCTGCGGTGCCCCTCTGCCGGTCCGCCCGGGGAGTCCACAACGCCGTCGAGCGACACGAACCCTGTATAGACCAGATCACGCACGTGCTGTTCTCCTCATGCCGGGCGACGGGGTCGCCGGGTGAATCGTTGTCCGAACCGCAGGTCCCGGGCCGACACACTGCGGCGGGCGCCTGTCTCACCCATGGTAGGGACGGCCGCAGCGGGCGTCTTGGACGGAAACGACAGCGGCCCCGGCGGCGTTGCCCACTCCCCCGCGGGCGGACCCGATCCGCTGTCCATCCGGGCCGCTACTCCCGCGGGGGCTCGTCGTCGGGGACCCAGCGAAGGACGTCGCCGGGCTGGCAGCCGAGGGTGCGGCAGATGGCGTCGAGGGTGGTGAACCGCACCGCCTTGGCGCGGCCGTTCTTCAGCACGGCGATGTTGGCCGGGGTGATCCCCACGGCCTCGGCGAACTCCCCGACGGACATGTTGCGGCGGGCGAGTTGCAGGTCGAGGTCGACGATGATGGCCATCAGACGACCGCGGACATCTCGGTCTGCAAGTCCGTGGCCTTGCGCAGGAGGCCGCGCATGAGCACGAGCAGCATCGCGAAGGCCGCCCCGCCGCCGGCGGTCACGACCGCACTGCCCAGCGCGCCGACCAGCTGCATGTTGCCGCGGGGGGCGGGGATGTCGCCGAGGGCGAGGTGCACCGCGACTCCGGCGGTGAGCAGCGTCGCCGCGACGGTGGCGCCGATGATGACGTCCACCCAGCGGAACGCCGTGGCGCTGAAGAGCGCGTCGCGCCGGAGCATGCCGAGCAGCACCCACACCGCGACGAGGGCGACTTGGACGCAGGCGACTCCGGCGATCGCCAGCACGGTGTAGGGGACCGCGTAGGGCGCGTACGCCGCGAACCGGTCGACCTCGTCGGCGGCCGACACCGGGATGACCACGAACTGCCCGAAGAACCCCACCAGGATCGCCCCGACAGCGGCGACTCGGAGGAAGAAGATGAAACACTGACGCATGCATCGATTATCAATAGGTTTCTATCGATAATCAATAGAAAGCCCGATCCCATCCCGTAACGGATCAGTCACACCCCCCGGTGCGCGGGCACGCCCGGCACCAATGCCGTGGATTCAACCGGTGCGAGGGCCTGTTCACGGCCCTGGTGCTCTGGGGTGAAGGGGGTGGATTACCGTCGCGGCAGCCCACCCCCTTCTCCCGAGGTCGCGTGAACCTCCGTCTCCACCCGGGCGCACGGGCACTCCATCGCCCACTGATCAACGCCATTGCGCCTGGTGGGAGGTCCGCAGTCGCCGGTCCGTGTTTGAATCGCCGCATGCCACCCGAATCCCCCGAACCCACCCGCCCCTTCCGCTGGGACCTCGTCCGCCGCGACCAGCTCGGCTCGCTCCTCGGTGGCACACCGGAGTTCTTCCCCGAGTACCTGGACGAGATGGTGCACTGCGCCGCGCGCATCCTCGCCCTGAGCGCCGACGGCGACCTGTACTTCGTCGGCCGCTCGGCCGACGATCTGCACGACCTGCTCAGTGGGGTCCTCAGCGGCACGTCCTGGCGGGACCGGGTCCGCCAGCTCCCGCTGTCGCTCTACCAGGGCGACGGGGCACGGCTCACACCGGCCGAGACACGGCAGCTGCGGGTGAACCTCGACGCCGACGGCCTCGCACCCGCCGCGCTCATGCGCCGCGACCGGCCGGTGGTCTTCACCGACCTGGTCGCCTCCGGCTCCACCTTCGGCAACCTGCACCGGCTCCTCCGCGACTGGATCGCCGAGGAGCGGGCGCCCTGGGACGTCATCCGCACCAAACTGCGCTACATCGGCGTCACCGGGCGCCGGCGCACCAGCCCCAACACCTGGCGCTGGCAGCAGCACGCCGAGTGGACCGCGGAACTCCCTGCGCGCGCGGTGCGCAACGTCTCCATGGACGAGCGGCGGTGGCAGTATCTCGCCGCCGCCGAGCCCAAGATCACCCCGTCGTTCCGGCGCACCCGGTGGCTCGACCCCTCGGTCGCGCAGCCCCGCCACGACGACGAGACGCGCAAGGCCCTCGCCTCGGCCGTCGCCCTGGTCGAGCACGGGCGCGGCCCCGAGGTCCGCGCCAGGATCCTGGACCGGCTGCGCGCGGAGCCCGCAGCGAAAGAGCGGTGGCTGCGGACGTTCCTGCCGGAACTGCGCCCCCGGTAGTCCTCGCACGGCCGACCCGGCGGCAGCAACCGGAGCCCAGGCGCCCGCGTCGATGGACGACAGGTGGGTGTCCGCCTGCATTCCCGGGTTCGTGTGGACCCGGGGATCGCAGGCGGGCAATGCGCGGCACACCGCGGCTACGAGGCTGTTGGGATGCCGGTCTGGCCTGCCCCGATCAGGATGTGTTTCGGCGGTCGCTGCGCAGCGACCGCCGAAACACATCCCCACGGCCGGAATCAGGACCGGCACCTCAACAGTCACTACGGGCAGGTCAGGGCCGGTGCGCTTCGGCGCCCCGAGTGTCGCCGCGGTTGGCGGCCAAGCACCTACAGACCCTGTCCAACGCCGGGATCGTGCACTCGACCGCGGGCCAGGTCGGCGGCTACTCCCTCACCCGCCCCGCGGGGTCGATCACCGCCTTGGAGGTCGTCCAGGCCATCGACGGCACCGCACTCGCCGACCTCCGCCGCTGGCTGACGGCGGCCCCCGGGCTGACCGCGGCCCCCGGGCTGACCGGCCCCAGGCTGACCGCGGCTGCGGAGCGCCGACCCGGATGTCGTATTCTCGCTAGATTCCGACACGACCAGCGGCGATGCTGGATGTATGCACAGAGGAACCCGGAACATGGAACGCCCGTCCGGTGAGCGGGGCGACAGCCCCGACATGGCCGGGCGGCTGCGCGCCGTGCAGTCCAAGGACACCCGATTCGACGGCTGGTTCATCACCGCGGTCACCTCCACCGGCATCTACTGCCGGCCGAGCTGCCCCGCCCTCATGCCCAAACCGGAGAACATCCGGTTCTACCCGAGCGCCGCGGCGGCGCAACAGGCGGGCTTCCGGGCGTGCAAGCGGTGCCGCCCCGACGCCACACCGGGATCACCGGAATGGAACGAACGCGCCGACCTGGTCGCGCGGGCCATGCGGCTCATCGCCGACGGCGCCGTCGACCGCGACGGCGTCCCCGGGCTCGCCGCCCGCCTCGGCTACAGCGTCCGCCAGGTCGAACGGCAGCTGCGCGCCGAACTGGGGGCCGGGCCGCTGGCGCTGGCACGCGCCCAGCGCGCCCAGACCGCCCGGATGCTCATCGAGACCAGCACCCTGGGCATGGCCGACGCGGCGTTCGCCGCCGGTTTCGCCAGCGTGCGGGCGTTCAACGACACGGTGCGCGAGGTCTTCGCCCTCTCCCCCACCGAGCTCCGCAGCCGCGCCGCCGCACGCGCCCCCGCCCCTGTCTCTGGCGCGCTCAACCTGCGGTTGCCGTTCCGCGCCCCGCTGTGCCCGGACAACGTGTTCGGGCACCTCGCCGCCACCGCGGTTCCGGGCGTGGAGGAATGGCGCGACGGCGCCTACCGGCGCACGCTGCGCCTGCCGCACGGCACCGGGATCGTCACACTGCGCCCCGGCCCGGAGCACATCGCGGCGCGGCTCGCGCTCACCGACCCGCGCGACCTCACCGCCGCCATCAGCCGCTGCCGCCGCCTCCTCGACCTGGACGCCGACCCCGAGGCCATCGACGCCGACCTGCGCGCCGACCCGGTCATGGCGCCGCTGGTGGACAAGGCGCCCGGCCGCAGGGTCCCGCGCACCGTCGACCCCGACGAGTTCGCCATCAGGGCGGTCCTGGGCCAGCAGGTGTCCACCTCCGCCGCGCGCACCCACGCCGCACGCATCGTCCGCGCGCACGGCGGCGAGATCACCGACGCCGAAGGCGGCCTCACCCACCTCTTCCCCGAGGCGGCGGCGCTGCGCGACGCCGACCCCGATACGCTCGCCATGCCCGCGTCCCGCCGGGCCGCGCTCACCACGTTGGCGGCGGCGCTCGCCGACGGGACGGTGGACCTCGGAACGGGCGCCGACTGGACCGAATCGCGCGCCCGGCTCACCGAACTCCCCGGGATCGGGCCGTGGACCGTCGAATCGGTCGCCATGCGCGCGCTCGGCGACCCCGACGCGTTCCTGCCCACCGATCTCGGGATCCGCTTCGCAGCCCGCGACCTGGGCCTGCCCTCGACCCCCGGGGCGCTCACCCGCCGGGCCGAGGCGTGGCGCCCCTGGCGCGCCTACGCGGTGCAGTACCTGTGGGCGACCGGCGACCACCCCATCAACCTGCTGCCCACCTGACGGCCCGGCTCCCCGCACGGACGCGCCCCCGCCGGACCCACATGGCGCCGGCTCCCCGCACGAACGCGACACACCCGCCCTCACTTGAACACCGGCCCCCCACGGCACGAGAACCACGGACGACACCCACACACCTGCCCTCATCCGAAAACCGGCTCCCGCCCCCCGGACACCCACGACCCTAAGGACCGACGCATGACCGCCACACCGACCCGCCCGCCCAAGGAGGGCCGGCGCACCTACACCGTGATCGACAGCCCCATCGGGCCGATCACGCTCGCAGCCGTCGACGGCGTGCTCTCCGGACTGCACATGATCGAGCGGTGGCACGGCCCCACCGACGACACCTTCGGCGAGCGCACAGCCGAGGGCTTCGAATCCGCGATCACCCAGGTCCGCGAGTACTTCGCCGGGGAGCGCACCGTCTTCGACCTGCCGCTGCACATGGAGGGCACCGACTTCCAGCGCACCGTGTGGACCGCGCTGCTCGACATCCCGTTCGGCGAGACGGTCTCCTACGGCGAACTGGCCGAGCGGCTCGGCAAGCCGTCGGCGTCGCGCGCCGTGGGCCTCGCCAACGGGCGCAACCCCATCTCGATCATCGTGCCCTGCCACCGGGTCATCGGCGCCGACGGCTCCCTCACCGGCTACGGCGGCGGCATCGAGCGCAAGCGCCACCTGCTCGACCACGAGCGCGGAACGGATCCCGGAATGCTGTTCTGACCCCACCGCGCCCGGCGGCCCACTCCGGGCCGCCGGGCGCGTACGGGAGCAGGACGGTGCTGAGCTCAAGGCGCCGCGCTTCGACAACCCGGAGTGCCGTTCGGCACCATTGCCCCCATGCGACGCACCATCACATTCTCCACTGCCGACCAGGCCGACGTCCTGGCCTATCTGGGCGGCGGAAACGGCGGTTTCACCGCGATCCAGCAGCGCCGTTTCGGCGCCATGCGCAAGCGCGCCCAGACCCAACAGGACCGCCTCGACGAGCAGGGATACTACTGGGGCCTGTCCATCCCCCACGCATTGGACCACCTGGTAGCCGGGCATCCGGCGGCCGACGCGGAATGGGCGGGCAACGCCTACCAGTCCGCATTGCAGCACATCATCGCCTGCAACGCGTCCGACCCCGACCGTCTGGGCTCCTACTCCGATCCGGACACGTTCTTCGGCCGGGTGGACGACGCGCTGCGAGGCCTCGGTGTGTCGGCCGACCTGCTCCCGCACCGCTCCCTCTTCGGCGGACCGCCCGACGCCTTCCCGCCCATCCCGCGCTCGAAGAACGGTTACCCGGCCGTCGGCCATCTGCCGCTTGCCAAGGCCAAACCGGCCGCCGACGCCTACCGCGCCGTCATGGAGCGCGTCGACCCGGACCTGCGGTCCGCGGTCCAAGGGCTCAGCGACACGCTCGATGCCGAGCACAAGGAGTGGGAGTACTCCACAGAGAACGTCGGCTGGTACACCCAGGACACGATCTTCTACACGCTCACCTGATCCCGTCCCAAGTGCCGCGGGGCCGGATCGCGCCCGGCCGCGGGGGGACCCGGGAACGGCTGCCGGGCGGCTGCGCGGCAGCGACGTCCGAAGCACACCCTGTTTCAGGACGCCGGACCGGTGCCCCCGACCGGCCTTCCTATAGACGTGCGACCGGCCATCCTAGGGGCGGGCGGGGTCGAGTTGGGCGAGGTCGATGGACTCGGCTATGGCGCGCAGCCCGGCGTCGCCGGGGTGCAGGTGGTCGCCGCTGTCGTAGGCGGGCAGCAGCCGCGTCGGGTCGGCGGGGTCGCGCACCACCTTGTCGAAGTCCAGCAGCGCGTCGAAGGTCTCGCCGGGCCCGCTGTTGTCGCGCAGGAAGCCGTTGATCTGCTGCCTGCGGCGGTCGACGTCGGCCGTGCAGTCCTTGTACCCGCCGCATGGCACGATCGTCGCCGCAATGACCCGGATGCCGCGCTCGCGCGCCCGTCCGGCGATGGTGCTCATGCCCGCGCTCACCTCCTCGGCGGAGCTGCCCGCGCGCACGTCGTTGACGCCCTCGGACATGACGAGCGTGCGCACGCCGGGCTGGGCGAGGATGTCGCGGTCGACCCGGTCGACCGCCTTGACCCCGCCGGTGTCGGTGCTGACGCCGTCGCCGTCGTAGCGGTCGGTCACCACCCGGTTGGCGGAGATCCCCTGGTTGAGCACGCCGTAGCGGGGCACCTGCGACTGCGCGTCCAGCCGGTCGCTGAGGATGTCGGGCCAGCGGCGCGCGGTGTCGGGCGTCGATCCCACGCCGTCGGTGATGGAGTCTCCGAACGCCACGACCGACCCCGGGCCGCGCTGCACGTCGATGCCCGTCAGGAACGGCCACACCCCGAGCTTCTCGGTGAACGTGGCCCCGCCGCGCTCGCCCGTGGTGTCGCCCGAGCCCGCGCCGCTGAGGTAGTTGGTCCCCGCTGCGGCGGTGTGCACCGGGGCCGCCTGGACCGGTTCCGGCAGGTGGAAGCTGACCAGCAGGTTCGCCTGCTTCGGTACCCGGAACCCGATCGGGTCGCTGAACGCCTGCCCGCCCGCCGGGATCCGCACGCTCATCCCGGAGCGGCCGAAGGACACCGGGACGGGGCGGCGCTCGGCGGTGGCGCCCTCCTCCTGGACGGCGACCGTCGCCGCGCCGATCTCCACCGGTTCGGCGGCGAAGGTGTTGTCGAAGCGCAGCCGCGGCGCGTGCCCGCCGGTTCCGGCGTGCACCACCATCCGCACCGTCTGGTCGTCCCACGGGCCCACCGGCGCGTAGCCGGAGGTGCTGGTCGACCAGATGCCCGTGCGGTCGCTCGCGGGCGTGCGCAGGTTCAGCGCGAACACGTGCATGCGCGCGGACCCGGACGTGCGCGGCAGCTCCACGTGCCGCACCGTGCGGTCCGGGTCGACCGGTGCCGACGCCGGGAACAGCCGGAGCTTGGCGTCGCGGGTGCCCTCGGGCGTGTTCATGTGCGGCAGGGCGAGCGCCTTGGTGGTGAGCGGGCCGGTCTGCCAGTCGGGGGCGTCGAGCGTGTACTCGTCGCTGCCGCCATCGGTGTAGACGATGCGCCCGGTGCCGCTGGCGTCGCCGCCGGTGCCGGCGACCAGGAACACCACGGCGTCGCCGCGCCCGCGGACCTGCACGGCCTGGCCGTCGGCGACGGCGTTGTCGGGGGTGCCGGGTGCGACGGCGGGGACGGTGAGGTCGGCGCGGTCCAGCGTCACGGTCTGGCCCGGGGCCCAGCCCGCTGCGGACAGGTCGGCCGCCGAGATGCTGTTGCCCGCGCCGTCGAAGTCGCCCTTGTCGGGGGCGGTGTCCTCGGACACCGCGACGTTGTCGAAGTGCTCGTCCAGCGGCTGCGGCCGGGTTTGGTCGGGTGCGGCCTCCGCCGCGGGCGCGAGGACGGCCATCGCGGTCCCGGCGACGAGCACGGCCGCCACTGCCGCGCGCACCCGCACGGCCGACGGGGGTCTGAGGGGGTGCTGCGTGGCGGCGCTGCGGCGCATGCGGGGGAGCCTTTCGTCGTCAACGACCGTTGTGTGCGAAGGCAGTAGCACACCGTATTCGGATGAACGGTCGGAGACGCCGCGGGAAAATTTCCACCGGCCTGCCGGGCAGGGACGGACATTTCGCAGCCGCCGATCCGCTGTCGGCAACCTAGCGCAGCGCATCAGGCCCGGAACAGCACGGAGACGGACTCGTTACCCGCGTGTCGCCCCCGCCGCTCCCCCACCTCCCGCCACCCCCGCCCCGCCGCGGCGATGGGGGGCTCGCTGGTCGGCGGGCGGGAACCGCTACGAGGCGGCGGACTGGGCGATGATCTGGGCCTGGGCCCGGAGGTCGTTGCGGAGGAACCACCGCACCACGCGGTTGGCGATACGGCCGCGAAGGGCGCTGCGCGCGCCTCGGCGCAGGTGCAGCCGGGCGTGGTCGCCGATCGGCTCGATGGCGATCCGGAACACGTTGGGCGGAATGTCGCTGCGCGCGGCCTCCTGCTCCCAGGTGACCTCGCGGCCCGGGACGCTGTGCGTGATCCACTCCCGGGCCGTCTCCCCTTCCTTGCGGGTCAGCTCCACGACCCCGCCGTCGAGCAGCCGCGACGACACGGCCATCCGGTCCCACTCGGCCCGGCGCTCCGGGTCGCCGACCAGGTCCCAGAGCCGTTCGGCCGACACGGGCACCTCAAGCTCGAAGGAGGCGTACTGCCACCCTTCGGCCGCCGCCTCGGAGGACGCGGCGGGCTCGCGGTCGGCCGAGGACGGTGCCGGGCCCGCCTGGCCGCCGGCCGGCTCGTCGAGGGCGCGGCGGATCCGGTCGGCGTCCGTGCCCAGCCGGTCCAGCAGCCGCCGGACCCGGCCGCCCTCGTCGTCGATCAGCGCGGCGAGCAGCGCCTGGTCGCCGCCGGCGGTCGGGCAGTCGTCCACGAGTTCGCGCAGGCGGGGGGTGAGCGGGAGCAGTCCCGCCGTCACCGTGCCGGACGTGTCCTCCGGTGTCGGCAGGGGCACGTCGACCCCCAGTTGGGCGAGATCCTCGCGCATGAGCCCGTCGATCGCCGCGCGCGCCCCGGCCAGGCCCACGCCGTCGTCCATGAGCAGCAGGGCGCCCGGGCCGCCGTTGACGAGCAGTCCGAGGAACAGGTGCTCGAAGCCGACGTCGGGGTGGCCCGAGCGCACCGCTTCGTTGCTTGCGGCCCCCTCGATCACGGTGCGGTCGAAGCCCTTGCTCCGGTTGACCGGCTTCGCGGACGGGTTCGTCATCATTGACCTCTTTCGATGGGGTCGACGTGGCTCAGTCGTTTCGCGTACTTCTTGTGGACGGCCTGCCGTGTCACCCCGAGCGCGGCGGCGATGGTCGACCAGGATTCGCCCAATCGCAGCGCCTCCTCCACCTGCCGCAGTTCCAAGGACTCGACCAGCGCGCGCAACGAGGCGACGGAACGCAGACCGTGTACGGGGGTCGAGGTGTCCGAAGCGGCCGCCGCCAGTTGAACAGCATCCATGGTGTCAACCTAGGTTGCGCGAAGCTGTCATGTCAACCTGGGTTGCGCGACCGCCGTCGCCGGCGGCGGCCACAGCACGGGGCGGGGGGGTGCTTCTATGGTTTTGTCAAGCCGCTTGGGTGGTGGCTGGTTGGTAGAAGGAGCCGTCGCGCAGCATCGCGAACAGCACGTCGCAGCGG
>NZ_PYGA01000046.1 GCF_003014485.1 Murinocardiopsis flavida | reverse complement strand
TGACCAGGCCCGCGCCGTTGCCGATGATGCCGACCTGGCCATCGAGCTTGACGTAGTTCAAGCCCTTCTCCTTCGCCCGGACTTCGAGCGGGTCGGACTGGTCGTCGTCGCGGAACGGCGTGCGCTCGGGGTGCCGGAAGAACGCGTTGTCGTCGAGGGTGACCTTGCCGTCGAGGGCGATGACCCGGCCGGCGTCGGTACGCGCCAGCGGATTGACCTCGACCAGTACGGCGTCCTCGGCGCTGGCGACGTCCCAGAGCCGGCGGAGCACGGCGCGCAGCCCCGCCCGCGCGTGCTCGGGGAAACCCGCGCGCTCGATGATGAGGTCGGCGGTCGGGCCGTCGACGCCGATGGCGGGGTCGATCGGGACGCGGGCCACCGCATCGGGGTCGGTGCGCGCGACCTCCTCGATGTCCATGCCGCCCTGCACCGACGCGATGGCGAGGAAGGTGCGGTTGGCGCGGTCGAGCAGGTAGGCGAGGTAGTACTCCTCGGCGATCGCGCTGGCCTCCTCCACGAGCACCGCGCGGGTCGTGTGGCCCTTGATGTCCATGCCGAGGATCTCCTCGGCCTTCGCCTGGGCGTCGGCGGGGTCGTCGGCGACCTTGACGCCGCCCGCCTTGCCGCGGCCGCCGATCTTCACCTGCGCCTTGACGACGACACGGCCGCCGAGCCGCTCCGCGGTGCGGTGGGCCTGCTCAGGCGTGCTGCTGAGCTGGCCCTCCGCGACCGGCACGCCGTGCTCGCCGAACAGCTGTTTCGCCTCGTGCTCAAAGAGATCCACCGGCGATCCTCCTCTATGGCTCCGGCTCCAGGTCGGATCCGGGTTCGATCCGGTCCTCCAAGTCTTACGCCATACCGTATGCAGTATGCAATACCTCCATTGACGGTCCCTTCACCTTCCAGCCACCCCGTCCACGTCGGCGGCGGACACGGCCACGATGGTCACCACGACGGGCGCGGTCGGCGCGGTCGGCGCGGGCCGCGTGCAAGCGGGACCGCGGAACGAGAATGGGCCGTTGCCCACCCCGTGGGGTGGGCAACGGCCCATTCGGTGGGCGGTGGGCGGGGGGCGGCTACGCCTCCCCGCCCTGCCTACCGGCGTCCTGCCTACTTACCTGCGTCCTGCCCGCTGTCGGCCTGTGCGCTCTCAGCCTGCTTGCCGTCGACCTCTTCGTGGTACATGCGGCGGGTGCGGTCGGCGTGGTCGCGCATCAGCTCCGCCGCACCCTCGGCGTCGTGGCGCGCGATCGCCTCGATCATCGAGGCGTGCTCGTCCCACGACGCGCGGCCCCTGATCCGGGCGACTGGGGCGTAGTACCACCGCACACGGCGCTCCACCTGCGCGGCGAGCTCCGCAAGCACCTGGTTCCCGGCCACCTCGGTGACCGTGCGGTGGAAGTCGGCGTTGGCGGTGACCACCACGTCGAGGTCGTCGGAATCGACCGCGGCGACCCCGACCCGCCACAGGCCCCACAGCCGCTCCACGTCGTCGGGCCCCGCCTCACGCGCGGCGAGCCGCGCCGACTCGGTCTCCAGCAGGGCGCGCACGGTCAGCAGCTGATCGGCCTCGCTCTCACTGGGCACGTGCACGAACGCGCCGTACCCCGGACGGAGATCGACCCAGCCTTCGTTGTTCAGCCGCTGCAACGCCTCGCGGACCGGCTGCCGCGACACACCGAGGAGCACGGCCAGCTCCTGCTCGACCAGATGCCTGCCGGGCTCCAGCTCACGCGTGATGATGAGGTCAAGGAGCGCCTGGTAGGCGGCCTGCCGCAACGGGACGGGGCGATCGATCAGGCCCGCAGTCCTTCGCACACCGTCCGTGGACATCAGGAATCTCCAATTCAGTAGGGCTACACGCTGTGGCCTACCGTCCACACCATACAAAAGACCAGCCGCACACCACCGGTTTACCGAGCGGAGAGCCGCCTCCTACTGTGCCGAGCACCGCCGCCAACCGGCCGAGCACCGCTCCCGGCGAGGGAGAGCACCGCACCCATTCTTCCGGGTGGCGGGCTGCGCCCCTCGCCGGACGGCGGACCACACTCCTTGCCGGGCAGAGCGCCACGCCCCTCGCCGGACGGCGGACCATGCCCCTCGCCGGGTGGCGGACCACGCCCTTTCCTGGGCGGCGGACCGCCTACCGGTGCCAGTCGGGCCGGGTGCTCCCCCGCGACGCCTTGCCGCCGCCGCCCTTCTTCTCCTTCTCCCGGATCCGCATGCTCAGCTTCACGGGGCTGCCCTCGAACCCGAAGTCCTCGCGCAGCCGCCGCTCGATGAACCGGCGGTAGTTGTCCTCCAGGAACCCGGTCGTGAACAGGATGAAGTGCGGCGGCCGGGACGACGCCTGCGTCGCGAACAGGATCTTGGGCTGCTTTCCGCCGCGCACAGGCGGCGGGGTCGCCGCGACGAGCTCCTTCAGCCACGTGTTCAGCCGTCCGGTGGAGATCCGGGCGTCCCAGGACTCAAGGGCTCGCTCCAGGGCCGGCACCAGCTTCTCGACGTGGCGCCCGGTCTTGGCCGCGATGTTCACCCGCGGCGCCCAGGCGACCCGCCCCAACTGGCGGTCGATCTCCTTCTCCAGGTAGTAGCGGCGCTCCTCGTCCAACAGGTCCCACTTGTTGCAGGCCAGCACCATCGCCCGGCCCGACTCCACGACCTGCTCGATGACGCGGAGGTCCTGCTCGGCGAGGGACTCGCTGACGTCGATCAGCACCACGGCGACTTCCGCGCGCTCCAATGCCGCGCTGGTGCGCACCGTCGCGTAGTAGTCGGCGCCCTGGAGGGCGCGGAACCGCCGCCGGATCCCGGCGGTGTCGATGAACTTCCAGGTCTGCCCGCCGAGCTCGATGAGTTCGTCAACGGCGTCGCGCGTGGTCCCCGCGACCGCGTCGACCACCACCCGGTCCTCCCCCGCGACCCGGTTGAGCAGGCTGGACTTGCCGACGTTGGGCCGCCCGATGAGCGCGACCCGGCGCGGACCGCCCTCCTCGTCTGCGTCCTCGGAGATGCCGGGCTCCTCGGGGAACGCCTCCAGCACCGCGTCGAGCAGCTCGCCGCTGCCGCGGCCGTGCAGGGCGCTCACGGGGAACGGCTCCCCGATGCCGAGGTTCCACAGGGCGAGGGCGTCGGGCTCCTGCATCCCGCCGTCGACCTTGTTCGCCGCCAGCACCACCGGCTTCTTCGTGCCGCGCAGCACGCGGACGACCGCTTCGTCGGTGTCGGTGATGCCGACCGTGGCGTCCACGACGAAGAGGATCACGTCGGCCGTGCGCGCCGCGTACTCCGCCTGCTGGGCGACGCTCGCCGCCAGCCCGCTGACGCTGACGTCCCAACCGCCGGTGTCGACCAGGGTGAACGCCCGCTCACGCCAGCTGGCGTCGTAGGCGACCCGGTCGCGGGTCACCCCGGGGACGTCCTCGACGACCGCGTCGCGGCGGCCGATGATGCGGTTCACCAAGGAGGACTTGCCGACATTGGGGCGGCCCACAACGGCCACCACCGGTGCGACGGCGGGGCCGTCGGGATCGTCGGCGAACGCGGATTCGACATGCTCGTTCATCACAGGTACCACTTCCCGGTTGCGGATTCCCCACGCGCCCAGGATGCGTGCCGCGGGGATCGGATGCGTGTGCGCAGACACACGTGAATCGCCCCGCCTCAGAGGCGGGGCGTGTTACCCCGGCGCCGCCGGACGGCGGTGCCGGGAGCGGGATCAGGCGACGCGCGCCGGAGCGTCGTCGACCAGTTTGACCACGAGGGCCACCACCTCTTTGAGGCCGAGGCCCGTGGAGTCGAGCTCCATCGCGTCAGGGGTCTGGGTCAGCGGGGACGCGGCCCTGCTGGAGTCGAGCAGGTCGCGGCGGGCGAGGTCGGCCTGGGTGGCGGCGACGTCGGTCGCCGACACCTCCGAGCTGCGCCGCTGCGCACGCGCCTCGGCGCTGGCGGTCAGGTAGACCTTCACCGCGGCGTCAGGGGCGACGACGGTCGTGATGTCGCGCCCCTCGACAACGATCCCGGCGGTCTCGGCGCACGCGCTCGCGATGATGTCGCGCTGCTGCCGGACGAGCAGCGAGCGCACCGCCGGAACGGCGCTCACCGCGCTCACGTTCTCGGTGACCGCCTGGCCGCGGATCGCACGGGCGACGTCCGAGCCGTCCACCTGGACAGTGGGGGCGTTCGGATCGGTGCCCATGGTGATGACTGGGCGCGATGCCGCGTCCGCGACGGCTGCCGCGTCGTCGACATCGACCTGGTGCTCGATCATCCACCAGGTCATGGCCCGGTACATCGCCCCGGTGTCGAGGTACCGCAGTTCACGAACGCGCGCCACGCCCTTGGCCGTGCTGGATTTGCCCGACCCGGAAGGACCGTCGATGGCGATGACGATTCCCTCTGCGCGGCCCTGCTCGCTCACTGTCAGAACTCTCCCCGGGTGTGATTCCATCTCATCTCTAACGAACCAGGCTACAACCGCGGCACCCCTCCTCCGGCCCGGCGGAACCGGCCGGGAACGCGTGTCAACGGGCCATCAAGAAATCCGTCATATGCGTTAGAAGGCTGTCAATGCCCTATCAGGGTCGATATCGGGCTTCCTAATGTCGGATCCGCGACCGGTCCCCCGGTCCGGCACCTGACATCAGCCCGACATCAGAGGAGTTCCGCAGTGCACGAGCACGAACCGGTGGCCGATGCCACGCCATCCCTGGTACCCGCCACCGAACCGCACCCCGCAGCGGACCTGCCTTCAGCACGGACCGGTCATCAGGCGCCGAACCTCCTCTACGTTCCCGTCTGCACTGTCCCCGCCCACACTGACCCCGGCGGTGCGGTGTCGCTGCGCATGGCGCGGTTGGGCGACGGTGAACGCGTGGCGCTGGCTTTCACCAGTGCCGCGCGGCTGCGCGCCGCGATGGGCCCGTCGCAGCAGTGGACCCGCGTCGCGATGTCCGCCCTGCGATCGATGTCCCGACCACTGGGCGTGAACCGGGTCCAGGTCGACGCCCTCGTGGTCGCCCCCGGCACGCCCGCAGGTCCGCTGCGCCCGAGAGACGCCGCCGACGGTCCTCGCCGCACTCGCACACTCGCGAGGCGGTCATGATGCACCTCGCGGGCCCCCTGATCCCGCAACCCGACGACGCCGAACCCAAGGAACCAACCGAACCCGCAGAACCATCCAAGGCCGCCGAAACGGCGATCGACGCCCCGCCGCCGTGGCCCGACCGCACCGTGTGGACCTCCGATGGCGACCTACAGATCGACGGCGCCTCCACTGCGGCGGCAGCCCACACGTACGGAACCCCACTGATCCTGGTCTCCGAACGCCATGTCAGGGACCGCTGCCGCGCCTACCGCGCAGCGTTCCCCGGCACCGAAGTGGCCTACGCCGCGAAGGCGTTCCTGTGCACGGCCATGGCGCGCTGGGTGCACGAGGAAGGGCTGTCCCTCGACCTGTGCTCGGGCGGCGAACTCGCCGTCGCCACCGCAGTGGGCTTCCCCGCCGAGCGGCTCCTGCTGCACGGGAACGCCAAACCCCCGCGCGAGCTGGCGGCGGCCCGCAGTGCCGGAGTGGACCGCGTGGTGATCGACTCGATGTGCGAAGTCAACCGCCTCGCCGTACTGGCGAAACGGCGCTCTCCCCAGCGCGTCCTGCTGCGGATCACACCCGGCATCCGCGCCAGAACGCACAAGGCGATCGCGACCGGCGGGGAGGACCAGAAGTTCGGCCTGTCGATCGCGACGGGCGAGGCGGCGGCCGTCGCCGAGCGAATCCTGCACCGCCCCGAACTCACCCTGGCAGGAGTGCACTGCCACATCGGCTCTCAGATCGCCACCACGGGCCCGTTCCTCGCGGCGGCGCGGCGCGCGGTCGCCTTCCTCTCCGAACTGCGCGACCGCTTCGGTGTGACCCTCGGCGAGCTCGACCTCGGCGGCGGCCACGCGGTGGCGACGGTTCGCGGGGGCACGGCGCTCGACCCGGCGCTGCTGGGCGCGCGCCTGCTGACCACCGTCCGCGCGGAGTGCGCGGACCGCGACCTCCCCATGCCCCGGCTGACCGTCGAACCGGGGCGGGCGATCGTCGGCAACGCCGGTGTCACCGTGTACCGGGTGCTCGCGGTCAAGTCGCGGCCCGGCAGGGGGCGGTTCATCGCCGTGGACGGCGGGATGAGCGACAACCCCCGGCCGGCGCTCTACGGGGCTCGCCACGAGATCGCCCTGGTCGGCCGGACGACGAAGGCGCCGCCGCGGCCGGCGACCGTCGTGGGGCGGCACTGCGAAGCCGGAGACGTCCTCGCCCACCGAGCCGACCTCCCAGACGACGTACACCCGGGCGACCTGCTCGCCGTGGCATGCACCGGGGCCTACACACACGCCATGGCGTCCACCTACAACATGGTCGGCCGCCCGCCGATCGCCGCGATCGCGTCCGGTCGGGCCCGCCTCCTCGTCCGGCGCGAGACAGAGGCAGACCTCCTTGCCCGCGACATGGCCCACGACAAGGACCGCGACATGACCGGCGACATGCCCAGCGACATGCCCCGCGACGTCGACCAACGGTGACCGGGAATCAGCGGCGCCGCACCGGCTCCGCGCGCACCAGGTCCTAGGGGTGGACCGACCAGCCGCGGTCGGCTAGGGCGCGGGCGAGGTCCGGCAGCGAATCCGGGAGCACCGACAGCTGGGCCACACCGACGGGCAGGCCGGGGCTGTGGTCGATGCGGATGTCCTCCACGTTGACCCCCGCGTCGCCGACCGCTGCGAACAACCGCCCGAGAGCGTTGGGCTCATCGGGGATGACCACAGGCAGCACCGCATAGTCGGGAGTGCGCTGGGCGCCGTGCTTGCCGGGGATGCGCTCGTGGCCGCGGCGGCCGCGGTCGAGCAGGCCGCGTACCGGCGTACCGCCCTCCTCGGCGCGCAGTGCCTGCGCCGCCGTTGCGAGGTCGGCCGCGACCGCCTCCAGGACGTCCGCGACCGGACCGGTGTTGTGCCGCAGGATCTCCGCCCACATCGACGGGTCGCCGCCCGCGATCCGGGTGACGTCTCGGACGCCCTGCCCGGCGAGCGCCAGGGCGTTGCCGTCGCCTTCGAGCAGCCGGGCGGCCACCGCCGACGCCGCGACGTGCGGCGCGTGCGAGACCAGCGCCACAGCGCGGTCGTGCGCGCGGGCGTCCAAGGTCAGCGGCGCCGCTCCGCACAGCCGCGCGAGTTCGGCGACGGTCGCGGCGGCGCCGGGGTCGGTCTTGTCGGTGGGGCACAGCGCCCACGACCGGCCGAGGAACAGGTCGGCGCGGGCGGCGCCCGGCCCGTTGCGCTCACTGCCGCCCATGGGGTGTCCGGGAACGAAGGTGGCGAGGTCGCACCCCGCCCGCACCGCCTCGACCAGGACCCCGTGCTTCACGCTCGCGACGTCGGTGTAGACCTGCGCCAACCCGCGGTCCTGCACCTCGCGCAGGACGGCGGGGACCGCTCCCGGCGGGGCGGCGACCACGGCCACGTCGGCGGGGTGCGTGCCGGGGCCGTCGCCCAGCGGTGTGCCCGCGCCCAGCTCGCACGCCAGCCGCAGCGCCGCAGGGTCGGAATCGGCCAGCGCCACCTCGACCCCGTGCTCGCGCAGCGCGAGCGCGATGGACGTCCCGATCAGCCCGGCACCGACCACGACCGCGCTCTCGATCTTCACTCCCGTACTCCAGCTCCCTGTTGACGCATCGCCACTAGAACAACGCCACTCGAACAACGCCGCCGAAACGATGCAGCCAAAACAATGCAGTCAAAACGATGATTCCCCAGCGTAGAACACCAAGACCAGCCACTGTCAGTGGCGCTGCGTGCGCTCCGCCTGCTCCGCGTCGGGGGCTTCAGGGAGCGTGTACGCCTCGGCGAGGTCCGGTGCCATCGCGGAAGACGTACTCGACCGCTGGTCGCCGGCGGATATGCGCGTGGTGGCAGACCGGATAGCGGACCGGATGGCCGGGATCGGCGGCGCGGGGTCCGGTGGTGGGCCGGACCCCGCGCCGCCGCGTGCGAAACGGGCCGCTACTGGGCGATGTCGAGCCGCAGCGCCTGCGCCCCGCGCAGGTACACGTGCTGAAGCTCCGCACGCGGCCGGTCCGTCTCCACATGGGCCATGAGACGGACCACGCGGGGCAGCGCCCCCGGGACCGCGATCTCGCTCGCGCACACCAAGGGGACATCGACGAACCCCAGCTTGCGCGCCGCAAGCGCCGGGAACTCGGACGTGAGATCCGGCGTCGCGGTGAACAGCACGCTGATCACGTCGTCGGTGCTCAGCTCGTTTCGCCCCATGACCTCTGAGACGAGTTCGGCCGTGCCCGCCAAGACGAGATCGCGCTCGTCGGCGTCAACCTGGACCGCACCCCTGATCGCTCGCACTGCCACTGTCGTCCGTCCCTCCGATGGTCGCCCGCCGGCACTCTGCGCCGCCGTACGGAACTACATACCCGCGGCAGTGTAGAGCTCGCTGACCTCCTTGGTGGTCAACGCGCGCATCGTGCCCACCTTGAGGGTGTTGATGCCGATCGGCCCGACCTGGGTGCGCGCGAGGTCGGTGACCGGGTGCCCCACGGAGTCGAGCAGCCGGCGCACGATGTGCTTGCGGCCCTCGTGCAGGCGCACCTCCACCATGGCCACCCCGCCCTCGTCGTCCACGACCCGGAAGGAGTCGACCTCGACCGGGCCGTCCTCCAGCTCCACGCCCTCGCGGACCCGCTTCACCACACCGCGCGGCACCGGCCCCGGCACCTTGGCGATGTAGGTCTTGACGACCTTGTACCGCGGGTGCGTGAGGCGGTTGGCGAGCTCACCGTCGTTGGTGAGCAGGATCAGGCCCTCGGTCTCGGTGTCGAGCCGACCCACGTGGAACAGCCGCTCCTCGGTCTGCCCCGCGTAGTCGGCCAGCGTGGGCCGACCCTCAGGGTCGGACATGGTGCTCACGACCCCCCGCGGCTTGTTCAGCGCGAAGTAGAGCAGGTCGGGCGCTGTGACGACGCGCATGTCGTCGACCCGAATCTCGGACTTCGCAGGGTCGACCCGCGCGCCGAAGCGCTTGACGGTCTGGCCGTCGACCGTGACCCTGCCCTCGGCGATCAGCTCCTCGCTGGCGCGCCTGCTGGCGACACCGGCCTGGGCGAGCGCCTTCTGGAGGCGGATGCCGCCAGGGACGTCGACGTAACTGTCGCGGGACTCGCCCTTCTGGTCCTCGTCCGAGGGGTCGAACTCGTTGCGCAGGGTCCGAAGGCGTGCCCGCGCCGCCGGCGACAGATCGCGTTCGGCCTGGCCACCGCCGCGCGGCACACCGGAGTCGCGGGAGTCGCGGTTACCGCGGGCGTTCGGACCGCGCCCGCCCGCGGAACGGCCACCGCCCGCGCCGCCCCGAGGAGCACCGCGGCCCTGCGCGCCACCGCCGGAGGACCCGCCGCGAGCGGCGGGGCGGCCGGTGGAACGGCCGGCGGAGCGGTCCGATCCACCACGAGGGGCCGGACGGTCATCGCGTCCGCGCCCGTAGCCGCCGCGGTCATCGCGGTCGTTGCGGTCGTTGCGAGGCCGGTCATCACGGGACCGGTCGTCACGGCGCTGCGGCCCACGGTCGTCGCGACCGTAGGAACCCCGCGAACCGCGGTCGTCGCGATCGCGATATCCGCCCCGATCGTCGCGGGAGTCGCGGGAGCGGTCATCGCGCCCACGGTCGTCCCGGCCCCGGTACCCGCCGCGGTCGTCACGGGAGCGGTCGTCGCGCCCATGCCCGTAACCGCCGCGGTCGTCCCGCCGCTGCGGACCCCGGTCGTCGCGCCGGTCGTCGCGTCCCCTGCCGTAGCCACCGCGGTCATCGCGGTCGTTGCGGGGCCGGTCATCACGGGACCGGTCGTCGCGGCGCTGCGGTCCGCGGTCATCTCGACCATAGGAACCCCGCGGGCCCCGGTCGTCACGGCCCTGGTAACCGCCGCGGTCGTCCCGCCGCTGCGGGCCCCGGTCGTCGCGGCGGTCATCGCGTCCCCGGTTGTAACCGCCGCGGTCATCGCGGTCGTTACGGGGCCGGTCATCGCGGCCACGGTCGTCACGCCCCCGGTACCCGCCGCGGTCGTCACGAGCCGAAGCGCCCCGGGGATTCCGGGAGTCCCGATCGTCCCGACCACCGCCGTGACCGCCGGAACGCTCGTCGCGTCCCCGGTACCCGCCCCGATCGTCGTCGCGGCGGCCGCCCGGGCGGTCGTCGCGGTTCCGGTAGCCGCCACCGCGATTACCGCTGTTACCGGAACCGCCGTAGCTGG
The DNA here is from genome assembly GCF_003014485.1 of Murinocardiopsis flavida. Taxonomy (GTDB): domain Bacteria; phylum Actinomycetota; class Actinomycetes; order Streptosporangiales; family Streptosporangiaceae; genus Murinocardiopsis; species Murinocardiopsis flavida. Next base: position 4,709 of record NZ_PYGA01000046.1, on the reverse strand, counting down.
AACCGCTGTTGTTGGAGTCGCCGCGCGCACCGCGCGGTGTGCTTGGGCCGCGCTCACCGCGCCGGCCGTGGGATCCGCGATCGCCGCGGTTCCCGTTATTGTCACGTGGTGTGTTCACCGGTGTCGTCGAGACCTTCGATGTCGTCGGGCAGGAAAGGTGCGATATCGGGCAGTTCGTCGAGGTCGCGCAGGCCCAGCCGCTCCAAGAAGTAGCTGGTCGTGCGGTACAGCAGCGCGCCGGATTCCGGGTCGTGCCCGGCCTCTTCGATCAACCCCCGCAATACGAGGGTACGCATAACACCGTCGCAGTTGACACCGCGAACGGCCGATACCCTGCCGCGCGAGACCGGCTGGCGGTACGCGACGACCGCCATGGTCTCCAGCGCCGCCTGGGTGAGCCGCACCTCCGTGCCCTCGCGGAGGAAGTGCTCGACCGCGTCGGCTGCCTCCGGCCTGGTGTACACACGCCACCCTTCGGCGACCTCCCGCAGGTCGAAACCGCGCCCCTGCTCCGTGTACTCGGCGGCCAACCCCTCCAGGATCGCGGTCACCTGCCCGACCGTGCTGTCGAGGCCGCGCGCGAGGTCGAACGCCGACACCGGCTGGTCGACCACCATGAGCACCGCTTCCATGTCACGGCGGAGCACGGTCACTGCACCGGCGTGCTCACCGCCCTGCTCATTTCCGCCGGCCTCGGCGACGGTCCCGGTGTCCGTCCCGCCGTCCGCCCCGGTGTGGGCACCGTCACCGTGCGGCCCGGCGGGGCCGTGCCCTTCCGCTCCGCCCGGTGCCGTCTCGACGGCCTCCCCTACGCTCACGCTGTCCTCCCCCTCATCGCGGGCCCCACGTTGCAGACCCCTCATATCGGCCCCCGCGCCGCGGCACCTCATCTCGGCACCTCATCTCGGCGGTGCGGCCTGTTCAGCCGTCATCGGGATCCTTGGTGCGGCCGTAGTCGTCCTCGACGACCACCTCGCCCTCACCCACCCAGGTCACCATCAGCTCGCCGAGCGGCTCCGGCTGGTCGAATCCGACACTGGCCGCACGGTACAGCTCCAGCAGCGACAGGAAACGGGCCACCACCTCGAACGTCTCGGTGCAGTCGGCGACGAGCTCGCTGAACGCCATCGTCCCGTTCTCCCGCAGCGCCTCGATGACCAGCGCGCCCTGCTCCCGCACCGAGGTCTTGGTCTGGTGGATGTGGGTGACGGGGACGCTCGGCGGTTCCTTCGGGGTCAGCGCCCGCGCCGCGAGGAGCGCGAACTCCTGCGGGCCGAGCTTGATGAACACGTCGGGCCGCGCCTCGGCGAAACGGGGTTCCAGCTGCACCGCGCGCGGGAAGCGGCGGCCCTGCGTCGCGATCCGGTGGGCGAAGACCGCCGCGACCTCCTTGTACGCGCGGTACTGGAGCAGCCGCGCGAACAGCAGGTCGCGCGCCTCCAGCAGGGCGAGGTCGCCTTCGTCCTCGACCTCGCCGCGCGGCAGCAGGCGGGCCGCCTTGAGGTCGAGCAGGGTGGCGGCGACCAGCAGGAAGTTGCTGGCGAGGTCGAGGTCCCACGACTCGCCGTGCGCCTTGATGTGCGCGATGAAGTCGTCGGTGACCTGCGACAGCGCCACCTCGGTGATGTCGAGCTTGTGCTTGGAGATGAGCCCGAGCAGCAGGTCGAACGGGCCCTCGAAATTCTCCAGGCGCACTTGGAAACCGCCGCCGCCCTCCTCCTCGGCGACGGCGGTCTCCCCTTCGACCTCCGGTGACCGCGGCTCAGCCACGGTGCGGTGTTCGCTTTTCATGTTCGTTGTTCATCGGTCATGAATCCAGCTTGGCACCGGTGGACCGGCTCACGGTCCGTCCAGTCGTTGCACCAGCATGCTGCCGTCGCCGTGCTCCTCGAAATCGGCGAGCAGCACCGCGACCGCCTCGCGGACGATCCGCCCCCGGTCGGCGCTGAGGCCGTGGTCGGCGCGCAGCGTCAACCGGGTCTGCTCCAATGCGAGGAGTTCCGTCGCCGAAATGTAGACGGTGATCTTCTCGTCGTGGCGCTGCCGACCGCTGGGTTGCGGCGAGCTCGGCTTGGTGACCCTGGGCCTGCGCACACGCGCTGAGGCGGGTGCCGCGGGCTCAGGGACGGCGGTCCCGGTGGTGGTGGCCCTGGACGGTGGTTCCGGTTGTGCTTCCGGTCGTGGTTCCGGCGGTGGTTCCCGCAGTGGTTCCGGTGGTGCTGCTGGCGGCGCCGGCTCGGCCGGCTCACTCGATGGCGCGGAGGTCTGTCGGAAGAACAGATCGGCCGCACCGGGCAGGGTCACCCTTCGGGACCGCTGAGAGGCCACCTAGCCAGCACCTCCTTGGCCAGATCTCGGTAGGCGTTCGCACCGGCCGACGAGGAGTCGAACCGGGTGATCGGCTCCCCCGCCACCGTGGCGTCGGGGAATCGGACGGTCCGGTTGATGACGGTGCCGTACACCTTGTCGCCGAAACCGTCGATGATCGTCGCCAGTACTTCGCGCGCGTGCAGCGTGCGCGGGTCGTACATGGTGCCGAGGAAGCCGTCGATGACGAGCTCCTCGTTGAGCCGCTCCTGCACCTTCTGGATGGTGTCCATGAGCAGCGCAACCCCGCGCAGCGCGAAGAACTCGCACTCCAGCGGGACGATGACCCCGTGCGCCGCGGTGAGCGCGTTGACGGTCAGCAGCCCCAGCGACGGTTGGCAGTCGATGAGGATGACGTCGTAGTCGTGCATCACCGGCCGCAGGACGCGGCCCAGCATCTGCTCGCGGGCGACCTCGCCCACGAGCTGGACTTCCGCCGCCGACAGGTCGATGTTGCTCGGGATGAGATCGAGCCCGTCGATGTTCGTCTTGAGCAGGACGTCCTCGATCGTGACATCGCGCTGCATCAGCAGGTTGTACACGGTGAGGTCGAGCTCGCGCGGGTCGAGTCTGCCCAGGCCGACCGACAGCGCCCCCTGCGGGTCGAAGTCGACCAGGAGCACCCGGCGTCCGTACTCGGCGATGGCAGCGCCGAGGTTGATGGTGGTGGTGGTCTTACCGACCCCGCCCTTCTGGTTGCATAGTGCCACGACCCGAGCCGGACCGTGCTGGTCCAACGGTTCCGGATCGGCGTACTCGGGTTTCGGTCTCTTGGTGTGCAGTGCCGCCCCCGTGCTGCGTGTTTCCCCCCACGGGTTGCGCGCTGGCTCTGCGACCGATTCGTCGTCGACCGGAGCGGCGCCCGCCGCTTCCGCGTCGTCGTATGCTGACCAGCTCACAACCCTTGACCTCCCTACGGACCAGTCGTTACCGGCCACGTGACTTTCACCGGTTGACCGACCGTCGGAAAAACTCAATTTGTCGACAGCTCGTTGCGTCGTGCGGCGACTCTAGAACGCCGGTACCGGGTGATTCAATGCGACACTCTTGCGACACTCTATGGGGTCTGCGGGCGGCTCTCATCGGCCCGGGGCGACCGCTTGGGCACGAGGGTGGCTCGCGGCGTACACCTCACGCAACCGGTCCACGGTGACCAGGGTGTAGACCTGCGTCGTGGTAACGGAAGCGTGACCGAGAAGTTCTTGGACCACCCGGACGTCGGCCCCGCCGTCGAGCAGATGCGTCGCGAACGAGTGGCGCAGCGTGTGCGGTGAGACGTCGCGCAGCCCCACCCGCGCCGCTGCGGCGCGCAGCACGGCCCACGCGCCCTGCCTGGTGAGCCGCCCGCCGCGCGCGTTCAGGAAGAGCCCCGGTGTGCCGCGCCCGGACGCCGCCAGTGCGGGGCGGGCCCGCACGAGGTAGTCGTCGATGGCGTTGCGGGCGAAGCGTCCGAAGGGCACCAGCCGCTCCTTCCCGCCTTTGCCGAGGAAGCGCACCACCGACACCGCGTCGGTGCCGTCGGCCGCCATGGGCAGCCGGTCGATGTCGTCGACGTCCAGGCCGACCGCCTCGGAGATGCGGGCGCCGGTGCCGTACAGCAGCTCCAGCAGGGCGCGGTCGCGCAGGGTGCGGGGGTCCTCGACCGATTCGACCGCGCCGATCAGGGTCTGCACGTCGTGCAGCGAGATGGCCTTGGGAAGGGGGCGGCGGGGTGTCGGCGGACGGACCTCCTGCGCGGGGTCGGCGTCGGTCAGCCCCTCGCGCAACGCGAACCGGTGCAGCCCGCGCACCGCGACCACGGCGCGCCCGGCGGAGTTGGCGCCGAGCGGCCGGTGGTCGGGATCGCCTTCGCGCAGCAGCCGCACGAACCCGGTGATGTCGGTCTCGCGCACCTCGGCGAGGTCGCCGCGGCCGTGCCCGGTGAGGTACTCCACGTACCGGCGCAGGTCGCGGCGGTAGGAGCTGAGGGTGTTCGCGGCGAGGCCGCGCTCCACGGCGAGGTGGTCGAGGTAGCCGCGCACGGCGGCCTGTAGTCCGGGCGCGGCCTCGCCGCCCTGGATCCCCTGCTCCGCAGTCGTCGCGATCACCTTTTCCCCATTCGGGGTGATGATGCCACAGCGGCGCGGAACGCACCGGCCGACGCCGCGGAAAGACCCAGGGCGTGGGTGCGGCCCGCCGGGCAGGTGCCCGGCGGGTGCGGCCGAAGTCGGTCAGGGGGATGACGGCGGATCGGCGCCTGTGTCACGCCGGTGGGTCCGGGTGCGGCGTTCGTGTGCGGCGCGGCGGTGCTCTTTGGCGAGGTTGTGGGCCGCGCAGAGGGGTTGGAGGTTGTCGAGGTCGGT
>NZ_PYGA01000045.1 GCF_003014485.1 Murinocardiopsis flavida | reverse complement strand
GTAGTAGGTGGAGGGGGCGACCTGCAACGCGTGGCAGATCGGCTCGACCCCGAACTCCTGCTGGTGGATATCGATGAACGCGACTATCTGGTGTGTGGGCGGTCGAGCTCCGCCGCGAAGAAAGCCGATGCGGACTTCAGGATCGCGTTGGCCCGCCGCAGTTCGCGCACCTCGCGTTCGAGTTCGGCCAGGCGTTGGGCCTGGTCGGTGGTGGTGCCGGGGCGGTCTCCGGCATCGACCTCGGCCTGGTTCACCCAGGTGCGCAGCGTTTCGCGGTTGATGCCCAGTTGGTCGCCGGTACGGGCGATCGCCCCGGGGCGGCTGGCCGGGTCACGGCGGGCTTCCATGGCCATGCGGGTGGCGCGTTCACGCAGCTCAACGGGGTATTTCCTCGGTGCTGGCATGTCTCTCATCCTTCCCAGGTTTGAGAGCCTCCATCACACCCGGCACGAAACACCGACCGGGCGGTTCACCTCCACCCGCGTGGAGAGCAGGCGGCCGGTCCGTTCCCGGCCGCCGGTCCCCCCGGTTCACCTCCACCCGCGTGGAGAGCAGCGCTGTGTGCGCCGCACGGTCTGCGCGGGGTTCGGTTCACCTCCACCCGCGTGGAGAGCAGCCGGCATTACCTCGTCTACGAGCTGGAGGTCTCGGTTCACCTCCACCCGCGTGGAGAGCAGGCGCGCCGCTGGCACGCCGACGCCGCATGGGCCGGTTCACCTCCACCCGCGTGGAGAGCAGACTAATTGACCTGCGGTTTCACAAAGGCACATGACCGTTCTCGCCCATGAATGCGACGAGTTGGAGTCCTTCGAGATCGGTCACTCGACGGCGGCGTTGCCCGGCCGTCTTGATGACGTAGCGCTGTTCGTTCTCCGCGGGATGGACACAGACGGCTGCCCCTTCGCCGACAGAAGCGCTGACCGCGTCCCACAGCATGTCGCGGACCTTGGCCGAGACGGTTCCCACGTAGAAGCCGGGGGCGGGTTCGATGAGCCAGCGGCTGATGGCTCCCCGGACGTGATCGGGGACCGCGGTGGTGGAGATGACGACCATGTTGGGCACTGGGGCCTACCAATCCGGCTCGGCGTGGTTCACGCCGGCGTCGACAGGGCCGAGATCGGGGTCCCACAGATGCACGAGCTCCGGGTCGGCGACCTCGGAGTCCTCCTCGTCCAGTTCGGGGTCGAGGAGCCGTTGGACATCGTGGACGATGGTCGGCATCAGGCGATACAGCCGGAAGCTCTCCCGGAGGTTGCGTCGGGCATCACGATCCGGGTTCGCGCTCTTGTGCAGGGAGAACGCCATCGGGATGGTGTGTTGCGCCTTGTACAGGTCGGCGACGTCGTAGATGAAGGCGTGCTGCTTGCCGCTGTGGACGAAGCCCAGGGCGGGCGAGCAGCCCAGCGCCATGATGGCGGCGTGGACCACGCCGTACAAGGCGGTGTTGGCGGCCGAGAGGGCTTGGTTGACCGGGTTCTGCTCGTCCCAGTTCGCGGGGTTGTAGTTGCGTTTGAAGCCGCGTATGCGGTGCTTGTCGGCCAGCATCTGATACATCAGTCTCATGCGCTGGCCTTCCAGCCCGCGGAGTTGCTGGAGGGTGGTGCCTTCGGGGACACCGGCACCGAAGCGCATCTCATACATTCGCGTCGCGACCGCGAGCCTTGCCGTGTCGTCGGCCCAGGCGCGGGCTTGGCGTTCCAGCCAGTGGGTGGTGAGTTCGCTGGGTTGGCTGGCCGAGTACATGCGCACCGCGCCGGCGCCGGTCCACAGCACGGTGCTGCCGTGGCGGGCCATAGTGGCCATGGCGGGGTTGGTGGCCGAGGTGCCGGTGCCCATCAGGACGCAGGCCAGGGAGGCGACCGGGAGGTAGACGCGGTCGATGGCGCCGTCGGGTTTGGCGACTTGGGCGCAGACCCCGGTGTCGTCTTGGACGACCCGGACGTTCTCCAGGTAGAGGAACGACAGTGAATCGGCGATGCGCGGCAGCATGGCAAGGGTGGGTGCTGACAGCGCGCGCCGCGCGCTGGTAAAGGGGGCGGTCACGGTGGCTCATTCCGGTTTGCGGGCGGGGCCGAGGCTGAGCAGGCCGCACCCGTAGGACTTCGCGCGTCCGATGCCGGTGAGGACGGCGTCGCGTAGCAGCGCTGTGTCGGTGATGATCGCGAGGCCGTCGAAGCGGGTGACCGCGTGGGCGACCATGCCGGCGCGGGTATCGGAGAGCCGTGTCTGGGTGAGGCTGAGGGGGTGCAGTCCGTTGGCGGTGGCGCGGGTCAGCCACCACAGGTCGCCGCGTTCCCCGGTCACGACGGTGAGTTTGCCTTTCCTGCGGGGATCGGCTTTGGGGTCGCCGACGCGCTGGGTGGGGTTGGCGGCGATGCGGTAGCGCACGTAGGCGCCGGGGCGCAGCCCGGTGAGGAGCGGGGTGAGGTCTCTGCTGGTGACGTCATTGGCGAGACCGTCGCTGAGCCGGTCGACGCGCGGCCGTGTCCGCGTCTGGGCCAGGATTCTGAGCCCGGTGCGGCTCTCCTCCATTCGGTAGAGGAGCCCGGCGGCGCTGCGCGGGGTCTCGCCCAAGTCGTCGGGGGCTAGGCGCATCAGCTCCCGGTGCAGGAGGTTGGCGTCGGCGGCGAGTTCATGGCTGCGCCGGTGGCGGTGGTTGAGGGTGATCTGGGTCAGCCAGGCGTTCATCGGGCCGCCCCTTGCAGGTATGTGGCGAGTTCGGCGCGGTAGTCGTCGGCGCTGGCCGTGAACAGATCCCGGGGGATACGGGTGGTGACGACGCTGACGGGGCGGGGCCGGTAGCGGCGGTCGTGCCGGGTGAACTCGGTGGGGACGTCGTAGAGTTCGCTGCGCTCGAAGGCGTCCTCGTGCTCTCCCTCGTAGACGAAGTCGAGTTCGGCCTCTCCGTTGGGCGCACGCCGCGCGATGGGCACCTCCCGGTGGAGCCGGGCGACCGGGTCCTCGACCACACCACCGAGGAGCAGGGGCTGCTCGGGCGGGCACGAGCGCCGGCCCAGGAAGGGCTGCCACCGCGGTGCCCGCAGCGCGGCCTCGGTCGCGGCGACAGTCTCGTCGGGGCCTTCGACGGCAGCGACGAAGACCGCGTCGCTGAGGTAGTGGCGGCGGGTGACGATGGTGGCGGTGGCCGCGCTCTGTCGCTTGCCGTCGGCGGTGAGCACGCCGCGTGTGCGGGGCAGGCCGCCGCCGATGGTGTGGAAGTCCACCATCCGCACCCCGGGCCGGTCGACGCGCACCGTGAAGGTGAGCCGGTGCAACTCGCCGAGCGGTTGCCCGCGCTCGATGCCGTGCGCGGCGGCGATCAGTCCGAGCAGCCCGGAGCGGGTCGGGACGTTCTGGGTGTCACGCTCGCCGAATGCGCTGTGTTCGCCCCAGGACTGCATCGGGGCGGCCAGGCGAAGCAGCAGCCCGCTCATGCAGACCCCTCGCTCCAGGTGGCGACGGCGGCACCGACGAGCGCCTCGTAGGAGGCGTGGCGGGTACCGAGGCGGGTGGGCTTGTCGCCGCCGGCGAGGGTGTGCCCGGCCCAGAGCCGGTGGTCGGCGCCCAGCAGGGCATTGGCCGACTCTGCGTAGGCGTCGATCGCGGCCAGAGAGGGGGCGAAGTGGCCTTCCGCGGGGCGGATGGGCGCTTCGAAGGCCGAGGCGAGGGAGAGCGGGCGGTCGTCGCGCACGGCGATATGCACCAGGTCGGGCACGCCGGAGGGTGCGGTCGCGGTGGCCTTGCCGGTGGGCAGGGAGGTGATGAACGCGTTGAGGAACGCGGTGAGGAGTTCGCGGCCGGTCGCGGGGTCCTCACCGAGGTTGGCGGCGAGCCCGCGCAGGTCGATGTTGGCGTAGCGGTAGAAGGTCCCGGCGCTGAACATGGCGGTGTTGATGTGCCCGCTGCCGGGAATGCCCAGCTGCTGCTCAACGTCGTCGACCGCGGCGAAGAAGTCGTACTCCACGTTGGTGCCGTGGGTGGTGAAGGCGTGGGCGAACTGCACGGCCCCGTCGACGTTGGCCCCGGGCAACTCGGCGAGCATGCGCCCGAACAGGTTGATGGCGGCGCTGCGGCGGCCGAGGATCTCGGCGATCTCCTCGCCGGGCAGCACGCCCTTGCGCTTGCCCTCCGGTTTGGCCTCTTCGGCCACGACCTCCTCGCGGTGCGCGGCGGCGACCGCCGTCAACTCGTCCATGCCGGCTTCGGGCAGGTACAGCAGGACCGAGGTGGTCAGGATCTCCTGGTCGTTCTCGTCCTTGCTGCGTTCCAGTTTGATGCCGTTGCCGGCCGAGCGCGCGACCTGGCGCCCGGCCGCCTCGGCCTCCTCCGCCGCCCAGCCCTGGCGTTGCAGGCGTTCGGCGACGCCGCGGACCACCCGGCGGGTGCGCACCGCGGTGTCGCCGAGCACGTGCTCCACCCGGTGGCGCACGACGCGCTTCCAACTCTGGCTGGAGATCCGTGTGCGCTCGGCACCGCCGAACAGCACGGTCTTGGGTGCTCCCTGGTCATCGCGGTTGAGGTTGGAGTAGGGCATGGTCTGCAACGCGTGGATGTCGATGAATCGGGGGGTGCTCATGCGTCCTCATCAGTGTCGGTAGGGGTGGAGGTCATGCGGTCAGCCTTACGCTTGGCGATGAGCCGTGCGCGGGTGCGGTGGTAGCCCTGCAACCAGTTCTTCACGACCCGGTCGTGGTCGTACTCCCAGTCCGCGAGGTCGCAGGCGAGTTGCACCCAGTCGACCCGGATCAGATGGTTGCGCAGCTGCACGATCATCCGCGGCAGTTGGCGGTGGAGCCCGGATGCGTTCTGGCGGCACAACTGGTGCAGGCGTCCCTGCGCGGTCGCATCGGCGATGGCGCGGTAGTCGACGGCGTGTGCCACGGCGACACCGAGGTTCCCGGTGAAGGGCGAGGCGGGCTCACCCGGCACCTGGGCGGTGTCGGAGTCGTCGGTGCCAGGGCCGCGGCCGCGGTCCTGGGAGCGCGCGGTCGGCGGTTGGGACGCCATCATCGCCGCCACGGCCAGGAACGCCCATTCGACCGTGTCGTCGCGTCGGCCGGGCAGGAAGGGCTCGGTGTGGCGGTAGGCGTGCCAGCACCGTGGGTCGGAGGGGGCCATGCCCAGTGCTTGGCGCATCTCCGAGCGTGGCGCCGGGATGTCGAGGTTGCCGCGCACGTAAGCGACCAGCTTTTCGGCGCCGGTGCGGATCTCGCGCTGGGCCTCACGGGTGTGCGGGGGCGCGTTCATTCCTGCTCCTGTTCGCGTTGCCAGCCGGTCAGGATCTGCGTGCGGCTGTTCTCGATGGCGGTCACGTGGCGCGGGTCGTGGGTGTAGGCCGCGGTGGCCTTCTCATAGGCGTCCAGCGCGATGCGGATGAACTCGTTGCGGATCCGCGCGGGCGTCTCGACTGCCGCGGCGAGCTGCCAGAACCGTCGTTCCGCCGCGCTCCAGTACCGGGCCTCGCCGGTCCCCGACCAGGGCGCTTTGACCTCACCGCTGCCGGTCACATCGCGCCACGCACGCACCAGCGCCTTTGTCAGGTTCCGCCCGACCTGTTCGGCGTGTTTGCGGGTCTGCTTGATCCGCCCGGACAGCTCAGGGTTCCGCTCCTCCAGGTAAGCGAGGACCGGCGGGGTGACTGCGGTGAAGTACTGGCGGTCGCGGGCCTGTCCGTCCTGGTCGAACCCGAAGGCGCGGACTCGCACGCGGTCGGCGCGCGCAGCGTAGGACGCGCTGTCGTAGAGCTCGTTCAGGTCGTCGATGATGTCGGGGCGTCGCTCGTCGCTGTCCCCGGGGTTCTTGCGCACCAGGGCATCGATGTCGCGCCAGATGGCCCGGTCGGCGTCGGCCCGGCGCGCATACTGCTCGCCCTTCTTGTTCGCCTGGTAGAGGAGATAGGGGTCCCTGGCGTCGCCTTGAGGTTGGCGCCAGGCCCAGGTAATGCGGGCGTCGGTGACCGACCGGCCGTCGGGTGCGGGGGTGAGCAGGAGTGCGTGGCGGAATCGTCCGGTCAGCGACCGGGTCAAGCCGGTGGGCGGTTCGGGGGTACCCAGCGGGTCCTGGGCGAGCGGTACATCCCAGGGCGCGGGGGTTTGGTCTCGGGGAGTATCGAGGTGGGGGATCCCGAGGATGAGCGTCTCGAACAGGTTGGCGCCGACGGGGTGGTAGGAGATCGTGCTGCGCAGCGGGCCGGCGGTGGTGTTCCTAGCGCTGGTCGCGCCCACGACGCGGGGGGTGCTCATGCCGGAGGGCCCGTAGTAGAGCCACGCGATCAGATGCCAGGCCGCCTCGCCTGCGGGGACCGCGCGGGGGTGTGTGTCGGTGTCGTGGGACAACCACATTTGGGTGTTGCCTGCCGCACGGCCCCAGACCAGCTTGTTGACACCGGAGGTGACCGGGTTTCCCTTGCTGTCGACGCACTCCTCGATCAGGCGGCGGTCCTGAAGGAACGGCCGGTTGTCCGTGCCCCCGAACAGATCGAAGCTGCGGGAGGCGGCATCGAAGTAGGCGTGGACGCGGTCCTCCGAGAAGCGGCCGTCCTCCAGCTTCCGGTCACGCTCATCCAGCCAGTCGTTGCGGACGTGGACAGCGTTCAACCCGGTGATTTCCGCGGCCATGACATACAGCAGGCGCATCAGCCCCGCTGCGGCGGGTGGCAGCGGCAAGCTCACGTCGGTGATGTCGTGGGCGCGCAGGAAGAGGTCCGTGAGGCCGACGGCCGGCGGGTGTTCCGCGGTCGAATCGCGCCACCGCACCGGAATCCACGGCTCGCGGGTGAGCAGGTAGGAGGGGGAGGACATCGCATACTCCTGAACGGTGGCAATACCGATGCGGGTGGGGACAGAGTGCCGCACTGATCGTTGGTGTGTACGAAGAACAGACAGAGCTGTCAGGTTCTCCGCGGACGCGGGACCGAGAAAGGCGCGGACGACGCAGTTCAGCGGCCAGCTCCTCACAACCTGGCCGGTTGAGGCCACCTCCGTCCATGGATGCCGTTCGGCTCGGGCGGTCTCCTCCCCGCGGTGCTGCGGTCGGCTCGCCCCCAGGCTCCTTCAGCCGAGCGGCCTGGGAGGATAGATCCGCAGGTGTTCTCCGCAATGCGGAGGTGAACCGAGCGGGAGGCCGCCACCTGTGCGTGGTTATCACTGGTTCTCCACGTGGGTGGAGGTGGTTGGGACCCGCTTGAGGCGGGCCCCAACCCGAGTGTCAGTTGATGAGGTGCCGGAACACCTCCGAGGTGATGCCCCCCAGCAGTGAGCCCGTGAACAGCAGGTGGAACGTTCGGCCTGCCTTCGATAGTTGGCGGCCGAGCATCTGCAACACGGTGGGCAGGGTGAGGCCCTGCGCAGGCTGGGCTGGGGCTGATTGCGGCTTCATGACTCAAGGATGGCATCTCCAATTAAGAGCGGTAGGACTTAATTAAAAACTCGTGGTAAGGCCGACGTCGAGGTGGAGCGTCAACCGCTGGTCGCCGAGCACTGGGCCGACGGGCTGACCGTCTGCGTCCACCCGATGGGGCAGCAGGACCAGGTTGCGCAGGTGGACGTCGTTGCTCCACGCCTCAGGCGGCATGTTCGCCTCGCTCCGTCCTTGGAGCAGTGAAGCCCGCAACGGGATGGTGTGGTTGATCACCTCGGCGCACTGCTCGCGAGTGAAGCGTCGGCCGGCACCGGGCACCACAGGCACCATCGGCCCGTCGGGCCCCCCGAGGTGGTAGTCCCCGTCCTCACCGATGAAGTACGGCAGCACGCGCTCCGAATCGGCGTCGAACCGGGTGGAGATCAGCTCCTCGGTGATCTCCCGATCGGTGAGCGAATACAGGTTCGTCAATCCGTCAGGGGTGGCGATGCCGATCATCTCGGCGGCCTGTACCTCCACGAAACCTGCGCTGATGCGTTCCACCTCCGCGGACTCGAATCCGTCCAGCAGCGGGTCCGGTGCTCCAATGCCGTCTCCTGGGCTCGCGGCGTCGACAAGGTCCTGGACGTCGTCGGGGATACTGATCGGCTTGTCTTCACGCCTACTCAGGAGGCGCTGGGCGCGGATGAGTGAGGCGTGGGGGTAGACGCGGGTCCAGGGCTTCGGTACGCGCGGAGTGTCCTCGCCGGGAGCGGTCAGGACGACGAGCCGCGGCGTCGCGGCCCACTCCGGGCGGGATGCGTCGTTGCTCTTGTGGCGGTGGGCGCGGCCCGAGCGTTGAAGTAGAAGTTCGATCGGAGCGAGGTCACTTATCATGAGATCGAAGTCAATATCAAGGCTTTGCTCGATGACCTGGGTCGCCACCAGGACCGAGGGGCGGCGCCGATCGCCATTAGGGCCGTACGTTGTGATGACGTCGTGGGTGATGCGCGCTCTTTGCCCCACTGGGAACCGGGAGTGCAGCAGGCGCAACTCGGGGGACGCGCTCCCGTCCGTCTTCCTCTGGTCGAACCATGCGCGCAGGTCACGATAGGTCTCTTGTGCTTGGTCCACCGTGGTGCAGATGACCGCGGCACAGCCCCCCTCGTCGATCAGCCGACGCAGTTCATCCCGAAGTGCAGGCATCCGGTCGACCATGTCCTTGCCGTCGCGCTGGCTCACATCGACCGGCCGCAGTGTCACCGCGAGTTCACGCCGGTCCTCCTGTGGTACCGCTACGGCGGTGGAGATGGGGGTCGGCATGTCGCGCTGCGCATAGGTCCAGCCGGGATAGTGCTGTGCAAGGTCCAGAGCCTCGGCGCTCTCGGGGGCGCGCCCGAGGTAGGCCGTATACAGTTCCCGCGCCACGTGCTTGGGCAGCGTGGCCGAGAGCAGAACGACGGGTGCACCCAGCCGGCCGAGCCAGCTCAGCAGGATGACCAGAAGCCTGCGCATGTACGGGCTGAACGCGTGAACCTCGTCGATGATGACGGTCTTCTGCGCAAGGCCCAGCATCCGCAGCACGTTGTGGCGTACCGGAAGCACCGCCATCAGCGCCTGGTCGATGGTTCCCACGGCGGCGGGGGCGAGGATGCCGCGTTTGGCGCCGAGCAGCCACTCGGCCACGGCGAGGTGCACCGTGTCGTCCTCGCTGGTGATGTCCCCGACGCCTTCAGCGTGCTCCTCGCTGACCATGGACATGAGCGGGCTCAACCACGCCATGCCGTGAAGCAGGGTGAGGCCGGTGGGATCGAGGCTCCGGTTGCGGAGGTAGGCGGCCAGGCGCTCATACATTTGGTCGGCGGTCGCCATGGTCGGAAGGGCGACGAAGATCCCTGATGTGCCCGCGGCATGCCCCATGATGCGCGCGGCATGGAAGGCGACCTCGGTCTTCCCGATCCCCATGGGAGCCGCGACCATGAGCAGACCCGGTCCGGTCACCAGTGCCGGAAGTTCCTCGGCGATCGTGGACTGTAGAGCGTTGGGCTCGAATGGGAACTCCTCCCCGAACGTGCCGGCCCGCAGTCGCAATCGGGTTAGACCTGCGTTCGAGAGCAGTGCGGGTGCTTGCGCCAGGGACCGGTGGAAGAACGACTGAAGATCTTCCACCCGACCGCTGTCCGGCAGTTGGACGAGTTGCCGCTTGACGAAGCTGATCTGACTGGCGAGCCAGTCCGAGAGGATGATCAGAGCGCAGGCCACGGCGGCCGTGTCGCCTCCGAGATTCGGTGGAGGCTCGGGGGCGTCCAGGATCGTATGCACTGCATCGAACGCAGCGACGCGCTGCTCGTCCCAAGGGCCGTTGCCGATTCCAATGAACGGGCGTTTCTCCAGGCGCGTGTCACCCGGGTCCACGCTGTGAAAGCAACCGTGGTGGCCACCGAGAAGTTGGGCGACCAGGCGGGCGACGGGTGCGCGCCTCTCATCGGCATAGCCCGCCTGGCGGAGCGCGCTCGCCAACCAGAGGTGGGCCGCGAAATCGTGTCCCCTTGGGAGATCGCCCGGGCCTTGCGGATAACCGGGTGGCACCCACACCTGGCGTTGGAAAGCCGGGGTGATCTTACCGATGTCATGCAGACCAGCCCAGAATTCCAACAGTCGGCCAGCGTTTTCCTCCGTTACACCCATTTGCTCAGCAAGTTGCGCACGCAATCCTGCGGATATCACCTCGCACCACAGGACCCGCATCACGGCGGCTGCGTCGAGCAGGTGGCAGATCAGTGGGTACTGGCTGCCGTCGAGTCCTCTCGACTTGCCCCACAGCAACAGATCAACCTCATGGCGACCAGCCTTCTCCCATCCGTCCACGCGTGCCCCATTCCCTGGTGATGGATTTCGCCGACCTTAACCGTGGGCAGTGACAAATGGGCCAGGAGAATCGCAGGGCTCTGCGGGGAAGAGTTCTGGTTCCGATCGAAACACCTACAGGATCACGCCCTGCGAAGGCGCTGCACTCTTACGAATCGAACCGTGCTTCATTCACCTCCACGGGCGTGGAGAGCGGGCGGCGATCTCACTGCGAGCCGATTGACCGAGCGGTTCACCTCCACGGGCGTGGAGAGCGGCCAGCGTACAGCGACATCTCCATGCCGCCGGACGGCTCACCTCCACGGGCGTGGAGAGCGGACCGCGCCGGGCCAGCGGGTGCGGGCGGACTGCGGTTCACCTCCACGGGCGTGGAGAGCGGCTGAACCCGATCCCGTGGCCGACGAACTACCGCGGTTCACCTCCACGGGCGTGGAGAGCGGGCGGTGCTGCGCCCGTCCATGGTGCAGGCGTTCGGTTCACCTCCACGGGCGTGGAGAGCGGCGCCCTCCCGGAAGGACCGCCATGACCGTGACCGGTTCACCTCCACGGGCGTGGAGAGCGGTCGCCGCTTGACGACGGAGATCAGCCCGTCCCCGGTTCACCTCCACGGGCGTGGAGAGCGGCAGTTGTCGGCGGTGATGCGCACGACCCCGGCCGGTTCACCTCCACGGGCGTGGAGAGCGGCATGTACGACCTGTCCGGAGAACACCTCCGCGCGGTTCACCTCCACGGGCGTGGAGAGCGGTGGTCCGAGAACGGTACCGATGAGCCGCGTGCGCGCACCGGTTCACCTCCACCACCGTGTCCGGCGGTTCACCTCCACGGGCGTGGAGAGCGGGGAGTAGGAGGTGCCCAGGTTCCCGGTCAGCATGGTTCACCTCCACGGGCGTGGAGAGCGGGCCGCCGGGGTCAAGATCTGGGGCCCGGCCGACGGTTCACCTCCACGGGCGTGGAGAGCGGCAGTCGATCATGAGCACTAGCGGCCTCGCCACCGGTTCACCTCCACGGGCGTGGAGAGCGGCTCTAGCGATGGCCATTGAAGACGTCGCTGCTCGGTTCACCTCCACGGGCGTGGAGAGCGGTGCTCCACGCGGGAGCGGTCGGCGTCGACGGCCGGTTCACCTCCACGGGCGTGGAGAGCGGGTGCCCAGGCCCTTGACCTGGGACAGCGCGGCCGGTTCACCTCCACGGGCGTGGAGAGCGGATGCGGCGGTACCGGTCGCGGAGGGCGGTGCGCGGTTCACCTCCACGGGCGTGGAGAGCGGATCAGCGGCATCGTCACCAGCTCGATCAAGCCCGGTTCACCTCCACGGGCGTGGAGAGCGGCGACAGCACGCTCAGTTGGACCGACACCGCCCCGGTTCACCTCCACGGGCGTGGAGAGCGGGCCAGCGAGCGAAGCAATTCGGGTCCGACGCTCGGTTCACCTCCACGGGCGTGGAGAGCGGCACCTACGTGCACAAGAACCTCTGGGGCAACGCGGTTCACCTCCACGGGCGTGGAGAGCGGCCGCTCGAAGGGGGTCACGACGGCAGCCCGACCGGTTCACCTCCACGGGCGTGGAGAGCGGTCCTTCTTCGCCGGAGCGCGGCGTGCTGCGGTCGGTTCACCTCCACGGGCGTGGAGAGCGGCAGCCGGTGATGCCCTGGATCTCCAACTGGCCCGGTTCACCTCCACGGGCGTGGAGAGCGGCACCACGTCGCAGTCCTGCACCGGCACCGGTACGGTTCACCTCCACGGGCGTGGAGAGCGGGCGGACTCCCACGACTCCTCCGCCGCCGCGAGCGGTTCACCTCCACGGGCGTGGAGAGCGGCGACGAAATCGAGTACAGCGAGCATGCGGGGCCGGTTCACCTCCACGGGCGTGGAGAGCGGATGTGACAGACACGCGTGACGCGAGCACCCCGCGGTTCACCTCCACGGGCGTGGAGAGCGGGACACGTCTTTGGCCGAGGAGTCGCGCGCGAGCGGTTCACCTCCACGGGCGTGGAGAGCGGGACGGGTCGCCGTATCAGCTCTCGACCAGCTACGGTTCACCTCCACGGGCGTGGAGAGCGGTCGAGGAACGGTTGGACTTTGCCGTTCTTCATCGGTTCACCTCCACGGGCGTGGAGAGCGGCAGGTCGAACAGGTCCGCGGCGCCGACGACGGCGGTTCACCTCCACGGGCGTGGAGAGCGGGAACATCACCTCGGCGCGGAGGTGACTACACCCGGTTCACCTCCACGGGCGTGGAGAGCGGGGTGATTCCGCGCCCGACGAGGCGGACGTGGGCGGTTCACCTCCACGGGCGTGGAGAGCGGAGAAGACCCCCGGCTCAATGCCGGGGGTCTTTCGGTTCACCTCCACGGGCGTGGAGAGCGGACTTCGCGACCTGCAACTTTGCACTGCTAGAATACCGTTCGGTTCGGTACAGCGGTGACGCCAGCCCCAGGGCGGGCGGCCGCCACGTCCGGACTCCGGAAGTTCCGCTCGCTCCTCGGTGACGAATCAGCCATCGCCCCCTCTGCGCCGCGCCCCGCAGAGGGCACTCACACCGCCACGCCATCGAAGCGCCCCCGTTTCCCCCACTGCTTGATCAACCGCCCCCAGCGCTCCTTGTGATCGAAGCGAGCCGTCTTCACGGCGGTTGTCCAGCGCCCAACTCCATGCCTCCAACTGGACCTGCGGTACCACCTCGGAAGGATCCGCCCCCTCGGCGGTAATCCCTGCCGTGCCCTGAGTCCGCGCCTCCACCACGTGAAGCCGCGGTCGAGTTCCCCCACCGGTGCCGGGCTTGCCTTCGCTCCCCGGTTGCTCGGGTGACTCGGTCATGGCGGCCTCAACCTGTGCGGTGCGAACCGATTGCTCATCAGGTGCGATCGCTGTCCGTGCGCCATGGGCGTCGATGCGGAACTCGCGCATGAGCAACTCATACGCGCCCAGCAAGGCGAACGACGGCCAGGCGTGGATAACGCGGGACCACAGGGTTGGGTCAGCGACCGCGATGTTCGCCGCAAGCGACGCGACACTGCCGAGGACGAGCTGTGTCCACGGCAGCAGGCCGCCGCGCCGGCCATGCCTTGCATCGGCCAGTAGCGCCATGGAGGAGGCGACGATCATGCCGTCGACCGACAGCGGGAATAGCGCCGCGCGCCACGGCGGTTCGCCATGGCGCTGGGCCAACTCGAACATGTGGCTGTACGAGACGACGGCCGCGATGACGGCCAGCACCAGCACGGCGGCGATGGTCGTCCAGCGGGACCAGCGGGAAGAACCCATCCCAGGTCACCGCCCGTCCAGCGCCAGGTCCGCGGACAGCGTCAGGGACATGTACGTAAGGGTCGACTCGCCCCTCGGACACGACCCTTTGTACATATCGTGCGAGTTGAGCTTTGCCTTAGCTCGCACGACTCGTTTCACGGGGTAGTAGGCAGCGGTAGGCACCCCCCGGAACGCGGAATCGTCCGGTTCACCTCCACCCGCGTGGAGAGCAGTACCTTCGCCCTGTGCGGTCGACCTGCTCATACGGTTCATCTCCACGCCTGTGGAGAGCGGCCGGTCAACGACGCCCCCCGCGCGTTCCCCGACGGTTCACCTCCACGCCTGTGGAGAGCGGGCGTAGCGAGCCCCGTGGAAGCGCGCGAACTCCGGTTCACCTCCACGCCTGTGGAGAGCGGGTCGCACCTCCGGCGGGCAGGACCACCCGGATCGGTTTACCTCCACGCCTGTGGAGAGCGGCCGAGGGTCAGGTTCTCGTGAGTCGCCGTGGGCGGTTCACCTCCACGCCTGTGGAGAGCGGCTTCGCGACCTGCAACTATGCACGGCTAGAATACCGTTCGGTTCGGCACAGCGCTGACACTGACGCCCGTCCCTGGACGGGCGGACAGCCCGACCGGACGCCGACAGCTCCACGCAATCCTCGATGACGAGTTGGCCACCGTTCCTTTCTAACCGCACCAACAGAGGGCAGTCACACCGCTACGCCATCGAAGCGTCCCTGCTGCCCCCACTGCTTGATCAGCCGACCCCAGCGCTCCTTGTGATCGAAGCGGGCCGCGATCTCGCGGCCCGAGGGAAGCGAACCGTCCTCTCGACGGTTATCCAGCGCCCAACACCATGCCTCCACCTGCACCTGCGGCACCGCCTCGAAAGACCCCGCGACCTCAATGGCGACACCATCAGCCTCCTCGCTCCTCGCTCCGACTACCCGAAGCCGCGCACGCCCCTCCCGCCCTTCGTGCGCCGGGTCGCCATCGGCCTCACTCGTATGAGCGAGCTCGGATCGTTCCGCAGCCGGGGACTGCTCATCGGATGCGATCGCTATGCGTGCGCCTTCGGCGTCGATGCGGAACTCGCGCATGAGCAACTCATACGCACCCATCAGCGCGAAGCTGGGCCAGGCGTGGATGACCCGCGACCACACGGTGGGGTCGGCGACCGCGACGTTCGCCGCCAGGGACGCGACGCTGCCCAGTATCAGCAGCGTCCACGGCAGCACTCCCCCGCGCCGGCCATGGCGGGCATCAGCCAGCAGCGCCATCGAGGAGGCGACGATCATGCCGTCCACCGACAGCGGGAACAGCGCCGCCCGCCACCGGGGTTCGCCATGGCGCTGCGCCAGGTCGAACATGTGCGCATAGGACACCACCGCCGCGATTACCGCCAGCAGCAGTACCGCCAAGATCGTGATCCACCGAGACCAGCGAGACGACTCCACCGCGCCTCACCGTCCGTTCCCGGACGGGCGAACTCCCCGACGGGACGCCGGGAGCTCCACATGCTCCTCGATGACGAGTTGAGCGCCGTTCCCTACTGCGCCGCGCCCCGCAGGGGGCACTTCGCAGATGGGAACACTCTTCGAGGGTTCCCATCTCTTCATTTCTGATCCTTCTCCGGGGTCGGCGACCCGTTGGGCCGCTCGGACCGACTCGTCCAGGCTCTCCGCCGCGAGGGTGACCCTGATGTGCACGTGGTTGGCCCACTTGTCATAGGTCAGTTCCAGGCGGAAGGCTTCGAACAGCCGTCTCAGTACCTCTTCCGGCACCTTGTCCAACTCCACTGCTTGGACGGGGATCGCGTCCAACATCTCGGGGGCCACTCGGACTGAACTGCTCCCTGGAAGTTGGACTGGAAACCCAGGCCCATCGACCAGGGAGCAGTCCCATGAGAGCGAGCAGCACGCTCACCCCCTCCCAACGCGAGACCGCGATAGCGTGGTTCGAGCAGGGCATGGCCGATAGATCGGTAGCGACCACGCTGGGATTACCCCGGGGACCGATCCGGCGCCTGTACCAACGGTGGCGGATCCACGGCCCGGGAGCGCTGGTGGCCAAACAGGCGAAGAAGTCCTACTCCTTCGAGTTCAAGATCGAGGCGGTGCGCCGCTTCCTGACCGGCGAACTCAAGACCGAACTGGCCCAGGAACTCGAGCTATCCTCACCCACACTGCTGGAAACCTGGGCGCGCACCTACCGCGACCAGGGCGAGGACGGGTTGCGTCCCAAGCAGCCAGGACGCCCGCCCAAGAGCGCACCGCCAGAGCCGGAGACGGAACTGGAGCGACTGCGCCGTGAGAACGAGTTCCTGCGCGCCCAGAACGCCTACCTGGGAAAAGTGCGGGCCTTGAGGGAACACCCACCAGAGTGAAGGTCCTGGCTGTGGTCTCTCTCAAAGCCGAACACCGCCTTCAGGTGCTGCTTCAGGTCGCTGGTCTGGCCCGCTCCACGTTCTTCTACCACCAGGCCCGACTCCATGCCCCAGACCCCCGCGCCGCGCTCAAGGCCGACATAACGCATCTCTTCGAGCACAACAAGGGACGTTACGGGCATCGCCGTATCCATGACCGGCTCCGCAAAAAGGGGTGGAAGGTCGCGAAGAAGACCGTGCTGAAGCTGATGGGCCAGCTCGGCCTGGTCTGCCGGGTGCGCCGCCAGCGCCCCTACAACTCCTATCGGGGCCGGACAGGCGAGGCGGCTCCGAACCTGCTGGAGCGTGACTTCACGGCCCAAGGGCCGAACCAGAAGTGGGTGACCGACGTGACCGAGTTCGTGGTCGCGGACCGCAAGGTGTATCTGTCACCGGTCATGGACCTGTTCGATCGGCAGATCATCGCCTACACGGCGGGGTTGTCACCGAGCCTGGAGTTGACGAACGCTTCCTTGCGTGCGGCGTTGGGGACGCTGACTCCTGGCCAGATGCCGTTGGTCCACTCCGACCAGGGATTTGTTTCGTGCCGGGTGTGATGGAGGCTCTCAAACCTGGGAAGGATGAGAGACATGCCAGCACCGAGGAAATACCCCGCTGAGCTGCGTGAACGCG
>NZ_PYGA01000044.1 GCF_003014485.1 Murinocardiopsis flavida | reverse complement strand
GTTGAACTGGGCACCCGACAGCTTTGCCGCGCTGTGCCTCGCCGCGGCCGCCGGCGCGGTCGCCGTGGCCGCGCGCGGCGCGATCGCCCTGCGCGGCACTGGACGCGGCCCCGGCGCCACCGGTGGCCCGGGGTGACAGATGGCCGGAACCGGTGGCCCTCCCCGGTCGGTCACCGACCGGGCGGGCGATTCCCCGGGCGCGGCGGGCAGGACGACGCGGCCGCCGGGCGCCGGAGCGACGGGTCACACTGCGGTGCCGCGGAGCGAACCCGCGATCGCGTTGTCGCCTTCCCCTGCGCCATACGTTGAGAGCACCCGACGCGCGCGGAATGTGCGTGCTGACGGGATCGTCGCACCGGCGCACGAGGAGTCGAAGGACCGCCTGCCGATCCGTCGCAGTGCCCCGCTCGCGGAGTCGCGAACCGCCATCAGGAACTGCTCTCCCCGGCTCACCCGGTCCAACCCCCGCCCTGCGGCAAGCAACTCCGCGGCGCACGTGTCCTCGGCGCACTGCGACAGCGCCAAGACCGGGAACGGCCCGTTCGACTCGACTCTCTCCACGGTGCGCAGAACCGTTTGACGATACCGTGACGGTTGAGTACGTCCTATTTGGCGAGCTTCGCGAGTTTTCCAATCAAACGTGGCGCCTGACACGACCCGAGCACAGCAGAATTCACTGCAAAGATCGTGATCGGAGAAGTAACAACCCGTGTTGATCCCACCTGTGCTTCGCGACGAGAACCTGCCGGCGTTGTTTCGGGCATCTGACCACGCGTCCTCGGACAATCAACGCAAGTTCGTGTTGCGCACCGGTGTCTACCTCGGGTTGTTGGTCGTCGCCGCTTTCGGGAGCGCGGTCGACGTCAGCGTCCTGAATGGATCCGTAAACGCCGGAGGCGCCCTGTCCGCGGCAGCCTTCTTGTGCGCACTCTCGCTGGGTTGGTCGGCGACCACTCGACGCATGGAAAACCAGTGGCATCAGTTTCGGGCCTGCGCCGAGTCGGTCAAGACCCTCGCGTGGCGCTACTCCATCGCGGCCGACCCGTTCCCGTCCCGCATGAGTACGGTCGACGCGGACGCGTTGTTCGGGCAACGGCTGCGCGACCTGATCGATGGTCTGCGCGGCGCGGATCTGCCTCCACTCGACGGCAGCGCCCAGATCACTCCCCAGATGCGCACCCTGCGCGCATCGCCACTGAACCGGCGCATCGAATCGTACGCCCAGGGCAGGCTGGACCAGCAACTGGCCTGGTACACGCTCAAAGCGCGCACCAATCGCCGACGGGCCACCCAGTGGAGCATCGCCGCCTCCGTCGCGGCGACCCTGGGTGCGTTCGCCGGCGTCGGTCGTGCACTGACGATCATCGACTTCGACTGGCTGGGCATCCTCGCCGTACTCAGTGCATCGCTCACCGCCTGGACCCAGACCCGCCAGCACCAGGCCCTGTCGAGCAACTACTCGATCACCGTCCATGAACTCGGGCTGATCCGAGACCGTGTTCCCCGCAAGCCCAATGAACAGGTCTGGGCGCATTTCACGGCCGATGCCGAACTCGCCATCTCACGAGAACACACCACGTGGCTCGCCCGGCGAACCTGATAAGAGGACGTCGCCTCCCAGGCCGATAAGGGCCTCCTCTGCAATTGACGCAACCGCGGCACCTGGGCGTGCACGGCTGCGGCACGGTTTCCCACCGGAAGTCCGGTGTGCCGGGGTCGGGAAGTGGCACACTTGCCAGCGAACTACGACTTGTCGCCGGATCGACTGAGTCCCCTAACGGAGGCGGCGGGCAGGCCCACGAGTTACTGGGCGTCGATCGCATGTGTTCCGGTCCGCATCTTCCCGCCTCAGCGCTCGGCGCCATGGACTGATTCTCTGGCGATTCCGCTGTACTTGGCCGGAACGTGCACCCCGAATCAGGCAGAACTCGGCAAGGGAGCCGCGATGCCCCTGAGGTCCCCCCGTTCCCGCGATCATCTCCCCCGCCCGCGGGTCTACCTGTCCTCCACGTTCAACGACCTCACCGAATGCCGCGCGTCCGTGCGCGCCGCCCTTGAACGGTTGAGAATCGAGGTCGTGGCCATGGAGGCCTACACAGCGGAGGCGCTCCCGCCCGCCGAGAAGTGTCAGAGCGACGTCCGCGCCTGCGACCTGTACCTCGGCATCTTCGCCTGGAGCTATGGCAGCACTCCCAATGGTGAGTCCCGCTCCTTCACCGAACTGGAGTACCGGGAGGCTGAAGCCTCCGGCCTCCCACGACTGGTGTTCCTGCTCGACGAGGACGCCTCCTGGCCGCGCCGGTTCGTGGACCGAGGCGATGACCAGGGCCATATCGAGCGGCTGCGCGAGGAACTCGGCGAGTCGCTCATGTGCAGCTTCTTCACCGACTCCGAAAATCTTGCGTCTCTCGTGACGGCCGCCGTTTCGAACTGGCTGCGCGAGCACCAACCCGAGCAGGCCGACCCCGTGGCGCTGGCGCTACCGGAGTGGGACGCCTACCGGCGGCGCCTGGTCCAGGAGTACCGGCGGCTCGACCTGGAGGCACTCACGCCGCCCGAACTGGAGGACTACCTACAGATCGAACTGCGCAACGTTTTCGTCGAACCCGAGGTGCGCGAGTCGGTCTCCCGGCCCGAACTACCGAAGGAACTGTGGCGCAAGCTGCAAGAGAGCGCCGAACTGTCCCCGGCCGACGTTCCGAACGGGTTGGCGGCGGATCGCCTGGCAGAGGTCGAAACGCATCGGCAGCAGATCGCGCAGCCGGTGTTCCAGGTCCTCGCAGGGCCCGGTGGACACCGCTGCGTGTTACTCGGCGACCCGGGGTCCGGCAAATCCACGCTCGCCCGCTACCTCGCGCTGTCTCTGGCCGAGGGCGACCTCAGCGACGGACTCGAACGCCTGGAGGGGCATCAGCCACTGCTGATCGAACTGCGCGAGTACGCCCTGGAGCGCGCGAAGTACCGGACCTTCGGCGAGTACCTGGACTTCCGCGCCACGTCCGACGGTCTCGGCGTCCCCACCGAGGCTCTCGACACCTATCTGGAGGACGGCGGCGCACTCGTCGTCTTCGACGGCCTGGACGAGCTGTTCGACCCGCGGGAACGCCAGACGATCTCCCGGCAGATCGCCGGTTTCGCCGAGGCCCATCCCCGAGCGCAGGTGGTCGTCACCTCCCGGATCATCGGCTACCAGCCCCGTGTCCTCGGCGACGCCGGATTCCGGCACTACACCATCGAGGACCTGGACCGCGCACGTATCGAACGGTTCCTCGAATCGTGGTACGGACTCGCGCTGCGGAACCGCCCGACCGCCGCGGCACAGCGCCGGACCCGGCTGACCACGGCGATCGAGGAGACCCCTGCCATCCGAGACCTGGCCGGCAACCCCCTGCTCCTCACCATCCTGGCCATCATCGGCAAGCACCAGGAGCTGCCGCGGGAGCGCTCCGAGGTCTACAACCACGCAGCGGGCGTGCTGGTCCACCACTGGGACGTGAACAAGCATCTGAGCGACGCCCAGATGAGCGCCGCCGTTATCCGCGAAGAGGACAAGAAGGAACTGCTGCGGCGCCTCGCCTACCGTATGCAGCGGGGAAAGGACGGCGTCGCCGGAAACTACATCTGGAACGACGAACTCGAAGCGGAGATCCTCGCCTTCCTCCAGGACCGCTTCGAGTACCCCCGGCACGAGGCCAGGAACATCGCGCAGACCATGATCGGCCAACTGCGGGTGCGCAACTTCGTCCTCGTCCGCTACGGCCCGCACGTCTACGGGTTCGTCCATCGGGCGCTGCTGGAGTACTTCTGCGCCGCCGAGGTCGTGGCCCGCTTCGAGAAGACCCGTGAGCTGAGCGAGGACGACCTGTGCGGGATCTTCGCCGACAACTGGGAGGACCCCTCCTGGACGGAGGTGCTGCGGCTGATCGCGGGCATGGTGCACCCATCGGTCGCCGACACGGTGATCCGGCACCTGCTCGCCGAGTCCGCGCCGCGGCGCACCGCCGCGCTGGAGCGCCCCGCGCTGGGCACGGTCGCGTTGGCGTTCCAGTGCCTGGCCGAGGTTCGGGCACTGAGCGGGTGCAAGCCCGCCGCCGGCCGGGCCCAGCGGGCCCTCATCGCGCTGCTGCGGTTGCCGAACTCCCATGTGGGCATGGCGCATGGCCACTTCGTCGCTGCGAAGGTGCTGCCCGCGGTCCGGTCGGTGGGGAGTGCATGGCCGGGGCGCTGGGACTACTGGGAGTGGTTCGAGAACGAGGGGCGGCACGTGACCACGCTGCCGGGTGCGGAGGCCGCCGCGCGCATCGCCGCCGCCGTCCTCTCGGATCGCCCGGAGGTCCGCGAGCGGTTGGTCGCGCTGGCGTCCGAGAGCCCGATCGACATCCAACGGTCGGGTTGCCTAAAGGCGCTCTCCGAAACCTGGCCGGGGGAGGAACGGGTACGGGTGCTGGCACTGCGGCTGCTGCGGGATCCGAGCCAGAACGTGCGCGCCACCGCCATAACCGTGCTCGCCGAGCACTTCGCAGCCGATGGAGCGGTCCGCACGGCCGTCCACGCGATGCGGGACGACCAGTGGGCCATGGTCCAGAACGCGGCATTGCAGGCACTGGCGACCCGGTGGACGGAGCATCCGGACACGCTGCGCGCCCTGACCGAGGCACTGTCCAGTCCGATGACACGAACACGCGTCGCCATCCTGGATCTGGCCACGGCACGCTTCGGCGACCACGATGTCATCCATACAGCCGTACTCACGGCGTTGCGCGACTGCGACTGGCACGTTCGCCGAGCGGCGCTCGGGGCCCTCGTCTCACAATGGACGGATACCCCGGAAACCCGGGTCGCCGTGCGGTTCTGCCTGCGCGATCCCGACGAGGACGTCCGTACAGCGGCTGTGCAGGCTCTCGCCGCCCGGTGGCCCGACGCCGACGACGGTCTCCCGTCGGTGCGGGCCGCTCTGCGCGACCCGCACGCGACGGTGCGGCGCACCGCTGCGCATGCGCTTGCCAAGTACTGGCCGGAGACGGCGGACACCCGCGTCGCCCTCGAAACGGCGGAACGCGACCCCGACGCCGACGTGCGCCTCGCCGCGTTGCTGGGCCGGGCCGCGGTGAGCGGCGAGACCGCGTCGATCCCCGTTCGCCTGCACGAGGCGTGCCGAGACCCGGACCCCTCTCTGCGCATGGCCGCGTTGGCAACCCTGGTCAGACACGAACCGGACGCCCCGGACACCCGCGATGCGGCACTGGACGCGACGAGAGACCCGGATTCCGGTGTCCGCCGCACCGCGCTCGACGCCCTCGTGGACCACTGGGCTCAGCATCCGGACGCGGTCACCGCCGTACTGGGCGCGGTCCGCGACCCGGACTCACTCCTTCGCCGACGGGCGGTCGAGGCGGTGGCCGGGCGACTCGGCGACCATCCCGATGTGCCCGCGGCTCTGGCGGCCGCCACGCACGACGAAAGTTCCGCTGTACGCAGGGTCGGCGTGGTTGCGCTCACGGTTCGGTGGCCGGACCGGCCCGAAAGCCGGGCGGCCCTCCTGCGGGCCCGGCACGATCCGCACTGGTACGTGCGCCAATCCGCGATGGAGCTGTCGGCCGCGTTGCCGGCGGAGGGCGCCACCGCGGCGCTGCGCTCCGCCGCCTGTGATCCGAACCGCAATGTACGGGATACCGCCATTGCGCTGCTCTCGTCCGCGGCCGCGCGCGACCCCGCCGCGGCCGCGCTCCACCCGGACCCCTTGCTCCGCGGCCGGCGCCTGCATGCACTGGCCCTCGGCACAACCAACGCGACCGTGCTGCGGGACGCCGTTGCAGGCGCATTGCACGCCACCTCCCCCAGCACCAGGTTCGCGGCCCTGGCGGTCGTGGGCGCCAACCGGCACATCTACCCGGACGCCGAGGTGCTCCCCCTCGCCGAGCACGCGAATCGGGACCAGAACGAACGGGTGCGGTACTGGGCGCTGTGGTTGCTGCTCACCCGGGGTCCCGCGAGTCCCGAGACCAACCGGGCTCTGCGCCGCGCCCTGACCGACCCGGACGCGGACATCAGCCTCGACGGACTGGACGCCGTCCTCGTCGGCGGGCTGCCCGAGACAGAGGCCAGGGACGCGGCCCTGGCTGCGTCGCAGAGTGCGGACTCCACCGTGCGCCGCCGCGCCGTGCATGCGCTGACCACCCGCTGGCGGGACCACCCGGCAACCCGCGGCCACCTCATGACGTCGCTTCGGCACCCCGACGGGAACGTACGGGACAGCGCTCTGGACGCGCTGTGCGCGGTCTGGCCGGAGCACCCCGGCACAGCAGTCGCATTGCGGCGCGCGACCGTTGACCTGCACGACTCGGTCCGGACCAGGGCAGTCGCGTCCGCGTCGGTGCTGTTGCGCGACGACCCTGAACTGGTGGAACTCCTGAGGACCGCGGCGCGGGACACCTCGGATTCGGTACGGCGGGCGGCCCACGCGGGGTTGCGCGCCCTCGGCGCGGCCGAACCGCCCCCGAACACCTTTACCGACGCGCTGGCTGCGGCCCGCGACCCCGACCCGGCCTGCTGCGTACAGGCACTGTGGACGCTGGCGACCCGGTGGCCGGAGGAGCCGGGTACCCGCGCCACGGTGGAACGGCTGCTGCACCACCACGGCTCCGAGGTGCGCGCCATGGCTGTGCGCACCCTGACCACCATCGGGGCTGGCGACCCGCGGACGAGGGACACCCTGTACGCACTCCTCTCCGCCAACCCCATGGCGGGCCGCAGTGCCGCGGCGGCCCTGGTGGCTGGGTGGCCGCGGTCTCCCGAGGCCGCGAAGGCAGGCCACTGGTCGCTCTACGTCTACGGCTGTGGGGACCAGCGCAGCATCGCCACTCTGTCCCGCTACCAACCCGGACACCTGGACGGGATCCGGAGGGCACTGTGCCGGGTCGCCGATGCGCCACCCGACAAATTCTCCGCACGGCTGGTCCTCCGATCGCTTCTAATCTCCTGGCCCACCCATCCCGAGACAAAGCGCGTTGCCGAGGCGGCCGCCGGGTTCCCCGACGCCGATGTCCGCCAGATGGCCATCGAGGCGCGTGCCGTCCTGCCCCAGGATGAGTCCGCGACCGCGGCACTGCTGGACCACGCCCGCGGCGACCCGGACAGCGAGGTGCGCGCAACGGCACGGCGACTCACCGCCCTGCGCGATCGGAACGAGCGGGTGGAGACCGCAACTCCGTGGCATGACCTGACCGCTTCGGACCCTGTCGTGCGCACCGATGCCGTGCTCCGCCTCGCCCAGTGGTCCGACCACCCGGATGCAGAGCCGACGCTCGGCGCGGCACTCGGTGATCCGCATCCTGCCGTACGTGTCGCTGCGGTACAGCAGGTCGCGTGCTTGCGGGCCCGGCATCCCGCGACCCGGGACCGGCTGCGTGCGGCCGCCGACGACTCCGACGCGGGGGTCCGCAGTACCGCTCTCACCGCACTCGCCGAACTCCGGCCCGCCGACCCGCGTACCCACGGGGCGCTGTGCCGCGCCGCCCGGGATCCGAATCCGGAGATCCGTCGTCTCGCGGTCGTGGCACTGGCCACCGCCTGGGGCGACGACCCCGACACCGTGGCCCTCCTCACCAAAAACGCCCAGGACACCGACGACGGCGTGCAGACCCTCGCAATGCAAGCACTCGAACTGCGCGGACGCATCGGCGAGGCCGATCACCGCACGGTGCTGTACGATGCGAACCGAAGGATCGGTAGCGCCGAGATCCGCGCCTGGATCCGGTCCATACGGCTCGGCCGGACCGACCTCACCGAACTGCTGAGTCAGGCCGGCGACGCGACCGCCCCGCCTGCGGCGCCGTCCGTCGTGGCCGGTCTCGCGACGCAGTGGTGCGACCACCCTGAGGCGGCGGCCGTCCTGCGCCGAGCCGCGACGGAGGGCGACGAACTCGGGCAGCGCCTCGCGTTGGGAGCGCTGGCAGGTATGCACCCCCACCAGTTGAGCGCCGCGGATATGGCCCGACGCGCCCGCACGGACCCCTTCGTCGAGATCCGTGACCTGGCGGTCGACTACCTGACCTCTCAACCAGATCAGCCCGAGCCCGACGACGCCATCCTCGCCGCCTGCCGAGACGACACCCCGCGCGTACGCAGGACGGCGCTCGACGGACTGGTCACCCGGTGGCCGCACCTGCCGCAGACGCGGCGTGCGGCGGCCGCGGCACTCGATGATCCGTCCCTTGCCGTGGCGAGCATCGCCGCGACCGCCAACTGGCAGCGGTGGCGCGTGGACCGGGACGTGCGCCGGGGCATGGAACGCGTCGCTGCCCGAGTGGACGTACCGTCGGACTTCACCCAGTGGTGGAAATGGGTGTCCGCCGCCTTCCCGGCGTCCTGAACTCTCCCGTCACCCGTGGCCCGACGAGTGCTCCGCCATATCCGCGACGATCTCCCTTGATCTGCGGATCGGCCGCCCTGAGGTGTCGGCCGGGCCGACCGGGCCTGTGGAGGCGCCGATGCCACCGGGGGCGATGGGCTGAACCGCGGACTCCCTGGCCGAACCGGGAGGCCGACGTCGTCAGCGCCGCCGCCCGGCGGTCTTTGGCTGAGTTGGGGTACCGGTCCGGATTCCGGCCGAGAGGACGTGTTTCGGCGGTCGCGGGCCCCCGCTGCGCGATAATCGCGAAGCGGCGCAGTAGGGGCGTGCGCAGCCGCCTCGCAGCCTTGCCCCCCGTCCCCACGGATCACGGTGATCTGGCCCCGCAGCTCTTCCCGCCCTGAGCACGCCTTTCCGGCGGTAGGCGGGCGGGTGGCGTGGGCCGGCGGTCGGGTGGCCGCTTTGGGGTTGTGGGTGCAGGGCGCCATCGGCCACTGCGGGCAGTGGCCGGGCTGCGAGGCGGATGCGTAGCAGCGACCGCCGACGCACATCCTCATCGGGACAGGCCCGGACGGCACCCCAACAGGCTCTGAGCCCTCCAGCGGACCAAGGCGTGCGGTGCGCCGGTCCTGGTCGGTCCTACACGAGGCCGCGCTCCCAGGCGGTCCTGACCGCCGAGGCGCGGTCGGTCACCGCGAGCTTTTCGTACACGTGCAGCCGGTGGGTTTTGACCGTGGCTTCCCCGATGCCGAGGCGGGCGGCGATCGCGCGGTTCGTCCGGCCGTCGGCGACCAGTCGGAGCACACCGACCTCCCTGGCGGTGAGCGAGTTCTCGGCGGCGCGGCCAGTGAGGGCCGCCCGCGCGGCGGGGACCAGCACCAGTCTGCCGCCGACCACGTCGTGCACAGCGCGGACCAGGTCGGCACTCCGGACATCCTTGAGCAGGTAGCCGTCGGCCCCGGCCTCCATGGCGCCGCGGATGTCGCGGTCGGTGTCGTACGTGGTGAACACCAGGATCCGCGGCCGCGCGGGGTCGAGCGCCCGCAGTGTTCGGATCGCCTCGACGCCGCCGCCGGGCATCCGCAGGTCCAGCACGATCACGTCGGGGTCGATGCGGGCCACCACCGCTGCCGTTTCGTGGCCGCCTGCCGCCTCGCCGACGACCTCGATACCGTCCTCGGCGCGGAACACGCCGGTGAGTCCGTCGCGCACCACGGGGTGGTCGTCGGCCACCACGACCCGGATCGCGCTCATCGGGGCACCGTAGCGGTGACCGCCGTGCCGCCACCCGGGCCGGAGTGGATGTCCAACCGCCCCCCGACGTGGGACAGCCGCTCGGCCATTCCGTCCAGGCCGCGACCCCTGACGACCCGGTCCGGGGCGAATCCCGCTCCGTCGTCCACCAGTTCCAGGACCTCCTCGTTTCCGGATCCGGTCAGCCGCAGTCTCACGGTCTGCGCGCAGGCGTGGCGCGCCACGTTCGCCTGCGCAACCCTGAGCAGCACGTGATCGTGGACGATCTCGACCGGCGCGGAGTCGGCGTCGAACTCGGTGACGATGCGGTTGGTGCGCGCCCACGTGCGGACGAGGTCGCCCAGCGCCTCGACCAGCCCGCCGGCGTGCAGCTGGTGCGGGCCCAGCGCGACGACCGCGCGCCGCGCCTCCATCAGGCATTCCCTGGCCGACTCCTCTCCGCACCGCACTCCCCGAATACGAGGGCGCCGTCGCTCGCACCGACGTCCGGCCGCATCGAGAATGGAGAACCGGGTCCGTCGGCGGCCGACGCACGCTCGCCCCGTGCCGGGCAGGGCGCTGCTCACGGACCCGACGGTGTCGTACTGCCGAATCGCCATCCGATTCGGCAGCACGCCATGAGCGATTCGCGAGCGGATAACGGAGGAAGGAGACGGGAGTGGACACCGGTACCCGCGCCGTGGCGGGGATCCTCGGGCGCGACGGGCGCTACCGGGATCCCCTGTGGGCGGCCGATGTGCGCCTGACCCCGCTGGAGCAGCGCCTGCTGCGGACCTGGCCGGTGCGTCGGCTGCACTTCGTGGCCCACGCCGGGGCGGCGGCGCTGACCACCCGCCAGACCTACTCCCGCCTGGAGCACAGCCTCGGGCTGCTGGCGCTGGTGGCCCGCTTCTCCCCGGACGACGAGCCGGCGCGGATCGCCGCCCTCCTGCACGACGTGGGGCACCTGCCGTTCAGCCACACCTTTGAAGGAATCGCGGGCCTCGACCACCACCGCATCGGGGAACACCTCGTCCGAGAGCTCGCGCCGATCCTGGCCGAGTACGGAGTCGACGCCGGGGAGGTGCTCGCGGCCGAGGCCGGCACCCGGCCCTCCGTCCTCACCGGCCCACCGGGGGCGCTCAAGCTCGACCACCTGGAATCCTTCCTGCGCAGCGGCAGAGCGCACGGACGGCTGACGGAGCCCCCCGCCCGGACACTCGCCCGGCTCCGCGTCGCCGACGGCGCGGTCCAGACCGACCCCGCCACCGCCCGCTATCTCGCACGGCTCGCCTTCGGCGAGGCCGACTACCTGACCACATGGGAGAACGTCGTGGCGACCGCCGTGCTGCGCGGCCTGGTCGCCCGCATGCTCGACGCCGACCCCGAACGGGCCGCGGCCGTCTCGCGCATGACCGACGACGAACTCTGGGCCGCACTGCTCACCGACCCGCGGACCGCCGATCACGCCCGGCTGCTGCGGCGCGACCCACTCGGCTGGGAGCTCCGCGCCCCCGCTCAGGCCCACCCGGCCGACGGCTACACCTACGGTGTCCGCCGCCTCTACCTCGACACCGCATGCGTCGGCGGCGAACCGATCCCCTTCCCCCCGGAATGGGCGGCCCGGCTACCGGAACTGCCGTGGGAATGCGTCGTGGCGCCCGCTGAATGAGCTCGGGACATCTCGGATCACCTCGGAGCACCTCGGGGGCAGGGGGCGGGTCAGGCGGCCTGGACGGCGCCCTCCCACCAGGCGCGGTTGCCGAGATACCAGCCGACGGTGTCGGCGAGGCCCCGTTCGAGGGGGATCTCCGCGCGGTAGCCCAGCTCGTCGCCGATCTTCCGGTGGTCGACGGAGAAGCGCAGGTCATGGCCGAGCCGGTCCTCGACGCGGCGCACCATCGACCAGTCGGCGCCGAGGATGTCCAGCAGCATCCCGGTCAGCTCGCGGTTGGTGAGTTCGGCGCCGCCGCCGATGTTGTAGACCTCGCCGGGGCGGCCCTTGGCCGCCACCAGCGCGACGGCCCGGCAGTGGTCATCGACGTGCAGCCAGTCGCGCACGTTGGCGCCCTCGCCGTCCAGCGGCACCGGCATGCCGTGCAGCAGGCGCGTGATGGCCCGGGGGATGAACTCCGCCGGGGATTGGCGCGGCCCGTAGTTGGCGGTGCATCGGGTGATGCGCACGTCCAGCCCATGGGTGCGGTGGAACGAACCGGCGATCAGGTCGGCGGACGCCTTGGACGCCGAGTACGGCGACCCGGGCTCCAGCGGGCGGGTCTCCTCCCAGGAGCCGACCGCGATCGACCCGTACACCTCGTCGGTGGAGACGTGCACGAACCGGTCGACGCCGGTCTCCAGCGCGCATTGCAGCAGGTTGTGCGTTCCCACGACGTTGGTGGCGATGAAATCGGCAGACCCGGCGATCGACCGGTCCACGTGCGGCTCCGCGGCGAAGTGGACCACCAGGTCGGTGCCGCGCATCAGCCGCAGCATGAGCGGCCGGTCGGTGATGTCGCCGCGGACGACGTCCAGCCGCGCCGGGTCGGCCACGCCGTCCAGGTTGGCCGGGTTGGCCGGGTAGGCGAGCTTGTCGACGACGGTGACGTGGGCCTGCTCCGTCTCCGGGTACCGGCCCTCCAGCAGGCGGCGCACATAGTTCGAGCCGATGAACCCGGCCCCGCCCGTCACGAGGATGCGCATGGCCGCTCCTTCCATTCCACTCCTCGCCCCTCCCGGGCCGCCGGTCACCTGCCGTCCCGCACCTCTCGGCGCTGTCCGCACGGCGAGGTCGGGGCGTGGCACCGAGCACCGAGCACCGAGCACCGAGCACCGAGCACCGAGCACCGACGCTAGGCCGGGGGCGCGCGCCGAACCAGCCCGGAGCCGCGGAATAAGGGGGAGTTCCCGGCAATGAGGGGTGCGTCTCCGGGGCTACGGGGCACCGGGGACCCTGGGTCGGGGCCGCCCGCCGGGACGGGTCGGCACGGCCCGGTCGGCCCGGTCGGCCCGGTCGGTTCGGCCCTGGTCAGCCGGTCAGGTCGGCGTGGACGGCGGCGGCCAGGGCCGCCGGGGTGGCGTGGTCGAAGACCAGGGAGGCGGGCAGGCGCAGCCCTGTGTCCGCGCGCAGCCGGTTGCGCAGCTCGACGGCGCTGAGGGAGTCGAACCCGAGGTCGGCGAAGTCGCGGTCGACGTCCACGTCTTCGGCGCGGGCGTGCCCGAGCACCCCGGCGACCGCGGCGCGGACCGCCGCGGACACGACCCCGGCGGCGGCGTCCCTGGTCAGCCCGTCCAGCCGCGCGCGCAGCCCCGGCCCGGGGCCGCCGGCCCTCCCCCGCCGCGGGGCGGCGCGGACCAGCCCGCGCAGCAGCGCCGGGACGTCGCCGCTGCGGGCGCGCAGCGCCGACCGGTCCAGCCGCACCGGTACGACCACGGGCAGGTCGGCGGCCGCGGCGGCGTCGAACGCCGCGAGCCCCTGCCCGTCGGAGAGCGGCAGCACCCCGGTGCGGGCCAGCCGCGACCGGTCGGTGTCCCGCAGGTCGCCCCGCATCCCCGTTTCGCGGGCCCACAGCCCCCACGCCAGCGACACGGCGGGCAACCCGAGGGAGCGGCGGTGCACGGCGAGGGCGTCCACGAACGCGTTGGCAGCGGCGTATGCGGCCTGGCCCGGATTGCCCAGCACGCCCGCTGCCGACGAGAACAGCACGAACATGGACAGGTCAAGATCCATGGTCAGCTCGTGCAGGTTCCAGGCGGCGTCGGCCTTCGCGCGGAGCACCCGGTCGAGCCGCTCCGTGGTCAGCGCGTCGACGATGCCGTCGTCCAGGACGCCCGCCGCGTGCACCACCCCGCTGAGCCCGCCCTCGGCGGAAACCTCCTCGACCAGTTCCGCGAGCGCGTCGGCGTCGGCCGCGTCGCAGGCCGCGATCCGGACCTCCGCACCGAGTGCGCGGAGCCTCGCCGCCAGCTCGGCCGCGCCCGGTGCCGCCGGGCCGCGGCGGCCGGCCAGCACGAGCCGCCGTACCCCGTGCTCGGCGGCGAGGTGGCACGCGACCAGGCCGCCCAGCGCACCGGTACCGCCGGTGACCAGTACGGTGCCGCCCGGTTCCGGAGCCGGCCATCTGTCCGCCGCCTCCTCGGTCACGGGTGCGAGCCTGGGAGCGTGCACCTGCCCGGAGCGGACGGCAGCTTGGGGTTCGCCGCCGCGCATGACAGCGGGCAGCGCCCGGTGGGACGCCGGGTCGCCGTCCACGTCGACCAGCATGAACCGGCCCGGGTGCTCCGACTGGGCCGAGCGGATCAGCCCCCACACCGGGGCGGACACCAGGTCGATCGGCGCGGGGAAGTCGCCGGTGGCCACGGCCCCGGTGGTCACGAACCCGAGCCGGGCCTCGGCCAGCGGGCCGTCGGCGGGCCAGGCGCGCACGGCCGCCAGCGCCGCATCGGCGGCGGCGCGCACCCCACCGGGGACGCCGTACCCGCCCGCCTGCGGCGCGAGCGGCACGAGCACCGCCGCTGGTGCGGCGGCACCTGCGGCGACCGCCTCGGCCAGCGCTGCGACGGAGGGGTGACACCGCACGTCCGGCGCGGGGCCGTTGTCCGCGTCCCCGTCGGCAAGGTCGCGCACCAGGTCGCTGACGCCGGGCGAGGTCGCGGCACCGATCACCGCCAGGACGGCCGGGGACAAGGGCTGGTGCCGGGCCTGGGCAGCAGACGGGGGCGGGGTCTGGTGCCGGACCTGGCCAGGGGACGAGGGCGGGACGTGTGACGCGGTCGGGCCGCCGGTCGCGGACTGGGGTGCATGACCGGCCAGCGCCGCCACGGGCGGGCCCGCGGACGGCTCCCCTGGCGCAGCCGACGCCTGCGGCGCGGCCGGGGGCACGGGGTCGGCGCCGCCTCCTGACGGTGCCGCGTCGGCGGGGGCCCAGGCGACGCGGTACAGCGTCTGTGGCCGTCCGGAGGAGAACCCGCCTTCCGGTACCCGGCGCAGTGCCAGCGAGCCGACGGTGGCCACCGGCCGCCCGCTCTCGTCGGCGATCGCGATCGCGTACACGTCGGTGCGGAGCCTGCGCAGCCGGACCCGCAGGGCGGTCGCGCCGGTGGCGTGCACGGCCGCGTCGCGCCACTCGAACGGCAGCCGCGGACGCCCACCGCTGGCCGGTTCCCCCTCCTCCCCCGCTGTCGCGAGCAGTTCGTCTTCCTCCGCAACCGCGAGCAGTTCCTCTTCCCCTGCTGCCGCGAGCAGTTCCTCTTCCCCCGCAACCGCGAGCAGTTCGTCTTCCCCTGCTGCCGCGAGGACGTGCAGGGCGGCGTCGAGCAGGGCCGGGTGGAGGTGGAACCGGTCGGCGTCGGTGAGCGGCGCGGCCGGGGCGACCTCGGCGAACAGCTCGTCGCCGTCCCGCCAGGCCGCCTGGACGCCGCGGAACCGTGGGCCGTAGTCCAGACCGGCGCCGGTGAGCCGCCGGTACAGCTCGTCCGGGTCGACCTGCGCGGCCGAGGGCGGCGGCCACGCGGCAGGCACGGACAGCCCGGTCGCGGGTGCGGAGGGGGCGAGGACGCCGGTGGCGTGCCGCGTCCACTCGGCGTCCCCGGTGTCGGGGCGGGCATGCACGGTGACTGCGTGCGCGCCCTGCTCGTCGGGCGCCGCGACGGAGACCCGCACGTCGAGCGCGCCGGGGACGCTGCCGTCTCCGCTACCGCCGCCCCCGCCATCACCGCCGTCCGGCAGCACCATCGGGGCGTGCAGCACGAGTTCGCGCAGCGCCCCGCAGCCCACCTGGTCTCCGGCGTACATGGCCAGCTCGGCGAGTGCCGCGCCCGGGACGACCCGCCGTTCGAGGACGTTGTGGTCGGCCAGCCACGGGGCTGCGGCGGTGGACAGGCTGCCGGTCAGCAGCACGGCGTCGGGCTCGGGAAGCTCGATCACCGAGGCGGCGAACGGGTGGCGGGCGGCGGCCCGGCCGGGAGGGGCCGCGTCGGCGCGGCGGGCCGGCGCCCAGTAGCGCTTCCGCTGGAAGGCGTGGGTGGGCAGGTCCGTCCGGCGCGCCCCGGTCCCGGCGAAGCGGCCCGCCCAGTCCATGGCGGCACCCGACACGTGCAGCGCGCCGAGGGCGGCGACCACCTCGTCGGCTTCGCTGCGGCCCGCCCGCTGCGCCGGTACCGCGAGGACGGCGTCGTCGTCGACGTTGCGGGCGACCAGCCCGCTGAGCACGGCGTCGGGGCCCAGCTCCACGAACCGGGTGACGCCCGCGGACCGCAGGAAGCCGATGCTGTCGCCGAAGCGCACGGGTTCGCGGGCGTGCCGCGCCCAGTAGCCGGGCGTGGTCAGCTCCGGCGCGGGCCCGCCGCTGATGTTGGACACGACCGGGATCGCCGGCTCGGCGTAGCCCAGTGTTTCGGCGACCTTGCGCAGGTCCGGGAGGATCGGCTCCATCAGCGCCGAATGGAAGCCGTTGGAGATGCGCGGCCGGCTGGTCTTGCGGCCCTGGGCGCGGAACGACGCGGCGACCTCCTGCACGGCGTCCGCCGCGCCGGAGATCACCACGGACTCCGGGCCGTTCACCGCCGCGAGGTCGACGCCCCCGTTGAGGTAGGGCCGGATCTCGGCTTCGGTCGCGGCGACCGCCACCATCGCCCCGCCGGCGGGCAGCGACCGCATGAGGCGCCCCCGGGCCGCGACCAGGGACGCGGCGTCGCCGAGCGACCACACGCCCGCCACATGGGCCGCCGCCAGCTCACCCGCGGAATGCCCGAGGACGAAGTCCGGCCGCAGCCCCCACGACTCCGCGAGCCGGTACAGCGCCACCTCGAACGCGAACAGCCCCGCCTGCGCGAAATCCGTCCGGTCGACCAAACCCGGGTCCGGGTCGCCGCCCTCGTCGTCCCAGAGGACCTGCCGCAGCGGCCGGTCCAGGTGGCCGTCCAACACGGCGCACACCGCGTCGAATGCGTCGGCGAACACCGGGAACGCCGCAGCCAGCTCCCGGCCCATGCCCGCACGCTGCGCACCCTGCCCGCTGAACAGGACGGCGGTCTTGCCCCGGCGGCGGACCGCGCCCTGGACCACGTGGGGCGCCGCGGTCCCCTCGGCGACGGCGGACAGGCCGTGCAGCAGCGCCTGCCGGTCGGAGGCGACCACCACCGCGCGGTGCTCCAGCGCCGCACGCGTGGTCGCAAGCGAGTAGGCGACGTCCACCGGGCGGGCGCCGGGGTGCTCGGCGAGGTGGTCGCGCAGCCGCCCCGCCTGCGCGCGCACGGCGTCCCGGCTCCGACCCGACACCACGAAGGGAAGCGGCTGCGCCACCGCACCGGCCGGGGCGGCGGCACCGCCCGCGTCCCCCGCTCCGGCCACCTCAGGTGCTTCAGGCAGCCCGGGTGTGCCAGATGTGCCAGATGTACCGGGGTCCTCCCCGGCCTCTTCGAGGACGATATGCGCGTTGGTGCCGCTGATCCCGAACGACGACACGCCCGCCCGGCGCGGTCGCCGCCCCGCCGGCCAGTCCCGTTCCGCCGTGAGCAGCTCCACGGCGCCGGACCGCCACTCCACGAACGGCGACGGCTCGTCCGCGTGCAGCGTCCGCGGCAGGACGCCGTGCCGCATCGCCTGCACCATCTTGATCACGCCCGCCACACCCGCCGCCGCCTGCGTGTGCCCGATGTTGGACTTCACCGAGCCCAGCCGCAGCGGACGGTCGTGCGCGCGCCCCTGCCCGTAGGTGGCCAGCAGCGCCTGCGCCTCGATGGGGTCGCCCAGCCGGGTGCCCGTGCCGTGGCCCTCGACCGCGTCCACACCGTCGGCCGACACCCCCGCGTCCGTCAGCGCGTCGGCGATGACGCGCTCCTGCGCCGGACCGTTCGGTGCGGTCAACCCGTTGCTCGCACCGTCCTGGTTGATCGCCGAGCCGCGCACCACCGCGAGGACGGGATGCCCGTTGCGCCGCGCGTCCGACAGCCGCTCCACCAGCAGCAGCCCCACACCCTCCGACCAGCCGGTCCCGTCCGCGGACGCCCCGAACGACCTGCACCGCCCGTCCGGGGACAGGCCGCCCTGCCGGGCGAACTCCACGAACGTGCTCGGCGTCGCCATCACGGTCACCCCGCCGGCGAGCGCGAGGTCGCACTCGCCGGCGCGCAGCGAGCGCACCGCTGTGTGCAGCGCCACCAGGGACGACGAGCAGGCGGTGTCCACCGTCACCGCGGGCCCTTCCAGGCCGAAGGTGTAGGCGACGCGTCCCGTCGCCAGGCTCCCCACGGCCCCGTCGGTGTAGTCGTGGTACATCAGCCCGGCGAAGACGCCGGTGCGCGTTCCCCGCACCGCGGACGGGGGGACACCGGCCCGCTCGAACGCCTCCCAGGCGGTCTCCAGCAGCAGCCGCTGCTGCGGGTCCATGGAATGGGCGTCGTGCGGCGAGATCCCGAAGTGGTCCGGGTCGAAGTCGCCGGCGTCGTGCAGGAAGCCGCCCACGCGGGGGACGTCCCCGCCGACCTGCCAGCCGCGCTCGGCCGGGAACGCGGTGATGCCCTCGCCGCCCTCGGCCACCAGCCGCCACAGGTCCTCGGGCGAGCGCACCCCGCCCGGGTAGCGGCAGGCCATCCCGACGATCGCGATGGGCTCGCGCGCGCCTTCCTCCAGCTCCTCCAGCCGCTGGTTGGCCTTCCGCAGGTCCGTGGTGACCCGCTTGAGGTACTCGACCAGCTTCGCCTCGTCGGCCATGCTCCATCCGCCCCTTCGGTCAGGGATCCCGGCGTTCCCGGACGCTCAGCGGGTGCCGAATTCGTTGTCGATGAGTTCCAAGAGTTCGTCGCCTGTCGCCGCGGCGACGTCCGCGTCGGTCACGGAGCCGCCGGGCGCGGAGCCGCCGGGCGCAGAGCCGCCGGGCGCAGAGCCAATGGACCCGTCCGCCGGGTCCGGGCCGAGCCGCTCCGCCAGGACCCGCAGCCGCCGCGCGGCCTCCGCACGCCCCGGTCCACCGGGTTCGGCCCCTGCCAGTGCCGCTTCCAGCCGCTCCACCATGCCGAGGAGCCCGTCGGCGGCGGCGCCGGTGCCGGGCTCGGCGTCGCGGAGGGCCGCGACCGGGCCGGACGCCAGGTACCGGGCGAGCGCGGCCGGGGTCGGGTGGTCGAAGACGACGGTCGCCGGGAGCCGCGCGCCGACGGCCGTCCCGAGCCGGTTGCGCAACTCGACGGCCGTCAGCGAGTCGAACCCGATCTCCTGGAACGCCTGGTCCTCGGCCAGGTCACCGCCGCCGGGACGCCCAAGGACGGCGGCGGCGTGCTCGGACACCAGGTCCACCAGGACGGCGCCGGCCTGCGCGGTGTCCAATCCCGCCAGCCGGCGCAGGAGCCGCCGCGCCGGAGCCGCGCCCCCGGCGGTACCGTCCGCGGCGGCGCGCCGGGCCGGGGCACGCACCAGCCCGCGCAGCAGCGCCGGGACATCCCTGCCGCGCAGCGCAGCGGGGTCCAGCACCAGCGGGGCGAGGACGGTTCCGGCGGCATCGGTGGCGGAGTCGAACAGCGTGAGCCCCCGTTCGGGCGTGAGGGTCGCCAGTCCGGCCCGCGCCATCCTGTCCAGGTGCGCCCGGCCCAACCCCTCCGTCATGCCCCCGCTCGGCGCCCACGGCCCCCAGGCCAGCGACTGCGCGGGCAGCCCCGCGGACCTTCGGTACAGGGCGAGGGCGTCCAGGAAGGCGTTCGCGGCGGCATAGTTGGCCTGTCCCGGGCTGCCGATGACCCCCGCGACCGAGGAGAACAGCACGAAGGCCGAGAGGTCCCGGCCGCGCGTGAGTGCGTGCAGGTTGACCGCCGCGTCCACCTTGGGGCGCAGCACCGCGTCGACCTGCTCCCCGGTCAGCGAGTCGAGCGTGCCGTCGTCCACCACCCCGGCGGCGTGGACGACCCCGGTGAGCGGGCGGTCGTCGGGGACGCGGGCGAGCGCGCGGGCGAGCGCGTCGCGGTCGGCCGCGTCGCACGCCAGCGCGTCGACCCGGGCGCCCATCGCGGTCAGCTCCGCGACCGCGTCCTCGCCCACGCCGCTGCGGCCGAGGAGGAGCAGGCTCCCCACTCCGTGCTCGGCGACCAGGTGGCGGGACAGGCTGCGGCCGAGCGCGCCGTTGGCACCGGTCACGAGCACCGTCCCGGACGTGCCGAAGGCGGACCCGGGAGCCTGCCCGGCCGCCGCTGCCGGGGCGCGGGACAGCCGGGCCGCGTGCAGGGTCCCGTGCCTGACCGCCACCTGCGGTTCGCCGGACGCGACGAGCGCGGGCGCCCACTCCTCGGGCACCGCGTCGCCGTCCAGGTCGGCGAGCACGATGCGCCCGGGGTGCTCCGACTGGGCGGACCGCACCAGCCCCCAGACTGCCGCACCGGCGAGGTCGTGGCCGGGCCCGCCGCCCTGCGCGGCGGTCGGCCCCGGCGGGACAACGACCGCGCCGCGGGTCACCACGAGGAGCTTCGCATCACCGGATTCGTCAGCGGCCAACCAGGTGCGGACCTCGGCGAGGGCATGGTGGACCGCCGCCCTGACCGCATCGGCGTCGGGCGGGTCGGCACCCTCAACGGGGGTGGAATGCGCGGCGGACGCGGACGGCGCAGAGGTCGCGGACGGCACGGCGGCACCGGCGTACACGATGGCCACCGCGGTGGGACCGCCCGCAGCGGGGGCCGGACGGATCGGCGACCACTCGACCTGGAACAACGCGTTCCCGTCCGCGGCCGGTACCGCCAATGCCCCCGCCGACACGGTGCGCACCACCAACGAGTCGACCGACGCCACCGGGCGGCCATCGCCGTCGGCGATCTCCACCGCGACTCCGGCCGTGTGCTCGTCCACGCCGTCGTCCCCGTTCGGCCCCCCTGCCACCGGGGCCAGGCGGACGCGCAGCGTGGACGCGCCCGCGGTGTGCAGCGCGACTCCCCTCCAGGAGAACGGCAACACGGCCGACCGTCCCCGGACGGCCGAAACGTCGGCCGGCTCGCCGTCGCCGTCGGGCAGGAGCGCACCGGCGTGCAGCGCCGCATCGAGCAGCGCCGGATGCAGGGCGAACCGCCCCGCCTCCAGGTCCAGACCCTCAGGGGCACCGACCTCCGCGAACACCTCTCGCCCCCGGCGCCACACGGCAGTGACGCCCTGGAACGCCGCCCCGTAGTCCAACCCCGAATCGGCCGCCCGCGCATAAAGGTCGTCCGTTTCCACCGGGACCGCGCCGCGCGGCGGCCAGACGTCGAGCGTGGCGGCGGGCACCTGGTCCGCGCCATCGGAGAGCAGGCCGGTCGCATGCCGGGCCCACTGCGCCTCCGAAATGGGATCGCCCGAATCCTGCGGACGGGAGTGCGCGGCCACCGGCCGCCGACCGGAATCGTCCGGCGCTCCGACAGTCAGCCTGAACTGCATCGCGCCTTGCTCCGGAAGCACGAGCGGAGCCTCAAGGGTGAGCTCGTCAAGGACCGCGCAGCCGACCCGGCCCCCGGCTGCGACCGCAAGCTCCACCAACGCCGCCGCCGGGAGTATCGCGCGACCCATGACCAGGTGATCGGCCAACCACGGATGCGTGCGGAGGGACAGCCGCCCGGTGAAAACGAACCCGTCGGAGTCGGGCAGGGCGACCACCGCGCTCAGGAGCGGATGCTCCGCGCTCTCCTGACCGATGTCACCGACATCGCCCGCGACCGCCGGGACGTCGAGCCAGTAGCGGCGACGCTGGAACGGATACGTCGGCAGATCCACCCGGCGCGCGCCTGAGTCCGCGAAGAACCCGGCCCAGTCCACCCCGACACCATCGGCGAACAGCGCACCCAGCGCCGATACTGCCGCGACAGCCTCGCCCCGGCCGGAGCGCTGCGCCGGGACCACGACCGCCGTGTCCTCGGCGGTCAGGCAGGCGCCCACCATCCCACTGAGAACCGCATCCGGGCCCACCTCCACGAACCGCGACACACCCCGGCCCTCCAAGGACGCGACGCCGTCGGCGAAACGCACCGTCTCCCGCACATGCCGCACCCAGTACTCCGCCGTGCCCAGCTCCGCAGCGATCCCGCCATCGAGGTTCGACACCACGGGAATCCCGGGCTCGGCGAAGTCCACCTGCGCGACCACCCGGCGGAACTCGGCCAACACCGGGTCCATCAACACCGAATGGAACCCCTGCGACACCCGCAACCGCCGCGTCTTGAACCCCCGCCCCGAAAGCCGCTCCCCCAGCTCCAGCACCGCGTCCTCGGCGCCCGAGACCACCACCGATTCCGGCCCGTTCACCGCCGCGATATCCACACCCGCCGCAAGGAACGGGCGCACCTCGGCCTCCGGGGCCGCTACGGCGACCATGGCCCCGGACGAGTCCAAGCCCTGCATCAACCGGCCCCGCGCCGCCACCACCCGCGCCGCATCCGCGAGTGTCCACACGCCCGCGACATGCGCCGCCGCCAACTCCCCCACCGAATGCCCTACAAGGAAGTCCGGGCGCACTCCCCAGGACTCCAGCAACCGGAACAGCGCCACCTCGAACGCGAACAACCCCACCTGCGCGAAATCCGTCCGATCCACCAAACCCGGGTCGCCACCCCACACGACGTCCTTCAGCGGACGATCCAGATGCCCGTCCACCTCAGCGCACACCGCATCAAAGGCATCGGCGAACACCGGGAACACCGCCGCCAACTCCCGGCCCATCCCCACCCGCTGCGCACCCTGACCACTGAACACGAACGCGCACTGACCCACAGACGCACTCCCCCGCACCACCCCCGGGGCGTCCTCCCCCCGCGCCAGAGCACCCAGCGCCGCCACCAACTCCGCGCGGTCGCCGCCCACCACTACCGCGCGCTCCGCAAGCGCGGCCCGCGTCACGACCGACGAGAACGCGATGTCGCGGGGGTCATCCGCGCCCGCGTCCACCCGCGCGAGTAGGTCGGCGGCACGCTCCCCCAGCGCCGCAGGCGTCCGCGCCGACACCACCACTGGCATAGGACGATCCGGTACCTCGGAAACTTCCGCCCCGGCGGCGTCCTCCTCGGGTTGGGCCTGTTCGAGGACGACGTGGGCGTTGGTGCCGCTGATCCCGAACGACGACACACCAATGCGGCGCACCCGTTCGGACTCCGGCCACGGCGTGT
This sequence comes from Murinocardiopsis flavida, assembly GCF_003014485.1. Taxonomy (GTDB): domain Bacteria; phylum Actinomycetota; class Actinomycetes; order Streptosporangiales; family Streptosporangiaceae; genus Murinocardiopsis; species Murinocardiopsis flavida. The sequence continues at coordinate 4,546 of NZ_PYGA01000044.1, read as the reverse complement.
GCTCCCGCAACAGCTCCACTCCACCCGCCGACCAGTCCACATGCGGCGACGGCTCATCGACATGCAACGTCTTCGGTAACACCCCATGCCGCATCGCCTGCACCATCTTGATCACGCCCGCCACGCCCGCCGCGGCCTGCGTGTGCCCGATGTTGGACTTCACCGATCCCAACCACAACGGCCGACCTTCGGGGCGCCCCTGCCCATACGTGGAGAGCAGGGCGTCGGCCTCAATGGGGTCGCCCAGGCTCGTTCCCGTGCCGTGCGCCTCCACCGCGTCCACATCGCCCGCAGACAGCCCCGCGCTCTCCAGCGCCCGCCGGATCACCCGCTGCTGCGACGGCCCATTCGGCGCCGTCAACCCGTTACTCGCACCGTCCTGATTCACCGCCGACCCACGCACCACCGCCAACACCCGGTGCCCGTTCCGGCGGGCGTCCGACAAGCGCTCCACCAGCAGCAGCCCCGCACCCTCCGACCAACCCGTCCCATCGGCCGCCGCCGCGAACGACTTGCACCGGCCGTCTCGGGCGAGGCCGCGCTGTCTGCTGAACGAGACGAAGGTGCTCGGTGTGGCCATCACGGTCACCCCGCCCGCCAAAGCCAGGTCGCATTCGCCGCCGCGCAGCGCCTGCGCGGCCAGATGCAGCGCCACCAGCGACGACGAACACGCGGTGTCCACCGTCACCGCCGGCCCCTCCAGCCCGAACGCATAAGCGATGCGACCGGACACCACACTCGCCGATCCGCCCGTGCCGGCGTATCCCTCCAGGCCGTCCGGGAGGGAATCGAACCGTACAAGGTAGTCGTGGTACATCGCTCCCGTGAACACCCCGGTCGCGCTGGCCCGCACCGACTCCGGATCGATCCCCGCCCGCTCGAACGCCTCCCACGCGGTCTCCAACAGCAGCCGCTGCTGCGGATCGGTCGCCAACGCCTCACGCGGCGAAATACCGAAGAACTCCGCGTCGAACTCCCCCGCCTCGTGCAGGAACCCGCCCTCGCGGACGTAGGTCGCACCGCTCTCGTCGGGGTCGTCGTCGAACAGCCCGTCGAGGTCCCAGCCCCGGTCGTTGGGGAACGGGCCGATCGCATCGGCCCCGGAACCGACAAGCCGCCACAGATCCTCCGGAGATCGCACCCCACCCGGGTAGCGGCACGCCATCCCCACAATGGCGATCGGCTCGCCGTCGACCGGCCGCGCCCTTGTCCGCCCGGGCGTCCCGGGAACGCGGTCGCCGTCCTCCTCCGCTGACTGCGGTGCCAATCGTGTGCAGAGGAATCGGGCGAGCGCGTCTGGGGTCGGGTAGTCGAATACGAGCGTGGTGGGCAGTCGTCCGCCGATGGCGGCTGTGAGCCGGTTGCGGAACTCCACGGCGCCGAGCGAGTCGACGCCGAGTTCTTTGAACGACCGCCCGGGCGGGACGGCGTCCGGGCCGCTGTGCCCCAGCACCGCCGCGGCCTGGCCGCGGACGAGGGTTAATACGGCCGCCTCCAGTTCCGCGCCGGACAGTCCGGCCAAGCGGCCGTTAGCGGCGCCGCTCCCGGCCTGCTCCCGCCGTGGTGTCCGCCCGACCAGTCCGCGCAGGAGCGGCGACCAGGCGTCGACCGCGCCGTCCTGCCGCCCCCCGCTGCTCCCGGCCCGGCGGCGCAGCGCGCCCAGGTCCAGCCGGAGCGGCACCGGCACAGGCTCCTCGGCGCTGTACGCGGCGTCGAACAGCGCGATCCCCTCGTCCGCGGTCAGCGGCACGATCCCGGCTCGCGCGAGGCGTGCGACGTCGGTGTCCGACAGCGCGCCGGCCATCCCACTGTCCTGCTGCCAAAGGCCCCAGGCCAGGGAGGTGCCGGGCAGGCCGAGTGTGCGGCGCCGCACCGCGAGGGCGTCCAGAAAGGCGTTGCCCGCTGCGTAGTTCGCCTGCCCCGGATTGCCAAGGGTGCCGGTGACCGACGAGAACAGCACGAACGCCGAAAGGTCCAGGTCGCAGGTGAGGTCGTGCAGGTTCCAGGCGGCGTCCGCCTTCGCGCGCATCACCCGGTCGACGCCGTCCGGGGTCAGCTCCTCGACCAGGCCGTCTTCCAGCACACCCGCCGCGTGCACCACGCCGGTCAGCGGATACTCGGCGGGCACCCGGGACAGCGCGGCCGCGAGAGAGGCGCGGTCCGCCGCGTCGGCGGCGGCGACCACCACCTCGGCGCCGAGCCCGCTCAGCTCGTCCTTCAGGGCCGCGGCATCCGGGGACTCCTCCCCGCGGCGGCTCACGAGCAGCAGGCTGCGCACCCCGTGCCCGGTGACCAGGTGCCGGGCCAACAGGGCGCCCAAAGCGCCGGTGCCCCCGGTGACGAGGACCGTTCCGTCCGGGGCGAACCGGCCGGTCGGCGCCGCCTCCGAACCGTCCGCCGGGTCGCCCGAGCCAGCAGCACGGGCGGCAGAGGTGGCGCGGACCAGGCGGGGCACCCTCAGTGCCCCTGCCACCACCCCGACCTGGGGTTCTCCGGACGCGACAGCGCGCAGCGCGACGGGCAGTCCCGCCGGGTCGCCCGCAGCACCGTCCAGGTCCACCAGGGCGAACCGGTCCGGATGCTCAAGCTGTGCCGTGCGCACCAACCCCCACACTGCGGCGGCGCCCAAGGCTCCGCGCGGCGCACCGCGGGTGACGAACACGAGCCGCGATCCGTCGAGGGTGCGGTCGGCCAGCCACTCCTGCACCAACCCGAGGGCCCATCGGGTCGCCGCACGCGCCGCGTCCGCCGGATCCGATTTCCGGGAGGGGACCAGGTCGGGAGCCGTGTCGAGGGCCGGGACGGGGACCGGGTCGGATGGCACGGTCACAAGTACCGCCGACGGCAACGCCCCGCCGCCGAGCACCGCCGCGCGAACGGCGGCCAGGTCCGCATGCGCATCGACCGGTGTGGCGGCCAACCCGACGACGTCCTCGCCAGCGACCACCACCGGACCGGCCGGTTCCGCGCCCGGAGGCGGCACCTCCGTCCAGTCGACACGGAACAGTGAGCGGGCGGCGGCCGCCGCACCTGGACGGACATCGGACACCGGGCGGAGCACCAGTGAACCGACCGAAACCACCGGTACGCCGTTCTCATCGGCGGCGAGCAGCGCGACCCCGGACTCTTCCCCTCTGCCCGGGGACAGCCGCACACGCAGCACCCCGCCACCCGTGGAGTGCAGTGACAGATCCCGCCAGGCAAAGGGAACGCCGGCACTCCCCAGGAACGCGGTGGCGTGCAGCGCCGCATCGAGGAGGGCCGGGTGCACGCCGAACCCGGCCGGGCCGCCGCCGTCCGGAAGCGCTACCTCGGCGAAGACCTCGTCGCCGCGCCACCAGGCCGACCGCAGTCCCTGGAAGACCGGGCCGTAGCCGAAACCTTCGGCGGCGGCCCATGCGTAGAAGCCGTCCGTGTCCAGTTCGGCGGCCCCCTCAGGCGGCCACTGGTCCAGTTCCGCCGTCGGCGGTGCGTCGCCGTCGCCCACGACACCCTCGGCATGGCGGTGCCACGGCTCGTCGGCCGCCGCGTCCTCGACGCGTGAGAAGACCGCCAGCTTCCGGCGGCCGTCACCGTCCGGTTCGGCCACGGTCACGCGGAGCTGCACCGCGCCTTGTTCCGGGAGCACCAGCGGTGCCGCGAGTGTCAGTTCCGCCACGGCCGAACACCCGACCCGATCGGCGACCTGCGCCGCCAGCTCCGCAAAGGCGGTGCCGGGGAAGAGCACGGTGCCCATGACCACGTGATCGGCCAGCCACGCATGCGTGCGAAGGGACAGGCGCCCGGTGAAGACGAGCCCATCGGTGTCGGGCAGGGCGACCACCGCGCCCAGCAGAGGGTGTTCGGTCGCGCCCAACCCGGCGGAGGTCACATCGGCCGCACGGGTGGCAGTGGGGTCGAGCCAGTAGCGGCGGCGCTGGAACGGATACGTCGGCAGATCCACCCAACGTGCACCCGAGTCCGCATAGAACCCGGCCCAGTCCACCCCGACACCATCGGCGAACAGCGCACCCAGCGCCGACACCGCTGTGACGGCCTCACCCCGGCCGGAGCGCTGGACCGGGACCACGACCGCCTCGCGCCCGCCGCCCTCAGCCAGGCAGGTGCCCACCATCCCGCTCAACACCGCGTCCGGGCCCACCTCCACGAACCGCGACACACCCCGGGCCTCCAGAAACGCGACGCCGTCGGCGAAACGCACCGCCTCCCGCACATGCCGCACCCAATACTCCGGCGAACACATCCCCTCACCGGCAAGCCCGCCGTCGAGGTTGGACACCACCGGCACCGACAGCTCAGCGAAGTCCACCTGCTCGACCACCGATCGGAACTCGTCCAACACCGGCTCCATCAGCACCGAATGGAACCCCTGCGACACCCGCAACCGCCGCGTCTTGCGGCCCAGCTCGCTCAACCGCGAAGCCACCCCGAGCACGGCGTCCTCAGCCCCCGAGACCACCACCGACTCCGGACCGTTCACCGCCGCGATATCCACACCCGCCACAAGGAACGGGCGCACTTCCTCCTCCGAGGCGGCCACCGCGAC
>NZ_PYGA01000043.1 GCF_003014485.1 Murinocardiopsis flavida | reverse complement strand
CCGCTGCGACGTGCTGTTCGCGATGCTGCGCGACGGCTCCTTCTACCAACCAGCCACCACCCAAGCGGCTTGACAAAACCATAGAAGCACCCCCCATGGCTAGCATTACCAGCCCTGCCCATTGGACGCGCCCGCACTGCCTCTGGGACAGTACTTAGGGTGTCGGCAGCTTCGCGAGCTCAGCACATCTTTCTACCAGAATGCACAGACGCGGATGTTGGCGGAGGGCTTCTACCAGTTTGTCTTCGGATACTCCAAACTCCTGTAAGGCATTGAGATAGGTGACCAGGCGAACAGAGTCCGCGATCACCTTGAGTTGGTAGAAGTCACCCACGTCTCGATGCTTCTCAGCTCCACCGTGGGAAACATGGTTACGCGCCCAGGTGGCCCAGACTGCCCAGTGGCCCACGTCGAGATTTAGTTGTCTCTTTAGCTCATCGGTTAGCCGATCATGCAGGAGGACCAATCGGTTCTTGAGGGATTCTTCCTTTTTGCCGCGCAGGCACCATCTGTGGAACCCCTCAGCAGCCCCAAGAACCTGACTTACATGCTCTTCCACCATGAGTGGCGAATGACCGATGAGACCAACGGCCATGTTCCATGCATACTGAGCTTGCTCTCCCGAAGTGAGTTTCTGCCATGTTTCTAGAAAATGGCTAAGCGATACGTCTTTGAATGTGAAGACCACACCGCTAGATTCAGCGGAACGATCGGGCATGCTGGGGTGCTTAATGTGGCAGAGCAGCGAGACCTCAGCACCATCAATAGTGTGTGCCTTTATCCATTCCACGCCGCTGGAGTCGAAGGTCGCCAGGCTCATCAGTTCAAGAAGTGGGTTAAGCCGTTGGACCATTTCTCTTGCTGAACCAGCCGAAGCGTCGGTGAATTCCACTCGTGCGTGAGCACCAACTCGTAGGTTGATTTCAAGTCCGCCTCGTCGCCGATTCATCATGAATTCGAGCTTCAGTCCAGGCATTGCCTCGGTCGCCGGGCTGATCCACGGCCTTGTGGCGTGGGTATCTATGGTGTACGCCGTGTCCGTAGTTGAACCACTGGCGTAACCTGTCCGCCGACCGCCGATGATCGGAAGGATGTACGGCGTGAGGAGGGTGCCATCTTCCTGCTCCTCCCCAGGGTGCTCTACTCCCTCGATCCGTGCCCACGTTGGCGTACAGAAGCGACCGTCGTCGGTGAGGTAGTAGAGGCTATCCAAAGCAACCGTAAGGCTCCGGAGAACACGCTCGTTGGCAGTAGACAGATGCGCGCCTAAACATACCCACGAAGCGCGCCAGAACTCCTCGGTCATCTGACCCATGCCGTTTGCCTTGTAGTTTCCTCGCTCGGCCCCCCACAGCGTGACCGATTTTCCTGTGTCGGTCTCGCCGAAGACCGTACCTGGAATCGCTTCGGCAACAAGTCCGCTGGCGCGCGAGACTCCTTCGCTGACCTGCTCGTACTATGGTTCCTTCGAGAACCCGCCGATGAGCTCTAGAGTTGCCCCCTTTTCTTGACTCCAGGTCAAGATCCCGGGAACCCGCTCATCTGGAGTTTCGGGAAGGAACCACCACCCCTTGATCCGGTGGTCATCGCACATTCTCATGTCTCGTATGGTAGCCCTGGCTGGGCGCGAAAATCGGGTATTTAAGGCGAATACTTTCGAGCTGACAATAGGTGTGCGGATTACTACATTAAGTTTGCTTTCGGTGCTGATTGCGCAATGCGCCGCATCGCGCATATACGGCCGCCGCAGTCACTCGTCTTGGGTGTCGAATCGCAGGTCGGTGATGGCTGTCAGGTCGATGCCGTAGCGGGTGTAGACCTTGGTGGTGTTCTCTCCGGTGAGCTGATCTTCGGTGTAGCCCAGCAGCGCGGCGACGCGTACGACCTCGGCACGTCCGGAGGCTTCGATCTCCAGGTAGGGCGGTATGCCCGGCCAGGTGTCGATCTCCAATTGCGCCCCGTCGAGGAGGAAGCTCTCGCGCCGGTTCTCCTGGTAAGCCTTGGCGCGGTAGCCCAGCTTGCCGAGGAGGGCATTGGCGGTGTCGAAGTCGGAGACGGCGATCTCGGTTTCCTGCGTGCCGCCGATGTCGTCGGAGGCGATCTCCTTGATGGTCAGCGTGGTCTCGCGACCGGTGTCGCGGAGGCGGACCCAGCGTGACCGGTCATCGGGGTCGATGTCGTAGACGAAGCGGCGTTGCAGGGTCGCCGAGCCCACTGCGGTTCCGCCCTTGTCCAGGATGGTCTGTGCCAGTTCGCGGGGATCGATGTCGAGGACCTTGGCTTCGTATTCGACGCTGGTATCGGCCATGGGCCACTCCTCAGTTTGAGTGATATGCGGATTGCTCGCCTGTCGCGGTTTTCACAAGGTTGACATGCTCGGCCATGCGGAAGGACAGGATCTCGTCTGCGATGCGGCTGTTCGCGAACTCCTCGATCGGCCAACAGAGGTCCATTCGTTGAAGACAGACGCCAACCAGGTAACCGTGCTGCTGGGACCGGTAGAGGCGCAGCCCGTAGAAGCCCTCTTGGCAGTCGGTGTCGTTGTTGAACCGGCAGCCCGCGCATGTTCGGGGCAACCGCACCGGCCGTATCCACTTGACGTAGATGCGTCGGCCATCGGCCAGCCGGTAGGAGGTCCGCGCTCCGGAGACGCCGGCGGTGACGTAGTGGGCTTCAGCGACCGCGCCGCGTTCGCTGAGTATTCGACTGATCGCGTCCAGGGACGTCTGGCCGTGGTCCAGAGAGTTCAGCAGTCGCACTGACAGTTCGGGAGCGTAGGTGTCGAGAAGGCGGTGGACCCGCTCGACGTGGGTGCGGTCCAGTACGACGATATTGGCGTTCGCCCGCACACCGTGGTCGAGGCAGGTATCGATTGACCTTCGCAGTGCGGTGATCTTGCGAGCGGCGCGCTCAGGGGAACGAAATCGGGCGTGTTGGACCTGGGCGAGTTCGGCGGGCGTGGTGCCGAAGATCGAAAAGTTGATCCGGTTCAATCCGGCATTAGCGCAGTCGGCGATCTGCGCGGCTCCGTTCTCACCGTTCGATGTCATGCACACTTCGTAACCCTCATCTCTGGCTCGCGCGATGATCGCAGGTAGCTGCGGGTGAAGTGTGGGCTCGCCGCCCGTCAGATGGAGTTCGCTGAAGCCCATACGAACTCGGAGCGACTCCAACGCTGCGGCGAAGGAAGGGTCGGGCCTCATCGGAGCAGGCAGGAAGGTCGCCCCATTGCGGGACGCATAGATCGATACCCGGCCTGAGGTGCCGGCGGCGGTGAACGCAACGTGCTGGCGCTTGCGGTTGTCCACGACGACGGGCGTTCCCTCGTTGTGGCAGAACGTGCAGGTCATTCCGCAGGCGTCGAGGATCTTGGCGCGCAGCGTGGTGTCGGTGGAAAGATAGGTCGGGATGTCATCGGGGGCGGTCGACATCGACTCTCCTTCGTCGGGCAGCGGCACGCTGCCCTGGGGGTCTGAGTCGTCGACGCTAAGAACACTTCACGACGTGGAGTGACAGCGATGTGACAGTCATCGTGAGTGCGGTGACCCGGCGGTTGCGTACGCTAGAGGCCAACGCCGTCGATGTCGCTGGGAGAGCCCATGCCCAAGCCCGTGGCTGGTGTATCGATTGGCGAGCGCATCGCCATCGCGCGAAAGGTCGCAGGTCTCAACCAGCACTCTTTGGCCCAGCGTTCTCGCTACAGCGTGAGCATGATCCGAGCGGTCGAACAAGGGCGGGAGCCGGCATCCCCCGGACTGGTTGCAGCGGTAGCGCGGGCGCTGGGTGTAGAAGCGCAGGAACTCTACGGTCAGCCCTTCCGGGAACTACTCGTGGAAGACGGCGGCGTCGCAGGCGTAGCCGAGCTTCAAACCCTCTTCGCCGAAGGTTCCTACGTCGAACCTGTTGAACCGGCCTCGTGGGACGAGCTAAAGGCCGACCTCGCCGTGGTTCAGCATGACCGACGCAACGACTACTCGCGGCGCGCGATGAGTCGTATCCCGGTGTTGCTGCGCCAACTCCACGGTGCCGTCGATGGCGCTCGCACCGATGAAGAACGTGAGCGTGCCTTTCGTATGCTCGCCCGCGCCTACGGCAACGCCGCTCAACTGACGTACCGGTTCGGCTGGTTCTCACTGGCCTCCAGCGGGCTCGATCGCATGGAGAACGCCGCCGCGCATTCTGGTCAGCCCCTCCTGACCGCGCATGCGACACAGCAACGAGCACTCATCTGCTCTCACACGCGGCCTATGGCACGGCGCAACGCCTCGTTCAACGCTCACTCGACATGATCGTCGTCCATCCGCATGACGAGAACAGCATCGCCCTCAGCGGTGCCGCCCACCTGCGTGGGGCTATTCTCGCCGCTCGTGCTCGGGACAAGCCGCGGGCTGATGAACACATCCAGGAAGCGACCCGGCTCGGAGGAATGATCGGACACGAGTCCACCGCCTATGACACCAACTTCGGTCCAGGCAACGTTGAGATTCATCGGGTAGCCGTGGCGCTCGAAACCGGGGATCCCGGCAGGGCAGCCCGACTCGGCTCCCAAATTCACATTCCCAGCGATGTCAAGGCCACGCGGATAGGCCACCACTGGCAGGACGTGGCGCGCGCGTGGACTCTCAGCGGTGATCACTCCGCAGCACTCAAGGCGCTGAACAGGGCACGTCACGCAGCGCCGCAGCAGACGCGCTACCACCCCCACGTCCACGAGACCATACACGCCATCGCCGCAGCTCAGCGGCGCAAATCCGACACACTCGCGCACTTTAGCGCGTGGCTTGGGACGAAGCGCTGACCAAGACGGACCTTTGGTGAGATTGAGGTGCCCGACAAGCGCGGCCGAGTCCTCCGCCGGTCGTTCCTATAGCTGAACGGCGAACGGTCCGTGTTGACTCAGGGGCGTCCAGGAGTGGCCCGACGACCATGTCGTCGGGCCACGAGGACTCTCTATGCACAGTCACCCTGTTGCGCTTGTGCTGCCTCGTTTCCCGTGTCCTCGGTCGCGGATGTTGTCGAGGGCTTCCAAGGCGCTGTCGTCGGCGTCGGGGAGGGTGCGGAGGTAGCGCTCGGTGGTGGTGATGGAGCCGTGGCCGAGGCGTTCCTTGACGACGACCAGGTCGGCTCCGCCGGCCAGGAGCCATGAGGCGTGGGCGTGGCGGAGTTTGTGCGGGGTGATGTCCTTCGGCAGCCCTGCCTTTTCGCGGGCGGGGTGCCAGATGTGGGTGCGGAACCACTCCGCGGGCAGGTGGCCGTCGGTGGTGCTGGTGCGCCGCGGGCGGGGCTGGTCCTTTCCACCGGCCCGGCGCTGGGCGCGGTAGCGCGCCAGGGCGGTGCGGCAGTGGTCGCAGCGACATTTGCCGTTGGTGTGCGGTCATGGTGCCGTGCTTGTAGGTGCGGCCCTTGGCGTCCGGCGCGGTGCGGCCCAGGTCCACGCCCGCGGGCAGTTCGGGGATCGGGGGCGCGCTCTCTGGTTCGGGGAAGCCGAAGAGCAGGTCGTCGTCGGTGATGCCGGTGGACCGGTCGATGTCCTTCGGACGGAGTTCGGTGACTTCACCCCACCGGAGCCCGGACTCGATCGTGAGTTCCACGAGGAGCTGGAATTCCTCGCCGGTGATGTGGGAGTGGAACGCGTCGAACTGCTCGGGGGTGATCATCTCCAGGGGTTTGCGGCCCACCTTCGGCATGACGACGCCCTTGCACGGGTGCAGGAAGACGACCTGGTTGAGCAGCGCGTTGGAGAAGATCGCACTGAGTACGGTGACCATCCAGTGGATGCTGGACGGGGAGAACCCGCGCTCCTGGGACTTGCGGACGAACTCCTGGACGTGCGCGGGCAGGATCTCGTTCATCCGCATGCGGCCGAACTCCGGCAGCAGGTGCCGCCGTACGCAGTAGGTGATGTTCTGCCGGGTGGTGTGCTCGACGACGTGGTTGGGCAGCCAGGTCTCGGTGGTGTAGGCGTCGAAGCGCTGCCTGCCGTGGCGGATGCTGGTGATGCGGCCCTCGGAGACCTTGACCTCGGCGCGCTGCCACGCCTTGTCGGCGGCCTTCGCGGTGTCGAAGGTGCCGGCGGAGCGTTCCTGGCCGCGGATGTCGATGTAGACGGCGGTGTAGCGGGTCGTGCCGTTCTTGGCGGTGCGCTTCTTGGCGTATCCCATCGTTGTCACACCCCCGCCGGGGTGGCGATGGGGCGCTGCCGGCCGGACGGGCGCCGCGCGGGCACGTGTAGCGCCCGCGCTCGCTTGGAGTTGTCCACAGCTGTGGAAGACGAGTCGGAGCGGTCCTGTGACAGGGGTGCCGCCTGTATGCTCCCGGCGCAGTGCTCAGATCCCGGCGTTCGGTTACGGAGCGCTACCGTCGTTCGGGTGTGCGGCGTTCCGCTTGAACCGCACCGCCGCGGACCGCCGCCGTGCCCGGATCCGTCCGTGATCTGTCCGTGGCAGCATGCGGCAGAGGCCGGAATCGAGCGGTAGTATACGAACTGGTATACGCACAATGAGCAGCGATAACGCCGCCAACGTGACGGTCCGTGGTGTCCTGAATGCGGCTGATAAGGATGAGGCCCCAGGTTCAAGTCCTGGTACGCCCACATGGTCAAGCCCCTGCCGCACGCGGCAGGGGCTTTTTTGACAGCAGTTCTGACAGCAACGCGGCCCTATTCTTCGGACTCACCGAAGAGCGAGTCGCCCAGGCGGCCGAGTCCGTCCCGCTGGCTCTCCTCGTCGCTGTGGGTGGTAGATCTCAATGGTGACCGAGATGCGGCTGTGCCCGAGGATCTGCATCGCGTCCCGCGGAGCGACCTTGGACCGCTTCAGGAGCGATGCCACCGAGTGCCGGAGGTCGTGCAGCCGGATCGGACGCACCTTGGTCTTCTCAACGAGGCGCTCGAAGGTTCGGGAGAGGTCGCGGAGTTGCAGCGGCCCGCCGGTCCGGTTCGTGAAGACGAGACCCATCTCATGCCAGCGGTCCCCCGCGCTGCGTTTGCCATCCGCCTGCCGACCGGCCTGCTCGATCAGCGCGTCGCGCGCCCATGGGAGCAGCGGCAGGGTCCGCCTGCCCGCACGGGTCTTGACGTCGACCAGGGCGAGCGCGCCGTCACCCCGCTGGACCTGTCGCCGAATCGACAAATCGTCGTGCGCCATGTCGACGTCGTCCCAGGCAAGCCCGAGGACTTCGCCGCGGCGTAGCGCTGGACGCGCTTCAACGAGCCGTCAGAGGCCAGCACGTAGGCTTCCGCCACCTACCCGGCCATCCTTGCGCTGGTAGACCGTCAGGCGGTAGGTGGCGACCGCTTCGGTCTGTCTCCGTCGAAGATGAGTGTGTACAGGTTGTCGGACGGGTCGACCACGGCGTCGAGGAGGGTGCCGACCCGGAAGGCCGCCGTTTGGTCTCCGCGGTAGCTCGCCGTGAACACCGGGACCTCATCGCCGCTGATCCGCAGGAGCAGCGACACGGAGTCGAGTTCGCCGTACCCCCGGCCGGGAGTCCGGTGCATCGAGATGACCTCAGCGACCGCAGGCCGCCCGCTGCGCCGCAACTGCGTGATGTCCTCCGCGTCCCCCACGTCGGACCAGAGGCCGTACCCCGCAGGCAGCAGGATCAGCATGAGGAAGACCACCAGCAGGATGTGCGCCCACCAGGCCATGTACACCTCGCCGACGAAGAATGTGAACGGCATGAACAGGGCCCACAGCCAGCACATCACAGCCATCGAGCGCTTCGTCAGTCGCGAGACGAAGCCCTCGTGCGTTGCCTGCCGGCCGTACGCAACGTCGTCAGCGTGCATCTCGTGATCGTACGAGCCCGACCGGTCGGACTTCAGCGGTCGCGGCTGGGAGACCCTGCGGCAGGCGCCTCCATGCCGCCGACATCGAACTCGCCAATGCGGCCGTGTGCCGAATGGGCGATGAAGAAGAAGCCGCCAGGAGACCACGGGTATGACAGCGTCGGTGCAGCGTGTGTACCGAGGGCGGCGCTCAGTCGGCCGGGACGTTCTCGCGGGCTCTCCCCGCGGCCAACGATGAATCTATTCGGTGCTTTGTCGACAGGCCGCCGAACTGACCGCTCGCCAGTTGGCGAGGAAGCGGGTGTGGACCTGGCCCCGCCTTCGACCATGAGCCGCTCGACTCCGCCACCGGCCAGGTCGGACAGCAGGAGGCGGGTGTCGCTGAGATCGTCGATGCGCCCGTCGATGGACATCGCGCAGCTCAGCGTCACATAAGGGTGGACGGTAATTCGGTTCCACCGCGATGGTTCGTTTGGTGCACGGGTCATGAATGGTGCCTCTGAAAAATTCCGTGCGTTGAGGTGCCGGGCCCGGCACCATTGCCGTATGGGTGGGATCGGTCGTGCGCCAGTGATCGGCGACGCATTCGGGCAGATCCTCCAACGCTGCTGGGACGCGGGGGTCGTCCCCGGGGCGGCGTTCGAGGTGATCGAGCGCGAGGACGGCTACGTCGGCGTCAACGATGCCCTTTGCTATTTCACGCCCTTTGAGGAACTCACCCCACTGGACCTATGGGCGTGCGAGCAGGTGAATGGACGTGCCCTCGATATCGGTTGCGGTGCGGGGCGGCATTCGCCGGCCGTCCAAGCTCTCGGGCACGAGACCGTTGGTATGGATTCGTCGGCGGGCGCGGTGCGGGTGGCGCGTGAACGTGGTGTCACAGCACTGGTCGGTACGTTCGAGGACGTGCCGCTGAACCTCGGTCCGTTCGGGAGCCTCCTGCTTCTGGGCAACAACTTGGGGCTGCTCGGCGGTCGCGACAATGCCCGCGCTGCTCTGGAGCGTTTGGCCGGCGCCGTTGGGCCGGGCACACGTCTGGTCGGGTCTGAGTCGCCGACGCTAAGAACACTCCACGACGTGGAGTGACAGCGATGTGACAGTCATCGTGAGTGCGCGTACGCGTGTGGGGGTTTCCCGGTCGGCGTCCGTGGACGTGCACCCCTCGCCAGGAGCGTCGCTCGCGTCAATGTGGGCCGATGAGGCTGGATCGTCGATGGGTTGCCGTGGGCTCCTTGGGTTGTCGGTGGTTTCCGCGAGGATGGCTTCATGCGTTTGGTGACCGATGAGGAGCGCCGGGCCCGGTTGGGTGTGCGGCACGCTCTTGCGTCCACGGCCAAAGTGGCCTCGCCTGTGGAGGCCGCACGTGCGGTGGTGTGTCTGCACGCCACCGAACCGCCGAGCGTGCACCTGTCGTGCTGGGCGCGGGTCGGCGCGCTCGACATCGACGACGTCGAACGGTCGCTCTACGACACGCGTTCACTCGTTCGGCAGCAGTCGATGCGCGAGACCCTGTTCGTGTTCCCTCGCGATCTGGTGCCGGCCGTGTGGGGAAGCGCCTCCGCCCGGGTGGCCGCGACCCATCGCAAACGGCTGGTCAAGGACCTCGAACGCTGGGGGCCGGCCGCCGACGGGCAGGGAGCCGCCTGGCTCGCGGCTGCGGAGGAGGCGGTGCTGGCGCGCCTGGCCGACGGCGTGCCGCGGCCGTCGCAGCGGGTACGCGAGGAGGTGCCCGAGGCCGCCGGTGTCATCGAGCAGTCTCCGGACAAGCCCTGGGGAGGCCGGATCGCGATCGCTCCGCGCGTGCTCACCCAGCTGAGCCTCGACGGTTCGGTGGCGCGCGCCGCCAACGCCGGGGCCTGGTACACGAGTCGCCCGACATGGACGACGACGCAGGCGTGGTGGGGGGACGAGGTGCCCGACGCGCTTGCGTCGCGGCAGGGCTATGCCGAGTTGGTGTCGCGGTGGCTGTGGTCCTACGGTCCCGGCACCGTCGACGACCTCGCTTGGTGGCTCGGCGGTACCAAGTCCGCTGTCCGCACCGCGCTGGACGACATCGGCGCGCAGCGGGTGTCCCTGGACGACGGCTCGGTCGGGTGGCTGCGCGAGGACGACCTCGACCCGGTCGCCGCCGCCGAGCCGTGGGTCGCGCTCCTGCCGCTGCTCGACCCGACCGTGATGGGCTGGAAGGCGCGCGGCTTCTACCTCGGCGCGCACGCACCCCAGTTGTTCGACAGCGTCGGCAACGCCGGGACCACTGCTTGGGTCGACGGACGCGTCGTCGGCGCGTGGGTGCAGGATCCCGACGGTGTGGTCGGGCTGCGCCTGCTCGACGACGATGTCTCCGCGGAGGCCCGCGAGGCGTTGGCGGCCGAAGCGCGGCGGCTCAGCGCGTGGCTCGACGGCCAGCGGGTCTTCGCCGTCTACCCCTCTCCGGCCATGCAGCCGGGCGCCGGTCGCTGACGCCAGTGGGACGCGGGCGGGCAGGGGGATTGGGGCGGTGCGCGTTTCCCCGTGCCCGCCGCCCGGGACGGCAGCACCCGCGGTCGGCACCGCTGGTTCCCGCTGACCCACGTCGGCACGGCCCACATCGGCACCGCCCGGATCGCGCTCCCTTGCGGGCTGGAGGTCGATGGATCTGGGTTGGGGCTTGACCTGAAGTTTGGTTGATATTTGATGATGGTCGGCATGGAGACGACAGTCATCGACCAGCAGACGCAGGAAGCCGAGATCGAAGCGATCAAGCAGGTGATCGCCACTCTCGAGCACTCCCAGCAGAACGAGTCGCCCGAGGAGTTCGTCGGGCTCTTCCGGGCCGACGCGATCTGGACGACGGGCCATGGCAAGCGCCTCACCGGCCGCGACGAGATCTCGTCCTTCACCCACCAGGTGCTGCCGGGTGCCATGAAGGACTCGACGGCAACGTACGAAGTGGTGCACGTGCTGTTCATCCGCCCGGACGTTGCCGCGGTCAAGGCACGCGCGCAGTACTGGACGCTGGATCGGCAGCCGATCGGGAACGCGGGCACACCGCTCTATGTGATGGCCAAGGAGGACGGGCGATGGCTCCTGGTCGCCTGCCAGAACACGGAGATCCATGCCCAGTGACGTGAGCAGGGCCGTACGGGTTGGGTGGACTGTGACGCTCGCCCGGGGCCGCGCGGCCTGATTTCATCCTGTCGCTGCTTGCTGCTCGCTGCTTCGCAGTCCCGGACCGTCCCGGACGGCCTGCGCAGCCGCACCCTGGAAGACCCACCAGGCCGACACGGGTCGATCTCAATCGCTCCCGAGGGCGTTGGACCGTCCCGCGGGTCACGGGGTCTCTTGGGTGCCGGCGGTGAGGCGGCGGCCCCAGGCGCGCATGTAGGCGACGGCTTCCGGTGGGCCGTGGACCACGACGGGGGCTTCGAGCGCTCCGATGCAGAAGGTGGCCCAGTCGAGGGATTCGGCGGCGATGTGCACCCGGCACGAGGCGGCGTCGATGGGCTCCACCGTCCCGTAGTGCGCGATCTCCTCCCGCACCTGTTCGGCGGGGGCGCGGACCGTGGCACGGACGGGGTACCTGGCGGGCATCGACCCGATCCGGGCGCGCACGTATTCGACGGGGTCGTCCGCTGGGAGGGGCCGGGGGGCGAACGTCGTGCCGGTGCGGCTCGGGTCTCCGATGCGGTCGACGCGGAACGTGCGCCAATCCGCCCGGTCGAGGTCCCAGGCGATGAGGTACAGGCGGTTCTCGACGCGGACGATGCGGTGCGGGTGGACCGTCCTGACGGTGGTCTCACCGGTCCGGGCGCGGTAGGCGAACTCCACTGTCTCGGTGTCGCGGCAGGCCAGGGCGACGGTCGTCAACGAGGCGACGTCGGTGATGTCCACGCGTTCCTCGGGGGGCCGCGCCGGGACGGCGACCGCGCGGAGGCTGTCGATGCGGCGCCGGATCCGCACCGGAAGCACCTGGACGATCTTGGTCATGGCGCTCAGTGCGGCGTCCGCCGATGTGGGGGACGCGCCGGAGGTGATCTCTTGCAGCCCTATGACGATGGCGGCGGCCTCGTCCTCGCTGAGGACCAGGGGCGGGAGTGAGGCGCCGGGGCTGAGTTGGTAGCCGCCGCCGGTGCCCCGTGTGGCGGTGATCGGATACCCGAGCTCCTGGAGGCCGTCGATGTCGCGGCGGAGTGTGCGCCGGCTGACGCCGAGACGGCGCGCGAGCTCGTGGCTGGGCCAATGGCGCCGGTTCTGGAGCAGTCCGAGGAGTTCGATGAGGCGGGTGCCGGTCGACATGGGCCCACTCTAGGAGCACTTGTGGACATATAGCGGCCACAAGCCCGGTGAGGATGGGAACCGCCATCGAAGCGGGAATGGAGCGTACGCCGACACATGATCAGCACTGCCAATCTGTCGCGGAGTTTTCGGGCTCCCGACGGCGATGAGGTCCGCGCCGTCCGGGGCATCGACTTCTCCGTTGCGCCCGGGGAGACGGTCGCCGTTCTCGGCCCCAACGGTGCGGGCAAGAGCACGCTCATGCGGATGCTCTCGACGCTGCTCCCGCCGACGGGCGGCACCGCGCGGGTCGCCGGTTTCGACGTGCGGACCCAGGGCCCACTGGTGCGCGAGCACATCGGCTACGTCGGCCAGGGCAACGGCGCCGGGCACACCCAACGGGCCGTGGACGAGGTCGTCACCCAGGGCCGCATCCACGGCCTCGGCCGGACCGCGGCCCGTGCCAGAGCCGCCGAACTGCTCTCGGTGCTCGGCCTGGAGCGGTTGGCGCGCCGCAGGACGCAGGCGATGAGCGGCGGCCAGCGGCGCCTGGTGCTGCTGGGCGTCCTCGGCGTCGGGATCGGGTCGCTCAGCTGCGCACTGGCCATCGCGGTGCGCGAGCAGGACTGGATGTTCTGGACCGTGCACCAAACGGTCCTCTTCCCGCTGATGATCCTCTCCGGGATGCTGCTCCCCCTGGACGAGGGGCCGCGGTGGATGCGCGTCCTCGCGCAGTTCAACCCCCTCACCCACGTCGTCGACGCCGAACGCGCCCTCTTCGCCGGACGGATCGCGACCCCCGATGTCGCCTATGGGTTCCTGGCGGCCGCCGTGACCGCCGTCCTGGGCTTCGTCCTCGGGCTTCGCGCCCTGCGCGCCAGCACCGATTGACCGCGCCAGCGCCGATTGACACCACCCGCACGAACCGATCGAACCCAACCGCACGAAAGGCCCCGAGAACATGCGCATCCTCGTCACCGGAGCGACCGGCCAGGTCGGGCGGCACCTCGTCGCGCAACTCCACGAAGCCGGACACGACGTCCGCGCACTCTCCCGCACCCCCGCGAAAGCCGACCTCCCGGCCGGTGTCGAGGTGGTGGCGGGCGAGCTCACCGATGCCACCACGCTCGGGGCGGCGTTCGAGGGAGTGGACGTGGTCCACCTGGTCACCTTCGGCGGCGGCGACGACCTGACCAACGGCCCGGAGATCATCGACCTCGCCGAACGCCACGGCGTCGCTCGGGCCTCGGTCCTCAGCGGCTGGTCGCCCACCAGTATCGAAACCGCCCTGGAGGCCGGCTCGATCGACTGGACCCTCGTGCAGCCGGCGGAGTTCATGGGCAACGCCCTCGAATGGGCCGATGAGATCCGCTCCCGGAGCACCGTGTCCATGCTCGCCACGTTTCCCAGCGCGATGGTGCACGAGGCCGACATCGCCGCCGTGGCCGCCACCGCGCTCACCAACGAGGGCCACGGGGGACGCGCCTATCCGCTCACCGGGCCCGAGGCGCTCACCCCGCCGGAACGCGCCCGGATCATCGCCGAGGCCACCGGGCAGGAGATCTCCTTCGTGCACCTGACGGAGGACGCGGAGCGCGCCCGGCTGCGCGGCCACGGATACGACGAGGACTACGTGGAGTTCGGGATCCAGTTGGCCACGAACCCGCCCGAGGCCGGCGGCGTTGTCCTGTCCACCGTCGAGGACGTCACCGGCAAGCCCGCTCGGACGTTCGCCCAGTGGGCGCGGGAGAACGCCGAACGGTTCCGCGCCGCGCCCTGACCCGGGCATCGGCCGCGTTTCCGCACGGGCCGGACCCGGGGGCGCCCCGCATCAGGGAACCGCCCCCGGGCTTCGTCGGTGCGTCCGATGCGGCCGATGCGGCGACCGTCAGGGTGTCGCGTCGGCCGCGGGGGCCGCCGTTCGTTCCGGGGCGAGCGCCATGCGGCGGGCGGCCGCGGAGAAGGCGAGGGCGACCAGTGCGGCCGCGGCGGCGATGAGGCTGACGTACCGGGGGCCGACGGACTGGATCCCGCCCGCGCCGACGACGCCGGACGCCGCGATGGCCAGGTAAAGCACGCTCTGGTTCAGCGACAGCAGCACGGGGGTGGCAGCGGGGCGCAGGGAGATGATCCGGTGCTGCTGCGGTGTGGTGATGGCGAAGGAGGCCGCGGCGTAGAACGCGATGACGGGGACCGCCGCGCCCATGCTCGTGGTGGAGAAGGGGACGAGGAGCATGCCCGCGGTGAGGAGCACGAGGGCGGCGGCCACGACGCGGGAGCCGCCCCACCGGTCGGTGAAGTATCCGGCGGAGAGGTTGCCGACGGCGCCGGCGACGCCGCCGACCAGCATGAGGGACGCGAGTGCGACGCTGCTGCCGCCGGTCGCGGGGGCGTAGATGGCGCTGATGTAGGTGTAGGGGATGAACACCGCGGTGAACGCAACCAGCGTCGTCGCCAGCAGCGCGAGCACCCGCCGGTCGCCAAGGGGGCGCAGGCGGTCGCGGAACCCACCGGCGTCGGGGACCGCGACGTCGCGCGGGACGGCCAGGGCCACACCCGCCAGGCCGACGGCGGCCAGGAGCGACGCGAACCAGAGGGTCGCGCGCCAGTCGATCATCCCGCCCAGAGCGGTCCCGACGGGGGCGCCGAACGCGACCGCCGCCGTGAAGCCGGTCACCACCAGTGCGATGGCGCGGCCCTGGAGGCGGGGCGGAACCAGGGAGGCAGCGGTGGCCGAGGCGTTCGGGATGTAGAGGCCCACCCCGGCCGCGGCGATGACCTGGGCGGCCATGAGCTGGCCGTAGGTGCCGGCCATTGCGGAGCCCGCCGAGCCCAGCAGGTAGATCAGCGTCGCGGTCAGGAGCACGGTGCGGCGCGTCCACGCTGTGGTGAGCGCGGTCAGGACCGGGCCGCTGACGGCGCAGGTCAGGGCGAACACGGTGACGATCTGGCCGGCGTCGGCCACGGAGATACGGAAGGCGTCCACGAGCATCGGCAGCAGCCCGGCGAGGACGAACTCGCCGGTGCCCACGGCGAAGACGCCCAGGGCGAGGACCGCCACCGGTGCCATGCCGGAGGACGGTTCGGCGGCGACCGTCGTCGAATCCTGCGGTGAACGAGCCACTGCGGCCACGTCCTTCCTGTAGGGAAAGGTCTTCCTGTCGGGGAGAGGTCCGTGGACGGGGCATCGCACACGACCTAAGATGGAACCGATCGGTTCCGTTTGGAACGGTACCGATCGGTTCCGTTTTGGTCAATGCAGGCAACGCAGGAGTTCCGATGCCCGTCAAAGCCCGCGAGAGGCTCATCCAGTCCGCCGAGAGGCTGTTCTACGCCGACGGCATCCGCGCCGTCGGGCTGGAGCGGCTGCTCGCGGACTCCGGGGTGGGGCGGGCATCGTTCTACCGCCACTTCTCCGGCAAGGAGGACCTGGTGGTGACCGTCCTCGGCGCCTACGAACGCGCCTACCGCGGCTGGCTGGCCGAGCGCACCGATGCGTGGGGCGGCACTCCGCTGGCGGCCTTCGACGCGATCATCGAGCACGCCGAAACCGCCGACTTCCGCGGCTGCGCCTTCATCAACGCCGTCGCGGAGGCCGCCGAACCCGCGGCCGAGATCCGCCGTATGGCGAGCGACCACAAGGACGCCGTCGCCGCCTACCTCCGCGGCCTCCTCGCCCGCTCCGGCTACCCCGACGACCCCGACCTGGCCCGCCAACTCCTGCTCCTCATGGACGGCGCGACCGTCACCGAGCTCCACGAGAGGTCGAGCCGCCCGGCGCGCCAGGCCAAGGAGATGGCCGAAGCGCTGTTGGCAGGGGCGTCCGCGGACGGCCCGGCGCCCGCGGGGACCTGAAGCAGGAGGGCCGCATCCCCGGTTCCGCCGAGGGAGTGGCCGAGCCCGTCCGTTCCTGGTGGGCCGGTGCCGGTTCCCGCTCTGCCGCGGTGCTCAGTGGCGCCGGTCTCCCGCCGCGATGAGGATCACGCTGGCGACCAGGATCAGCGCTATCGGGATGACCAGGATGAACGCGAGCTTGACGCCGAGGAGGTAGGCCACCGCGACGTCGGCGGCCGCGCAGATCGCACCGGCGATGAAGAGTGCGATTCCAGCGGCTCGCATGGGTCCCCTTTCGGTCCGCCCTCCGGCGCTGCACCGCGGCGACGCCGCCATCCTGCCGTGTGCAGCGGGGTGATGTGAAGTGGGGAGTGCCCGGGGTGCGGTTCCGTTGCGGGCGGCCCGCGTTCGGCGGCGAATCGATTCGGCGCTTTGTCGACATGCCCGCGAATCGATGCCTGGTGTCGTTGCCGGGCGTCGATACCGGTGCGTGGCGCGGGCGGCGGGGCTCGGGCCGCGCACCGTTCGTCCGCCGGGGTGTCGCCCGGACTCGCCTGGGTCCGCCCGGGTCCGTCCGGGCTCATCAGGGTCAGGCCGGGTCAGGCCGGGGCCCAGCTGTCCAGTTCGCGCCAGAGGGCGTCCTTCAGGCGGTTGCCGCCCGCGTCCTTTGCGAGTGTGCGCAGGCAGGCGCAGTGAACGAGCGCGCCGCGCCGTGCGCAGACGTAGACGCCGACGAGGCGCAGCCCGGTGCCGATGGCCGCCAGTTCGAGGTCCGCCGGCGCGCCGTCGACCGACCCGTCGTCCGCGCCCTCGCTAGTGCCGCCCGCATCGCGCGCCTCGCCGTCCGCCTCGCCACGTCGACGCAGCAGCCAGGCCGCGAGGTCGGCGAGGGTCCGTGTTTCGAGTGTGCGCGGTAGCGGCAGCGCAAGCGTCCCGTCGGCGAGGCCCCGCAGTACCTCGTCGGGGTGTCGGCGCGTCCCTTGGACCGAGGCCGCCAACTGGGCGAGGGCCGCACAGGTGAGCCGGGAGCGCGGATTGTCGACACTGCGCCACACGTCCGCTCCGAGCACCGCGCCGAAGCGGTCGGCCGCGGCGGCGCGCCAGCCGTGCACGTAGACCGACCATGCGGCGGCGACCTCGGTCGGCCCGAGGTCGCCGATGCTGAACCGGGCCTCGGCGGTCGCCCTGTACTCGGCGGCGTGCGGGGACGTCGAGGGGACGGCGCCGCTCAGCCGCCCGCCCGACGGGTGCTGCCAGCAGTAGGGCTGCCGGACCCGGCGCCGGCACGCGTGCCCTTGGCGCGTTGTCGCTCCGCACATGACCGCCATGACCCCGACGCTCTGCCGCCGTCGGCGCGTCCGGTACTCGCGCGGGGGTGAGGGTCTGCGGCATAGGCCGCCACACTTGCCATGCTCCGAGTCGACGGCAGGGGCCTACGCCGGTCGGCCGTTCAGTGCGCGGCAGGGCCCTTCCCGCCGAGCAGGTCGAGTTCGATCATCTCGTTCGACTCGATCCGGCCGAGGACCGCTGCAACGTCGTCGTCTCCTGCGAGGCCCCGGAGGGCGGCGTCGAGGTCGGCGCGGCTGCGCCACAGTTCGGTCACCCAGATGGTGTCGGGGGCGTCGGCCTGGCGGTGCACGAGGTAGAGCTCGCAGCCGGGGTCGCCGCGAAGCCCGTCGGCGGCGGTGAGCAGCAGGTCGGCGACCTCTCCCCCGTACCCGCGCCGGGCCGTCATCTTCGCGTAGCGCGCAATGCGTTCCATGGTTCCGACGGTAGGCCGCCGCAATCCCGGGGTCTTGAAGGAACACGACATGGTGTGCCACCGGCGGGGCGCTGTCGCCCGCTACTACACCACCTCGCCGACGCTCACACGGAAGTGCCAGGTGCTCACCATGCCCTCGACCACGACGGAGAAGTGGTCCTCGTCGTGCCGGATTACGATGCGGTCCCGGGGGTGCGAACGCGCTTCGAGCCGGTGCGTGCGTGCCGTCCACAGGGCGACGCGGCAGGCCTCGTCGCGGCTCCTGTAGGACACCTGGGGCGGTTCACTCGACCACTGCGACCCGCCGGAGCCGATCCGTTGCCCCTCCTCCACGAACACCACCCACCGCCGCTCGCCGTTCGCGGTGTCGAGAGTCTCCGCGAGTGGCTCCGCGAGATTCTCGATGGAGATGTTCCACCACCCCTTCTCCTCCGCCATACGGTGCTCCTCTCCTCCGGGGGCGGCGCTGCGGATACGACGCGGATTCGGCAGAGTCAGGTTCCCACCTGGTGCTCCGGCACCTTAAGGGCCACAGCGTCCACTACCGGTCACGGCGGAAACCGCGCGGTACGCGCCGACGTCTACGACCACGCGGTCGTGCCCGCTGCGCAGCGTCTCCGATCCGGGCACCGGGACGAAGAGGGTGCGAGCACATGGCGGCTCGAGAGAGACGGGGCGGGCGCCTTGCGGCCGGGGTCGCCGCGCTGGCAATGTGCGCGCTGGCGGTGTCCCCCGCTGCGGCGCACGACAAGGAGTCCGAGAGGGACTCCGGCGGGGATCACGGCAAGGGCGCCGGACCAGCACCGGCCCGCGAGATCACCACCACAGCGGGTACCGGCGAAGTGGGCGCGACGGGCGACGGCGGCCCCGCTGTCCAGGCGACCTTCGACCTCCCCACTGCGATCGCCGTCGGCCCCGGCGGCATTCTCTACGTCATCGACGGCGCGCGCATCCGCGAGATCGCCGCCGACGGAACGATCGAAACGGTCGCCGGGTCGGGCGGCCCCGGGTTCTCCGGCGACGGCGGCCCCGCCCTACGAGCCCGGTTCGACCCCGATGGCGGCGGCATCGCCGTTGCCCCGGACGACACGGTCTACGTCGCCGACACCGCCAATCACCGGGTCCGGGCGATCGACCCCGACAAGGGCACCGTGCGGACGGTGGCGGGCAGCGGTCCACACGAGAACCCCTGGCTCGACGGCGCGTTCAAGGGCGACGGCGGCCCGGCCGACAAGGCGCGCCTCTCACGTCCGTCCGACGTCGCGGTCGGGTCCGACGGCACCCTCTACATCGCCGACGCCGGCAACTACCGGGTCCGCACCGTCGATCCGGACAGCGGGAAGATCGAGACGATCGCCGGAGTCCCGCACCCCGGCGACGGCGGTTCCGGGTTCTTCCCCGAGCCCGACACCGACGATGACGGCGTGCCCGCCACCGAGACCTTTGTCGAGCCCGAGGGGATCGACGTCGGTGCCGACGGCACCGTGTTCTTCACCGAGAACGACAAGGACCGCGTCCGCGCCGTCGACCCCGACAACGGGAAGATCCGCACGGTGGCGGGGTCGGCGGGCCTGAAGAGCGCCGGGGCCGTCGACGTCGGCGAGGACGGCATGGTCTACGTCTCCGACCCCGAAGCCTTCAAGGTCGTGGCCATGGACGCCGACTCGAAGAACGCGGCCGACGGCGTCGAGGCGATCGCCGGTTCCGGCAGCCGCGAGTACTCCGGTGACGGCGGCCCGCCCACCGACGCCGGGCTCACTCCTGGCGGTATCGCCTTGGCGGGCGACCACACCCTGCACGTCGTCGACTCCGGGCGGATCCGCACGGTCGCCCCTGCGGCGAAGAAGCGGGGCGCGGCCCGTGCACCGGATGCCGACATCATCACCGTCGCCGGAGGCGGCACGACGACACTCGACGACTCCTGGTCCCCCTTCGGCACCATCGGAGCGCGCGACCTGAGCATCGAGAATCCGACACGGCTTGATGTCGGCCCCGATGGCGTCGTCACCTTCGACGATGCCGGTAACGACCGGGTCGCCGCGGTCGACCCCGCGGCCGGGACGGTCGGCACCGTCGCGGGCGGCGGCGACGTGCAGCAGAGCGACGTGACCGACTCCGGGATCGACCCCGGCGACGCGGCCTTCCTGAATCCGGTCGCGGTCGCCGTCGCCCCCGACGGGACGCGCTACATCACCGGAGAGGACGCCAGGCTGTTCTCCCTCGACGCCGACGGTGACACGCTCGCGCCGTACGCCGAGGGCGCCGGGGCGTACGAGCCGAAGACCGCCGATGTCGCCGTGGGTCCCAACGGCGACGTCTATTTCACCGACGGACCCGACGACCGGATCCGGGTCGTCAGGAAGAAGGGCGGGAAGGCGGCCACGGTCGCCGAGAGCAGTCCCGGAAGTGGCCCGTCCGCCGCGTTGTTCGGTCCGCAAAACGTCGAGCACATCGCTGTCGGCGCGGACGGCACCGTCTACTACTCCGACCCCGCTGGGAGTCGCGTGCGGGCGGTCGACCCCGGCGACGGGAGCGTCCGCATCGTCGCGGGGAACGGGCGCCCCGGGTTCTCCGGCGACGGCCGTTCGGCGCTTTCGGCGGCACTGGCGATGCCGAAAGGCTTGGACGTCGGGGAGGACGGCACCCTCTACATCGCCGATTCGGGCAACAACCGGATCCGCGCCGTAGACCCCGACAACGGCACCATCCGCACGGTCGCGGGCACCGGCCCCAACTGGGGGAAGCACAATCTGGCGACCGCCTATACGGGTGACCTCGGCGGCGACGGCGGGCCGGCGGCCCGGGCGAAGCTCAACGGGCCGAGTGACGTCGCCGTGGGCGAGGACGGCGTCCTCTACGTCGCCGACACCGGCAACCACCGCATCCGTGCGATCGGCGACCCCGAGGTGCTGCCGTCCCCGTGGGGCTCGTGGGCGGTACCGGTGGTCGCCGGGGTGCTGCTCGCCGCCGCGGTCGCGGCGGCGGTGTACCTGGTCCGGCTCCGGCGCAGGAAGGCGGCGAAGTCCGCAGAGTCCGCCCCGGAGGAGGCGCCCGCGGCGGATCCGGGCCCTACTCCCCAGCCGGCTCCACCGGACGACGGCGCCCGGCCGGTCGATGCCGGTCCGGTCGACAACGATCCTGGTGGCAGCGATTCGGACGACGAGGGACCGCATGACGGCGATCCGGAAGGCGGTGGCCCGCCCGGCAACGGACCGGGCGACGCCGGACCCCCCTCCACCGGCTCGCAGTGAGCGGTCCCGTCAGCGCACTGCCGTCGCGCTACCGCGCGGTGCGGTGCACGCTGCGGATCGCCGCGACCGCGGCCGGGACGTCGAGGACGGGCGCGCCGGAGCCCAGCGCGTCGAGTTCCCTGCGGACGCTGCGGGCGACGCCCTTGCCGAGCAGGAACCGGGTCGGTGTCGCCGCAGTGCGGGCGCCGTCGCGCAAGCGCAGGGCGGCCCTGCTGGTCACCCCGGTGTGCGCGAGCACCAGGTGCCCGAGCCGGTGCCCCGGTGCGGAGAGCGCCGCGGCCATGTGCGCCGCGCTGTCCTCGTCGATCCTGTTGTCGGCGGCGCCGAGGACGTGGGCCGCGCGGACCCGGCCGAGGTCCACGGCGTTGACACCGGCGTCCGCGGCGGCGGCGACCAGGCGCCCCGCCGCGTGGGGCCCGATCCCGTTGCTCGCCACCGACAGCCGGGCGAGTCGGCCGTGCGGCATGGCGCGCAGCGCGTCGGCGAGTGTTTCGGCACCGGAGTCGCCGAGCCGTGCCGCCGACGTGTACAGCTCGCTGACGGCTCCTGCCGCGACCAGGTCCGCCAGTGCCTCCGCGCCGGCCGCCCCGAGGGGGTTGCCGCCGAGGTACAGGCGCTCGACCGGGGTGCCGGCCGCCGCGGCCCGGAGCACCCGCGGCACGAGCGCGGCGAGGCCGGCCGGGTCGAGGCCGGTCTGCACCAGGTCGAGTGTGCGCAGCCCGGGCGCCGCGTCGACCAGGTCGGCCACAGCAGTCCCCGCCCCGCTGCCGAGCGGGTTGCGCTTCAGCCACACGGCGCTGACCGCCTGCGGGGACGCCCGCAACCGGTCGGCGATCCCCGCGGCCCCTCGCGCGGTGATGCCATTGCAGCCCAGGTAGAGGGTTTGCACACCGGTACCGGACGTCCGCTCCGCGACAGCGGTGGCACCGTCGTCGCCCAGGCCGTCGGTGCCCAGCAGCAGGTGCCGCACGGCGATCGGGCCGCCGGACCGGACCCGCATCGCGTCGGCGACCAGCGCGGCCCCGACCGGGCCGAGGGCCTGTTTGCACAGGTCGAGGCGCCCGTCGGGCAGGGCCGTCCCGGCGGGGAAGTCCAACCGCCGGGCAGCGGGGCGGCCTTCGCGCAGCCACGACAGCAGCGGGTCGAGTTCCGCCCGCGGGCGCGGCGCCACCGCAGGGACGCCGTGCGCGTCGGCGGCCGGGGGTCCGGACTCCTCGGAATCCCCTGGCCGCGATTCGGGTCCGTCGGGCATGCTCACCAGGGCACCTCCATGCTCACCAGGGCACCTCCCGGTAGTCCTTCAGGAACAGACCCGACACCGGCGCGCCCGACTCCCCGCGCACGATCGGGTCGTACACGCGCGCGGCGCCGTCCACGACGTCGAGCGGGGTGCGGAAGCCCTTCGACGCCATCCGCCGCTTCTTCGGCGCCGGGTTCTCATCGGTGATCCAGCCGGTGTCGACGCCGCACATGTGGACGCCTTCGGCCGCGAGGCCGGCGGCGCTCGTCCGGGTCAGCATGTCCAGTCCGGCCTTTGCCATGTTCGTGTGCGGGTGGGCGCCGCTCGTGTAGCTCCGCGCGAACCTGCCCTCGACAGCGGTGACGTTGACGATGTACCGGTTGCGGAACGGGGACGCCAGCAGCAGTGGGAGCAGCCGGTCGCAGAGCATCGCGGGCGCCAGCGCGTTGACGAGCTGGGTCTCCAGCACCTCGGCGGGGTCGAGGCCGCCGAGCCGCGCCGACCAGGAGTTCGCAGCGGCGTCGTCGGGGATCAGCCCGGCCTCGTCCACGGTGGTCGTGAGCGCCGCACGGGCCGTCCCGGGGTCCCGTGCCCCGGCGAGCTCGGCGGCGGGCCACACCGGCGCGGGCGCGGGGAGCGGGCGGAAACCGGGCGCGCGGCGCAGCACGCCCGCGGCCTCGGGTGGACCGGGTTCGAGCTCCGCCTCGGCGAGGCGCGCGAAGGCGTCGGGGCCGCGGCGGATCGTCTGCGCCGCGTTGTTCACCAGGATGTCCAGCGGCGCACCGGCGTCGCACAGCTCGGCGCACAGGCCGAGGACCTGGCGGGGGTCGCGCAGGTCGATCCCGACCACGGTCAGGCGGTGCAGCCAGGCGTCGCTGCCCTGCGCCGCGCGGAACCGGCGCAGCGCGTCGCGGGGGAACCGGGTCGTCACCGTGAGCTCGGCACCGTCGCGCAGCAGCATCAGGGCGAGCTGGAAACCGATCTTGACCCTGCCGCCCGTGAGCAGCGCCCTGCGTCCGGTGAGGTCGGCGCGGGCGTCGCGGCGCGCCGTGTTCTCGGCGGCGCAGTCGGGGCAGAGCCGGTGGTAGAAGACGTCGACATCCCGATATGGGGACTTGCAGACATAGCACCGCCGGGGTGTGCCGTAGGTCCCGATCGGGCCGGGTGCCGGGTCGTGCTCCAGTGGGGCATCCTCGCGGCGGGTCGACGACCCGGTCGCGGTGGCGGCGGCGAGGGTGGTGTCGGCGCGGGTGCGCTCCTGCTTAAGCGCCCTGCGGCGGTCGCGGCGGCCGTCGCGGGCGAAGGACTCGGCGACCCGCTCGGCGCGCAGGCGGACCGGGTCGTCGGAGGGGAGTTCGCGCAGCCGGCCGACGGTGCGGGTGAACGCGTCCAGGTCGGCGGCCGAAACTCCGGGTTCGGGGACCGTCATGCGCTGCTGACCTCACTCGTCGGGAGGCCACGGCCGGATTCGAACCGGCGTCTTCCACGTTTTGGAGACGTGGTGCGACTGCCTCTGCGCTACGCGGCCATAGAGGGCCGCCCGGGGGGCCGGATTCGAACCGGCGTGATCAGCATTAGCAGTGCTGTGCAACGACCTCTGTACCACGCCCCGGGCAGCGGTTCGGATTCTAAGGCAGGCGCCGAAAACCGGACAAGGCGGTTTCGCGGCGCCCGGCGCCTCCTGCGAGGGCAGAGGGCCGCCCGGGGGGCCGGATTCGAACCGGCGTGATCCGCTATGCAGTAACGGCGCGTCGGCCTCTGCGCACACGCCCCGGGCGACTCCGCGACGCTACACGATCGCGGTCGGCGCGGGCCAGAGCGGCGGAGCAGGGGGCGGCGGGGCGGTCAGGACGCGGCGCCCAGCGTGATCGTCGCCTCGAACGGGCGCAGCACCCCGAACGCCTCCGGCTCCGGGTAATTGCCGAGCAGCGGCCGCGCGCCGACCCCGGCGGCCGACGCGGGCAGGGGCACCTCGACCGTCTCGGCCGACCAGTTCGCGAGGACGAGGAGCACCTCGTGCCCGAGCGTCCGCGTGTAGGCGAACAGCGACTCGTGCTCCGCGAGGAGCAGCTCGAACACCCCGTGCACGACGACCGGATGCTCCTTCCGCAACCGGATCAGCCGCCGGTAGTAGTGGAACACCGAACCCGGGTCGGCGACCGCGGCCTCCGCGTTGACCTCGGTGTGGTTGGGGTTCGCCGCGAGCCACGGGGTGCCGGTCGTGAACCCGGCGTTCGGCGAGGCGTCCCACTGCATGGGTGTGCGGGCGTTGTCGCGGCTGCGCACGCCGATCCGGCGCAGGACCTCGTCCGCCGCGACCTCTCCGCTGTGCACCACCGAGTGGTAGTGGTTCAACGTCTCGATGTCGCGGTAGTCCTCGATGGCGGTGAAGTGGGCGTTGGTCATGCCCAGCTCCTCCCCCTGGTACACGAACGGGGTGCCCTTCAGCATGTGCAGGCTGGTGGCGAGCATGGTCGCGGACTCGACGCGCAGCGTGCCGTCGCTACCGAAGCGCGACACGGAGCGGGGCTGGTCGTGGTTGTTCAGGTAGAGGCTGTTCCAGCCGTGCCCTTCCAGGCCCGTCTGCCAGCGGGCCAGCGACCGCTTCAAACTCGGCAGGGAGAACGGGACGGGGTCGAACTTGCCGCCGGGGCCCGAGTCGACCTCCATGTGCTCGAACTGGAAGACCATGTTCAGTTCGCGCCGCTGCGGGGCGGTGTAGTCGCGGGCCTGCTCGACGGTGACGCCCGGCATCTCCCCCACCGTCATGGCGCCGCGGCCGGCGAGCACCATGTCGTGCATCTCGCGCAGGTACTCGTGGACCCGGGGCCCGTTGAGGACGTAGGGCGCGAACGACGCCATCCCGTCGCCCGCCTCGACCGCGGGCGCGTCGGACGAGAGCAGCGCCGGGTCCTTGGAGATGAAGTTGATGACGTCCATGCGGAAGCCGTCGGCCCCGCGGTCCAGCCACCAGGTCATGATGTCGTGCACGGCGGTCCTGACCCTGGTGTCCGCCCAGTTCAGATCGGGCTGGCGGCGGCTGAACAGGTGCAGGTAGGAGGCGTCCGTCGCACTGTCGTGCTCCCACGCCGGGCCGGAGAACACCGACCGCCAGTTGTTCGGCGGGGTTCCGTCGGGGCTGTCGCGCCAGATGTAGAAGTCGCGGCGGGGCGCGTCGCGGGAGGCGCGCGACTCGATGAACCACGGGTGCGCGTCGGAGGTGTGGTTGACGACCAGGTCCATGATCAGCCGCATACCCCTGGCGTGCAGGCCGTCGCGCAGCCGGTCCCAATCGGCGAGGGTGCCGAACTGCGGGTTGATGTCGCAGTACTCGCTGATGTCGTAGCCGTTGTCGTCCCCCGGCGACGGGTAGACCGGTGACAGCCATACGACGTCCACGCCGAGAAGCCGGAGGTAGTCGAGCCGGTCGATGATGCCGGGGAGGTCGCCGACACCGTCGCCGTCGCTGTCCTGGAAGCTCTGCGGGTAGACCTGGTAGACGACGCTCTCCCGCCACCAGTCGGCGCGCTCCGCCGCCATCGGTACCTCCCCGTTCGAGTCCGCACCCGGGATGGTCCGCGTCCGGCGGGGCGCGCGCCGGTGAAGTGCCTGCGAACGATGCCATTGCGGCTTCGGTCCCGTCAACACGATCCCTGCGTGTGCCCTGTGAACAGCGGCTTAAGGACGCATCGAAGGTTGGCAACGTTTTCAAAGAAGGGACGATTGTCTAGCATCGTCCCTATGGCCGCCCCTGAACATCCCCGGATGAGCGATGTCGCCGAACGCGCGGGCGTCTCGCTTTCGACGGTCTCGCGCGCCCTGCGCGGCGCCTCGGGAGTGGCGCCGAAGGTGCGCGCCGAGATCGAGAACGCCGCCGCGGAGCTGGGCTATGTCGTGTCCAGGGGAGCGTCCAGCCTGGTCACCGGGCGCACAGGGCGGGTCGCCGTCCTGGTGCCGTTCCTCCAACCGTGGTTCTTCGGTGTGGCGCTCGCCGGGATGAACACGACCCTGCGCGACGCGGGCCGCGACATGCTCGTCTACCAGGTGGGCGACGTCGGTGAACTGGACGACTACATCCACTCGCTCCCGCTGCGGCGCAACGTCGACGCCGTGATCGCGCTGGCGCTCGACCTGGACGAGCGGGAGATCGCGCGGCTCGACGAGATCGGCCTCCCCGTCGTGTTCTGTAGCCAGCGGGTGAAGGGCCGGCGGAGCATCTTCATCGACAACACCGCGGCCGCCGCTGAGGCGACCCGGCACCTGCTCAACCTCGGGCACACCCGCATCGCCTACATCCAGTCGAAGGACCAGACCGGTTTCAGCTGGGACTCGCGGGACCGGTTGAAGGGGTACCAGCAGGCAATGGCCGACGCCGGAGCGGAGCCGCTCGTCCTCACCGAGCGGAGCGGGCGCGAAGGCGGGGCGCGGGCCATGGGCAAGCTGATGTCCGTGGAACGTCCCCCCACTGCGGTGTTCGCGGAGTCGGACGACGTCGCGTCGGGGGTCCTCCAAGTGGTGCGGCGTTCGCGGCTGGCGGTGCCCGGTGCGGTGTCGGTCATCGGATTCGACGACAACGACCTCGCTGCGCTGTTCGACCTGACCACGGTGTCCCAGCCCGTTCAGGAGATGGGAGAGCACGCCGCGCGCCTCGCGGTGGACCTGGTCGACGGCGGGGCGGCGCAGTCCGACCACCACGTCCGGTTGGAGACCGCGTTCGTGGTCCGCCACTCCACCGGGCCGCCGAGGGAGAACATGGGGTTGCACGGGTGACCGGATGGTGACCGGATTCGGTGACCGGTGTCACAGCGTTTCGAGTTGGCGCATGCGGACTGCGGGACTATAGTTCATCGAGTCGCCTGAATACAGGGCCGGTCTGCCGGCCCGGACAGGGCGGCAGTCTTCTCCCGGGCGCAACGGACACCGATCGGTGGCCGAGCCCGTCACTCATCTGGTCGAGACCTCTGAATTGCTCTGGCATACTGTCATGCCTCGGCAATTAGCAGTCTCATTACCGGTCTGTGAGAGCGGCAAATTACGAAGAACGCCGATTTGGCGGGACTCGAAACGGCTGCTAATGTCGAAGACACAAGGGAACAGCCGGAAAGAGCATAAAGCTCAAGAAGGAAGTTCCAATTCCCGCTTGATTGGGAATCTCGAAATCGCGGTTGTTCGCGGTGGTCGGGGAGCCTGATAAAGTGGGACCACAACGAAACGCAACACCGTCCCGACAGAAGAAGCCTCCGGGTTTTGTA
>NZ_PYGA01000042.1 GCF_003014485.1 Murinocardiopsis flavida | reverse complement strand
TTCGCATTGGCGCATGTGGTCGGCGAATGCGGGGGTGGTGTCGAGGAGTTCGAGGGCCATTCCCTGCCATTGGGAGCCCTGGCCGGGGAACACGAAGACGGGGCGCGGGGCCTCGGCGGGCGTCCGTGCAGTGGGTTGGCGGCTGTGGGCGAGGGCGCTGAGCCGGTCGAGCAGGGTGGTGCGGTCGGGGGCGGTGATGACGGCGCGGTGGTCGAAGTGGGTGCGGGTGGTGGCGAGCGAGTAGGCGATGTCGGTGGGGGCCACCTGGTAATGGGTGGTGACGTGGTCGTGGAGCCGCCGGGCTTGGGCGCGGAGCGCCGGAGTCGTCCTGGCGGAGAGCGCGAAGGAGACCGGTGCCCCGAAGACCGCGGTGGCGGTGTCGGTCTCTGCGTGTTCGCCGGGCTCCGGGTCGGGTGTGGGGGGTTGTTGGAGGATGAGGTGGGCGTTGGTGCCGCTGATGCCGAAGGAGGAGACGGCGGCGGTGCGGGGGTGGTCGGTGCGGGGCCAGGGGGTGGTGCGGGTGGTGAGGGTGAGGGCGCCGGTGGTCCAGTCGATGTGGGGGGTGGGGTGGTCGATGTGCAAGGTCTTGGGCAGGGCGGCGTGGCGGAGCGCCATGACCATCTTGATGACGCCGCCCACGCCCGCTGCCGCTTGGGTGTGGCCGATGTTGGACTTCAGCGATCCGAGCCGGAGCGGGCGGTCGGCGGGGCGGTTGTGGCCGTAGGTGGCGAGGAGGGCGTGGGCTTCGATCGGGTCGCCGAGGCGGGTGCCGGTGCCGTGGGCCTCGACGGCGTCGACGTGGGCGGGGTCGAGCCGGGCGTCGGCGAGCGCGTCGCGGATGACGCGTTGCTGGGAGGGGCCGTTGGGTGCGGTGAGGCCGTTGGAGGCGCCGTCCTGGTTGACGGCGCTGCCGCGCAGCAGCGCGAGTATCCGGTGGCCGTTGCGGCGGGCGTCGGAGAGCCGTTCCAGTACCAGCATGCCGGCGCCTTCGGCCCAGGCGGTGCCGTCGGCGGCGGCGGCGAAGGGTTTGATGCGTCCGTCGGGGGCGAGCCCCTGCTGCCGGCTGAACTCGGTGAACATGCCCGGTGCCGTCATCACGGTCGCCCCGCCGGCGAGGGCGAGGGTGCATTCGCCGCTGCGGAGCGCTCGGGCCGCCAGGTGCAGGCTGACGAGGGAGGAGGAGCAGGCGGTGTCGATGGTGACAGCAGGGCCTTCGAGGCCGAGGACATAGGAGACCCGGCCGGACAGGACGCTGGGACTGGCACCGGTGAGCGCGAAACCCGCGAGTTCGGCGGGATAGCGGTGCAGTTCAGGCCCGTACTCCTGAGCCATCGCGCCCACGAAGACGCCGGTGGGGGTGCCGCGCAGGGTGGTGGGGTCGATGCGGGCGTGTTCGACGGCCTCCCAGGAGGTCTCCAGCAGCAGGCGCTGCTGGGGGTCCATGGCCAGTGCCTCGCGGGGGCTGATCCCGAAGAACTCGGCGTCGAAACTGCCCGCGCCGTGCAGGAACCCGCCCTGGTGCACGTAACTCGTCCCGGCACGCTCGCCGTCGCCCGCCAGCGCGCCGAGGTCCCAGCCTCGGTCGGTGGGGAATTCGCCGATGGCGTCGGTCTCGGCGGTGAGCAGTGTCCAGAGGTCGTCGGGGGAGGCGACGCCGCCGGGGTAGCGGCAGCCGATCCCCACGATCGCGACCGGGTCGTCCGCATCGGGGCCGCGCGCGGGTACGGATCCCGCGGCTTCGGCCCCATCCGTCCCGAGCACCTCGGTGAGGATGGAGCGGGCCAGCGCCGCGGGGGTGGGGTGGTCATAGGTGAGCGCCGAAGGGAGCCGCAGGCCGGTCGGCCCGTGCAGCCGGTCGCGCAGCTCGGCCGACCCCAGGGAGTCGACACCGAGGTCCGTGAACGGGCGGTCGGCCGCGACCTCGCCGGCCGAGGGGTGCCCGAGGACTTCGGCTGTGTGGGTGCGCACCAGATCGAGGACCACGCGCTCCTGCTCGGAGTAGGACAGCCCGGCCAGGTGCGCCGCGAGCTGAGCGGAGGCGGGACCGCCGCCCGGCACCCCGCCCGGCGGGCGGGCGGTCGAGGCTGGGCCGGGATCGACAGGTGCCTCGGCAGCGGATTCGGCGGGCGGCGCGAGGTCGTCGAGCCAGTACCGGCGCCGCTGGAAGGGGTAACCGGGCAGCGGCACGCGCCGGCGGCCCATGCCGGCGTAGAAGGACGCCCAGTCCACGGCGGTCCCGGCCGCGTGCAGCCTGCCGAGCGCGGTGACCGCCCCCTCGGTCTCGGTGGACCTCCGGAGCGCCGTCGCGATGTGGTCGCCGCTGCCGCCCGGGCAGGCCGCGGCCATGGCGGTCAGGACATTGTCGGGGCCCAACTCCACGAAGACCGAGGCGCCGAGCGCGCGCAGCGACGCGATCCCGTCGGCGAAGCGCACCGGCTGCCGCGCGTGGCGCACCCAGTACTCGGGCGTGGACACCTCATCGGTCGCCTGCCGCCCGGTCACGTTGGAGATGATCGGGATCCGCGGCGGGTGGAGGTCGACCTGTTCGACGACGCTCCGGAACTCGTCGAGCATCGCGTCGACGTGCGGCGAGTGGAATGCCGTGGTGACCCGGAGCCGCCGGGTGCCCGCCCCGCGCCGGCTGAAGGCGGCGTCGAGTTCGGCAATGGCGTCGGCGTCACCGGACACGACGGTGGATTCGGGCCCGTTCAGCGCCGCGATGTCGGCCCGGCCCGCCATCCCCGCCATCGCCGCGCGCACGTCCGCCTCGCCAAGGGGGACCGACATCATGGCCCCGCTGGCGGGCAGCGCCTCCATGAGGCGGCCGCGTGCGGTCACCACCGCGGCGGCGTCCGCGAGGGAGAGCACTCCCGCGACATGGGCCGCCGAAAGCTCGCCGAGGGAGTGGCCCGCGACGTAGTCGGGTGCGAACCCCCACTCTTCGAACAGCCGGAACAGGGCGACCTCGAAAGCGAACAGTGCGGGCTGGGTGAACACGGTCCGGTCGAGTGCGGCGGAGTCGCCGGACATCACCTCGCGGAGCGGGCGGTCCAGGTGCGGATCGAGGTGCGCGCAGACGTCGTCGAGTGCGCGCGCGAATGCGGGCGACGACCGGGCGAGCTCGTCGCCCATGCCGACCCGCTGGGATCCCTGCCCGGTGAACAGCGCAGCGGTGCCGGGCGGCGCTGCGCCGGCGACGCCGCGAAGCGCGTTGGCGGCCGTTGAACCATCGGCGACGGCGTCGAGGCCGGCGAGCAGGTCGGCGCGGTCGGCCGCGACGATCACGGCTCGGTGGGCGTGCGCGGTTCGCGTGGTGGCCCCGGAGAACGCGAGGTCGGCGGTGTCGAGGCCGGGGTTGTCGGCGAGGTGCCGGCGCAGGAGGCCGGCCTGCGCGCGCAAGGCGTCCGCGGTGCGTCCGGAGACCGGCAACGGCAGAACCGAAGGGAGGGGCCGCTGCGGTTCGGGCTCGGGTGCCGCCGCCTCCGGGGGCGCGGAGACGACAACGTGGCAGTTGGTGCCGCCCATGCCGAAGGAGCTGACACCGGCCAGGGGCGGGCGGCCGGGGGCCGGCCACGGGCCCGGTTCGGTGTGCACCCGCAGGTTCAACTCCGCCATCGGGATGGCGGGGTTCGGATTCTCGTAGTTGAGGCTCGGCGGCAGGACCCGGTTCCGAATGCTCAGCGCCGTCTTGATCAGGCCGGCGATGCCCGAGGCGCCTTCGAGGTGGCCGATGTTCGTCTTCACGGAGCCGACCAGCAGGGGAGACCCGGCGGGCCGCGCGCCGCCGAGTGCTGCGCCCAGCGCCGCGGCCTCGACGGGGTCGCCGACCCTGGTTCCGGTGCCGTGGAGTTCGACGTACTGGATGTCGCCGGGCCGCACACCGCTCTGGTCGCAGGCGCGGCGCACCACCTCCTCCTGGTACCGGGGGCTGGGGACCGTGAGTCCGTTGGTGGCGCCGTCGTTGTTCACGGCGCTGCCGCGGATGACGCAGTAGATGTCGTCGCCGTCGGCGACGGCGCGGGCGAGCGGCTTGAGGAGCACGAATCCGCCGCCCTCGCCCCGCACGTAGCCGTTGGCGCGGGCGTCGAAGGTGTAGCAGCGGCCGTCGTCGGACAGGCCGCCGAACATGGCGGTGCCCTCGGTGCTCTCGGGGGCGAGGATCAGGTTCACGCCGCCGGCGAGCGCGACGGTCGACTCGCCCTCGCGCAGGCTCCGGCAGGCGGTGTGCACCGCCACCAATGCCGAAGCCTGGGCCGAGTCGATCGTCATACTGGGGCCGTGCAGGCCCAGGGCGTAGGAGACCCGGTTCGCGATGAGGCCGGGCTGGAGGCCGGTGAGGGTATGGCGGGTCATCGCGGCGCTGCCGCGGCGCCGGAGCAATGTGGCGTAGTCGTCGCCGATGGCACCGACGAAGACACCGGTGGAGGTGCTGGCGAGGCGTTCGGGGAGGATCCCGGCGTCCTCGATGGCCTCCCAGCTCAGCTCCAGCATGAGCCGCTGGCGGGGGTCCATGGCGGCGGCTTCGCGGGGGGAGATGCCGAAGAACTCCGGGTCGAAGCGGTCGACGCTGTCGAGGAAGCCGCCGTGGCGCGGGTAGCCGGGCCGGTCGGGCCGGGCTGCGGGCCAGCGCTCCGCGGGCGCCTCGGACACGGCGTCGCCGCCGTCGCGGAGGAGCCGCCAGAACGCGTCGGGGCCGGCCGCCATGGGCAGTCGGCAGGACAGGCCGATCACGGCGACGCCGTCGTCGTACGCCGGCACCTCAGTACCCAAGTGCGGGCCGGGCGCCGGTCCTTGCAACGTTTGACCTGCGAAAACCGAAGATGAAGGCGGTGGCTGTTCCTGCTGCATCCGACGTCCATGAGGAGAGCGGAGTACGCAAAAAATATGTCCTTCGAGTCGAAAACTAGCACAAATAAGGACAGAGGGCATTGCCGGGCATCAAAGTACTCGAATGAGAGATTAACTCTCGTTGTGGAGATCGGCAATGCCTCACCGCGTTTCGGACATAGCAGCCAGAGATATCGTCCGAGGGCGTATGACATGGATCACCAAATACAACGGGCCCCGGGTTGGAAAACCCGGGACCCGTTTCCAGTGCCGTTGGACTGGGTTTGATAGGCTACCGCTGGTGGCTCTCCGCTACCTTTGCGAGAAATGTGCGGGCGCCTTCTGGGGAGAAAAGCCACTCCTGATAATCGGGTGGATAGTCCCACGCCTGCACCCAGCGGTTGGCGACCTCCGGGTAGGTCATGGCCGCGCCGACGATCTCCTGGATGTGCGGCGGCAGCTCGCCGTCCCACATGGTCGAGATCGTGGTCCCCCACAGTTCGGCGTGCTGCCCGTACTCCCAGAACGTGTCGAACATGCCCGACAGCGTCGCGTAGTCGAACGGCCGGTCACCGTGCGCGATGATGCTTTCGAGGTAGCTCTTCGCGCAGCGTGTGGAGTTGTTCCAGCCCTGCGCGCCGAACGGGTTCGACGTGATCACCACGTCGGCGATCCCGAGAACGAGCCCGCCCGAGGGCAGGGTCCCCACCGGGTGGCGCACCTGCGGGGCGATCGACTCGGCCACCGTGCTGTTGCGGTCGACCAGGGTGGCGTTGGCGCACCGCTCGTGGAACTCGGGGGTGTAGCGGCGCAGGACCTCCTTCATCCGGCGCAGCCGCTCGTTCGGATCGAGGCGGGAGTCCTGCATGGCGTCCATGACCCCGCCGGGGCGGTCGGCGATGAACAGCGAGTGGAACGTGCCCTGCGCCGTGAGTACGGGCATCAGCAGCACGCCGCCGAGTTCGGCCGTCGACGCGACCCACCCGCTGCGGCTGCCCGACTCATCGGGCACGACATCGTCGATGTACGCCTGGGACAGCGCCAGCTTGGGCGCGCCGCTGAACCGGCGGTGATCGTGGTCGAACATCGCACCCAGCTCGCCCGAACCCACGGCGATGACGATGAGGTCGTACATCCGCGAGAAGTAGTCGAGGTCGGTCAGCGTGACCCCGTGGATGACGACCCGCCCGCCACGGTCCTCGAACGACTCCAGCCAGTCGGCCATCTTCACCCGGCGCTCGACCGACACCAGCGGGGTGTCGAGCCGACCGTTGATCACCATCGCCGGGCTCTGCGGCGGGTAGAGGTGGACCTTGAAGCTGTCGAGGTGCGGCGCCTGGTTGTCCCAGAAGTCCAGGCCGAGGTCCTTCTCGTAGCCGTGCACCGTGGGGAAGGTGAACTGGGTGATCGACGGCCGCCCGGACCGGATCTCGGTGGAGGTCCTACCGGTGATCATGGTGACGTCGTAGCCGGCAATGAGTAGGCCGTGGGCCAGGTAGAGGCCGGACTGCCCCGCACCGACGATGAGGATTTTTCGCATCCCGATTTACCCTCTCACGGAGACTGCAATTGGATTGGGGGAAAGCACCGAAAAAGGGACGGCCTGCGGTCGGCCCGAATCGGGCGCTACGCGATTCATATAGGGGCGCCATTCATCGGACGGTTGCCTCCGGCATGCAATCGGAGACGACGTGGGTCGCGCGTCTCATACCGCACCGCGCGGACATAATCCCCATTGGAACAACCGATCGGCCGATACCGTAGCACAACAGTGCATATCTGGCAGACCAATCGATTGTATTCGTCGGTGGCCGACAGCGCCGGGGTCCGCCGGGCGCGCCGAGTACTGAGGGTGGCACCCGATTGCCGACCCCGCCAAGATTAGCCGGTCGCCGCCGGGATCGTCTGATTACGGAGGCGATCACCGGTACACGGGGGTACGGGCCGGCGCGCGACGCTCCCGGTGCCGGCCGTGCGGCCCGCGCGGTGTGCTCGTGCCGACGGCGCCGGAGGAGGGGCTGCGGGGCGGAGGGCCGCGGCGGTCCGGGGACGGGGCACGCCCTGTTCCCGGACCGCCGCGGCTGGAATGGCGCGGGCGGGCGTCCGGTCACCGCCGCGCGCACTGCGGAAATAGTGCCTGGCATCGGGACACCGGTATCCGGCGGCGCGCCGTGCAATTGCACGGGAGGGTTTGTGAGGTCCCGAAGGCCGCTTTTCGCGGGGCGGCGGCAATTCAATGCCGGAGTCGTGGTAGTGGGGAGAGCTGCGCCGGTTGACCGGGGCGCGGGTGCGGCGCTGCGCCCGGACCCGCGGGTCGGGCGCAGCGTGTGCGGTCACCGCTGGTCGTCGGGTTTGGTCTGGTCCTCGTCCAGGAACTTCGACGCGGAGGTGCGCCCGCGGTCGATCTGCTCGTCGTACTTGCCCCCGGTCTTTCCCTTGACGAATTCGGCGCCCTTGTCGAGGCCCTGCTCGACCTTGTCCTTGTTCTTCTTGGCGGCGTCCTTCAACTTGTCGAAGCCGTCCCCGAACGCACCCATGTCGCCTGCCCCTCGTTGCCGTGCGGACACCGGCTGCGGTGTCCGGGTACTCGCCATACCCGCCGGAGCGGGCGTGCACGCGCACCCGCGGCAGGACGGCGGCCGAATTGACCTGGCGGTTCCCGGGATCGGGGGCTGCGTTGACCCGTGCGGGGCGCGGAGGACCGCGCAGGCCGATCCGCTCCCGTCGGATCCGGGCCGGTCCGATCCAAGCCCGCCGGATCCGCGTCCGTCCGTTCCGGCCGCCCGGACCTGATCCGTCCCCCGGTCCGACGCAGCCCTTTCCGGCCGCGGGTGCTCAGCCGCGGGCCGTGAGCACCCGGCTGCGGGCCTTGGGGCCGCGGCGCCGCCTTGGCGCGGGTGTGGCCGGGGTGAGCTGGGGGAGTGCCGCGTCCCATGCCTCGGCGACCCGGCGGCGCAGCGCGGACCGCTCGCGGTCGGGCAGCCAGCACGCGTCCACGCCGTTGACGGCCAGCGTCCGCAGCCCCGCGGGGTCCGCCAGGCCGGCGGCGAGCACGGCGCCGTACTCGTCGGCCAGGTCGACGCCGAGGCGCGCCGGGCGGTCGGTCCCCAGGGTGACGCGCATCCCCGCGCGCAGCATCGTGCGCAGCGTGTGACCGCCGACCGAGCCGAAGACCTTCGACACCGCCACGCTGGACGTCGGGCACGCGGTGAACCCGATCCCCATGTCGGCGGCCTGGCGCATCAACCGGGTGTCGTCGACGACCAGCGAACCGTGGTCGATGCGCTCGCAACCGAGGTAGCGCACCGCGTCGGCCACACTCCGGGAGTCGAGTTCGCCGGCGTGCAGCGTGCGGCGCAGCCCGCGCGCCGCGGCGCGCCGGAACGCCGGGACGAGGGAGGCGACGTCGATCTCGCGCGCGGGGCCGTCGCCGCCGACCCCGACGAGCAGCCCGCTGCGGTCGCGGATCTGCTCCAGTTCGTCGAGTGCCGCTGCGGAGCCGGCGGACCGGTCGACGTTCACGATGATGCGGGCGCGCGCCCCGGTGTCGGCCTCGGCGTCGCGGAGGCCGCCGGTCAGGCCGTCCCACAGCACCGCGGGCCGGACACCGCGGCGCAGGTGCAGGCGCGGGCTGAGGAAGAACTCGGTGTGGACGACCCCGGCCGCAGCGGAGGCGCGCAGCGCCTGATAGCCGAGCGCGTGGTAGTCGGCGGCGGTGACCGGGGCGTTCCGGTGCTCGCCCGCCGCGTCCTCGATGTGGCGGTGCAGTTCGACCTTCGGCAGTGTGCGCAGCAGGTGTGCCACCGCCGGACGTGTCGCCGACTCCGTCGTGACCATGGGCAGCCCTCCGGGCCGAGTCGATAGCGAACGGGTACGGTGCGACGCTAGGCGAGGCAGGTTTCGTGCGCGTGACCGCGGCGTTGCCGGTGCCGATCCGCCCGGAATCGACCGGTTTGGCCCGCGTCCCGTGTCCCGTCTTCCGCGCCCCGTGCTCCGGCCCCTCACATCCCGTGTCAGGTCTTCCGCGTCGCCGCTGCCCGCCTCGCGCCAGGTCGCGCCGCTCCGGCGTGCGGCGGGCGGGTTCTCAGCGCTGGGAGTCGTGCGGCTCCGGTCCGCCGGCGGCGCGGGCGACCTGGTCCGCGAGTGGGGGCGCCCCGGCGGAGTTGTCGATCGCGGTGTGCGGCGCAGCGGGGGGTTCGGACGGCCGGATGCGCGCGGTGAACGCCGCGAAGTCCGCGAGCTTGCCGGTGTCGCGGTCGCGGCCCCGCGCGGTCATGCGGGCGCGCAGCGTCTCGGCGCCGATCCCGACCCACACCAGGCGCACCGGGTCGCCGCCGAGCTCGTGGACCCACGCCCGCCAGCGTGCGGGGTCGCGGATCTGGGTCGTGAACGGGGCGACGAGCAGCACCGGGCAGCCCGCCGCGCGGACCTGCCGCGCCGCCGCCGTCATCCCGCCGTACTCATGGGCCTTGACGTGGTCGTCGTACCACGGGCCCTCCCGCTCGCCGTAGGGGCGGCCGTGGGCCGCCAGCACCTCTGCGACGAATCCGCTGAACAGGGCGTCCTTGTCGAGCAGTGCGGGGACCGGGTCGAGCCGCCTGAGCAGCAGCGATGCGACGGTGGACTTGCCGGCGCCGGGCGCACCGGCGACGACCCACACGGGTGCGGGGGCGGTATCGGTCACCCAACCAGGGTCCCGCAGCAGGGGACCGCTGCGGCGGCGATCGCAAAACCACCGTCGGCCGACCGCATGGTCCGTTGCGAGAAACGGCCGCCCGGACCCGATCGAGCGGGGTCGCGACACGGCGGGCGGCCTGTCGTCCCAGTTCACAAGGCTATAAATGATCTACATAGTAAAGGTGGTCGTTTTCTGCCAAGAGAGCTTTGCAAAGATTTCTTTGCGTTACCGTTGGCGCATGGCAGCGAACACCCCCGGAAACCCGGACGAAGCGGACATGAACGAGGTGCCCCCGCGGCGCGAGATCGACGCCGTGGCCATGAAGGGGCTCGCGCACCCGTTGCGCATGCGCATCTGGGAGGCGTTCGGCGTACACGGCGAGGCGACGGCCAGCATGCTCGGCCGGCTGCTGGGCGAGAGCAGCGGGGCCACGAGCTACCACCTGCGCCAGCTCGCCCGGTTCGGGTTCGTCGAGGAGGTCCCCGAGCAGCCCACGGCGCGGGAGCGGTGGTGGCGCCGGTACCCGGGCGGCTGGAGCATGAGCGGGTTCGACTTCATGCGGCGCCCCGAGACCCGCCCCGCTGCGAGCTTCGTGCTGGACGCGATGATGCGCGGCCGCGAGGAGCGGTACCGCCAGTGGCTGGCGGTCGTCGACTCCGATCACCCCCGCATCCGCGCCTGGTCCGAGGTCTCGTACGACACCACCTCGCAGGTGCGCATGACCAGAGAGGAGGCCGCCCAGCTCAACGGCGAGCTCAACGCGGTACTGGGCCGCTGGTCGCCGAGCACGCTCGGCCGGACCAGGGCCGCGCGTCCCGACACCGTCATGGTCGAAGTGCAGATCAACCTGTTCCCGCACCTGGTCGCCGACCCCGCTGTCGAAGAGCGGCGGCATTCCGGGACCGGCTGACCCGCCGCAGTCCGCGCACCGCCCCCTTCGCCCCCGAGGAGCCCCGCAGTGCCCTGGTCGCGCAGCCCGTCGAGCACGCCGCCGCTCGGACGCCCCTTCGCCCGGTTCTGGGCGGCCTACTCCGCCGCCAACCTCGCCGACGGCATGCTCCTCACGGCGGTGCCGCTCCTCGCGGCCACGTTCACCCGCGACCCGCTGCTGATCTCCGGGCTCTCCGCGGCCCGCTTCCTGCCATGGCTGCTGCTCGCCGTCCTGGCGGGGGTGCTGTCCGACCGGTGGGAGCGCCGCCGCACCATGATCACCGCGAACGCCGGCCGCAGCGGCCTCCTCGTCCTGCTCGCCGTGCTGCTGTACACCGGTAACGCCGGCATCGGATGGCTGTACGCGGTGCTGCTCGCCGTCGTCACCTGCGAGGTCGCCTACGACACAGCGGGGCGCGCGCTACTGCCGTCCCTGGTGGAGCGGTCCGCGCTCGACCGTGCGAACGGGCGGCTGGAGAGCGGGCGGACCATCGTGGAGGACTTCGGCGGGGCGCCGCTGGCGGGCGCGCTGTTCGCCGTCGCCGCCGTCCTGCCGATGGTGTCCATCGGCGGCGCCTATGTGGTCGGCGCGCTGCTGCTGGTCGGCCTGCCGCTGCTGCACCGGCCGGCGCCCCCGGCGCCCGCCCCCGCAGCGGAGGGGGCGCGGCGCCCGCGGTCGATCCGCGCCGAGGCCGCCGAAGGGCTGCGCCACGTGTGGCACGACACCGTCCAGCGCGACCAGGCGATCCTCGGGGTCTGCCTGGGATTCGGCAACGCGGTGGCGGTCGCCGTGCTGGTCCTGGTGATCACGGAGCGGTTGGGGGTCGCACCGGCCTACTACGGGCTGTTCCTCGCGGCGAGCCCGGTGGGGGCGCTGTTCGCGATCGCGCTGCTGGGCGGCCTGGTGCGCCGGTACGGGCGCGGGCCCGTCATCATCGGCGGGATGCTGCTGTTCGGCGCCTCGTGGATCGGGCTCGCCGCGGCGCCGAATCCCCTCCTGGGGGCGTTCGCGTTCGGGGTGTGCGGGTTCGGGATGACGCTCTGCAACGTGCTGCTGATGTCGGTCTTCCAGATCATCACGCCCGGGACCCTGCTGGGCCGCGTCACCGGCATCCGCCGGACCTTCACCTGGGGGCTGATGCCGGTGGGTGCCGTGGTGGGCGGGCTGCTCGGCCGGGTCGACCTCGGGCTGCCGCTCGTGGCCGGGGGCGCGCTGC
The DNA here is from genome assembly GCF_003014485.1 of Murinocardiopsis flavida. Lineage (GTDB taxonomy): Bacteria > Actinomycetota > Actinomycetes > Streptosporangiales > Streptosporangiaceae > Murinocardiopsis > Murinocardiopsis flavida. The sequence continues at coordinate 19,111 of NZ_PYGA01000042.1, read as the reverse complement.
TGATCCTGGTGGTGCTGCTGTCGACCCGGCAGGTGCTGCGGGCGGCCCGCAGGGCGGCGGAGATCGAGGCGGACGGCGCCGGGGCGCCCGCTCAGGATTCGCCGTTGAGCAGGTCGGGGGCGTAGTACTCGTCGAGCGGCACCGGGCCGCGGTAGCCCTGGCACATGCACGGCCGGTAGCTGCTGGCCGACTGTCCGGTCCACTTGCCGGGGATGACCACCTGCGCCTGGCAGCGCTTGTTCTCGTGGTCGTGGAAGACGAGGTGGTGGCCGCAGCCGCACATGGGCTTGGGGGAGCGCGGCGCGCTCGGCAGGGCCGGGGGCTGCGGCTCCGGCTTGACGCGGCGCGCGGGCAGCATCCGGCCGACAACGATGCCGCCGACGGCGATGATCGCGCCCACGAGCAGACTCACCGGATCCATACAGAGCACCGCCCTTCGTACCGGGTCTCCGGCCCGAACGCGCCGTCCGGCCGCGGACCGCGCCCGCAATGGGGCGGGGACCCGCCGCCCGGTCGAGGGTCCCGATTGGGCCGAAAACCACCGGATGCCTCTACGTTACCCGGTGCCCGAACCCTCACGCAGTCTCTTCAGCGCCGCGATGTCCGCGGCGTGCGGCCCTTCCGGGCCGGGGGTCTCGACGGTCACCGGCACCCCCGCCGACACCGGGTGGGAGAACAGTTCGGCGAAGGGCTCCGCTCCGATGTGCCCCGCACCGATGTTCGCGTGCCGGTCCTTGCGGCTGCCGCACGGCAGAGCGGAGTCGTTGGCGTGCACCAGTCCCAGCCGGTCGGCGCCCACGGCCGCGCCGAAGCCGTCCAGCATGGCGCGCATGCCCTTGGACGAGGCGATGTCGTGCCCCGCTGCGAAGAGGTGCGCGGTGTCGAGGCACACCCCCGCCATGGGGTGCCACTCCAGGGCGTCGAGGTAGCGGGCGACGTCCTCGACGGTCGCGCACAGCACCCGGCCCTGGCCCGCCATGGGTTCCAGCAGCAGCCGCGGCCCGCTGTCGCCGAGCGCGTCGAGGAGGGGGCCGAGCCGCCGCGCGGCCCGGGCGAGCCCCGCGCCGCGGTCGTCGCTGACCGCGGAACCGGTGTGCACGACCACCCCGAGCGCGCCGATCTCGGCGCCGCGCCGCAGCGCGTGCCCGAGCGACGCAACGGACTTCGCCGCGACGTCGGGGTCGGGGGCGCCGGGGTTGATGAGGTAGGGGGCGTGCACGAAGGCCGGCAGGCCGGTGCGGGCGCGCAGCAGGGCGTCCTCGCGGGGGTCGCCGGGGCCGGTGGCCCAGCCGCGCGCGTTGCCGACGAACACCTGCACGCATTCGGCGCCCACCCGGTCGGCGTAGGCGAGTCCGCGGGTCGCCAGGCCCCCGGCGACGGGGACGTGCCCGCCGATGGGCGTACGCGGGGGAGCGGGGCGGGGGCGGTGTTCGCTGGCGGGCATGACAGGCGAGGTTACCGCCGTGCGGGCCCGGCCGCGCCGCTGCCAGTGCCGATGGCGGGGTGTCATCGCGCGGTGCGGTAGACCTGGTAGCCGGGGTCGGTGGAGCCGGTCGCGTAGGTGGCGAAGAGCGTGTGGGTGTCGGACCCGGCGAGGAACTGTCCCTGAAGGTCCTTGGCGATGGTCGTGCCCGCGGGGTCGAGCGCGATGGCGGTGCCGTCCCTGCGGCCGCTGTGGGCGATGAGCGCCCCGTTCCACGCGCCGTGCAGCACGCTCCCGGTCGCCACGTGTGCCGAGACGGTCCCCTCGCGATCGGCGGCCCGCCAGGTCGCGACCTGGCGGAATCCCTTGCCGCCGAGGTCGACCGTGCACGCGATCACGTCCACGTCGTCGCTCGCGCACTCGGGCCTGCCGTCCTCGGGGAACTCGACCAGGACCTTTCCGGTTCGCGCGTCGATGATCAGGAACTCTGCCGAATCCGGCTCCTCCGCTCCGTTGTCGGACGCCGTCTCGGCGACGACTAAGGCGGTGTCGCCCGCCGTCGCAGCGGCGTGCGCGCGCCCGTACCGGTCGGCGAGGCTCCAGGTGACATCACCGGTCTCGGCGTCCACGCCGACGAGCGAACCGCCGCCGTTGAGGGACTTCTCCGGGGTCGCGTCGAGGTCGGCCTCGCGGGCATCCTGCATGAGGACCGTGTCTCCGGCGACGGCGGAGGCCCACAGTCCCTTCTTCCGCCAGCGCTCCTCGCCCGTGGCGGCGTCGATTGCAACGGACCGGGCCTCGCGGCTCGCGCGCCCGGTCTCACCGGATGCGACGGTGCCGACGGCGACTTCGGTGCCGGCTTCCATCGCCATCAGGTGGTAGCCGCCGGACTCCAGGGCCGGGAGGTCGTCGTCGATCCTGGCCTTCCAGCGCACGGAGCCGTCCGCGCCCGAGAGGGCGGCGATCCCGCTCGCCGTGTGTTCGGTGTCGCCGGGCGGGGAGTCCTGGACGTATTCGACGAGTGCCGACCACCCCGTGCCCGCTTCGGTGAGGAGTGGCGACCCGCTGGACGAGGAGTGCCTGTACTGCGCGCCGCCGCCCCCGGTGAGTTCGGCGTCCTCGGCGATCGACCAGGCTGTCCGCCCGGTGTCGGCGGCCGCGACGCCGAGTCCGCGGTCGCCGTCGATGAGGGCGACCGCGTCGCCCCGGAAGCGCGCGGACCGCACCACTTCGGGGACGCCCTTGGTGGTGTCGTCCCACAGTTCCCGGTGCTGCGGCGACCCGCGTTCGGCGGCGGATCCCTTGCCGGGTTCGGTGAAGCCGGGGAGCGTGCCCAGTTTCGGGGGGATGGGTTCCCGCGCCGGGGGGTCGGCGACGGGGTCGGGCCGCGCGCACCATGCCGCGAGGAGCAGGAGGCACGCGCCGGCGGCGGCCAGCAGGACGATCCGCGTGACCGTGTGTGCGGCGGGGCCGGATTCCTGCTCCGGCGGCGCTTCCGAGGTGTCGGGCATGCCGGGTGGGACGGCGCCGCGACCTGGCGGGTTGCCCCATGGCCGCTACCGGACAGCGGGCCGCCGACCGTGCGGCGGCCCCTCAGTCGTCCGCGTCGTCGCCGTCCTTGCCGTCGTCGTCGGTCATGGCGTCGACACAGACCGCGACGCTGATCACCAGGGGGACGTTGCCGCCGGAGTCGGTGCGGTAGGTGTTGACGTCGACGGCGTAGGTGTCGCGCACCCGGAACCACTTGCGGGAGATGTGCGCGACGGGGCCGCCCGCGTCGTTGATGGAGTACTCCTTGTCGAAGAAGCTGCCGGTGATCTCCCACTCGTGCCCATCGTCGAACTCGACGATGAGCTTGTCCTTGATGGGGTTGAACACGCGCTTGCGGACCGTTGCGACGGTCTCGCCGTTGTGCTGGATCGTCATGGTGTCGCGCATGCTCACGAGCTTCTTGCGGATGACGTAGAGGACGTTGTCCTCGCGGTCCTTCAGCTCGAAGGTCGTGCGCAGCCGCATGGCCTTGCCGTCGACGAGGAACGCCTTCTGGCCCTGCTCGTCCTCGACCCAGTAGTCGTCGCCGATGTCGAAGACCCGTTCACGTACCAGGAACTTCACGTCATACCCCGTTCGTCGTCCGCGCCTGCGGCCCTGGCGGGCCGTTCGCTGTGGTTGCCGCCGACGGTATTGGACGCGGGCGCGGGTGGCCAGTCGCGCGTCCCGTCCCGGCCGGAAGGGGCGCCGGGCCGCGCGCCCTTGGGCGGACGGGGGCCGGCGGAGGCGCTACCCTGCCGACCGTGACCACCACCGCGCATGCTCCGACCCTGGCCGAGACCGTCGCCGCGCTGGAGCGCGTCTACCCGCCCTCGTGGGCCGCCTCGTGGGACGCGGTGGGGCTCGTGTGCGGCGACCCCGGGCAGCCGGTCCGCAAGGTGCTCCTCGCGGTCGACCCGGTCGCGGAGGTCGTCGAGGAGGCCGTCCAGTGGGGCGCCGACCTCGTGATCACGCACCACCCGCTGCTGCTGCGCGGCGTGACCAGCGTCGCGGCGACCACCCCCAAGGGGCGCACCGTGCACCGGCTGATCGGCACCGGCACGGCGCTGTACACCGCCCACACCAACGCCGACACCGCCGACCCCGGGGTGTCCGACGCGCTCGCGGCTGCGGTCGGCCTCGCGGGGCCGCTGCGCCCGCTGGAGCCCGACCCCGGCGACCCCGACGGGCGGCGCGGCATCGGCAGGGTGGGCGCGCTGCCCGCGCCCATGAGCCTGCGGGCGTTCGCCGAGCAGGCGGCGGCGGGGCTGCCGGCCACGGCCGCGGGCGTCCGGGTCTCGGGCGACCTCGACCGGACCGTGCGCACCGTCGCCGTGTCCGGGGGCGCCGGCGACTCCCTCCTCGGCGCGGCCCGCGCCGCGGGCGTCGACGCGTACCTGACGTCCGACCTGCGCCACCACCCGGCGTCGGAGTTCGCCGAACAGGGCGGCCCCGCCCTCGTCGACACCGCGCACTTCGCCAGTGAGTGGCCGTGGCTGCCCGACTGCGCCGCCCGCCTGGCAGGCGCGCTCGCCGACCAGGGCGATACCGTGGAGACGCACGTGTCCACGATCGTGACCGACGCGTGGACGCGGGCGTTCGCCCCGGTCCCTCCCGCGTCCTGACCCGCAGTCGGCGCCACCAGTACACGCGCACGTCCGGGGCGCACGTCGCGGCCGTGGATATTCGAGAACAGAGGACCCCGTGAAAGCCGAATCCGCTCACCAGATGCGCCTGCTCGACCTCCAGGACATCGACAGCAGGATCGACCGCCTCGCGCACCGCGCCGCGACGATCCCCGAGACAGCCGAGATGCGGCGGCTCGACTCCCGGATGGTCGAGTTGCGCGACAGCGCGGTCCTCGCCGAGACCGACCTGTCGGATCTGGACCGGGAGCAGCGCAAGGCGGAGAGCGACGTCGACCAGGTCCGCGCCCGCTCCGAGCGCGACGCCAAGCGCATGGCGGCCGGCCAGGTGTCCTCGCCCAAGGAGCTGGAGGGCCTCCAGTCGGAGATCGACTCGCTGCGCCGCCGCCAGGACGAACTGGAGGACGTCGTCCTGAACGTCATGGAGCGGCGCGAGGGCGCCGAGGCGCGCCTCGCTGCGGCCCGCAAGGAGCTCGCCGAGGCCGAGGCGGAGCGCGAGGCCGCCGCCGAGCGCCGGTCGGCGGCCCTGCTGGAGATCCGCGCCGACGAGGACGCCGAGAAGGACCGCCGCGGCCGGGTCAGCGCCGAGATCCCCGAGGACCTGCTCGCCCTCTACACGAAGCTGCGCGAGCAGCACTCCGGTGTGGGTGCGGCGGCGCTGCGCTACGGCCGCTGCGAGGGGTGCAAGATGGCGCTGAGCACCGCCGAGCTCGGCGAGATCCGGCTGGCGGCGAGCGACGACGTCATCCGGTGCGAGGACTGCCGCCGGATCCTGGTCCGCACCACCGAGTCGGGGCTGTGAGCCGCCGGCTGGTCGTCGAGGCCGACGGCGGTTCGCGCGGGAACCCGGGCCCCGCCGGGTACGGCGCCCTGGTCCGCGACGCCGCGACCGGTGCGGTGCTCGCCGAGGTCGCCGAGCCCATCGGGACCGCCAGCAACAACGTCGCCGAGTACCGCGGGCTCGCCGCGGGGCTCGCCGCCGCCGCGCGGATCGACCCCGGCGCCGACGTCGAGGCGCGCATGGACTCCAAACTGGTCGTGGAGCAGATGTCGGGGCGCTGGAAGATCAAGCACCCCGACATGCGGGCCATGGCGGAGGAGGCGCGCGCCGCTGCGGCCGGGTTCGCGCGCGTCCGCTACACGTGGGTGCCGCGCGCCGACAACGCCGCCGCCGACGCGCTCGCGAACGAGGCCATGGACGCGGCGGCCGAGGGCCGGCCCGTGCGGTTGGACGGCGCGCCGGGCGCCGAGGCGCCCCGCGCCGCCCCGGCGGCTGCGGCCACCCCGGCGGCCGCGGCCACCGCCGAGCGGGGGACCGGCTGGCTGCCCGTCGGCGGCACCCCGACCCGGCTCGTCCTGCTGCGCCACGGCGAGACCCCCTTGTCGGCGGAGCGGCGCTTCGCCGGGACCGGCGACATCGAGCTGACCCCGGCGGGGCACGCCCAGGCCAAGGCCGCGGCGGCGCGGCTCGCGGGGGCGGGCATCGACACCGTGGTGTCCTCGCCCCTGCGGCGCGCCCGCGACACCGCGGGCCCGGTCGCCGACGCGCTCGGCATCGCCCCGGTGTTCGACGACCGGTTGCGCGAGACCGACTTCGGGTCGTGGGAGGGGCTCACCCTCGCCGAGGCGCAGGAGCGCGACACCGACGGTGTGCTGCGGTGGCGCGCCGACCCCGCGGCGGCCCCGCCGGGCGGGGAGAGCTTCGCCGCGGTCGCCGAGCGCACCGCTGCGGCGCGCGACGCCGTCCTCGCCGGGCCGCAGGGCCGCACGGTGCTGCTGGTCGGCCACGTGACCCCCATCAAGATCCTGCTCCAGCAGGCCCTCGGCGCCCCGATCGAGGCGCTGTACCGGATGCACCTCGACGTCGGCTGCGTGAACGAGATCGACTGCTACAGCGGCGGGCACATGGTCGTGCGGTCGCTCAACGACACCGGGCACCTGCGGTCGGCGCCGTGAGGCGGCCGTCCGAACCGGGCGCGCCCCCGGCGTACAATCGGTAACCGGAAGAGTCGGCCAGGCGGTCGCGGCACCCTATTCGGGGGTGTCGAGGAAAGTCCGGACTCCGCAGGGCAGGGTGGTCGGCAACACCGACCCGGGGCGACCCGCGGGACAGTGCCACAGAGAACAGACCGCCACCGCCGCGGCGGTGGTAAGGGTGAAACGGTGGTGTAAGAGACCACCAGCGGCCGGAGCGATCCGGTCGGCTCGGTAAACCCCACCCGGAGCAAGGTCAAGAGGGGGGCTTCGGCCCCCTGCGCGGACGATCGAGGGCGGCCCGCCCGATGTCCGCGGGTAGACCGCACCGAGGCTGTCGGCAACGGCAGCCCCAGATGGATGGCCGCCAGGTCCCCGAGGGGACCGACAGAATCCGGCTTACCGGCCGACTCTTCCCTTTCCCACCCCTCTGACCTGTGGTGCGCGTCCGACAGAACGGCCGTGTTCCGGTCCGCGGTGTGCCGGCGGCGCGGCGGCCCGGTGCCGTCCCCGTTGCCCGGCTGCGCAGGGGCCGGCCGCGCGCCGACCGCCCGCCCGGTGCATAACGGGCCTGCCGAATGGTCCCGTGTGGGGGGATTTTCCGGTGCGGCGGGCCGCGGAACCGCGCTATGGCCGATAGATTGTGAGCTGCGGCCCTTTCCCGCGAACGGGGGAGGAGTCCTGCCGCTGGGCGTCGTTTCGAGGACGGGTGCGCGATGGGCTTGGATTCGCCACTGATCTGGCTGCTGTTCTTCGGCGCGCCGCTGGTCGCGATCTTGGTGATCATCGGATTCGCCCGCTACCAGGCGTCGCCGGTCGAGCGCGACGAACGCGACGACCGCCCGGGCGAGGGCCCTTCGGGCAAGTGACCCACGCCCGGGCGGTGCCGTCCGCGGCCGTCAGCGCGCGACGTCGGCCGCGCCCGCCCCGTCAGGGTCGGGGTCAGGGTCGGGCCGCGCCTCGCCCGGCACCGGCCCGGCCGGGCCGGGCACCTGCTCCGGGTGCAGCGCCACGAACCGGTCCCCGCGCTCGTCCAGGACGTGCACGCGGGCGCTCTCCAGGTCGTAGTACAGCCCCGTCAGTTCCAGCCGCCCTTCCGCGCTGCGCCTCTGCACCGACGGGTAGCTGAGCAGGTTCTCCAGTTGGCGCAGGATGTTGGCCTGCGACAGGTGGCGGATCGCCTCGGCGGTCGGCGGCTGCCCCAGGGTGGACGGGTCGGCGGGTGCGCCGTGCTCGGCGTGCCGCAGCCACCGGCCGAGCTGGCCGAGCCGGGCGTCGTCGGTGCTGTCGGCCCCGCCCTCCAGCAGGGCGCGCATCGCCCCGCAGTGCGAATGCCCGCACACCACGATCGACGGCACCTCCAGCACCGTGACGGCGTACTCGATGGCGGCGCCCACCGAGTCGTCGCCCCCGCCGGGGTTGTGGCGCGGCACCAGGTTGCCGATGTTGCGCAGGGTGAACAGGTCGCCGGGGCCGCTCGCCGTGATGAGGTTGGGCACCACCCGGGAGTCGGCGCAGGCGATGAACAGCGCCTTGGGGCGCTGCCGGTGCGCGAGGCGGCCCATCACCGCGCGCATCCGCCCGGTGGTGCTGGCGTGGTACTCGCGCGCACCGGCGGCCAGCAGCCCGCTGGTGGCCCCGAGGCCGGCGGCGGGCGCGGACGGGGGTCCGGACGAGGGGCCGGACGAGGGGCCGCGCATGCCCCACGGCGCCCACCACCGGGCCAGGCCCCGCGGCGGGGTCTTCACCAGGGGTGGGGCGTTCCGGGAGTTGCGCTCGTACCAGTTCTCGTGGACCTCGTCGATATCGACGGTCCCGCCGGTGCGCTCGTGGTCGACCCGCCAGGCGTGGATGGACTCGAACGCGGCGTGGTCCATGAAGTCGACGTGCAGGTCGAGGTCGACGTGTGCGCCGGTGGGCACGGCGCGCAGCGTCTGGGCGACGCGGGGCACCCCGAGGAACGTCAGGGAGCCCTGCACGACGACGTGCCGGCGGCCGCCGTTGTCCTCGGTGAGCACCGTGACGCGGGTCAGCCGGCGCAGGGACACCACCAGCGCCAGCCCGAACCCGATGAGGACGCCCTCCAGCAGGCCGAGGGCGACGACGCCGCACAGGGTCACGGCGTAGACCCCCGCCTCGTGCTGGCGGCGCAGGTCGCGCAGGTGTGCGACGTTGATCATCTTCAGCCCGATGAAGACGAGCAGCCCGGCGAGCGCGGCCATGGGGATGAGCTCGACCGCGGGCGCGAACAGGGCGACGAACGCGATCACCCACACCCCGTGCAGGACCGCCGCGAGCGGGGTGCGGGCGCCGGCCCGCACGTTGGCGGTGCTGCGGACGATGACCCCGGCGACGGGCAGCCCGCCCAGCGCCCCGCTCACGACGTTGGCGGCGCCCTGACCGGTGAGTTCCCGGTCGAGCCGGACACGGCGCCCGTCGTGCATCCGGTCGACGGCGATCGCCGCCAGCAGCGATTCGACGCTCGCGACCAGCGCGACCGTCGCGACGGCGACGATGATGCCGTTGACCTGGTCGGCCTGCGGCAGCGCCGGGCCGGTCCAGGCGGCGGTGAAGGAGTCGGGCAGCGCGACCCGTTCCAGCGGCCAGTCGGTGAGGACGCCGAGGGCCGTCGCCGCGCCCACGGCGGCCAGGGCGGGCGGGATGCGGCCGGGCTGAATGGGCCCCAGTGCGGGCAGCCGCGGCCAGACGAGCATGACGGCGATGGTGACCAGCCCGACCGCGACGGCGGGGTTGTGGTTGTCGATGACCTGCTCGGGCAGTTCGGCGATGTTGGCGAGGGCGGAGCTCTGCGGCGCGCCGCCGAGGACGATGTGCAGTTGGGCGAGCGCGATGGTGGCGCCCACCCCGGCGAGCATGCCGTGGATGACGGCGGGGGAGACCGCGAGTGCGGCCCGCGCGATCCGGAACAGCCCGAGGAGGAGCTGCACCACCCCGGCGAGCACGGTGATCAGGCAGGTGACCTGCCACCCGTAGGTGTGCACGAGCCCGGCGACGATGACGGTGAGCCCGGCGGCCGGGCCGCTCACCTGGACGGCGGAGCCGCCGACCGACCCGGCGACGATCCCGCCCACCGCCGCGGCGATGATCCCGGCGATCAGCGGCGCACCGGACGCCACCGCGATCCCGAGGGACAGGGGGACGGCGACGAGGAAGACGACGAGCGAGGCGCCGAGGTCGGCGGGCAGGGTGTGGCGTAATCCGGAAGGGCGGGTGGGGGGCGGGGTGGGGGCGTCGGCCGTGCGGCCGGCGCCCTTCCCGTTCCCGGCGCGTGTTCCCTGGGCGTCTGGACGCATACGGTGCTCCCGATGTGACGTGGCGGCGCTCTGGGGACAGCGGCTCTGCCGAGTGGATCCGTTGCGGCGGGCGGGGCCCCGGCATGGGCCGGCCCCGACCTGAAATGTACTGATGACCCATCGAACGCTGTCGATCACTCACTGTAGTAAAGATGGAGTGTGCGGAATCGATGAGCAGAGTGATTTTCATAACCGTTTTTCACACGGTCATGTGGAGACGCGCGGGCGACACGCGGGCGACACGCGAAGAGCGGCGGGGCACCGGCCGGTGCCCCGCCGCTCTTCGCGCCTGCGGCTGCAATGGAGTGCGCCGGGGACGTGCCCCGGCGGCGGTGTCAGTACCTGCGGTCGTCGCGGTGGCCGTAGGGGCCCCAGTCGAACCCGTCGGATTCGTCGGGCTGCTCCGCGCGGCGGTCGGGCGCCGGCCACCCGCCGGGATAGCCCGGCTGCTGCGGCGCCGCGCCCCTCGGCTGGCCGTAGTCGCCGCCGAGCGGGTCGCCCCCGGGCCGGTGCTGCTCGCCCGGCGCGCCGTAGGCGGGATAGCCGCCGGTGGCGGGGCCGTAGCCGTAGTCGCCCGGCCGCGGCTCCGCGGGGACGTCCCAGGAGCGCTCGTTCCACCCCGGCGCCCGCGCCGGGCCGCCCGGCACCGCGGGGTCGCCGTACCCGGGCGCCGACCCGGCGCCCGGGGCGGGGTAGCCCCCGCGGTCGGGGTGGCTGAACCCGCCGGTGTCGCGGCCGTAGCCGAGCGGGTCGTCGAACTGGCCAGGGTAGCCGCCGGTCGGCGGCTGGTACGGCGGCGCGGCGGGCGGCCGCTGGTGGGACCCGGTGTCGAAGGACCCGGCGTCGAAGGATTCGGTGGGGTAGGACGGGCGGTGCGGGGCGCCGGGGTCGTACCCGGGTGCGGCGGGCGGGCGCTGGTGGGAGCCGGTGTCGAAGGACCCGAACCCGCCGCCCTGCGCCGCGCCGTAGGACCCGGTGTCGAACCCGCCGGTCTCGTAGGTGGGGCGGGTGTGCGACCCGGAGTCGAACGAGGACGGCGGGCGCTGGTGGGAGCCGGTGTCGAAGGACCCGAACCCGCCGCCCTGCGCCGCGCCGTAGGACCCGGTGTCGAAGCCCCCGGTCTCATACGAGGGGCGGGTGTGCGACCCGGAGTCGAACGACGACGGCGGGCGCTGCTGCGCCCCGGAGTCGAAGCCCCCGGGCTCGTAGGGAGACCGCTGGGGCGGCCCGGGGTCGTAGGACGGCGGCCGCTGGTGCGACCCGGAGTCGAACGAGGACGGTGGCCGCTGGTGGGACCCGGTGTCGAAGGACCCGGGCTCGTAGGCGGGCCGGGTGTGCGACCCGGAGTCGAACGACGACGGCGGGCGCTGCTGGGACCCGGTGTCGAAGGACGTGGGCCGCTGGTGCGACCCGGTGTCCATGCTCGACCAGATCGGCGACGACGCGGATTCGCGGGCCGCGGTCCCGAAGGCGGGGTCGGTCAGGGGGTCGCTGCGCTGCGGCCGCTGGTGCGACCCGGAGTCGTAGGACGAGGGGCGCTGCTGCGACCCGGTGTCGAAGGATCCCGGCTCGTATGCGGGCCGGGTGTGCGACCCGGAGTCGAACGGCCCGTACCCGCCGGCGGGGCCCGCTGCCGCGGGGCCGGGGGCGGAACCGGGGTCGTAGGCCACGGTGTCGTAGGCGGAGCGGGAATGCGACCCGGAGTCGAACGCGCCGGGTGCCGGCCGCTGCGGGGCCGCGGGCCCGAGGTCGCCGGGGTCGCCGGCGCGCGGCGCCCTGCGGGGGTCGAGCGGGGCGCCCAGCGGGTCGTCGTCCGGGCGGCGCGCCGGAGCCGGTTCGGGGGCGGGCTCGCCGCCGGACCCCAGGCTCTGGAGCAGGGAGACGCTCTGGTCGACACCCGCGCCGCGGCCGGGGTCGCCGGCGGGTTCGGGGGCGGGCGCGCCGCGCCCGCCCCTGCCGCGCGCCGGGGCGCCGTAGCCGTCGTCCTCGGGCACCGACGGCATGGCCTGGGTCGACTCGTGCCGGGTGTCGCGGCGGTCGTCGTCGAGGTCGTCATCGGCAGGGGCGCCGCTGTCGCCGTCGGACAGGCTCGACCAGAAGTCGTTGTCGGAGAGCCCGCCGCCGCCGTCGTCCCAGTCGTCGCCGCGGCCGCGCCGCGACCGGGGCCGCCGCCCACCGCGGGACTCCCCGGTGTCGGCGCGCTCGGCCCGCGCCCGCCGCGACCGGGGCCGCGGCTCGGGCTCGTCGTCGACGTCCTCGGGTTCGTCGTCGCGCGCGGACTGGCGGCGCGACCGGCGCGGCCGGTCGTCGTCCTCCGGTTCGGCGTCGTAGTCGTCGTCGTAATCGTCATCGGCGCTGTTGTTGGTGATCAACGCCCGCATGCCCAGGATGATGAGCACCAGGACCACCAGGACGACGATGATTCCGACGAGCAGATAGATCATGTCCATCGGGTCTCCTGCCAGGTCCCGCCGGTGGTCGCACCGGAGGGACGTCGCATGCTGCCGGCTACTGGGGAGCGTCGCGGCGCCGCCGCCCGCACCCGCTCGGGGGAATCGCCTCGACCCCATGGGCGCCCGCGGTCGGACGAACCCGTGCGGGGGCCGTCGATGGCCGGACCGCGCGGGTGTGCGCGGAGGTCGGCCGCTTCACCGGACGCCTTCAACAGAGCCTCCCTGGCATTCATCCGGCCCAGGTCGCGCGCTCACCGCGATTGGCGCCGGCCGGATTCGGTCATCGGGGAACCGCATCTCTGGTCCCATTCGGCGCACGCTCCGCACGCCGAACGAAGGGGGACGCTGCTCCACTTTATGCATAGATGTGCGGTGCGTGCAGTGGGTGACATAAGCGCACCCATGTCCACTGCGCGCAGCGGTTGTGCTGACCAGTCCGAATTCGCCTGGTCTGCGCCGCGGCACCGCGGCGGATTCCGGTCGGTCGGCGCGCCGGGTATCCGCCGGGTGAAATGGGGCCGATGTCACCGGCCGCCCGTCGCGATCAACCGCCCGCGGGCAAGGGTATTGGACGCGACGGCCCCCAGCGCCTGATCGAGCGGTGCGCCGTCGGGCAGCGCGATGTCGGCCTTCAGCGCGTACACCGTGAAGCGGAACTCGTGGGCTGTGTCGCCGCTGGGGCACGGCGGGTCGTACGCCGCCTGCTCCTTGCTGTTCTGGCCCTGCTTCCCGTTCTGGGGCACGGTCCCCTCGGGGAGCTCCGGGTTCTCCGGGTCCAGACCGTACAGCACCCAGTGCACCGCGGCGCCGCCCACCGACTCGGGGTCGTCGACGATGATCGCGAGCGACTCCGTCTCGTCGGGCAGCCCCGACCAGCGCAGCGGCGGCGACACCCCCTCGCCCTTGCAGGTGAAGCGCGCGGGGATGGCCTCGCCCTCGCGGATCATCGTGCTCGTCACCGTGATGTCGTCGCTGGTCTGGCCGTTGCTGCCCGGAGACAGCACGCCGCACCCCGGTGCCGCGAGGACGAGCGCGCCCACCGCGGCGCACACGGCGCCGAAGGTGCGCCTTCCGGGCCGGGGGGGCGGCCCCGCGCGGCTGCTGCCGTGCGGCGGTCGCGGAGTACGGCTGTTCATCGACATCCCTGGTGGTCGCGGTCCCTGTAGCGCACAGGCGACTTCTCGGCGGTCGCGGATATCCGGCGTCCGCGCCGAACATCATTGGGCACCTTACTGCGGACCGGCCGAAAACGCGGCCTGGGCGGCCCGACTCGGCCGCGTCGCGCCCCGGCCGTAACCCATTCGGCAGCGGCACCCGGGATCGGCGACCATGGGACGGTGCGCTTCTCGATCTCCGGCCCGCTCACCGTGCACACCGACGGAGCGCGGGCCGTCCCCATCGGCGGCGGGCGGCTGCGGACGCTGCTCGTCCTGCTGCTCCTCACCCCCGGCCGCAGCGTCGGCACCGACCACCTGATCGACTCCATCTGGGCGGGCGCAGCACCCGCCGGCGCCGCGAACGCCCTGCAAGCGCTGGTGTCGCGGCTGCGCCGCACACTCGGCGACACCGCACCCGTGGTCGCCGACCCGGCCGGCTACCGCATCGGCGTCGCACGCGACCGGGTCGACGTGTGGGAGTTCGAGGACCTCGTCGCGCGGGCGCGCACCGGCAGGGCCGGCGCCCCCGACGCGGCATTGGGCGACCTCGACGCCGCGCTGGCGCTGTGGCGCGGCGACCCGCTCGCCGACCTCGCCGGGTCCGGCGCCGCCGACGGCCTCGCGCTGCGGCTCGCCGAACTGCACCGCTCCGCGCGCCTGGAACGCGCCGACCTCCTCCTCGACCTCGGGCGGCCCGCCGAGGCGCTGCCCGACATCGCGTCCATCGCCGCCGCCGAACCGCTGCGCGAACACCCCGCCGAACTGCTCATGCGGGCGCTGGCCGGGGCGGGCCGCCAGGCCGAGGCGCTCGTGGCGTTCGACCGGCTGCGCCGCCGCCTCGCCGACGAACTCGGGATCGACCCGTCGCCGCGCATCGGCGACCTGCACGTGCGGGTGCTCCGCGGCGAGTTCGGGCCGCGGTCCCCCGCCGGACCGGCGGCACCCCGTCCCACCGTCCGCCTGCCGCAGGGGTTGACCAGCTTCGTCGGCCGCGATGCGGAGGTGCGGGCCACCACCGAGGCGCTCAGCCTCGGCCGCCTCGTCACCGTGGTCGGGCCGGGCGGCGCCGGCAAGACCCGCGTGTCGGTGGAGACCGGGGCGCGCTTCGCCGACGGCCACGGCACTCTCGCGGCGGGCGGGGTGTGGTTCGTCGAACTCGCGCCGCTCAGCTGCGGCACCGAGATCCCCGCTGCGCTGCTCGGCACCCTCGGGCTGCGCGACAGGGCGGCCATGGGCCTGCCCGCCGCCGGCGGCGCGGCGCTGCTCATCGACCCGCTGGAGCGGTTCGCCGAAAGCGTCGGCGACCAGCCGATGCTGCTCATCCTCGACAACTGCGAGCACCTGGTCGCCGAGGCCGCCCGGATCGCCGAACGGCTCCTCGCCGACTGCCCGCGGCTGCGCATCCTCGCCACCAGCAGGGAGCCGCTCGCCATCAGCGGGGAGCGGCTGTTCGAACTCCCCTCCCTCGACCTCCCGCCCGACGGCGCCGACGCCGAGGACGCCGCCGCGTACTCGGCGGTGCGGCTCTTCGCCGAACGCGTGGCCGCCGTGCGCCCCGGGTTCGCCGTCGCCCCCGACAACGTCGCGGACGTCGTGCGGGTGTGCCGCGAGCTCGACGGCATGCCGCTCGCGCTGGAGCTCGCCGCCGCACGGGTCCCCGCGGTCACGCTGCCGCAGCTCGCGGCCCGGCTCGCCGACCGGTTCCGGCTGCTCACCAACGGCAGCCGCTCGGCCCTGCCGCGGCACCAGACCCTCCAGGCCGTGGTCGACTGGAGCTGGGAGCTGCTCGACGGCGCCGAACGCGCCCTCCTGCGCCGGCTGTCGGTGTTCTCCGGCGGGGCGACCCTCGACGCCGTCGAAGCCGTCTGCGCCGACGGCGCGGACGGCCGGGTCGGCGGCCGCGACCTCTGGACCACCCTGTTCGCCCTGGTCGACAAGTCCCTCGTGGGCGTCGGCGAGGGCACCGGCGGCACCGGCCCCCGCTACCGGATGCTGGAGACCGTGCGCCACTACGGCGCCCAGCGCCTCGCGGAGTCCGGCGAGGACCACGCGGTGCGCGCCGCGCACGCCGCCGCGGCCCTGCGCCTGTGGCGCGCGGGAACCGAGCGCCTGCGCGGCCCCGACCAGCTCGACTGGATCGCCGCGCTGCGCGCCGAATACGACGACTACACCGCGGCCCAGCGCTTCGCAGCACGGACCGGCGACGCCGGGCTCTGCCTCGACCTCGTCCAGGCGGGCCAGTGGTACTGGCAGATGACCGACGGGTGGAGCGAGGCGGTCCGCTGGTCGGCGGAGGCCCTGCGGGTCGCGGGCGACAGCCCGCCCCCGGGGCGCACCGCCGCATACGCCGAATGCCTCGCCGCCGTGGCGACCTGCGACGACAGCGGCTCCGACCCCCGGCCGGACCTCGAACGCGCACTCGCGCTGCTCCACGACGCCGGGGTCGACCCGGATGACCACGCCTCACTCGTCTACCTGCGCTTCTACCGCGCGATGCTCGGCGACGACGTCGCCGCCGACCTCGACCGGATGGACGCCGCAGCGGCGCGCCGCGGCACCGGCGAACCGTGGCTCACCGCGACCGGGCGGCTGTACCGCGGCATGCTCGCCCAGTACATCGGCCGGACGGCGACGGCGGGCCAGGAGCTCGACCGCGCACTGGCGGAGTACCGCGCCATCGGCGACCGGTGGGGCCAGAGCCAGGTGCTCTCCGTCATCGCCGAGATCAGCGGCCTCACCGACGCCGAGCGCGGGCTGCGGCTCCTCCGCGAGGGCGCCGCGCTCGCGGCCGAGATGGGCGCCCGCGACCTCGGCGCCCTCTTCCGGATGCGGATCACCGTCACCCACGCCGTCGACGGCCGGCTCGACGACGCCCGCCGGTCACTCGCCGAGCTGCGCGAACTCGTCACCGGCCCCCGGCTCGACCACCTGGTGGGCCTCGCGGCGGCCGAGGTCGCCCGCGCCGAAGGCGGACTCGACCGCGCCGACGCCGAACTCGCCCGGCTCTGCGACTCCTTCGCGGACGCGGCGCCGCTGTTCCGCTCCCAGATCGAACCCGCGTGGCGCCACTCCGCCGCGCGCGTCCGCCGCGACGCCGGCGACTGGCCCGGGGTCCGGCGCCACCTCGCGCCGGCGTGGCGGACGGCGCAGCAGCTGTTCGACCGGCCCCGCGCCGCCGCGCTGCTGGAGTCGGTCGCCGAACTCGCGCTGGGCGAAGGCGAACCCCAGCGGGCGGCGCGGCTGCTGGGCATGAGCGAGGCGCTGCGCGGCCTCGCCGACACCGCTGCGCCCGACGTGGTGCGGCTGCGTACACGCCTCACCGCCGCGCTGGGCGGCGCCTACCCCGCCCACTACGCCGCCGGGGCGCGGCTCACCGCCCCCGAGGTCGCCGAGGAGGTCGAGGCGTGGCTCGGCGCGCCCGGCCCCGGCCCATGACGAAGGCCCGCCCGGACCGGGGTCCGAACGGGCCGACAGCGGGCGCATCGGCCGCTCAGGAGCGGCGCCGGTAGGCGCGGGTCGCCAGCGGGAAGAACACCCCGGTGATGACGACCGTCCACGCCAGCGTCCACAGCAGCGGCTCGGCGAACGGCGTGCCGTCCATCATGCCGCGCATGGTGTTGGTGACGTGCGTGACCGGGTTGTTCTCGGCGAACACCCGCACCCAGTCGGGCATGCGCTCGGTGGGCACGAACGTCGACGCGCCGAAGGTCAGGGGGAACATCCAGATGGAGCCGAAGATGTTCACCGCCATGGGCGTGCGCAGCAGCAGCCCGACGAACGCCGACAGCCAGCACAGCGAGAACGCGAACAGCATCACGACCGCCGCGGCGCCGACGACGCCGAAGAACCCGCCGCCGGGGCGGAACCCGATGGCGAACCCCACGAGGAGCACGACGATCACGGTGAGGAGGTACCGCACCATGTCGCCGAGGATCGCGCCGATCAGCGGGGCCGACCGGGCGATGGGCAGCGACCGGAACCGGTCGAAGATGCCCTTCTCGATGTCGGTGTTCAGCGCCACACCGGTGCCGATGGTCGCGAAGATGACCGACTGCGCCGTGATGCCGGGGATGATGAAGTCGCGGTAGTCCTGCCAGCTCGAACTGATGGCCTGCCCGAAGATGAACACGAACAGCGTGACGAACATGATGGGCATGAACGTCAGCCCGAGGACCTCCTCGGGGTTGCTCTTGATCTTCAGCAGGCTCCGCCAGGTCAGCAGCATCCCGTGCCGGACGGTGCTCACCGGGTTGATCTTCTTCGCCAGGTGCGGGCCCCGGTCGGCGGGCGGCGCCTCGGTGACGGCGCTCATGCGTGGGTCCTTTCCGGTGCGGCGCCCTCGGGGGCGGGTTCGGCACTCGCGGTGTCGTCGGCCGGGCGGCCGGTGATGGCGAGGAACACCTCGTCCAGGCTGGGCTTGCGCAGCGCCAGCTCGGCGACCCCGATACCGGCGTCGTCGAGCCGGCGCACCACCTCGGGCAGCGCGGCGGGGTCGGACACCGAGGCGCTCGCCGAGGCTTCGGAGGAGCGGACCTCCGCGCCGGTGACGTCCTCGACGATCTTGGCGGTCTGCGCGACCTTCGTGTACTCGACCGGGCTGACCTGGAGCACCTGGGTGCCGGCGCGGGCCTTCAGCGCCTCGGGGGTGCCCTCGGCGATGACCTTGCCGTGGTCGAGGACCACGATGTCGTCGGCCAGCTGGTCGGCCTCCTCCATGTACTGGGTCGTGAGCAGCACGGTGACGCCGTCGTCGACCAGGCCGCGCACGACGTCCCACAACTGGTTGCGGCTGTGGGGGTCGAGCCCCGTGGTGGGTTCGTCGAGGTAGAGCAGGTGCGGGCGGCCGACCAGGCTGGCGGCGAGGTCGAGGCGGCGGCGCATGCCCCCGGAGTAGGTCTTGGCGGGGCGGTCGGCGGCGTCGCTCAGCACGAAGCGCGTGAGCAGCTCGGCCGAGCGCGCCCTGGCGTCGACCCGCGAGTAGCCGAGCAGCCGGGCGATGAGCACCAGGTTCTGCGTGCCGGTGAGGTCCTGGTCGACCGCGGCGTACTGGCCGGTGAGCCCGATCTGGCGGCGAACCTCGTGCGGCTGGGTGGCGACGTCGTAGCCGCCGACGGTCGCCCGCCCGCTGTCGGGCCGCAGCAGGGTCGACAGGATCCGTACCGATGTGGTCTTGCCGGATCCGTTGGGACCCAGGACTCCCAGCACGGCGCCTTCGCGTGCCACGAGATCGACCCCCGCCAGCGCCGTGGTGCCCTTGAACTTCTTGACCAGGCCCTCCGCGCGGATGGCGTCAGTCATTGATCCTCCAACTGTTGATGCATACCGCAATTGTCCCGGTGACCACTGACAAAGCACTGATATGGCGCTGTGGCGCCGGAGCGCGAATCGGCGGGACGCCCCACGACTGCAAACAGCCGCCCGGGTCCACCCCTTCCCGGATGGTGCCGATTTGGGCAGATATTTCCGCTCGGGCGGGCCCTGCCGCCATTCGGCGCCGCGCGTCCCCAGGGCGGCGGCCCCTAGATCGTTGATGGGTTATTGCGGAGCCCGGTCTAGACACGGCGAAGGGCGCCCATGATCGAGGTGTGAACAAGAACCTGGACGCCCTTCTCAC
>NZ_PYGA01000041.1 GCF_003014485.1 Murinocardiopsis flavida | reverse complement strand
GCCGCCGCGATGCCCGCCCCCGCAGCCGAGGCGAGCCACGCCACCCTCTACACCGCGATGTCCGGCCTCTTCATCGACGTGCCCATCAGCCCCGGAACACCCGACCTGGACGCGCTCGGCGTCGAAGACCCCGACACCGCCCTGGACAACGGCGCGAAACCGCACCCGTGGGACCTCACCGGCTACACCACCTCACCCGAGGACGACATCGTCGAGAACGCCGCGGGCACCAACATCAACCTGAACGCCGACGTCCTCTTCGACGTCGACGAGTCCACCCTGACCGGCAAGGCCACCGACATCCTCGCCGAGACCGCCGCCGAGATCGACGGCTATGGCGCCACCGAGGTCGACATCGCCGGACACACCGACAGCACCGGCGACGACGCCATCAACAAACCCCTCTCGGACAAGCGCGCCGAAGCGGTGCGCACCGCGCTGGAGGACCTGACCGACACCGAGGTCGCCTTCACCGCGACCGGACACGGCTCGGCCGAGCCCATCGCCTCCAACGACACCGAGGAGGGCCGGCAGCGCAACCGCAGGGTCACCGTCACCATCCCCCAGGACGCAAAGCCCGACACGGCACCCTCGCCCGGCGCCGGGTCGGGTGCGAAGGGCAAGCCCGCCACGGAGTTCAGCGCGAAGACCACCGAGGACGAGAAGGCCACCGTGCGGCTCACGGGCCTGCGGCGCCTGGCCGGCGAGGTCGTCATGCTCACCTACACCGTGACCAACGACGACACCGAGGAGATCGGCGACTGGACCCCCGTCGACACCGCCGACCCCTGGACCTACCTGCTCACACCGCCGTCGGGCCTGTCCCTGCGCGACCCCGCCACCGAACGCGAGTACGGCACCGCCGGCTACGTGCCCAAAGGCGAGTCCGACGCCCTGCTCGCCTGCGCGTGCAGCGACATCGACAGTTACCTCCAACCCGGCGAGTCCACCGGGGAGTTCACCAACCTGATGATCGTGCCGGAGAACGTCACGACCGTGGACGTCACCGGCGACCGCCTGCCCGCCATGAAGGGCGTCGCCATCGAATAGCACCCGCGCCGTGGCGACGTGGCGGGCCTGTCTAGCCGGAATCGTCTTCCGGGGCGGTGAACCACGACGCCAAACCGTCGAGTAAGCGGGCGAGGCCGAACTCGAATGCGGCATCGAGGTCGGGCACCTTCGGCACGTCCCCGCCGAACAGGGTGGGGATCGGACTCTGCTGCTCCAATCGGTCCATCATGGGTTGCCGCACGTCCCACCACTGGGCGGCACTGACCCCGGTCTCCTGCTCCTGCTCGGTTTCGAGTTCCAACTGGGCGGCCATGCCCTGGACGAAGACCGTCACCACGATGACCGCGTACATGACCCCGTTCCGGTCCCGCGTGTGCGGAGCCATGACCCGAGCCAGCCAATCGGTGTGCTCGAACCCGCTGGGCACCAGTAGCGGCCGTGAGACCGAGACCAGCTTCGCGACCCAGGGATGCCGGCGGTAGATCCGCCACTCCAGGCGGGCTGCCGTCGCTATTCCTTCGCGCCAGTCAGCGGGCGGCGGGCCGGGCATGGGGTGATCCCGAAAGACCGTCTCCGCCATCGCCCGGATGAGCTCGTCCTTGTTCGGCACGTGGCGGTACAGCGCCATCGCGCTGACGCCGAGGGATGCGGCGACCCGCCGCATGGACAGCGCGTCGATGCCGCTTGTGTCGGCGGCGGCGATCGCTGCGCGGACGATCGCCGCATGGTCCAGCACGGTCTCCGGGGCACCGGGCGGCGAGGTGCGGACGGCCTTCGCGGGATCGTGCCGTTCCCGCGCCGACCGCGGCGTCCCGGTATGGGTCGTGTCGGCCACGACCGAGCCGGCGCCGCGCGACGAGCGGACGAGCCCTTCTTGCTGTAGCGCCGCGAGGACCTTGGTCGCGGTTGCCATCGCGACCCCCCACCGCCGGGTGATCTCTCTCGTCGAGGGGACCCGGTCGCCGGGACGCAGCCGTCCGGACCTGATCTGCTCGCGGATTTCGGCTGCGACCTTCGCGTACGGGGGTTGGTCTGACGCGGCGCCATTCATTCCGATCCCATTCCTGTTCGGATTTTCTTGCAGCACTAGTGCACATTACCGTGTGCTTGACCATTGATCGACGCGAGATCCCGTGTCCGGAACGCCGAAAGTCACGTTCATGCAGGCTCCGATTTCCTAGTGCACTTCTTCGTGTGAAAGAGCCGGCGAGGGTCATGTTTTCGGTGTTTATGCCGTACGCTCAATTGCGGGCGGAAAATCGGAACGGGACGAACCGCAAATGATCGGTGCGGTGACCGCCATGAACGGCACGGACACAGACGCCGCCGTGCCTCAAGGCATCCGGCCGACGTTGCGAGGTGCTTCGAGGCACTGAGCCGAAATCGTGTGCCTCCGGTGCACCGACCGCACGCCCCGGGGTGCCGACCGGCTCCCCCCGGAACCGAACACGAACGGATACTCGCCATGTCGCAGCAACCGACGTACGTCTTTGTGCACGGAACGCACTCGAACGCGCACCACTGGACGTGG
The DNA here is from genome assembly GCF_003014485.1 of Murinocardiopsis flavida. Classification (GTDB taxonomy): domain Bacteria; phylum Actinomycetota; class Actinomycetes; order Streptosporangiales; family Streptosporangiaceae; genus Murinocardiopsis; species Murinocardiopsis flavida. The sequence goes on along the minus strand of NZ_PYGA01000041.1, from coordinate 30,595 downwards.
ACCATGCAGGAGCTGGCCCTGCGAGGGCGCCGAACGCTGGCCGTCGACCTGCCCGGACACGGGGTCGACGCCTACATCCCGGAGTCCTACCAGCGCCAGGATCTCGCGGCCATGGCCACCGAGCCCTCCCCACTGGCCAAGCTCACGGCCGACGACTACGCCGACCATGTGGAAAGCGTCGTGACCCGCGCACACGCCAACGGCCCGGTGGTCCTCGTCGGGCACAGCCAGGGCGGCGTCAGCCTCAGCCTGACGGCCAACCGGATTCCCGAACGGATCCAGCGCCTCGTCTATATCAGCGCCTTCTGCTGCATCGACAAGCCCACGATGGTGGACTACATGTCGATCCCCGAGTTGCTGACCGAAGAGGCGATGCAGGTCATGAACCTGCCCTTCATCGTGGGCGGCGACCAACAGGGCGTCTCCCGGATGAACTGGAGGTCGGCCGACCCCCGTTTCGAGGAGGCGTTCCGCCGGCTCAACGCGCACACCTCCAGCATTGAGCAGTCACGGGCCCTGCACCAGATGGTGCAGCCGGACGAGCCCACCGCCGTCACCGTGGCGGACGCGCGCGGCCACGCCGACACCTGGGGGACGGTCCCGCGCAGTTACATCCGGCTGACCGAGGACCGGTTCCTGCCACCCGTCATGCAGGACCGGTTCATCGCCGAGGCGGACCGCCTTACCCCCGACAACCCGTTCGACGTGCACTCGGTCGCTTCCCCGCACTTCCTGCCCCAGTCGCAGGAACTGGTCGCCATCCTGGACGGCCTCGGCGAGCGCTGAGTGTGCTCGGGTTGAGGCACGTGTGCTTCTTGCCGGTTTCCGGCGGGAGGAGTCGGGCGCAGATCGGCCTGATGCCGTCCCCGAGACCGGAAAAAAAGCCCCTGACATGCGGAGATGCCTATGGACACTGCGGGTCGCCTCCTGCGCGGCCGAGGGGCGGTCCGGTCAGGGGACGTCCCAGAGTTTGACGGTGTTGTCGCGGCCGGCGGTGGCGAGGGTACTGCCGTCGGAGCTGAAGGCCACCGAGGTGACCGGGTCGTCGGGTGTGGCGAGGGTGGTGGTCTCTTCGCCGGTGGCGGGGTCCCACAGTTTCACGGTGTCGTCGTTGCCGGCGGTCGCGAGGGTGCTGCCGTCGGGACTGAACGCCACCGCGTCGACCCAGCTGCCGTGTGCCTTGAGGGTGGTGGTCTCTTCGCCGGTGGCGGGGTCCCACAGTTTCACGGTGTTGTCGCTGCTGCCGGTGGCGAGGAGGTCGCCGTCGGGGCTGAACGCCACCGCGCCGACCAGGTCGCTGTGCCCGGTGAGGGTCGTGGTCTCTGCACCGGTCTCGGTGTCCCACAGTTTCACGGTCTTGTCGTTGCCGGCGCTGGCGAGGGTGCTGCCGTCGGGGCTGAACGCCACCGCCTCGACCCAGCTGCCGTGACCGGTGAGGGTGGCGGCCTCCTTGCCGGTGTCGGGATCCCACAGCATCACGGTGTCGCCGCCGCCGGTGGCGAGGAGGTCGCCGTCGGGGCTGAACGCCACCGTGTAGACCGTGCTCTCGTGTCCTTCGAGCGCGTGGATCTCCTTACCGCTGTCGGTGTTCCACAGCCGTGTGGCGTGGTCGGCGCCGCCGGTGGCGAGGGTGGTGCCGTCGGGGTCGAAGGCCACCGCGCGGACCGGTTCGTCGTGCCCGGTGAGGGTGGTGGTCGCCGCACCGGATTCGGTGTCCCACAGCCGCGCGGTGCCGTCGCCGCTGGCGGTGGCGAGGGTGGTGCCCTTGGGGCTGAACGCCACCGACATGACCGGGCGGTCGTGTCCGGTCAAGGTGCGGCGTTCACTCTGCGGCCACCAGAACCACGCCCCCGCGGCGAGGACGATGACCGCGGTGGTGCCGGCCAGGATGCCCAGGAGGGGGCGCAGCCTCGTCCCGGGTGCGCCGGTCGTCCGCCCCACCGCGAGGGCGCCTCCCTGCACCACGGCGGGGGGCCACGGAGCAGCGGGCCACGGGGCGGGGTGCAGCGGCGGGGCGGGGACGCCCTGGGGCCGGGGGTCGGGGGCGTCTTCGCCGCCCTGGCCGTCCGGAGCCACCGCGAGGGCTGCGGCAACGGGGGAGGGGGCAGCCACCGCGGGGGTGGAAGCAATGGGGGAGGGGCCGGCTGCGGGTGCGCTGCCGGTGAGCAGCAGGTCCAAGACGTGGCGGGCGGTGGGGCGCTGGGCGGGGTCTTTGGCCATGCAGGCGAGGACGATGCCCAGCAGGGGGTCGGCGAGGTCGCCGGTCTCCGGCGGGTGGTTGAGCACGCGGTTGATGCGGGCGGCCTGGGTGGGGCCGGGGAAGGCGTTGTGCCCGGTGGCGGCGTGGATGATGACCGCGCCCCAGGCGAAGAGGTCGGCCGAGGTCCCCAGGGTGGTGCCTTCGAGTTGTTCCGGGGCCATGTAGCCGATGGTGCCGATCTGGGTGGCCGAGGCGGTGTCGGCGTCCAGGGCGCGGGCGATGCCGAAGTCGATGACCCGCGGACCGTCCGCACCGAGCAGGATGTTGGCGGGCTTGAGGTCGCGGTGCACCACCCCGGCGGCGTGGATCGCGGCGAGGGCGGTGATGGTCTGTACCGCCAGGCGCTGCAAGTCGCCCCCGGTGCGCGGGCCGTGCTCGCGCACGGCCTGGCCCAGTGTGGGGCCGTCGATGTACTCGGTGGCCAGCCATGGCTGGGCGGACTCCGAGTCGGCGTCGAGGATCTCGGCCACGCAGAAGCCCTGCACCTGGCGCGCGTTGGTCAGCTCCTGGGTGAAGTAGCGGCGCACCTGGGGGTCCTTGGCCAGGTGGGGGTGGAGCAGCTTGACCGCGGCCCGCCGCCCGGAGGCGTCCTCGCCCAGATAGACCGCGCCGAACCCGCCGGTGCCGAGTTCGCGCACCAGGAGGAAGGGGCCGACCCGCTCACTGACCTCCGGCATCGCCACTCCGCTCTGTGCACCACCTGTGGGAGCAGTCGCCGAATCCGGCGCGCAACGCGGATAAACCTAGCAACTCCCCCGCAACACGGCCACCGGACCACTGCCCGCCGCCCGCAGGGGGAGGACGTCCTTCAGAAAGGCATGAAACCGCCGGGCACAAGCCGAGCGCACCGGGACCCGGCGCTCGCGGAGATTTCCTGCACTGTTCGCAGAGAGTCGAAATTCGGAATCATGCACGTCAGGCAATGGGTCGAGCATGCGGATTTCACTTGCATATTCTCAATATCAGGAATTGGAGAATCCAGATCAATCGAGTCGGAACGGATTTGCAATGATACGTGTCCTCCCGATTCGACGTCTGCACATACCCGACTCCAGTCGCCACGGAGCAGTTTCAGGTCGGCGCGAGCGCCGCGGAATCGCGTCCTCGGTGCGGTGACCGGGTTCGTTGCTCAGTGGGAGGCGTGCGCGGCCCGGTCGAGGAGGCGGCGCCATACCCCGTAGGAGTCCGCCTCCTCGGTGGGCCGCAACCCCATCCGGTTGCAGTGCATGTGCAGCAGGGCCAGCACGATGTCACCGCGATCCGCGCGGAGTTCGCCTCTCCGCTCGAGCTCGGCCATCCGGCGGGCGAGTTGCTCCGCGGCAGGGCGCCACACCTCGGAGGCCCGGTCCAGCAGTTCGCGGGTCGGGCCGTCTTCGGTGCGGGCGGTCCACAGGCTGCGCCCCGCCGTTCGGTACAGGCCGCCGCCGGCGTTGCGGACCGCCGCGAGCCGGGCGAGGGCGTGGCACGCCTCGGGCTCGGGGACCAGGTGGGCGCACAGCCGGTCGAGGGTGAGTGCGACCAGCGCGGCACGTTCCTGGGACGCGTCCAGGCCGAGGCCCGGCAGCCCGGTTCCGGAGGCGCGCAGCTGCCGGAGGAGCTGGACGACGGCCGCGCTGTCCTGCCGGAACCATTCCTCGGCGTGGGCGATCAGCTCGGGGCCGCCGTACCGCTCGACCTCCTGCTGATAGCTGACGAAGGCGTGGTCCGAGATGTGCCCTCCCTGGGCGAGGCCGTACGCCCAGGCCGTCACCTCGCGCAGGACGTCGGGGCGCGCGGCCTCCTCGGGCACGAAGAACCGCACCCGCAGGTGAGGGGCTGGATCGTTGTATCGCAGGAAGAACGGAGCGGCCACGCCGTACTCCTCGGACAGCCGCGCGGTGAGGCCGGCCAGGCCCACGCCCAGCAGCGTGTCGTGCGCGTCCGGCTCGGCGTAGAGCTTCACGGCCAACCAGTCGCTGCCGACCCGCTTGAACCGTGCGGCGGGATCGGCGGTGTCGCGGACCGGACGGGGCCGGATGTGCCGGGCCACGCGGCCCGGGTCCTCGCTGGTCCGTACGAGGGGCACCACGATCTCGGAGGCGTACGGTTCACCGGCGGCATCCCGCAGGAGGCCCTCGTCGGGTGCCGGCAGGACCTCCTCCAGGGTGATCCCGTCAGCCGGAGCCTGTTCCAGGCTGTCGTGCAGCTCGCGCAGGGAAGGGGCGCTGGTGAGGTCGAGCAGCAAGGTGTTGTCGTTGTCGATGATGTTGACCAGGCGGGGGACCATCCACGTCCGGGCCCAGGCGTCGACGGCGTCGGCGAACGCGGCCGGCCCGTCTCCCTCCCCTCCCTCCCCGTTGCCGCGGCTGCCGGGGGCCGGCGTGAGTTCGCCGGGTCGCAGCCGCCACCGCGCCCGGCGCAGCACCAGGTTGCCCCGCTCGACACGGGGCAGGAACGGCATGCTCCAGCCCAGACCTCCCCAGCTGAACCAGGAGACCGTGCCCGAGAGGGCCTGCGAGACCTCCAGCAGAAACCGGCACGGGTCGGGCGCGCCGGTCCAGTTGAGCATCGTGCGGTCGGTGACGTGCAGCCGTCGGCCCAGCGTGCGGCTGCGCAGGTAGAGCTTTCCGTCGGCCACGCCGACGAGGACGTCTTCCAGCCGGATCACGTGGTCCTCGTCCCGGCCGGGCGTGACGTTGACCGGGAGCTCCCACGTGTGCGCGACGGGACGGATCGTGACGTTGATGGACCGGGCGTCCTGGGGGAGGGAGGACAGCTCGGCGCAGACCGCGTCGCCCTGGCGCCGCTCCTCCGCGGCGGCGAGCTCACGCAGCGACGCCTGGGTCCCGTCGTCGAGGAGATCGTGGAAACGGGAGAAGGTCCGACCGCCCATCATCACCCCGGCAGTGCCGCAGATAGCGCGCCAGTGAACACGGTCCGGACCCGGTGCCTGAAGGGCGAGGTGCAGATCGAGCACTGGCATCGGCGGCCGGTGGTCGTCCTCGTCGGCCGAGACTTCGGCGAGTTCGTCGAGCAGCCGGTCGTCGAGCTGGACGCTCAGCTCCCGGCGGGCCAGTGCCCCGGCGGCCATCCGGTTCAGCACGGCTTCCCGGGTCGGCTCGCCCGGCCGCTCCGACCGGTCCGCGGGCGACTGGACGACGCCGGGCAGCGGGTACGCCTGCCCCGGGGAGCGGTACCTGCGCGGCGGGCCGAGGCCGGTCTCCGGGGTGAGCGCCTCCAGCAAGGGGACCTCGGAGCGGTGGCCGTACCGTTCGGAGAACGCGTCGGCGTACTCCTTGAGATGCTGCGGGTAGCGGTCTTCCGCTCCCACCCGCAGGAACAGACGGGCGGCCGCTTCGGCCAGGTCGGCCACCGGCCGGGGGAGGACCAGCGGCGCGTCGAGGTTCAGCGCCGAGTCGATCTGGAGGACGGCGCCCGAGTGGCCGGCGATGGTGTCGGGCATCGGCGCGCTCGCCGCCCCGAGCAGTTCCGGTATCGGGAGCTCACCCCGGTTGAACGCGCTGATCGCGGCCTCCACACCGTCGATCGCCCGTGCTACGGCGGGGTCGGTGACCGGCGGCAGCATCGAACGCAACAGGGAGTCGTTGCGGTCCGTGCCACGGGTCGGCGGGACCAGCAGGCGGGGGCGGTCGGCGGTGATGAGGATGTCGCTGTCGAAAAGGCCGTCGAGCAGGGCCGCGATCCGCTCGGCGCCGGCGTTCGGATACGCCTCGGTAAGCACGTCGGCGAGGTCGCCGAGCGTCGTCGGCGTACGGGTGTGGTCGAGCACGGACCGTACCGGCGCGGTGAGCTGCACGCTGACGGAGCGCCGGCCCTTGGGGGCGGTCTGCCCCTCGTCGCCGTGCCCTCCGGCGTGCGGGGCCGCGGCCCTGTCATTGATTCCGTAACCCTCGGCGGTGGACAGCCACACCCGGCCGCGGGCCGAGTGGAGCAGGTCGTTGCGCCGCACCCGCAGCTCGCGGGGGCGCTCGGCGCCGAAGGCGAGCCGCTTCACCAGGTGCATGACCCACCCGGAGTCCGCACGTGCGCGGGCGGTTCCGAGGGCGGAATGCCCGAGCCGGGTGCTCTGCTCCTCGCCGAACACGCCGGCGGTCACGCCCGCGAAGAGGCCGAACGGTGTCGAACGGAAGCTCATCCGGTTCAGGTAGCGGCTGAGGCCGCGGACGGCCTTCCGCCGGTTCCGGCCGGTGAGGCCGTCGAAGCGCTCGACGGCGTCGGCCAGATGAGGCGAGGCGGCCCGTACGGCGTCCGGCACGCCGGGTGTCAACCACAGCTTGAGGAGCTGATCCGCGTAGGCGTCCTGCCAGGCGTCGCCGTGCGCGGCGCCTCCGTGCACGGCGGCGCCATCGGCCACGGGGAGCGATCTGAGCAGTTCGAGCATCGGGCGTGCCGGCAGGGCCGGCGCCCTCAGCATGAAGAACCCGCTGACCCGGTAGGTTTCGGCGGCTCGTTCGCTCATGGCTCCCCAACGCCTCGGTCGACCCTCGGTGCCGCCTCGGTCCCGCCCGGTTCGGTCCTGGCCGGTTCGTCCCCGCGCGGTGGCCTGGGAGTCAGGAACAGCAATTCGTCCCACTCGGCCGCCGCGTCGGACACGGTGCCGAGAAGGGCGAGCAGGACGCCGGCGGCACCGGTCAGCAGGCCGGGGCGGTGCTCCTGCCCTCCCCACGGGTCGTAGTCGGGGAAGAGGTAGGGGTGGTCCGGGTGCGCGTGCGAGCACATCCGCGACAGGAAGTCGTCGTGCATGCGCCACAGGTCCGGCACGCCCGTCTGTGCGGCGGCGCGGCCGTAGATGGTCAGCAGTCCGGCCAGGCCGTGGCACAGCGTGGGTGAGTTGATGCGCTGATATTCGGCAGGGGTGCGTTCGACACCGAGGAGCGTTGCTATTGCGAGGTCGGCCGGCTCCGGGTCCTCGCAGGCCGCCGAGGCCGACAGCAGGGACGCGGCGACACCGGGCGCCCCGTAGCACCACGCGCTTCTGGCCGGTACCTGCGGAGAATCGGTGTCGGGGCGCCCGGAGTCCGGGTGGGGCAGCAGAAAGTTGGGCCACGCCGGATAGTCGAGGCCGTCGATGCGCAGCGCTCCGAGCGTCCCGGAGAGGGCGCGGATTCCCTGCCGTATTCGGTGTGGCCGTGCGTCTCCGCCCCCGGTGCCGGTCGCGTGGCCGGTGTCGGGGTGGCTGAGGGCCGCGAGAATACCCGGCGGCCCGTGGGCGAATCCCAGGTTGTACACGCCGTCGGGAAACCGCGTCACGTATCCCGGGAGGGGCGTCGGCTGTCCGTCGGGGCCCGGAATGCTGGGGAAATGGGAGGGCGCGCAGAACCACCTGAGCCTGCCGCCGTCATCCTGGGCCAGTTCCACCAGGTAGTCGGCAAGGCGGTCCGCGGCCTCCCTGGTCGCGTCCGTCGCGCGCCCGCCGAGGACGTCCGCTGCCTTGAGGAGCGTGGCGAGCCAGCCTGCCGCACCCCCCATGACATCGTAATCGTGGGAGGCGACGCTTCCCGCGGCGGTGTGGAGCGTGATCGCCAGCGTCTGCCGGGCGAGCCGGTCGGTCATCGTGGCGAGCGTCGGGAGGTAGCGCGGCTCCAGGCGGGCGTACTCGGTCACCGCCCAGACGACACCTGCGGTGCCGAGGTACAGACCGGGCGCGAGCAAGGGAGCGGCGGCACTCGCCTCGGCGGTGCGCCGCAGGAGGATCCGGCCCTCTTTGAAGTAACGGTCGTCGTCGAAGACTTCGGCGGCATACCGGAGGGCGAGCGCGATGCCGGGGGCACCGTCGGCGAGGTCGGCCTTCGCCGCGGCGTCGCCGACCGATTCCGCGAGCCGGTCGGCCAGCTCGCGAGCCAGCCGCAGAACCTCGTCGTCGGTCACTTTCCCCACGGAACGAGACTCCATAGCTCCGTCGTTCCCTCTCTCAGGCCTTTTCGGCAAACGACCGTACGGAGGGCTCGGGGAATCCCTGTACACGGACCCCGGGGCCCTCCGCGCGGCTCGCCCTGGATGTGCTCACACCAGGTGTGACTGTCAGCAGCAGCCGCTGAGTGTGTCGGTGCAGAGCGACGTACGCGACGTCTCGCAACCGCCGTTGTTCGTGACAGCGGCGGAACTGGTCGAAACCGCCGCGTGACCGACACGCAGGTCCAGCGAGAATTCGTCTTCCAGCAGGTCTTCGCTCATCTTGTTCCCTCCGATAAGGGGCCTGTTCGGAACTCTGAGTAATCGGCTGAATGCCCGATTTCCCGGAGCTTCATGGAAGGTAGCCGAGCGCCATGAAAAACGTCAACACATGCGTCACACGCGGAAACTTGAGCAACTGGAGCAGCGGGGAACGCCATGGCGCGCAGCGGAATTTTCCGGAGTGAGAGGGGTCGGCGCACCGAAATGCGGGTAAAGACGGGCGTGTCGATACGCGTGTCGACACGCATGCTGAGCAGCGGCCCCGTCGCGGGCCACAGGGGTGTTCGCCGCCGGGGTCAGGCAAGCCCGTACTGCGCCGCCTGCGCGTCGAACATGCCCCGGTACAGCCCGTCGTCCCGGCTCATGAGCCCCGCGTGGGTGCCGTGTTCGGCGATGTGCCCGCGGTCGAGGACGTAGATGTGGTCGGCGGAGGCGGTCGCGGCGAGCCGGTGGGTGACCAGCACGACCGCGACGCCGCTGTCTGCCAGGGTCCGCAGGCGGTCGAACGCCTCGATCTCGGCGTGCGGATCGAGCGCCGAGGTCGGCTCGTCGACCAGGAGGAACGGCGCGCCCCGGTAGAGACTGCGCGCCGTGCCCAGCTTCTGCCACTGCCCGCCCGAGAGCTGGACGCCGCGTTCGTACCCCTTGCAGACGATGGAATCCCAGCCGTGCGGCAGGCCCTCGATCAGTTCCGCCACGTCGGCGTCGCGCGCCGCCTCCTTGACACGGGCCGAGTCCCGGGGTCGGTCCCCGGCGCCGACGGCGATGTTCGCGGCGGCCGTCATCTGCCAGTTGGGGAAGTCCTGCGTCAGCATCCCGACGGAACGGAAGACGTCGGCGCGGGCGGCGTCGCGTACCTCCACCCGCTCTCCTCCTGGGCCCACCCACCACACGTCGCCGCTGTCGGGCAGCAACAGCCCGCCCAGAATCTTGGCCAGTGTGGACTTGCCGGAGCCGTTCGCCCCCACGAGCGCGGTCACCTCGCCCCGCCGTACGGACATGTCCACCCTGTGCAGCGAGGGCACCGTGGCGGCGGGGTAGGTGAAGGAGACATCCCGTACCTGGATCTCCCGTACCGGCGAGGGCAGCTGCTTGCCGGTACGGGGGATGGCGTGTCGGGACGCCAGCCGGATGGCCTCCTGGGTGTCACCGAGGAGCAGCATCTCCTCGTACATGCGGTTGACCTGCTGCACCAGCGAGGTGAGCCGCGCGGTGGAGGTGCGGATGGCGACGACAGCGGTGCCGCCCACCGCTATCGGGAGGCCACCGCTGGTCAGCAGCCACCACAGCACGCCGTAGCAGCCCAGGGACACCAGGCCGGAGAACGCCCCGGCGACCAGGTCCGTCTGGGCCTGGGCACGGGCCAGGCGCCGCTGCTCGGTTTCCATCAGCCCGGACATCTCCTCGTACCCGCGCAGCAGCATCGAGCCCGCCGAGTGCGCCCGGATCTCCCCGGCGGCGTGCGGCATCGTCAGGTACTGGAGCAGGGTGGCGACGGCCCGGCGGTGATCCACCCAGTGCCGCCGTGAGATGAACTCCCGGCGCGCCGATTGCACCGCTCCCCATGCCTTGGGCAGCGCGATGGCCAGCAGCATCGGCAGCAGCGCCCAGTGCAGCGAGGCCAGCACCACGGCGGCGGCCACCATGCCGATCACGACGTTCGCGACCCCTACGGACAGGCTGAGCATGCGCCGTGCCGAGTCCGTGCCGAACTTGCCCGCCTCCAGGTGGCGTTGGATCTCCGGCTTCTCTGTCGCCGCGACCTCCACCTCGGTGACCGCCCGGTAGTACCGGAGGGAGACGGCCCGCTCGACCTGAGGCTCCAGCCGACCGGACATCGCTGTCGACCAGGCCGTCAGCAGCGCCGTGCCCACGGAGACGAGGACCAGCAGTGCGAGCGCCGGAAGCGACTGCTGGAGCTTGTCGCCCGTCGGCCCGTTCGCGAACAGACTGCTGAGCACACCGTTGACAGCCACGAGTACGAACGCGGCCGTCAAGCCCTGGCCGATCTGCGCCACCACCAGACCCGCCATCGCGCGCGGGTCGGAGTCCCAGCCGGCCCGCAGGACCACACCCGCCATCCGCGGCAGCGCGGCGGCCATGTGCCCGAAGCGCAGGCGCGCCCCCGCGCCCTCGTGCTCGACGAACGCGTCGTCCCAGCGCAGGCGCCCGCCGAACAGCTCCCGCTCCGCTGCTGAGACACCGTCGGAAGCCGTCGCGTCGGAAGCCGTCGTCGGTTCCGCAGTCGTTGTGTCCGTGGCCGTCGTGTCGGCAGTCGTCGGGTCCGCGGTCGTCGCGTCCGCAGCCGTCGGTTCCGAGCCCTCGCGTGGCTCCCCTTTCCTCTCCCGGCCAGGCTCGTCGATCGAGACGGGGGCCGGCTCGGGAGTGCCTGTGTCGGCAGGCCGCCTCATCTCGACCTCCTGGAGTCCTGGTGTGCCGCGCAACGTAGGGCTGCGGCCACCCGGAGTCGTTCACGTACGGTAAGGCCGCTCGCCGATGCGTGACTTGGGGTCACAGGGTCTCCAGTCGGGCTTGTCAGGGGGCGTCATGGCCGGGAGTTCGTGGGCGACGTGGACTCCTGCCGCGGACACTTGAAGCACAACGGCCCCCAAAAGCCCACGCTTCGGCCCGTGTCGGAACCCAGCGGCCCGGGAAGGCGCCCGAACGCCGCGGGGCCTCCTGGGCGGGAATCACCGTACTCACGCACCGGGAGCACACCGCAACGGGGCCGCCAGTCCGACTCTTGGCAGACCGTCGACACCCGCCCAAGTGTCAACGGCCCGCCCGGTGTGGCCACGGGCCCTGCCATGCGGTGCAGGCCGGGTTGCCGTCGTGGGGTACTCCCGGCAAGGAGGTCCCCGTGGGCGGCACGGCGATCAGGACAAGCCCACCGACACCAACCCCGGCAGCGACCGCGACGGTCGGCAGCCCGGATCCGGTCACGGCTCCGGCGAACCAATGCCCGATCAGGGCGGCGACGGGCAGAGGCCCGAATGAGCGAGCACCCCGGGGCGCGCATCGCCCGCGAGCTAACCGCGCGCGGCGCCGTCCAGGATCCCGCCTGGCACCGCGCCCTGCTCGCCGTCCCGCGCGAGGCGTTCGTGCCCGAGCAGCTGGTGGCTATCGCCGAATCATCCTGCAATGCCGCTTTCAGGCGGTTCCTATGCTTGAGCCACGAAGAAGACCAATACGGCGGCGAAACCAGACACGACAGTCGCGAGATTCGCCAGTGCAGGCAAGGCGTTCTTCCAACTTGTCCACCAGGTGGCTAGCAGGTCGCGCCAGTGATGGTAATTGACAAGCATGCGCAGATTCTGCCACTTATGTTCTTCGATCCAGCAGCCACGCAACAGGCCGCTTGCGTTATTTCTGCACCTATCCTTCTCCTGTCGGTTTTCGGCTTTGCATGGTCGTGGAACCTGAGATAAGTCACTTATCGAAAGTGCCGATCGCCAGGGTTGCGTCGTCGGCATGCTTCGTCCGCGGCCAACGGTCGCCGTCCGGATCTGCGGCTTCCGCTCCGCGAACGGGCGCACTGATCTACTCCGGACCTGACTCGGCAGTCCTCTTCGACATCGAGCTCGAGGTCGGCAGCCATCCTCTGAACCCGCGTGGCGCCATCGACGGTTTCCTGCGCCACCGCGCGCCGGGCCCAGCGAAACTTCGACGCGTATTCGACGCAGCAAACCGCAATCCACTGCCCGCAGCCATAATCAGCCGGACTCACGACGAAGCCCCGGTGACCTCGTTTGGCGAGGTCACCGGGGCTTTTCGCGTGCTGGGCGAGTGTAGGCCGGGCGGGGCTCGAACCCGCGACCCAAGGATTATGAGTCACCGTAACCAACACGGCCAGAGGGCCGTTTGACCAGCAACAACACGGCAGGGGTTCAGCATGGTCAGGAAGGTTCGCCACGCATTCACCAATCCGGCGCATCACTGAGGCCGTGGGTTGGTCTCCGGTAGCCCGCAGCCGGCCGGGTGACCCCACACACCCGCCGGTGCTCGGGATGCTTTGGAAGGGAGTTCATGAAGCGGGTTGAGGAACAGGTCATCGAGAACCGACGGGCCGCGCACCGTATGGTGCGCGGCCCGTCGGCGTTTGGAGGCGGTAGTTCGGTCCCGCCGCGCGGTCATTCGGTTTCACCTGCCACTTTCGTGGCGAGTCGGGGGTGGCGCGCGCCCGTTGTCACCGGGGGTGGCCTGCGGTGTAAGCGGTCGTTGGGGGGTCCGTTCTAGGCGGACCCCCCAACGGACCCCCGAACGGACCGGGCAACGGACCCCCCATCGGACCCCCTGTCCGTGTCGCTCAGCGCTTCTTCGCGAACGGCCTTGCTAGCCATAGGGGGAGACCCTTTTAGAGGATAAAGAGGTATCAGTGTCCATAGCGTTCACGCCTCCCTCGGAACACCCGATGACGTGCGCAAACGTATGTACCGCTGGCGATTTCCCCGAGCGTTTCAAAGCGTTTCCAGTGGTCAGTCGAAGTACAACCTGTTTCTTGCATTGTTGCAGGTCAAGGTGCATGGCGACGTGAACGCTGTATGGGACACTCGCCATGTGGTACGCAGTTCACATGAGGATTCCCGATGGATCTCAGTTCACGGTCAAAGCTTGGCTGTTCCCTCACCTGCACCGCATCGCTCGCGACCGCGGACAGAGCGTTTCAGATGTCGTCCACCAAGCCCTGGTACGCCTCGTCATCGAAAGCGACGAGCCGCGTTTGCGGTCCATGCTGGAAAGCGCTGAAGACAGTGAATGGCACCGCACCGCGCCACCAACAAAGCCGTTCACAGAAGCAGTCATCTCCTTCGTTCAGACGCGGGAGAGTTGGACTGGAACGTTGTCCGACCTGTTGGAACGAATCCCGGCTCCGTCTCCGGTTCCCGAGCGGTGGCCGGCTGACGCGACCCGCGCCTCTAGGTTCCTCAAGGAAGGGGCGCCCGAACTGAAAAGGGCCGGGATCGATGTCACCTTCGGCAGAAGCCGCGACCAAAGTCGAAGCCGCGTCTATACCCTGACCTCACGCCGTCAACACGGCGGTGACAGTTCACGGACAGACCGCTAACACCCACCCCGTGCACCCATGTCTCCGATCACCGTGGCCACAGGCCCTGACATGCAGCACAGGCCGGGTTACCGTCGTGGAATACCCCGGCAAGGAGGTCCCATGGGGCGCCACGGCGATCAGGACAAGCCCACCGACACCAACCCCGGCAGCGACCGCGACGGACAGCAGCCCGGCTCCGGCCACGGCTCCGGTGAACCCATGCCCGACCAGGGTGGCGACGGCCAGAGGCCCGAATGAGCGAGCACCCCGGGGCGCGTATCGCCCGCGAGCTCACCGCGCGTGGCGCCGTCCAGGACCCCGCCTGGCACCGCGCCCTGCTCGCCGTCCCGCGCGAGGCGTTCGTGCCCGAGACCGTCTGGGCACCCTCCAAAGACCAGCCCGGCCACGAACAGCCCTACACCCGCGACACGCCCGAGTTTCAGCGGTGGATCCACCAGGACGTCGCCTTGGTGACCCAGGTCGACGACGGCACCCCGGCCGGCCCCGGCGGACTCGGGCTCGTGCCCACCAGCAGCATCAGCCAACCCGGCCTGGTCGTGGCCATGCTCGAAGCACTCGACGCCGACGAGGGCGACCGGATCCTGGAGATCGGCACGGGCACCGGCTACAACACCGCCCTGCTGTGCGAGCGGTTCGGCGACGCCAACGTGGTCTCCGTCGAGGTCGATGCCGCCGTGGCCGACCAGGCGCGCCGGAACCTGCACGCCCTGGGCTACAAGCCGACGCTGATCACCGGCGACGGCACCCTCCCCGCCGACGAAGGGACCTTCGACCGGGTGCTGTCCACGGTCGCGGCCCGCCGCATCCCCCCGGCCTGGCTGAGCCAAGTGCGGCCCGGCGGCACGGTGGTCACCCCCTGGGGGCCCGGCTTCACCTCCGCCTGCCTGGTGCGCCTCACCGTCGGTGAAGACGGCTCCGCCCAGGGAAGGCTGCTCGGGGACGCGGCGTTCATGTGGCTGCGCGACCAACGCCGCCCGGTCGCCCCATGGCATACCTTCGTCACCGAAGACGACCCGGCGGCCGTCGACGGCGAGACCGGCGTCAACCCCAGGGTCGTCGCCGACCGCCACCCCGGGTGGGGGGTAGTGCTTGGTCACCTGGTGCCCGACCTGGCCTACGCCTCCTTCGATGCTGATGAGGAGGACCCGACGGCCGCGGGGGAGGCCACGGTCTACGTGTACGACCGGGCCGGGTCCTGGGCCTTGGGTGAGTACACCCCGGCCGGCGGCCCCTACGAGGTGCGCCGGTGCGGGCGAAGGGACCTGTGGGCAGAGATTGCCGAAGCGCGCCGCGTGTGGGTCGCTGCCGACAGCCCAGGCAGGGACCGGCTCGGACTGACAGTCGCTCCCGATGGCAGTCCGGATCTTTGGGTTGACGCCCCAAATGCACATGTCCAGGTGAAGTGAACTAACGAAATAATGAAACCACGAAGCCGTTGCGGAACTCATACTCGTAACGGCTTCGTGGTTTCATCTCCCGGAAGTGCCGTCATCTATTTCGAAACGACGAGCACTTCGTTCTTGTCTTCTATTTTTCCTGCAGGTCGTTGAAAGAGTGCTCCCGATTCTCGATGCGCTCGATGTTCGGTGCGAACGTGGGTAAATCCTCGCTGTTGGTAATACTCCTGCAACCGCACATTATCCCGCCAGCAGTCGAGTCGAACCCACTTCTTCCCTTGACGTTCTGCCCTCAAGCTGACCCAGTCAATTATTGCGACACCGAGTCCTGTGCCTCCGTGGTCCCGTCGGACGATGAGTTTATAAAAATAGATCGCCTCATCTAGTTGATCTGATTCATTCCAGAAATCCAAATCGGGACCGTTCAATGTTACGGTGGCGACGACTGACTCATCGTCGGACACGACCCACGTCTTGCCATCGTATATATTCCGCTCGATAAGTTCATAGGAACGGTCGCTCCACTCTGGCAGCCACTGCCGGACTCCCCGGTCGTGCAACCACCCTTCGGCCTCCTTGCGTAGCTTCATGACAGCCGCGCGGTCGGATGGGTTGGCTATTCGAGCGGAATATATCTTCATTATGCATTCACTTCATAGATGAGTACATGGCGGTCGCCCGGCGTCACGGTGACCATTACTCGGAGCGGGCGCCCTTCTTCTCCGTAGCCTGTGCGCATGTGACGAAATACAGGCGTTCCACCTGGAATTCCGAATGCGCGTGCTTCGTCAGGGTCTGGCATCCGGCACCGGATTTCATCGATATAGCGGAGCTGTCGGTGTCCCGACGCGGCAAGAACACCTCCTGGTGCAGAAACGCTCATTGGTGCCATCAGTTGCGTTCCTTCAACGATGTCTTGCGGGAAGTAACTGCTTGACAGTTGATATAGAACGCCATCCGCCAAACGCTGCCTTTGGCGCAAGACGACGTACACCTCGGGATCCAACTGCAAACGGTCACTGATCTCCTTTGGTGGCTGGATTATGGAGACGGCCACCTGTTCACGAGGCTCGCGCCCTTGAGACTGAACCTGTGCGGACCAGGCGTCGGTTCCCTCGGCTGTGTCCGCACGCCGTGCTTCGTTCTCAAAGTGCGTCAGGTGCCATGACAGCGGCTGATACTCCCGCACGATCCGTCCACGACCTCGACCGCTCGTGACCAGCCCTTCGTGCCCGAGCCGTTCGAGCGCCTTGCGCACTGTCTGTCGGCTCACTCCGAACTTCCCAACGAGTTCTGCCTCGGTCGGCAGTGCCTCGCCTCCGGGGTAGACGCCGTCATCGATCTGAGTGCGGAGCTCGTCCGCCACCTGCTCGAAGAGTGGGCGCCCGCTAGCGCTGTTGGCGGTCACGTCGTCTTCTCTCATCTCGCTCATGAGCTGGGCCTTTCTCCCGATCGTAGCGGTTGTACGTACATAGCGCACAACAACCCTTGCAGAATCTCACTAGCCGTGTGTATGTTGTGTACGTACTTAGCGAACACCACGTACACAACGCTCATGCCGTACTCGTTAGTCCGGTGAGTTCTTGGGAGTGCTTCATGGAGGACCTGGCCCGCAGGCAAGCCGCCCGCGACATCGCGGCTGATCCGGAGTTCGGTGACTACATCGATCCAGACTTCGCCGAAGAGCTGTTCGACGGCGTCTTCGAGGACCGGTTCGCCGTGGTGGTCGACGTGCCGCTGCCCGCCTTCGAGGACGCGGGGGTGCTGGCGGCATGAGCACCGCGATCGCGCCGATGCGCCCGGACCTGGCTGCGCAGTGGCGCCAGCGCAAGCTGGAGCAGCTCCAGTCGGAGTGGCTCAAGCGCGTGCTCTACGGCACCGCCACCGCGCAGGACCGGGCCGCCATGGCCGCGATCGCCACCGCCGCCGGTGTCGACCCGGAGCTGCTGTTCGCCGGCACCGGCGAGCCGGGCCACGACCCGCGCACCGGCCCCGTCAACGACCGGGCCGTCCACGATCCGCAGGTCCGCATCTACACCAGCGAGGACCCGGCCAACTGGCACGCCCCCGCCGAGGACGCGGATTCCGACGACGAAGTGCCCGAGGAGACCGACGACGTCGCCTCCGACCTCGTCGAGATCGCATACCGCGACCCGGCTAAGGCCACCCGCCTGGCCCGGCGGATGCGCTCGCACCTTTCCCGGTCCGCAGTAGCCGGTCTGGACGCCACCCCCATCAGCCCGTGTGTGAGGAGTCACCGTGAAGTTGCGCCCGCGCTCGAACCCCTCGAACCCTCAGCCGCCTGAGCCCACCGGACTGCGGGCCGCTGCGACCCGGCAGGAACAGCAGCACCGCCGGATGCGCCGCGCCCGCGCGGCCGGCTACGCCCTGGAGGACGCCGCCCGCCTGTCCACCGATACCGGATCGGCTGCCCTGGCCGCCCACTTCACCGCCATGGCTAGCACGATTGCGGCCCTGCCTCTGGAGTGCTTCAGGTTCCCCACGGTCAAGATCACTCACCCGAATGTCCCCGGGATCTCTGTGGACGACTCCCACCACCTGACCGAGGCGCAGGCCACCGTGCTGCTGCGGTTGCGCCACGGCCTTACCAGCGATGAAGCGCGCTTGGTCGTGGAGCAGGCCCGGATTCGCGCGAAGGCGAGGAGGACCGCATGACCCTGACCGCCTTGGCCGATGTCCTGCGCGGACGCCGCTCGGTGAGCGTCTACCGCCGCATCCACCAGAACCACCGCCCCACCGGCGCCCGCGAACTGGTCGCGACCGGCCGGGTCGTGTCCTCCGGCCAGGGCCGCCTGGTCATCGCCGGGACCGACGGGCGCACCCACCGCATCCTGATCGGCCCCTACCACCAGATCACCCGGAGGTGACCCTGATGATCACCACTCTGACCACCGCGGTCGGTGTGCTGGCCGATCCGCCGTGGTGGCTGATCGCCGCGCTGGCCCTGGTCGCCGCCTACCTCGGGCAGCGCTGGCTCAAGACGCGCATCGCCCGCCTGGTCGCCGACCGCACCATGCTCACCGGCGCCCACGTCGTGATCACCGCTGCGGTGCTCACCGCGGCCCTGGCACTGATCACGCTGGCCTTCGCCATGTCCTACGCAGCCCTGTACGAGGCCGCGACCTGGCTGGAGCACACCCCCTTCGGGGACCTGCGGTGGATGTTCCCGATCGGCATCGACGCCGTCATCGTGTTCTTCCTCGCGCTGGACCTGGTCATGGAGTGGCAGGGGCGGCGCCACCCGCTCGCCCGCTACAGCGCCTACCTGCTCTCGGCGGTCACCATCGTCCTCAACATCTCCCAGACCGCCCACGGCGCCGGTGCGGGGGACTACCTCGGGCACGCCGGGCCGCCGCTGGTCATCATCCTGATCTCCGAGGCGGTCGCCGCGTGGATCCGCCACGTGGCCGGAATGGTCCACGGCGACCTGCCCGAGCGGATCCCCGCGGGCCGGATGCTGGCCCACCCGGTGTCCACGCTCAAGGTCGCCCGCCTCATGCTCGGCTGGGGGATCACCTCCTATGAGGAGGCGCTGCGGCTGGAGAAGGCCCGCCAGCTCGCGATCGCGGTGCTGCGTCAGCAGTACGGCCGGGCGTGGCGGTCCAAGACCCCGCGCAACGTGCTGTGGATGTTGAACAACGGCTACGACCTCGCGATGGCCTTCGAGCTCGTGGACGCGCTCACCCCGAATGTCCCCAAGACCCGGGACCAGGCCGAGGCCGAGCAGGTGCCCGCCGCGCGGGACGGCCGCGCACCGGTGTCCCCCACCGGCCTTGCGCACCCGGAGGGCCCGGCCGCGGCGGACCCGGAAGACGGGTCGCCGTCGCCGTTCGCCGACGCGGTCGAGGACTTCCTGCGCACCCGAGGGGACACCCCGGGGGACACCCGTCCCGAGGGTGTCCCGTCGCAGGGCGGCGGGCTCGCCCTGCTCGATCCGCCCGGCCCGTCCACGCCTGGAGAGGACCCCGGCGCCGGTGCGGCGGGGGACGGCATCCCGGGCGAGGGGACACCCGGTGGCCAGGGTGAAGGACACGCAACCCCGGAGTCCGGGACATCTGAGGACGTCAGTGAGCCCCTGTTGGGACGCGCCCGCGCCGAACTGGCCGCCGCGCCGCGGCTGAGCGTGCGCAAGCTCGCCGATCGGTTGGGCTGCTCCAAGTCCCACGCCGACCGGCTGCGCAAGCAGATCCGCGAAGGGACACCCGGGGGGACACCGGAGTCCCGCTGAACGTCCCCTCCGTCCGGTCGACGGCGGTGCCGCCCTGCGGGGCGGTGCCGGGGCCGACCGGCCCACCGCAGGAAAGGACGTGACAGCGATGAAGACCACGGCAGATCAGGTGCGCGCGGGCCAGTACATCGAGGTCGAAGGGAAGTCGGTGCGGGTACTCGGCGTGCGTCCGCACAACGGCGGGGTTCGGATCACCGTCGAGCTCACCGGTGACAAGGGCACGGTGCCGGTGGGGTTTTGGTCCCGGGCCGGCACGCGTCTGCGGGTGCTGCCCGCGTAATCCGGTCGACGGCGGTGCCGTCCTTCGGGGCGGTGCCGGGGCCGACCGGCCCGTACACGCACACATTGGAGGCCCCCATGCGCATGTCGACCCAGGCCCGCGCAATGGATCTGGTTCTGACGCTGGCCGGCACCGGGGCGCTGGTGCCGGTGGGGGCGGCGCTGGCGTTTGCGAGCCCGGCGGTCCTGCTGGTCCTGGCCGCGGTCGCGCCGGTGCTGCTGATCGCGGCGACGGTCGCGCTGGCGTGGCGCCACACCCGCCCTGATCCCGACCCGGCCCGCCGCTACGCCCCGCGCCTGGCGGCCGGGCAGGAATGGCGGCCCCCGGGCCGCCCCGAGTGACCCGCCGGTCGTCGGCGGTGCCGCCCCGCACGTTCGCGGGGCGGTGCCGGGGCCGACCGGCCCACCATCACCTGATCTGCGATTGGAGGGGCGCATGGGTGCCCTGCCTGACCGTGAGCCCCCGGCCACGGAGACCACGGAGACCACGGCCCCGGCACCGGCCCAGCGCGGCGCGGTACTGCGGCCGGTGCCCGACCCGATCCCCCGGAGTCCGGGCCGGCCGCGCAGACCGGCGCGGCCCCCGACGGCGCCGAGGCCCTGCCGGAGGCGCGGCGGCCGTGGCTGCATGCCCCGGACCTGTGGGACACCCCCGCACCGACGCTGCGCGCGGAGGTCGCGCGGGTGCGCGCCGGGGAGCACCTGCCCCTCCACCGCGGTCTGCGGGCCGCCGAACAGGCCCGCCTGTGGGTCTCGGTCGCCCTCATCGCCGTGCTGCTGCTGGCCATCGAGGCCAACCGCTCCGCGGGCCGCCAAGCGCTGAGTATCGCCCTGGTGGGCGCGGCCGCCCTGCTGCTGTTCTGAGAAACCCGCCTGACCAGCTGAGAGAAAGGAGGGCGCCATGTTGGCGTTCCTGTTCGGATCCTCCATGTTCGTGATCGCGCTGAGCGCACTGGCCCTCATGGCCGCGATCAAGCGCCACAAGAAGTACAAGAGGTTCACCGCGTGGGGCACATTCGCGTTCGCCCTGATCGCGGGGTCCGCGATCAGCTTGACGTTCCTCGGTGAGTGGGCCGGGGGCCTGCTCGCGGGGCTGGCGGGACTCCTCGGGGCCCCGGCGGCCGCGGTCGGCGTGATCGCGCTGTTCTTCCTGGTGGGGGCGGCGGCCGACCTCGCGGACGGCAAGCCGGACGGCTTCGCCCGCACCTCCGCCCTGGTCCTGCCGACTCTGCTCACCGCGACCGGCGGGGCGCTCGGGCTGTACGGCACCCAGGCCACCACCACCGTGTCGCAGGCCGGTGCGGCACTGCTCGGCAACCTGATCGGCATCTGAGGAGGTCACCGCTGTGGAAATCATCGTCATCGCCATGGTCATCGGGGTCGTGATGCGCGACCCGCCCGGCACGATCCGCGCCGCCGCCCACTACAAGGAGGTCGGCCAGAAAGACCCCCGGGGCGCGCGCCGCCGGGGCGGGCTGAGCCGCTACCTGGCCACGGTCTGGGACGCCAAGTGGGACGAGGCCGCCAAGCGCTACCCCCAGAAGATGGCCGCAGCACAGAAGCGCCGCGAGGCCCGCCAGGCCAAGCGGGCCGCGGCCGTGGACAAGGTCAAGGCGAAGTGGGCGGCCCGCAAGACCCCCGAGCCCGAGTCGGGTCCCAGCCCGGCCCCGGCCGCGCCTGCGGCCGGGGCGCCCGGCGGCGCGGTGATCGACCTGGACGCCCGCCGCAAGGAGGCCGAGGCCAAGGGGACCCCGCCCGCCGGCACGTCGGAGCCCGCGACGGCCCCGGAGAGCCCGGCCGCGCCGACCGGCGGCGCGGCCGCCCCACCCGAGAAGAAGGAGCAGCCCATGGCGCTGAACCTGTCCGATTCCGCTTCGCTGTCCTCCCACCTGGCGGCGCTGCGCGATTACGCCACCTACTGGGAAGGGCTGGCGACCAGCAAGGAGCAGTTGGCGGCCGGGATGCGCACCGCGGGTCTGGGGGAGGCGACCGTGGCCGCGGTGGACGCCTCCCAGCAGGCCAGCCGCGACGCCGCCGCCAAGGCCCGGCTGACGGCCGATGCGCTGGAGGCCGCCAACGCCAACGTCGCCGAGGCCCGCGCCAGCTCGCCGGAGGCGGCCGACGGCGCCTACTACCAGCACCAGTAACCCCCGCCGGGACGCACGAACGAGACGAGAGGACCCCTGAGGCATGAGCGAAGAGAAGAAGTCCATGGCCGACCGGCTCATGGAGCGGGCCGAGACGATGTTCGAGAAGGCCGACGCGAGGATCGACGCGATCGACGGCGACGACGAGCGGCCCCCGAAGAAGGAGGACAAGGCCGAGCCCGCCAAGGAGCCCTCGGGGGTGCGGCTCACCGCGGGTACCCCCGAACCCGAGCCGAAGCCGGAGTCCGGCGGCGAGGATGGGCAGGCGCCCGCCCCGGCCCCGACCGGCTCGGCCGGGGACATGCCGTCCTACTCCCAGGACATCTCGATGATGGCGGCCGAGATCGAGCACATCGACAGCACCGTGATGCCGCACTTCGAGCTGCTGATCGCCCAGGCCACCCAGGTCGGCAACGGCCCGAAAACCCTTCAGGCCCTCTCCGCGGGTCTGGAGTCCACCCGCACCGCGCGCGGCGCCGCCCAGGACGCCCTGACCGCCGTGCGCACCAGCTCCGAAGCCGTCCAGCAGGCCTACTCCGACAGCGCGGGCGAGGCCGCGACGAAGAAGGAGTACTTCCACGGCGGGTAACCACCCGCATGCCGACTACCAGCCGAAACGCGCCCCCGTCCTCGCCTTGAGGTTCGGGGGCGCGTCCGTCCGGACCGGCCCCCGGGCGCTGACGAGGCAGGCCACCACCACGCAGGAAGGACGCCGCCATGGCGAAGACCGCGAAGACCGCGCCCACCACGCGTGCGCCGAGTGCTGCCCAGCTCGCCCAGGCGGTGGAGACCCTGGAGGCCGCCCGCACCGCCGAGGAGCGCGACAAGAAGCGCAAGCGGTGGACCAGCGAGGGCCTGATCGGCAAGGGCTGGCAGCGGCTGGCGCACCCGCCCCGGGGCGGGTTGCGCGACCTCTACCGGCACGTGCTCACCCCCTGGTACTGGGCGGTTCCGGCCGCGGCCGCGATCGCCGCCCAGGAGGGCATCACCACCGCCAACGACCTCGGGTCGCTGACCTCGCTGGGAGTCGTGGCCGCCGGGTCGACGGCCACCGCGGCAGCGGCCCCGGCCTGGCTGCGGACCAAGCACGGCCGCACGCGCCACCCCCACGCCGCGGCATGGGCCGAGCGCGAGCCCGCCCATACCCGCACCGCGGCCGCGGTGGCCGCAGCCGGGGCCATCGGCGCCCACGCCCTCGGACTCGGTGTGGGTTGGGATGCCGACACCCTCGCCCTCGCCGGGACAGCCGGGTTCGGCGCGGTGGCCGCCGCGTCCGCCCGGTACTGGCAGTTCCACCGCCACCACACCCGGGTCCTCAACCCGCGCGCGAAGGCCAAGCGCGGTATCCGCACCGAGGCGGCACCCGAGGCGGCCGACCCGGCCGAGTTGGAGCGCCGCCTGATCGAGCGGTGGCCGAAGTATGTGGCCGCATCCAACGCGGTGCTGCCGGGCTCGGAGCTGAGCGGCATCACCCGCACCGACTACGGGGCGACCGCGATGCTGCACCTGAAGCCGGGCGCGCAGGAGAAGGCCACGGTGCTCGGGGCGATGGGCCGCATCGCCACCGCGCTCAAACTGAGTGCGTCGGCGCTGGCCGTGGAGGATGTCCAGCCCGAGAACGGCGAGGAACCCGACGCCTCGGTGCTGCGGCTGCGGGTGGTCTCCCAGGCCACCAGCTCCCGTCCGGTGTGCCTGGACGACGGCCGCCCCCGGTTCTTCATTGAGCGCGGGGAGGTGTTCGTGCGGCTGGGCACCTACATCGACGGCCAGGGCGAAGCGGTCTGGAAGCTCTACGACAAGGACTCGATGTGGGGCGGGTTCTTCTCCGGCAAGACCGGCTCCGGCAAGACGACGCTGATCGAGGCGCTGGTGATGGGGGCGTTCGAGCACGGCCAGACCGTCGTGCTCTACGCCAAGCCCCGCAAGGGCCCCTCGCCGCGGATCGCCGCGCACGCCCACTGGGTCGTGGAGGCCGACGCGGCCTCGCGTTCGGCGCTGATCGACGGCGTGATCCGGCTGATGGAGATCCGCGGCCTCATCAACGAGCTGAACGAGACGAGTGAGTTCCACCCGAGTCCGGAGTTCCCCGGGGTCATGGTCGTCGTGGACGAGTTCCACGAGGCGGCCGCCCAGATCGAGGCCGCCGGTCCCGGCCGGCTCAACCGCATCGCGCGCGAAGGCCGTTCCCTGGGCGCCGTCCTGGTGGGCGCCTCCCAGGGGTTCGGGCTGGAGGGCTTCGTCCAGGACGACGCGATCCGCCAGAACATGACCGCCACCAACGCCATCAGCATGAAGTTGAGTGCCACCCAGGCCGGGATCTTCAAGAGGGAGATGGGTCTGGCCGTCAACCCCGGGGATCTGCCCGACCCCCAGGCGGCGGCCCGCAACAAGGGGCTCGCGTTCTCGCTGGGAGGTCGCGAGGTGCCGTTCCGTGGGGCGTGGGCGCCCGAAGAGGAGAGCGACGCCCTGATGGCGGCGGCCCGCCGCTCGGCGGCCGTCCTGGACGCCGATTCGGCCGGCGCCCTGGATCAGGGCTCGCGTGGGGCCTACACCCGCCGCGACAGGCGCAAGGCGGGCCGCCGGGCCGAGATCGAGAAGACCCTGGCGCGGATGCGCACCCAGACCGGAATGGGGTCGGCCGAGGCCGCGCGTGCCCATGCCCGCGAGGGCGGGCGCCCGGTCCCGCCCGCTCTGCCCGAGCGGGTCGTGGTGGACCTGGCCGCGCACCGCCGCGAGGCCGAGGCCGCCGCCCGGACCCCGGCCGAGACCGGGGTGCTGGAGGTTCTCCAGGCCCGCGGCCCGGTGGGCACCCAGGTTCTTCGCGAGGAGCTGGCGGGGCGCGAAGGCTGCGGCAAGGAGGCCGTCGACAAGGCGCTGCGCACCCTCGCCGAAGCCGGGGCCATCGCCAAGGCGGGCGAGTCCCGCAAGGACCCCTGGCGCCTCCTGTAGACACACAGGGTTACCGGGCGAACGGGCGGGCGAATCCACATTCGCCCGCCCGACCTGTATCGGTTTGTCACGATTTTTTGGCCCGCAGGCCACCGGGCGAACGCGCCCACCCCCACCCACGCGGATTCGCCCGGCACCGGGCGAATCCCCGATGCGACCACTGTGCGTAATGACCGTGCCCGGTCCCGGGCGCGGCCCCTGAAGAGAAGGAGACCGCGTTGTCGACCACGACCGAGACCCTGCCCCTGGCCGCCGCGATGCGCGCGGCCGCACTGCCCGCCGCCGCCCAGGTGCGCGACGCCGACCTCCCGGACAGCCCCACCGTCCACCGGGCGGCGGGCCGCATCGTCCTGGACCCGGCCACGCCGCTCGCGGCCGCCGGGGCGGCGGCCCGCGACACCGCCCACCACCTCATCCGCGCCGACGCCGTGGACGGCGGACCCACGTCGGAGCTCCGTGAGTGGCGCGGCCGCATGCAGATCCTGGTCGGCGCCTCGATGCTGCTCGGCCTGACCGCCTGGGGGCTGGCGTGGTTCAACGGCTACACCGTGCTCGGCGGTTGGGTTATCGCCTACCTCGTGCTGGTCGCCGCCCTGGATGTGGCCACCGAGCGCCGCACCGACCGCGTCGAGCAGCTCGCCGCCGACGTGATGGCCGCCCGGCTGCTCGACGCGCTTGGTGTGGACGGGCGGGTGCTGATCGTCGCCGCGATCACCGAGAAGCCCGACACCCCGCTGTCGCGGATCGGCGGCCGCGCCGGGGCCCGCACCCGCTTGGATCACCTCACCGCCGCCTACCGCGCCTGATCTGTCCGTTCCCCACGCCCGCCCGGCACGCCGGGCGGGCGACAGGACCCGGACAGCCCGGAGACCCCACCACCTAGGAGCCCCAATGCCCTCCATGACCCCCTGCTGCGGGACCTCGGTCGGCGTCGTCATCACCCGCGCCGACGGGGCGCTGCTGATGATCGAGCGCGGTTGGTACCCGGTCGGCCGCGCACCGGTGGCCGGCCACATAGACGATGAGCACACCGATGTTGCGGCCGCGGTCGTCGCCGAGGTGCGTGAAGAGGTCGGCCTGACCGTTGTCGGACACGAGGTCGTCGCCGACGGCTTCTGGCTGCCGAACCTGTGCGCCTCGCCTCCGTCGGCGATCCCGGGGCACCGGTGGACGCTTGCCACCGCGACCGTCACCGGCGAGCTGGCCCCGGATCCCGTCGAGACCAAGGGCGCTCCCCTGTGCCCGCGGAACCGACCGCGTTCCGGTGCGGGTGCGCCGCCGCGCTGGCCCGCGCCAGGGACACCTACGGGCACATGGCAGGCCACACCGTCTGGGTGGAGAGCACCCAGGCCAGCGGCTCCTACCGGGGCATCCTGCGGATCCTCGCCGACCGCCCGGGCTACCTCTACCTCGACCGCGGCGACCCCGACCGCAGCAAGACCTGGCACATCGACGAGATCGGGGCCCTGACCCCCAGCACCTGACCGGCGGCGCCTCTGCCGCCCGCCCCGGCCACGGCCGCGGGCGGGGCGGGGGAGGGACCACCCGGTCCGACCCGCCGACCCCTCGGGGGAGCAACCATGACCACCACGACCGTCCTGACCAGCCCATCCGAGGCCGCGTACTTCCAGGCCGTCGGCACCGACGCCGAACAGGCCCTGACCGTGCTGGAACGCCTGGGCGGCGCGCGCGGGCATGCCGCGGCCCGCGCCGACGCCTACGAACAGCTCGCCGCGACCGAACGCGCCGCCCGCGCCCACGCCGGTGCGGTGTGCGGCCGCGGCCGCGAGACCCGGGCGGCGCGGCGCTGGCACGCCGACGGCGCCTGGCTCTTCACCCTGCTCGCCCTGATCGAGCGGGCACAGACCACCGCCGCCGCGCTGACACAGCCCGGCGACCAGGCCATCGCCGACCACGTCGCCACCCGCACCACCGACCCCACGGTCCGGGTCGTCGTGCAGATCATGGCCGGCTACGGCATCGACGCGCTGATGCTCGCGCACCTGCACACGGCCCTGACCCACGCCCGCGTGGGCATGCGCGGCGAGGCCGCCGACGGCCTGGTCACCCGCCTGCCCGCGGTCTATGCCGCCCGCACCGGCTGACCGGGCCCCGGAACAGCGAAGCGGGGCCCGCCCCCGAAGGGCAGGCCCCGCCGCACCGGGCCGTCTCAGCCCGGCTGGTCGCCCTTGCGCCAGCCGTGGCCGCGCCGGGAGGCGATCCATGCCTCGATCGCGGCCGCGCGCCACAGCGGGGAGCGCCCCGCCAGCCCGTCGGGCTCGGGAAGGTCCCCGCGCAGCTTGTACTGGCGCACCGTCTCGGGCTTCACCCCGAGGCGTTCGGCCACGTCCTTGACGGTCATGAGGTCGTCGATCATGCCCACCAAAATACGTTGTAGACGAAACATAGACAACCTGTTGGAGGTCCGGTGACCGCTCCGACCGGCACGCCCATCCTCACCGCGATCCGCACCCACATCGACGACGCCGTCCTCACCGAGATCGAGGTCTACGAGACCGATGACGGGCTCTTCGGCCACTACGAGGTAGAAGCCGTCGTCATCGACCGCGAGAACCACCGCATCCACACCATCACCGTCGGCTACGGAGGCACCCGCGGCGGCGGGTACATCGGCTTCGGCTGCCTCCCCGACCCCATCCCCGCCCTCAACGCCGAGATCGACCGCCACCGCCGCTCCCGCGCCGTCACCGGCTACCGCCGCATCCCCACCCCCGACGACGGCCAGTGGCCCGCCTACGCCGAAACCCACGACCAGGCGGCCGCCCGCGAGGACGCCCGGGCCGACGAACAGGCCACGCGCACCCGCCGCATGCCCGGCGATGTCTGGCTCGCCCGCGCCCGCGCCGAAAGCCACCGGGCCAGCGCGGCCGCCGCCCGCACCCACCACACCCAGGAGGTTCTGACATGAGCGACTGGAGCATCGAGATCAACCTGACCGAGGACGGCAACCAGGACATCGCCGAGGCCATCGAGTCCGCGGTCGCCGACTCCACCGTGCTCCGCACGATCCGCGTCACCCGCGACGACGGCACGACCGTCACGTTCGTCCCCATGCCGGTGCGGTGAGCGCCGACTACACCGCCGCGGCCCACAGCACCGCCTGAACTCCCCGCCCGCCGGCCACTGCCCCCAACTGGGTCAGGCCGCACCCGGATCGCGCCCGGGGCGGGCACGACCCCGCACACCCACCACCAGCCGACCGGCCGCCGGTTCCTCCGGCGCGCCCGAACCCCGAGGAGGACCCCGTGTTCAGCTACGCCACCCCCGCCCAGCGCGCCCAGGTCATCGCCGGACTGCGCGAGCTCGCCGACTACCTGGAAGCCCACCCCCAGATCCCCGCGCGCGCCGACTGCGAGATGAACGTCTCCATCATCGGCGACTACGGCGTCGAGGTCGACGACGCGGACAAGCGCGCGGAACTGGAGCGCATCGCCGCCCTCGCCGACGCCCCGGTCCGGTCCCGCAACGGCCAGCACACCGCCAAGCGCGGCTTCGGCCCGGTCACCTACCGCGCGACCGCGATCGACCAGGCCCGCATGGACGCCCACGAGGCCCTCTACTCCTACGCGGGCAACATCGGCCCCGACCGCCCCTGACGTGCGGTGGTACTGCCGCCCCGGCCGACACGGCGGGGCGGCCCCGCTCAACCCCCTGATCACCACCAGAGAGGTGTCCTCATCATGCCCGAAAACCGACCGCCGACCCGTCCCGCGGTCTTCGCCGCGGTCCTGGCCGCGCTGAAGGCCGCCCATGACGTGGGCGACTTCATGGCCCAGACCGACCGACAGTCCGCTCGCAAGCCGTGTGCCGCCGACCGCGCCGCCGACGCGGCGTGCACCGAGGGCGCGTCCTGGCGGGCCCTGGCCGCCCACGTCGCCTCCTACCACGCGGTGCAGACCGCCGCCCTGATCACCGTCGACCGGGCGCTCGGGCTGGGGCTGGCCCCGGCCCGAATGGTGGCCGGCATCGCCTTCTCCGCGGTCACCCACGCGGTCATCGACCGGCGCTGGCCCGTCCGGCTCTTCATGGACACCACCGGTTCGACGGCGTTCCGTCTGCACGGCGGCGGGGCGATGCATGTCGATCAGGCGGCGCACCATGCCTGCCTGGCCGCCGCCGCGCTGGTGATGGCGACCGGACCCGACCGCCGCTGATCCGGGCCGCGACCCTGTGCCACCAACCCCCGCCCGGGGTGGTGGCGCGGGGCGGCCGCCCGGCCGAACCCACCCCATGTCTTCTCGCCGAAAGGCTGCTTCGCCATGCCCGAACGCACTCTGACCGCCGCCCGGCCCGGCCCCGTCGTCCTCGCCCTGACGGCCGATGCGATTGAACTGGAGGTCGTGGTCGACCCCGCCGCGACCACCGCGACCCTGTCCCTGACCGGGCCCGCCGACGCCATCGACACCGCCACCCACGCCATGGAGGCCGCAGTGTGGCGCGTGGCCCTGATCGGGCAGCCCGTCGGCCACGGCGGACGCACCACCCGCACCCGCGGCGGCACGTTCATCCAGGCCGCCCACGTGTCCGGGAACATCTCGATCGTCAACGGCCGGGTGTTCGTCGACGGCCGCGAGGCCACCGGTCCGCAGGTTGAGCCGGTGCGCGCCACCGCGGTCCTGCCCGCCGGGTCCGCACTGCGCACCCGCGTGCAGGCCGGAACCGTAGGCGCTCACGGCCACCCCCTGGAATGGGCCACCCACAAGGGCACCGCAGCCGACCTGTACATCGACACCGCCCGCACGCTCACCGCCTGCACGAAGTCGGGGTCGGTGCGCGCCGCGAAGGCCGGATCGATCGATGTCGAGACGGTCTCCGGTGACATCACCATCGACCACGCCACCGGGCCTTCCGCGCGGCTGCGCACCGTCTCCGGCGACATCCACGCCGAAGGGCGTGCCTCCTTCGCTGCGGAGGCGGTCTCCGGCGACGTGTACCTCAACGCCCACGCCGACACCGACATCGCCGCGACCGCGGTCTCGGGCGACGTCACCGTCGTCGCGACCGGCGGCGCGAGTCCGCGGGTGCGCGCCACCTCGGTCTCGGGGCGGGTGCGGGCCCCGATCCGCCACACCCGGGTGTGACCGCCCTGGCCCCCAGCCGCCCGCGCGGGGTGTCTGGGGTCCGGGGCGGCCCCGCCCGGGGCCGGACCCGCCGGAAGGAAGGACCTCTATGAGCACATTCCGCCCCGGGTGCCGAGTAACGAGCTTCGGCTACCACCACGGCCCCGCCCCCAGCGCCGACCTGGTCGTAGATGTGCGCCACAGCCTGCGCAACCCCGCCAACAACCCCGCCCTGATCCACATGACCGGCCTCGACTCCGAGGTGGCCGCCCACGTGATGGCCACCCCCGGCGCCACCGGGCTGGTCGTGCGCACCGCCGCCTGGGTGAACGGCCTGCTCACCGACCTCCCCGCGGAGCGGTGGCGCCGGGTCGACGTCGCGATCGGATGCGCCGGCGGCCGCCACCGCAGCGTCGCCCTGGCCGAAGCCCTCGCCGACGCGCTGCGCACCACCGGCACCCCTACCGAGGTCGTGCATCGCGATGTCGACCGGCCCGTCGTTGCCACCTGACCCCCGCCACCCGTGACCGAGCAGCAGGAAGGAGGGATGACGCCGTGGCCGAACCCGAGCAGGACCAGGAACCGCAGTCGGTCCGTGATGAGTGGGACCGCCAGCTCCGCCGCGAGCTGGACAAAGACAAGTAGCCGCACACACAGCGAGACCCCACCAGAACGCCGGCAAGCCAACCGGTGAGGCCCCGCACACCCCAAAGGAATGAGGCGAAACCCAGTATGCCCGCCCTGATCCGCCGTATGCGCGCGGCCGTGACCGCGACCGAGAAGTGCCCCACGTGCAAGCGCTGGTACCGCACCAGCGACCCCGCCGAATGGAGCGCCCACCAGCACTGACCCCAACCCCCGGGGTGCGGGGCCCGCCGCGACCGAGTGGCCGGCTCCGCACCGTCATCGACCTGGAGGTCGACGAGATCGGCCCCTCGCTGCGGTGGGCCACCGCCCAGGTCACCAAGACCACCAACGGCGGCCGCGGCCG
>NZ_PYGA01000040.1 GCF_003014485.1 Murinocardiopsis flavida | reverse complement strand
GGTTCGTCGCCCGCGAGATCTACCGCCATCTACCCCATGTGATCCACACCGCCAAACCGCTTCTACAGACCGCTTGACGATCTATAGGAGCTTCCCCGGCCGCCACACGGTCGACACCGTCCGGCGTCCTGATCAACACCTACCGCCGCGCGGCGGGGAGTGCCGGGACCGCATAGGGCCGCCGGGCCACCGTGCCGGGCCACCGTGCCGGGGCGGCGAGGGGCGTCCGCCCGGCGGGTGCCCCGGGCGGCTGCCCGTCTCGCTCACCGCGCTAGAGCTGCCAGATGGCGGCGAGCCGGCGGGCGGCGAATCGGGCCGGTACCGCGCGGAGCAGTGTGTCGCGCAACCACGCGGTGCCGCCGGTCAGGGCCGTCAGCCGTCCTTGCCGGGCCGACGCCGCGATCATGCGGTTGGCGCGGGGACGGCGCTCGGCGTCGTAGCGCCGGAGCCGCTCGGCGGCCGCTGCCGGTTCGGCACCGGCCATGTGCCGGGACAGCGCGGCCGCGTCCTCGAAGACCTGGCTCGCGCCCTGACCCAGATCGGGTGTCATGGCGTGCGCGGCGTCGCCGAGGAGCGCGAC
This sequence comes from Murinocardiopsis flavida, assembly GCF_003014485.1. GTDB lineage: Bacteria > Actinomycetota > Actinomycetes > Streptosporangiales > Streptosporangiaceae > Murinocardiopsis > Murinocardiopsis flavida. Next base: position 33,911 of record NZ_PYGA01000040.1, on the reverse strand, counting down.
CCTGCCGAGCGCGAACGAGGGGAGTGGTTCGGCCAGGCGCGCGATCGCGTCGGCGTAGATGTCGGCGGGCCGCGTGGCCTCGATGACCGCGGGGACCGCCGGGTGCCAGTCCGCCATCAGGGACAGCATCGCCAGGCGGGCCTCGCCCGGGTCGGTCGGCGTCTCGCTCAGCGCCGAGTCGGTGTACCAGTAGAGGTGGTCCTCGCCGAGGGGGAAGAGGCCGAACATCGCCCCGGTGCGCCGGTCGACCAGCATGCCGGCGAGGATGCCGGCCACGTCCAGGCCGGTGGGCCGCGGCAGCACGCCGCGGAGGTCCAGGCGACCGGCCCGCCGCACACCGGGGTGGCCGGGGAACAGCCGGCCGCGCAGGGTGCTGCCGATGCCGTCGGCGACGATGACGGCATCAGCCCTACGGACCGCGGTGCCGCCGCTGATCACCGTCACTCCGGCGGGGTCGGATTCCAGTCGCTCGACCGGCATCCCGGTGCGCACCCGCTCGGCGGGCAGCGGGGCGCGCAGCTGCTGATGCAGCTCGGTCCGGTGCACGACCGCCATCGTGCCGATCTGCCGCTGCGCCGGGGCCAGGTCGGTGACGAGCAGCGGCCGTCCGCGCCGGTCGCGCAGTCCACCGCTGCCGCCGGGCAGCCCCCGGCCGCGCACGGCGTCCTGTGCGCCCAGCGCCTCCAGGGCGCGGACCCCGTTGGGCGCGATCACCACGGCGGTGCCCGCTTCGCGCAGCTCGGCACCGCGCTCGTACAGCGTGACCTCGTGACCGCCGCGATGCAGTGCCACCGCGGCCGCCACCCCGCCCAAGCCCGCGCCCACCACAACGACTCTCATGACGCTCCTCCGCGTACCGGGGCGCCCGAGCGCGACCCCATTCACTACGACCGTACTAGTACGGTTGCTGCTAGCCTGATCGGGTGCCACCGACCAACCCGGCCCGCCGCCGCGCCCTGACCGATTCCGCGATCGACCTGCTGGCGGTGTCCGGAGCGCACGGGCTGACCCACCGCGCGGTCGAGAAGCACGCCGGGCTCCCGCCGGGCACGGCGTCGAACTACTTCCGCAGCCGGGAGGCGCTGCTGCTGGCCGCCGCCGAGCGCATCGCCGAACTCCACGCCGCCGACACGGAGCGCGACACCTGGCGGCACGAGATCGCCGCAGCGGGTCCGGCGCGCACCACTGCGGACGTGCTCGGGCAGTTCGCCGACCTGCTGACCGGGTCACTGCTCGAAGCGGCGACCACGCTGCGCAGCCGGTACCTGGCGGTGTGCGAACTCCGCCTGGAGGCCGTCCGCCGCCCGGCGCTGTCGTCGGCCCTGGCGGAGATGGAGGGCGCCATGGCGGCGTTCACCACCGGGCAGCACACCGACCTGGACCTCCCCTTCCCCCGGGACAGGATCCCGCTGCTCATCGCCCTCTACAGCGGCGCGCTGTTCACTCTGGTCACCGCGCCGCCCGACAGCATCACCAGGGACGCCGTCCACGGCGTCGCCCGGGCCATCGTGACCGGCGCGCTCGCGGAGGGATGACCGGCCGCGCCCGGTACGGGGGCCCAGTGCAGGCGACACGGGTGCGCACCGACTGACGGGGAAAACGTCGAGCGCCGCCGTGGCGTGCGGTGTCGGCGGGGTCAGGTGCCGAAGAAGTCCGCCAGGCGCGAGGCAACCGCCTCAGGGGCCTCCTCGGCCATGTGGTGGCCCGAGTCGATGCCCTGGCCGCGCACATCGTCGGCCCAGTCCCTCCAGATCTCCACCGGGTCGCCGTACAGGTCTTCGAGGTCGTCCCGCAGGGACCACATGATCAGGGCCGGGCATCGCAGCCGCCGTCCAGCGCGCCGATCCGCCTCTTCGTGGCCGCGGTCGGGCCGGTCCGCGCGAGCGGCCGTAGCCCCGCAGGTCCGGGCAGATGACCCGGAATCCGCTTTCGACGAGCCGGGGAGCGACGCGATGCCAGGTCGCGGAGGTCCTGGGGTGCCCGTGCAGCAGCAGCACGGGCGTGCCCTCGCCCCCATGGCGGACGAAGATGGTTGCGTCGCCCACCTGGATCTGCTCGGCGGTGAAGTTCTCGAACACCCGCCGAGTATCTCGCTGGAACTGCCGGTTGTGACAGTTCCACTCCGGGACCGGGGCCCGTGCACCCGCGGGCCGAGAACCTCGACCCGTCCTCGCGCAGCGCCGGGGCCGAGGTCGAGTCCGCGGGCGGACTTTGGCAGGCTGGCGGGTATGCGCGTCATCGTCATCGGCGGGGGCATCGTCGGCACCAGTGCCGCCTACCACCTCAGCCGCAGAGGGGTATCCGTCACGCTGGTCGACGCCGCCGAGCGCGGCCAGGCCACGGCCGCGGGAGCGGGCATCGTGTTCCCCTGGCCGTTCCCGTGGGACCCGGAGCCGGTGCGCGCGTTCTCCTTCGCCGCCGCGGCGCACTACCCGCTGCTCATGGCGGACCTCGCCGCCGACGGCGGGGATCCCGGCTACGACGTCGTCGGCGGCCTCTCGGTGAGCGGCAGCGAACCCGGGCTCGACCAGGAGCACGCGATGCTCGGCCGGCTCGGCGCGCAGCCCGGCTACGAGGGCATGGGCGACGTCGCCAGGCTGCCCGCTGGGGAGCCCGCCCGGCGCTTTCCCGTCCTCCCCGAGCACTACAGCGGTGTGAGCGTCGCGGGAATGGCCCGGCTCGACGGCCGCATGGCCCGCGACGCCCTGTTCAACGCCGCCGAGGAACGGGGCATGCGCCACCGCACGGGCGCCGCCGAACTCCTCGCGGGAAGCGGCGGCGTGCGCGGTGTCCGGGTCGACGGCGAGGACCTGCCCGCCGACGCGGTCATCGTGGCGGCAGGGGCGTGGACCGCCCGGCTCCTCGCGCCGTTCGACGTGGCCGTCCCGGTCCACCCGGTCCGCGGCCAGATCACCCACCTCGCCCTGCCCGGCCACCGCACCGCCGACTGGCCGGTCGTCCGGTTCTCGGACCGCGACCAGTACATGCTCACCTTCGGCCCGAACCGGCTGGTGCTCAGCGGCACCAGGGAACCCGAGGCCGGTTTCGACCACCGGGTGACGGCGGCGGGCCTGCGCGAGGTCCTCGACGCCGGGCTCGACGCCGCGCCCGGGGCCGCCGACGGCACCGTCCTGGAGACGCGCGTGGGATTCCGCCCCGGGAGCAGCGACGGCCTGCCGATCCTCGGCACGCCGCGGCACCTGCCCGGCGTGGTGGTCGCGACCGGGCTCGGCGCGAGCGGGCTCACCTTCGGCCCCTACCAGGGCGCGCTGGCGGCCGGGCTGGCCGTGGGCGAGGCGCCGGGGTTCGACATCGAGGACTTCCGCCCGGACCGCGAACCGGCCGCCCCCGAAGCGCCCTGACCCGGCGCCCCGCCCGATCGCTCAGCGGAACGCGGACTTCTTCCGGTTGATCTTCAGCAGTGCCATGTCGGTCGTGGTGCACCGGAGGTCGCCGTGGGCGCGCCCGGCGCCGGAAAGGGCGGTGGTCGCCAGGTCGAGGGCCGTGGCCTCGGCCGATTCGGCGTTCTCGGCGTGCACCAGGTAGCGGAAGGTGAACCAGGTGATCGTGGCGTCGTAGGTCAGGGTGCCGTCCTCGGTGAACCGGGCGGCGAACACGTCGTGCTCAGCGACCTCGGCGAGCAGCCCTGCACGCGCGTCGTCGGCCAGCCCCTCGAACCTGCCGCGGACCATGATCTGAAAACCGGTGCGATCCATTGCGCTCTCCTCGACCTCCCCGTACAGCGGCACCACTGATGCCGACCACGGGCAGGCTACGGCATCGCCGTGTACGGCCCGCGTACGGCGACCGGTGGCACGCCGGGACTCCGGCGGGAACCGGGAGCGCTGCGCCGAGGGCGGGGAGGGGCGGTCGTACCGCGGGGCGGCTACGCGACGCCGTACCGCAAGAAGACCACGCCGTTGCCGAACCGGCGCTCGTCGAGCAGCTCCAGGTCGACGCGGACGCCGTCGGGGAAGAACCGGTGGCCGCCGCCGACGATCGCCGGGCCGACGATGAGCTGGTACTCGTCGACCAGCCCGGCCCGGATGGCCTGCGCGGCGAGCACGGGGCCGTCGACGGAGAGGTCGTGCTCCGACTCGGCCTTCAGCGCGCGGACCGCCTCCGGGTCGAACGACCGCTCGATGCGGGTGCGCTCGCTGACGGCGGCGTCCAGCGTGGTGGAGTAGACGACCTTGTCGGCCGCCTGCCAGACGCGCGCGTACTCCAGGATGAACGGGGGCTGGCCGGGCTCCTTGTGCGCGGTCTCCCAGTAGGACATGGTCTCGTACATCCGGCGCCCGTAGAGGTAGGTGCCGATCGACCGCGACTGCTCGTTGACGAACGCGTGGGTCTCCTCCTCCGGAGCCCCCCACCCGAAATCGCCGTTGGCGTCGCGCACGTAGCCGTCGAGCGACGTGATCATCGAATAGATCAGCTTCCCCATCCCGGACCCCCACTGGTCGGCTCCCTCCGAGAGTAGTGGGACCGCCGCCCTTGCTCACTGGGAAAGGGCGGGTCCCGGCGGCCGGATCCGTTGCGGAGCCGGGGGACACGCCCGAGCGCGGATTCCCCCCGACACGGCCGCGGCAGCCCGAGGCGGGCTCTCCCCTCGGCGCCCCGGCCCGCAACGCCCGATTCCCGGGGCTCCGGTGGCCTTCCCTGATCGTGGGTTTGGGTCAGACTGGAAGTATGCGCCTGGACCAGCTCGATGAGCAGATCATCCGGATTCTCACGCGCGAAGGACGCCGCAGCTTCGCAGCGATCGGCCAGGAAGTGGGCCTTTCGGCGCCCGCCACCAAGCGGCGGGTCGACCGGCTCGTGGCAGGCGGCACCATCACGGGCTTCGCGGCGCAGGTCGACCCCGCGGCCATGGGGTGGGGGACGGAGGCCTACATCGAACTGCATTGCAGCGGGCAGCCGCGCCCCGCCGTGCTCACCACCGACCTCGAAGGCATCCCCGAGGTGGTCTCGGCGTGCACCGTGACGGGGGAGGCGCAGGCGCTGCTGCGGGTCCGCGCGGCCGACGTCCGGCACTTCGAGAAGGTACTGGAGCGGCTGACGGCCCTGTCCTACGTGTCACACACCAAGACCACTCTGGTGCTGACCCCGTTGTTCGAGCGGACCGGGGCCGCTCCGGTCGGCTGACGGCCGGCGTCCCCTGCGGCGCGACGGCCGCCGCTGCCCCGCGCCGACCCGGACGCAGCATTCCGCCGGAGAATGCGCTCACAACGCAGCGAAACGCCGGTGCCAGGCAATGATCACGTCTTGGATCGACGGCTCACGCGCGCGTACTGTTCCAGGTGAGAGCCTGCGCATCGCCAGCGGGGGCGACGCCGATCGCGGGGTGCGGGGCATCCGAGTGCACGACACCGACCGGGGGAGCCCCATGACCGTCACGCCCGAGGCACGCACCACGAGCCGGGAGCAGATCGCTCTCACCGAGCAGCACAGCGCGCACAACTACCACCCGCTGCCCGTGGTCGTCGCCAGTGCCGAGGGCGTCACGGTCACCGACGTCGAGGGCCGCGAGTACCTCGACTTCCTCGCCGGCTACTCCGCGCTGAACTTCGGCCACCGCCACCCGGAGCTGATCCGCGCCGCGCAGCGGCAACTGGGCCGGGTCACCCTCACCAGCCGCGCGTTCCACCACGACCAGCTCGGCCCGTTCTGCGCGGAGCTGGCCGAACTCGTCGGCAAGGACACGGTGCTGCCGATGAACACCGGCGCCGAGGCGGTCGAGACCGGCATCAAGGTCGCCCGCAAGTGGGGGTACGACGTCAAGGGCGTACCCGCCGACCAGGCCACCATCGTGGTCGCCCACGGCAACTTCCACGGCCGCACCACCACCATCGTCGGGTTCTCCGACGACGCCGAGGCCCGCGACGGCTTCGGCCCGTTCGGGCCCGGATTCCGCTCCGCCCCCTACGGCGACGCCGCCGCGCTCGCCGCCGCGGTGGACGACACCACCGTCGCCGTGCTCATCGAACCCATCCAGGGCGAGGCCGGGGTCGTCGTCCCGCCGCCCGACTACCTCCCCGAGGTCCGCCGCATCTGCACCGAGCGCGGCACGCTGCTCATCCTCGACGAGATCCAGTCCGGGCTCGGCCGCACCGGCCGGACCTTCGCGGCCGAGCACAGCGGCGTCGTCCCCGACATGTACCTGCTGGGCAAGGCACTGGGCGGCGGGGTGGTCCCGGTGTCGGCCGTCGTCGCCGACCACGACGTACTCGGTGTCATCGGCCCCGGCCAGCACGGCAGCACCTTCGGCGGCAACCCGCTCGCGGCCGCCGTCGGCCGCGCGGTGGTGGCGCTGCTCGCGAGCGGCCGCCCGCAGCGCAAGGCCGCCGCGATGGGCGAGATCCTGCACAGCGAGCTGCGCGGGCTCATCGGCCAGGGGGTGACCGCCGTGCGCGGCGCGGGCCTGTGGGCGGGCATCGACATCGACCCCGCCATCGGCACCGGCCGGGAGATCAGCGAGGCGCTGCTCGCCGAGGGGATCCTGGTCAAGGACACCCACGGGTCCACCATCAGGCTCGCGCCGCCGCTGGTGGTCACCGAGGCGGAGATCCGCCGCGCGGTGGCCGCGCTCGCGACGGTCCTCAAGGAGCGCCGCTGACCGTCAGCGCCGGGCGAGGAAGTCGGCGAGCAGGGTGGCCACCTGGTCCGGGGCGTCCTCCTGGACCAGGTGGCCCGCCCGTTCGATCCAGGCCAACTGCGCGTGCGGGATGCGGCGCGCGAGGTCCTCGGCGCGCGGGACCGGGAGCCACCGGTCCTCGCGTCCCCACCCGATGAGCACGGGCATGTCCAGTTCGGCGTAGCGGTCCTCCACCTCGGCGGTGTCGTGCTCGTCGTTCTGCGCGGCGACGGCGGTGTACGCCGCCTGCCCGGCCGCGCCGGTCCACGGTTCGAGGAGCCGGTCGAGCAGGGTGTCGCCGAGGTCGGTGTGGGCTGCGGTGGCGATGTGCGCGCGCACCATCGCCCGGTGCAGGTACCCCGGGAGCGCGCCGAACACCTCCGGGTTGTCGTGCATGAGGCGGAAGTAGCCGGTGCCCCACGGGCGGACGCTGACCGCGTCGAGCAGGGCCAGCCGCTCGTAGCGGACGCCGTCGAGCAGGGCCGTGCGCAGGGCGACGGCGCCGCCGAAGTCGTGGGCGACGACGGCCGGTTCGCGCAGCCCCCAGTGCGCCAGCAGGCGGGTGAACACGCCCTGCTGTGCGGCGAGGGAGACGTCCTGGCCCGCGCGCATCTCCGACTGCCCGAAGCCCGGCATGTCCCAGACGTAGACGCGGTGGGTGGCGGCGAACCGGTCGGCGAGGCGGCGCCACACGTAGGAGGAGAAGGGGGTGCCGTGCAGGAAGACCAGGGGAGGGCCGTCGCCCCAGCTCGCCCAGCGCACCGTCCCGGAGGGGGTGTCGAGGTGCTCGTCCAGCGTCCAGTCCATGGTGTCCGCCTCCATTATCGTTACTCTCTGAATGCGTAAGACGGTAACAGGCGAAGTTACCTCTATCAACACTTAGGCGGTAACATGGTCGGGTGAGCTACACACGGCCGGCCGCCCCCGGCGCCCTGGAGCGGGTCGAAGCGTTCTGCAACTCCGCGCGCTTCCTCTACGGCGAGGACGCGTTCGCCACCCTGGAGGGCACCCGGGCGTGGCTGCACGACGGCGGGTGGCTGGCGGGCACCGGGCTGGTCGACGAGGCGGCCCGCGACTCCCTCGTCGCCGTGCGCGAAGCCATCCGCAGGCACATCGAGGGCGACGCCTCCGCGCGCGTCCGGGGCACGCTCAACGAGCACGCCCGGCGCGTGCTCTCCCCGCCCCAGTGGGGCCCGGCGGGTCCGCCCGAACTCCTGCAAACGGGCACGGACGAGATCGGCGCCCTGGTCGGCGGCCTGCTCGCGACCCTGGCGACCGAGGAACTCGCCGGGCGCCGCGGCCGCCTCAAGGTGTGCCGCGCACCGGAGTGCCGGTGGCTGTTCTACGACCGCTCACCCGCCAACAACAGCGTGTGGTGCAGCATGAGCATCTGCGGCGCCCGCCACAAGATGCGCTCCTACCGCACCCGCCGCGACGACCCCGCGGCGCAGTGAGGCCCCCGCCGCCGCGCGTCATCCAGATCTCCGCGCCGGGAGGCGGCACCCGGGAGGGCGGCGCCGCGCTACCGCTCAGTCGAGGACGGCGGTGGCCTCGACCTCCACCAGGAGATCGGGCTCGCCGAGCGCGGCGACACCCAGCAGGGTGATCGGCGGGACCGGGACGACGCCCAGCCTCCCGGCGGCACGGGAGACCCCTTCGCCCAGCGCGGCAATCTTGTCGGGGGTCCAGTCGACGACGTAGACGGTCAGCTTCGCCACGTCGGCGAAGGAGCCGCCGGCCTCGGCCAGTGCGGTGCCGACGTTGAGGTAGCACTGCTCGACCTGGGCGGCGAGGTCGCCCGCGCCGATCCTGGCGCCGTCGGCGTCGCGGGCGACCTGCCCGGCGAGGAACACCATGCGCGAGCCGGTGGCGATCGACATCTGCCGGTACACCTCGGGCTTCGGCAGTCCATCGGGGTTCACCAGGGTGATGGCCATGCTGACTCCTTCGTGGGGGATCTCGCGTGAGCGGATCTCGGATTCCAGAACTATAGCATTGCAATGCTATGTATTCTGGGGTCATGGCGAGGACGAAGGACCCCGCGGTCCGCACCCTGCTCATCGAACGGGCCGCACACATGCTCCGCACCCGCGAACCCATCACCCTGCGCTCGCTGGTGGCGGGCACCCGTGTATCGACCATGGCCGTCTACACCCACTTCGGCGGCATGGACGGCGTGTGGACCGCGCTGCGCCAGGAGGGCTTCACCCGCCTGGAGGCGCGGTTCGCGGCGCTGCCGGCGTCCGCCGACCCGGTGCGGGACCTGGCCGCCATGGTCGCCGGCTACCTCGGCAACGCACTGGACCACCCCGACCTGTACCGGGTCATGTTCGACGCGAGCTTCGCACTCGACACGCCCGAAGCAGCGGACGCGACCCTGGAGCACCTGGTCGACGCCGTCCGGCGGGCCACCGGCGCCGGACGCTTCCGCGCCGGGACCGACCCGCTGGAACTGGCGGTCCAGAGCTGGACCATGGGCCACGGGCTGGCGTCCCTGGTCGCCAACGGCCCGCTGCCCCGCCGGGCCCTCGACCACGGGGTGCCCATGCTGACCGCGCTGTTCACCGGCGCGGGGGACCACCCCGACCGGTGCCGCGCGTCGGTCGAGCAGGGCTGGCGGCACGGCCTCCCACCCGGCGGGACGCGGGACGAGGGATCCGGCCAAGGGCCGGACGGGGTGTAGGGCGGCGAACGGCGGGCCCCGCCACGGCGATCAGATCCGGGCAGGGCCGCCGCCCCGCGGTCACCGCCCGGCCGCTGCACGCGCCGCGGGCTCCGGTGCGGTGCGGCGGCCCCGGCGCAGGTACGGTGCCCGTGCGGCGATCGAGGCGCCGCGCACCACCGCCTCCTTCACCAGCGCGCCGAGGCGGCCGGTGAGGACGACGGGGGTCGGGGCGTCGTCGGCGTGCACGAACTGGATGAGCCCGTCGCGCCGCCCCAGGCTGATGCACTGGATGTAGTAGCGGAACGCCAGCGGCCTCGGCACCCGCCCCGCGATCCGGGCGGCGATCGCATCGGCGGCCTTCGCCCCCATGGGCAGTCCCGTCGCGCACGCCATCCGCAGCTCACCGCCGACGCGCCCGAGGGCCCGCGCGGCGTCGCCGACCGCGTACACGTCCGGGTGCGACACCGAGCGCTGGGTGGCGTCCACGATGACCCTGCCGCGCGCGTCGACGTCCAGGCCGGCGTCGCGCGCCATCGCGGGCACCGTGAAGCCGGCGTTCCACACGACCGCGTCGGCGGCGATCGGCGTGCCGTCGTCCAGCACCAGACCCTCCTCGGTCACCGCGGCGACCCTGGCGTGCTCGCTCAACCGGACGCCGAGGCGGCCGAGGACGCGGCGGACGTGGGCGCGCCCCCGCTCCGACAGGCCGGCGCCCAGTCCGCCGCCGGTGACCATGCGCACCGCCAGGCCGGGGTGGGCCTCGGCGAGTTCGGTGGCCGCCTCGATCCCGGTGAGCCCCCCGCCGACCACGGCGAGGGTGCCGCCCGCCGCGGCGAGCGCGGGCACCCGCGCGGCGAGGCCGTCGGCGCCGGTGACCTCCGCGAGGGTGTGGGCGTACTCGGCCGCGCCGGGGACGGCACCCCGGTCGGCCCCGCTGCCCGGCGCGTACACCAGGGTGTCGTAGGCGAGGTCGGCCGGCTCGCCCCCGGCCCGCGCGTGGACGGTGCGCCGCTCCGGGTCGACGCCCGTGACCTCGGCGACAACTGTGCGCACCCCCGTCCCGGCGAGCACGTCGCGGAGCAGCCACCGAGGCGTCGGCCCACCCGATCCGGCCTGGTGCAACCGCACCCGCTCGACGAACCGGTCGATCCGGTTGACCAGTGTCACCTGCACGTCGGCACCCCGGGTCCGCCGCGCGACCCGGGTCGCCGCCATGAGCCCCGCGTAGCCTCCGCCGATCACCAGTACCTGATGGGTCATGACCACTCCACTCCTCGCGCCGGTTCCCGATGGGCGCCGCTCTCGTGCGGCCGCCGCTATCTGAACCAGTGGGGCGGGAGCACCGTGACGGGATCGCGGGTGACCTGCATCACCTGGGTAGTGGGGAGGGCGTTCGGACGCCGCTGCTAGGCCGCCGCCGCGAGGCGGCGCGCCTGCCGCTCGATGGGGCCCGCGCGCCCGGAACCGGCGTGCCCCCTACCCGCGCGCGGCCATTTGGCGGGCGAAGTAGCCGAGCTTGTCGGGGTTGACGACGATACGCATGGCGGCGATCCGGCCGTCCGCGACCTCCGGGCTGAACACCGCGATGATGTCGCCGCGGAGCAGGACCATGATCGCCGGAACCCCGTTCACATCGACCGCGGCGAGGACGTGCTCCCTGGTGACCATGCCGACGAGGCGGCCGAGGAACAGGCCGACCCGGTCGCGCCCGGCAATGGGGATCCGGGCCGCCGTGACCTTGCCGCCGCCGTCGGAGTAGGTCACCACGTCCTCGGCGAGGACCGCGTGCAGGGCGTCGATGTCGCCGCCCTGGGCGGCGTCGAGGAAGCGGTCGACCACCTCGCGCCAGCGCCGGTCCGATGGTTCGAACCGGCGGCGGTCCTCGGCCAGCCGCAGCCGGGCGCGGCGGTGCGCCTGCCGCGACGCCGCCTCGCTGATGTCGAGGACGTCGGCGACCTCGCCGTGGCCGTAGCCGAACGCCTCGCGCAGCACGAACACGGCCCGTTCGGCGGGGGTGAGCCGCTCCATCAGGGTCAGCAGCGCCACGGAGACGGACTCGCGCTGCTCGGCGCGCTCCAAAGGCCCCAGCGGGGCTCCGGCGGGCCCGCCGGTGGCGACGGGCTCGGGCAGCCACGGCCCCACGTACGCCTCGCGCTGCACCCGCGCCGATGCGAGCCGGTTCAGGCTCAGGTTCACCGCCACCTTCGTCAGCCACGCGGCCGGGATGACGATGCCGGGCCGGTCGGCGGCCGCCCAACGCAGGTAGGTGTCCTGCACGACGTCCTCGGCCTCGGCGGCCGAACCCAGCATCCGGTAGCAGACGGAGAACAGCCGTCCCCGGTGCTCCTCGAACTCCTCGGCGCCGTCGTGCTCGGCGACCGGTAGCGCGTCCACGGGCATGCCCGCAGCATGCCACATGCCCCGCGGGGCGGCGGGGCGGCGGGTGGGGCGGCCCCGATGCGGGCGGCCGCCCCACTGCCGGTACGGCCGTCGGCTACTTCCCGGTGAGGGCGTCGATGGCGACCTCGGCGGACTCCGCGATGAGCTTGTCGTCGGACTCGGCGTCCTTGGTGTCGCGGCTGGACATGATCGCGAGGACGATGGGGTCGTCTTCGGGGGGCCAGATGACCGCGATGTCGTTGCGCGTCCCGTAGCCGCCCGACCCGGTCTTGTCGCCGACCTTCCAGCCGTCGGGGACCCCGGCGCGGATCAGCTCGTCCCCGGTGGTGTTGCGGACGAGCAGGTCGGTGAGGATCGCGCGCTTCTTCGTGGAGAGCGTGTCCCCGAGCGTGTACTCGCGCAGGTCGGTCGCCATCTGCTGCGGGGTGGACGTGTCCCGGACGTCGCCGGGGGTGCCCTCGCTGAGGTCGGGTTCGATCCGGGAGACGTCCGTGACGTCGTCTCCGATGCCCTTCAGCGCGTCACCGAAGCCGTTCGTCCCGCCGAGCTCCTCGAAGAGCAGGTTCGCCGCGGTGTTGTCGCTGTAGCGGACGGCGGCGTCGCTCACCGCGCGCAGCGTCATGCCCTCATCGACGTGCTTCTCCGTGATGGGGGAGTAGGCGACCAGGTCCTCCTCGGTGTAGGTGATGAGCTTCTCCATCTCCTTGAGCGAGTTCTGCTCCAGGACCGCGCCGACGCTGAGGGACTTGTGGGTCGAGCAGTACGCGAACCGCTCGTCCTCCTGGTAGGAAAGGGTCCGGTCCGATCCGGTGTCGATCGCGTAGACCCCGAGGCGGGCGTCGAACTCGCCTTCGAGCTCCTTGAACTCGCGGTCGGCCGACGCCGGGGCCGCCGTTGTCGACTGGGACGCCGCGGGCCTGGCCTCGTCGGCCGTTGCGCAGCCGCCGATCGGCACGAGCGTGAGCACCGCCAGAGCCGCGAGCCCGGTACGCCGGGAAAGCTGAGTAGGCATGGGTCGGTTTCTTCCTGTCCTTTGTGGTCCGGGTGTTGCCGTCGCCCACCGGTGCGGGCGCTCGGGCCGGCCGCCGGGGCGCCTGCCGGGGCCGAGAGCACCCGCGAGGGGGCCCGCCGAGTAGTCTCACCGCCTCCGCCGATGCTGTCACAGACAAAAATGAGCAGTTCGATGCGGAAACGGCATACTCTTCGGTCATGGACATCGTGGGTGCCTGCCAGGCCTTCGTGAACGTCAGCGAACGGGGCAGTTTCACGCTCGGCGCCGCGGCCGCGCGCATCCCCCAACCGGTCGCGAGCCGCCGCATCGCCGCGCTCGAACGTCGGCTGGGCGCCCGGCTGTTCGACCGGTCGACGCGGCGCGCAACGCTCACGCCGTTCGGCCGCGACATGCTGCCGTCGGCGAAGCGCCTCGTCCGGCTGGCCGAGGCGCTGGAGTACGACGCGGAGCGCGCCAAGCGCACACCGTTCCGCTTCGCCGTTCCCGACGTCTGCACGGCACGCGACCTCGCGCACCTCGACGCCGAGGCGCGCCGGAAGGACATCTACCTCGACCTGCACCCCGCTCCGCCGGCCCGGCGCACCGAACTGCTGCGCGCGCAGGAGGTCCGCGCCGCCATCACCCAGGTGCCGCCGGACGAAGGAGCCTGGTCGGTGCCCTTGGGGCTCGCCGGCGTGGCCGAACCCCGCGCGCAAAAGGTCTACCTCGAAACCCTCCGGGCCGTGCGCACCCACGAGCCCGCGGGCCGGCGCCGCGTCTGGATCCAGCCCGAGGACGACGTCCCGCACATCCGCGACCGCGTGAACCGGATCCGCGATTCCGTGGGCCTGCAACCCGCGCAGGTCGCCGTCTCCGGCTCCCTCACCTCCGCCGCGGCCGAGGTCCTCGGCTCCAGCGACTTCCTGCTGTCCACCCCCAAGGAGGCCGCGGAGCTGGGCCTGCACTGGCGCCCCATCGGCGAGGCCCGGCTCGCCCGCAGCTTCGACGTCGCGGCCGGCGCCGGCGACGACGCCGACCGGATCCGGACCCTGCTCCGCGCCGACATCGCGCGCTGCCTCGGCGCGGGGGACGAGGTGGCGGAGTGAGCGTCGAGGGCCTCATCCGGGAACTCCGCCAGTCCCTTGAGGACGCGGGCCTGCACGGCGCGTTCCTGGTGCGCGACCTGCACTCCGGCGAGGAGCTGGGCATCGACCCCGACCTCGAATTCCCCACGGCGTCGCTGGTCAAGGTCCCGCTCGCCATCGCCACCCTCGAACGCATCCGCACGGGCGAACTCGACGGCGCCGCGCAGCTCACCGTGCAGCCGGGCGGCGTCACCTCCCCGGGGCCCATGGGCGTGGCCCGGTTCCGGCACCCGGCCAGCATCGCCATCGAGGACCTGCTGTACCTCAGCACATCGGTCAGCGACAACTCCGCCGCCGACGCGCTGTTCGAGCTGACGCCGCCCGCGATGGTGGCGGCGTCGTTGCAGGCGCTCGGGCTCCGCGGCGTCACGGTGCGGCACACCCTCAGCGAGCTCAACGTGGTCCCCGCCGAACGTCTCGACCCCGCCAACGTGTCCCTCGCCCACTCCCTCGCCATCGGCGCGGGCACGGCCGGACGCGGCCACCGGGTCGCGCAGCTCGACGTCACACGCGCGAGCTCCGGGTCGGCGCGGGCGTTCGTCGAGCTGCTCCAGGCGCTGTGGACGCCTTCGGCGATCGACCCCGGTGTCGCCGCGCGCGTGCGTACGCTCATGGGCGACAACGTCCTGCGGCACCGGCTGGCGCCCGACTTCAGCTCCGACGCGTCGAAGTGGTCCTCCAAGACGGGGACGCTCCTCAACCTCCGCCACGAGTTCGGGACGGTCGAGCACGCCGACGGCCAGACGTTCGGGGTCGCCGTCCTCACGGAGTCGCGGGTGCCCGCGATCAACCAGCCGGGTGCCGAGGCGCTCATGGCGCGGGTGGCGCGGACCCTGCGCGACCACCTGCGCGGGATGTAGCCGGGAGAACCGGGAGAAATCTCCGGATTATCCGGTGAAAAGAGAAGCCGACTGGATTATTGTCGTTTCTGCCGTGATCGCGTGCGCCGTGGACGGCGCGGCAATCGCGGGCGAACCGGTGACCGAACGCAGTGGCGGCACTACAAGACAGGGCTGAAATGGACGCGGAATTCTTCCAGGAATTGTCCTCGATGGAACCGTTCAAAGACAGCTTCTGGTGGGCGATAAAACGCCCGCGGACCACTCCGTGCGAGGTGCGGGTCGCCCATGGTGAACTGACGATCACCCACGATCCGGGCGCCGGCGTGCCGATGGTCCGGGTGCCGACCGCCGGACTGGAGATCATCACACCCGGCAGGGTGCGCAGACTTGAGGCCGGGGTGGTCCTCCGGATCGCCGGGAAGCCGGTCGCGGTCATGTTCGACCAGGTCTACGCCCGGCAGCGGCTCGGAGCGGCCAAGGAGCAGGGCGCGGGGGCCTTCGTCGGGCAGGCCGCCCAACCCGCCGCCAACGTGCGGGGGAACATGGGCCTGGCCCGCTCGATCACGGCCCGCTTCCTGGCGGCCCTCCTCGCCGGCGGCGCCGTCGACACAACGTCCGGCACGTGACCGCCGTGCGCCGATCGGAGACCGGGTTGCGGCCGGTCGCGCGAATCCGGGTGGAGAATCGGCCGGACCGGCTCTCCCACCCGGCCCGGATCCCACGCTGTGCGGAGGTCAATGGGAATTCGCGCACCCGTCCCTGGGAACCGGATCTCCGGGAAACCCCGCATTCGGCCGAACCTCGGCATAATGCCCGGCACCGGCGAGCCGATCCGGTACCGACACAGAACCCCCATTGGGCAGGCGCAATGACCCGGACCGTCAATGTCACCCTGGAACACACCGTCAGCACCGAGGCCGTTTCCGCGCGCGAATTTCGACGCACTTACCTGACCAGCAGCACTACGGTCACCCGTCCCGCCGAGGCGACCGAGACGGTCGCCCTGGGCTGCGAGCACTGCCATGAGCAGGTCTACGCGAAGGTCGACTCCCCGGCCCGGCTCGCCAAGCGCCGCTGGACCAGTGCCGCCGCCGGAGCGGGCATGCTGCTCCTCGCGCTCGCCAGCGCGGGATACTTCCTGACGACCGTTGCCGACACCTCGGTCAGTGTCAGTGTCCCCCTGCTCATCGTGTCCCTCGTCGCGACGACCTTCCTGCTGCCGTGGTCGATCGTCGTCCTTTACGGCGCACTGAGGGAGTCGGGGGTGTCGATGGACATCGCGAAGACCAGGGACGCCTGGGAACGCGCGACCGGAGAGGTCACCGTCCCCGCCTTCCGCCACCGGGTCGGCGTGCAGCGCACCTGACCTGCGGGGGCGGTCAGGTGGGGGTGGCGATCCGCGCGACCCAGGCCCGCTGTTCCGCCGTGTCGGGCACGGAGCGGCCGCGGGCGGCGGCGATGCGCGTCCACGCGTCCTCGGCGTCGAGTCCGCCCAGCACCAGCAGTGACGCCGCGAGCAGCGACGACCGGCCCACACCGAACCGGCAGTGCGTCACCACGTGCGCCCCTGCGTCCAGCCGGGCAGCGAGGCGGCGCAGCTCGGGCAGCACCGCGTCGGGGTCCGGAACGGCGCGGTCGGGGATCGGCAGCGGCACGAACTCCAGCCCGGCCGCACGCGCCGACTCGGGCTCGCCGCCGAGCCCGGTCTCGCGCATCTCCGCCGGAGTCAGCGCACTGACCAGGACGTCGACGCCTTCGTCGCGCAGGGCCGCCATCTCCTCGTCGAGCCAGTCGTCGCCGCGCGGCTTGGCCATGGTGCTCAGCCGCCCCGCGCACGGCGCGTCGATGGTGAAGAGGGTGGCACGCACGGTCGACTGCTCCGTTCGAGGGTCCGGGGGAGTGCGGGGCGGAGGCCAAGCCTAGACGCAATGCCATTGAACCAACGGGTGCGAGGGTGCTCTCGACGGCCCTGGTGTCCTGGGACGCAGGGGGTGTGGTTGCCGTCGCGGATGCGAAGCACCCGACGGCAGCCACCCTCTGTCCGCTGGATGCTCCGCACCCCCTGCTGCGCCCGCGTCGCGGAGTATCGCGCAGCGGGGGACCGCGACGGCAGCCTCCTTCTCCGGCCGGGCGCACGAGCACTCCGTCGAGGCGGGCCGCCGTGTACGGCCGCGCCGCCCGGGTAGTCGCCGCGCGCGCCTCGGGACCCCGTGGTGCGATTCCGCGGTGCGCACCGTGTCCGGCCCGACGCAGGAAAGGCCACCCATGCCCCACGTCATGAGCCACCTCCTGGAACGCCTCTGGGACCTCCCCGCCCCTGAGACCCGCGACCTGCGCACGGAACGCGGCCTGCGCATCCCGCTGCCCGACGGCGGGGAGCTGCGCGCCGACCTGTGCTACCCCCGCCGCCGCCCGGCGGCCCTGCCGACGATGCTGCTGCGGAGCCCCTACGGCAGAAAGGGTCCCCTCAACGAGATGTCGGCCCGCGTCTTCGCCGAGCGCGGCTTCGAGGTGCTGACCGTCAGTTCGCGGGGGACCTTCGGATCCACCGGCGAGTTCCGGCCCATGCACGACGACCGCACCGACGGCGCCGCCGTCCTCACCTGGCTCCGGGAGCAGCGCTGGTTCAACGGGGTGCTGGCGCTGGGCGGCGCGAGCTACCTCGGCTACACCCAGTGGGCCCTGGCGGTCGACAACCCGCCCGAGGTGAAGGCGATGGCGCCGCACGTGACGTCGTCGCGGCTGGCGCTGACGTTCGTCGAACCGGGTGCGACCCAGCTCGACACGCTCCTCCGCTGGTCGGCCTCTGTCGCCACCCAGGAGGAGCCGTGGACCCTCACCCGCGTTGCCGCGCTCGTCACGGAGGACGAACGGCGCCTCCAACGGGCGATGGGAACGCTGCCGCTCAAGCGCGCCGACCGCGTCCGGCTGCGCCGCGACTGGCCGTTCTACCAGGAGCTGCTGCACCACGACAGCCGCGACCCGTACTGGAAGGAATCGGACTACAGCGGTGCGGTCGCCGCCGTGCGGGTCCCCGCGGCGTTCGTCGCCGGGTGGTACGACCTGTTCCTCGCCGACCAGCTCCGCGACTTCGCCGCCATGCGGGAGTCCGGCACCCCCGCCCGGCTGACCGTGGGGCCGTGGACGCACGGCTCGCCCGGCAACCTCGCCGCCGGGCTCAGGGAGACCCTGGAATGGGCGGCCGCGCACTGCGCGGAGCGCCCGCCGCCCGACCGCGCGCCGGTGCGCCTCTACGTCATGGGCGCCGAGCAGTGGCGCGACT
Organism: Murinocardiopsis flavida; assembly: GCF_003014485.1. GTDB lineage: Bacteria > Actinomycetota > Actinomycetes > Streptosporangiales > Streptosporangiaceae > Murinocardiopsis > Murinocardiopsis flavida. The sequence goes on along the minus strand of NZ_PYGA01000040.1, from coordinate 15,951 downwards.
TCGACCACTGGCCGCCGCCCGACAGCACCCCCGCGCCGTGGTTCCTGCACCCCGGCGGCGGGCTGCGCCCCGAGCCCCCGGAGCCCGCCGACGACGCGGCCGGCCCGACCCGCTACCGCTACGACCCCGCCTCGCCCACCCCCAACGTCGGCGGGCCGCTGCTCCACACCGGCAAGGCCGGACGCAAGGACAACCGCGGCCTGGAGGCCCGTCCGGACGTCCGCACGTTCACCTCGGCGCCGCTGGCGGCGGCGGTCGAGGTCATCGGCGAGGTGCACGCCGACGTGTGGTTCCGGTCCAGCCTGGACCACACCGACGTGTTCGTCCGCCTGTGCGACGTCGACGAGCGGGGCCGGTCGTACAACATCTGCGACGGCGTCGTCGCCATCGCCCCGCAGACCACCGACCGGATGGCCGACGGCACCGCCGGGGTGCGGGTGCGCCTCACCCCGACCGCACACCGGTTCCGGCGCGGCCACCGCATCCGGGTGCAGGTCTCCAGCGGGGCGCACCCCTACTTCGCGCGCAACCCGGGCACCGGCGCGGACCGCGCCGATGCGACCGTGCTGCGCCCCGCCGACCAGGAGGTGTTCCACGACACGGGGCACCCGTCGGCCGTGGTGCTGCCCGTCCAGCCCACCGCCTGAGCCGAGCGGCCGCCGGGGCATCCGGCCCGGGTCCCGGCCGAGGGGAGGTGGTTCGGCGGCCGCCGACGCGCGTCCCGGCGGTCGGCAGCGGGGCGGGTTCCGGTGGGGGGCCGTCCCAGCCGTCCGGGATGTCGGTTCCGCTCGCTAGCATGGCCGGCATGCGTACGACGAGCAGGCCGGTGCAGTGGGGTGTCCTAGGGGCCGGCCGCATCGCGCGGTCCTTCATCGCGGGGCTCCGCGCGGTCGAGGACGCGGAGTTGGCGGCGGTGGGCTCGCGCAGCGCCGCCACCGCCCGCGCCTTCGCCGACGAGTTCGCGATCCCGCGGGCGCACGGCGGCTACCGGGAACTGGCCGAGGACCCCGATGTCGACGTCGTGTACGTCGCCACCCCGCACCCCTTCCACCACGCGGCCACCCTGCTGTGCCTGGAGGCGGGCAAGCACGTCCTGTGCGAGAAGCCGCTCGCCATCAATGCCGCCGAGACCGCCGAGATGATCGCCGCCGCGCGGCGGTGCGACCGCTTCCTCATGGAGGCGATGTGGACCCGGTTCAGCCCGGCCATGCGCGAGGTCGCCCGCGTGGTCGCCGACGGCGAGATCGGCGAGGTCCGCATGCTCACCGCCGACTTCGGCGGGTACCGCGCGTTCGACCCCGCCGACCGCGCCTACGCCCCCGAACTGGGCGGCGGGGCACTGCTCGACCTCGGCATCTACCCGCTGGCGCTGGCCTCGCAGTTCCTCGGCCCCATCACCGCCATCACCGCCCAGGCGACCCTCGCGCCGACCGGCGTCGACGCGCGCGCCGGCCTGGTGGTCACCGGCGCCGGGGGCGGCATCGGCTCGCTGGCCTGCGCGCTCGACGCCGAGCAGGCCACCCGCGCCGTCGTCTCCGGCACGAAGGGGCGGGTGGAGATCGAGCACTTCTACAACGCCGACGCCTTCACGCTGCACCTGACCGGGCGCGAGACCCGCGAATTCACGTTTCCCCGGCAGGTCAACGGATATGAGTACGAGGCGGCCGAGGTCACCCGGCTGGTCCGCGAGGACGAGCGCGAAAGCAGCCTGATGCCGCTCGACGAAACCCTGAGCATCGCCCGCCTCCTCGACGAGGCCCGCCGCCAGGTCGGCGTCCGGTACCCGGGCGAGGACCGCCCCGCCGCGGTCGGCACGCACCGCGGAGACGCGTCCGGCCGTCCATGACCGAAGGAGAGGAGCACGCCATGACCGATCCGGCGATCGCCCTGTACACACGCTTCATCGAGGAGCTCTGGCACGCTCCCGACGACCGGTTGGAGTCCATCGCCGCCGAGCTGGCCGCGCCGGGGATGGTCGTGCACCAGGACCGCACCGACGGTCAGGAGTCCGACCGCACCGGGCCGGGGGCGCTGGTGGAGATCGTGCGCTCGGGGCGCGGCCCGTTCAGCAACGTGCGCGTGGACCTCGACGTCCCGCCGGTCGGCGGCGGGGACGTCGTGGCGGGGCGGTGGACGTTCAGCGGCGTCTACGAGGGCGGGATCCCCGGCGCGGGTGCCGCGCCCGGGACCCCGTTCACGTTCGGCGGCCTCGACCTGTTCCGGGTCGCCGACGGCAGGCTCACCGAGTACTGGGTCACCTCCGACACCGCGGCCCTGGTCACCCAGCTCAAGCTGGACCTGCCCGCCTGACCGGCGGGGGAGCACCCGGGCGCCGGCGGTCCCCGCCGGCGCCCGGGTCAGGCGGCGCGGCCGGTCAGCGCCAGCAGGCGGGTCTGCCGGCCGGCGTCGTCGGCCACGGGGACCGCCGCGTCGAAGATCGGGCCGGCGGCGCCGAAGTCCTGCCCGGCCGCCCATTCGTGCACGTGCTCGACCAGATCGGGGTCGATCCGCTCGTCGGCGCCGATGGCGCGGGCGAGGTCCCAGGCGTGCACGGTCAGGTCGAAGGTCATCTGCCACAGGTAGAGCGAGGCGGGGGAGTCGCCGAAGGACAGGTGCACCGTGGTGTCGAGGACGTCGGGCCGCAGCCAGGCGGCGCGCGCCTCGCGCGCGGTGATCGCCCAGGTGGCGGCGGGCTCCTCGCCGAGGTTGTCGCCGTCGTACTTGTCCCCGGCGTCCTCGATGGTGCCGCCGGACAGCAGGTGGGGGACCCAGAGCTGCTCGGTGACCAGGTGGTTCACGAGGTCGTGGACATCCCATTCGGTGCACGGTGTGGGCGCCGCCCACTGCGGGAGCCGGACGGCGCGCACGCGGCGGTCGAACTCCTCCATTGCCCGGCCGTGCAGGTCCAGCAGGTCCGTCATCATGCTCCTCGGTGGTTCGCGGTGTCGGCCGGTGGTCCCCTGCCGCGGGTGCGGCCGCCGACTCGTGCTGTCTACCCGATGCCCGCCGAGGTCAACGTCGCGGGGCGGCCGAAACCGACCGGCGAGCAGCGCCCGTGCATACCCCTTCAGGAATATGCCTTGTTTGGTATATTCGGTGCCGACCATATTCCCCCGGAGAGGCCAGGAGATGCTGGGAACACTGGAGACGACCGATGAAGGGCGCTGTGCGCTGCGGTTCGAGCGGCACCTCGCGCACCCACCCGCGAAGGTGTGGCGCGCCATCTCCGACCCCGAGGAGCTGCGGGCCTGGTATCCCGTCGCCGCCGATCTGAACCGGCCGCCGGGCACGGCCGTCGCGCTCGCGTTCACCCGCGTCGACCTGCCCGACAGCGCGGGCGTGATCCTGCGGTGCGACCCGCCGCGCCTGCTGGAGTACTCCTGGGACGCCGACGTCATCCGCTTCGAGCTGGCGGACGACGGCAATGGCGGTTGCGTGCTGGTGTTCACCAACGTCTTCGACTTCGGCCGCGAGGACGCCGCCCCGGTCGACGCGGGCGCCGCATGGCACGCCGCGCTCGAAGTGCTGGAGGCACGCCTCGACGGCGTCGCCGCCGAACGGGACGTGTTCGAGCGCGCCACCGAACTCGGCCCCGACTACGCCGCCGCGTTCCGCTCCGGCGCCGCCGGCTGAGCAGCCCCCTGCCCCGCGCCGGGCGCGGGGCAGGGGCAGCGCTCGGCGTCGGTGCTCAGAGGTCGATTTCCAGCCGACCGAGGGGTTCGACCAGTTCCTCTTCTTCGTAGTCGAGGTGCGACAGCAGGACGTCGTCGAGCAGTTCCACCTGCTCCCGCACCTGTTCGAGCGCGCCGGGCTCGGTGACCATCGCCACGAGCGCGGTGTCGATGCCGGTCAGCACGTCGGCGATGACCTCGTGTTCGGCCTCCAGGCGGGCCACGACGGGGCCGAGTGACTCCTGCGCCCCCGAGAGCCGCGGGAACATGTGGACGTTCTCGATGGTGTGGTGGGTGGTCACCAGGCGGCAGTAGGACGCGCAGAAGCTGCCGAGCGTCCAGTAGTTCTGCCGCATGGTGAGCCGGTTGATGAGGTCGCGCGCCGCGGCCGGGTCGCGCTGCCCGGACGCGACCTGGTCGACCGCGTCGCGGATCTGCTTCAGCTCGCCGCGCAGGTGGTCGTGGATCTGCACGAGACGCTGCCCCGACGCCCGCTGCGCGGCGGTCAGCTCGGCGGGGTCGCGCTTTTCCAGGCGCGGCCGCGAGGCGTCGTCGAACGAGCCGTCGGGGCCGACGATGGACGCGGCCCCGCCGTCCGACTGCTCCGCCGCCGGTTCGGCCGCGGTGCCGGTCGGCGCCGTGCCGCCGGCCGCGGGCGCCGGACCCGTCCGCTCCCGCTCGACCGCTGCGCGCACCGCCGGCGCGACCTCCTCGGCGAAGGTCCGCAGGTCGCCTTCCGGGTCGCCGCCGGGTGCGAGGACGAAGCCGCTGACGCCCAGGCGCAGCGCGAGGTCGGTGAGCTGCTCCGCCCACAGTGACGGGGGACCGTCCAGGAACCCGGTGCCCGCGCGGCGCCCGAACCGCCCGGTGATGTTGTACACGCGGCGGACGTCGGCGGCGTCGCGTCCCGCGTCGACGGCGGCGGAGTCGAGCCGCTCGGTCATGGCTGCGAGCTGCTCGGGGTCGGCGTACGCGGACGAGGGGAGCCACCCGTCGCCCAGCCGTCCGGTCAGCTCCAGCATCCGCGGCTTGTAGGAGCCGATCCACAGCCCGATGGGGTGGACGGGGAACGGCCCGGGTTTGGCGCCGCGCAGCTCGTAGTGCTCGCCGGAGATCCGGACGCCGCGCCCCGGCGTCCACAGCGCGCGCAGGACGCCGATGGCCTCCTCCAGCGCCTCGACGGCCTCGCCGGGTGTGCGCCGCTCGCCGCCCATGGCGGCCACGCCGTCCCAGAACGCGCCGGACCCGAGGCCGAGCTCCACCCGGCCGCCGCTGAGGATGTCGAGGGACGCGGCGCTGCGCGCGAGGACCGACGGCGGGCGCAGCGGCAGGTTGATCACATCGGGCACCAGGGCGACGCGGGTGGTGCGCGCCGACAGGTGTGACAGCAGCGTCCAGGTGTCCAGGAACGCCGGCTGGTAGGGGTGGTCCTGGATGCCGATCAGGTCGAGGCCGATCCGGTCGGCGAGCTCGGCGAGGGCGAGCAGCCGCTCGTGCCCCTCGGCGGCGGGTGTCAGGAACGCGCCGAAGCGCAGGTCGTGTCCAAGGTCCGTCATTGTCGTCCGTCCATCTCCTCGCTCAACCAGCGCTCACCCCAGTCGATGAGCGGCCGCACGGCACGGGCCAGTTCCTCGCCGCGTTCGGACAGGGTGTAGGTGATGCTCACCGGGCGGCCCGCCTCGACGGTGCGGATCATGATCCGCGCGTCCTCCAGTTCGCGGAGGCGCTGCGCGAGCAGCCGCTCCGACATCCCCGGGATGGCGGCCGCGAACTCGCAGAACCGCCGCGCCCCCCGCTCCGCCGCGAGGACGATCGCGCCGTTCCAGCGCCGCCCGATGAGCTCGACGGCGGCCTGGAACGTTGGGCAGTGCCGCTCCACGGTGTGGTCCTCGATCGCCGGCTCGGCCATACCCGCCTCCGCTCGATCCGCCTACTTACTTCCTGTCTGTCGCTTACAAGTGATTAGTAGCGCTGGATATTCCGACCCTCATCGGACAGGGGCGGGGCCGCGGTGGATCGGGCGCCATGGACCGCATCCTGCGGGGTCCGGCCACGCGCCGGGTGCCGGCCGAATCCGGCGTGCGCCGCCTGCGCAACGGTACTTTCGGCCGGTTCGGCACGGGGGCCGCGTCTCCTAGCCTGAGCGGTGTGAACCTTGCGGATCGGCCGGCCCGGTGGGCCGGGATCGCGGTCGACGCCGCGTCGGGCGCCCTGTTCGCGGCCGCGCTCGCCTTCCAGGCGGTGGCGATCGCGCGGTCGTGGGGCGGCGGCTTCTGGCAGTTCGACCTGGCCGCCGGGGCGGTGGTGTGCGCGCTCGCCCTGGCGCGCCGGCGGTGGCGGGCACGCACTGCCGTGGCGGGCCTGGCGGTCGCGGCGGCGGCCGTGGCGGTCGCGTGGTCCTTCGGCCTGCCCAGCGAACCCGGCCCGGCAATGGCACTGGGGCTGTCGGTCCTCGTCGGATCCGCGGTCCGGAGGCTTCCACCCCTGACGGCGTGCTCCGTCGCGGCGGGCGGGGGCGCGGTGGTCGCCGGCAGCGCGCTCGCCGCGGCCGCCTCCGCGTCGGGTTCGGCCGTGGCGGTGCTGGCGGGAGCGGGGTGGGTCGCCGGCCTCGCGGCCGGGTCGGCGCTGCGGCTGCTCGGCGTCCGCCGCGAGGCGGCCGCCGAAAGGGTGCGCCGCGACGAGCGCCTCGCATTGGCACGGGAGCTGCACGACGTCGTCGCCCACCACGTCACCGGCATCGTCATCGAGGCGCAGGCCGGCCGATTGGACGCCCGCGGCCATCCGGAGCGCGCGGCGGAGTCCTTCGTGCGGATCGAGGACGCCGGGTCCGACGCGATGGCGGCGATGCGCCGCGTCGTCGGCCTGCTGCGCGGCGCCGATGGCGCGGACCGCGCCACGCACGGCCCCGAAGGGCTCCGTGAACTGGTCGAGCGCTTCCGTGCCGACGGTCCCGCTGTGCGCCTGCGGCTGCCCGACGGCGACGCGGCGTGGCCGCCCGAGATGGCGGGCACCGTCTACCGCGTCGTCCAAGAGGCGCTGACCAACATCGCCCGCCACGCCCCGCACGCCCGCTCAGTGGCGGTCGGCGTCGCCCGTGACCGGGACGCCGTCACCGTGGAGGTGTCCGACGACGCCCGGCCCTCCGCGGCCCGGCAGCACCGGGGCGGCTACGGTCTGATCGGCATGCGCGAGCGCGTCGAAGCGTTCGGCGGCACCCTGACCGCGGGCCCCCGCCCCGAAGGCGGCTGGTCCGTGCTCGCGACCCTGCCCGTCCCCGACCGGAGGCACCGATGACCATCCGCGTGCTGCTGGCCGACGACCAGGCGATGATCCGCGGCGGTCTGCGGCGCATCCTCGAGGACCAGCCCGACATCCGCGTCGTCGCCGAGGCCGCCGACGGCGCAGAGGCGGTCTCCCTGGCCCGGCGGCTGCGCCCGGACGTGTGCCTCGTCGACATCCGGATGCCCCGCCTCGACGGCCTGGAGGTCACCCGCGCCCTCGCCGGCCCCGGTGTCGCCGATCCGCTGCGGGTCGTCGTGGTCACGACGTTCGACCTCGACGACTACGTCTACGGCGCGCTGCGCGGCGGAGCGGTCGGTTTCGTCCTGAAGGACGCGGGGCCCGGCCTGCTCGTCGAGGCGGTCCGGGCGGCCGACGCCGGGGACGCCCTTGTCTCGCCGTCGGTGACCCTCCGGCTGCTGCGCCGCATCACCGCCGCCGGACCCCCGCCCTCCCATGACCCGGGACCGCCGCTGTCGGCGCGGGAGGTCGAGGTGGTCCGCGCCATCGCCCGGGGGTGCACCAACCGGGAGATCGCCGCCGAGCTGTTCATCTCGCTGAGTACCGTGAAGGGCCACGTCGCCGGCGTCCAGGCCAAACTCGGGGTGCGCAACCGCGTCGGGATCGCCGCCTGGGCATGGGAGCACTCCATGGCAGGCGGGTCCTAGCCGCCCCGACCCGAGAGGTCGGGTACGCGCCGGGCGGGAGGGCGCCGGAGCCCTGCGCAGCGCCGCGTGGACCTGGTGCGGCGGCCGCCGCGCCCCCGCGGCCGAACACCGGGCCCGCGCCGGCCGAAAGTACGGCCGCCGGCCGCGGAACCCTACGTCCGGCCGGTGCCCGGGCAGGGGCCGCGCCCGCAGGATGGGGCCCATGCCTGATGCAGACCACGGTCCTGAACCGGCCTCCGAAGACCCCGCCGGCGGTTCCGTCGCCCCTCTCGGCCCGCTCCGCGGCGGCGGCGCGGGAGGCCCGGCGTCGACCTCCACCGGCCGGCCGCGCATCGCCGCGCTCGACGTCCTGCGCGGGTTCGCGCTGTGCGCCATCCTGTTCGCCAACATCCGGCTGATGGCCGACGGCGACACCGCCGTCGCGACGCCGCCCGCGGGGGCCGTGCACGCCTGGATCGGACTGCCGATCTTCTCCCTGCTGTTCGGTATCGGGTTCGCCCTGCTTCTCGACTCCGCTGCGAACCGCGTCCCCCGTCCACGGCTGGTCCTGCTGCGCCGGCTGGCGGCCCTGCTCGCGATCGGCCTCCTGCACACGCTGCTGTGGCCGGGGGAGGTCCTCACCCCCTACGCCGTCGTCGGCCTGCTGGTGCTGCTGCCCTCGACCTGGCTGCCGCGGTGGGCCGTGGCCGGCCTCGCCACCGCGTTCGCCACTGCGGCGCTGGTCGGCGGGGGCGGACCCCTGATGATCGCCGGCCTGTTCCTGCTGGGCTCGGCATTGGTCCGCTACGGCGTGGTCGACCGGATCGATCGGTCCGTCCGCGGACCCTTACTGCTGGGCCTGGCACTCGGGGCGGGCGCGGCCCTCGCCGCGGGGGTGCACGCCGCCGCGCCGACCACGGCGGGCGCGGCGCAGTCATCAATTGCGACCAGCCTTTTTGAACTGCTGCTCACCGGCGTGCTCGTGTGCACTCTGCTGGTCCTGCTCGGAACGCCGCTCCGCCCAGTGCTGCTGGCCGTCTTCGCGCCGATGGGCCGCATGGCGCTGACCAACTACCTGACCGCCACCGTCCTCGTCCTCGCGACCGGTCACCTCCTCGGCGTGCCGATCGGGCAGTCCGCGGCAGCGGCGCTCACGACCGCGGGGGTGATCCTCACGGTCCAGTGGCTGTTCTCCACACTCTGGTTGCGCCGCTATAGCCAAGGCCCCGCCGAATGGCTCTGGCGGTGGGCCACCTGGGCCAGCCGTCCCGCCGCCCTGCGTACCCCCGAAATCCGACAATGCCGTTGACCTCAAGGGAGTACAGGCGGCCTGTGGAAATCCGCGGTGGCACTCGCGGTCGGCGGGACGGGGAGGTCGCCGTGAGGAACTCACTGCGTCAGATCATTGTTGAGGACGGCCGCGTTCCGGCGTTGCAGCTGCGGCCCCGGGGCAACGCCCAGTTCGCGCTGAAGGCGGTTCTGTGTGGCGCGGTATACGTCCAAGGCGGCGGCACGCTGGCCTGAATGGTGGAGGGCGGTCATCCACAGGTCGCTCAGGCGTTCACGGAATGGAGATACGTGCACGAAATGTGGAATCTCGGCGATTACCTTGTTGTACATTCCCAGGTCCAGTTCTATCTGGACACACATCTCCACGGCCTCCCAGTATTCTTCGACCAAGCCGACCGTCCGCTGGGACAGTGAATTCGAAGCGATTCCCGACAAAGGATAGTCCCGCCAGAGGCGCCGCGCCTCGCGTAATTTTTCGAGAGCGCCCGACGGCGCTTCTGTCGTCTTTGCATCGACCACAATTCGGCGGAACTCCTCCAAGTCCAACGAGTTCCGCGGAATCAACAGCTGGTAACCGGCGTCGGTCGCTTCGATACTCACCCCGGGGGCATTGGCGATGATCCGCCGCAGCCTCGAAACATGCATCTGAAGAGAGGTTCTTTCATTTTCGGGCAAGTGCTCGTCCCAGACGTTCTGGGTCAGTCTCTCCATTGAGACCGTCTTGTTCGCGGACAGCAGCAGAGACGCCAGGACCCTCTTTCGCTTGACTCCGCCAAGCGGGACCGCTTTTCCAGAATTCCGCACTTCTATTTCACCAAGAATGCCGAATTTCATGTTCTTTCCATTTCTCGGCCGAACAACATCGCCTGGCCGGAGCCGGTGCAAACGGGAATCCGCTTGTCATGATAATGCCGCGGATTGATCATGGGTGGCCACTACCGGCGCTAATGATCTCCGCAGAACGGCTTCCGGTCGGCGCGGCGAAGTGCGACCGGTTCGAAACTCTGGGTGACATTTTCTCTGTCCGCATGCGGACAGAGAACCGATCATCGTGCCCACTACGTGCCCGAATAGGACAGCAAGGCCAATGGTGTTGGTGTCCTGTTGGCGTCTTGTTGGCCGTACCCCGCAGAGTGATCCGTGTTCACGGAGAGGTTCGGAAAATCCGCTGGAAACCAGCGATCCATTCCGCCATGGGCCCTGCCCGGACGGCCTACGTGAACACCAAGGTGAAGGTCATCACTGGAAATAGGAGTATCGAATGCGTGCTTACGAGCGTCCGACGCTGTCGCGGCTCGGTTCCTTCCGCATGAAGACCGGACGGTTCTTCGTCGGGTTCTTCTCCGACGGCAACGGCGGCTGGAACTGGAGCGGCTGATCCACGCGGCCGCCTCATCCGGTCCGTAGTACCCGGAGACCGGGATTAGGCCGGCTGGATCGTGCGGGCTCGGGGCGGCCGCAAGCGCCTGCCGCGCCGGGCCCGCCCCGGGTAGCCGCCAGGGGCGGGGACCCGGGGCGGTGGGATCCCCGCCCGCTCTGAAACCGAATCGATGAGAGCCGGGTGCGGCGGACACCGCACCCGCAGCATCCGCGACCACAGCCGACGACCGGAGCGGTAACTCATGGCCGGGCCCACTTTTCCAGCGCCTTACGTTCCCTGGTTCATCGCCATGGCGGACCACGCTTCCGACCCTGCGCTCACCCATCGTGTGCGGTCCGAGACCGATGCGCGGCGCCTCATCAACCATTCGTCCGGCCGGCCATGGGTCATGGGAAACTGGCCCGCGGATGAGGAGGTCCGGGCCCGAGTGGCCGACGTCGAGCTACTCCTGCTCGGACAGCACGACTGCTCGGCCGCGGAACTGCGCGAGCACGCGGCGGGAATCCGCACCCACGCCGATCTCGCCGGTGTAGCAGCCGCGGTCCCCGGCTGCTACCACCTCATCGCCTCCGTTGCCGGGCGAACCCACGTCCACGGCACCCTGCTCGGACACCGGCCCGTCTTCCGCGCGGACGTGCGCGGGACCGCGGTAGCAGCCGACCGTGCCGACGTCCTTGCCGCACTGTCCGGAAGCGGCATCGACGAATCACACTTGGCGTCGCACCTGATCTTCCCGCCCGCACTGCACCCGTTGACCGAGGAGCCGGTGTGGCACGGGGTCCACTCCGTACCCTTCGGCCACTCCCTTGTCCTCGAACCCGATGGCGGGGCGCGCTGCGTACGTCGATGGTCCCCGCCGGTGGCGCGGCTGAACGCGGAGGAAGGCGCGCACCGGCTCCGGGAGGCCCTTTCCGCCGCCGTATCCGTCCGGGCACGCGAAGGCCGGCACGTGAGCTGTGACCTGGCCGGCCTCGACTCGACGGCGATCTGCTGCCTGGCGCTCCGCCGCGGCGCCCAGGTGACGGCGTTCACCGCGGAGAACCCGGACCCCGCCGACGACGACCTGCAATGGGCCGAAAGGACCCTGGCCGGCCTGTCCGGTGCCAGGCACGAGATCATCCCGGCCGCGGACATGCCGCTGTTCTATGAAGGGCTGCACGAGCGTGACGATGTCCTGGACGGTCCATGCCCCAGTGAGAGCAACCGTGCGCGGCACATCGCCCTGACCCGGCCGCCCGCCCGCAGCGGCGCGCAGGTGCACCTGAACGGATTCGGCGGCGATGAGATCCTCCGGGGTTCGTTCGCCCATCTGAGGTCCCTTGTACGGCGCCGGCCGCGTGCCGCGCTGAGCGGCATGCGCGGGTTCCGCACCAAGTACCGCTGGACCGCGCGGGCAATGGCGCGGCAGCTGCTCGACCGGCGCTCCTACTCCGCCTGGCTGGCCGACACGGCCGCCCGGCTCGACGACGGACACAGCTTGTCGAGTACCACTCCGCTGCTCGGCTGGGGTGCCCAGCCGAGCCTGATGCCATGGATGACGCCGCTCACGCGCGACCTGGTTCGCGACCGTATCCACGCATCCCTGCCGGTGGAACCGCTCTCCCCGCTCCACGGACAGCACACCGACCTCGCGATGATGGTCGCCGGCGCCCGGGACGCACGCCATTACGACCAGATCGCGCGCCGGGTCGGCATAGCGACGGCGTCGCCCTTCTACGACGATCACGTCGTCGACGCCGCACTGTCGATCGACCCGTGGGAGCGGATCACCCCGTGGCGGTTCAAGCCGATCCTCCAGGAGGCGATGCGGGGGATCGTCCCGGACGGGTCCCTGCGCCGTTCGACGAAGGCGCACTGGACGTCGAGCCAGCAGCAGGGGCTGCGTCGCCACAGGAACGGGATTCTGGAGATCTTCGACGACTCCCGGCTCGCAGCGCTGGGCCTGGTCGACGCCGGCGCCTTGCGCGACGCGTGCCTGAGGTCGCAGTCCGACCACGTGCACCCAGGTGCCCTCGACACCACGATCGCCTGCGAGAACTGGCTGCGTTCCAGCGAAAGCGCACGCCTGACCATCTGACGAACGGAGCTGAAATGAGACTCGCGGAGTCCGTGGTGTTCACCGAGACCGAGTACGGCATCGTCCTCCTCGACGAACGCAAAGACGAGTACTTCAACCTGAACCCGACGGCCGCACTGGTCCTCCAGGTGCTACTCGAAGGCGGGGACCGGGACGAGGCGGCGAGCAGACTGTCGCAGGAGTTCACGGTCGCCCGCACCGACGCATCGCACGACGTGGACGACCTCGTGCGCCGGCTTCGGTCCGAGGGACTGATCACGTCGTGACGATGCCGCAGGCGGTCTCCTACTCTCCTCGTTCGGTCCCACTCGGACTGCGCCTCACTATTCGTGCCGTCTCCGGAACGGCCGCGCTCATTTCCCTGCTTCCGGTGCGGCGCATCCGGCGGCTGCTGTCGCGCCTTCGGAAAGGCGCCGCCCCCGCCGCCTCGGCACCCGTGCTGGCCGCATACCAGGCGGTCGTGGCGGTCAGCCTGCCATGCGCAGGCCCTGAGGGCTGCCTCCGCCGGTCCCTGGCGATCGTGCTCCTGTGCCGGTTGAACGGCATCTGGCCCACCTGGTGCACGGGGCCGAAAACGCTGCCCCCCTTCACCGCGCACGCCTGGGTCGAAGCCGAAGGCCGCATGGTCGGCGAGGACCTCCCGGATGGCTACTTCCGCCCCCTCATCTCCGTCCCACCATTCGTCGATGACTAGCGGGACCGCGCAGAGCGGGCCACCCTCAGACGAAGCCGCCCCGAAGCCGGAGCGCCTCGCCGGCCTGCGCGGGCTCGTGCGCATCGTCGGCGAGCACCGCCGCCGACTGGTCATCGCCATAGCCACGACCCTGTCGGGGATGCTGCTCGCGCTGGCGCAGCCACTGGTTCTGCGCGACACGATCGCATCGGCGTCGTCCGGTGATGTCGTGACGGCCGGCGTGTTCTCACTGATCGCGCTGTTCGTCCTCCAAGCCGGAGTCGAGGCCTGGGGGCGCTTTCAGCTCGCGCGCACGGCTGAGGCCGTTGTCGTCAACCTGCGCACGAGCTTGATCGCGCACCTGCTCCGACTGCCGGTCCGCAGCTACGACCGGTACCGCTCCGGTGATCTGATCGCGCGGGTCGGCGGAGACACCACCGCCCTTCGGACGGTCGTGGCCGAGGGCGCGGCCAACGCGATCATCGGCGGAATCGGGCTCATCGGCGCGCTGGCGCTGATGATCTGGGTCGACTACGTCCTGTTCACCGCCGTGCTCGCACTGGTCGCGGTCGCCGCCGCGATCATGCTGCTCCTCCTCGGCCGGGTGCGGGCGGCGTCACTGGCGGGGCAGGAGGCGCTGGGGTCGATGACGGCGGACCTGGAACGCGCGCTGTCGGCGATCCGGACGGTCCGGGCGAACCAGACGGAGGCCATCGAGACCGCCCGCATCTCCACCCACGCGGAGCACGCACGGGTCGCACATGTCGGCATCGCCAAACTGAACGCCGTAGTCAGCCCGGCGAGCAAGCTCGCAATCCACGGTGCCGTGGTGGCCGTCCTGCTCATCGGCGGCATCCGTGCCGCCGCCGGCACGGGATCGGTCGCCGATCTCATGGCCTTCGTGCTCTACCTGACCTACCTCACAATGCCCCTTGGCCTGCTCTTTGAAGCCGTGAGCACGATCCAGGAAGGTTCCGGTGCGCTGCACCGGGTCGGCGAGGTCACCCGAATCCCGGCGGAGTCGGCGGTGGGGCCGGCGCACCGCCCCTCGCCTCCCGCGCCGGTCCACCCGACCCGCGGATCCCGGCCGGCCCTGGAGTTCCGGCATGTGGACTTCGGCTACGACGAACACCGCCGAGTCCTCCGCGACGTGACCTTCAGCGTTCCGGCCCGCGGCTGTACAGCGCTGGTCGGCCCTTCCGGCGCCGGGAAGTCGACCGCCTTCGCGCTTGCCGAGAGGTTCTACGATGTCCATGCCGGCACGATCCTGCTCGATGGACGCGACATCACCGCCGCAGACCCGCGCACGTGCCGCTCGCACATCCGGCTGGTGGAGCAGGACACTCCCGTGCTGCACGGCACGCTGCGGGAGAACCTGACGTACGGCCACGCAGAGGTGCGCGACGACGACCTGCAATGGGTGGTTTCGGCCGCCAATCTGGGCGACGTGGTCGATCGTCTGCCCGATGGCCTCGACTCCCAGGTCGGCGAGCACGGCTCACGACTGTCCGGTGGGGAGCGGCAGCGAGTCGCGGTGGCCCGCGCACTACTCGCCGGGCCGCGCCTGCTGCTGCTCGACGAACCGACCTCCCACCTGGACTCCGCGAGCGAATCGGCGCTGACCAGAACCCTCACTGAGGTCTCAGCCGACCGCGCGGTCATGGTCATCGCCCACCGCTTCTCGACCGTGCGCGCGGCCGACAGGGTCGTCGTCCTGGAGGACGGCGGTGTGATGGCCGAAGGTACGCACAATGAGCTCTTGGAGACGAGCGCGTACTACCGCGACCTGGCCCGGGACCGGTTCGCGCCCCTTGTCTGACGCGCCGTGCCGGCCGAAAACCGGGTGCTCGGACGGAGGGGCGTTGGCATTCTGGGGCGCATGACGCAGACACAGCATCCGACACAGGACGAACTCGCGCGCGACCCGATGCCGCTGCGCGGCCGGGTCGCCGTGGTCACGGGGGCCAGCCGCCGTGAGGGCATCGGCTACGCGGTCGCCCGCCGGCTCGCCGCCTACGGCGCGAGCGTCCTGTGCCATCACTACCGCCCGCACGACGCCGACCAGCCCTGGGGCGCCGACGACATCGACGACGTCGTGGCGGGGGTCACCGAGGCGCTCGCCGACCCGAAGGCGCGGGTGGCGCACGTCGGCGCCGACATGGCCGAGCCGCAGGCGCCCCAGCAGGTGCTGGACGCCGCCGTCGCCGAGTTCGGCCACGTCGACATCCTCGTGTGCAACCACGCGCGCAGCGGCGGAGACGGCCACCTGGACCAGGTCGACGCGGCGATGCTCGACGGCCACTGGGCCGTCGACGCGCGCTCGCCGATCCTGCTGGCCAAGGCGTTCGCCGGGCAGCACGACGGGCGCGCGGGCGGCCGGATCGTGTTCATGACCTCCGGACAGGACATGGGGCCGATGCCCGGCGAGATCTGCTACGCCAGCGCCAAGGGGGCGCTGGCCGCCATCACCCCGTCGATCGCCGAGTACCTCGCCGACGACGGGATCCGGGTCAACACCGTCAACCCCGGCCCGGTGCAGACCGGGTACCTGACCGACGAGATGTGGGAGTGGCTGCGGCCGACCTTCCCGTTCGGCCGGTACGGGCGCCCCGACGACCCCGCGCGCCTCATCGCGTGGCTGGCGACCGACGAGGCGCACTGGATCACCGGCCAGGTCATCAACACCGAGGGCGGGTTCTCCCGCACGCGCGCCATGGGCATCGACCCGCGGCGGCTGACCGAGCAGGGGTGACGACGGGGTCGCGGCGGCCGGTCGACGCGAAACTCCCGACCTGCCTGGTCCACCCTCGGTATCGACACCCCGTCCTGCGGGCCCGGGGAAGCTCCTATAGATCGTCAAGCGGTCTGTAGAAGCGGTTTGGCGGTGTGGATCACATGGGGTAGATGGCGGTAGATCTCGCGGGCGACGAACC
>NZ_PYGA01000039.1 GCF_003014485.1 Murinocardiopsis flavida | reverse complement strand
TCTGGCACAACTGGCACATCGGCGCACCGGTCAAGCGTTCTCTGATCGCTTACGACCACTGACCAGCCAACAATTACCCATCAACGATCTAGGGCGTGTTCCGTGGATGCTTTCGGATCAGCGAGCGGCCGTCCAGGGCGGGGCTCGCAAGCCGATCTGCGTGGTTCAGCCTGGTTGGCTGTTCGAGCCGATCGGCGCAGCGAGCGTCGTCCTGGTGGCCGCGAGCCCGGAATGATCCGCGGGAACACGCCCTAGACTCTGCGGGTGTGACCACCGCACGCCTGCGCCCGCCCGAGAACCGCGTTTCACCGCGCGCCGTCCCCATGTGGACCCTCGGGGCCGCCATCGGATCCGCCATCGGCGTCGCGCTCCTCAGCGGCGCGGCATTCGGCATCGGCTACGCCGAATGGGACTGGGTGCCCGGCCCGGTCCTCACCAACATCTGGTGGGCGCCCGGAGCGTTCGCGCTGTACGCCACGGCGAGCACCATCATCTCGCCCCGCTGGCGCTACAGCGTGCACCGCTGGGAGGTCACCGAGGACGTCATCTACACGCGCACCGGCTGGATCAACCGCCAGTGGCAGCTCGTCCCCATCAACCGCATCCAGACCGTCGACCACACCCAGGGCTGGATGGAGCGGCTGTTCAAGGTCGCCACCCTCGAGGTGCAGACCGCCTCCCACGCGGGCTCCTCGACCATCGAAGGGCTCGACGCCGCCGACGCGCAGCGCATCAGCGAGGACCTCGCCGCGCGCGCCGGGCAGATGCGGAACGACGCCACGTGACCGCCCCCGATCCCGCGGTTCCCGAGGGCGCGGGCGGAGCGGACGCGGCACCGCCCGAGCGTCCCGCGCCGGACGCCGCCGGTCCGGCCGCCGAGGGCGCGGGCGCGCCGCCCGCGGAGGCGGCACCGCGGCCCGGTACCGATGCCGCGGCTCGGCCCGACGGCGGCCCCGCACCCGACACCGCGCCCGCGCCCGGCGCCGAGGACGCCGACCCCGACCCCGACCCCGCGCCCGGCCACGAGGACGCCGACCGCGCCCCCGACACCGACCCCGCGTCCGACCCTGCGCCGGGCGTCGAGGACGCCGGCGCCGGGCCGCCCCCGCCGCCGGAGGAGCCCGAGCACCGGCTCAGCCCTCTCACGATGGTCACCGCGCCCATCAGCTACCTCAAAGGGCTCATCGTCCCCATGGGCGCCGCGGTGATCGCCGGGAGCTACAACGTCAACCCCTGGCTGCTGGGCTCCGCGGCCGTGGCGTTCGCCGGGATGCTCGTCAGCGGGCTCGTCACCTACCGGACCTTCCACTACCGGGTCGGCGCCGAGCGGTTCGAGATCCGCAAGGGCCTGATCAGCCGCTCGCGGCGGACCATACCCCTGGAGCGGATCCGCGGCGTCGACATCACCTCGACCCTGCTGCACCGCGCGCTCGGCCTGTCCGTCGTCAAGATCGAGGCGGCGGCGGGGGGCGGCGGCAGCGAGGAGGGCAAGCTCGACGCCGTCAGCCGCGCGGAGGCCGACCGGCTGCGCGACCTCCTCCTGCGCCGCAAGGCGGCGCTCACCGCCCCGCAGGGCGCGCCCGCGCCGGACGGCGATCCCACTGCGGCGCAGCCCGCCGAGGCGGACCGGCCGCCGGGCGAGCAGCACCCGACGGTCGCCGAACCCGCCGAGACCGTCTACTTCACGATGCCGCGGACCTGGTACCTCTACGCGGTCCTCAGCCTCGCCTACCTGCTGACCCCCTTCGCCGCCATCGCCGCCGTACTGGGCTTCATCGGCCAGAACCTCGATGGGCTCGGCGCGATGTTCGACCCCGAGGAGGCGGTCACCGCCGCCGAGGAGATCGCGCAGTCCGCCACCATCGTGCTGGTCGGGCTCCTCGTCGCGGCGGTCCTCCTGCTGCTCGTGCTGATGCCGGTGTTCGCCGTGGTCAGCTACGCCATCACGCACTGGGGGTTCACGCTGCTGCGCCGGGGCGACTCCCTGGTCGCCGAGCGCGGCCTGTTCACCCGGCGGAGCGTGACACTGGAGCACCGCCGCATCCGCGGTCACGAACTCGCCGACAACCCCTTGCAGCGCACACGCTCCGCTGTGCGGTTGAGCGCCATCGTCACCGGCCTGGGCGACACGGCGACCCGGGCGGCGCTGCTGCCCATCGGGGACCGCGCCACCGTCATGGGCATCGTCGACCGCGCCCTCGCCCCGTTCACCGGGACGCTGCGCCCGCACCCCGCCGCGGCGCGCTCGCGGCGGCTGTTCCGCGCGATCGCGCCCTGGACGGCGCTCGCCGCGGCAGCGGCGGTCTGGGGCGCCTACCCGGCCGCGATCCTGTTCGCCGTCCTCGCCCTGCTGGGGATCCCCCTCGGCATCGACCGGTACCGCTCCCTCGGCCACGGGTTCGACGGCCGCCTCGTCAGCGTCCGGTCCGGGTCGCTCAGCCGTGACCAGGCGGTCGTGGAGTCCGACGCCATCATCGGCTGGACATGGAAGCAGTCGCTGTTCCAGCGCCGCGCGGAGGTCGCGAACCTGCACCTGTCGGTGGGCGCCGGGGCGGGCAGCTACGTCGCCGTCGACGCCGACTTCGCCGAGTCGGTCGCGTTCGCCTCGGGGATCACCGGGCCGATGGTCCGGCCCTTCCTCGCTGAGCAGCCGCCGGGGGAGCGCACCGGCGCGCCCTGAGCGGCGCGGCGGGGCGCATCGGCCCCGTGCATGCGAAGAGGGGGGCTCCCGCCGGTGCGGGGGGAGCCCCCCTCTTCTGATTGCTCAGCTCTTCGGGCTGCTCAGCTCTTCTGGCTGCGCAATGCGCCGTTCAGTCGGACTTCTTGGCGCCGAACATGATCTCGTCCCACGAGGGGACCGAGGCGCGGCGGCCGCGCCCCTTGCGCCGGGGCGGTTCGGGCGTCGCCGGTGCGACGCCGCCCGCCGCCGCGGCGGGGACCGGCGCCGAGGAGTCGGTGCGGGTGCCGTCGCCCTCGCCCGCCGCCGCGGGCGCGGACCGCTGCGGGGTCGGCGGTGCCATGGGCGGGCGCTCGCGGCGCTCCGGCCGCGGCGCCGGATCGGCCGACCGCTCGGGACGCTCGGGCTGCCGGGGCTGCGCCGCGGGAGCGGGCTCGCTGCGCTGCGGCGCGGCGGGCGGCCCCGTGACGGGGGCCCGGCCGGGGGACACCGGCGTGCGGGCGGGCGGCGGCGCGCCCAGCGGATCGGGGCGGTGCCGGGGAGCGGGCTCGCCCGCCGGAGCGGGTGCCGGGGCTCCCGTGCGCTGCGCGGCGGGCGGCTCGGCCCGGGACGGGCGCGGCTCGCTCGGCCACAGCTCCCGCGCGCGAGGATCGGCCGGGCGCTGCTCCTGGCCCCGGGGCTCCTGGCCGCGCGGCTCGCCGTAATGCTGCGCGGGCGGCTGGGCGGGCTGCTGCGCGGGCTCGCTGCCGGAGCGGCGCGGCACGAACGGGGTGACGTTCGCAGGGCCGGGATCGGCGGCGGGCTCGGCGGGCCCGGAGAAGCGGTCGGCCTCCTCGTCGAAGGCCGTGACCGAGCGGCGCCGCGGCTCATAGATCCAGTGCGCCACACGGGCCTCGCCGCGGGCGAGGTAGGAGAGGCGGAGCTGCCAGGTGTTGTCCTCGCGCTTCCAGGCGTCCCAGGCGGCGTCCCCGGTCTCCAACTGGTGGCCGCCGACGCGGTCGGTCACCAGGTCGCCGAGGAGGGGGCCGGGCGTGGCCTCCCCCTGGCGGCGGACCGAGGCGCGCTGCGCCTGCTGGGCGATGTACTCGCGTTCCTGGAGTACGGGACCTTCGAACCAGCGCACCCGCTCGATGGGGATGCCCGAGACCTCGGAGATGGACTCCGCGGTCTCACCGGAGCGGATCCGGGCCTGGATTTCCTTCGGGCGCAACGGATTCTCCACTTCGATCTCGTACTGGCCGAGCCGGGAGAACTGGCCGCGCACGGCGGCGCGGAGACGATCGTCGACAGGCAGCATGAAACGGGTTCCCCGGCCGGCGGTGGCCAGCACCAGGTAGGTGCCGTCTTCGCTGACGGCGGCGAGGCGAAGCTCCTGCATCGCCCTCCCTCTTTCGCGTCCCGTCGAGGGTATGTCCTTGGAGCCATCCCCCACGTCGTCAGTCTTGTCGGCATCGGCCTGTTGGGCTAGTACCGCCTCCGGCATGTCCGAAGCAGGCGATCGGGCCGTGACCCGAGAGCGGGGCGGCTGCCGAGGCCCGTGCGGATCCCGAATGCGCGCTGTGTAGGTATGTGTCCCAATGCCCAGGGGAGTACCCCGGATCCCGCGTTTCTCCCGTCCCATCTTGGCACGGGAGCCCCAGTGGCGCCCCGGACCACGGCGGACAACCGGACAAAACAGGTATTGACGGCCCGCGGGAGATCGTATCCCGCCGCCCCCCGTGAGCGGTACGTGCCGGGCGAAGCCCCCATGATCTGCGATAAAACGCAGATAAATGAGCATGATCGCAAGTCGACACGCGCGATGCGACCGAAGAGTGATAGATCCAATGCCTGTCGGTAATCGGAACATTGAGGGGGAGCGTTGCAGTTGTCCGGTTATGGACGGGTGGCCTGTTCGCGCTGAGCAGGCCCACAGGGATGGGCGACGAAAGGTTCCGCCGCAACGGTGCGGCGGTCTGGAGGGGGGAGGATGGGCGAGGGGGACCAGGAGAAGAAGAAGCGGATCGACCTGAGCATGTCCCAGCTTGCCGGGGGCGGTGTCGCGACTCTCACCGCCGCGACGGCGGCCTCCTATCTCGGGGTGTACGGCACGATCGCGGGCGCCGCGATCATGAGCGTCATGAGCACGGCGGGCACGGCGGTCGCCCAGCACTACCTGAAGGAGAGCGGGGAGCGCGCACGCGACCTCGCCGAACGGGCCAAGCGCCCCGGCGGCGTCCACACCGCAGTGGCGGTCGAACCCCAAGCGCCGCACACGCGCACGGACCACGGCGCCGACCCCACCACCACCAGGGCCATGCCCGCGGTGGGCACCCGCACCGGCGACGACACCGCGTCCGTGCCCGGCGCCGAAGGGCCCGCGGACCCGGCGACCGAGCTGTTCGCCCCGGTCGGCCCCGACGGCTCGGCCGACCCCGGCGCCACCCAGGTGCTGGGCGCTGTCAGCGGCCGGCGCGACCCCGAACGGTACGGCGGGTCCGGCGGGTCCGAGGACGGCGGGCCGGAGCAGGGGGGCTGGGCCGCGTGGTGGCGCAAGTACCGGATGCTGGTCATCCCCGCGGCGGTGGTGTTCGCCCTCGTGATGATCGTCATCCTGCTCTTCGAGCTGTTCACCGGCAGGTCCATGACCGACACGGTGCGCGGGACCGACACCCACTCGGGCCCGTCGCTGCTCGGCGGGTACGAGCAGCAGGAGCAGCCGCAGCAGCAGGACCCCGACCCCGGGCCCACCGCGCCCGGCGGCGGTGACCAGCCGACCGGCGGGCCCGAGGTCCAGCCCTCGCAGCCGGCCGAGCCGGGCGGTGAGCAGCCCGGCGGCGAGCAGCCCCAGCAGCCCGGCGACACCGGGGGGCCGGAGCAGCCGGAGCAGCCCGACCCCGGCGACGGCGGCGAGCAGGACGGCGGCGGTTCGGGCGGCCAGGAGCAGGGCGGCAACCCCGCCCCGCAGCAGGAGGACGAGGCCAACCCCGGGGTCCGCCAGGCACCCGCGGAGTGACCGCCTCCTGAGGCCGTGATGCGGAAACGGGCCTCCCGACCCGGTCGGAGGCCCGTTTCCGTACGGCCGGTGGGTCGCGGGCGGCACGCGGCACGTCCGCCTGGGGCGCTCGCTAGTCGCCCAGGACCGAGGCCAGGTAGGGGTTGCCGAACCTGCGGTGCGGGTCGACCCGGTCGCGGACCGCGAGGGCGTCGCCGAGGCGCGGGTAGACCCGCTCCAGGTAGTCCCGGCCGCGCGTGTGCAGCTTCCCCCAGTGCGGGCGGCCCCCCACCGAGGCGAACACCGCCTCCAGGTCGGCGAAGTACGCCCGGTGGTCGGACCCCGTGTAGACGTGCGCGGCGACATAGGCGGTCTCGCGCCCGTACGCG
Organism: Murinocardiopsis flavida; assembly: GCF_003014485.1. Taxonomy (GTDB): domain Bacteria; phylum Actinomycetota; class Actinomycetes; order Streptosporangiales; family Streptosporangiaceae; genus Murinocardiopsis; species Murinocardiopsis flavida. The sequence goes on along the minus strand of NZ_PYGA01000039.1, from coordinate 37,081 downwards.
GTCGACAGCCACACGTCGTCGGCGGGGGAGAACCGCACCTCGACCGGGAAGCTGATCCGGTGCCCGCCGCGCCGGACGATGCGCCGGACCTCGCGCAGCACCGCCGGGAGCTCCGCCGCCGGGATCGCGTACTCCATCTCCACGAAGCGCACCCGCCGGGTGCTGGCGAACACCTCGTAGGAGGCATCGGTGTAGGAGCGGGCCGACAGCGCGCGCGCCGACACCTGGTTGATCGCCGGGATCGCGGCGGGCACCCGGCGGCCGACCCGGTTGACCACATCGAAGACGGTGTTGGAGAGGAACTCGTCGTCGAGGCGGCGCTTGAACGGCGACAGCGGCGCCGCGGGGCCCGCCACCCTGTTGTTCCGCTTGGTGTTGGTCCGCCCGGTGTGCGGGAACCAGAAGAACTCGAAGTGCTCGTTGTCGGAACGCAGCTCCGCCAGCCGGTCCAGCACCTCGTCCAGCGCCATGGGCTCCTCGCGGGCGTGCAGCAGGTACGCCGGCTCCACCGCCATCGTCAGCGCGGTCACGACGCCGAACGCGCCCAGCCCTACCCGCGCCGCCTGGAACAGCTCGGCGTCGGCGTCGGCCGAGCACGCCACCGTCGACCCGTCGGCGAGGACCAGCTCCATCCCCCGGACCTGCGCCGCGAGCCCGCCGCGGTCGCGGCCGGTGCCGTGCGTGCCGGTCTGCACCGCGCCCGCCATGGTCTGCACCGCGATGTCGCCCATGTTGGCCAGCGCCAGCCCGCGCGCCGCCATCGCCTCGTTGAAGTCGCACAGCGGCAGGCCCGCCTCGACGGTGGCGGTGCCCGTCCCGGCGTCGACCGAGCGGATGCGGGTGAGCGACGCGGGGGACAGCAGCACACCGTCGGTGACCGCGACCCCCGTGAAGGAGTGCCCGGTCCCGACCATGCGCACGTGCAGCCCGTCGGCCGCCGCCGTGCGCACGGCGGCGCTGATGTCGGCACCGCTGTTGGGGGCGACGGTCCGGCGCGGCGCCGCCGTCTCGGTCCCCGCCCAATTGCGCCACAGCACGTTCGTCATGGGTCGGCACGTTACAGCGGGCGGCACCGCGTGGGTATCCCCTCTGCGGGGGCGGACCGGGGCCGCCCGCGAGGGTGCGGCGACTCACAGCGGGGCGGCGCAAGGGTGCCGCGGGGTGCTGGTTTCATAGGAGGCATGAGGCCCTACGACGCGTTCCTGCTGATGTCCTTCGGCGGCCCCGAGAAGCCCGAGGACGTCATCCCGTTCCTGGAGAACGTCACCCGCGGACGCGGGATCCCCAGGGAGCGCCTGGCCGAGGTCGGCGAGCACTACTACCTCTTCGGCGGGGTCAGCCCCATCAACCAGCAGTGCCGCGACCTCGTCGAGGCGATCGGCGCCGACTTCGCGGCGAACGGCGTCGACCTGCCGGTCTACTGGGGCAACCGCAACTGGGACCCCTACCTGGCCGAGACGGTCGCCCAGATGGCCAAGGACGGGGTGCGCCGCGTCGTCGCGCTCGCCACCTCCGCCTACAGCAACTACTCCAGCCACCGCCAGTACCTGGAGGACATCGACCGCGCCCGCGAGGCCGTCGGCGCGGCGGCGCCCGAGATCGAGCTGATCCGGCCCTACTTCGACCACCCCGGCTTCATCGAGCCCTTCGCCGAGAACACCCGCGCCGCGCTGCTGGGCCTGCCCGAAGGGCTCCGCGCCGGAGCCCGGCTGCTGTACTCCGCGCACTCCATCCCCACCGCCATGGCCCTGGCCAGCGGCGACCCGCGGCGCGACTACGGGCCCGACGGCGCCTACCCGGCCCAGCTCGCCGAGGCCGCCCGCCTCATCACCGAGCGGGTCGACGGCGCCGACGGGGCCCGCGGCCACGAGGTCGTCTACCAGAGCCGCAGCGGGCCGCCCAGCCAGCCGTGGCTGGAACCCGACATCAACGACCGCCTCGCGGAGCTCGCCGACGAAGGCGTCCAGGCGGTCGCCGTGGTCCCGCACGGGTTCGTGTCCGACCACATGGAGGTCAAGTTCGACCTCGACGTCGAGGCCGCCGACACCGCGAAGAAGCTCGGCATGGCGCTGGTGCGCGCCAAGGCGCCCGGCGCGCACCCCCGCTTCGCCGCCATGGTCCGCGAGCTCGTCGCCGAGCGCGCCGCCGGTACCGAGCCCCAGGGCCTGAGCCGGTGGACCCCGAGGTCGCACACCTGCCCGCCCGACTGCTGCGCCCAGCGGTGACCCCGCACTGACCCGCTCGATAGGGTCGGCACCCTGATTCGCGCCGGGATGTGTGGAGGCTGTTCGTGGTTCGTCCGTGGGTCGAGATGTCCGACTACATCGCACTGCGCCGGGTGGGCGGGCTGCTGCTCTCACCCGACGGCGGGCGGCTCATCGCCCCCGTCAGCGAACCCGGGCCCGACGGGACGGCGTTCGGCACGGCACTGTGGGAGATCGACCCCGGCGGCGAGCGCGCCGCGCGGCGCATCACCCGCTCCGCTGCCGGCGAGGCCGGACCCGCGTTCCTGCCCGACGGCTCGCTGCTGTTCACCTCCGCCCGGCCCGACGCCGAGAGCACCCCCGAGAACCAGGGCGATGCCGCCGCGCTGTGGCTGCTCCCCGCCGGCGGCGGCGAGGCCCGCCGCGTCGCCGCACGCCCCGGCGGCTTCTCCGGCGTGGCAACGGCCGACGACGGCACCGTCGCCTTCCTCAGCGCCCTGCACCCGGACTCCGCCGACGACGACGCCGACACCAAGGCCCGCAAGGCCCGCGCCGACGCCAAGGTCAGCGCCATCCTGCACGAGAGCAGCCCGGTGCGGTCCTGGGACCACGACGTCGGCCCCACCCTGCCCCGCCTGTTCACCGCCGCCGCGCCCGCCGACGGCGACGCGGGACTCGGCGCGCAGCGCGACCTCACACCCGAGGCCGGCAAGGCCCTGCTGAACACGGGCACCGAACTGAGCAGGGACGGCCGCACGGCCCTCGTCAACTGGACCGAGCCGCAGCCCCGGGGCAGGCAGCTCCGCCGCCTCGCCCTCATCGACACCGCGACCGGCGAGCGGCGCATCCTCACCCCCGACAACGCCGAACACCACTACGGCGCCGCCCGTTTCGCACCCGACGGCGCCGCCATCGCCGCGGTGAGCCACTTCGACGGCGCCTACGACGACCCCCGCGACTCCACCCTCTGGCTCATCGACACCGCCACCGGAGCAGCACGCGACCTGCTGCCCGACCACGAACTGTGGCCGCGCGAGATCGCCTGGACCGCCGACGGCGGCGCCGTCCTGTTCGTCGCCGACGAAGCGGGGCGGCGCCCGGTGTTCCGCGTCGAGGTCGACGGCGGCGCGGTCACCCGCCTCACCGGCGACCACGGCGCCTACAGCGCACTCAATCCCGCCCGGGACGGCACCGCGCTCTACGCGCTGCGCGACGCGTTCGACGCGCCGCCGGCACCCGTCCGGCTCACCCCCGCTGCGGCCGACCAGCAGCCCACCGCCCTGCGGTCGCCCCTGGAGCCGTTGGAGCTGCCCGGCAGCCTCACCGAGATCGACACCACCGCCGACGACGGCACCACCATCAGGTCCTGGCTGGTGCTGCCCGCCGACGCGGCCCCCGGCTCGCCCGCCCCGCTGGTCGTCTGGGTGCACGGCGGGCCCTACATGAGCTTCAACGGCTGGTCGTGGCGGTGGAACCCGTGGCTGCTCGCCGAACGCGGCTACGCCGTCCTGCTGCCCGACCCCGCGCTGTCCACCGGCTACGGCCAGGACATGCTGCGCCGGGCGTGGGGCGACTGGGGGCCGCGCACCTTCGCCGACGTCATGGCCATCACCGACGCCGCCGAGGCCCGCGAGGACATCGACGCCACCCGCACGTCCATGATGGGCGGCTCCTTCGGCGGGTACATGGCCAACTGGATCGCCGGGCACACCGCCCGGTTCAAGGCCATCGTCAGCCACGCCTCGCTGTGGGCGCTCGACTCCTTCGCGCCCGTCACCGACTCCCCGCCCGTGTGGGAGTGCGAGTTCGGCGAGCAGCACACCCGGCCCGAGCGGTACCTGCGCAACACCCCGCACCGCCACGTCGCGGAGATCCGCACCCCGATGCTGGTCATCCACGGCGACAAGGACTACCGGGTGCCCATCGGCGAGGGCCTGCGGCTCTGGTGGGACCTGGTCGAGCACGAGGTCGACGCGAAGTTCCTGTACTTCCCGGACGAGAACCACTGGATCCTCACCCCCGGCAACATCGGGGTCTGGTACGAGACGGTGTTCGCCTTCCTCGACCACCACGTGCACGGCAAGGAGTGGCGCCGCCCCGACCTGCTCTGATGGTCGAGGCGAACCACGGGAACCCCGGGGACGCGCCGCGTCCCCGGGGCACGGAGGAACCGCCGGGAGGTGCGGCGGCCGCACGGCGGAACAACGGACGCCGCAATGGGGGGATCCGACACACATGCCCGGCATCGAGAACCGCGGCCGGCCCGACGGCGCCGCAGCGCACGCCGAGCCCAAGGAACTGCTCGAACTCGCACTCGCTGCGGCACTGGAGGCCGGCCGGCTGGCGGCCGACGGCCAGGCCGGCATCCGGGTGCTCGACACCAAGTCCTCGCCCACCGACGTGGTCACCGCCATGGACCGCGCGGCCGAGGAGCAGATCCGGCGGCGCCTCCTCGGGGCGCGCCCCGGCGACGCCTGGCTGGGCGAGGAGGGCGGCGAGGAGGCCGGCACCAGCGGGGTGCGGTGGATCGTCGACCCGATCGACGGGACCGTCAATTACCTCTACGGCCGCCGCGAGTGGGCCGTGAGCATCGCCGCCGAGGTCGACGGAGAGATCGTCGCGGGGGTCGTCGCGGCGCCCGCCCTCGGCGAGACGTTCACGGCCACCAGGGGCGGCGGGGCGAGCGTCAACGGGGAGCCCCTGCGCGCCCCCGGCGCCGTCGCACTGGACATGGCGCTCGTCGGCACCGGGTTCGGCTACGAGGCGCGGCGCCGGGCCCACCAGGCGGCGGTGCTGGCGACGGTGCTGCCCCGCGTCCGCGACATCCGCAGGGTGGGCGCCGCGGCGCTGGACCTGTGCGACCTCGCGCGGGGGCGGATCAACGGCTACTACGAGCGGGGCACCAACGCCTGGGACTGGGGGGCTGCCGCGCTGGTCGCGGCGGAGGCCGGGGTTCGGGTGGGCGGACTGCGCGGCGCCGGGCCGGGTTCCGACCTGGTGATCGCCGCGGTCCCCGGTCTCTTCGAGGAACTGCACGACCTGCTGGAACCGCTCGGCGCCGACACCGACGGCTGAACCGGCGGGACATGGAACGGGCGCCCGCCCCGGACCTCCCGGGGCGGGCGCCCGTGTTCTCCGCGGTGCACCGCAGCGGCGGCGAGGGCGCCGTGCGGCTCAGCCGCGCATCACAGGCAGTGGGGGTCGACCCCATTGCGGACGGCGATGCTGTGCAGGTTTTCCAGCTCCGACGCATGGGCGTCGGCGAGGAAGTCGTCTCCTGCCGCCTGAGCGGCTTGGAGCGACGTGTACGTCTCCGTCACGCGGAGCCTGATCTCGGTCAGGAACTCGCCCATCACAACACACCCCATCTCTCACCAGAAGGCCGCCGGTGCCCTACCCCGATCCGGGGGAGCGCCAAACCCGCGCCGTTCGAGAAGTTCACATCCGCGGCACGACGCTGTGCCGGAAGCGGACCGCAGCCCCATCATGATGCCAACAGCCCCACCAACCCGGTAGGCAGGGTCACTATTCCGCCCCGAAATCAGCAGAGCGCAACCCGAGGTCCTCTCGAACCTCCGCCAGAGGGGGTTTTGAACCTCCGCCCGAGGGGGTTTGTACCTCATCCCCAGGGGGTGTCGCCGGAACCACAACGACCCGACAAGTAGGTCGGTCACCCAAGGGGGGTTTGTGCCTCATCCCGAGGGTGTGTCGCCGGAACCACAACGACCGGGCAAGCAGGCCGGTCACCCGAGGGGGTTTTGAAGCTCATCCCCAGGGGGTGTCTCCGGAGTCGCGGTGGAGGGGCGCGCCGGTGTCTGGACTGACGAGCGAGGAGCGACCGAGGTACGAGGGAGTGACGAGCGAGGAGGGAAGACATCGGCTTAAGGCGCCCCGGAACCGCGGCGACCAAGCAAGCAGGAGGGAAGACATCGGCCTAAAGCGCCCCGGAAACGCGACGACCAAGCAAACACGTGTCCTATACCACATCCGTTGGTTTTCGCTTCCTCTTATCGGCTTCTTATCGGTGATGTGTCAGTTTTGAGATGTGCGGGGTGAACAGCCGCCGCCGGCGGTTGGGGGATACGCCGGCGGCGGCTCCTCGTTCCGGGCTGATCGCACAAATCTGCGCGAAATCGCCCATATCCCTCTGTTTTTCGCTCCAAGTCACCAACTTCGCGGGTTCCGAGTTGCCGAAGCAGCTTCGCGGTCCTAAGTTGAGACTTGGGAGTGCCGAGGATCTTCCCCGGTGCGTGTCGTTGAGACCGCACATGAGCTGCGAAGTTTTACTCCGCTTTTACTGGGAGTGTGCGAAAACGGTTTACGCAGCCGGGGGTTGAACGCCGCTGCCGGTGTGTTGGGGGATGCGCCGGCAGCGGCCCTTTTTCCCTCGCCCGCTGCAACGGAACGAAGGTCAGCAGTGCGTGTACTCGTTGTCGAAGACGAGCAGGTCCTCGCCGACGCCGTGGCCGTAGGCCTGCGGCGCGAGTCGATCGCCGTCGACGTCGCCTACGACGGCGACAGCGCGCTCGAACGCACCAGTGTCAACGAGTACGACGTCATCGTGCTCGACCGCGACCTCCCCGGCACCCACGGCGACGACGTCGCCCGCAGCCTCGTGGCGGGCAGCTACACCGGCCGCATCCTCATGCTCACCGCAGCGGGCGAGCTCAGCGACAAGGTCGAGGGCCTCACCCTGGGCGCCGACGACTACATGGCGAAGCCGTTCGCGTTCGCCGAGCTGGTCGCCCGGGTCCGGGCGCTGGGCCGCCGCGCGGCCCCGCCGCTCCCGCCGGTCCTGGAGCGCGGCGGCATCACCCTCGACCCCGCCAACCACACCGTCGAGCGCGACGGCCGCACCGTCCCCCTCACGCCCAAGGAGTTCGCGGTCCTCGAAGTCCTCATGCGCGCCGGCGGCACCGTCGTCAGCGCCGAAGGGCTGCTCGAAAAGGCGTGGGACGAGAACGCCGACCCGTTCACCAACGTCGTGCGGGTCACGGTCATGACCCTGCGCAAGAAACTCGGCGAGCCGCCCATCGTGCAGACGGTGCCGGGGGCGGGGTACCGGATTTGAACCCGGGCGGCCTCGCGTCCGGCCCCGCCGGGTCGGGTCCGGCGCCGGACCGGCCGGGCGGCGACGCCGCGGCCGCCCCGCAGAACGAGGTGTCGCCCACCCCGCCCGGTGAGACCGGGACCTGGCGGCGCCTTGCCGCGCCGTCGTCGGCGCCCTCCGCGTCGGCGCGCACCGTCTCGGGGCGGATGCACCACTTCAGCGACAACATCAGCCTGCGGGCCCGGCTGACCCTCATCTACGGGATGCTGTTCTTCGCCGCCGGCTCCCTGCTGGTGCTGCTGAACTACGTCATCGTCGCCGGGGTCCTGTCGAGCCTGAAGTTCGCCACCCCCCTCGACGTCGACCCCGTGGTGTTCGCCGACTACAAGAGCAGCTACATCGAGGGCGTCCTGGCCGAGACCACCCGGTTCTCCATCCTCGCCCTGGTCGTCGTGGGGCTGCTCGCCGTGGGCCTCGGCTACGTCGTGGCGGGGCGGGCGCTGTCGCCCCTGCACAAGATCACCCGGATCGCGCGGCGGCTCTCAGAGCGCTCCCTGCACGAACGCATCGCGCTCAGCGGCCCCGACGACGAGATCCGCGAGCTCGCCGACACCTTCGACGGGATGCTGGAGCGCCTCGACCGCGCGTTCGACGGCCAGCGGCGCTTCGTCGCCAACGCCTCCCACGAGCTGCGCACGCCGCTCGCCATCAACCGCACCCTCCTCGAGGTCGCGCTCGCCGACCCCGACACCTCGGCCGACCTCAAGACCGTCGGCCGCACCCTGCTGGAGACCAACGAGCGGCACGAGCGGCTCATCGACGGGCTGCTCTTCCTCGCGAAGAGCGACCGGGAGCTCGACGTCCGCACCCAGGTCGACCTCGGCGAGGTCTCGGCGACGGTCCTCAGCCAGCTCAAGTCCGAGATCGACGGCGGGGGCCTGCGGCTGCGCACCGACCTCGGCGAGGCGTTCGTCGGGGGCGACCCCGTCCTGCTCGAACGGCTCGTCGGCAACCTCGTCGAGAACGCGCTGCGCTACAACGTCGCCGACGGCGAGATCACGGTCCGCTCCGGCATCAACGAAGGGTCTCCCGCGGTCCAGGTCGAGAACTCCGGCGCGGTGATCCCCGCCTACGAGATCGAGGGGCTGTTCGAGCCGTTCCGGCGGGGTTCCGGCGAGCGGCTGCGCTCGCACCGCAGCGCGGGGCTGGGCCTGTCCATCGTGCGTTCCGTGGTGCGCGCGCACGGCGGCGAGGTCGTCGCGTGGGCCCGCGCGGGCGGCGGTCTGGTCGTCACGGTGCGGTTCCCGCAGGACGGCCGGGAGCCGGCCGCCGGCGGGCGCTGAGACCGCCGCGGCGCGGGCGGTTTCGGATATTCACCTGTCCGGCCTGCGCAACGCCGCTCAACCGTGGTATTCATACGTGTCCGACGACACGGCTCCTGGCGGTTCGGGTCGCTTCCCGCTATGGGTATGCTTCCCCCGGCGTGGATACGCCGGGGGAGTTCACCCCGGCGGTGACGTGTCGGTCCTGGCCTCGCCACCCGAGGGTGGCCCGCAGCCCGCGTGGTGCGAGGTAAGGCGAAGAATCGGTCGCGATTCTCATTGGGCGTTGGGTAGCACAAGGGAACGGACCGCAGAGCGGCGCGCAGCGCGGCCGCATGCGGCCACCCATTGCCGCTGTCCGGTGTGCGTGCACCCGGGAGGGGTCATAGTCCACTAACGCCCGCGGAATTTTCTGACCGTTTTGGGCACAAGACGCGGCTCTTGAGCGTTACAAGCGCGCAGACGAGGCATAGAACGAGGGGGATGGAGTAACAAGAATGGCCACCGACTACGACAGCCCGCGCAAGACCGACGAGGACCTTAGCGAGGACAGCCTGCAAGAGTTGCAGGCGCGTCGGGTGGACAAGGGAACCAGCACCATCGACGTCGACCCCGATGAGGTCGCCGAAGGCATGGAGCTTCCGGGCGCCGACCTGTCCGGTGAAGAACTGGCAGTGCGGGTCCTTCCGCGCCAGGCCGACGAATTCACCTGCTCGCGGTGCTTCCTCGTCCACCACCGCAGTCAGCTCGCCGAGGAGAGGAACGGCCGACTTGTGTGCAAGGAGTGCACCTAGTCCGGCGGACGATGTCCACTCTCCTCGCCTCGGCGCTGTGGCGCCGCGAAGCGCCTCCGGGAAGAACCGGGGGCGCTTCGCCGTTTCTCAGGGTCGGGACCGCCATGGGACGCCTTGTTCCGTCGCCTACCTTTGAGGGTAGTGAGCCGACGCCAGCGGCCCGCTGAGCCGGACGAGAGGGGAGAGGGTGGCCCGCACGAAGTGGAACCGCACCGGCGGCAAGGGTGCGGGCGGCGACGGCCGCGACGGCCGCGATGAGCAGCCGCCCGGCGGTGAGCCCGCGGAGCCGGGCACCGAACTGGAGCGCTCGGCCGAGGTCGGCGAGCTCGTCACCCGCATCATGGCCGAGGGCGAGACCGACGACAAGGGCCGCGCGAAACTGCTCGGCCGCCTCTCGGCCGCGCTCGCCCGCAGCGCACGCGCCGCGGGCGCCAAGGGCGTCGCGGGCGGGCGCTGGATCACCGACCTGTTCGCCAACGAGATCGCGCCGCGCATCCCGGTCCGCGACCGCGCCACCCTCATCGCCCACTACAACGGGCTCACGGGTGAGGAGCTCGCCGAGGCGCTGGTGCGCAACGCCGCCAACGGCACCACAACTGTGGGCGCGGCCGGCGGCGCGCTGGCCGCCGTCCAGTTCACCGCACCCCCGCTGCTGCTGACCGCACCGGCCCAGATCGCGGCCGAGTCCGTGGTGGTGGCCGCCATCGAGGTCAAGCTGCTCGGCGAACTGCACGAGGTCTACGGCGTGCCGGTAGGCGGCACCCCCTTGCAGCGCACCTCCGGCTACCTCGTCTCCTGGGCGAAGAAGCGCGGGATCGACCCGCTCCAGGGCACCCAGACCTTCGCCGTCGCGCTCGGCGCCGCGGCCAAGACCGCGCTGCGCAAGCGGCTCATGCGGCTCATGGGCCGCCACCTCACCACCCTGGGCCCCTACCTCACCGGCGCCGTGGCCGGCGGCGCGCTGAACCGGACGGGCACCCTCAGCCTGGCCCGCGCCATCCGGCACGACCTGCGCATGCGCGCACCCTCCGTCACACCCGCCCCGACCCCGGTCATCGACGGCGCCACGGGCCGCGAACTCCCCGCCGAGGGCGAGCGGACCGACTAGCGCACGCCAGCGGGGGAGCGGCGGGGCCGGGGCGTATCCCGGCCCCGCCGCTCCCCGCAGCGCCGGGTGTCAGACCGGCAGGTCCTCGATCTCGCGGTGGCGGCGCGGCGCGAACCGCTTGTGCGCGTAGCGCACGGCCACCACGCGGGCGACCTCCATCCCCACGCCGGTCACGACCGCCCAGGCGATGGCCTCGCCGAGGCTGATGTCGGGCGACTCCGGGTCGTCCGGCGGCTCCTCCCCGCGTACCTTGGTCCAGGCGAGGGTGATGACCTTGCGGGCCACGAACCCGGCCGCCAGCGAGGCGACCCCGCCGACGATGCGGGCGGTCAGCTCGCCGTCCTTGTCTGCCATGTGTGCCATCCGCTTCCGTTGTCGTGAGAGGTGCCGCGGCCGGTGCGGTGCGTGGCGCCGCGCGCGGTCACGGCTTCCGGGCCGTGTCCAGTGGATCGTTCCGGGCTCGCGGGCCCCCGCTGCGCGGAAATCGCGAAGCGGCGCAGTAGGGGCTCCCGGAAGCATCGCACTCCTCGGGTCCTGTGCCCGAAATCCTGCCATGCCGGGCACCGCAGCAGGCCGGTCGGACAAGGGGTGTCGCCCCGGCGCCCGCCCGCCCCGATTCGGCTGCGGGGCTGTTCGGAAACCGGAGCGATCATGCCGGGCAGACCAATACCATTGCCCTCATGACCAACCGCTCTCATTCTTTCAGCGTGCCCGACAAGCCTTCGCTCGACGGTATCGAGGCGAAGTGGGTAGACGTGTGGGATGAGTCCGGCGTCTACCATTTCGACCGTACGGCGAGCCGCCCCGACGTCTACTCCATCGACACCCCGCCGCCCACGGTGTCGGGGTCGCTGCACATCGGCCACGTCTTCTCCTACACCCACACCGACATCGTCGCGCGCTTCCAGCGCATGCGCGGCAAGTCCGTCTTCTACCCCATGGGGTGGGACGACAACGGCCTGCCCACCGAGCGCCGCGTGCAGAACTACTACGGCGTCCGCTGCGACCCCTCGATCCCCTACGACCCCGCGTTCGAGCCGCCGGCCAAGCCCGACCCCAAGCGCCAGGTGCCCATCTCCCGGCGCAACTTCATCGAGCTGTGCGACATCCTCACCGTCGAGGACGAGAAGGTCTTCGAGTCCATCTGGCGGCGGCTCGGGCTGAGCGTCGACTGGCGCCATACCTACGCCACCATCGACGACAACTCCCGCGCCGCGGCGCAGCGCTCCTTCCTGCGCAACCTCGCGCGCGGCGAGGCGTACATGGCCGAGGCGCCCACCCTCTGGGACGTCACCTACCGCACGGCGGTCGCCCAGGCCGAGCTCGAAGACCGCGAACGGCCCAGCGCCTACCACACGCTGGCGTTCCACCGCCCCGACGGCTCCGACGTCACCATCGAGACCACCCGCCCCGAACTCCTCGCCGCGTGTGTCGCGCTGGTCGCGCACCCCGACGACGAGCGGTACCAGGACCTCTTCGGCGCCACCGTGCGCACCCCGCTGTTCGGCGTCGAGGTCCCCGTCAAGGCGCACCGCCTCGCCGACCCCGACAAGGGCTCCGGCATCGCGATGATCTGCACCTTCGGCGACACCACCGACGTCACCTGGTGGCGCGAGCTGCAACTCGCCACCCGTCCCGTCATCGGCTGGGACGGCCGCATCGTCGCCGAGCCGCCGGCCGGTGTCGACTCCGCCCCCGCCAAGGAGGCGTACGCCGCTCTCGCGGGCGCCACCGTGCACACCGCGCGCGAGCGCACCGTCGAACTGCTGCGCGCCTCCGGCGAACTCCTCGGCGAGCCGAGGCCCATCACGCACCCGGTGAAGTTCTACGAGCGGGGCGAGAAGCCGCTGGAGATCGTCACCACCCGCCAGTGGTACATCCGCAACGGCGGGCGCGACACCGCCGTCCGCGACGAACTGGTGCAGCGCGGGCGCGAACTGAACTGGCGCCCCAAGCACATGCAGGTGCGCTACGAGAACTGGGTCGAGGGCCTCAACTCCGACTGGCTCATCAGCCGCCAGCGCTTCTTCGGCGTGCCGTTCCCCGTCTGGTATCCGCTCGGCGCCGACGGCAACCCGCGCTACGACGCCCCGATCGTGCCCGAGGAGTCGGCGCTGCCGGTCGACCCCGGGTCCGAGGCCCCGGCCGGCTACACCGAGGAGCAGCGCGGCGCGCCCGGCGGCTTCACCGGCGACCCCGACGTCATGGACACCTGGGCCACCTCCTCGCTGTCGCCGCAGATCGCGGGCGGCTGGGAGCGCGACGACGACCTGTTCGCCCGCGTGTTCCCCATGGACCTCCGCCCCCAGGGCCAGGACATCATCCGCACCTGGCTGTTCGCCACGGTCGTGCGCTCCCACTTCGAGCACGGGTCGCTACCGTGGTCCAACGCGGCGATCTCCGGCTGGATCCTCGACCCCGACCGCAAGAAGATGTCCAAGTCCAAGGGCAACGTCGTCACGCCCCTCGACCTGCTGGAACGGTACAGCTCCGACGCCATCCGCTACTGGGCGGCGAGCGGGCGCCTCGGCACCGACACCGCGCTCGACGAAGGCCAGATGAAGGTCGGCCGCCGCCTCGCCATCAAGATCCTCAACGCCAGCAAGTTCGCGCTGTCCGTCGCGGGCGAGCACACCGGGCCCGACGCCGCCGCGGTCACCGAGCCGCTCGACCGGGCGATGCTGGCCGCGCTCGCCGACACCGTCGAGGACGCCACCGCGGCGATCGCCGACTACGACCACACGCGGGCGCTGGAGCGGGTCGAGCGCTTCTTCTGGAACTTCTGCGACGACTACCTCGAACTCGTCAAGGCCCGCGCCTACGAGGCCGATTCCGCCCGCGGCGCCTCGGCGCGGACCGCGCTGCTGATCGCGCTGTCGGCACTGCACCGGCTGTTCGCCCCGTTCCTGCCGTTCACCGCCGACGAAGCGTGGTCGTGGTGGCACGAGGGTTCGGTGCACGGCGCTGCGTGGCCGGCCGCCGACGAGCTCCGCACCGCCGCGCAGGACGGCGGGCCCGCCGTCCTCGCGGCGACGGCCGAGGTGCTGCGCGCCGTCCGCAAGGCCAAGTCCGAGGCGAAGCTGTCCATGCGGGCCGACATCGAGCGGGTCGTCGTGCGCGGCAAGCACATCGACGACGCCCGCCTCGCCGCCGACGACATCGCGGCGGCCGGCCGCGTCGCACGGCTCGACTTCGACGCCTCCGACGACGCCGACCTGCACGTCGAGGTCACCCTCCCGGCGGCGGCCGAGTAGGGCCGGCGAGGCGGACGGGCGGGGCGCACCGCTGCGGCGGGGCGCCCCGCCCCGGTGTCCCCGCCCTGCGGCCGGTGCGGCGGCGGTGACATGCGGCCCGGCGTCGTCGGACGGCCGTGCCGTGCGCGATAGGCTCGCCCGTTGTGAGTAGTGATTCCCTCTTCCCCGCGCCGCTGCGATGCCGCATCCGCCGGATCGACCCCGACCTCCCCATGCCGGGCTACGCCCACGACGGCGACGCCGGCGCCGACCTGATGACGGCGGAGGACGTCGTCCTCGGCCCGGGAGAGCGGGCGACCGTGCGCACCGGTGTCGCGATCGCGCTGCCCGACGGGTTCGCGGCGTTCGTGCACCCGCGCTCCGGCCTCGCCGCCCGCTGCGGGCTGACCCTCGTCAACGCCCCCGGGACGGTCGACGCCGGGTACCGCGGCGAGATCAAGGTGACCCTGCTCAACACCGACCTGCGCGAACCGGTCCGGCTCGGCCGCGGCGACCGCGTGGCGCAACTCGTGATCCAGCGGGTCGAGCGCGCGGTGTTCGACGAAGTGGCCGAACTGCCCGGGTCGGAGCGCGGCGCGAACGGCTTCGGATCCAGCGGCGGGCACGGAGACCTCGGCGTCGCACCGGCGCACTAGTGTGGAGGCCGGGCCCCGGCCGAGTCGGCGGCCCGCACGATCCGGAAAGGTGTGTGGCGTGTTCGGACGCCGACGCAAGAAGAGTCAGAAGACCGGCGCTGACGGCCCCGCCGACCACATCATCGGCCCCGACCTGCCCAAGGGCGAGTCACGCGAGCCGGTGAAGGCCGAGGACGTCCACCGCGCCACGGGGCCGTGGGACGTCTCGGAGGACTACCCCGAGACCAACCGGGTCGACCTCGGCGGCCTGCACGTCCCCGTCGCCGAGGACCTCGAAGTCCAGGTCAACGTCGCCCAGCAGCAGAACAAGGTCATCGGCGTGACCATCGTCGCCGGGCCCACCGCGCTCCAGGTCCAGCCGTTCGCCGCGCCGAAGCTGTCCGGCCTGTGGGACGAGGTGCGCGCAGAGATCGCCGAGGAGATCACCGAGGCCGGCGGCAAGTCCGAGGAGTTCGAGGGCACGTTCGGCACCGAGTTGCGGGCCATCGTCGCCGTCCCCGGCAAGACCAACGAGCAGGGCCACCAGCTCGGCCAGCCGGCCCGCTTCATCGGCGTCGACGGCCCCCGCTGGTTCCTGCGCGGGGTCATCCGCGGCGAGGGCGCCATGAAACCCGAGGCGGCCGAGCGCATCGAGGAGGTGTTCGCCGCCCTCGTCGTGGTGCGCGGCGACCAGCCGGTGCCGCCCCGCGACCTCCTCGACCTGAAACTGCCCGCTCAGGCGCAGCAGGCCATGGAGGACGCCGAGGCCGAGCGCCTCCGCAAGGGCGTCGACCCCGGCGCCCAGGGCGGTGCGGGGGCCGGTACGGCGGGCGACGACCGCGACCGCGGCGACTACGCCGACCCCGCGGGGTCGGGCGGGTCCGACGCCTCCGACGGCGGCGGCTCCTCCGGAGGCGGCGGCGACTGACCCCGCGCCCGGCCCGTCACTGTGCCGGGCCGGGGTCCTCGGGGGCGGCGACCTCGCCGAGGAACAGGATCGCCGCGCGCCTGCGCACCACCACGGTGAACGGCCGGTCGACGGTGAACGTGATGACGCGCGGTTTCACCGGCGCCATCGCGAGCCGCATCCCCACCGCTGTCGCGGCGGCCCCCTCGGCGCCCTTCTCGTCGAC
This sequence comes from Murinocardiopsis flavida, assembly GCF_003014485.1. Lineage (GTDB taxonomy): Bacteria > Actinomycetota > Actinomycetes > Streptosporangiales > Streptosporangiaceae > Murinocardiopsis > Murinocardiopsis flavida. The sequence goes on along the minus strand of NZ_PYGA01000039.1, from coordinate 21,602 downwards.
CTTGAGGACCGCCTGGTGGATGACCCGGTCGACGGCGAGCGGGCGCGGGGAGATCCCGCTCAGGTCGGCGGCGTCGGAGAACACCGTCCGCACGCCGGTCTCCGCCAGCGGCCCGGCCAGCTCGACGCGCCCGGTGAGCTCGAAGCGGGGCAGCGCCAGCCGCACCTCGTCCCGTGCCGACGCGGCGCGGTGCAGGGCGCCCAGCACCGCCGGGGTGAGGTCGGCCGCGCCCCGGTCCGGGAGCAGGACGTCCAGCACGAGGCCGCCCTGCCCGGCGAGGGAGACCATGCGCCAGCCGTCCCACTCGGCGTAGGGCAGCTTGGCGTCCTTGTGCATGGCGGGGACCCGGCGCGTGCCGCCGGGTGCGTGGAAGTCCAGCGGGGCGGTGCGCTCGGCCGCGAACGGCGACTCCCATTGCAGCCGCATCCACAGCGCGTTGACCAGCAGCGCCTGGAAGGTGGGCGCGACCCAGCCGGGTTCGAGAAGCTCCTCGATCATGCCGCGCGTGACCTTGGCGACCTCGGTGTTGACGGTCCTGCGGACCCCCTCCGGGTCGTGCTCGAAGTCGGCGGGGTGGACACCGGAGTCGGGGCGGGCGCGCAGCCGCGCCTCGAACTCCGGGTGCAGCGGCAGGTCGGAGCGGACCCACAGGCCCGTCGCGCTCGCCAATCCGTCGTCGCCCGTGACGGCGTCGTCGAGCGCGGCGAGGTGCGCGTCGATGTCGCCGCCCAACAGCGCCGTGAACTCCTCCCTGGTGCGCCCGCCCGATCCGGCGGCGATGAGTCCGAGCGCGGCCGCCACCGAGTACGGCGACCACACGAGCCCGTTGCGCGCCTCGGCGTGCAGGACGGTGTGCAGGCGGAGGGCGTAGGCGAGGTGGTCGGGGCGTGGCTGCGTGGGCATTGCTGCGGACTCCTTCGTCGGTCGGCATCGGGCCGGGGCCGTGCGGGGCCGCCCCAAGGGCGGCGGTCGAGGCCGGTGATCATGGGCAGTGGTCATGGGCAGCGGTCATGGCCGGCGGTCGAGGGCGGCCGCGGGGCGCCCGTCCTCACTGCCGCAGCCCTACCCAGTGAGAGGCGATCCGACCGGACCCCGGGGCCGCGGTGTGCCGCGCCGCCGGTCATCGGCCCGGCGCGGCGCGCGGATGCCTCCCCGGCGGCGCCCGGTGTCCTACGCTGGAGGTCGCCGAACGCCGCGAGCCGACGCCCGTCGCAGACCGTCTGGAGCAGCATGGCCGACCAGTACCGGGACCCCGAGGACCGAGCGACCGACACCCGTGTCCCCCCACCGGACACCGGCGGTCCCGGCCCGGACGGCCCCGACCGGCCGCTTTCCGGCACCCGCGGCGACGGCGAGGCGATCCTGCGCAGGGAGCTCGACGACCAGTTCGAGGAGGAGTACCGCGCCGAGGTGCGGGCGGCCCGCGCGGGCACGGCGACCGCCGACCCGGACGGCGGGCTGAACGGCGGGCCGGGCGCCGCCGGAAGCGGGCCCGAAGCGGACGGCTCCGACCAGGGCGGCTCCGAGAGGGGCGGCGGCACCGATCGGGACGGCGGCACCGATCGGGACGGCTCCAGCGGGGACGGCTCCGACGGGGGCGGCACCGGCGCCAAGGCGGCCGGGCCCGTCAGCGAGGACACCGTCGAGGCCGTCGTCCGCGGCCAGCTCGCCAAGGTCCTCGGCGGCAAGCGGGGCATGCTCGAAGCGGCCGTTCCCACGATCGCCTTCACCCTGACCTTCATCCTCAGCAGGGACGTCCCGCTCGCCGCGGGCCTCGGCATCGGTTCGGCCGTCGTCCTCACCGTGGTGCGGCTGGTCCAGCGCACCACGGTGCAGTTCGTGCTGAACAGCCTCATCGGCATCGGGATCGCCGCGTTCTTCGCGCTGCGCTCGGGCCAGGCCGAGGACGCCTTCCTGCCCGGGATCATCTACAACGCGGTGTACGCGGTGGTGCTCATCGGCACCATCGTCATCCGGTGGCCCGCCGTCGGCCTGCTCATCGGCAGCGTCACCGGCGACCTCACGGGCTGGCGCGACAACCCCGCGGTCCGCAAACTCAGCTCCCGGCTGACCTGGCTGCTCGTGGCGCCCTGCGTCATCCGGGTGGCCGTCCAGTACCCGCTGTGGGAGGCCCAGATGGTGGGCCTCCTCGGCGCGTCGAAGCTCATCATGGGCTGGCCGATCCAGGTCGCGGCCCTCGCCGCGATGGTCTGGCTGCTCGCCCGGGGCCGCACCCCCATCAGCGCCGACGAGGCCCGCGCCATGGAAGAGGGCATCGACCGCTGAGCCCCCGCCCTCACCGGACCCGCACCCCTCCGGACCCGCACCCCTCCGGCAGCGGGACGCCGCAACGACCACCGGCACACAGGCCCGATAATGGGGGCGTGTCGAGAACGCGCCACCACCCCGCCGCGGCCCCCTGCCCCTGCGGATCCGCGACCGGGTACGGGCGGTGCTGCGGCCGCCTGCACAGCGGCGCCACCGACGCCGCGACCGCAGAGCAGCTCATGCGGTCGCGCTACGCCGCCTGCGCCGTGGGCGACGCCGGGTACCTCCTGCGGACCTGGCACCCGCGCACCCGGCCCCGGCGGCTCGACCTCGACCCCGGCACGCGCTGGCTGCGGCTGGAGATCCTCGCCACCGGCGACGGCAGCCCCTTCCACACCGAGGGCACCGTCTCCTTCCGCGCGGTGTACAGCGACGACGGGCGCGAGGGCGAACTCCGCGAGGACAGCCGCTTCGTCCGCCACGACGGCGCCTGGACCTACCTCGACGCCGCCGGCCACTGAACCGCACCCGGCCGCGCCCGCCCCGGCGCCCCGCGGATCGGGACGGGGCCCGGCCGGGCGCCCGGGTGCCGAGCCGCGGCGATAGGATCGCCGCCATGTCCGAACCGGCCCCGCCGAGCGGTGTCGTCCGCCATGGCCACTTCCGGTACGAGTCCGGGCACCACGGCGACGTCTGGCTCGAACTCGACCTGCTCGCCTCCTACCCCGAGCGGCTCGGCGCCGCGGCCAGGGAGCTGGCCCGGCGCCTCGCCGACCAGGAGGCCGATCTCGTCTGCGGCCCGTTGGAGGGCGGCGCGTTCGTGGCCCAATGGGTGGCGGCCGAACTCGGCCTGCGCTTCGGCTACACCCGGCGCGGGGCCGGGGGCCGATACGCCGCGCCCGACAGTCCCGACCTGCGCGGGATGCGCGCCATCGTCGTCGACGACGCCGTCAACGCCGGGGCCGCCGTCATCGCCACGGCGCGCGAGCTGGAGCGCCGCGGTTGCACGGTCGCGGCGCTGGGCGCCGTCATGGCCGGTTCCCATTCCGGCACCCGGGTGGGCGCCCGGCTCGGTGTCCCGTACGTGTACCTGCACGAGATCGCCGGGACACTGTGGGAACCGGCGGTATGCCCGCTGTGCGCCCGCGGGGTCCCCGCAGAGGGCTGACGCCGCGCACGCGCGCCGGGGGCGACGGGGGCGGCCTCTGGTCCGGGCCGCCCGGCGGGCATCGATCCCGTAACAGTGGGGCGGACGCCGAAACCCAGGCCGGGGGGCGGGGCGTCCTACACCGGGCCGCACACCGACGACGGGGAGTTATCGATGCCGGAGAATCGGCCACTGCACGCGGGGGACCCCACGAGCATCGGGGGATACCGGCTGACCGGCCGGCTCGGCAAGGGCGGGCAGGGCACCGTCTACCTCGGCACCGGGGCCGACGGGGGCCGGGTGGCGGTCAAGGTCCTCGACGCCGAGTGGGTGGAGTCCGCCGACCTGCGCCGCCGCTTCGAGCGCGAGGCCGCGGCGGCGCGCCGGGTCGCGTCCTTCTGCACCGCGCAGGTCCTCGACGCCGACTTCGCCTCGGCCCAGCCCTACATCGTCAGCGAGTACGTCGAGGGCCCCTCGCTGAAGGAGCAGGTCGACCGGCACGGGCCGCGCGCAGGAGCCGACCTGCACCGGCTCGCCGTCGCCACGGCCACGGCGCTGGTCGCCGTCCACGAGGCCGGGATCGTGCACCGCGACTTCAAACCGGCGAACGTGCTGATGGCGGGCGAGGGGCCGCGCGTCATCGACTTCGGTATCGCCCAGTCCAGCGACGTCACCGGCGCGCAGACCCAGTCGGTCATCGGCACCCCCGGCTACATGGCACCCGAGCAGATCAGCGGCGAGCGGCTGACGGCATCGGCCGACGTCTTCGCCTGGGGCGCGGTCATGGTGTTCGCCGCCACCGGGAAGGCGCCGTTCACCGGCGACTCGGTGCCGGCCGTCATCCACAAGGTCATGACGATCGAGCCCGACCTGCGCCATCTGCCCGAGCCGTGGCAGTCGCTCCTCGGCGCGTGCCTCGCCAAGGACCCCGCGGACCGGCCCTCGTCCGACGCCCTGCTGATGCGGCTGCTGGGCCGCCGCGAGGCGGCGGCCGGCCCGCCGGCCCCCACCGCGCCCGCCCGCGCCACCGCGCCGGAGGCCGCCGCGCAGGGCGGCCCGCCCGCCGCGGCCCCGCCCGACGACGCGGACCACCGGGGCGGGCGGCGCCGCGGCGCCGGGGTCCGCCTCGCGGTGATCGGCGCGGCGCTGGCCGTGGTCGCCGCGGTCGGCGGCGGCGCCGCCCTCGCCGCGACAGGAGGGCTGCCCTTCCTGGCGGACGCCGAGAAGCCGCCCGCCGCGGCCGCGCCGTCGCCGCCCGCGAAACCGTCGCCGGAACCGTCGAAGGGGCAGCCCCGCAAGGACGCCCCGGAGAGCGGCCCGGCGAAGGCCGACACCACAGCAAAGAGCGAAGGCGAGAAGAAGGCGAAGGACGACGGCGAGAAGCCGACCGGCCAGAAGGTCGAGGGCGGTGGCAACGCCGACAAGTTCGTGTTCACCGAGCCGTTCGCCGGGCGCTGGACCGGTGCCGGCACCTTCCCGAACCAGACCGAGCGGCGCTACGACATCGTCATCGAGAAGGGCAGTTCCACCGCGGCCCTCACCACCAGTGACAACGCCTGCACCTGGACCTTCAAAATGTTCCGTACCAACGACAAGCACGGCCTCGACGGCTCCGTGACCAGCGGCGCGGGCTGCGGCCCGCAGACGGGCGGCGGCATCTGGATCGAGGGCGGCCGCCTGGTCGTGATGCTGTGGGGAGGCAAGGACGGCGAGTTCCCCGAGCACTTCTTCTGGCTCGACCGGCCTTGAAAGGCCGCCGGGGTGCCGGTCCCGGTCCGGATTTCGACCGATAGGACGTGTTTCGGCGGTCGGCGACCGCCGAAACACGTCCTATCGGGACGGGCCAGGCCGGTACGCCGACAGCCGCTGGGCGTGCCATGCACAGGGGGTCGGCCGAGCACCGGACCCGACCCGCCGCGCCCGGGCAGTGGGTCAGGTCCGGTGGACCGGCGCACACCCCTTACGGGTCCCGCCGGGCGGGCCGCCGCCCCCATACGGCTATGGCGGTGGCCGCCGCGGCGATCAGGGCGGCGCCGAGGAGCGCCGCGTTGGTGACCCCGTCGGTGTAGGCGCCGAAGGCGGCGTCGAGCAGCGCGGCGGGGTCGGCTGCCCGCCGCGCCGCGGCGACGGCGCCGGCCACGGTCTCCAGCGCGCCGGGTTCCGTCCCGGGCGGGGCGGTCGCCGCGATCCCCGACTGGTAGGCCGCGCTCGTCACGGTGCCGAAGATGGCGATACCGAGCGACCCGCCGAGTTCCATACCGGCCTCGGAGGTGCCCGCCACCGTCCCCGCGCGCTCCGGCGGCGCGGCGGTGAGCACCAGGGATCCCGCCATCGTTGCGCTGATCCCGGCCCCGAAGGTGAGCACCACGTAGCCGGCGATGAACATCCACAGCTCCGTCCCGGGGCCGACCGAGGCGACCAGTGCGAAGCCGGCGGCCGCGACGAGCAGCCCGGCGGCCAGCAGCGGAATCCCGGGCAGCCGCGGAGCGAGGAGTGACGCCGTTGTGGCGCCCAGTATGGTGCCGGCGAAGGTCGGCAGGGCCCACAGGGCGGACTCCAGCGGGCTGAGCCCGTGCACGGTCTGCATGAACGTGAACGCGAGGACGCCCAGCCCCGAGAGCGCCATCATGACGACGACCTGCGCGCCGATGGAGGCGGAGAAGGCGGGGACGCGGAACAGTCCGATGTCGATCAGCGGATGGGGGGCGCGCTGCTGCCGGACGGCGAACGCGACCGCCGCGGCGAGGCCGAGCAGCAGTACGCCGACCGCGACGGTGCCGATCCCGTGTTCGGCGGCGTGCTTCATGGCGTAGATGACGCCCAGGACCGCTGCGAGCGAGAGGGCGGCGCCGGGGATGTCGAAGGAGCTCCGTTCCGGCCGCCGCGACTCGGGGATGAGGAACGGGACGGCGACGAGGAGGATCAGCATGACGGGGATGTTGATCAGGAACACCGAGCCCCACCAGAAGTACTCCAGCAGGACACCGCCGATGATGGGCCCCACCACCGACCCGCCGGAGAACGCGATCGTCCACGCGCCCACGGCGGTCCGTCGCTGGTCTTCGTCGGCGAACATCTCCCGGACGAGGGACAGTGTGGAGGGTGCGAGGGTCGCGGCGCCGATGCCCAGCACGGCACGCGCGATGATGAGCTGCTCCGGGCCGGAGGCGAAGGCGAGGGCCGCCGAGGCGGCGCCGAACAGCACCGAGCCGATGAGCAGCAGCCTCCTGCGGCCGATGCGGTCGCCGAGGGCGCCCATGGTGATCAGCAGCGCCGCCATGACGAAGCCGTAGATGTCCATCGCCCACAGCCACTGGGTGGATGTGGGCTGGAGCGCCTCGGTGATGGCCGGTGCCGCGACGAACAGCACCGAGATGTCCATCGAGACCAGCAGGGCGGGCAGCAGGAGCACGAGCAGGCCGCACCAGGTGCGGGCGGTGGCACGGGGTGGGGATTCGATCGACATGCCGCGATCGTACGTACGTCATAATCGACATGTCAAAACGTACGTCCGTAAAAATGCTAGGCTGCCGCCCATGAGCCAACGCGAAGACCTGCTCGCCGGGGCCAGGAGATGCCTTGTCGAGAAGGGGTACCACCGCACGACGGCGCGCGACATCGCCAAGGCGTCAGGGGCGCACCTGGCGTCGATCGGCTACCACTTCGGTTCCAAGGACGCCCTGATGAACATGGCGGCCCTCGAAGCCCAGGGGGAGTGGGGCGACGTCATCGGGGAGGTGGTGCGCGCCGCGGGCGAGGCCGATACGCCGCAGCGGCTGCGCATCGCGCTCGACGAGCTCCTCGCGGCGCTTCCGCAGCAGCGCGAACTGGTCCTGACGAGCTTGCAGGCGTACGCCCAGCTCGAATTCTCCGACGACATCCGGGCGCCGGTGGTCGCGGCCACCGAGGAGACGCGCACGGAACTGGCGGCCCTGGTCCTCGGCCGAGACGCGGCGGACATCGGCCCCGAGGACGCCCAGGGTCTGGGGTCCGTGGTGTCCGCCCTGGTCGTCGGCCTGCTGGTGCAGTCGCTGGTCGATCCGTCCTCCCTGCCGTCCGGCGCGCAGATCACCGATGCGCTGCGGGTCCTCGCCGACGGGCAGGATCAGGGAGAGGCGCCGGGAGGGCAGGACGGGCGGTAGCCAACCGCCCCACTGCCCGGACGCCGCTCAGAGGATGGCCGACAGGTCGTCCACCTGGTCGCCGGTCGCCAGCAGGACCAGGTCGTCGCCGACCTGGAGGACGGTGTCGGGCTGCGGGGCGCCGGCCCGCCCCGCGCGCACCACCGCCACCGGGACCACACCCGGGGGCAGCTCGGCCGCGAGGTCGGCGAGCCTGCGGCCGATCTGGCGGCCGCCCTGGTCGAGCGCGAACTCCAGCAGGTCGGCCTCCGGCAGCGACGTGCTCCCCACCGCGCCGCCCGCCGTGTCGTCGACCAGGGACGCGATGAGCCGCGGCGGCGACACCGCGACGTCGACCCCCCACGCCTCGGTGAACAGCCACTCATTGCGGGGATCGTTGATCCGCGCGACGGTCCGGGCGACCCCGAACTCCTCCTTCGCGAGCAGCGCGACCACAAGGTTCACCTTGTCGTCGCCCGTCGCGGCGACGACCGTCTCGAAGTCGGCGAGGCGGGCGTCCTCAAGGGAGGCGAGCTCGCAGGCGTCGGCGAGCAGCCAGTCCGCCTCGGGCAGGTCGTCGACTGCGATCGCGCGCGTCTCCCTGTCGATGAGCAGGACCTCGTGCCCGTTGCCGATCAGCTCGGCGGCGATGGAGCGGCCCACGCCGCCGGCCCCGGCGATGGCGACCCGCATCATGCGTCCTCCTCGCTCTCGGTCGCACCGCTGTGCAGCCGCGCGATCGCCGCCGCCGCGTCGGCGTCGTGCGCGAGCAGGTGCAGCACGTCGTCCTCGCGCAGCGGCTCGGCGCCCCTGGCCAGCACATTGTGGCCGTCGCGGGTGAGGAATCCCACCCGGACGTTCAACTCGGTCTCGATCCGGTCGACGCTGGTCCCCGCCCAGTTGTCGTGGACGGCGGTGCCGACGAGCACCGGGGAGCCGGCGGCGTCGCGCCACTCGGGCGCGCCGGTCGGCTCGCCGCCCTCGTCGGCGGGGAACAGCCGCCGCCAGATGGTGTCGGCGGTCCAGCGCACCGTTCCGACCGTGGGGATGCCGAGCCGCTGGTACACCTCGGCGCGCCGCGGATCGTAGATACGGGCGACCACCTGCCGGACGCCGAAGTCCTCGCGGGCCACCCGCGCCGCGATGATGTTGGAGTTGTCGCCGCTGCTGACGGCGGCGAACGCGTCGGCGTTGGAGATGCCGGCGTGCAGGAGCGCGTCGCGGTCGTGGCCCGTGCCCTCGACGGCCGACTTCGCGGTGCTCGACCGGAGCCGCCGGAACGCCTCGGGGTCGCGGTCGATCACCGCGACGGTGTGGCCCAGGTCCTCCACCATGTGGGCGAGCCTGGCGCCGACCCGGCCGCAGCCGAGAATGACGATGTGCACGGTCGAAACCCCAATTCCCGGTTCACCGAGGGCATGTCTGTGCCTGCGCAGCGTTGCTCCGTGTTGTCGCTCCGCGGGTCAAGCCAATCATGCGCGCACCCGTCCGCGCGGACCGGGCCGCGACGCGCCGCGCGTCGGCGGGCCGGGCCGGGGCGGACGGGACGGGTCCGGTGCGTGTTCCGAGACGACTACAGTTGGCCCAGTCAGGCGGTGGCTGAGCAGGGGTCACCCCGCCGAACCCCAACGCCGTGTCGGAGGTCTTCACCCATGAGCCGTGTCGGTAACCACCTTGAACTGGTGCTCGACGGGGTGGCGCACGGCGGTTGGTCCGTTGGCCGCCACGACGAGCAGGTCGTCTTCGTCCGCCACGGCCTGCCGGGCGAGCGGGTCCGGGTCGTCGTCACCGAGGAGACCAAGCGGTTCCTGCGGGCCGACGCGGTCGAGGTCATCGAGGCGTCCCCCGAGCGCGTCGAGCCGCCCTGCCCGTTCGCGGGCCCCGGCAAGTGCGGCGGGTGCGACTGGCAGCACGCGTCGCTGCCCGAGCAGCGCCGCATCAAGGCGCAGGTCGTCGCCGAGCAGCTGCGCCGCATCGCGGGCATCGAACGCGACATCGAGGTCGAGGAGCTGCCCGGGCACCCCGACGGCCTCGGCTGGCGCACCCGGGTCCGGTTCGCCGTCGACCACGAGGGCAACGCCGGCCTGCGCAAGCACCGCTCCCACGAACTCCAGCTCATCGACCAGTGCCCCATCGGCCACGCCGAGGTCAACCGGCTGGGCGTGCCGCAGCTGGACTGGGACTCCTTCGCCGAGGTCGAGGCGGTCACCTCGGCCAGCACCGCCGACACCGCGGTCATCGTCACCCCGCGCGGCGCGAAACTCCCCCCGCTGCCCGAGCCGAAGGCGTCGTCGGCGGTGCTGCGCCGCTTCAAGGGCGGGCGCACCCAGCCCATCAAGGGCCGCCGCGGCATCCGCGAGAACGTCGGGGGCCGCGAGTGGCGGGTGAGCGCCGGCGGCTTCTGGCAGGGGCACCCGGCCGCGGCGGAGACCCTCACCGAGGCGGTCATGGCGGCGCTCGAACCCAAACCGGGCGAGACCGCGCTCGACCTCTACTGCGGCGCCGGGCTGTTCGCCGGCGCGCTGGGCGAGGCCGTCGGCGCCGAGGGCCGGGTCCTCGGTGTCGAGGGGCAGGCCGAGGCGGTGCGCGACGCCCAGCACAACCTGCGCGACCTCGAACACGCCCGCATCGAGAAGGGCGACGTCGCCTCCCAGCTCCGCGAATGGTCGAGCCTGCGCGCCGACATCGCCGTGCTCGACCCGCCCCGCGCCGGAGCGGGCAAGGCCGTCGTCCAGGCTCTGGTGGCGCTGCGCCCGCGCCGCATCGCCTACGTGTCCTGCGACCCGGCGACCCTGGCCCGCGACCTCGCGACGTTCGCCGCGCGCGGCTACCGCCTCGACACCATCCGCGCCTTCGACGCCTTCCCCATGACCCACCACATCGAGTGCCTCGCGGTGCTCGTCCGCGAGCAGTAGCGCCGCCCACCAGGGACGCCGCACCGGCGAGCACGAGTGTTCGCGGGTCGGTTGCCGGTCGATTCGCCGGTCAGGGGGTGCCGCCGCGCGAGACACTTGGCGCGTGGGGGCGCAACCGTTCGGCGGCGGGCACCGTCGAACCCGGACACCGCCTGGCGATTTCCGCGAATCGGGAAAAGGGAGAACAATGGGTCGCATGCGATTGAGGATCTTCACCGAGCCGCAGCAGGGTGCCAGCTACGACACCCAGCTCGCGGTCGCCAGGGCCGCCGAGGACCTCGGCTTCGACGCCTTTTTCCGGTCGGACCACTACCTGCGGATGGGTGACGCCGACGGCCTGCCCGGGCCCACCGACGCCTGGATCACCCTTGCCGGGCTCGCACGCGAGACCTCCCGCATCCGGTTGGGCACGCTGATGACCGCGGCGACCTTCCGGCACCCCGGGCCGCTTGCGATCTCGGTCGCCCAGGTCGACCGGATGAGCGGCGGGCGCGTGGAGTTCGGCTTCGGCGCGGGCTGGTATGAGGAGGAGCACAACGCCTACGGCATCCCCTTCGCCGCGTCGGCCCGCGAGCGGTTCGACCGCTACGAGGAGCAGCTCGACGTCATCACGGGCCTGTGGGAGACCCCGGTCGGCGAGACGTTCCGCTACGAGGGGCGGCACTTCCGGCTGACCGACAGCCCCGCGCTGCCCAAACCGCACCAGGCCCCGCGGCCGCCGGTGCTCATCGGCGGGGTGGGGGTCAAGCGCACGCCCCGGCTGGCGGCGGCGCACGCCGACGAGTACAACGTCCCGTTCAACGGGATCGAGGACACCGAGGCGGCGTTCGAGCGCACCCGGCTGGCCGTCGAGGCGTCGGGGCGGTCCAGGCCCATGGTGTACTCGGCGGCGCAGGTGGTGTGCTGCGGCCGCGACGACGCCGAGATCGCCCGCCGCGCCGAGGCGATCGGCCGCAAGCCCGAGGAGCTGCGGGAGAACGGCCTCGCCGGCACCCCGGCCGAGGTCGTCGAGAAGCTCGGCCGGTTCGCGGCGATCGGCGCCCAGCGCGTCTACCTCCAGGTCCTCGACCAGAGCGACCTCGACCACCTGGAGCTGATCGCGGCCGAGGTCGTCCCGCAGCTCGGCTGAGCGGCGCCGCAGTGCCGCCGTGCGGCGGACACGGTGGCGGAACACGACGATGGACATGACGACGGCGCCCGTCCTGCGACGGGCGCCGTCGTCATGAGCGGGGACCGCCGCGGGTCAGCGGTACGGCTGCTGCGGCGGGTAGGGGCCGTAGCCCTGCGGCGGCGGTTGCTGCTGCCCGTAGCCCTGGGGCGGCGGTTGCTGCTGGCCGTACCCCTGCTGCCCGTACCCCTGCTGTCCGTGGCCCTGTTGGCCGTAGCTCTGGGGCGGGGGGCCCTGCGGGTAGGCGTGCTGCCCGTAGCCCTGCTGCGGGCCCGACTGCGGGTACTGCTGCCCGTAGCCCTGCTGCTGGGGCGGGCCGGGCTGCGGGAACTGCGGCGCCTGCGCCATGGCCGGGCGGTTCTTGCGGCGGCCGGAGAGCGCCCAGACCACGCCGCCGACGACCATGATCGGGCTGAGCCCGATCATCACCCAGGAGGTCGTGGTGTTCGACTCGGCCTGCTCCTCATAGGTGCGTTCGGTGGTGTTCCCCCGCCGGGTCTCCTCGCAGATGTCGCCCGGCTGCATGACCTCGCTGCCGCATTTCACCTCGGTCTCGCCCATTGTGGCGATGCCGATGATCAACATCCCGATACCCACGAGCACGCAGAGGACGGCTCGGATCATGTTCATGTCGTTGGGTGCCTCTGATTTCCTGGTGTGCGTTGTGACGCGGCTGCCGGGGGAGTGGCACGGGGGCCTGCCTGCCGCGGGCTGACCGGGGTAGGACGCTGCGCGCGGTACCCCGGTTCCGATGTGCGAAACAGAGTGTCCCACTCCCGCATACCCGGCATATAACTTGATATCGAGATACTTTTTCGATAGCTTGACGTCGAGATAATTGAACGGGTCACCGAACCGCCGGCCCACGTGGCGTCGTCCGTTGCAGCGCCGCGCCTGCGATGATGGTGCCGACGGCCCCGCTGTACGAGCGGCCGCCGGGTCCGGGGGAGCGACCCCGCCCGCTGCGGCACGACGGGCACCGCTCCGGCCGCGGCCGGGCCGGTTCCCGCAGGTAAGGGCGGCCTCAGTGGCGATCCCGGCCCGCCCCTAGGGCAGGATGCCGGGAGAAAGTGGCGAGATCAGGAGGCATATCCGTGTCCGCGAACAGCTTCGGCAGCCGTGACACGCTCCGCGTTGGCGACGAATCGTATGAGATCTTCCGCTTGGACGCCGTCGACGGCTCCGAGCGTCTTCCCTACAGCCTGAAGGTGTTGCTGGAGAACCTCCTGCGCACCGAGGACGGCGCGAACGTCACCGCCGAGCACATCCGCGCCCTGGGCGGCTGGGACCCCAGCGCCCAGCCGCACCAAGAGATCCAGTTCACCCCCGCGCGGGTGATCATGCAGGACTTCACCGGCGTCCCCTGCGTCGTCGACCTCGCGACAATGCGCGAGGCGGTCAACGACCTCGGCGGCGACCCGGCCAAGATCAACCCGCTGGCACCCGCCGAACTGGTCATCGACCACTCGGTGATCGTCGACGTGTTCGGCAGCCCCGACGCCTTCGAGCGCAACGTCGAGATCGAGTACCAGCGCAACCGCGAGCGCTACCAGTTCCTGCGCTGGGGCCAGACCGCCTTCGACGAGTTCAAGGTCGTCCCGCCCGGCACCGGCATCGTCCACCAGGCGAACATCGAGCACCTGGCCCGGGTCACCATGACCCGCGGCGGCCAGGCCTACCCCGACACCTGCGTGGGCACCGACTCCCACACCACCATGCAGAACGGGCTCGGGATCCTCGGCTGGGGCGTGGGCGGCATCGAGGCCGAGGCCGCGATGCTCGGCCAGCCCATCTCGATGCTCATCCCGCGCGTCCTCGGATTCAAGCTCACGGGCGCGCTGAACCCCGGTACCACGGCCACCGACCTGGTGCTGACCGTCACCGAGATGCTCCGCGACCACGGCGTGGTCGGCAAGTTCGTCGAGTTCTACGGCGACGGCGTCGCCGCCGTCCCGCTCGCGAACCGGGCCACCATCGGCAACATGAGCCCCGAGTTCGGCTCCACCGCCGCGATCTTCCCGATCGACGACGAGACCATCCGGTACATGCGGCTCACCGGGCGCACCGAGGAGCACACCGCGCTCGTCGAGGCGTACGCCAAGGAGCAGGGCCTCTGGCACGACCCGTCGACCGAGCCGGAGTTCTCCGAGTACATCGAACTCGACCTCGCCGACGTCGTGCCGTCCATCGCCGGGCCCAAGCGCCCCCAGGACCGCATCGCGCTGACCGCGGCGAAGCCGACCTGGCGCAAGAACGTCAAGGACTACGTCCACGACGACGGCCTCTCCCACGGGCTGGACGAGGCGAACGACGAGTCGTTCCCCGCCTCGGACTCCCCGGCGTACTCGGGCGACGGCAACGGCAACGGCGGCGCGGCCGCCGGACACGCCACCGACGCGCTGGGCCGCCGCCCGCGCAACCCGGTCACGATCACCCTCGCCGACGGCACCGAGACCGAGGTCGACCACGGCGCCGTGGTGATCGCGGCGATCACCTCCTGCACCAACACCTCGAACCCCTCGGTGATGCTCGGCGCGGCCCTGCTCGCCAAGAAGGCCGTCGAGAAGGGGCTCACCAGCAAGCCGTGGGTGAAGACCTCGATGGCGCCCGGCTCCAAGGTCGTCACCGACTACTACGATCGCTCCGGGCTCACGCCCTACCTGGACAAGCTCGGCTTCAACCTCGTCGGGTACGGCTGCACCACCTGCATCGGCAACTCCGGCCCGCTGCCGGAGGAGGTCTCCAAGGCCGTCAACGACCACGACCTCGCGGTCACCGCCGTCCTGTCGGGCAACCGCAACTTCGAGGGCCGGATCAACCCCGACGTCAAGATGAACTACCTGGCGTCGCCGCCGCTCGTCGTGGCCTACGCGCTGGCCGGGTCCATGGACGTCGACATCACCACCGAGCCGCTCGGCACCGGATCCGACGGCCAACCGGTGCACCTGGCCGACATCTGGCCGACGCCCGAGGAGATCCAGGAGGTCATGGACACCGCGATCGCCTCGGACATGTACGAGCAGGCGTACTCCGACGTGTTCGCCGGCGACGAGCGCTGGCGCTCGCTGCCGACCCCCACCGGCAACACCTTCGAGTGGGACACCGACTCCACGTACGTGCGCAAGCCTCCGTACTTCGACGGCATGGCCGCGAGCCCGGAGCCCGTCACCGACATCTCCGGCGCCCGCGTCCTGGCGAAACTCGGCGACTCGGTCACCACCGACCACATCTCGCCGGCCGGCGCCATCAAGCTCGACAGCCCCGCCGGCCAGTACCTCAAGGAACACGGGATCGAGCGCAGGGACTTCAACTCCTACGGGTCCCGGCGCGGCAACCACGAGGTGATGATCCGCGGCACGTTCGCCAACATCCGGCTCCGCAACCAGATCGCGCCCGGCACCGAAGGCGGCTACACGCGCGACTTCACCCAGGACGGCGCGCCGGTCGCGTTCATCTACGACGCCGCGCAGAACTACGCCGCGCAGGGCACCCCGCTGGTCGTCCTCGGCGGCAAGGAGTACGGCTCCGGCTCGTCCCGCGACTGGGCCGCCAAGGGCACCAGCCTGCTGGGCGTGCGCGCGGTCATCACGGAGTCCTACGAGCGCATCCACCGCTCCAACCTCATCGGGATGGGCGTCCTGCCCTTGCAGTTCCCCGAGGGGCAGTCGGCCGACACCCTCGGCCTCACGGGGTCGGAGACGTTCGCCATCACCGGGGTCACCGCCCTGAACGACGGCGGCATCCCGGCGACGGTCAAGGTGTCCACCGACACCGGTGTCGAGTTCGACGCCGTGGTCCGCATCGACACACCCGGCGAGGCGGACTACTACCGCAACGGCGGCATCCTCCAGTACGTGCTGCGGCAGCTCATCGCCCAGTAGCACGCGCCGAACGCACAAGGGCCGCCCCGCCCACCGGCCGGGGCGGCCCGCGGTCTTCCCGGGCGGGATCCCGGCGCCGCGGGCGCGGTCAGAGGGCCGCGAACGCGTCCCTGTCGCGTCCGATCGCCGCGCGCAGAGCGGTCAGAGTACCGGTGGTCGAGGCATTCGGGTTCGGAGTGAAGTCGCGGATCCCGGCGGCCGTCCCGCTGATGTCCCAGGGTCGACAGCGCCAGCCCTCGATGCGGCTCCAGCCGGCCTCCACCAGCACTTCGTCGTCCTCGAAAAGCGTGACGCGCAGCCAGCCCGTGGACTGGTCGGAGAAGTCGAACGGGAGGTGCACCGCGTCGCCGTCCCGCAGCATGGCGAGCAGTTCCAGCCACTGGTCGAGCAGCAGCGCAAGGCGTCCGCCGATCGACTCGGGGACCGGGGACCCGCCGTCGGGGGCGAAGTAGTAGGTGTCGGCCGTGTACCGGGCGGCGCCGAGGCGCAGTGCCAGGTCCGGGTATGCGCCGGGATCTGCGAGACGGCGGAACTCGAAGGCGATGGGCGGAACCGTGTTCGGCGGCATGGCCCGGAGCCTAGTCCGGCGGAGCCGGGGCCCGGCGCGGGCCTGGCCGAGGCCGCGGCCGCCGCGCGGCGCGACGGCGCGGGGGCGATGGCCGGGCCAGGACCGGGGGTTCCTTGGCCGGATCGCGTGACGCGGGCGTCAAGCGGGGCCCTGCGGCAGGGCGGACGGCAGGCGGCAGCGCGGTCCCGTCCCTCTCACGTGCCCAGGCGGTATTCCTCCAGGCGCTCGGCGAGGTCCTTCGGCCGGGAGAGCATGGGGAAGTGGCCGCCCGCCATCGCGTCGGCGGCGATCCCCAGGCGGTCCCGCGCGAGGCGGCGCATGAAGTCCTCGGGGAAGAAGCGGTCGTCGCGGCAGAGCAGGAACCGGGTGGCGACCCGCGGCCAGGCGGGCAGTGGCCACGGCAGGGCCATCGGCGTGCCCGACTGGCCGCGCCAGCGCGTCTCCGCCTCGGCGGCGAGATCAGCGGGGAGGTCGTGGAAGTAGACCTCCCTGTCGCCCTCCGGTGCGGCGCCGTCGCGCTCGGCCTGGACGCGCCGCGCCGCCTCGAACCCGGTGGCGTCCCACCACTCGCCCGGCGGCTCGCCCGAAGCGGGGACCATGGCGGTCAGCAGTACGAGCAGGTCCGCCGGGAGGCGCTCGCACACCAGCGGGCCGGTGAAGCCCGCGAGCGAGTGGGCGACGACGACGAGGTCGGTTCGGTCGCCGATGGCGTCGACGACGGCGTCGGTATAGTCGCCGAGCCCCGCCGCGTCGTCGTTGCAGGGCAGCTCGACCGTCACCACGTCGTGCCCGCGCGCCCGCAGTTGGGGCACCAGCAGGTGCCAGTGCCAGGGACCGCATCCGGCGCCGGGGATCAGTACGTAGGTGGCCATGCCGGAATCATCCCAGTGGGCCGGTGGGCGGTTGACGCCGGGCCGCGCCGGGCCGCGCCGGGCGGAGCCTCCCGACGGGCACCCGGTGCCGCGAGTCCGGCGGGGGAGCGGCCGCGGACTGACTCCGGGTGCCGCCCGTGCCGCCGTCCCGTCGGCTCCGGGCCGCCGCGCCCTGCCCCCGTGGACGCGGTGCGGTTCCGGGCGCCCGCCCTCCGCTTTCTTGCGCGTGGCAGGATGCGGGGCGAGGAAGGGAGACGAGGCGACGCATGGGACGAACCGCCGATGAACCGCCGCCCCCTGAGGCCCCGGCCGAGGAGGCGCCGGAACCGGTCTTCAAGAACGTCCAGGAGTTCGTCGTCTACCGGTTCATTCCGATGTACTGCCGCCCCACCGGCGGCGAGTACCGGTGGTGCGCCGAGTGGTGGCGCCATTCGGAGGCCGTCTCGAGGTTCCACGCGCTCTGGCATTCCTGGGAGGTGCTGCGCTGGGAGCCGGGCACCGGGATGTCCGTGTGGTACCGCGACCACCTCGATCCCCACCTGGCGGCCCTCCTGTCGAAGACCGGGCCGTTCCGCGCGTGCACGCCGCACGGGCACGTCGACCCGGAGCAGCTGCCGTCCGTCCCGGCCCCCCTTGGGTGGTTCGAGGACGAATGGTGAGCGGGCGGCAGCGGGCCCGGTCGGCGCGCGCACGGCGCCCCGCGCAGCGGGGGCGGTGAGAGGCGGCCCATGGAGCAGTGGCCCGAACAGTCCCGAGATGGCGGCCGCAACCCCGCCCGCAACCGCACCCACGACACCCCCCACGACAGCGCCGGCGAAACCACCCACAACCCCGCCCGCAGTCCCGCCCGAAGGCCCACCCGCAACACCGCACGCGACGTGTCCGGCACCGCCGTCATGGCCGGGTCGGTGGGCGACATCCACCTCGCCGCGCCGGGCGACGCCGCCCGCCTGCTGCGCTCACTCGCCGACCTGCCGTTGACCGGGGAGTTCGCGCCGTTCGCCGCGGGCGTCCACCGCGCGCGCCACAGCGGCGGCAGCGGCGCCCTGCCGCCCTACGTGGCGCGCGACCGCGACGACGAGCTCCGCGGGCGCGTCGCCGCGGCCGCTGCGGACGGCGGACTGGTCCTGGTCGTCGGCCCGTCGACGGCGGGCAAGACCCGGGCGGCGCTGGAGGCCGTCAGGGGCGCCCTGCCCCGGCACCGGGTCCTCTCTCCTGATCCGGGATCGGACCTGCACCGGCTCCCCGAACTGGTGGACACCGACACCACCCGCTGGATGCTGTGGCTCGACAACATGGAAGGCCATCTTCGGCCGGGCGGGCTCGGGCCGGAGCTCGTCAGCTGGCTCGTCCGCGCCCGCGTCCCCATCGTCGCCACCATGCGCACCAAGGTCTACCGGCGGCTGCGCTCCGAACTCCGCGGCTCCGACGGACCGGACGGGCAGGGCGCCGGTCGCCGCGACGAGCGGATGATCGGCATGCGGGTCCTGAACGCGGCCGACCCCGTCCACCTGGAGCGGACCTGGTCGGCGGCGGAACTCCGGCGGCTCCGCTCCGTTGCCGCCGCCGAGGCCGACGGCCGGTTGGCGGAGGCGTACGCGCACCACGGCGACTTCGGCCCCACCGAGTACCTCGCCGCGGGCCCGGAGCTGCTCGACGAGTGGCGGGGCGCCCGCCGTCCTACCGCCGACGACGGCAACCCCCGCGGGCACGCCCTGGTCGCCGCGGCGACCGATCTCGCCCGCACGGGACTCAGCTCACCCGTTCCCCGGACACTGCTCGACGAGGTGCACGCCGGCTACCTCGCAGACGCCGTCCTCCTGCGCCCCGAAGGACTCGCGGAAGCGTGGGCGTGGGCGACCGGGCAGCGGCTCGGGGTGACCAGCCTGCTCGTCCCGTGCGACCTGGAGCAGTCGACCTGGCGCGCGTTCGACTACCTGGTCGACGCCGACCACACCACCGAGGTGCCCGAGCACGTGTGGCGGCGGGCCCTCGACCACGCCACCGGCGAGGAGCGGTGGCTGATCGGCCGCACCGCCCGCGACGCGGGGCTGCCGGAGATCGCGGAAGCGGCGTGGCTCCCCCTCGCGGAGCAGGGCGAGAGCCGCGCGATGAACAGCCTCGGGGTCCTGCTGGAGGAGCGCGGCGACTACGAAGGCGCGGCCGAGTGGTTCGGCAGGACCGACGTCGCCGAGAGCGGCGACGCGCTGTACCGCATCGCGCGGAGCTTCCGGGGGCGGGCGGCCGCGCCGCGCACGGTTCCGGCGAACGCGGTCATGGACCGGGTCAGCACGGAGTACTGGATGCGCAGGGCCGCCGAGGCGGGACACGTGCAGGCGATGTTCGAACTCGCGGCGCTGGTCGGCCGCGCGAGCATGCTGACGATCTTCGACGGTCCGGAACGGCAGGCGGAGGCATGGGCGGCCGCGGAGGCCGCGGCGGAGCACTGGTACCGCGCCGCCGCCTCCGCCGGGCACACCGGCGCGATGGTCGCCCTGGCCGGGCTGCTGATGCGCCGAGACCCGGGCGGCGGCCTCGACGGCGCCGCCGAGTGGTTCCGCGCGGCAGCGGACGGCGGGGACGCCCAGGGCATGTACGGCCTCGCGCGGGTGTGCCGCGAGCGCGGCGAGACCGCGGACGCCGAGCAGTGGCTGCGCGACGCCGCACGGTCCGGCCACGTCCACGCGGGATACGACCTGGTGCGGATGTACGAGCGGCGCGGCGACCGTGCGGAGTCCGCTCGCTGGCTCGGGCGGGCGGTCCGCAGTGAACGCCGCGGCGTCGCGGACACGCTCGCGGCGTACTTGCACCGCGGCGGCTCCTGAGGCCCCGTCCGCCCTGTCCCGACCGCCCGGTCCCGACCGCTATGTCCCGAACGGTCAGGCTTCGCTTCCCGCACGTTCCTCGCGCGCTTCGCCGAGCCGGGGCCCCGGCCGCCGCGCCCCTCCCGGTGCGAGCAGCGACCAGACGATGATCGTCGCCGCCAGGCAGAGCGCGGCCACGCCCCATTGGGTCGCCTGCCACGCGTCGGTGAACTGGGCGGCCAGGAACTCGCGGTCGCCACCGCTGAGGTCGCCCGCCGCCACCTGGGCGGCCAACCCGCCAGAACCGAGCCGGGCCAGGGTCAGGGTCAGCAGGACCGACCCGAAGATCGCGATCACCAGGGCTTCGGCGCCGCCGCGGACCGTGTTGAGGAAGCCCGCGGCCATGCCCACCCGGCCGGGTTCCACGATGTCCATCGCCTGGCCGTCGGTGATGCCGAAGGACAGCCCCATGCCCAGTCCGATCGCCAGCAGCGGACCGAGCAGGGCCGCCGCTCCAATGCCGGGGTGCAGCACGGTGAGCCAGGCGTTCCCGGCGGTGACGAGCAGCAGGGCCAGGGTGATCAGCAGGCGGGGCGAGACGCCCTTGTTCACCAGTCGGCCGCCGATCAGGGGCGCGATCAGCACAGGAGCGGTGAGCATCAGCATGACGAGGCCGGCGGTGCCGGCCGACGCTCCGTTGACGCCTTGCAGGTAGGTCGGCAGGAAGACCAGGACCCCGAGGAAACCCACCGAGGTCGTGAGCGTGCCCAGGCACCAGGCCATGAAGCGGCGGTTGCGCACGAGCGAGAGGTCGAGGACGGGTTGCGCGACGCGCGACTCGATGATCGCGAACACCACCAGCAGCACCGCACCGCCGCCGAGGGCCGCGAGGACCGCAGGGGCGCCCCATCCCGCCTCGGGACCCTCCATGATCGCGAACATCACGAGGGACAGCCCGGCGACGAAGGCGACCATGCCGGCCCAGTCGATCCTCGGCCGCTCGCCCGAGGTCGATTCGGCGACGAACAGGGTGCCGATCAGGGCCGCGACGCCCGCGGCGACGTAGACGAGGAAGCTGACGCGCCAGCCGAGCAGGGCGACCAGCCAGCCGGACAGGAACGGTCCGATCGCGATGCCGACGCCCGCCATCGTGCCCATCGCCGCGAACGCCCGCATGCGGGCCGGCCCGTCGAAGGTGCTGGCCAGGATCGCTCCTCCGCAGGCCATCACCGCGGCGCCGCCGATCCCGGCGAGGGCGCGCGCGGCGTCCAGCAACCAGATGTCGGTGACCACGGCACTCGCCAGCGAACCCGCCGTGAACAGCACGACGCCGGTGACGAACGTCCTGCGCCGCCCGAACAGGTCGCCCAGCGAACCGAACACCAGAGTGAAGGCGGCGAACGTCAGGTTGTAGGCCGCGACGACCCATTGGAGCGGCGCGCCCGACGCGTCGAGTTCGGCGCCTATCTCAGGGACCGCGATGGCGGTGCCCGCGATGGACATCGCCACGACGAGTACCCCTAACAGCACGACGGCAAGGGTCACGCCACTGCTGGTGCGCTGCGACCGGTTGACCACTGGGGTCTGCACAGATGCCCTCCTTACTTGTCCCTGCTCCGAAGCACCGTGTGCGGACGGCACAGTGCGTTGCCCCGCGGAGACCGCTCCGCAGGCCGGGAACACCGTAAGACCTCAATCATTATTGAGGTCAAGAGGTGCGGCGGGGCTTGTTGCGGCGAGGAGTGGGCTGCGATGCGTCAGAGGAATTCGTATGATCACACATAGTAATTGTAGGTGGGTATAGGTAAAGTGAACACATGGACGAAAACAGCAGCACCACCGGGCCGGGCGACACCGC
>NZ_PYGA01000038.1 GCF_003014485.1 Murinocardiopsis flavida | reverse complement strand
CCGCCCGCGGAGTTCGAGGCCGATCACTACCAGCGGGAGTTCGGGTCAGCAGAGGATAGAGCGTTGGTTCCGAGCCTCTAAAGAACCCGGCACGGAACAGGGAGTCGCGGTACTCGCCGAGCCCGGGTACCTGATCGAGGTCGACGCGATAGCGGTGATCGATCAGCGGTCGGACGTGCCCTCGTCCGATCGATCAGCGGTCGGACGTGCGCTCGTCCCTCGTGGCACGGCCTCGCCAGCCCGGCCATCCGGTCGGCGCGCTCGATGGTCCTCCCGCGTAGGTCTCCTGTCGGGTCCGCGCGGAGCCGTGCGCGGAGCGGCGGATTCGTCCGGCACCTCACATTCCGCGGGGCTGTCCGGTCGAACAAGTAAGGCACCGTCCGGCACGCGGAGAGCCGTGCGGCGGCCCGCGGGTCCCTGGCCGGGAGGCCCCGCTTCGGGCATGCCGCCCAGGCGACCCAGGAGGCGCAGCCGCGGCGACCCCTGGGGATGCCGCCGCGGCGACCCCCTTCCGCCTCCGACCGTGAGAACGGCGCCGCACGGGGGATACCGAGAAATAGGGAGACCTTGCCATGTCCACACCCACGGCAGCCGACCTGCCAACGGGGCAGGACGACATCCAGTCGCCCCCGCCCGACCTCACCACGGTGTTCCCCGAGATCGCGGCGCTCTCCGAGGCCGCGCACTACGCCCTCCGCAACGGCCGGGTGCCGCAGACCACCATCGGCCTGATGCAGCTCCGCGCCTGGCAGGTCGTCGGCGGCACCTTCCACTCCATCGGGTCGACCCGGCAGCTGCGCGCGGCCGGTGAATCGGAGGCGCGCATCACCGCCGTCGCGACGTGGCGGGACGCCCCCTACTTCACCGGCGCCGAACGAGTGGCGCTGGAGCTCGCCGAGGCTGTCCTCGCCCCGAACCCGTTCGGGGAGCGAGTGTCCGACGAGCTGTTCACGAGGGCGGCCGCCCACTACGACGACGCGGCGCTCTGGACGCTGACCATCGCGCTCGGCCAGTTCTACCTGTTCGTCCCGGTCGTCCTCGTCGGCAGGCCGATCCCCGGCAGGCGGCCCGGCACGAACCACGGCAGCTGAGCCGCCAACGGGCACGGGGCGGTCCGGTGTTCCGGTGTACCGGCGCTGTGACCGCGCCGGGCACTCCGGCCCCCCGGCCCCTCGGGCATCCCGGCCCCTCGGGCATCCTTGGCCCCGGGCACTCCGGGCGCGGCCGGTCCAGCCAACTACAGCGGAAAGGCAAGCGCGATGGCCGAAGCCGCCGATGCCCGTCGGACCCGTCGGACACCGCACCGGGCGCGTGGCCGGGTGGTACTGGGGGTGCTGCGCTGGGTCGCCGCAGCGCACACCGCCGCGATCCTCGCCCAGCCGGTGTTCGCCGGCCGGTACCTGATCGGCGACTACGACATGCTGGCGCTGCACACGCTGGGCGCCGACGTGGTCACCTACCTCGCGCTGGTGCAGCTGGTGCCCTCGGCGCTGCTCTGGTGGCGTGTCGGGACGCGCTGGCCGTTCTGGGCGGGCCTGCTGCTGTTCACGTGCGAGTCCGGGCAGTACTTCGCCGGGCTGTCCGGCGCGCTGGACCTGCATGTCCCGCTCGGTGTCGCGCTCGCCGTGTTCGCGTCGCTCATGCTGGTCGGGATCTGGCGGACGGACGGGGCGGCGCCGGAGGTACTGCCATGAGCGGGCCGTCCCGGCGCCGGTTCCTCGGCCTGGCGGGCGGGGCGGGCGTGCTGCTCGCCGCGGGGGCCGCCGGGCCGCGGCTGGTCGGGCGCGCCGCGGCGACAGGGGAACTCCTCGGCAGCGCGGTGCCGCTGCCCGCGCCGTTCCAGGTCCCGCTGCCGGTCCCGGCCGTGCTGGCGCCGGTCGCGAAGGACGCGGACGCCGACCGGTACGAGATAGTCCAGCGGCAGACCACAGCGGAGATCCTGCCCGGGCTGCGCACGCCGATCTGGGGATACCAGGGCACCTTCCCCGGGCCGACCATCGAGTCCCGCAGCGGCCGGACCGCGGTCGTCCGGCACCGCAACGAGCTCCCGGTGCCGACGGTCGTCCACCTGCACGGCGGCCGCACCCCGCCGGACTCCGACGGGTACGCCACCGACCTGGTGCTGCCCGCCGACGGCACGCACGCGGCGTTCTCCCATGGCGGGCACACGGGAATGCGCGACCCGGACGCGACGGTCACCCGGGGCGAGCGCGAGTACCGGTACCCGTTGCGGCAGCAGGCGGCGACGCTCTGGTATCACGACCACCGGATGGACTTCACCGGGCCGGCCGTCTACCGCGGCCTGGCAGGGTTCCACATCGTCCGGGACGACGAGGAGGACGCGCTGCCGCTGCCGCGCGGCGAGCGGGAGCTGCCGCTGATGATCACCGACAGGGCGTTCGCCGCGGACGGCTCGATGCGCTACCCGTCCGTCGACCCGTCGCTGACCACCCTGCCCGGCGTCGAGGAGCCCTACGTCGAGGGGGTGCTCGGCGACGTCATCCTGGTGAACGGCGCGCCGTGGCCGGTGGCCGAGGTGTCGGCGGCCCGGCACCGGCTGCGGGTGCTCAACGCGTCCAACGCCCGCCGCTACGACCTCGCGCTCGACCCGCCGCCGCCCGGCGGCGGGGCCTTCACCCAGATCGGCGCGGACCAGGGGCTGCTCGCCGCGCCGCGCGTGCACGGGCACCTGCCGATCGCCCCGGCCGAACGCTACGACCTGGTCGTGGACTTCGGCCGGTACCCGGTCGGTACCGAGGTCACCCTGGTCAACCGGCTCGGTACCGGGACGACGGCCCGGGTGATGCGGTTCCGTGTCGCCCGGCGCGGCGCCGAGGACAGCCGCGTCCCGGACCGGCTCGCCGACGTCGCCCCGCTCGACCGTGCACAGGCCGCCGTGACCAGGGATTTCTCCTTCCGCGGCGGGCGGGTCGGCGACCGGCACGGCTGGACGGTCAACGGGGAGCCGTACGCGCCCACCCGGATCGACGCCCGGCCCCGGCTCGGCGCCGTGGAGATCTGGCGCTTCGTGGCGGACCTGCACCATCCGATCCACCTGCACCTGGTGCACTTCCACGTGCTCTCCCGCGGCGGCCGCGCGCCCGGGCCCTACGACGCCGGCCGCAAGGACACCGTCGACCTGCGCCCCGGCGAGGCGGTGGAGGTGATCGCCCGGTTCGACGGCTACCGCGGCCGCTACATGTTCCACTGCCACAACGCCGAGCACGAGGACATGGGCATGATGGCCAACTTCGCGACGGTCTGACCGGCCGTGTTCCCGGCCGCCGCGGGAGGCTCAGGCCGCGGGGACCCCGGCCGCCGCGAGGGCCTCGGCCGCGACGGCCGGGACCGCCGGGCGCGGTGCCCCCGCGGCCGGGAGTCAGCCCATGCTCTTGGCGCCGTCGAGGGATTCGCGGATGATGTCGGCGTGGCCGGCGTGCTGCGCGGTCTCGGCGGCGATGTGCAGCAGCACCCTGCGGGCCGTCCACCGCGCGCCCGGCTCGTTCCAGGGGGCCTCCGGCAGCGGGTGGTCGGCGTCCAGGTCGGGGAGCGAGGCGGCGAGCTCGTCGGTGCGGCGGGCCACGTCCTCGTAGGCGGCCAGGACGCCGGCCAGGGTCTCCTCGGGGAGCAGCCGGAAACCGTCGGTCCACTCGGCCATGTCGGCCTCTGACATCTCCGTGAAGTCGCCCATGGCCGACGGGCCGTTCAGGATGAAGTCGCCCCAGTTCGACTCGACCGCTGTGACGTGCTTGATCAGCCCGCCGAGGCACAGCTCGCTGGCGGTGGTCCGCTGCCGGGCCTGGTCATCGGTGATCCCGCGGGTGGTGTAGCGCAGGAAGTGGCGGTTCTGCGCCAGGGTCGACAGCAGGTCGGCGCGCTCCCCGGGAAGGGCGGGCGTGTTCTCTGCTGCGTGTGCGGTCTGCTGGTCGACGGCCATGGTCGGTGCCTTTCATCGCTGCTGTTCGCGTGTCACCACGAACGTTAGAAGCCGTCTAGGCCAGTTCATGACCTAGATGACCCGCTGCGTAAAATCGGCACCGATGGGATCCCGGGTGCAGGCGCCAGAGCATGCGGCCGCGACGGTGGCGGTGGCGGTGGCGGTTCTCGACCGCAGCGACACCCGCACCTGACCGCGCCGGCGGCGTGCCGCCGGCGCGGCGGTTCTAGGAGGTCTCCGTGGTGGGTGCGGCCGCGGTGCCCGGCGCCCCGGTGGTCCGACCGCCGCCGGCGTGGGCCAATGCGCTGGGTGTGCGGCGCCCGACGATCGCCGGGGCCTCGTGGACGAGCGTGTCGTCGGTGAGGGCCGCCACCATGAACAGGGCGAAGTCCACGCGCCGGGTCCGGTTGCTCGCGAGGGCGGGGTCGCCGACGTGGCGGCGCCACACGGGCAGCCCCTGGCTCTCGCCCTCCTCGAGGTCGCTCCCGCGGACGACGGTCCACCGCCGGTCGCTGGCGAAGATCCGCCGGCACGCCGCCACCTGGTCGTCGACGTCGACGACGCGCGCGAGGCGGGCGAGCACGCCGACGACCCGGACGGTCGCCCTGAACAGCAGGGAGTACCGGTCGCCGCCGTCGCGGGCGACGTGCCAGCCGCACGAGAAGACCAGGCGCGCGTCGGGCTCCGCGTGGTCGAGCACCGCCTGCGCCGTGCCCGACGAGTACTGCCGCACACCCCACGGGACCAGCACCGTCAGCACGCCGTCGCATCCGGCGACCGCCCGCCGGATCACCTCGCTGTCGTTGGTCGGCCCGGGGACGACCGTCATGCGGCCCTCGAACTCGGCGAGTTTCGCCACGCTGCGTTCGCGGCACACGCCGACGACCTCGTAGCCGCGGTCCAGCGCTTGCCGGACCATGTACCGCCCGAGTTTCCCCGAGGCGCCGATGACGCAGATCCGCCGCATCCGGTCAGTGCTCATGTCGGGCTCCCGCCTCTCGCACCACCACTCTGACTTACTGTGTAAGTCAGGTTAGACTTACGCCGTAAGTCCGTCAAGGAAAAGGGCAACGGGAGGGCGCACCCATGCGCGAGCGCAGTACCGGCGGGCGCACGAAGCGGCAGCCGCTCAGCAGGGAGCGGGTGATCACCGCGGCGATGGCGCTGGCCGACGAGAAGGACACGGCCGGGGTCACCATGCGGGCGATCGCCGCCCGGCTCGGCGTCGAGGCGATGTCGCTCTACAACCACGTACCCAGCAGGGACGACATCCTCGACGGGATGGTCGACGCCGTGTTCGGCGAGATCGCGCTGCCCGCCCCCACCGCCGGCTGGAAGGAGGCCATGCACGACCGCGCCGCCTCCGCGCGCACCGTCCTGCGGCGCCACCCCTGGGCCGTGGGCCTGCTGGACTCCCGCAGCAACCCCGGCCCGGCGACCCTGCGCCACCACGACGCCGTCCTGGGCGCCCTGCGGGCGGGCGGTTTCTCCGTCGCGATGGCGGCACACGCCTTCTCGCTGATCGACAGCTACCTCTACGGCTTCGTCCTGCAAGAGCGGAGCCTGCCGTTCGAGAGCACCGCCGAACTCGACGACATCGCGGACGGCATCCTGAGCGCGCTGCCGACCGGCACCCACCCGCACCTCGCGGAGCTGATCACCGAGCACGCCAGCCGACCGGGCTACGACTACGCGGCCGAGTTCGAGTTCGGCCTCTCCCTCATCCTCGACGCACTGCGCCCCGACGAGGACCGCGGCGGCCCCCGAGAGGTGCCCGAACCGGATCGCGCCTGAGGACGCCCTGGCGAACGGGTCGAGGCCGGGGGCTCAGGCGGTCCGGCCGGGCACGTCCTCGGCGCCGGGTGCCGGCCGGACCATCGTCCGCTGGTGCACGCGCCCGCCGTTGTGCCGGAGGCCGGGCACAATCGGTGCCGGGCCGTGCGCGACGAAGCCCATGCGCTCGAAGAACCGCACCGCCCGGGCGTTCTCGACCAGGGTTTGCAGGTGGCAGCCCGGCGACCCGATGTCGCTGAGGCGGCCGAGCCACCCGCGCATCAGGCCCTCGGCGGCACCGGTGCCGCGCGCCTCGGGCGCGACGTTGATGTGCAGGTGCGCCGGCCACCTGGGGTCGGCGAACCCGCCGGAAACGGGCCGCCCGCGCACCGCGGCCCAGCCCGCATCGGCCATGCTACGCGCGAAGAAGGCCGCGGGCCCGCGGCGGAGGACCAGGCGGTGGGCCCGCACCGCCCGCGCGATGCGCTCGCCGTCGTCGGGGAACGCCGCGCTGTCGGGGCAGCCCGTCAGGTAGCCCACCAGGGCCCCGTCGGCGACGGCGACGAACAGCGAGTCGGGCGCCAGGTCCATGTACGGGGCGAGGTAGACGGCGAGTTCGGATTCGGCGTGCCCCCACAGCGACGCGGTGGGGGCTCCCTCGCCCGCGCGCCGGGTCAGTGCGCGCAGCTCGGCGCGGTCGCCCTGCGCGAAGGTGCGGATCTCCACGACGCCTCCCGAGCATGCGATCCCTACCGTGTACAGGATATACGGAATCAAGGGACGCGGACCCGCCCCGGCGTCCGACGGCGCGCGGACCCGCCCCGGTGCCGGACGGCGCGGCGGACCCGGCCGTCCCGCCCGGACACTCCCCGACCTGCGCGGGCCGCGCGCCGCCTCACATTCCCCGTTGCCGCGTCGTCGGACAGCTGAGACACCGGACCGCCGGCCGCGAACCGGCGTCGAGATCGAGGAGGGACGACCGCCCATGTCCACACCCACGAGGACCCGACGCGGCAGCGTCACGGTCCTGCATGCCGCGATCGCCGTGCAGACCCTGGCCGTCCTCGTCCAGGCCGTCACCGCCGGACTGCTGCTGTCCGCATCCCACGGAATGGCGCTGCACAGTCTCGGAGCGCGTGCGCTGGTCGCCGCCGTGCTGCTGCACCTCGCCGCCGCGATCGTGGTGTGGCGGCAGAGCGGCGGCCCGCCCGGACCCGTCCTGCAAGCATCCGGTTTCCTGGCGGTCACGCTGGCGCAGATCGCGCTGGGCATCGCGGAGGTGACGGCCCTGCACGTCCCACTGGGCGTGGTGATGTTCGGCGGGAGCGTCCTCCAGCTCGCCCGGGCCGCGGCCGAGCGCCGCACGCGTGCGCCCGCATGACCGCCCGCGCCCCCGCACATCCCGCCCGGGCGTGCCGCCGGACCGGCTGAGACACCGTCCGGCGCACGCGAGCCCCCGACCCCCGGCCGGACCGCGTATCGCCGCCGAGCACCGCGTCGGACCGCGCGGCGGCCCCGCGACAGCGCACCCGTCCCGCCGGACCGCACGACCACCGCCGCAGAACCGAGAAGGGACGACCATGACCACACCAGCCACCGAACAGGACGCCTACGAGTCGCGCCTGCCCAACCCCGTCCCCCTCTTCCCCGAACTGGCGAGCATCGGGGCGGACATGGAAAAGGCGAGCCGGAACGCGGGGATCCCGCGCGCCACCGTCGGCCTGGTGCAGCTCCGCGCCGGACAGATCGTCGGCAGCACCTACCACTCCGTCCGGCAGGCCGGCCTCCTCCGCAGGGCCGGGGAACCGGAGGAGCGCATCACCGCCGTCGCGACGTGGCAGGACGCCCCCTACTTCACCGCAGCCGAACGGGTCGCGCTGGAGCTGGTGGAGGCCGTCCTCACCCCGAATCCGAGCGGCGAGCGCGTCCCCGACGAGCTGTACGCCAAGGCGGCCGCCCACTACGAGGAGAAGGAGCTCTGGGCACTCACCATGGCGATCAGCCAGATCTGCTTCTTCATCCCCGTCGCCCTCATCGCCAAGCCGATCCCCGGCAGGCCCCCGGGGCAGAACTACAGCAGGTAGCCGCGGGTCGGCCCGGCGCGGGCGCCGCCGGGCCGGGCCGACCGGGCACCGCGTTCGGCCTGGCACCGCGTTCGGGCGGGCCGCCGCGTTCGGGCGGGCCGCGAATGTGTCCCCCGCGTGTGCCACCGTGGTGGGCACCATGGACGACGCCGCGAACCGCCCGGACCGCCCCGCCGCCGAGCAGCGCGCGGCGGCCGAGCGCATCCGCGCCGCACGGGCCGAGGCCGCCGAGCTGGCGGCGAACCTGGAGCGGCAGTGGGACGCCGTCGTCGCGGCGGCCGCGTTCACCAACAACGACGACGAGCACGACCCCGAGGGCTCCACCCTCGCCTACGAACGCGAGCGCCTCACCGCGATGCGCGACCACGTCCGCCGCGAACTCGCCGGCCTCGACCGCGCCGCCGAGCGGCTGCGCGACGGCGCGTACTGGACGTGCGAGCGCTGCGGCGGGCCGATCGCGGCGGCGCGGCTGGACGCCCGCCCCGCGGCGC
Source organism: Murinocardiopsis flavida (assembly GCF_003014485.1). Lineage (GTDB taxonomy): Bacteria > Actinomycetota > Actinomycetes > Streptosporangiales > Streptosporangiaceae > Murinocardiopsis > Murinocardiopsis flavida. The sequence goes on along the minus strand of NZ_PYGA01000038.1, from coordinate 47,098 downwards.
GGACCTGCATCGGCTGCGCGGCCGGGGCGCGCCGGTGACCCGGCGGCGGGAGCCCGCGGCCGCGCGGCCCTGCCGCACGCCGCGGTTCAGTCGGCGGGGAGCGCGCTCAGGGCGAGGCCGATGCTGTACGCCGCCGGCCACAGGATGTGTCCGGGCCGGACGTCCGGGCCGCACGAGCGCGAGCCGAGCCCGTGCTGGGCGGCGTCGAGGTACAGGTAGGTGCCCGCGCTGTCCGGCAGCTCGTGCGGGTGCGCCGCCGCGCTGAGCTCCTGCGCGGTGTGCCGGGCCGCGGTGAAGCCGACCTCGCTGCCGCCCACCGCGCGCACCCGCAGCCCCGGCACGGGGCCGGTGAGGCGCACCCACCGGGTCCCCGACCGGTGGCCGGTCTCCTGCGGCTTCGAGTACCGGACGCCCAGGTCGTCGATCGGGGCGCCGTAGGTGCCCACCAGCGCGGCCCGGCGGGAGTCCGGGTAGGACTCGTGCGGCCCGGTGCCGAACCACTCGGCCCCGCTCAGCGCCGCGGGCAGGTCCAGGCGCACCCCCAGCCGCGGCCACGGGCAGTCCCACTCCCCCGTGGGCACGGCGGTCAGGTGCAGGAACAGCTCCGCGCCGGCGGAGGTGTAGGTGGCGGTGACGTCCACCCCCAGCGAGGTGCCCGCCGCGCCGACCCGGGCGCGGACGACGAGCCGGTGGCCGTCGGCGCGCACCTCGGCCGTGCGGTGCAGCAGCCGGTCCAGGCCCCGATCGCGCCACTGCTTGGCCCACGACGGGACCTCGGTGCCGACCTCCGGCCCGTGGTCGTCGGGCAGGTAGGTGTGCGGTGCGGTGCCAAGGTCGTTGTCCGTGGGGGCGCGCCACAGTTCGAGCAGCGGACCCGCGACCTCCGCGTCGCCCAGCCGGAGCAGCCGGCCGGTGTCCGGGTCGAACCGGGCGGGGCCGAGCGCGAGCCCGCCCGCCCCGCGCTCCGGCCGCACCGCGCGCGCCGGGCCCGGTGGCAGGGCGCCGTGCGGGCGCGCCGCCCGGCCGCGCTGCGGCGCGGTGGTGCAGTCGACCTGGTGGGCGGCCACCACGTGCCCGGCGGGCGCCCACGCGGTCTCCTCGGCCAGTTCGGCGGTGATGGTCAGCCACACCTCGCCGCCGTCCGCCGCGCGCAGCGCCGACAGGAGTGCGGGCGGGGCGTCGGCCCCGGCGGATCCCTGCGGCGGCACCGCCTTCACGGGCACCTCGCCGCCGCCCGCTGTGCGGCCGTCGACCTGGACCTCCCACCGGACGCGCAGGTCGGCGGTGTCGGCGCTGTGCCGCCGGCTGGTCAGGACGATCCGCTCCTCGCCGGGGTCGAACGCGAGCCGGACCGGGGCGGCGACGGCGGCGAACTCGGCGAGGCCGGGCGAGGGGGTGTCGTCGGACAGCACCAGCCCGTCCATGACGAAGTTGCCGTCGTGGACGGGTTCACCGAAGTCCCCGCCGTAGGCGAAGTACCCGGTGCCGTCGGGGGTGCGGGTGCGCAGCCCGTGGTCGCGCCACTCCCAGACGAATCCGCCGTGCAGGCGCGGGTGCCGGTCGAACAGCTCCTCGTAGGCGTCGAGGGCGCCGGGGCCGTTGCCCATGGCGTGGGCGTACTCGCACAGGACGAAGGGGCGGCGGCGCAGCCGGGCCGCCTGGGCGGGTGCGGCGAACCGGATGGGGCCGGACTCCGCGCCGATGGCGGCGCACTCCTCCAGCGTGGCGTACATCCGCGAGTACACGTCGGTGTAGTCCCCGGTGTAGTCGCCCTCGTAGTGGACGGGGCGGCCCGGGTCGCGCCCGTGGACCCAGGCGGCCATGGCAGCGAGGTTGCGGCCGGTGCCGGACTCGTTGCCCAGCGACCACATGATGACGCTGGGGTGGTTCTTGTCCCGTTCGACGGTGCGGGCGATGCGGTCGAGGCAGGCGTCCGCCCACCGCGGGTCGTCGCCGGGGTTGTCGCGCCAGCCGGCCTGCTCGAAGCCGTGCGTCTCCAAATCGCACTCGTCGATGACCCAGAAGCCCAGCTCGTCGGCGAGGTCGAGCACACCGGGGTGCGGCGGGTAGTGGCTGGTGCGGATGGCGTTGACGTTGTGCCGCTTCATCAGCTCCAGGTCGGCGCGCGCGTGCTCGGCGTCGAAGACCCTGCCCCGGTCGGCGTGGATCTCGTGGCGGTTCACGCCGTGGAACGCCACCGGGCGGCCGTTGACGGTGAACCGGTCGCCCTCGATGCGCACCGTGCGGAAGCCCACGAGCAGGGCCGCCCGCTCCCCCGCCGCGGTGACGACCGCCTCGTAGCGGCGCGGGTCCTCGGCGCTCCACGGCCGCACCGCGCCGACGTCGACGGCCCCGACGTCCTCGGCGCGCTCCCACCGGTGCGCCACCCCCAGCTCGGGGATCTCCAGCACGACGGGGTAGGCCGCCGCGGGGGCGTCGATCTCCGCCGCCAGGCGCCCGGTCCCGGTGGCGTGGTCGTACTCCGCGCGCAGCCAGACGTCGTCGAGCCGGGCCGCGGGCCGCGCGAGCAACGTGACCTCGCGGAAGATGCCGGGCAGCCACCACTGGTCCTGGTCCTCCAGGTAGCTCGCCGACGACCACTGGTGGACGCGCACAACGAGCAGGTTCTCCCCGGTGCGCACCGCGCCGGTGACGTCGAACTCCTGCGCCAGGCGGCTGCCCTTGCCGACGCCGACCTCGGCCCCGTTCAACCACACCCGGTAGGCGGACTCCACGCCGTCGAAGCGCAGCAGCACCCGCTCCGCCTCGGACCACGCCCCGCCGGCGGGGACCGTGAAGCGGCGGCGGTGGTCGCCGGTGGGGTTCTCGGTGGGCACCCGGGGCGGGTCGACGGGGAACGGGTACCGGACGTTGGTGTACCAGGGGCGCCCGTAGGCGCCGTCGCCGTGCAGCACCCAGTGGGAGGGGACGGGCAGCTCGTCCCACGCGGCGTCGTCGTAGTCCGTGCGCCAGGTCTCCTCGCCCGGGTCGGCGGTCGGCCCCAGCCGGAACCGCCACCGGCCGCCGAGGTCGAGGGCCGCCGCGTCGGTGCGCAGGCGGGCGCGCGGTGCGGTGCGCGCACCGGCGCCGGGCGAGTAGTCCTCGTAGTAGGGCAGCTGCGTCACTGATGGTCCTCCAGGGTCGGTCCGCCGAGGTGCGTCGGGTTCGTTCCGGGCCGGTCCGGTGGCTACTCCTTGACCGCCCCCTCGGTGAACCCGCCCCGCCAGAACCGCTGGAGGACGAACATGGCCGCCACCAGCGGAACGGTCGAGACCAGCACTCCGCCGGTGGTCAGCTCGTAGAACTCCGGGAGCCGCTCGACCTGGGCGTACCAGTTGTTCAGGCCCAGGGTCAGCGGGTACAGGTCGGGGTCGGCGAGCATGATCAGCGGCAGGAAGTAGTTGTTCCAGATGCCGACGAGCTGGAACAGGAACACCGTGACCATGGCGGGCACCATGGCGCGCAGGCCCAGTGTGGCGAAGATGCGCATCTCGCCCGCGCCGTCGATCCGGGCCGCCTCGATCACGGTGTCGGGGACGGTCGCCGCGGCGTAGATCCGGCACAGGAAGAGCCCGAACGGCGACACCACCGAGGGGATGAGCACACTCCAGTAGGAGTTGGTCAGGCCGAGCTCGCTGAACAGCAGGAACAGCGGCAGCGCCGTGGCGGTCGCGGGAACCAGCACGCCGCCGAGGACCAGCCCGTACACGGCCTCGCGCCCGCGGAAGGCGTACTTCGCCAGCGCGTATCCGCCGGCCGCTGCGAAGAGGGTGGCGACCAGGCCGCCGATTCCGGCGTAGAGGACGCTGTTGGCGAACCAGCGCAGGAAGATCCCGTCGTCGTAGGTCAGGACGCGGGTGACGTTCTCCGTGAGGTGCGTGGTGGGGGCGAACCAGAACCCGTTGGTGGTGAACAGGTCTTCGGTGGTCTTGGTCGCCGCCACCACGATCCAGTAGGCGGGGACCAGGAAGTACACGCTGACGACCACCAGGATCCCGGTGACCAGGATCGTGGAGCCCGCGTTGGCGCGCCGCTGCCGGGGGTCCGCCGCACGGGCACCCGCCCTGTCCTTCGCACTCACCGCCGCCCCGCCTTCCGGTTGCTCAGGTAGAGGAACGCGTACGACAGGACGAACGCGGCGAGCGCGATGAGCACGGCCTGGGCCGCCGCCACGTTGTACTCGTTGTAGTTGAACGCCGAGTTGTAGGCCGCGAGGTTGGGCGTGTAGTCGTTGTTGATCGCGGGCGACACCTCACGCAGGATCTTCGGCTCGGCGAAGATCTGGAGGGTGCCGATGATCGAGAACACGACCGTGAGCATCAGCGCCGGGCGGATGAGCGGGAGCTGGATCGACCGGGCGATCTGCCACGGCCCGGCGCCGTCGACGCGCGCCGCCTCGTACAGGTCGCCGGGGATCGCCTTGAGCTGGGCGACGATGATGAGCGTGTTGTAGCCGGTGTAGGTCCAGGTGACGATGTTGGCGATGGACCACAGCACCGTGGACGGCCCCAGCACGTCCACGGTGATCCCCAGGCTCTCGGCGAGGTCGAGGAACGGGCTGAGGCCGGGCACGTACAGGAACGACCACAGGATGGTCGCGATGACGCCGGGCACCCCGTAGGGCATGAAGTAGGCCGCGCGGAAGAACCGCGGCCACTTCGCCGACGCCGATTCGAGCAGCAGCGCGAGCACCGTCGCCAGCGCGATCATCAGCGGGACCTGCACGGCGCCGAACAGCAGCACCCGGCCGATGGAGGCGGTGAACTCGGGGTTGCCCAGCGCCTTGGCGTAGTTGTCGAAGCCGGCGAAGGACGTGGTCGCGCCGTCCTCCCCGAAGAGCCCGGACAGCCGGACCCGGGTGAAGCTCTGCCAGACGGCGTAGAGGATCGGCAGCAGGAAGGCGAGGGTGAAGAAGGCGAGGAACGGCGTGAGCAGCAGCCAGGGGGCCGCCTTCTGCGCCTTCACAGCGACCTCGCGCTCAGGCCCTTGTCGCGGAGCATCCGCACCGTGTCCCGCTCGGTGCGGGCGCACGCCTCCATGAGGGTGATCTCGCCGGTGAGCCGGCGCCGGAAGTTGTCGGCAAGGTTGTCGAAGACCTGCTGGACAACGGGGCTCCAGATCCAGTCGGGGTTCTGCCGCCGCGACGCGGGAACGAAGACCTCCTCGTTGTAGCGCTGCCCGCCGAAGAACTCCGACGCCTGCCGCCGCCGGGTCCCGATGTGGTCGGGCGCCGGTGTCCAGCCGATGCCGGAGTGCTCGATCATCGCGTCGATCCCCGCGGGGTCGGTGGTCATCCACACGCTGAAGTCCAGGGCCTCCTGCGGGTGCGCGGAGTTGGCGAGGACGGCGGCCGTCGACCCGCCGAGCTGGGTGGAGCCGTAGCCGGTGCCGGACCAGGTGGGCATGGGCGCCACCCGCCACAGGCCCTCGGTGCCCCCGGTGCCCTGGATGAGCGCGTCGGCCCACGACGCGCAGGTGATCGCGCCGATCCTGCCGTCGGCCGCGGCGGCGAACCAGCCGGGGGAGAACATCCCCAGCGAGGTCTCGACCAGGTCCCGCTCGATGGCCCTGTCGAAGTGCTCGGCGACCATCATGGTGGCGTCGTCGGTGAGGTCGACCGCCCACCGGTCGCCGTCGATCTGGAACCAGGCGGCCCCCGCCTGGGCCGCGATGGCGGCGAAGAGCGAGGTGTCGCTGACGTAGAAGCATTCGAGGTAGCGGTCGGCGGCGCGGTACTCCGCCGAGAGGTCGGTCCACTCCTGCCAGGTGCCGGGCGGTTCGGCGCCGATCTCGTCGAGGAGGTCGGAGCGGTGGAAGAACGCGCAGGGCCCGGAGTCCTGGGGGGCGCCGTAGACGCCGCCGTTGAAGCCGACCTGGCTGACAAGCGTGGGATCGTACTTGTCCGCGTGGCGGTCGAACCCGTAGCGCGACAGGTCGACGAGGCCGTTGACGAGCATGAACGCGGGGATCTGCCGCATCTCGATCTGCGCGATGTCGGGCCCGCCCCCTGCTGCGAGTGCCGAGAACATCGACTGGTAGCCGCCGTCGTTGCCGGGCTGCGACCACACGGCCTCGACCTGGACGCGGGGGTGCGCCGCGTTCCAGACGTCGCAGACGCGCTGCAAGTCCTTCAGCCACGACCAGTAGGTGAGGTGCACGGTCTCGCCGGGCCCGGCGCGCGGGATGAGCGGCGGCTGGCCGGCAGGGCGGGCCCCCGTCCCGCACCCGGCCAGTGCGGCCACCGCGCCCGCTCCGACACCGGCCCGCAGAAGGTTGCGGCGCGACAGTCGGGCCATGCGTCCTCCAGACTCCGGGGGCCGGGGCACGGCCGGAGTGGGGGTACGCGCGGCGCCCGGCCGCACGTCCGCCGCCCGACCGGTGCTCACGGTGGCAGACCTGGTGCGTCTGAAACAGAGCGTCCGAAAACATCCGAACGTTTCTGATCAGAAACACGCATATCATCCGCACTGCGGCGATCTGATGTCAATAACGCCGATCAAATTCGATCGAAATGTCGGATTCGGCTGCGCGGCCGCGGCCCGCCGGTCCCTCAGGCGGCCGCGCCGTCGGGCGGACCGCCGCGCCAGGTGGGCAGCGGGTCCCGGCCGAGGGCGACCCCGACCGCGGCTTCGGCCGCCAGCGTGGTCGACTCCAGGGTGGGGATGGGCGACTGGGCAGGTGAGACAAGCAGCGGGAACTCGGTGCAGACCAGCGCGACGGCCTCGCAGCCGGCCGCCTCCAGGCCCCGGATGACGGCCACGAACTCGGCGCGGGCGGCGTCGGTGAAGAGTCCGTGGGTCAGCTCGCCGAAGGTGAGTTCCTGGATCCGGTCCCGGCTCGCCGCGTCCGGGACACCGGCCGAAATCCCGTGTGCCGCCAGGACCCGGGGGTACAGGTCCGCCTCCATCGTCCAGCGGGTGCCGAGGATGCCGACGCGCCGGTACCCCGCGGCAGCGGCGTGCCGGGCCACGGCCTCGGCGATGTGCAGCCCCGGCAGCGCCAGGTCGGCGCCGTCCCGCTCCAGTGCGAGATGCGCGGTGTTGTCGGGGCAGACGAAGAAGTCGCAGCCCGCTGCGGCGAGGCGGGCCGCGCTCGACGCGAGGACGGCCCGGACCGCGTCGTGGTCGCCGTCCTCCCACGCGGGCATGCTCCGGCCCATCGCGATGCAGTCCATGGTGACGTCGGGGTGCTCGTGCTCGCCGAGTTCGGCCATCGCCGTCTCGCAGAAGTGCCCGAAGCACAACGCGGCGCCGGGGACGCTGTGCGCCAGGATTCCCGCGTGCTGCACGACGACCACTCCCCCGTACCGGCGTGCTCCGAAGGATGCGGACCGCCCGAGCCGAAACCGCTCGACGCGCGGTCCTTGTCGAAGCGGCTCACTCATTCCCGCTATGCCCCGGCCTGAACCCGTGTCGGCCGTACCGACGTGGGGCGCGCCCGGGCTTCGGCGTCCCGCAACGGCGCCGCGGCGCGGCCGCGGCGCGGGCCGCTCGGCAGAACCGCCGCCGACCACTTGCATGATGCAATCGGTCGGCAGTAGCCTCAATGTAGTTGCATTTCACAATCAGTTCGCCGCTGCGCCGACGGAACCGGCCGGGCCGCGGCATGGGAGGCGTCATGACGATCACGCGGGTATTGGCGCAGGCGGCAGTGGACGACCTGGCAGTGGCGGAACGGTGGTACACGCTGCTGTTCGACCGCGGCCCGGACACGCGGCCCATGGACGGCCTGATCGAGTGGCACCTGTCCGGCACCTTCGGCGTCCAGGTCTGGGCGGAGCCGGACCGCGCCGGGAAGTCGGCGGTCGTGCTGGACGAGTCCGACCTCGACGGCCTGGTGGCGCATCTGGACCGGGCGGGGATCGCGCACCCCGGCCCGAGTGACGCGAGCTCCTCGCGGATCCTGCCGCTCGAGGACCCGGACGGCAACCGCGTCGTCTTCACCGGCGCCTTCGCGGGCCCCACCGGCTGACGGCGGCGGCCCTCGCCCGCTGGGCGCCCGACCGCCCGGCGCCCGGCCGTCCGGTGGGCGAGGGCTCAGCGCATGATCTTGAAGCCGAACATGTGGGTCGACACGGCCTTGGAGAGCGTCACCCACATCGGCAGCATCATCTCCGTGGCGCGGGAGGTCCTGATCCCGCCGAGGTCGATCACGTCCCGCCAGCCCAGGGAGCGCAGCAGGGCGCCGACCACGGCCTTCGCAGCGGGGTCGTCGCCGCTGACGAAGACGGAGTGGTCGCCGTTCCCGGCGGCGGACGGCGCCGCCATCATCTCCGCGGAGAGCGTGTTGAACGTCTTGACGACCTTCGCGCCGGGAAGGGCGCGCTGGATCTGCTCGCCCAGGCTGTCGGTGTTCGCCGGTTCGAGCACGACGTCCGCCTTCCCCTCGGCGAAGTCGAACGGGCTCGACACGTCCATGAGGGTCACGCCGTCCAGGGCCGCGGCCAGCGGGGTGAGCGCACCGACGCAGACCGGCCCCGAGATCGCGTTGACGACCATGCCGGCCCCTTGCACCGCGTGGGCGAAGGCAGCGAGTTCCAGCTCTGGACGGCTGTCGGCGAGGCGCCGGAACGGGGCGTTGCGCGCCGCGGTGGCCGCAGGGTCGCGGGTGCCCGCGACCACCTCGTGTCCGAGGTCGAGGAACGCGGGCGCGAGGACCTGGGCGACCTCGCCGGTGCCGAGGATTGCGATTCTCATCAGCAGACCTGCCTTCTCTCGGACCCGATCGTAGGGTCCGGCGCGCCGGACGCGACCGCCCGGGGGCGGATCGGCGCACCGCGCCGCCGGGGCGGCGCGGTGCCCGTTGCGCGCGCCGCCGGTCCTCAGACGGCGAAGACCTGGGAGTCGTCGGCGAACGCCTTGAACTCCAGCGCGTTGCCGGCCGGGTCGAGTAGGAACATGGTCCACTGCTCGCCGGGGCGGCCCTCGAAGCGCAGGTAGGGGTCGATGACGAACGTGGTCCCGGCCGCGCGCAGCCGGTCGGCGAGCTCGTGGAACACCGGGACCGGCAGGAGCAGGCCGAAGTGCGGCACCGGGACGTCGTGGCCGTCGACCGGGTTGTGGATCCGCTGCGCGCGCTCCGGTGCCAGGTGCGTGACGAACTGGTGGCCGTGCAGGTTCCAGTCCACCCAGGTGTCGGAGCTGCGGCCCTGCTCCAAACCGAGGACCTCGCCGTAGAAGTGGCGGGCGGCCGCCAGGTCGTCCACCGGCATGGCCAGGTGGAACCGCGGAATCGGAGAATCGGGGGCGGTCATGGGCGCACCTTTCTGTCGTCCGGCTCGCGCGCCGGAATCCACCCCGGCGCACATTGTCTGAATGTTAACATTAGGACATTGACGGAGGAGGAGCCCATGACCGACCGAGTGCGCGTGGCCCCCGCACGCCGCCGGGGCCTGGCCGGCGAGGTGGCCGACCGCATCAGGGACGCGATCTTCAGCGGCGCCTATCCCCCCGGCGCGCAGCTGCGCGAGGTCGAACTGTCGGGCGAGCTGGACGTCAGCCGCGGCCCGGTGCGCGAGGCCCTGCTGCTGCTGGAGCGCGAAGGGCTCGTCCGCAGCGCCTGGCACCGGGGGGCGACCGTGACCCGGTTCGCCCCCGAGGACATCGCCGAACTCGACAGCCTGCGCGACGTCCTGGAGCAGCTCGCCGTCCGCCGGGTGATCGCGCACGCCGCCCCGGAGGACCTGGCAGCCATCGACGCGGCGGTCGAGCGCATGGACCGCGCCGGGTCGGAGCACGAGATGGTGCGCTGCGACATCGCCTTCCACGACGCCGTGTACGCCGCGGCCCGGCACCGGCGCCTGCTCGAGGCGTGGCAGGCGATCCGCTCCCAGGTCCACCTGTTCCTGCTGACCCGCACCGGCCTGAGCAGCGCGGACTACCTGGCCCACGTCGCAAAGGAGCACCGCGGCCTCGCCGCCGCCCTGCGCGCCCGCGACACCCGAAGGGCCCTCGCCCTGTTCGCCGACCACCGCCGCCACGCCTTCGACGCGCTCTCCGACACCGGCGACGGGACGGACGGCCCGCCCGCCTACGAGCCGTGACCCCGGCCGATCGGCGGGGCGGGCGGCGGGGCGCGACCGGTGGGGCGGCCACCGTGTCAGCCGTGCCGGCCCTTGCGCATGCGGTACGCCCGCTGGCGGCAGGCGCGTGAGCAGTAGTCCCGGGGACGGCCCGCGGGGCCGCTCTCGACGGGCGCGCCGCACACCGCACACCCTTTTTCGTCTTCACTTTCGTCACGAATGAGTGCCGCCACTCCGTCGAGCACCCGTTGCAGGCCGAACTCGAAGGGGTCCAGCGGCGCGTCGTAGGCGCTCTCCCGGTACAGGCGGGTCAGCGCCGGATAGCGGTCCAGGTGGGCGTAGAGCGAGTCGCGGCCGCCCCACCACTCCTCGTGGCTGACACCGGAGCGCGCTTCGGCGCGCGCCGCCGCTGCCGCCTGCCGCGCCGTGCTGTCGACGAAGCCGCCGACGAGGTCCACCGACGCGACGACCTGCGCGGGCGCAAGGCCCGTGGCGGCGACGATGCCCAGCCCCCGGTCATAGCGGGCCACGATGTTCGGACCGGGGACCTGGCGCGCATCGTCGGACTCCGCCAGCCAGGCGTGCCGCCGGTGCAGCGCCATCGCCTCCCTGGCCCAGGCCGCCAGCGCGTCCCGCCAGCCGCCGCCCTCCCCGTCGGGCCCTGCGCCGGGCACAGCGCCGTCCTCCGTGCCGGGCCCTGTGCCGTCCTCCGTGCCGGGCTCCGCCGGGCCCCCGCCGTGGTTCTCGCCGTGGACCGCGTCGCACATGAGGGCCAGCAGCTCCGACTTTCCCGGAATGTGCCGGTAGAGCGCCATCGTGGTGAAGCCGAGCCGGTCGGCCAGGCGGCGCATCGACACCGCCGCCAGCCCCTCGGCGTCGGCCAGCTCCACGGCGGCGCGCACGATCGAGTCGAGGCTGAGGCCGCGCCGGGATCCCACCCCCCACAGCAGTTCGGTACTGCGCTCGGGATCGGCCATTCCCCCGCTCCTTTCCGTATTCACGCTGCCCCTCCCAAAGTGTACGGTGTAGACATGAGCGACGAGAAATCGATGATCTTCGTTGACCCCGCGGGCGACGACGCGGGACCGGGCACGTTCGAGGCCCCCTTCGCCACCCTGCACCGCGCACGCGACGCCGCCGGACCGGGGACCGTTGTCTCCCTCCGCGCCGGCACCCACCGCCTCACCGACACCCTCATCCTCTCGGCCGAGCACTCCGGAGTCTGCTACCAGGCGCACGGCTACGGCACCGCCGCCCAGGAGGAGGCGGTGATCAGCGGCGGCCGCCCGGTCACCGAGTGGGCCGCCGACGCCGACGGCACCCACCGCGCCGAGGTCCCCGGCCCGGCTCCCCGCCAGCTCTACGTCGGCGGGCGCCGCGTCGAACGGGCCGCGATCCCGCTGGACGGCACCCTGGTCCGGGACGACACCGGGTACACCACCGAGGGCACCGGGCCGCAGTCCTGGTACGGCGACGTGGAGTTCGTCTATCAGGGCGCCTACCCGTGGTCGGAGGCGCGCTGCCCGGTCGCGCGCATCTCCGGCGACGCGCACTCGACCGCCATCGCGATGGCGAGCCCCGCGTTCGACCGCGCCGCGCGGCTCTACCACTCGGTCATCACCTGGGACGGCCCCGGCGCCGGCGACAACAACGGCGTCGACTCCCCGACGTCCGCCGAGAACAGCCCCGCCTTCCTCACCGACGGCACCTTCGCCACCGCCGACGGGGCCCTCCACTACCGGCCCCTCCCCGGCGAGGACCCGGCCGACGCGGTGGTGCCGGTGCTGGAGACCCTGCTGCACGCCCGCGGTGTCGGCGACGTCGCGTTCCGCGGCATCACCTTCGCCGAGGCGACCTGGCGGCAGCCCGGGACGCCCGACGGGTTCCTGCACTACCACGGCAACGGCTACTACAACGGGGGCGGACTCCACACCGTCACCTTCGCCGAGGGCCAGGGGCAGGTGACCGTCCCCGGTACGGCGGAGAGCATCCCCGGAAACGTGGTCGTCGAGGACTCCAGCCGGGTCACGGTGGAGGGCTGCCGGTTCACCCGGCTCGGCGCGGTCGCGCTGGAGTTCCGCGGCGACGGGGCCGACAACGCCGTGCTCGGCAGCGAGATCACCGAGGTCTCCGGCGGCGGACTGGTGATCGGCGAGGGCGCGCGGCGCCACCGCGTCGAGGACAACCGCATCCACCGCATCGGCGCCGAGTACCGCGGTTCGCCCGCCGTCCTCGTCTCCGGAACCGTCGACACCACCGTGGCGCACAACAGGGTCGACACCGTGCCGCACAACGGCATCGTGGTGTACGAGGGGCGCGGCACACGGGTGCTGCACAACCTCGTCCACGACACGATGCGGGTCCTGGCCGACGGCGGCGGGATCTACATCTCGGGCCCGCAGGGCGACTCCCGCGACAACGGCGCCCTAGTGCGCGGCAACGTCGTCCGCGACACCGTCACCTCCTACAACTTCGGCCTGTACACCGACTACGGCGCCGCGTGGGTCACCGTCGAGGGCAACGCCGTGTACCGGGCCGACGCGCCGGTGGTGCTGGAGGTCTCGCCGCCGCTGGAGCACGTGGCGTTCGTCGGCAACGTGTGGGACGCCGACCCCGGTGCGGCGCCCGACGGCGTGGAACTGGCCGGCAACACGGTCCTGCCGGCCGAGGCGTTCGACGGCGACCCGCGGGTCGCCGCCATCGCCGCCGCGGCGGGCCCCCGTCCCGGCGCCGCCCGGGTCCCGGCCGCGGCGCCCCGTCCCGGCGGGTAGGAACATCCTCCGATGCCGCCCCGCCGCACGGCCTCCCGCGGCGGGGCGGGTCGCGGGGCCCCGCGGCGGGGCGGCTCGCGGGCCCGGGCGCTCCGGCCACGGGGCCGGACACCGCTGTGCGCGGGGGGCGTGCGACGATCCTGGCATCGTGCACGACCGCTGCGGAGGACGAGGATGTTCGCTGTCCCGCTGGGAGACGGAGCCGAGTTGCGGCAGCTGGAGCCGTGGCAGGCCGAGGAGTTCTACGCGCACATCGACCGCGGCCGCGCGTTCATCGGCCGCCACGTCGGACTCCCCGACGCGGCGCACGACCTCGACTCCGCGCGGCGCTGGCTCCAGTCCTACGCCGACAAGGCCGCCGCCGACACCGGCCGCGTCTACGGCGTCCGGCTCGACGGTCTGCTGGTCGGCGGCGTCCTCTTCCGGGACTTCAACGCGGCGGCGGGCAACTGCGAGGCCGGGTGCTGGCTGGAGCCCGCGGCGGCCGGACGCGGACTGGCCACCCGCGCGGCTGAGGTGATCATCGACTGGGCGGTGCGGGAACGCGGGATCCACCGGGTGGAGTGGCTGGTGTCCGCCGAGAACACGCCGAGCATCAACGTCGCCAAACGGCTCGGCATGCGCCGCGAGGGGGTCCTGCGCGCGAACTACCTCTACCGCGGCGTCCGGCAGGACACCGAGGTCTGGTCGGTCCTCGCCCCCGAATGGCACGCCGCCCGCACCCCCCGCTAGCCCAACGCCGTTGATTCAGGTGGGCGATGGAGGGCTCGTAAGCCCGAGCGGAGGCGGAGGCTGCCGCCGCGGGCCCCCGCTGCGCGATACTCCGCGAAGCGGGCGCAATAGGAGTGCGGGGCATCCGGCGGACAGAGGGTGGCTGCCGTCGCGGCTGCGAAGCACCCGGCCGCCACCCCAGGACACCAGGAACGCGCCGCCAACCCCCTTCGCCTGAGGGCGGCAGGGCCGCCCGAGGGCACCGGGGCCGTCAAGAACACCCTCGCACCCCGTTGATGCAGTGGCATTGCCGCTAGGTACGGTCGGTCTGCGCAGGCTCGTTCTCGTCGTCGGCGAGGACCAGCTCGATGCCGAGGCTGCGGACGCTCTCGACGGCACCATCGCTCAGGGTGCTGTCGGTGATGACGGACGAGAAGGAGCGCAGCTCCGCCGCCCGGTACATGCTGAACGACCCGTACTTCGAGCTGTCCGCGACGAGGACCGCCACCGACGCGGAGTCCATGGCCGCGGTCTTGACCTCGACCTTCCCGGGCACGGGCGTCGTGACGCCGTGGTGGGCGCTCCACGAGCTCGCGCTGATGAACGCGATGTCGATGTTCAGCCCGCGGAGCGTGTTCGCGGCGAGGAGCCCGATAGTCGACCGGTTGGCGTACTCGACCTGCCCGCCGATGTGCACCGTCTCGACCTCGCCGAGCAGGCCGAACTCCTCGACGATCGCGAAGTCGTTCGTCACGACGGTGAGGCCGTTGACCCCCTCGATGCGGCCGGCGATACCCAGCGTGGTCGTGCCGGCGTCGAGGTACACGACCATGTCGTCACGCACGAGCCGGGCCGCCTCGCGGGCGATCGCGGCCTTCTGCGGCGCCTCCATGACGCTCTTGTCGGCCCGGCTCGGTTCGGCGCCGACCCTGGTGGGCAGGCGCGCGCCGCCCGGGATGGCGAGGACGCGCCCCTCGCCTTCGAGCGCGGAGATGTCCCGCCGGACGGTCATGTGGGAGACGCCGAGCGCCTCGGTCAGCTGGTGCACGCTCAGCACCCGCTCGCTGCGCAGGAGGCGCACCAGGAGTTCGCGCCGCTGATCGGGGATGAGCGGAGCCTCGTCGTCGGTGCCCGAGGTCGTCATGGGAGCCAGGCTAGCGGCGCGCCGCTCAGCACGCGGTGGCGGTCCCCTGCGCAGCGGGAGCGGTCCCCTGTCCGGCAAAGGCGGTCCGGGTGCGCCGCCGCGGCGCGGGCCCCGACGGGTCGGGGCCCGCGCCCGCTCCGGTGCGGCACCGCGGCGCGCGCCGTCACAGCCACAGCGGCGGGACGACGAGCGCCCCGATCGTGACGAGCGGCCCGATGACCACCATCGACAGCCCCCAGTAGGTGAGATTGCGCGACAGTGTCGGCCGTTCCGGCTCCGCGGCCGACGCGACGATCGTGGCGCCCGTCGTGGAGAACGGGGCGCAGTCGACCAGCGACGCCGAGATCGCCAGGGCGTAGATGAGCCCCGTCATCTCCAGTCCGCCGCCGGGGACGAGCAGCGGGACGGCGAGCGGGATCAGCGCCCCGAGGATGCCGATGGTCGACGCGAACGCGGACACGAGGGCGCCCACGACGCAGATCACCGCCGCCGCGAGGAGCGGCTCGTCCACCGAGCGGGCGGCCGCGCCGAGGTCGTCGATGGCGCCGAGGCGCGTGAGGACGCCGATGTAGGTGAGGATCCCGCCGAGGAGCAGGATCGTCGACCAGTCCACCTTGGCCATTGCCCGGCGGCCCACGTCCGGCATGAAAAGGGAGAGCGCGACAGCGAGCGTGAGCGCGACGACCCCGAAGTTGACGTCGACCTCGAGGAGTGTCAGGCCGAAGAAGCCCGCGATCAGCACGACCAGCGTCAGCAGGACGAGGACCTGGACCTTCGTGATGGGCGTCGACTCCGTCCGCACCGCGGTCGCCGTGCCGCCGCCCGCACCGGAGCCGTCGGACCCGGTGCCGCCGTCGGCGCCCCGCTTGTCGCGCGGACGCCGGAGCAGCTCGCGCCCGCCGAACATGAAGAACGCGACCGCCACCACGACCGTGTTGACACCGACCGAGAGCGCGAACATGAGGAGGGGGTCGAACGGGATCCCGGCGTCCTTCGCGACCGTCGCCGCGGTGATGCCGTTGATGCTCGTCGGCGCGAGCGCGCCGCCGACGATCGCCGAGCTCATGGCGATGCCCATGAGCGTCGGGTTGATGCGGTGGGTGGTCGCGAGGCTCATGGCGATCGGCACGACGGCGAACGCGGCGTGCGAGGTGCCGAGGCACGCCACGCCCGTCCCGATGGCGTACATCGCCCAGGGGATCCACGCCACCCGGTCGCCGATGAGGCTGACCGAGCGGTCGACCAGCCAGTCGATGGTCCCGGTCTCCCGCGCGATACCGAAGAGGTAGGTGATCCCGAGGAGGATCAGCAGCGCGTCGACGGGGAACGCGGACAGGACCTCGTCGAGTCCCTCCCCCGCCAGGCCGATGCCGACCACGCAGGCCGCGACGAGGGCGAGCGCGCCCATGTGGATGTTGCGCAAGGTCGCGACCGCGAAGACCGCGACGAGCACGAGCAGCCCGACGAACTCGACGTTCACAGGACCACCCCGCCGGGGACGCGTGGCAGGGTCCGCGTGCGGAGGTCATCGACCGCACGGCCGGTCCCGCGGCGGGGGCTGGCGTGGCAGAGGGGCATCGTCAGATCTCTTTCGGCTGGGTCTGGGGAGGGGGTCGGGTCCGGTGCGCTATCACGCGCCGGCGCGTGCCGCCGCGGCGAGCGCGGGGTCGATGCCGGTCAGGTCGCCCAGCCGCAGCAGCGCACCGGGGGCGAGGCTGCCGACGGTCGTGGCGAACGACGCGAGGTAGAGGGGCGCGACGTCGTCGCCGACCTCGGACCGGCGCACCAGCACCGGGTCGACACCCTCGACGTCGTGGTGGTGGCCGCCCATGGCGAGCGTCGTCCCGGCGGGGATGGGGCCGCGCGCGCGTCCGGCGAGGACGACGTCCCCGCGCATGCGCCGGTAGCCGGTCGACAGGCCCGCGCGGGCGAGCGCGAGGATGGTCAGCGGGGTCTCGACGCCCATGTAGTGGTAGGGCAGGTAGAGGCAGGCGTACTTGCCGTTGCGGCTCACGACGTGCCCCTTCTGCGCGATCGTCGCCCAGGTGACGGGGTCGGTCGTGCGCACGACCGCGAAGACCCCGCCGGCGAAGCTCGCCTCGCCGGGGAGTCGGAGCGCGCTGAACACGTCGATGCGGCCGGTCCCGTCGAGGATCCCGCCGTCCTCGCACGGCGCGTAGATGTCGGCGAGTTCGGCGGGGCGCGCGACGGGGTAGCGCAGCCGCTCCGCGTCCGGCCGGAACCCGGCGTTCGCCGCGACGACGGCCATCTCGCAGTAGTCGGCGGTCGCGGAGCGGTGCAGCGCCGCCACCGCCGCGTCGCGCCGGTCGAGGGTGTCGGCGGTGTCGGCGCCGAGTTCGAGGAGCCCGGCGAGCCCGGGGGCGTCGACGTGCTCGTCGAGCTGCGTGAGGACCCCGGTCCGCGGGTCGTAGACCAGGTCGTACTCGCTGGACTTGCCGACGGCGACGACGTCGAGGCCGAGCAGCCGCACCGCGGACACGAGGGCGATGAGGTTGGCCGGCTGGTCGCCGCCCGCGAGCGTGTAGCCGACACCGGCGCGCTCCGCCGCGCCGAGCAGGTCGGCCGCAGCGACGGAGTCGACCTCCTTGCTGACCATCACCACGTGCCGGCCGGCGTCGAGTGCGGCCCGCGCGGCGGCGTACCCCCGAGCGGGGTTGCCCGTTGCCTCGACCAGCACGTCGAAGGAGACGTCGAGCAGGCGGTCGAGGTCATCGGTCAGGACGGTGGCGCCCGGCGCACCCTGGCCGACCGCGACGAGCCCTTCGGTGTGGCCGATCTCTGCCCACAAGTCGCGCACCCGGTCGGTGTCGAGGTCGCACAGCGCGGCGACCTCGATCGCGTCGATGGCGCGGAGCTGGGACAGGAGTGTGCGGGCGTAGCCGCCGTTCGCTCCGGTGACCGCGATCCGCACGGGCGGCGCCGAAGGGTCGGCGAGCAGCTCTTCAAGGTTCAACGGTAGGCCCCAATGTGCGTCGTCGTGGAAAGTAAGGAAACATGGATTTACATCAGAGTCAACTCGATTCCCAAATGGGAACATGCTACGGTCAGCCGACGCTAAGGAGACCGATGACGCAGCTGGGGTGTATCGCCGACGACTTCACCGGCGCCACCGACCTCGCGGCAGCCCTCACCGGCGCGGGCTACCGCACCCTGGTCGCGATCGGGACCCCGCCCGACGCGGCGCCCGACGCCGACGCGGTCGTGGTGGCGCTCAAGACGCGCACGGCGCCCGTCGCGGACGCCGTGCGGGAGAGCGTCGACGCCGTGCGGCGGCTGCGCGCGCTCGGCGTGTCGCGGTACTACCTCAAGTACTGCTCGACGTTCGACTCCACACCGGAGGGCAACATCGGCCCGGTGGCCGACGCCCTCCTCGCCGAGTTGCGGACGCCGCTGGGCGTGGTCGTCCCGAGCTCCCCCGCGAACGGGCGGCGGGTCTTCCAGGCCCACCTGTTCGTCCACGACACACCGCTCGGCGAGAGCCCGATGCGCCACCATCCGCTTACACCCATGACGGATTCGAGCGTGGTCCGGCTGCTGCGCCCGCAGACGGCTTCCGAGGTCCACCACATCCCGTTGGAGACCGTGCGCGAACCCGCGGCACTCGCCGCCGCGCTCGCCGCACTGCACTGCACAGCGGAAGCCGCACCACACGGCGAGTCCGGCACTTCGCCGCACAGCGACTCCGGCACCTCGCCGCACTCCGCTGCGGGCACCGCGCCACACGCCGACGCCGACACCGCGCCGCACAGCGCCGCAGGCACCGCGCCATTCGGCGACACGAACACCTCGGCGCACGCCGCTGCGGGCACCGCGCAGCGCAGCGCCGCCCCGGCGCTCGCCGTCATCGACGCGATCGACGCGGGCGACCTCGACCGCATCGCGGCCGCCGTCCCTGAGGGGACGCTGCTGACGGGCGGCGCCGGACTCGCGGCGGCCCTGCGTCCGCCCGAGGCACCGGTCCCGGCCGCACCGGTCGCCCTCCCCCAGGGGCGGCGGCTCGTCATCGCGGGCTCGGCGTCGGCCGCGACCCGTGAGCAGGTCGCCCTCGCGGCAGGTGAGATGCCCTCGGTCCAGGTCGACCGGGCGGCGCTGGCGGCCGACCTACTCGGCGAGGCCGCCCGCCTCGTCGGGTTCGCCATAACGTCTTGGGAGTCGTCGGACCAGCCCGTACTCGTGTACGCGACGGCACACCTCGACGACCTGGAGCCCCCACCCGCCGCAGCGGCGCACCCCGAGAGCACCACCCCCGCATCCGCCGACGCCCCGGCACACCCCGACCGCACCGGCACCGCATCCGCCGACACCCCTGCGCACCCCGACCGCACCGCACCCGCACCCGCACCCGCCGACACCCCCGCGCACCCCGACCGCACCGGCACCGCGGCGCGCATCGAGGAGTGCCTGGCGCGGG
This sequence comes from Murinocardiopsis flavida, assembly GCF_003014485.1. Lineage (GTDB taxonomy): Bacteria > Actinomycetota > Actinomycetes > Streptosporangiales > Streptosporangiaceae > Murinocardiopsis > Murinocardiopsis flavida. The sequence goes on along the minus strand of NZ_PYGA01000038.1, from coordinate 28,019 downwards.
TGGCCGCCGCCGCGGTCGGGGCCGGTGCGCGGCGCCTCGTCGTCGCCGGAGGCGAGACCTCGGGAGCCGTGACCTCCGCCCTCGGGGTGCAGCGGCTCGACATCGGCCCCGCGATCGCCCCGGGCGTGGTGTGGGCCGGGGCCGAGACAGCGGACGGTACGCCCATCGCGCTGGCCCTAAAGTCCGGCAACTTCGGCGGGCCGCACATGTTCATCGACGCCTGGAAGGCGATTTCGTGACGATCACCCATTCGGTCGCGCACATCGGCTGCGAGCTCGCGGCGGCCGGGCTGACCGCGGGCCAGGCGGGCAACGTCAGCGTCCGGGACGGTGAGACGGCCGTCGTGTCACCGACCAACGCGCGCCTCTCGCACCTCGACCCCGGGCGCCTATCGTCGGTCGGGATGTCAGGGGAGCACCTCGACGGCCCGCGGCCGACCAAGGAGGTCCCCCTCCACCTCGCGATGTACCGGCGCGACCCCGCTGCGGGCGTCATCGTCCACGTGCACAGCCCGGCGGCGACCGCGGTGTCCTGCCTGGCGCCGTGGTCGGCGCACACGGCGATCGCGCCGCTCACCCCGTACGTCCTCATGAAGGTCGGGCAGGTCCCGCTGATCCCCTACCGCGCCCCCGGCGACCCCTCCCAAGCCGACCTCATCGCCGCCCACCCGATGCCATTCCGCGCGGCCCTGCTCGCGAACCACGGCTCGATCGTGGCGGCCGCCGACCCGGAGAGCGCGATCGCCGCGGCGATCGAGGTCGAGGAGGCGTGCCGGGTCATGCTCGAACTGCGCGGCGCCCCGGCGCGGACCCTCGACCACGCCCAGATCACCGAACTCGTCCACAAGAACAACACCCCCTGGACCCCGCCGGAGCCCGCCACCCCCTGACCGGACCCGCGCTGCCGGAGCGCTCCCGGCCCCTCGCAACGGCGTGGGCCCGCCCATTGGGCGGGCCCACGCCGTTCGGTCGGATCAGATGCCGCGGCGGCGGGGTTTGTCGGGGTCGTCGCCGCGGACGCCGCGGGTCACGCTGCGGCCGGCGTCCTTGAGGTCTTCCTTGGCTTCGCGCGCGTGGCCCTTGGCCTGTTCGGCGCGCCCTTCGTCCTTCAGGCGCTCGTCGCCGGTCACGGTTCCCGCCGCTTCCTTGAGCTTGCCCTTTGCCTTCTCGGTGTTGCTGCGGGCCTTCTCCGCACCACTCATGTCCGCCTCCTCGACGGTTCCCCGCAGGCGGGGGCGCCCGCGGGCCGGTTGTTCCCCCGCCCCCTGCCACGCGTCGGCGGGCCCATGCATCTGCGGCTGCCACGGTTCCCTTCCCCCATGCCACCCCAACGCCGTCCCCGCGCCGTCCCCGCGGGTGGGCGGGATTGACAGAGGGCCCGGCCGACCGCAAACTAGGTCAACCGACTTGGTCACTTGTCCAACAATTCCAAAGGAGCCGCAATGCGCGTCGCGGTGAACGGCACGTCCTTGTTCGTCGACATCGAGGGTCCCGGCCTGGTGCCCGACGGGGACGGCATGCGCGAGAAGCCCACGCTCCTCCTGCTCCACGGCGGGCCAGGGCATGACCACACGATGTTCAAGCCCGCCTACAGCAGGCTCGCCGACGTCGCGCAGCTCGTCTACGTCGACCACCGCGGCAACGGCCGCAGCCAGGACTCCGACCCCGCGACCTGGCACATGGACCAATGGGGCGACGACATCCGCGCGCTCTGCGACGTCCTCGGCATCACGAAGCCGATCGTCCTGGGCTGGTCCTTCGGCGGGACGGTCGCCATGAACTACGCCGCCCGCTACCCCGACCACCCCGCGAAGCTGGTCTTGCAGAGCACGCTCGCGCGCATGGACATCGACCGGGTCGTCGAGGGCTTCCGCACCGAGGCGGGCGAGGACGCGGCGGCCGCCGCCAAGGGGCTGCTCACCGAGGGCACCCCCGCGTCGTTCGCCGCGTTCGCCGAGCACTGCCTCGCCGCCTACAGCCCCGAGCCGTCCTTCCCCTCACCGGAGCACGCACAGGCGTTCGGCCGCATGGTCCTCAACCCCGAGCTGACCATGAGCTTCATGTCCACCGAGTTCGACCGCCGGGACTCACTCGCGGCGGTGCGCTGCCCGACCCTGGTCGCCGCGGGCGCCCGCGATCCGATCACGCCGCTGGCGGCGGCGGATGAGATCATGGCGGGTCTGCCGCCCGCTGCCGGGGCCCGGCTGGAGGTCTTCGAGCACTCCGGCCACTTCATCCCCGACTCGGAGGGCGACCGGTTCTTCGCGCTCCTGCGCGCCTTCATCACCGAGTGACCCGCGCCTAAGGGCCGGCCGACCCGAACGTCCCCCGTCCCCGCCCCCGCGCCGCACCGCGCGAGGACGGGGCCGCCGAGCATCCCATGGAGCGGTGTCCGTGAACTACCTGCCGGCCGACGAACGGCGCCGGACCATCATCGACGCCGCCGTCGACGTCATCGCCGCCGAAGGCCTCGCCCGCGCCACCACGCGCCGTATCGCCGAGAAGGCGGGGGCGCCGCTCGGCGCGCTCCACTACTGCTTCCGCAACAAGAACGAGCTCAACATGCTCATCCTGGAGCGGGGCCAGGCCACGATGCAGGCGACCTTCGCCCACATCGATCCCGCGGCGGGGTTCGAGGCGACCCTCCGGGCGAGCGTCGCGACGTACTGGCGGTGGATCCGCGAGAACCCCGGCCTGCACTTCGCGCTCATGGAACTGCTCATGTGGTTCATCCGGAACAAGGAGACCATCGCGCCGACCCTGCGCGACGGCGACATGTGGGTGGCGGTCAACGCCCCCATGGGCGGCGCGCTCATCCAGCGCAACCTCGACGCCGCCGCCCGGGCCGACGGCACCGCGCCCGCCATCGCCGTCCACGAGATCACCCGGTTCCTCATCCACCGAATGGACGGCCTGGTCTTCGAGTTCGCCGAGACGAAGGACGAGGAGTCGTGCGAACGGCAGGCGGAACTCCTCGCCGACGCGCTCGTCCACCTTTCGACGCGGTATTCGCCGGCCGCGGGCGAACACAGCCCATGATCCCGCCACATTTATTTCCCAGGTCACGTGCTTTCGTGCTGGTTCCCGCGCGGTTTCCCGCCGCCCCGAATCGCCTGGTCGGGAGAATTCCGGCCGGGAATTCATGAACGCCGTATCCAGGTCGGCGGCCTGCGCGGGCAGGTCGGCGGGCATGCTCGTGCGACGCACGAGGTGAATCCAGCACCGCGGGTTTCACACCCGCTGGCGCCGGTGGAAATAGGAGTGCGAATACCGCCCCGGGGGCCCCGGACGGGTCTACGATTCTGTCCACTCCCCCCGACGAATGAGGTGCGCGCAATGGAGCAGAATCCCCTCTCCTCCCACTTCCCGCCCGATATCGACATGACCACCCCGACGGTCGCACGCACCTACGACGCCTTGCTCGACGGCAAGGACCACTTCGCGCCCGACGCCGCGGCGGCCGAAGTCGTCGAGGGGATCAACCCGGGCACGAAGGTCCTGGCTCGGGAGAACCGGGCCTTCCTCTCGCGCGCCGTCGAGTACATCGCGCGCGACCTCGGCATCACCCAGTTCATCGACCTCGGCTCGGGGCTCCCCGCCGCGGAGAACACCCACCAGGTGGCCCAGCGGGTCCACCGCCGGGCGCACGTCGTCTACGTCGACATCGACCCGATCGTCCTCGTGCACGGCCGGGCGATCCTGGCCGACACCGCCGACACCACGGTCATCACGTCGGACCTGCGCGACGTCGACCGGGTCATGGGCGCGCCGCGCACCATCCGCCTCATCGACCTCTCCAAGCCCGTGTGCATCATGCTGGTCAGCCTGCTGCACTGCATCCCCGACTCCGATGACCCGTTCGGTCTGGTGCGCCGCTACTTCGACCGGTTGCCGTCGGGGTCCGCCCTGGTGTTCTCGCACCTGTGCGCCGACGACCCCGCCTCGGCGAACGCGTTCACCGAGGGGGTGCACAAGCTGGGGATGGAGTGGGGGCGCGTGCGCTCCCCGCGGGAGTGCGCGCGGGCCATGGACGGACTGGAGATCGTGTCGCCCGCCCTCGACGGCGGCACCGACCCGGTCCTGGTCGACTGCGTCACGTGGCGCAACGGCGACGCCGTCCCGCGCCCGCTCCCGGCGGACCCGAACAAGCTGATCTGGGAGCACGCCGGTGTGGGCATAAAGCCTTAGCGACGCCGCGGCGCGGGCCGCCGCCTTTGGTCGGGCGCGCGTGCGACTTTGGTCGGGGGACGGTGGTCTCCCGGCCGACGCGCGGGCCCGCGGCGGCGGCCTAGCGTCGGCGCCATGACCCCGACCCTGCCGCGCCGCGGCCCGCGCCGCCCGCACTCCACCCGCCGCCGCACACCGCTTGACCGCCGCAGCGCACCTCTTGCTTGCCGCAGCACGCCACCCGCGCACCGCCCCGGCGGGTCGGCATGACCGCCCACCCGGAGCGCCCGGAGCGCCCGGAGTCCGCCGCGGCCGTCGAACGGCCGCGCGCGCCCAAGGGCAGGCTCGGCCCGCGCATGGCGTCCGTTCTCGGCCTGCTGGTCCTCTCGCCCGTGGCGGCGGAGTACCTGATCGGCTACGACGATTCCGTGGGCGCCCTCCTGGCCCTGCTCGGCGGGCTGCTGATCCTGGGGCCGCTGTACGGCGGCGCCGCCGTGCTCATCCGCGAGGCGGCGCGGCGCACCGGGCGGGGCCTGCCCACGATGCTGCTGCTCGGCACCGCGTTCGGCGTGATCCAGGCGGGCCTGGTCGACCAGTCGATGTTCAACGACGCCTACCGGGACATCGACTACTGGGACGACGCGCGGCTGCCCACCCTCGTCCCGATGCTCGGCGTCAGCGTCCACCAGGCGCTCGGGTTCGTCACCGGCCATGCGGTCTGGAGCATCTGCGCGCCGATCGTCGTCATCGAGTCGCTGGCACCGCGCCGGGCCGCGGTGCCGTGGCTGCGGACGCCCGGCCTGGTCGTCGTCGCCGTGCTGTACCTATTGGCGTCGGCCGTGATCAGCTCCGACCACTACGACACCGAGGGCGCCGTCGCCTCGGCCCCGCAGTTGGCCGGCGCCGCCGCCGTTGCGGCGGCGCTGGTCGCCGCGGCGTTCGCGGTCGGACGGCGGCCGGGCCGCGCCGGCGGGCGGTGGACGCCGCATCCGCTGCTGGTGGGCGGGACGGCCCTCGTGCTGCTGGGCGCGTTCCAGTTCACCCCGCCCAACTGGGCGGGCGCAGTGGGGGCGATCGCACTGCTGGGCGCGCTCGCCGGGCTCATGGCGCTGTGGTCGCGGGGGGCGGCGTGGGGGCCGATGCACCGGTTCGCGGTGTTCGGTGGCGCGCTGCTGGTCAACGCCCTGATCGCATTCCTGGTGGTGCCGTTGGAAGGGCCGACTCCTGCGGCGAAGCTGGCGCACAACTCGGTGCTGCTCCTGTGCGTGGCCGGACTGCTCGCCGCCGCTGCGGTCGCCATCAGGCGCGCGGACCGGGGCCGCGGCAACACACCCGCGGGCGGCTGAGGGTCCCCTCCCCGATCCACGGTCTACTCTCCTCCCCCGCTCCACGATTTACATCAAACGTTTTCCTTAATGCATTACATGTTGTACTTTAGGTGTGAGTCGAGACCAGGACCATGGGCGAAACGGGGAGTAGGGACATGTCGTTCACCGAGGAAGAGCTGGCCTACCTGCGGTCGCAGCCGCTCGCCCGCATCGCCACCGTCGGCCCCGACGGGCAGCCCGACGTCGCGCCGGTCGGCTTCGAGTTCGACGGGGCGTTCTTCTACGTCGGCGGGATCGACCCGGCGAAGACCCGCAAGTTCCGCAACGTCGCGACGGGAAACGACCAGGTCGCCCTGGTCATCGACGACCTCGTCGCCGTCGAGCCCTGGACCCCGCGGTTCCTCCGGGTCTACGGGACGGCCGAGCTGATCGAGCGGGCCGGCCGGTTCGGCACGGCGCCGTACATGCGGATCACCCCCACCGTGTCCTGGAGCTGGAACCTCGAGGCGCGCGGCTTCGGCGACGACAAGGACGAGTTCGTCCCGCTGCGGACCGTGCACCAGCGCTGAGTCCCGCGGCACCCCACCGCCGGGCCCGGCGCCCGGCACCCATCCGCAGGCCGGCCCGGCCACCCGGTCCGGCCACGCCACCGGAAAGGCCGCACCGATGGACGCCGTCCACCCGACACACCCCGCCGACGACCCCGGGGAGGACCCGGGACCCGGCGCCGACCTGGCGCGCGCGTTCGCAGCGCCCGCGCGGGACATCCGCCCGAAGATCTACCTGTTCCCGCCCGCGGTCGACGCCATCGGCGCGGCCGAGCTCTCCCGCGCGATCGAGCAGATCGCCGCCGCCGGATTCGGCGGCGTCAACCTGTTCGACCTCGACATCGCCCCCACGGCGCGCCGGAACGACCTGCTGCGGTCGGCGCTGGAAACGGCGCGGCGGGTGGGAATCGCGGTCGACCCGACCATCCACAACACGGCCCGGTTCCCCGAGGTGACGGCCGACAGCGGAGTCGACCAGCAGGAGATCGCCTACGGGACCGCCGCGATCGGCGGCGGCACCGTGTACAGCGGTCCGGTCCCCGAACCCGCCACCGATCCGGAGCGGCCGCGGACCCTCGTCGCCGTGGTCGCCGCCCGCCGCGCGGCGGGCGGGGCGGACGCGCCGGACGGGGCGGACGGCGCCCCCGTGCTCCTGGACCGGGCGGGTCTCGCCGACCTGACCAAGGACGCCGAGGACGGCCGGATCACCTGGACCGCCCCCGAGGGCGACTGGCTGCTGTTCGGTGTGTGGCGGCGGTCGACCGAGTCGCCCTACGCCGACTACTTCAGCGCGCGCGGCACGGACGCCATGACGGCCTACTGGGACGAGCAGGTGTTCACGCCCGAGATCCAGAAGCTGGTGGACGAGGTCGACGACACCCTCTTCGAGGACTCCCTGCACCTCCAGGGGTACCAGCTCTGGACGCCGGACCTCCTCGCGGAGTTCGAGCGGCGCCGCGGCTACTCGCTGCGCCCGTACCTGCCGGTCGTCTTCATCCCGCACCTGAACGACTGGGTCGCCAACACGTTCAGGGCGCCCCAGACGCGCCACCCCGACACGCCGGCCGATCACGACTTCGCCGACGGCACCGGCGCGCGCATCCGCAACGATTACTACCGGACGCTGAGCGAGCTGTACGAGGAGCACCACCTCCGCCCGCTGAACGCCTGGGCGCGCTCGCACGGGCTCCGCTACCGCCCCAAGCCGTCCTACAACGCCACCCTCGACATCTCCGCCGCGGCGGCGGTCGAGGTCCCGAACACCGAGAACTTCGCCATGGGCAACCGGCTCGACGGCATCCGGGCGATCGCCGGGGCGGCGCACATGGGCCGCAGGCGGCGGCTCGTCGTCGAGACGGCGCCCACCACCACCCGCGTGGGCCACGACCTGTACTCCACGACGTGGCGGCAGGCGCTGTCGGCCGCACACGGGGCCTTCGCCGGGGGCGCGAACCACGCCGAGCTGCACAGCTTCGCCTACCCGCGCGGCCCCCGCTCGTTCGGCGTCAGCGCCGACGGCCCCGAGGCCGACTGGCCCGGGTTCTGGTCCTACATGGGGACGAGCATGCCCGACGTCGTCGGCCCGCTCGGCCTCGCCGAGGCGTACGGGCCCCGCATGCCGTACTGGGCGCACACGCCCGACGTCACCGCGTTCCTCGCCCGCGAGCAGTTCGTGCTCCAGCAGGGGCGACCGCGGGTCGACGTGGCGGTCTACCGGCACAGCTACTGGAGCCACGGCTTCCCCTACACCGCCAACCACAGCGCCGACGACCACTTCCGGTGGTTCACCGACACCACCATGGAGCGCCTCGGCTACACCTACGAGTTCATCGGCCCGGCACTGCTCGACCTGCCCGGTGCCCGGGTGGCCGGCGGGCGGCTCGACCCCGAGGGCCCCGCCTACAAGGCGCTCGTCCTCGACTTCGCGGGGCAGCGCGCCGGCGTCCGGGGGATGCCGGCGGCGGCCGCGCGGGCGGTCCTCGACCATGCCCGCGCGGGCCTGCCCGTCATCGTGGTGGGCGAACTGCCTGACAGTACCGGCTTCTTCGGCGACGCCGGCGACGACGCCGACGTCCGGGCGGCGCTCGCCGCGCTCCTCGCGACGCCGGGCGTGCGCAGGGTCGCCGCCGAGGACGCGGTCCCCGATGCGCTGGCGGCAGCGGGGGTGCGCCCCGACTTCTCGCCCGCCGCCCCGTCCAACGTGGTGGGCGTGCACCGGGCGGACGACCGCGCCGACTTCCACTTCCTCTACAACCAGAACGGGGTGAACAACATGACCGGCGCGCCCGAGCCGGAGCCCGCCCCGTTCGACCAGACCGTGGCCCTCGCGGGCAGCGGGCGGCCCTACCGGCTCGACGCCTGGACGGGCGCGATCGAACCCGTCGCCGCCTACCGGAGCGACGGCACCGGCGGCGGCCGGATCACGACCCGCGTGCGCCTCGCGCCGGGCGAGACCGCGCTCATCGCGATCGTCCGCGACACGGTGCCCGACCGCGTGCACGCGGTGGAGAGCACTGCGGACGACCTGGCGGTCGGCTCCGACGGCGGCGTCCTCGTGCGCGCCGCCGCACCGGGGACCCACACGGTGGCGTTCAGCAACGGGCGCACCGCCGTGGCGGTGGTCGGCGCGCTGCCGGACGTCGCGACACTGTCGCCGTGGCACCTCGCGGTCGAGGACTGGCTGCCGGGCCCGGACGCGGCGCAGACGCGCGTCGAACGCCACGAACTCCGCCTCGACGCGCTCGCCCCGTGGCCCGACATCCCCGAACTCCGCGACGTCTCCGGGATCGGCCGCTACACCGCGCACGTGGAACTGGGCGCCGACTGGGCCCGCAACGGCAACCGGGCCCGGCTCGACCTGGGCGCGGTGTCCGACTCGGTGCGGGTGCGGATCAACGGGGAGCTGCTGCCGCCCGTCGACCCGCACCGCCCCGTCGCCGAGGCGACCGCGTACCTGCGGACCGGCCACAACACCGTCGAGATCGAGATCGCGACGACGCTGCGCAACCGGCTGCGGACACTCGACACGCACCCGGCGTTCGCCGCGGCCGAACGGCAGCCCTACGGGCTGGTCGGGCCGGTGCTCCTCGTCCCCTACGGCGAGGCGGCGGTCGGCCTCCCGGCCTGACCGCCGCCCTGGGCCCATTAGGGTCCGGGGCGGCGGCCGCTCAGGCCCTGCGGTGGACGGCGTGCCCGTCCTGGTAGACCGTGCGGATGCGGCCGCTCAGGTCGTCGATGTCCAGCGGGTCGCCGTCGACCAGGACGAGGTCGGCGCGCTTGCCCGGTTCGAGGGAGCCGAGTTCGGCGTCCAGTCCCATCAGCTCGGCGGCGGACAGGGTCGCCGCGTGCAGCGCCTGCGCGGGGGTCAGGCCCTCGTCGACGAGCAGCCGCAGCTCCGTCAGGTTCTCGCCGTGCGGGATGAGGGGGGTGTCGGTGCCCATGGCGATCGGCACCCCGGCCCGCACCGCGCGGGCGACGCTCGACCCGCCGGACTCCTCGATCTTCGCCAGCACGTGGTCGGGGTACTGCTCACCGCCCTCGATGGCCCGGCGCAGGCCGAGCCCGGCGCTGAGCGTCGGCACCAGCCAGGTGCCGCGCTCGGCCATCATCGCGAGGGTCTCGTCGTCGAGGTGGTTGCCGTGCTCGATCGACCGCACGCCGTTGCGCACGGCCGCCTTCGCGCCGTCGGCGTTGGCGTGCGCCATGACGTGCAGGCCGGCCGCCGACGCCTCGCTCACCATCATGGCGATCTCGTCGTCGCGGAAGTGGGCGATCCGCGGCCCGGCCCCGCTCGACACCAGGCCGCCGCTGGTGGCGACCTTGATGACGTCGGCGCCGGCGCGCACCAGCTCCCTGATCTTGTGCCGGATCTGCTCCGGGCCGTCGACCACGACGGGCGGCCGCCCCGGGTGCGCGGGGAGCAGGTCCATGACGCAGGTGGAGGGCCACCACGGGTCGCCGTGCCCGCCGGTCTGGCTGAGCATGTTGAGGGAGACCCGCATGCGCGGGCCGGGGATCATGCCGCGCTCCTGGGCGACGCGCATGCCGTGATCGGCCCCCGCTGCGTCCCGCACGGTGGTGATGCCGCACGCGAGGGTCTTCGCCATGTTCAGCGCACCCTCGTAGAACTGGACGGAGAACGGCTCCTGCGCGATGTGGAAGAGGTCCGTGCTGCTCATGGTGAGGTGCACATGGCAGTCGAAGAGCCCCGGCAGGATCCCGCGCCCGGCGCAGTCGACCTCGGTGTCCCCGTCGAGTCCGGTGCCGACGGCGGCGATCCGGCCGTCCTCGACCGCGATGTCCGCGACCGTCGCGGACTTCGACACCGCGTCGAACAGTGTTCCGCCGCGGAAGACCGTGCGGGTCATGGGTGATCTCCGTTTCCGGGTCGGGCCGCGGGCTCTCCGCGGCCGGGGCCTGCCGGGTCCGAGTCCGGGTCCGGGGTCGCGTCCGTGGTGGAGTCCGACGCCGTGTCCAGGGCCGAGTCCTGATCCGCGGTCGGGTCCGGGGCCGGGGTCGCGTCCGTGGTGGAGTCCGACGCCGTGTCCAGGGCCGAGTCCTGATCCGCGGTCGGGTCCGGGGCCGGGTCCGCGCGTTCGATCTGCCGCCGGATGAGCGGGGAGCAGGCGAACAGCAGGAGGCCGAGGGCGAGCGTCCCGGCGCCGATCGCGCCGAAGTAGACGCCTGCGGTGCCGGGGTCGTAGAACCCGACGAGCTGCGCCGCGATGCCCTGGCCCGCGGCGTTGGAGGCCAGCCAGAGGCCCATGGTCTGGGTGGCGAACGCGGCCGGGGCCATCCGCGTGGTCGCCGAGAGTCCGATCGGCGCCAGGCACATCTCGCCGATGGTGACGACGGCGAGGCTGGTGATCAGCCACAGCGGGCTGCTCAGCCCGCCCGCGCCCGCCGGGAGCACGAGGATCAGGTAGGACAGGCCGGCGATGACGAGCGCGACGCTGAACTTCTGCGCGGTGGTCGGCGGGCGGGCCGACGCGTCCAACCTGAGCCACAGCAGCGCGAACAGCGGGGTCAGCACGATCAGCACGATCGACCCCACCGACTGGAACCACGAGGCCGGCATGGCGAAGCCGAACCAGTCGAGGTCGGTGCTCTCCCCCGCGTACTGGGCGATGACCGTGGCGCCCTGCTCCTGGATCACCCAGAAGAACACCGCGGCGGCGAACAGCGGGATGTAGGCGCGCAGGCGGGCGCGCTCGGCGGGGGTGGTGCGGCGGCTGCGCAGCATGACCGTGAAGTAGCCGATGGGCAGTGCGATCGCCGCCAGGCTGATGAGGTTCACCACGGCCCCGACGGACAGCGCCCCCGACCCGGCCGCGTAGGCCGCGGCGGCGATCAGCGCCGCGGTCGCGGCGCCGATGAAGGCCGCCCGCGAGCGGGGGACCCGGCGCAGGTCGAGCGGGTTCCTCGGCCGGCTGCTGACACTGCTGAGGTGGCGCTGGGTCGCCACGTAGACGATCAGGCCGAGGGCCATGCCGACCGCGGCGATGCCGAATCCGAGGTGGTAGTCGTAGGTCTGGCCGACCGTGCCGACCACGAGCGGCGCCGCGACCGCCCCGACGCTGATGCCCATGTAGTAGATGGAGAAGCCGGAGTCGCGGCGGGGGTCCCCTGCGGCGTACAGGTCGCCGACCGAGGCGGAGATCGTGGGCTTCAGCAGCCCGGTACCGCTCGCGATGAGGATCATCGACGCGAACAGCGCGCCGGCGCCCGCGGGCAGGGCCAGGCAGATGTGGCCGATCATGATCAGCACGCCGCCGTAGAGCGTCGCGCGGCGGTTGCCGAGGATGCGGTCGCTGAGCCAGCCGCCCAGGATCGCCGCCATGTAGGTGGCCGACCCGTACACCGCGATGAGGGACTTCGCGGTGCCGTCGGGGATGCCCAGGCCGCCGTTCTCGACCTGGTCGTACATGTAGTACAGCAGCAGCGCCCGCATGCCGTAGTAGGAGAACCGCTCCCACGCCTCGGCGAAGAACAGGCCCACCAGGCCGCGCGGGTGCCCGAAGAACGCACGGTCCCCCGATGCCGCGGCGGCAGGGTCCGGGGCACGCCGTCCGCTCACCATCTGCTCACCATCGACCTCCGGAGGACTGCGCTGCGGGGCCCGCGGAACCACCGGACCACCCTCGAATAAGCGCCGACGATACATCTGCACCGACCGGCTATCAATAGATGATTCGACGGAAAATTCGCCGATACCTCACTGAAACACGGATACGACGGCATCCCGTTTTCGCCATTCGATGACGTCAACGACGCCTCGCCGTGCGATAGGTTGACCGCGGCGGCGCACCACTCGAAAGGACGCGTGTGGACCTGGACGACGTGGACGAGCGGCTCGTCCGCGCCCTGCAACGCGACGGCAGGGCCTCCTACGAGGCCCTCGCCCAACACGTCGGGCTCGCGCGGTCCACCACCAAGGCGCGGGTGCGCCGACTGATCGACGACGGCGGGCTGCGCCTGGTCGGCGCCGTCCACCCGGCGGTGTTCGGCCTCAACCAGCTCGGCCACGTCATCATCGAGGTCGACGGCCCCGTCCGCGAGGTCGCCCGCGCCGTTGCCGAGATCGACGAGACCTCGTTCGTCACCACCGCCGCCGGCCGGTTCGCCGTGACCGCCGAACTGCGCACCGGCGGCCTCGACGCGTTCTCCCGCGGGTTGGCGCGCGTCCAGGCGGTCGACGGCGTCCGCTCCGTCCAGGTCGTCACCTACCTGCGGATCTGGAAGGACCCCTACTTTCCGCCCGGGCCGCTCAAAAGCCCGGGGCCGCTCGACGGCATCGTCCTCGATACCGCCGACCACGCGCTCCTGGAGCACCTGCGCGTCGACGGGCGCGCCTCCTTCGTCGAACTCGCCGCCGTGAGCGGGCTCTCCCCCGGCGCGGCCCGCGCGCGGGTGCTGCGCCTGCTCGACGCCGGGGTCGTCCACATCGGCGCACTCGTCCGGCTCAACCCGCTCAGCAGGGTCCACACGGTCGGATTCGCGCTCACCTTCGACGGCGCGGCCGAACCGGTGGCGCGCCGGATCATCGAACTCGACGAGGTCGACTGCCTCGCCACGGGACTGGGGTGGTGCAACGCCATCGGCACGATCCGGGCGGGCTCACTCGACGGCGTGTCCACGGCGCTGGAGGACATCCGCTCGACGCCCGGGGTCCGCTCCGTCGAGTCGTGGACCCACCTGCGCGCCACCAAGGAAGAGCACGACCTCGCCCGCCCCCTGACATCCCCCACCCCCTGACCCGCGCCGTCACGACCGCCGCCCCGTGCGGCGGGGGTGCGGTCCGCCTCAGGTCGCGGGGGGAGGCCTGCCTCATGGGCGCGCGCCCGCCGCCGCCGTAGCGTCGGTCCGGTGCAGACACGGAACCTCGCCCTCGCCGCGGCGCTCTGCGGCTTCGCCCTGGCGGCGCCCGCACCCGCGGCCGCCGCAGGCGGCGCCCCCGCCGCCCCCGCGGAGATCGACGCCTACATGACCAGGAGCCTGGAGCGAAGCGGTTTGCCCGGCGCCGCCGTCGCCATCACGCGTGGGGACGAAGTCGTGCACACCGCCGGGTACGGCCGCGGGTCCGGCGGCGCACCCCTGACCGCGCGGACCCCCATGGCGATCGGCTCGCTCAGCAAGTCCGTGACCTCGCTGGCGGTCGCCCAGCTCGTCGACGACGGCCTGCTCGGCTTCGATGATCCCGTGCGGGACCACCTCCCGGAGTTCCGCCTCGCGGACCCCAGGGCCGATCGGATCACCGTCAGGATGCTCCTGACCCAGACCTCGGGGATGGCGGATCCGGGCTTCCCGGAGATGCGCCGACCGCAGCCGCGCGACCTGAAGGGCGCGGTGGCGCGGCTCGCGTCGGCCCGGCTGGTGGCCGACCCGGGTACCCGGTGGAACTACCACAATCCCAACTACCACGTCGCCGCGCGGCTGGTGGAGGTGGTCGCCGACCGCCCGTTCGCCGAACACCTGCGCACGCGCGTGTTCGGCCCAGCGGGGATGGACCAGACCGCGACCCGCGACACCGCAGCGCAGCGGCCCGGCGGGCTGCGCGACGGCTACACACCCGCGTTCGTGAAGATGGCGGCGAGACCGCCGTTGGACCATTTCGTCAACGGCTCGGGCGGCGTCGTCTCCACGGCGGACGACCTCGCGCAATGGCTCATCGTGCAGGGGGACGGCACCGCGACCGACGGGACGCGCCTCGTCTCCGCGGCGGGCCTCGCCGAGATGCACGCGCCCGGCCCGGCCGGCGGCGACTACGGCATGGGGTGGGACCTCGACCGCACCGGGGGCAGGATCGCGCGCATCCACCACGGCGGCACGCTGTTCACCGCCAGTGCCGAGCAGATCCTCCTGCCGGGCGCCGAAGGGCGGGACGACTACGGCGTCGCCGTCGCGTTCAACAGCGCGAGCGCGCTGGGAGCCGAGCAGATGGCCGTCATCGAAGGACTGGTCGCGCTGGTCCGCGGCGAGCGGCCGGACCTTCCGGTGCCCGCGACCGCCTACGCCGACCTCGGCCTGACCGGGCTCGGGGCCGTCACCCTCGGAGTCGGCGGGTACCGCATCGCCCGGGCGCGGCGGTGGGCCCGGCGCCGTGCGCACCGCCCATTGCCGCTCCTGCTGCTCTCGCTGGCGCCGCGGCTCGTCCCCGTCGCACTGTTCCTTGCGCTGCCCGCGCTCGCGGGGCTGCTGTTCGGCGGCCGCGACGTCACATGGGAGGCGGCGTTCTACGGCTGGCCGCTGTTCGTGGCGTGGGCGGCGCTCGCGGCGCTGCTCAGCACCGTTCTGCTGGCGGCGCGCGCCGTCCGCCTTTCGGACGTCCGGCGCGCGCGTCCGGATTAGGGCGCGGCACCCGTCCCGGCGGCCGGTGGATTATCCTGCCGGTCGTGGCGCGGGGACCGTCCCCGGGCCGCGCAAGGGGGGCGTGATGATCGAAGACTCTCCGGCGGGGCTCGCACGGATGTTCGTCGCGCTCGCCCGCGATCTCGAAGCCGCGAAAGAGCCCACCGAGGTACTGGAGCGGATCGTCCAGTCGGCGGTGACCACCATCGACGGCTGCGAGGAGGCCGGAGTCCTGCTGGTGAACCGGCGCGCGAACACCTTCGAGTCGCCAGCGGTCACCGGTGCGCTGGTCACAGCGTCCGACGAGGCCCAGCTCGCCTTCGATGAAGGTCCGTGCCTGGACGCCGCCCGGCACGAACGCAGCTTCCTGATCGACGACATGGCAGCAGAGACGCGCTGGCCGCGTTACGCGCCCCGCGCCGTCGAACTCGGCGTCGGCTCCATGATGGGCTTCGAGCTGTTCGCCCAGGACCACACGCTGGGCGCACTCGACCTGTACGCGCACAGGCCCGGCGCGTTCGACGAGCACGCGCGCGAGATCGGCTGGGTGTTCGCGTCGCACGCCGCCATCGCGCTGGCGGCCGCCCAGCGCGCCCACAGCCTGCGCGCGGGGTACGACACCCGGCAGGAGATCGGCGCGGCGGTCGGTGTGCTGATGGAGCGCCACCGCCTCACCAGCGACAAGGCGTTCGACATGCTCAAGGAGACCTCCTCGCGCACCAACGTCAAACTCCGCGAGGTCGCCGCAGAGGTCGTCCGCACCGGCCAGCTCCCGTCGATCGGGGAGTAGCACTCCGCCCCGCCGCCCGAGCGGCCCGCCTCAGGCGGGAACTCCGCTCTTTGATCATGCGCAAACGGATCCTTCAATCGCGGCTGAAGTGTCGCCCTCCATAGAGTCGGCCCGTTCGCCGAGCGGCCTTCTCTCCGAGCCGCGTGCCGGTGATCAGTGGTCAACAGCAGCGCCAACGGCGGCGAGGGGTCGGGCTCGGTTGGTTCGGTCGGGGTGGGCGGTGGCCGGGGTAGGCGCCGGGGCGGCGACGGCCGGTGGTGGGCCGGGTGCGGGATAAGCCACCTTTGCGCATGGGGCGGGGGCCGTTGGGCCGCCGCGCCGCGGAGCCTCACACAAAAGGGCAGGTCAGCGGCTCGGGTGCGGCACCCCATCACCCCTTGCGTCTCACATCGTGAGAACTCGATGGGAGGGACAACCCAGACGTCACCCGAATGACGTCTGGGTCGTCCCTTCGCCACCCCGCTGGCCTGTGCCGCCCGCGAAAACCGGATACCACGCCGCAATCCGGGCACGTGAAGGCGGCTTCGCCCGGCCGCCCGTCCGCATGATGGACATGATCTTGGTGCGGGGCCCGAATCGGCGCCCCTCCACCGGGAAGCACGTGGCCAAAAGGGATATACGCCGCCAATTGCCCTCCGCGGGTGGGGCTCTGCGCACCTAGCCGTGCTTTTCGCTGCGCAGGGACGCGCAGGCGTGCGGGCGGCCCCGAGGAGCCCGCCTCCGACCGCCCGCCCCGGCCCACCACCGGCCATCGCCGCCCCGTCGCCCACCCCGGCCCCCGCGCACGGACCGATGCCACCGGGCCCCGGCCCCTTCGCCGCCGTTGGTGCCGCTGTTCCCCACCGCCCACCCGGCACGGTTCCGCCAGGGCCCGGAAGCCCGGCCGCCGTCGTTGCTGCTTGTGACCACAGGCCACCAGCACACGGCCCGGCCACGAGGCCGCCCAGCAAACGGACCGTGCCCGAGCGGCCCCGCCGCACGCCGGGGTTCCGCCCGCTGATCCTCTGGGGCGGGTCCCGCGCCGACCAGCGGTGCCCGCTCCCCACCCGATCGCCCGATCGCCGCAGGAAGCGGGGCCCGCAGAGCGAACGTGCCGACGTATTACCGGACGGCCGCGGGCACAGCCTGGTCCCGCGCATCGGCCGCGAGCGTACGCGCCCGGTCGGCGATCGCGATGATCAGCAGGAAAGCGGCAATGGCGGTCGCGGTCCTGATGATGTGGAAGGTGTCCCACACCTGGAGGATGTCCGCGTAGTCGGCGGGCGGGGCGTCCGCGACCCATTCCCGCATCTGGCGGTTGATGGGCACGTTGCCGAACCGGGTGACCAGGAACGTCGCAAGGAGCAGCGCGCTCGCCCCGGCGGCGAGCAGCCGCGGGACCGCCGCGCGCACCACGACGATCAGCGCGATCGCGCTGATCAGCGCCAGCGCCATTCCGGCCTGCATCACGACCGCGTTCATCTTCATGAGCGCGATGTGGAACGTCAGCCGCACGTCCAGCGGCACTGCCCGGAACGTCGGCGCGACGTTGACGGCCCCGTAGCTGAACGCACCGGCCAGCAGGCCGGTCGTGAGCAGCGCGATCCCTCTGGCGATTCGGACGAGCAGCATCGCAACCTCGATCCCTATTTACTGAGTTATTACTCAGTAATTTAGCGCGCCGGGAGGATCATCCACATCGGGGGTGGCCGCAACGGCGGGCCGCGGGCTCAGTCCGCGCGCAGGCTCGGCATGAGGGCGTCCACGACCTCGGTGGACGACGCCGTTCCGGCGTCGGCGTCCTCGGCCAGGTACCGGTACAGGGCCCGCTGGTGTGCGGCACCGACCACGAGCAGCGCCATGGCGTCGACATCGAGATCGGCGCGCACCCGGCCGAGGTCGCGCTCCTTCCGGAGGTACGCGGCGATCGGCGCGAGCCCGCGCCGCGGCCCGGCGTCGGCCGTGCGGGTCCGCTCGGCGAGGCGGTTACGGAGGTCGCCGTCGGCCTGCACGGCCGAGAGGACCGGCATGATGCGCACGTAGTACGCCTCCATGCTGTCGAGCAGGGCGACCAGGTTGTCGCGCAGACTCCCCTCGCCGGCGCGCTCGTTGATACCGGCGGCCGCCTCGCTGTAGACGGGGAGGTGTTCGTGGACGACGGCGCGCAGAAGCCCCAGCCGGTCGCCGAAGTGGTAGAAGATGCTCGACTCGGCCACCGCTGCGCGGCTGGCGATCTCCTTGGTCGACAGCCGCACGGCGCCGGTCTCGGCGATGAGCGCCTCTGTCGCGGCAAGCACCGCCTCGCGGACGCCTGTTCCGGGGCGGCCGCGCCGCCGGGTGCCTCCCGCCATCATGCCGCCCCGCTTCGTCGCGCGCCCGAGGTACCGGCCACGGACCGGCCTGGGGTGATGCTACCAATCGGGTACCCCTACCGGCCTCGGCCGCCGCGCGCGCTACGGTGCTGCGCGCACCGGGCCGGCGGCGCGCCGCCGTTGACATGCAGCCTTTCGGCTGCCTATATTTCATGCAGCCGCACGGCTGCATTTTTTTGGAGTGGCGAGAGATGGACGAGGTGTTCAAGGCCCTGGCCGATGCCAGCCGCCGCCAACTGCTGGACAGCCTGAACGCCCGCAACGGGCAGAGCCTGCGCGAACTGTGCGCCGGCCTGGACATGGCGCGCCAGTCCGTCAGCAAGCACCTGGCGGTGCTGACCGCGGCGAACCTGGTGACCACCGTCCGCCGCGGCAGGGAGAAGATCCACTACCTCAACGCCGAACCGATCAATGCCATCGCCGAGCGCTGGATCGACCGCTACGACCGCGAGCGGGTGCACGCACTCGCCGACCTGAAGACGGCATTGGAGCAGGAACCGATGAGCAGCACCGAGTTCGTCTACACCACCTACATCAACACCACACCGGAACGGCTCTGGCAGGCGCTGACCGACCCCGCCTTCACCCGCCGCTACTGGCAGGTCGCCTTCGAGTCGGAGTGGACGAAGGGCGCCACCGTCACCTGGAACCAACGCGGCGTGACGATCGCGGACCCCGAGCAGGTGGTCCTCGAATCCGAGCCCTACCGTCGGCTCGCCTACACCTGGCACACGATGACACCGGAGTTCGCCGCGTCCGTCGGGATGGACGAGGACGTCCGCGCCACGCTCGCAGCGGAGCCGCGGTCCAAGGTGCACTTCGAGATCGAGCCGGCCGGGCCGATGGTGAAGCTGACCGTCGTCCACGACGGCTTCGCACCGGGCAGCACCGTGCTGGAGATGGTTTCCGAGGGGTGGCCGCACCTGCTGTCCGACCTCAAGACCCTGCTCGAAACCGGCGAGACCTTGCCCGAGATCCCGGAATAGGCGACCGGATCCCGGAGCGGGCAGGCGACCGGATCCCAGAGCCGACGGGCGGGCGGAGTGGAGTGGAGCACGGCCCCGGAATAGGCGACCGGCCAGAGCGGGACACGGGTCCGCTCCGGCCGTCCGTGCGAACGCACCGCGGCACACCCGCGTCTTTCGTGCGTGCCAACCGCGAATGCCGTTGAACTTGGGCGTGGATCTCGTCCTGGTGCAGAGTTGGTGGGTTGCGGCCTCGGCTTCATGCCGGGAGTGAAGGCCGAGAGCGTCCTTCCCCGCAGCGGACCCGGGCAAGGCTGCCGGGGCACCGTTCCCTAGGGTCGAGGACGCTCTCGCCCCCAGACCCCTCATGGGACGCGCGCGGTCGGATACGGGTTCCCCTGAAACGCTCTCGCCCCCGGACGCTCCCTCATGGGACGCGCTTATCCCCGGGCGCAGAGGACGCGGGTTTCTCGCGGGGCCACGTAGGCGTGATGGATCGCAGTCCCCTCCCGCGCCCGCTTCTCGGAGGGCCGGCCAGTGGGGGCACGGCGGTGTTCAGGACGGGGCGGGCCGTCCGGCCGGGGGCTGGATGTGTCTTGGTCTTGGTCTTGGTCTTGGTCTTGGTCCGGGGGCCGGGGTTGATGTCGGGCGTGTGTCGACACGATCAAATCGGACGATCCCACCATTCGCCCCCTGTTCACCTCTGGCCCCGCGCCGGGCCGGTCGTTACCCTGGCCACCACGGTGCTCCCGTCCGGGTGCCCGGCGATGGACTCGTACCCTGCCCGGACGTGTGCGCCGTTGCCGTATACCTGGCGTATCCGCTCCGTCCCGGCAGGCGCCGGGACCGCCACTGTCGCCCCTCGCGACACGACCCCGCTGCCCCGTCCGACACGCCCGCCCGCCGCGCCCCCGCGGCCGGGCCGAAGCGGACCGGCCGCGAGAGAACGGTGATCGAATGAGCCCCGCAGCACACCAGCATCACGGCCAGGAGGTCATCGGCCTGGGCGACACAGCGGCCCCGTCATGGCTGACGCCCGAAACGATCGCGTCGGTCCGGGCCGCCGAGGAACCCCCCTTCGCCCCCGCCGAGTACGCGTCCCGCCTCGACCGCGTGCGCGCCGCGATGGCGGCGGCGGGACTTGACGGGCTCTTCGTGTTCCGGCCGTCCAGCGTCGACTACCTCTGCGGCTATCACAGCAAGGAGACCGCGCCGCAGCCGCTCTTCGTCACGCACACCGGCACCTACCTGCACGTCCCCGACCTCGAATTGGGCCGGGCGCTGGCCTGCTCCACCGCGGACACCGTCCTGTACTCCGCCTACGCGAGCGCGCGCCACGCGCTGGAGACCGTCGCGGCGCACGCCGCCGGGTCGGTGTCCCGCGGCGGTCGCATCGGCATCGAGTTCGCGCACACCTCCACCCCGCCGCTGATGGTGGAGCTGCTCCGGACCCAGGACGTCGAGGTCGTCGACGGCGACCACCTCGTCGAGCAGGTCCGGCTGGTCCTCTCCCCCGCCGAGATCGCGCACGTCGAGCAGGCCGCCGTGGCGACACAGCGCGGCGTCGCCGCCGCCGCACGCGCCGCCGCGCACGCCGACGCGACCGACGCCTCCGTCGGCGCCGCCATCACCGAGGCCCTCTACGGCCGGGCCACGGCCACCTCCGCGTGGGGTCCCGTGGTCGCCACCGGGCGGCGGGGCGGCATCCCCCACTCCACCTGGGGGGTGAACCCCATCAGCGACGGCACCACCTTCATCGAGTTCGCCGGCGCCCACCACCGCTACCACGCGCCGGTGATGCGGACCCTCTCCCGCGGCGGCGCCACCCCGGACGCCGAGCGCCTCGCCGACCTCGCCAAGACCGCGCTCGCGGCGGTCCTCGCCCACGCCGCCCCGGGCGTGCCGTGCTCGGAGGTCGCCGACCAGGCGCTGAAGGCCATCGGCCGGCTCCCCGACGACGTCGTCTTCCACCAGCTCTTCGGCTACCCCGTGGGCCTCGCGCACCCGCCGCACTGGATGGACGGCGCGCCGTTCTACATCACGGCCGGCAACCCCGAGCCGCTGCGCGCCGGCATGGTCTTCCACATGCCGGGCTCCTTCCGGTCCTTCGGCAGGTCGGGTGTCGGCCTGAGCCAGACCTTCGTGGTCGAGTCCACCGGTACGCGCGTCCTGACCAGCGGCGCCGCCGACCTCATCCACGTGTGAGGCGGGCCGGGACGCCCCGGCCGGCCCACGATCCGGAGAAAGGCACACGACCATCAGCGAACACACCGAACCCACGCGCGCCGGTACGGCGCCGCCGGTGACGGACCGCGCCACCATGCGGCGCGCCGTCACGGCCGCAATGATCGGCAACGCGACCGAGTGGTACGACTACGCGATCTACGGCTACCTGGCGGTCACCCTCGGCGGGGTGTTCTTCCCCTCCGACGACCCGACCGTCTCCCTGCTCGCCTCGTTCTCGGCCTTCGCGCTCGCGTTCCTCATCCGCCCGCTCGGCGCCTTCTTCTTCGGCCCGCTGAGCGACAAGATCGGCCGCCAGCGCTCGCTGTCGATCACCATCCTGGTGATGGCGGGGGCGACCTTCGCCATCGGCCTGCTCCCCGGCTACGCGACGGCCGGGGTGTTCGCGCCCATCGCCCTGGTCGTCCTGCGCCTGGTGCAGGGCTTCGCCGTGGGAGGCGAGTACGGCGGCGCGTCCACGTTCGCCGTGGAGTACGCGCCCGACAAGCGGCGCGGCATGTGGGCGAGCTGGCTGGAGTTCGGCGCCATCGCCGGGTTCCTGCTGGCATCGGGGCTCGTCGCGCTCCTCACCGTGTACCTGCCGCACGACGCCATGGTCACGTGGGGGTGGCGGGTGCCGTTCCTGATCGCCGGGCCGCTGGGGTCCATCGGCCTCTACCTGCGGATGAAGCTCGTCGACACGCCGAGCTTCCGCGCGCTGGAGGACAACGAGGAGGTGGCGCGGGCCCCGGTGCGCGACACCCTGACGAACCACTGGCGGCACGTGCTGATCTGCATCGGCATCGTCATGTACTCCAGCATCGGCACGTACACGATCCTCACCTTCATGCCGAGCTACTTCTCCGAGACCCTGAAGACCGGCGCGGGCTCCGCGCAGCTCCTGGTGTTCGCGGCGGGTGCGCTGCTGACCATCGGAATCCCCGCCGCGGGCATCCTGTCCGACCGGGTGGGGCGCAAACCGCTCCTGGTCGCCGCGGCGCTCGGCTACGCGGTCCTCGCCTATCCCGCGTTCTGGCTGATGTCGCTCGGCTCGATGCCCGGGCTGCTGTCGGGGGTGCTGCTGCTCACGCTCTGCCAGATCCCGATCCTGGGGACGACGACCGCCGTGCTGCCCGCGCTGTTCCCGACGCGGGTCCGCGGCACGGGGGTCTCGATCGGCTACAACGTCTCCCACGCGATCTTCGGCGGCACGGCGCCGCTGCTGGCGACCTTCCTGGTCGACCGGACGGGCAGCTCGTTCGCTCCGGCGTTCTACCTGATCGCGGTGTCGCTCGTGGCGCTCATCCCGGTGCTCATGAGCCCGGAGACCGCGGGGCGGCCACTGCGCGAGGAGTAGCGCCGCCGGTCCCGCGCCGCCGCAGGCCGCGCGGGACCGGCCCCGTCACAGGGTCCGTCACAGGACCCGCCACCGGCTCCGTCACAGGCCCCGCTAACGACCCCGTCACCGGCCGCCGCGGTCCGCCGCGGCGCCCACCAGCCGGGCCGCCTCGGCGGCGCACCCCCAGGACAGGGTGACTCCGGCGCCGCCGTGCCCGTAGTTGTGGACGCACACGCCGCCGCCGGGCAGGGCCTCCTCCTCCAGCCGCACCCCTGCCGGGCGCACCGGGCGCAGCCCGGCCCGGTGCTCCAGGACCCGCGCGTGTGCCAGCCGCGGGTCGAGTTCGGCGCAGCGGGCCACGATCTCCTCGGCGACCCGCGGGTCAGGCTCGGTGTCCCATGCGTTCTCGTCCCCGGTCCCGCCGAGCAGCAGGCTGCCGAGCCGCGGGATGACGTAGGTGACACCGCCGGGGTGGTCGAAGTCGGCGATGCACCGGTCGATGCCGGGGTTCTCCACGCGGACCCACTGCCCCCTGACCGGCACCACCCCGGTGTCGCCCGCCAGTTCGCGGGCCCGCAGGCCCGTGCAGTTGACGACGATTGCGGCCGCCTCCGCCGGCTCGGCCAGGGAGGTCACCTCGCGCAGGTGGACCTCTCCCCCGCCCGCGCGGAACCGGTCCAGCAGGTAGTCCAGGTAGATGGGCATGTCGATGACGGGCTGCGTGAAGAAGTAGCTGTCGCGGAACCCGTCGGGCAGCTCCGCCTCCGGTACCCGGCGCAGGTCGGGCACTGTGCTCGCCCACCACGGCACCAGGTCGACCGGGTCGCGGTACAGGTGCAGGCAGTCGCGGACGGCGACGCCCGTTGCGGGGTCCGCCGCCATCTCCACGAACACGGGCTTGCTCACCCGCGCCCACTCCAGCACCCGGTCCAGGGGGTAGGCCTTGTAGGGGAACCAGGTCGCCCCCGCGATGATCGACGTGGTGTCGGCGGGCGGCTCCGCGCTCCAGATCCGCACCGCGAACCCGGCCTCTTGCAGCGTGATCGCGGTGGTCAGGCCCACCACCCCGCAGCCGACCACGATCACCGACGTGTCCGGCAGCGCCCCACTCCGTCCCATGTCCACCATCGCCCCGCCTACCCGGCGAACCGGGTCGTCGTCCATGCGCGTCGGTGGATCCTAGTACCGGCCCCGCCGCCGCCCCGACACCGCGTCCCCCATGCGCGGGCCGCCCTCGCGGACGCGCCGCGGCCCCGGGGATGTGCTCCCCGGGGCCGCGGCGGACTCCCTCCGGTCCCGGCGCCCGCTGTGCGGTGCGCCGGTGCCGGTCAGGGCCGTGGCGGCCGCACCTCGCCCCGCCACGCGCCCGTGGGCGTGCGGCGCCGCTCGATGAAGTCCTTGAACCGGCGCAGGTCGGCCTTGATACGGCTGGTGACCAGGCCGAGCTTGTCGCCGAGCTGCTCAACGGCCCCTTCGGGGACCGTGTGCACCTGGAGGGTGACCCTGCTCCGGCCGTCGTCGATCCGGTGGAACGTGACGACACCGGCGTGGGTGACGCCGTCGACGGTGCGCCATGCGATGCGCTCGTCGGGAATCTGCTCGGTGACCTCGGCGTCGAACTCGCGGCGCCGGCCGGCGATGTCGATCGTCCAGGCGAGACGGGTGTCGCCCTGCTGGACGACGGCGATGACCCCCTCCATGAACTCGGGGAAGTCCTCGAACTGGGTCCATTGGTCATAGGCGGCCCGTACCGGGACGTCGACCTCGACGGTCTCGATGACCTCGGACATGGTGGCTCCCTTGCCGTTGCCGGGGCCCGCGCGCCGCCATCGCCGATATCCGGCTCCAGGCGGGCTGCGGGCGGTACTCGGTCGGTGTTCCGCTGCCCCGGCGCCGTCCGGATCATGCACCACGGCCCTGCGGCCCTGCCGACCTGCGGCCCTGCCGACCGCTCCCGCGAACGCGCCGCGGCCCCGGGGATTGTGGTCCCCGGGGCCGCGGCGGACTCCCCTCCGGTCCCAGTGGCCGCCGTTGGGCGCGGCGGCGTCAGGAGACGTGGGTGACCTGGATGGTCAGGTCGTAGTCGGCGTCGCCGTCGGTGAACTTGCGGACGACCGGCGGGAGCGCCTGGCCCGCGTTGGGAATCTGCTTTTGCAGCACGGCGCTGCTGAACACGAACGTCTGGTCGGCGATGTGGTCGTCGTCGAGGAAGCCGAGCAGCCACTGCACGACCGCGCCCACACCGACCACCACCGCACCGACCCACGCCGCGACACCGGTGGCGGCGAGGATGCCCGCCGCGGCGGCGAATGCCGCCGCGACCCCGGCCTTGATCTGGTCGGGCTTGCCCTCGTCGTGCTCCCAGAGCTGCACCAGCGAGGCGACCTCGCCCTCCGGCAGCGCCTGCGCGACGCAGTTCTGGCCCCAGATGCAGCCGGCCGTCGCGGAGAACGTGCGGCTCTCCCCGCTGTCGACGCCCTCGAAGATCGGGCTGCGCGTCGTGACGGGGGTGCCGCCGCCCAGGGACCCGAAGATCCAGTACGCCTCGTTCGACCGGTTGAAGATGGAGTCCCCGGCCCTCTCGATGCACTTGAACCGGGTCGCCTTGATCGTGTACTGGCCGGCGGCCGCAGCGCGCGGCGCCGGGGCCGCGTCCGGCTCGACCACGACGAGCGCCTCGGAGGCGTGCTCGCGGAGCACACTGTTCTTGATCCGCGGGAAGTCGCGCAGCGTCGCGCGCTTGGCGTGGATGGCCGACACGTCGACGTTGGTCACGTTGGGCCGGGCCCGGAAGGTGCGCACGATGCCTTCGGCGTCGCGGCGCATGTCGTTCATCGAGTACGAGCTCTTGACGTCCAGCCGGGCGAACTTCTCCGGGAAGATCGCATTGCGCATGTCCTGCGGGATCTGCTCACCCAACTCGCCGTGCTTCTTGATTTCTTCGTCGCTGAACCCGTTCCGCTGGAACGCCTGGACGACGACGGTCTCCAAATCGGAGAGCTTCTGATTCTCGGCGAACTTCGAGAAACTGTTCAGTGTGATCGCGAGAAGCCAATTGTTCTCTTTGTTCACTGCCAGCTTCCGCCGGGTTTCAGCTCCCTTTCCCTGCTTCTTTGCGACCTGTTCGAGGATTCGTTCGGGCGGGCGAGCAACCATGGTCGTCCCTTTTCCCGGCACGCCGGAACCGCACGTCGAGTGCTGTTCGCACGACGATCCGAATTATCGTCAATAAATGAGTTCCGCTGCGTGGTGTCCACCAGCGTACAACGGAGCCTAAAGGCCCTTGTGTCGATTATCCAGGCCGCACTAGCATGGCCCGCCGTCTGCAAAATGTCACCCGATGGTAATACTCCCGATGAAACACCAGCGACATGAGCCCCAAATTCTCAATACTGAGCGAATAGCGGGTGAATCGATCAGCATCGACAATGTCGGCTCATCGCGTCGTGGCCGCATCGTCACCCTTCGGATCCACCGGAATGCATTTGCAGCGGTCGTCGTGGAAAACACCGCGGCGGACTCCGGAAGCGGCCGCCGGAAATCGCGCCCCGCGCCGTTGAACGGGCCAGACGGCGGTGGTTGGTAGGGTTGCCGACGGCAGCAGTGGACCCACCGAGGAGGTGAGACCCGTCAGTACCGGATCAGGCCGGGTACTCCCTCTGCACCGCCGCGCGGTCGGCACGGCGTAGGCGGCACAGGGAGCGCCCCGCGACGGCTGCGAAAGGCTCCCATGTCGACCACTCCACTCACCCATTCCGCCATCACCGCCCGGCTCCGGGCCGTCGGCTGCGTGTTCGCCGAGGACGAGGCGCGGATGCTCATGTCCGCTGCGCACACACCGGCCGACCTCGACGCCATGGTCGAACGGCGTGCCGCCGGCCTGCCCCTCGAACACGTCCTCGGCTGGGCCGAGTTCTGCGGCCTGCGGATCGACGTCGACCCCGGGGTGTTCGTCCCCCGCCGCCGCACCGAGTTCCTCGTCCGCCAGGCCATCGGGCTCGCCCACCGCCGCACCGCCCCCTTCGCCGCATCGGGCACCGTCGTCGACCTGTGCTGCGGCTCGGGAGCCGTCGGCGCCGCGCTGGCGGCGGCACTCGGCCCGGCGGAACTCCACGCCGCCGACATCGACCCCGTTGCCGTGCGGTGCGCCCGCCGCAACCTCGCCCCGTTCGGCGGTGTGGTCGGCACCGGCGACCTCTTCGCGCCGCTCCCGGCCTCGCTGCGGGGCCGCGTCGACGTCCTGGTCGCCAACGTCCCCTACGTCCCGACCGACGAACTGGGCCTGCTGCCTCCGGAGGCCAGGGTCCACGAACCGCCGACGGCGCTCGACGGCGGCACGGACGGGCTCGACGTCCTGCGCCGGGTCGCCGCCGAGGCGCCGCACTGGCTGGCGCCGGGAGGCCACCTGCTCATCGAGACGAGCGGACGCCAGGCGCGGGCGGCGGTCGACGCGTTCGCGCACAGCGGGCTGGCACCGCGCGTGGTCGCCTCGGCCGAACTGGAGGCCACAGTGGTCACCGGCACGGCCCCGGCACACGGGTGAGGACTGGTCCGCCCCGGCCCGGACGTCGGGCCGGGTCGGGTCGTGCGAAGGCGGGACAGGTCAGGCCAGTGTGGGTCGGGTCGGGACGGCAACCCACCCCCTCTGTCCGCCGGACCTGCGTTCCGGAAGCGGCGGTGCCGTGTCCGGTTGCCCGGTACTTCGTGCCCGCTTGCGCTGCACGCGGAGTGCAAGCCCTCGACGTCGCAGGGCTGTCGGGAATCAATTGCCTTGACAGTGGATCGGCACCGGCGGAAGGCTCCGATTCCGTGACCCTTGACTTCCCGCTGCTGAGCGACCGGCTCCGGCTCCGGTGCTTCCGTCCCGACGACCACGACGCGATCCACGGGGTCTACGGCGATCCCGAGGTGATGCGCCACGTCGCCTACGGCGCCCCGGCGTCCTCCGAAGAGAGCGCGCGGATGGTGACCGACTACATCCGGCACCAGGAACGGCACGGATACTCCTTCTGGGTGGTCGAGGACCGCGCCACCGGAACCGTCATCGGCGACGCCGGGTTCGAGGCCCGCGACGACGGCGCCGAGTTCGGCTACACGCTGGCACGCGCGTGGTGGGGGCGCGGCCTGGCGACCGAGGCGGGGCGGCTGTGCGTCTCTGTCGCGTTCCGCGACCTCGGCCTGCCCCGATTGACCGCTGTGGTCGACCCGCGCAACCCCGCCTCGTCCCGGGTACTGGAGAAGCTGGGATTCCGGTTCGTGGAGCGGCGCGCGGCCTACGGCCGCCCGCATGACGAGTACCTGCTCACCACCGGCGAATGGGCCCGCTCCACCGAGGACGGCACACGGGCGGCACCCGACGAACCAGTGCCGTGCCGGGTTCTTTAGAGGCTCGGAACCAACGCTCTATCCTCTGCTGACCCGAACTCCCGCTGGTAGTGATCGGCCTCGAACTCCGCGGGCGG
>NZ_PYGA01000037.1 GCF_003014485.1 Murinocardiopsis flavida | reverse complement strand
GGCAGGCCGACGATTCCCCAGAAGGACAACCGAAGCGTCAGTCAGGCGGAGAGTCAGACCTCCGGGCGATGCCACGGCTAATCCTCACTGTCAGGCGGTCTGCTCGAAGGTCGCGCTGTACTTCCGAGCCGAGATGTCGACGGCCCGGTCGAGGAAGTCCGCGGTGTGCCGGGCGAGGTCGGCGCGCTGGTCCGGGGTGAAGGGCGCGGCGGGGGCGAGGGCCCGCTCCACGGTCTCGCCGAGGATCGGCGCGAGGTCGGGGGCCGGTACGGCCAGCTCAGCGGGCATCAGCGGGGCGCTGGTGAAGAACCCCGCGAGGACGGAGGTGACCACGTTCACCTGGGCGCCGACCGTCCAGTCGGTGCGCACCAGGCCCGCGCCGCGCAGCGCCTCCAGGTACTCGGCGAAGCCGGACCCGGCGGGGCCGGTGCGCCCGGCCGGTTCGCTGCGCGCGAGCCGGCCCAGGATCTCGTGGTCGCCGAGGACGGTCGCCATGAGCAGCGGGCGCTCGTGGTAGGCGAGGGCGAGGTGGGCGCAGAACCGGCCGAGCGACGCGGGGGCGCTGTCGGCGCCGACGAGTTCGCGGACCCGGGTGAGCGCCGCGAGGCGCTCGCGCCGCAGCAGGGCGGTGAACAGCGCTTCGCGGTTGCGCCAGTGCAGGTAGATCGTGCCCTTGGCGACCGCGGACCGGCGCGCGACGTCGTCGATGGTGGTCTTGTCGTAGCCGATGCGCAGTACCAGTTCCGCCGCGGAGTCGAGGATCCGCTCGGCGCGCTCGGCGCGCCGCTCCCGGGTGCCCCGTGTCTTCGATCGCGTCATGTGGCGCCGCCGCCTCCGTCGAACCGTTTCTGTCCAAATGACCAGATGCTTGTATTTGGTCAATTTTCAGCCTACGCCGATCCCCGGCAAAAGGAAAACGGGACTTCGGGCGCCTGGCCCAGCGCCGGGCCCTCGGCGCGGGGCTACTCGCCCGGCTCGAAGCGGTACCCCATGCCCGCCTCGGTCATGAGGTAGCGGGGGTGCGCCGGGTCGGGCTCCAGCTTGCGCCGCAGCTGGGCGAGGTAGACCCGCAGGTAGTTGGTCTCGCTCTGGTAGGCGGGCCCCCACACGTCGTGCAGCAGCTGGCGCTGGCTGACCAGCCGCCCCGCGTTGCGGGCGAGCAGCTCCAGGATGTGCCACTCGGTGGGGGTCAGCCGCACCTCGGCGCCGTCGCGGGTGACCCGCTTGGCGCCCAGGTCCACCGTGAACGCCGGTGTGCGCACGACCGGCGCCTCCTCCACGTGGACGGCGCGGCGGGCGGCGGCGCGCATGCGCGCCAGCAGCTCGTCCATCCCGAACGGCTTGGTGACGTAGTCGTCGGCGCCGGCGTCCAGGCACTGGACCTTCTCGCCGGCGGAGTGGCGCGCCGACAGCACGATGATCGGCACGGCGGTCCAGCCGCGCAGGCCCTTGATGACGTCGAGGCCGTCCATGTCGGGCAGCCCGAGGTCGAGCAGGACGAGGTCGGGGGGTTCGGCCGCCGTCGCGGCGAGGGCCGCGGCGCCGTCGGCGGCGGTGGCGACGTCGTAGCCGCGGGCGCGCAGGTTGATGCGCATCGCCCGCACGATCTGGGTGTCGTCGTCGACCACCAGCACCCGCATCACGTGACCTCGCGCATCTGTTGTCCGTCCGGTGTCCCGGTGCCGCCGCCGTGCTCACTGGGCAGGGTGAAGACCATGGTCAGCCCGCCGCCCGGGGTGTCCTCGGCCGTGAGGGTGCCGCCCATCGCCTCGGTGAAGCCCCGGGCCACGGCGAGCCCCAGGCCAACGCCGGTGCCGCGCGGCGCGTCGCCGAGCCGCTGGAACGCCGCGAAGATCCGCTCCTTGGCGTCGTCGGGGACGCCGGGCCCGTGGTCGGCCACGCGCAGCTCCACCGTGCCGCCGATGGCGCTCGCCGCCACGCGCACCGGTTCGGCGCCGGCGGGGTTGTGGCGGACGGCGTTCTCGACCACGTTGGCGACCGCGCGCTCCAGCAGCCCGCGGTCGACCGGGACGCGCGGCAGCGCGTCGGGCACCTCGACGGACGTGCTGCCCCGCGCGGTGCCGAGCAGCGCGGCGGGCACGACCTCCTCCAGGCCCAGCGGCCGGATGTTGGGCCGCACGGTGTCGGTTTGCAGGCGGCTCATGTCGAGGAGGTTACCGACCAGGACGTTCAGCCGGTCCGTCGAGTCCTCGACGGTCTCCAGCAGTTCGTCGCGGTCCGCGCCGGTGAGGGTGATGTCGGTGGCCCGCAGGCTGCCCATGGCGGCCTTGATGGAGGTCAGCGGTGTCCGCAGGTCGTGGGAGACGGCGGCGAGCAGCGCCGTGCGGATCTTGTTGCCCGCGGCGAGGCGGCGCGCCTCCGCGGCGTCCGACGCCAGCCGCTGGCGCTCCAGCGCCAGGCCGACGTGGGTGGCGAAGGCGCCGAGGACGCGGCGGTCGGCCGCCGCGAGCACCCGGCCGCGCATGGCCAGTGCGAGCGTGTCGCTCACCGACACCAGCGCGTCGGCCTGCTCGGGCCGCTCGGACGGGTCCGGCCCCACGCACTCCACGATGCGCCACCGGCCGTCGTCGTCCTGTTCCAGCAGCGTGGCGGAGTCCTGGCCGAAGGTCTCGCGGACCCGCCGCAGCAGCGCGGGGATGGGCTCGTGCCCGCCCAGGACGCTGGTCGCCAGCAGGCTGAGTGTCGACGCCTCGGCACGGGCCCGCGCCGCCTGGCCGGAGCGGCGCTTGGCGAGGTCCACCACGAGCGCGACGGCGACGCCGACGACGATGGACACCAGCAGCGCGACGAGGTTGTCGGCGCCGTACACCGCCAGCCCGCCGATGGGTTCGGTGAAGAAGAAGTTGAGCAGCAGCATGCCCCACACGGCGGCGGCCATCGCCGGCCACAGCCCGCCGATCAGCGCGACCACCACGGTGATCAGCAGGAACAGCAGAACGTCCGTCGTCATGCCCAGGCCGTCGAGGAGCGGCAGGTGCAGGATCGCCGTCGCCGCCACCGGCATCAGCGCGGCGAGGAGCCAGCCCCACAGCAGGCGGGCGCGGCCGAGCCCCGCGGCGGCGATCGGCGGGAGCAGCCCTTTGCCGCGGCCGGCCTGTTCGTGGGTGACGATGTGCACGTCGATGTCGCCCGCCTCGCGGGCCACGATCGTCCCCACACCGGGCCCGGAGACGAACTGCCAGCCGCGCCGCCGGGAGGAGCCCAGCACGATCTGGGTGGCGTCGGCGCCGCGCGCGAAGTCCAGCAGGGATGTCGCCACGTCGGTGCCGATGACCTGGTGGAACGTGCCGCCCAGCTCTTGGAGGAGGCGCCGCTGGTCGGCCATCGCCTCGGGCTGCTCGGCGGTCAGCCCTTCGCCGGAGACCACGTGCACCGCCATGAGGGCGCTGGGCTGCGGCTGCCCGCCGCGCGAGCGCGCGGCGACGCGGGCGGCCCGCCGGATCAGGGTGGCGCCCTCGGGCCCGCCGGTCAGCGCGACGACGACCCGTTCGCGGGCCTCCCACTTCTGCCGGATCCGGTGCTCGCCCCGGTACCGGGCCAGCCCCTCGTCCACGCGGTCGGCCACCCACAGCAGGGCGAGCTCGCGCAGCGCCGTCAGGTTGCCCTCGCGGAAGTAGTTCGCCAGCGCGGCGTCGATGCGCGTCGCGGGGTAGATGTTGCCGTGTGACATGCGGCGCCGCAGCGCGTGCGGCGACATGTCGCACAGCTCGATCTGGTCGGCGCGGCGCACCACCTCGTCGGGGATGGTCTCGCGCTGGCGGACGCCCGTGATCTGCTCCACGACGTCGTTCAGCGACTCCAGGTGCTGGATGTTCACCGTGGAGATGACGTCGATGCCGGCGTCGAGGAGTTCGTCGACGTCCTGCCAGCGCTTGGGGTTGCGCGACCCTGGGACGTTGGTGTGCGCGAGCTCGTCGACGACGGCGACGCCGGGGGCGCGGGCGAGGAGCGCGGCGGCGTCGAACTCGGCGAACTCCGCGCCGCGGTGCACAACGGTGCGCCGCGGCAGGGCCTCCAGGCCGTCGAGCAGCGACTCGGTCATGGCGCGGTCGTGGGTCTCGACGAACCCGATGACGCCGTCGGTGCCGCGGTCGTGCCGGCGCCGCAGCTCGCTCAGCGCGGCGTAGGTCTTGCCCACGCCGGGTGCGGCGCCAAGGTAGATGCGTAGTCGTCCGCGTGCCACAGCACTCATTGTGCGCTCCGGGGTGCCGCGCCTGCGACCGGGACACACCCGGCGGGGGACACCGGGCGGGGTGCCCGGCCGCGCGGCCCCGCCCCGGCGCGCGGGGGCGCCGGGGCGGGGCGGGTGCGGAGCGGGTTCACCCGAGGCCCGCCAGGTCCCGGTTGAGGGTGACGACGTTCACGGCGGGTTCGCCGATGAAGCCGAGCGCCCGGCCGTCGGTGTGCGCGGCGACCAGGTCGCGCACCCGGCCGGGCGGCAGGCCGCGCGCGTCGGCGACCCGGGCGGTCTGCACCGCGGCGTAGGCGGGGGAGATGTGCGGGTCGAGCCCGCTGCCGCTCGCCGTCACCGCGTCCGGCGGGACCGCCGACTCGGCGACGCCGTTCTGCGCCGCGACCGCCGACCGCCGCTCGCGCACCTGGGCCAGCAGCTCCTCGCTGTTGGGGCCGAGGTTGGACGCCGAACTGGCCGCGCCGTCGTAGCCGTCGTCGCCCGCGGCCGAGGGCCGCGGGTGGAACCACTCCTCGCCGTCGAAGTCCTGGCCGATGAGCGAGGACCCGGCGGCGGCGCCGTCGCGTTCGATCAGGGAGCCGTCGGCCCGGGCGGGGAACAGCACCTGCGCGGCGCCGGTCACGGCCAGCGGGTACGCCAGGCCGAGGACGGCGGTCATGAGCAGCAGGACGCGGGCCGCCGCGCTGTAGGGGCGCAGCCGTGCGGGGATTCGAGCGGGCATCTCACACCATTCCGGGGATGAACATGACGACGAGGTCGATGAGCTTGATGCCGATGAACGGCGTGACGAGCCCGCCGACGCCGTAGACCAGCAGGTTGCGGCGGAGCATCGCCTCGGCGTTCATCGCGCGGTAGCGCACCCCGCGCAGCGACAGCGGGATCAGCGCGACGATGACCAGCGCGTTGAACACGACCGCCGACACGATCGCCGACTGCGGGCTCGCGAGCCCCATGATGTTCAGCGCCGCCAGCCCCTCGTAGCCGCCGATCGCGGCGAACATCGCGGGGATGATCGCGAAGTACTTCGCGACGTCGTTGGCGACGGAGAACGTGGTGAGGGCGCCGCGGGTGATGAGGAGCTGCTTGCCGATCTCCACGATCTCGATGAGCTTGGTCGGGTCGGAGTCGAGGTCGACCATGTTCCCGGCCTCCTTCGCGGCGGAGGTCCCGGTGTTCATCGCCACCCCGACATCGGCCTGGGCGAGCGCGGGGGCGTCGTTGGTGCCGTCGCCGGTCATGGCGACCAGCCGGCCGCCCTCCTGCTCCCGCCGGATCAGGTCGAGCTTGTCCTGCGGGGTGGCCTCGGCGAGGAAGTCGTCCAGCCCGGCCTCCTCTGCGATCGCCGCGGCGGTGCGCGGGTTGTCGCCGGTGATCATCACCGTCCTGATGCCCATGGCGCGCAGCTGCGCGAAGCGCTCGCGCAGCCCCGCCTTGACGACGTCCTTGAGATGGACGACGCCGAGGACGCGGGCGGTGCCGCCGTCGGCCTCGGCGACGACCAGCGGGGTGCCGCCCTCGGCCGAGATCCGGTCGACGACGGCCGCGACGCCGGGGTCGTCGGCTCCGCCGTTCTCCGCCACCCAGCGGCGCACCGCCGACGCGGCGCCCTTGCGGACACGGCGGTCGGGCAGGTCGAGGCCGCTCATGCGGGTCTGCGCGCTGAACGGCACGGGCTCCCCCGCCGCGGCCGACGCGTCCTCGGCGGCCGGGCCGCCGGGCAGGGCGGGCGGGCCGGCGCAGAACTCCACGATGCTGCGGCCCTCCGGCGTGCCGTCGGCGCGGCTGGCGAGCAGCGCGGCCGACGCGAGGTGCGCCTCTGCCACGCCGTCCGCGGGCAGCACGGCGTGCGCCTGGCGGTCGCCGAGGGTGACGGTGCCGGTCTTGTCGAGCAGCAGCGTGGTGATGTTCCCGGCGGCCTCGACGGCGCGCCCCGACATGGCGAGCACGTTGCGGCGCACCAGCCGGTCCATGCCCGCGATCCCGACGGCGGACAGCAGCGCGCCGATGGTCGTCGGGATCAGGCAGACCAGCAGCGCCACCAGGATGGGGACCGACTGCGGGCCGCCGGCCCACGCGGCGAACGGCTGGAGCGACACGACCGCCAGCAGGAAGCAGATCGTCAGGGACGCGAGGAGCGCGTTGAGCGCGATCTCATTCGGGGTCTTCTGCCGGTCGGCGCCCTCGACCAGGGCGATCATCCGGTCGAGGAAGGTGGTACCCGGTTCGGCGGTGATGCGCACGACGATCCGGTCCGACAGCACCCGGGTGCCGCCGGTGACCGCGGTGCGGTCGCCGCCCGACTCCCGGATGACGGGCGCCGACTCGCCGGTGACGGCGGACTCGTCGACGCTGGCGACGCCCTCGACGACGTCGCCGTCGCCGGGGATCACGTCGCCCGCCTCGCACACCACGAGGTCGCCGATCCCGAGCCGGGCGGCGGGGACCACGGTCTCCGCGCCGTCGACCAGCGCACGCGCGGTGGTCTCGGCGCGGGCCGAGCGCAGGGCGTCGGCCTGGGCCTTGCCGCGGCCCTCGGCGATCGCCTCGGCCAGGTTGGCGAACACGACGGTGGCCCACAGCCACAGGGTCACCACGACCGCGAACACGCTCGGTTCGGCGATGCAGTAGGCGGTGGTCAGGACCGACCCGATGAGCACCGTGAACATCACGGGCTGGCGCACCATGGCGCGCGGGTCGAGCTTGCGCAGCGCCTCGGGCAGCTTCGTGACGAGGCCGCGGGGGGCGAACGCCCGGCCGGGCGCCGCGGAGCGGGCGCGGTCGGCCCGCCCCTGCTCCGGTCGGACCGGGGTGACGGTGGTGGACATCTAGCTGAGCCCTTCCGCGAGGGGTCCCAGCGCCAGGGCCGGGAAGAACGTGAGGCCGGTGATGATCAGGGTCGTCGCGACGACCATGGCCACGAACAGGGGTTTGTGGGTGGGGAACGTGCCCCCGGTGGCCGGCGCGGGCTGCTGCTGGGCGAGCGAGCCCGCGAGGGCCAGTACGAACACCATCGGCAGGTAGCGGCCGAACAGCATGGCCAGGCCGATCCCGGTGTTGAAGAAGGCGGTGTCGGCGCCCAGCCCGGCGAACGCGCTGCCGTTGTTGTTGGCGCCGGACGCGAACGCGTACAGCACCTCGCTGAAGCCGTGCGGGCGGACGTCGGCGTTGGTCATCGCGCCGGGCGTGCCGGGCAGCGCCATGGCGATCCCCGTCCCGATGAGCACCAGCGCCGGTGTGGTGAGCACGAACAGCGCGATGAGCTTGATCTCCCGCGGCCCGATGCGCTTGCCGAGGTACTCGGGGGTGCGGCCGATCATGAGCCCGCCGAGGAACACGGCGAGCATCGCCAGCACGAGCATCCCGTACAGCCCCGAGCCGACCCCGCCCGGTGTGACCTCGCCGAGCAGCATGTTGAGCAGCACCAGCCCGCCGCCGAACGGGGTGAACGAGTCGTGGAAGGAGTTCACCGCGCCGGTGGAGGTGCCGGTGGTCGCCGTGGCGAACAGCGCGGACAGCATCTCGCCGAAGCGGACCTCCTTGCCCTCCATCGCCGCGCCCGCCGCCTGGGTCGCGCTGCCGCCGCCCGCCATCTCCGCCGCTGTGGTGCCGACGAGGGACAGCGTGAAGATGGTGCCCATCGCCGCGAGCACCGCCAGGCCGTGCCTGCGGGTGCCGGCGCCGGACCGCGCGAGCATGGTGCCGTAGGTGCGGGTCAGGCAGACCGGGATCACGAGGATCAGCAGGATCTGGAACAGGCTGACGACCGCGGTGGGGCCCTCGAACGGGTGCGCCGAGTTGGCGTTGAAGAACCCGCCGCCGTTGGTGCCCAGCTCCTTGATGACCTCCTGGGACGCCACCGGGCCGCCGGGCAGGACCTGGGTGCCGCCGCCGACCGTCGCGTACTCGGCCGGGCCGGCGAGGTTCTGCACCACGCCGCCCGCCACCAGCAGCAGGGCGCCGACCGCGGCGATCGGCAGCAGGATGCGGAACACGCCGCGGACGAGGTCGACCCAGAAGTTCCCGAGCAGCTCGGTGCGGCGCCGGATCAGGCCGCGGACCAGCGCGACCGCCACCGCCATGCCGACCGCGGCAGACAGGAAGTTCTGCACGGCGAGCCCCGCCATCTGGGTGAGGTGGCTCATCGCCGCCTCGCCCGAGTAGGACTGCCAGTTGGTGTTCGCCGCGAACGAGACGGCGGTGTTCCACGCCTGGTCCGGGTCGACCGGCGCCATCCCGATCGCGAGCGGCAGCCACTGCTGGGTGCGCTGGAGCAGGTACAGGGCGAGCACGGACAGCAGCGAGAACGCGAGCACGGCGCGCAGGTAGCCGGACCAGTGCTGGTCGGCGTCGGGGTCGATGCCGCACACGCGGTACAGCGCGCGTTCGACGCGCAGGTGCCGCGTTCCCGTGTACACGCGGGCCATGAAGTCGCCGAACGGGACGTAGACCGCGGCGAGAATGGAGAAGAGCAGGGACGCCTGGAGCAGCCCCGCCACGATGTCGGACACCTAGAACCTCTCAGGCAGGACGAGGGCGACCACCAGGTAGGCCAGCAGGCCGACCGCGAGGACGAGCCCGGCGATCTCGAAGGCGGCGGTCACAGCCGGGCCGCCCCTCGCGCGATGAGCCCGACCACCGCGAAGCACGCGATGGTCAGGGCCACGAAGGCGATGTCGAGCACGAGCCCACTCCGATCCGGCGGATCC
This sequence comes from Murinocardiopsis flavida, assembly GCF_003014485.1. Lineage (GTDB taxonomy): Bacteria > Actinomycetota > Actinomycetes > Streptosporangiales > Streptosporangiaceae > Murinocardiopsis > Murinocardiopsis flavida. The sequence continues at coordinate 48,685 of NZ_PYGA01000037.1, read as the reverse complement.
ACGGCAGCGGGCCTTCTCGCTGATCGTCCGGGATCCACGGAATGCGATTGAACAGCCCTTTTGGCCGCAAAAGGGGTGTTTTAACGTGCTCCATACAGGAACCGGGGCGACCTGTACGCGCTCTTAACGCCGCGCCGCCCGCCGCGACGGGGCGGCGCGCGGAAGCGGCACAGAGTGACAAAACTGGCAGGGCACGCCGATTGTCCGGGCCTGCCATGATTCATTAGGATGGGTGGCGTGACGGGAACCCTGACGGCGGCCTTCGGACCTGAGGCGCCACCGCCCGGCGAAGGCGGCGGCGCCATGCCGCAGCGCCCCCAGGACGACCCCGACAGCCTGCGCGAACGCAAGAAGCACCGCACCCGCGAGTCCCTCATCGACGCGGCGTTCGACCTGTTCGAGGACAAGGGGTTCGAGCACACGACCGTCGAGGAGATCGCGGCGGCCGCCGAGGTCTCCCCGCGGACCTTCAGCCGCTACTTCGGGCTGAAGGAGGACGTCGTGCTCTGGTTCCTGCGCCGCCAGCACGACCGCTTCCTCGCCGAGCTCGTCGCCCGCCCCGCCGGTGAGCCGCCGGTCGCGGCCATGCGGGCCGCCGCGCTGCGCTCGTTCCCGCCCGGCCACGACCCCGCCTCGCGGGCCGAGTACCGGTGGCTGCGCAGGGCACAGCGGCTCGTCGGCGCCAGCCCCGCGCTCTTCGCGCGCAACGCCGAGCGGCGGGTGCGGGTCGAGCGCGAGATGGTCGACGAGGTCGCCCGGCGCATGGGCGTCGACCCCGCCGCCGACTTCCGCCCCCGCATCGCGGTGGGCGTGCAGATGGCGGTGTACGCCGCGGCGCTGGAGAAGCTGGAGGCGGCGGCCCGCGCCCCGCGCACCGGCGCGGCCGGCCCCGTCGCCGACACCCCCGAGGCGCTGCGCCGGCTGTTCGACGAAGCCCACTCCACGCTCGCAGACGTGGTGCGATGACCTCTTCGCCGTAAGGCCCGCGCAGTCCCCGCTGCGCCGTTTCATCCAATGATCGGACGTCCGACCGCCCCAGCCGAGCCGACCCCCTCCGGCGTGCGCGCACCGCCGCGCGGCCGGGCCCATTCCGCCCCGAGAGAGAGCCAGCGTGTCCGTAGAGCAGCAAGCCCTGGACGATTTACGCCCCGACCCGGCGTCGGCCGCCGACCCCGGCCCGCCGCCCGCGCGTTCGGCCGTGCGCGGCGCCGTCGGCATCCTCGCCGTCGCGGGCCTCGCGGCGTCCCTGGTGCAGACCCTCGTCGTCCCCCTGCTGCCGACCTTCCCCGCGGCGCTCGGCACCACGCCGTCCGGTGCGTCGTGGCTGGTCACCGTGACCATCCTGACCGGGGCCGTCTCCACGGCCGTGCTCAGCCGCCTCGGCGACATCTTCGGCAAGAAGCGGCTGCTGCTGATCGCGCTCGCGTTCCTCGTCGCCGGGTCGGTCGTGTGCGCGGTGGCGTCGTCGCTGCCGCTGATGCTGCTGGGGCGCGCGCTCCAGGGCATCTCCCTGGTCGCCATCCCGCTCGGCATCAGCATCATCCCCGCCGTCAGCCCGCCCGAGCGGATCGGCACCGGCATGGCGCTGATCAGCGCGTCGCTGGGCATCGGCGGGGCGGTCGGGCTGCCGCTCGCCGGGGCGCTCACCGAGGCGTTCGACTTCCACGTGCTGTTCTGGATGTGCGCGATCGGCGGGGTGCTCGCGCTCGGCGCCGTCGCCGTCGCGGTGCCCGAGGTGCGCCCCGCGCACCGGGCCCGTGTCGACCTGGTGGGCGCCGTCATGCTCACCGCCGTGCTCAGCACACTGCTGCTGCCGGTGTCCAACGGCAGCGTCTGGGGCTGGACGTCGCCGTGGACGATCGGCCTGCTCGCGGCGTTCGCCGTGCTGCTTCCGCTGTTCGCGTGGCACCAGGCGCGCCGCGCCGACCCCCTCGTGGACGTGCGCACCCTGCGCCGCCCGCCCGTGGCGATCACCAACGTCGCCACGATGTTCATCGGGTTCGCGATGTTCGCGAACTTCATGGCCGGCCCGGCGATCCTCCAGCAGGACACCGCCACCGGGTACGGCTTCGGGACGTCGCTGACGGTCGCCGGGCTGTGCATGCTGCCCATCGGCATGATGATGGTCGTCCTCGCGCCCGTGTCGGCGCGTGTCAGCGCCCGCTGGGGCGCGCGCACGTCGGTGCTGCTGGGCTGCGCGGCGATGGTGGCCGGGTACGTGATGTGGCTGCTGTTCAACGACTCGCTCGCGCTTGTCGTGCTCAACGTCGTGGTCGTGGGGATGGGTGTCGCGTTCTGCTTCGCCGCGCTGCCGACCATCGTCACCGCGTCCGCCCCGGCCGCCGAGGGCGCCGCGGCGAACGGCATCAACAACGTCGCCCGCAACATCGGCTCGGCGCTGAGCAGCGCGGTCGGCGGCGCACTGCTGGCGGCCATGACCCCGGCCGGGACGGGCGGCGCCCCCTTGTTCGCCGCCTACCTCGACCTGTTCGTCGCCGCGGGCTGCGCTGCGGCGGTCGCGCTGGTGCTGATGCTGTTCGTGCCCGCGCACCTCGGCCGGGTGGGGGCCGTCAGCGGCGCTCCACGGCGAGCGCGCCGGCGAGCCCGATCATCGTGAGCCCCGCCCCGGCGTCGATGCGGCGGCGGATCCGCGCCGTCAGGCCGGTCCCCGCCAGCCGCCCGCCCGCGGCCGTGTAGCAGACGGCGACGGCGAACTCGATGGCGATGTAGCCGGCGCCGAGCGCGGCGAGCTGCGGCGCCGCCGGTGCGGCGGGGTCGGTGAACTGGGGGAGGAAGGCGGCGAACAGCAGCATCGACTTGGGGTTGGTCATCGCCACCAGGAACTCCTGCCGGACGAGCCGCCACCGGGTGCGGTGCGCGGTCGGGGCGTCGGGGGCGGCACCCGCCTCGCCGCCGGATCCAACCACCCGGCCGTCCGCCTCGTCGCTGTTGGATCGATCAGCCCGGCCGCCCGCCTTTCCGGCGGGCTGATGGCGCCACGCGCCCCACACGAGGCGCACCCCCAGCAGCGCCAGGTAGCCGACGCCGCACCATTTGAGGACGGTGAACGCGGTCTCCGACGCGATGAGGACCGCGCCGAGTCCCGCGACCGTCGCGGCGAGCAGGATCGCGAACGCGGTGAACCGGCCGGCCAGCCCGACGACCGCGTCGCCCGTCCCCTGCTGGACGGCGTTGCGCAGGGAGAGGAGCTGGTTCGGGCCGGGAACGGCGGCGAAGACCAGGGCGGCCGCCGCGAAGGCGGCCCACTGCGACGCGGGCAGGGACGCGACCATGGACGCGGACAACGGAGTCCTCCCGGGGCAGATCGGACCGACCGGGTAAAACTACCCGCTGAGCAGGGGCCGACCCGCCGCCGCCCCGATCCCGGCAGTCCCCGCCCCCCGCCCGCCCCGCGGTCGCGGGACGGCCCCGGTCCGTTGAGCGGCCTTGCTCGCTGCCGGGAATCAGGTGACCTGTGGGAAGGGCGGCACCAACGTGAAGACGCTCAGGGGCGTCATCGGCAGCCCGGCCCTCTCTCGTCCCCTGGTGTCGTCGCTCCGGGGCATTCCTTGGTACCCCAGCACCCGCGCGGCAGTGTGCACGCAAGCCGCGCGGCGGTCCACTGGTCCCGCCCTCCGGCCCTCCGGCCCTCCGGCTCCTGGGAACCCGGCCCATCGGCGCGGCGGGGCGTACGGAAATCGGGCGGGGCGGGCCCTTCTGCGGGCGGCCGCCCGGTGGTTAGCCTTGGCCGGACTGCCCGGACCGACCTCGGAGCCGCCATGTCAGCGCCCGCATTCTCCCCGCACGCCGCACACTCCTCGGTCACCCCGGACCTCGCGCGCTCCGTCTGGCGTGCGGGCGAACCGGTGTCGTCGTTCGTCTACTTCGCCCCCGAACGGTTCGCCGCCTACGCCGACATCGGCCTGGAACCCAAGGTCATGGGGTATTTCGCCGCGCGCTCCGCTGCCATGGGCGCGGTGGGCGCCGACACCGTGGCCGCGGTGTTCTCCAGCTTCAACCCGGCCGTGGTCCGCATGGTCATCCCCAAGGCGTGGAGCATCGCCTCGCCCGAGACCGTGGTCGCGGCCCGGCTGACGGCCGTCGACAAGGGCCTGCGCGCGGTGCTCGACCCCGCGGTGCTCGCGGGACCGGAGATCGCCGAGGCGGCGGAGCTCGCGCGCACGGCCGCGTCGGCGGCGGCCCCGCTCGGCCACAGCCGTCCGCTGTTCGCCGCGCACGCCGGGCTCGACTGGCCGACGGAGCCGCACCTCGTGCTGTGGCACGCGGTGACCCTGCTGCGCGAGTTCCGCGGCGACGGGCACCTCGCGGCGCTGCTCTTCGCCGGGCTGGACCCGCTGGAGGCGTCGGTCACCTACGCGGGCACGGGGGAGCGGGACGTCCGGTGGCTGCTGAAGTCCCGCGGCTGGGCGCGGGAGCAGTGGGACGACGCGGTGGGCCGCCTCCGCGACCGCGACATCGTGGCCCGCTCGGACGCCGAGACCGTCGTCCTCACCGACCGCGGCCGCAGCATCCGCGCCGAACTGGAAGACCGCACCGACGTGCTGTCGCTGCCGCCGTTCGAGGCGATCGGGGTGGCGGGGTGCGCGCGGCTGATCGAGCTGCTCGCGCCGGTCAAGGCCGCGATCGTCGCGGCCGGCCTGGTCCCCGGACCCAGGAAAGCGGCCGGTTAGCACCAATGCCATTGACGTGACGGGGGCGAGGGTGTTCTCACGCCGCTGATGACCTGGGCGAGCTGATGACCCGGCCGACAGGGGGTCGGCTGCCGTCGCGGCTGCGGAGCACCCGGCGGCACGAAGCACCACGCTGGACCGGTCCCGCCAGTCGTGCATTCCTGGCGGCAGCACGTCTGCGGTTGGGGTCAGGTGCCCGGGTCGCCTGTGGTGCTTCGTGCACGCTCGTGCTTCGCGCGCAGCGGCGGCCTTCGACGCGCGCGGGGCTCACGGGTGGTCGTGGGAAGGGCCGGGCTCCTTACATCGACGGCATTGGGATCAGCATCCGACCGGCTCGGACGCGAGGGCTCGTGCGGCGGCGTCCTCGGCGGCGGCGCGGTCGGCGGCGACCAGGCCGATGCGGGTGCGGCGGTCCAGCAGGTCGGCGGTGTCGAGGGCGCCCTCGTGGCGCACCGCGAAGCGGAGTTCCCCCATGGTGACCCCGGCGGCGACCGGCTCGGCGGCGTCGCCGGAGGCGGCGGCCACCAGCCCGGCCTCGGTCCCGTACCTGGCGACGAGGCGGCCGGGGGCCGCCACCGCGTCGAGCGCGGCCCGGTCCGCGGCGCCCACCAGGGGCAGCGACCGCGTCCGGCACGGCCCTGCCGCGACGCCGGGGCGGGCGGCGACCGCGTCGACGGCGTCCTCCGCCATGCGCCGGTAGGTGGTGAGCTTGCCGCCGACCACGGTGATCACCCCGGACGGCGCGGTGCGGACCGCGTGGCGGCGCGACAGGTCGGCGCTCGTGCCGCCGCGCGTGTCGAGCAGCGGACGCAGCCCCGCGAACGCGCCGATCACGTCGGCGTCGCGCAGAGGGGTGTCCAGCGCGGTGTTGAGGACGTCGAGGAGGAAGGCGACGTCGGACTCCGGGGCGTCGGGGACGTCGGGCAGCGGGCCGTCGACCGGTTCGTCGGTCAGCCCGGCGAACACCCTGCCGTCGGCCTGCGGGAGGGCGAACACGTAGCGGTTCGCGGCACCGGGGACGGGCACGGTCAGCGCGGTGCGCGGGTTGCCCAGCGATTCGGCGCGCAGCACGATGTGCGTCCCCCTGCTGGGGCGCAGCCGCACGTCCGGTGCGAGCCCGCCCGCGTGGACGCCGGTCGCGTTGACGACGGCCTTGGCGCGGACCCGGATGCGGCCGCCGCCGAGCGTGTCGTGGAGGTCGGCGCCCTGGGCGTCGGCGCGCAGCACGGCGCACCGGGTCAGGATCCGCGCGCCGTGCCCGGCCGCGGTGCGCGCCAGCGCGACGACCAGGCGGGCGTCGTCGACGAGCTGGCCGTCGAAGGAGAGCAGCCCGCCGCGCAGCCCTTCGCGGCGGACGGTCGGCAGTATCCGCAGGGTCTGCTCCCTGGTCAGCCGCCGGGAGCGGGGCAGCAGCCCGGGGTCCGTCCCCGCTGCGGCGCGCAGCGCGTCGCCGGCGCGCAGCCCCGCCCGGGTGACGGCCGCGGCGAGGGGCGGCAGCGCCTCGTGGACCGGGATCACCATGGGGAGCGTGCGCACCAGGTGCGGGGCCGTCGCGGACAGCAGGACGGCGCGTTCGCGCGCGCTCTCGTAAGCGACGCCGAGCTGGCCTTTCGCGAGGTAGCGCAGCCCGCCGTGGACGAGTTTCGAGCTGAACCTGCTGGTGCCGTAGGCGAGGTCGGCCCGTTCGGCGAGGACCACGGACAGCCCGCGCGACGCGGCGTCCAGGGCCGTCCCGGCGCCGGTGACGCCGCCGCCCACGACGAGCACGTCCACCTCGGGGGACGCGGCGAGTTCGGCGAGTTCGCGGTCGCGCCGTGCGGCGTTGAGCGAGGTCGACGGGTCGATGGTCATCGCGGGCTCCGTTCGGTGGCGGCGTTCACGGGCGCGGCGGAGCGGGCCGCGAGGTAGCCGTCGAGGAGGGCGGCGAGTTCGGCGACGAGCAGGCCGTCGTCCATCGCGTCGGCGGTGAGCCGGCGGGAGGTGGCGGTGTGCTGCACGACCACGAGTACCATCCGCGCCAGCGCCTCGGGGTCGCCCGCGCGGATCGAGCCGTCGCGCTGCCCCGCCTCGATCTCGGGCCGCACGAGGTCCAGCGCCGCGTACTGGCTGGTGCCCAGCCGGTGGAAGGCGTAGGTGGCGAGCAGCTCCGGCTCGTGGTCGATGACCTTGGCGAAGAGCGGGTGGTCCAGTAGCCCGCGCAGCACGCCGCACGCGTTGCCGACGAGGCGCTCGCGCACGCTCACGGCGCCGCGCTCGACGGCGGCCGCGGCGAGGATGCCGCGCAGCTCGCGGGTGAGCAGGTCGGCCACCAGGGAGGAGACATCGGGCCAGCGGCGGTACACGGTGGGGCGGCTCACCCCGGCGCGCCGGGCGACGTCGGTGAGGGTGGTGCGGCGGACGCCGAACGCCTCGACGCAGGCGCGGGCGGCGTCGAGGATCGCGTCATCGACGTTACGTATTGACGTCATATGTAAAACTGTACGGCATGAGTTCGCCTGCGCACCGCGTCCCCGACATGTCCTGGTTCGCCTGGGGAGACCCGGAGCATGCCGCGCCGCTGCCCGACTCGGTCCGGGACCTGGTCGCCCAGGCGCTCGGCGTCGAACTGCGCCCGCGGCCGCCCGTCGCGGAGGACGCGGTGCGCCTCCCGGAACCGGCGCTGCCGGAACCGGCGCGCGCCGCCCTCGCCGCCGCGGTCGGCCCCCGAAACGTCCGGGACGACGCCGCCACCCGGCTGCGGCACAGCGGCGGCAAGAGCACACCCGACCTGCTGCGGCGCCGAGCGGGCGACGCGTCGGACGCACCCGACGCCGTCGTCTACCCCGCCGACCACGACCAGGTCCTCGGCGTCCTCGAAGCGTGCTCGGCGCACCGGGTGGCCGTCGTCCCGTTCGGCGGCGGGACCAGCGTGGTCGGCGGGGTGGAGCCGGAGCGCGGCGGGTTCGGCGCCGTCGTCGCCCTCGACCTGCGCCGGCTGGACCGGCTGGTCGCCTACGACCCGGAGTCCATGACCGCCACGTTGCAGGTCGGCCTGCGCACACCAGAGGCCGAGGAGCTGCTCGCCGGGCACGGGTGCACGCTGGGCCACCTCCCGCAGAGCTACGAGTTCGCGACCATCGGCGGGTACGCCGCCACCCGGTCCACCGGGCAGGCGTCGGGCGGCTACGGGCGCTTCGACGACATGGTGGTGGCGCTCACGGCGGCGACACCGAGCGGCACGGTGCGCACGGGCCGGGCCCCCGCCTCCGCCGCGGGGCCGGACCTGCGGCAGCTGCTGCTCGGCTCCGAAGGGGTGTTCGGCGTCATCACCGAGGTCACGGTGCGGGTGCGGCCCCTACCCGAGGCAAGGCACGACGAGGCGTGGTCGTTCCCCGACGTCGCGGCGGGGACGGCGGCGCTGCGCGGCCTCGCCCGGTCGGCGCTGCGCCCCACCACCGCGCGGCTGTCCGACGAGACCGAGACCTTCGTCAACGCCGCCCTGTCCGGGGCGCGGGCCGAACCCGGCTGCCGGATGGTCGTCGGCTTCGACGGCACCGCCGCCGACGTCGCCGCCCGGCGCGCCGCAGCGGCGGACGTCCTCGCGGGCGCCGGGGGCACGCGCGCGGACACCGAGGCGGTACGCGAATGGCGGAGCTCCCGGTTCCACGCCCCCTACCTGCGCGACGCCCTGCTCGGCGCGGGCGTGCTCAGCGAGACGCTGGAGACCGCGACGTCCTGGGCGAACCTGGCGGCGCTCGACGCCGCGGTCCGCGCCGCGCTGAGCGGCGCCCTCGACGGCGCGGATGCGGGCGGGAGCGCGATCGTCATGTGCCACGTCTCGCACATCTACCCGGCGGGCGCGTCGCTGTACTACACCGTGGTCGCGCCCGCCGGGGCGGACCCGCTGGCGCGCTGGGCCGCCGCGAAGCGCGCGGCGGGCGACGCGATCGCGGCGAACGGCGGCACGATCAGCCACCACCACGCCGTCGGTGCCGACCACCGCCCGTGGATGGCGGCCGAGGTCGGCCCGCTCGGCGTCGCGGTGCTGCGCGCGGTCAAGCGCACACTCGACCCGGCGGGCGTCCTGAACCCCGGCAAGCTGATCCCGGACGACTGAGAGGCTGGTGGGGGTGCCGGTCCGGCCTGCCCCGATCAGGACGTGCTTCGGCGGTCGCTGCTGCGCAGCAGCGACCGCCGAAGCACGTCCTCTCGGCCAAAAACCGGTCCGGCACCCCGGCGGTCACTCAGCGGGCCGCAGCCGACCGGGTCGGGGGTCAGCCCGGCGGGCGCGCCCGCTCCAGGCGGGCCGCCGCTCTGCCGGGGGAGCGGGCGTGCCGGTTCAGGCCCTTCCACGGGCAGTCCGCGCGCGCGGCGGGGGCGCGCACCGTCCACTCGCGGGCGGACCCGACACCGTCCAGCTCCTCCCACGGCACCGGTGTGGCGACGGGGGCGTCCGGCAGCGCGCGCACCGCGTACGGCGCGACCGCGTGCTGAGCGAAGGAGTTGCGCAGGTAGTCGAGGAACAGCCGGCCGCGCCGCTTGTCCTTGCGGACCTCGGTGGTGAGCCGGTCGGGGTCGCCAGCCGCCGTCGCCTCGGCGATGCCGCGGGCCAGCGCGCGCACCTCGTCCACGTCCATCTCGGGCCGGATGGGCGCGACGACGTGCAGCCCGCGCGAGCCGGTCGTCATGACGAACGCCGCCAGCCCGATGCCGTCGAGGACCGCGCGGACCCGGTGCGCCGCCGTGCGCACGGCGGCGAAGTCGTCGTCGGACGGGTCGAGGTCGAGGATGATGCGGTCCGGTGTGCGCAGCGCGCCGGCCCGGCTCAGCCACGGGTGCGGGGTGATGACGGCCTGGTCGGCCAGCCACAGCAGGGTGGCGGTGTCGTCGCAGACGACCATCGGGATCGAACCGCCCTGCTCGCGGGGGACCTCCACCGAGCCGACGAAGTCGGGGGCGTGGTCGGGGCGCCGCTTCTCGAAGAAGCCGCCGACCCGCTCCGAGCCGATCCCGTCGGGGAACCGGTGCATCGCGATGGGGCGGCGGCGGATGTGCGGCAGCATCCGCGGCGCGACCGAGCGGTAGTGCTCGGCCAGTTCGCGCTTTGTGGGCCCGCCGGAACCGAACAGCTCCTTGTCGGGGCGGCCGAGCCGCACGGTGTGCCGCCCGGAGCGCAGCACGGCGCGGTCGGCGCTCATGGCGCCGCCCCGTCCGCGTCGCGCGCGACCTCGCCGAGGTCGCGTCCGGTGCGCACCGATTCCGGCTCGGTGCTGGTCGGCCGGCGCCGGGCGTCGGCCGCGGCGTCCTTCACCTTGACGAGCAGCCACGCCTCCTCGTCGCCGGTGCGGAACCGGTTCAGGGCGTAGCCGCCGCTGAGCTTGGTGCCGGACAGCAGCACGGACACGTGGCCGTGGCGCAGCCCCTCGGCCATGTCCAGCGCGCGGCCGTTCTTGTCGGTGGTGTTCTCGTAGGTGCCGGTGTCCCACACCAGCACGGTGCCGCCGCCGTAGTCTCCGGCGGGGATGGTGCCCTCGAAGTCGGCGTAGTCCAGCGGGTGGTCCTCGGTGGGCACGGCCAGCCGCTTGACCCGCGGGTCGGTCGAGGGGCCCTTGGGCACGGCCCAGGACTTCAGGACGCCGTCGACCTCAAGTCGGAAGTCGTAGTGGTCGGCGCGCGCCGCGTGGTGCTGGACGACGAACCGCGGGCGCCCGCTGCCGTGCCGGACCTCCCCGCGCGGTTCGGCGGTCCGGTCGAAGTCGCGGCGCCCGCGGTACTCCTGGAGTGGCTTCTCGCCGCCGCCCATCGCGATCCCCTCGTCGACGGTCCCGGCGCGCGGCGCCGGTTCGCTGTCAACGGCCGCACTACCCGGGTGGCGTGCCGGTATGCGGCGGACGCGCGGCGCGCGGCGACCGGGAGTGTTTTGAAAGGGCTTTCGGGTGCCCCTACTGCGCCGCTTCGCGATGGTCGCGCAGCGGGGGCCCGCCTGGTTGGCCGTTCGAGCGAGATCGGCGCAGCGAGGCGGGGTCGGGCCCCGCTGTGCGATGCTGCGGAGCTTGCGGAGCGCCGCACAGTAGGGGCGTGGCCGCGAGCCCGAAATGGCTTTCAAAACACGACCGGAGCGGGCCCCGCCGTGTCGCCGCGGCGAACGGGCCGCGGTCACCGAAGATCAAGTCAGGGCCGAACCGGGGGAACCGTGACGGCGAGTGACGCATCGACTCCTGTGGCGGGTCCAATGGGGCAATGTCCCGTATCCGATTGCACCCGCCTCTGATCACCGACCGACCGACCCATGAGGGGGACACTTCCCTATGCCCACCAACCGGAGGAACACCGGGCGCCCGCGCGGCGCGCGGCCGGCCGCCGCGGTGCTCGCCGGCGTCCTCGCCACGGGGTTCACCGTCGCCACGGGCGCCTCGTCCGCTGCGAACGCCGACACGGCGGCCCCGATCTGCACCTCCGACGCCCACCCGGAGGTCGCGAAGAAGCTCGGCGCGGCGATCCAGCAGGCGGCCGACCAGCGCAAGGGCCGGATCGCCGTCGGGGTGTCCGCCTACGACGGCGACCTCACCTGCGGGCTGAACCCGCAGGCGGAGTTCGACGCCGCCAGCGTCGGCAAGGTCGTCATCCTCGGCACACTGCTGCGCACGGCGATGGACGAGGGGCGCGAGCTCACCGCGAAGGAGAAGGAGCTCGCGACCGACATGATCACGGTCTCGGGAAACGACTCGACCGTGGAACTGCGCGACCAGCTCGGCGCCAAGCGCATCCAGCGCTTCCTCGACCTCGCGGGGATGGACGCCACCACGCTGCACCCCAAGGGCTCCGTGGGGCTGATGAAGATCAACACCACCGACGAGCTCACGCTGCTGCGCCTGCTGCGCACGGACAACGACGTGCTCGGCGCGGCCCAGCGCGACTACGCCCGCAAACTCATGGGCGACGTCGTCGCCGACCAGCGGTGGGGCGTGCCCACGGGCGCACCCGCCGACGCTGGCGTCTACCTCAAGAACGGCTGGCTGCCCTACGACAACACCGACACCTGGCGGGTGAACAGCATCGGCGGCTTCCAGGGCACGCCCATCGGCGACTACGAGATCGTCGTGCTCACCGATGACAACGCCGGTATGCAGTACGGGGTCGACACGATCGAGTCCGTCGGCACGAAGGTGCACTCCGTCCTCAACGGCGACTCCTCCCTCAAGCGGCTGACGGGCCGCGACCTGCCCGAGGAGAAGTCGGACGGCTCCGACCGGACCTGACGCCCCGGGCACGCGAGGGCCGGACCCGGCGCGCCCGCGGCCGGCCCTCCGCAGTCTCCCGCCCGACCCGGTTCCGCCGGGGTGTTCGGCGCGCCGCCGGGCGGATCAGTGCGGGAGGAAGGACGTGATGCGGCGCGCCACCTCGTGCGGGCGTTCGAGGTGCATGCCGTGGCTCGCGTCGATCTCCTCGACCACGATGTTCGGGCGGGCCGCGGTGAGGTCCGCGAGGTCGCGGCGGAGGCCGGCGCGGTGGGCCGCCATCAGGGGGCCGAACTCCGCGGGGAGCGACGGCAGGTCGCGGGCCGCGAGCACCACCAGGAAGGGTGCGGTGACCGCTCGGAAGGACGGCAGCGCGTCGGCGAACTCGGGCGCGTCCCGCAGCGCCGCGGCCACCTCGGGGCCGGGCCGCAGCCGGGTGGCCGCGCCCGTTGCCGCCAGGCCGCGCCGGGCCGCCTCGACCACGAGCCGTTCGTCGGCGCCGTGCGCGGCGGCGAGGCCGCGCCGGGCGTCGATGAGCGCGGCGACCTGCTCGTCCGTCAGCGGGTCCGCCGCCATCGCGGTCTGGGCGTCGAACACGGCGCGCAGCCGCTCCAGGTCCGCGTGCAGCCGCCGCGGCTCCATGCCCGCGTAGTTGCGCGCGGCGGTCGCGGCCGAGCGGTGGCCGTCGAGGGACACCGCGGCGCGGCAGCCGGGGGTGCGGGCGGCCCACATCCCGGCGAGCATGCCGCCCAGCGAGTGCCCGACGACCGCGGTGTCGCGCAGAGCGAAGTGCGCGGCGACGGCGTCGAGGTCGCCGAGGACCGCGTCGAAGTCCCAGGTGCCGTCGCCGGAGCGGCCGTGGCCGCGCAGGTCGACCGCCAGCACCCGGTGCTCGCCGCGCAGCAGCGGGACGAGGCCGCCCCAGTCCGCCAGGTTGCCCCCGGCGCCGTGCAGCAGCAGCAACGGGGGACCCGCTCCGCCGTGGTCGCGTACCGCGATGGGTACCGGCCCGGTGCGGACGACGGTGTCGTCCGCGGTGTTGGTCGGCTCGTTCACCGGCTCCTCCTGATGTCGTCGCTTGCTTCGGCGCGGGTGTCCAGGCGCGCCCGGATGGAGGCCGTGGTGACCCCGCCGTCGGGGTGCTGCGCCAGCTTCTGCCGCTTGACCAGGTCGTGCACCCCTTGGCGGGTGATCCCGAGCATCGCCCCGGCAACGGCGAACGGCACCCGGTCGGCGGCGGGATGGCCGAGGCGCCGCGCGACGACCCGGCCGAGCGGCGTGCGCCACCAGTGCTCCGGGGGGTCGAACGGGGCGTCGCCGGGGTAGAGCACGGCGATCATCCGGACCGCGGTGTGCACGGCGCGCTCGCGGTCGGGGCCCAGCAGCAGGGCGGCCCATGCCTCGGAGTCGCGCGCCACGCGGCGGCGCATCGGGTCGGTCGCGATGTCGGACTCGAACAGGATGCTCAGCGGGTCGAGTAGCCGGCTCGTGACGAGTCGGCGCAGGTCCTCGGCCAGTGCCTGCCGCTCCGTCGGTTCGTTCGCCCCGTTCATGGGCCTCCTCGGTTCCGGTTGCTTGACGGACAATAGCAAGTACTTGTCAATCATTGTCAAGTAGCGCGCTGCCGGGTTCCCTCGGCAAGGGGTCGCCCGGGCGCTTCCTGTGATTGGCGACCTGACCCCTGGCGGGTCACCGGTGCCGGGCCCCTCGCGGCACCGGCGCCCCGCTCGACTAGAAAAACTTGACTAGCAAATGGCGGCGACCTACGCTGAACGCTCCACTAGTCAAATTTGATCAGCTGAGGTGTGCTGTGCAGGTTTCCCAGGATCAGACGGTGACCCCCTACATCATGGTCGGCAGCGCCGAGGGCTTCGCGACGTTCGTCGAGTACGTCTTCGGGGCCGAGGTGCGCAACGTCAACCGGCCCCCCGGCCACCCCGAGCGCGTCATGCACGCCGAAGCGCTGATCGGCGGCAGCACCGTGTTCTTCGCCGACTCCGACGGCGACGGCCGCCAGTGCCGGGAGCCCTTCCGGCCCGGCGGCGACCCGGGCACCACGCACATGTGGACCGCCCCGGCCGATCCCGACGGCGCCTACGCCAGGGCCGTCGAGTCCGGCGCGGTGCCGGTCGTCCCGCTGGCCGTCCAGGACGACGGCGGCAGGTTCGGCGGGTTCGCCGACCCGTTCGGCACCCTGTGGTGGGTCACCGCCGCCGCATGATCCCGGAGCGGGGCCGGTGGCGGCCCGCCCGCGGCGCGCTCACCGGCCCTCCTCGCCCGCCATGACGTAGGCCCCGCCCTCCAGCCGCGCGATGAGCCCCCGCGCCCACTCCGCCCGGCTGTCGGCGGTGTGCAGCCACATCCCCAGGACCTCGCCGACGAGCCCCCAGTTCTCCCCGTCGGCGCCGGGGGTCCAGTCGCGGGTGACAGCGGCGCGCCAGTCCTCCATGGTCCGCACCCGCCGGCGCAGCAGCGCGATGGCCTCGGCGCGCGGCAGGTCGTCGATCAGCCCGATGGCGGCGCTGAGGGTGTCGAGGCCCTGGTCGTGGTCTGTCACGGCATCGCGCAGCAGGGCGGTGTAGGCGTCCTCGCCCGCGGCGGTGAGTTCGTATTCGACCCGCGGCGGGCCGCCCGCGGTGCTCGGCGCGGTCTCGTGCGAGCGCAGCAGCCCTTCGCGCGCCATTTGCTTGAGCGCGTGGTAGATCGATCCGGGCTTCGCGCTGGACCACTCGTTCGCCGCCCACGACTCCAGGTCGCCGCGCACCTGGTAGCCGTGCGCCCGGCCGTTCCTGCGCACCGACCCCAGCACCAGCAGCCGTATCGCCGACATCGTCCGCCCGTTCCCCGTCGAATCCGCTGTTCCCGGGGCCACCCTAACCGGCGCCGACGGGACGGGCGGGCCCCGATCCGGCCGGGCCGACCGGGCGCCGGGTGTCGCCGTCCGGTGAGGACTTGCTTACGTACGGTGCCCCGCGCCGGGCCGCCGCGGGGCCGCGCGGCGGGGAGCAGACCGCGGACCGGGCGGGAGTGCCGGAGGCGCAGGTCCGAGCTGCCCCCGGCATTCTGCAATGGCAATACCGGTGGCCCGTTCCCGGTTGACCCAAAGGGCGCCGTTCCCATTGATCCGCGGAATTCCCGGCGTACGGACGGTGATAGGCCCTTGACGGGACGTGGATGCCGAATTACGGTCTAGACCGCTCGGACGATGTGAAATGCCGCGCGCTCCCACTCGGGTTCCGCGGCGTTCTGCTGATCGCACCGACTCAACCGTGGGAGGAATGCCGATCGCCCTGGAACAGCGTCGACCGCGATCCCGGTGAGCTCCGCGCCCCGCCCGCCCCAGCGGCGGGAA
Organism: Murinocardiopsis flavida; assembly: GCF_003014485.1. Lineage (GTDB taxonomy): Bacteria > Actinomycetota > Actinomycetes > Streptosporangiales > Streptosporangiaceae > Murinocardiopsis > Murinocardiopsis flavida. The sequence continues at coordinate 33,425 of NZ_PYGA01000037.1, read as the reverse complement.
CACGGTCTCACCAGCCGCGATACAGGGTGCCACCGGCACACTTCCACTTGAGGGTTCCCGCACGTCCCCTCGTCACCCCGCTGTCGCCTTTTCCCGTACCCGGGTGGATTCCGCTTGCGGAATCCGGTGCGGGGAATGGCGCTCCGAATCGAAGAAGGGCCTGCGATGAACCTCAAGAAGAAGCTCATGTCCGCTGCCGGAGTCGCCGCCGCGACCCCGCTCATTTTCGTGCTTCTCCCGGCCGGAACCGCGAATGCCCACGGCTATGTGTCCTCTCCGGCCAGCCGCCAGGCCCAATGCGCGGAGGGATCGGTCGAATGCGGCGCCATCAAGTGGGAGCCGCAGAGCGTCGAGGGCCCCAAGGGCCTGACCAGTTGCAGCGGCGGCAACGAGGGGTTCGCCGAACTCGACGACGACGGCAAGGGCTGGGCGGTCCACCCGGTCGGCACGTCGATGGACTTCACGTGGACGCTCACCGCCCAGCACGCCACCGACACCTGGGAGTACTTCGCCAACGGTGAGCGGGTCACGGTGGTCGACGACGGCGGCGCCAAGCCCCCGGCCCAGGTGACCCACAAGGTCGACCTCAGCGGGCTGAGCGGCCAGCAGAAGATCCTCGCGGTCTGGAACGTCGCCGACACCGGCAACGCGTTCTACGCCTGCATCGACGTCAACGTCGGCGCGGCCTGACCGCAGCGAACGAACGCGTGCGCCCCGGTCCGTGTGCGCGGACCGGGGCGCCCCGCGTCAGACGGCGGCGTCGCGCTCTGGCGCGCCCTGCCCGTCGGTGGTCCGCGAGTCGTCGGTGTGCACCAGCATGTGGCGCAGGCCGTACAGGCACAGTGCGGTGACCAGCGCGGTGCCGGAGATGTACAGGCACATCAGCCAGGGCCGCTCGTCCCCGATGACCAGCAGGTAGGTCAGGACGAGCGGGGTGAGGCCGCTGGAGACGATGCTCGCGAACTGGAACACCACGGAGATCCCGCTGTAGCGGATCCGGGCGTCGAAGAGTTCGGAGTACAGCGCGCCCTGCGGCGCGAACATCAGCGGGTACGCCACCCCGAAGACGACGACCAGGACGGCCGTGACCACGGCGAACGACCCGGTCTCGAACAGGCCGAACGCGGGGAACGCCGCGAGTCCCAGCGCGACGGCCCCGGCCCCGTACACGCGGACCCGGCCGACCTTGTCGGAGACCAGCCCCCAGAACGGGATGAAGAAGACCGCGACGACCGCGGCGATGGTCACGGAGATGAGGACCGCGTCCTCCGTCATCTGCTGCTGCGTCGTGAGGTAGGTGACCGAGAAGACCGCCCAGGTGTTGAACGCGACCCCTTCGGCCCACTTGGTGCCCATGGCGAGGAAGATCGGCGCCTTGGGGACCTTGAGCAGTTCGAGGAGCGGGGCCTTCGCGATCTCGCCGCTGTCCTTCAGCTGGCGGAAGGCCGGGCTGTCCATGAGCTTGAGCCGGATGACGAGGCCCACGATGATCAGCACCACGGAGAAGAGGAACGGCAGGCGCCACCCCCACGCGAGCATCTGCTCGTGCGTCGTCGCGGCGGTGAGCACGGCGAAGACCGACGTCGACAGCACCAGGCCCACCGGCACCCCGATCTGCGGCCAGCTGCCGTACAGGCCCCGCCGGTTCTTCGGCGCGTACTCGACGGCGAGCAGCACCGCGCCGCCCCATTCCCCGGCGATCGCGATGCCCTGGGCGATGCGCAGCAGCATGAGCAGCAGCGGCGCCCAGATCCCGATGGACCCGTAGGACGGCAGCAGCCCGATCAGCGCGGTGCACACCCCCATGATCATCATGGTGCTGATGAGCGCCGACTTGCGGCCGATGCGGTCGCCGTAGTGGCCGAAGAGCAGCGCGCCGACCGGCCGTCCGATGTAGCCGATCGCGAAGGTGCCGAAGGCGAGGAGGACCCCGACGAGCGGGTCGTTGTCGGGGAAGAACACCGAGTTGAAGACCAGCCCGGCGGCGAGCCCGTAGATGAAGAAGTCGTACCACTCGATCGTGGTGCCCACTGCTGAGGCGAGGGCTGCTGTTCGCCGTTGCTTGCTGGTCGTCGCGACCGGGGGCGCGTCGGACATCGGTCCTCCTGGGTGGCGGCACGGGACAGGACCGCGGCCGGGCCGCGGTGGGGTGAGTGGTTCGCTGCGGCGCGGCGGTGCGCGGGCGCCGGGGCTGCGCTCAGGCGGAGCCGGGAGCAGCGGTGTCCGCGACGAGTTCGCCGTCGCGGAAGACGGTGCGGCCGCCGATCTCGATGGTCGGCGCGTGGAAGACCATGTCGACGTGGATCCCCGCGTCGACGATCTCGATGCCGGGGTCGGCCGGAGTGGTGCCGACCGCGATGTGCGCGGTGCCGTAGCACGACTCCGCGCTGGTCACGTTGTCGATGAGCAGGGCGGTGTCGTTGAGGCCGATACCGACCTCGCAGACGTCGAATGCGTGCGGGCTGCCGGTGTCGCCGAGGAGGCGGCGCAGCCGCTCGGCCTCCGGGGAGCCGTGGATCCGCACGGCGCTCCCGTTCTCGACCTCGACGGTGAACGGCTCGCTGACCAGGCCGATCCCCACACAGTACGCGTCGACCACGATCGTGCCCGTCGCGGTGCCGGGCACGGGGATGACCCCGGCCTCAAGGCACGGCGGCGCGCCGAACTGCCCGGGGCTCTTGGCGAGCCCGGTGAGCGCGCGGCCCGGGCGCCCGGCCGTCGACAGGGTGATGTCGGTGCCGGCGGCGGTGGTCAGCCGCATGGTCTCGGACGCGGTGACGATGTCGGCGACGCCCTCGATGCGCGGGGCGAGCCCGGCGAAGTCCGCGTACACGGCGCCGGGGCCGGCCAGCATCGCCTCGTCGATGTCGCCGATGAAGAGGTAGCGGAGGCCGTTGCGCTGCCCGCGCTGACGCGCCTCGCTGTGCTGCACGAACTGGGTGGTCAGCTCGATGACGATGTCGGCTCCGGTGAACCCCGCCGCGGCGACCGGGCTGGGCTGCGACCGGGTGATGGCGGTGCGGCGCATCTGCACGAGGGTCGCCTCGGCGCCGGTGTCCTCGACCGCGGTGCGGAAGAGGGCGGTGATCTCGGCGGGAAGACCGTCGTCGGTGAGGATGAGCACCTGCTCGCCGGCTTGGGGTGCGGCGCACGCCACTAGGCGGGCGGCGCCTCGCAGTGCCCGTTCCGTCATTGGACGGCTCCTGTCCAGCTAGTGGTCTTCGGTCTGACCAAACTAATGTAGTAGTTTAGGGCGGTCAAGAGTTTCTTTGTTCGACATATTGTTGACGTGGGTGTGTCGACGCGGTGTCGGGATCGACGGGCCGACGATGAGCGACTGGAGTGAACGGTATGGATCTTGACCTGGCGCCCGTGGACCGGGCGCCTACCTATGAGCTGGTCATATCCCGGCTGAAGAACGAGATCTTCGCCGGCCGGCTGCGCGCTGGCGACCGGCTGCCCGGCGAAAGGCAGCTGTCGGAGCAGCTCGGCGTGTCGCGGGCCTCGGTGCGCGAGGCCATCCGGGCGCTCCAGGCGCTGGAGATCGTGAACGCCCGGCCCGGCAACGGGCCGACGTCCGGCCTGATCATGACGGCGCGCCCGCGGATCGCCCTGTCGAACCTGCTGCGCCTGCACGTCGGCCTGGCGAGCTACTCGGTGGCCGACCTCATGGCCGTCCGGGTGAGCCTGGAGGCCCAGGCCGTGACCACGCTGGTCGCGAAGGACCACATCGACCTGGACGGCCTGCACGCCCTCCTCGACCGCATGGCGGCCCCCGGCGTCACCCCCGACGAAGCACAGGACCTCGACGCGCAGTTCCACCTCTCGCTGGCGTCGCAGGCCGACAACCCCCTGCTCGCGGACATGATGCAGGCGCTCCGCGACGCCATCGCCACGTCGATGCTCGACGCGTTCCGGGCCCAGCCCGACTGGCCGGCGTTCGCCGCCGGCATCGTCGCCGAGCACCGCGCCATCGTCGACGCCCTCGAAGCGCGCGACGGCGCCCTCGCGGTCCGGCTGATGCGCGACCACGTGGAGGCGTTCTACGACGCGGTCGCCGACCGGATCGAGCCCGGCGCGACCGGAGCGACCGCCGCGATCGGCGACCCCGAGGCGTAGGGCGGCCGCGGCGCCCCGGGCGGGGTGCCGCGCGGTGCGGCGGGCGGCACCGGCCCCGCCGCACCCCAGTGCGCCGGCCCGCCGGTCAATCGGCGGCGGCACCGAGCAGCGCGTCGCGCAGGATCGCCAGCGCCGTGTCCGCCTCGTCGGCCGAGACCGTCGTCGGCGGCATCAGCCGCAGCACGTTCTTGTGCACACCGCACGACAGCACCAGCAGCCCGCGGTCCAGCGCCAGCGCGCGCGCCCCGGCGACCACGTCGGAGGCCGGCGCGCCGTCGGCGTGGCGCAGTTCCACGCCGAGCATCACGCCGCGCCCGCGCACGTCGGAGCGCAGCGGGAGGTCCGCCGCGATATCCCGCAGCCCGTCGCGGAGCCGGGCGCCGACCTCGGCAGCGTTGGCCAGCGCGCCCCCGCGCAGCACCTCGATGACGCCGAGCGCCGCGGCGCAGGCGAGCGGGTTGCCGCCGAAGGTCCCGCCGTGGGCGCCGGCCGGCCACCGGTCCATCAGCGCGTCGCGTGCGACGATCGCGGAGAGGGGCAGGCCGTTGGCGATCCCCTTGGCGAGGACCAGGACGTCGGGGGCGACCCCGCTGTCCTCGTAGGCGAACATCGTCCCGGTCCGGCCGAACCCGGTCTGGATCTCGTCGAAGACGAGCGCGATCCCGTGCCGGTCGCACCGCTCGCGCAGGCCGCGCAGGAACGCCGCCGGTGCCGGGAGGTAGCCGCCCTCGCCCTGGACGGGCTCCACGACGATCGCCGCAACCTCGTCGGCCGGCAGGATCAGGTCGAACAGCTCGTCGAGCTGCGCGAGGCACCGGCGCACCTCGTCGTCCTCCGAAACGCCCCTGGCGAACGCGGTGGGGAAGTCGACGTGGTGCACGGGCGGCATCGCGGTCCCGTACCCGGCGCGGTAGGCGGCGGTGGACGCCGAGAGCGCGGTGGTGGTCAGGGTGCGGCCGTGGAAGCCGCCCTTGAACGCGACCAGCGCGCCGCGGCCGCTGACGCGCATGGCGAGCTTGACCGCCGATTCGAGCGCCTCGGCGCCGCTGTTGGCGAAGAAGACCTTGTGGCCGGGCCCGACCAGGTCGACCAGCGTTTCGGCGAGGTCGACGTAGCCGGGGTAGATCCCGATGTTGTGCCCGGCGTGGACGAGCTCGTCCAGCTGCCCGCGGATCCGGGCGAGGACGGCGGGATGCCCGTGGCCCACGTTGGTCACGGCGACCCCGCTGGCGAAGTCGAGGATCGTCCGGCCGTCGTCGGTGGTCACGTGGGCGCCCTGGGCCCGGACGACCGCGAGGTCGGTGTGCCGCGCCGCGGCCGGGGGGAACAGGTCGGCGGCGCGGTCCCGCAGGCTGCGCTGCGCCGGGCCGGTGTGCGGGGGAGCGGAGTCGATCATGCCGAGGCCCCTTCCTGAGCCGAGGTCCCGCTGCCGTCGGGCAGGACGGGGGCGCCGTTGGCGAGGATCACCCGGCCGTCGACGCACACCCTGGCGTCGCGGGTCACGATGTCGCAGTGGCCGGGCGCGCGGATGCTGCTGCCGAAGGTGATGCCGTTGCCGATGCCGACGTGCATCGTGCCCAGTTCGGCCTCGTCCTCCAGGCCGCCGCCCGAGCCGATGCGGGCCTTGGGGTTCATGCCGAGGCCCAGTTCGACCGCGCTGTACATCTCGGGGTCCCCGTAGGACTCCAGCACCTCCCGGAACCGCGCGGCTTCGGGGCCGCCGTCGATGTCGGTGATCCGGCCGGCGGCGAACCGGATGGTGACCGGCTGCTCGGTCGGGCCGCCGGGGACGAGCGCGCCGTCGACGACCATGACGCCGTCGAGGGTGCCCTCGTCGGGGGCGATGGCGACCTCGATGCACGGGGGCGGGGAGATCGTGCCCGGCTCGTGGCAGATGCCCGATTGCGGCACGGCCGACTTGCCGGCGATGCGCGCCGTGAGATTCGTGCCGGCGGGGCTGGTCACCGTGTACTCGGAGCCGGCGTCCAGGATGGCGGCGAGCCGGTCGATGACGCCCTTGCGTTCGAGGAAGTCGATGTCGAGTGAGCCGTCGAGGAACACCTCGTCGCAGACGTCCGGCATGAAGATGAGTCGGGCGCCCGCAGCGGACGCGGCGATCCGCGCGGAGCTGTGGTTCACCGAGAACGTCGTGGGGGCGACGATCGCGTCGGCGGCGGCCATGGCCGCCGCGACCGGCGCGGGCGGTTCCTCGCCGTGGCGGCTGCGCGGGGTCATCGACAGCTCGACGACCTCGGCGCCGATGATGTGGCCGGCGGCGGCGAATGCCGCGCCGTACCGCCCGGTGGCGGAGTCGGTGAGCACCAGCAGCGTTTCGTCGTCGCGGAGGGCGAGACACTGCTCCAGGATGCGGTGGGCGGGTCGGAGCAGGAAGTGATCGACCACGGGATCTCCCGTCTCTGTGTATAGGAGTATGGACTGACCATATAAACACAGACCATTAGGGGTCAATCGCGCCCGTGCCCTGCTCCGCGCCCTGGCCGGTATGCGGGCCCGGTGGTGCGGCTCCGGCTGCGGGTTGACGGCGCATTCCGCCCCCGCACGTTAGCCGATGATTGCCGACCTATGTATGGTCAGACATTACAAGCGAGAGAGGAGATCGCATGACCGCACTCTCAGGTGTTCGGGTGCTCGACATCAGTCAGGTCCTCGCCGGACCGTACGCGGCGATGCTGCTCGCGGACCTCGGTGCGGACGTGATCAAGGTCGAGGCGCCCGGCCACGGCGACCACAGCCGCCAGATGGCCCCGCGGGTCGCCGACAACGTGAGCGGCGCCTACCTCGCCGTCAACCGCAACAAGCGCGGGGTCGCCATTGACCTCAAGGACGAGCGGGGGCGCGGGCTGCTGCACCGGCTCGCCGAGACCAGCGACATCGTCATCGAGAACTTCCGGCCGGGGGTCGCCGCCCGGCTCGGCATCGACTACGCGACCCTCTCCGCGCTCAACCCCCGGCTGATCCACTGCTCGATCTCGGGCTTCGGGCAGTCCGGCCCCTACGCGCCGCGCGGCGGATTCGACCTGGTCGCCCAGGGTATGGCGGGCCTGATGTCGGTCACCGGCGAACCGGGCGGCCCGCCCGTCAAGTGCGGCGTGCCGATCACCGACCTGGGCTCCGGCCTGTTCGCGACCTACGGGATCCTCGCGGCCCTCGCCGCGCGCGAACGCACCGGGCGCGGCCAGCAGGTCGACACCTCGCTCTTCGAGACCGGGCTCGGCCTCGGGGTGTGGGAGGCCGTCGAGTACTTCCACACCGGGGCGACCTCGCAGCCCACCGGCTCCGCGCACCGCCTCGGCGCCCCGTACCAGGCGTTCCGCTGCCTCGACGGGCACTTCACCGTCGGCGCCGACGGCGACCGGCACTGGCCCCGCTTCTGCGAGGTGATCGGCCGGCCGGACCTGCCGGGCGACCCGCGCTTCGGCACCAACGCCGACCGGCTGGCCAACCTCCCCGACCTGGTCGAGCAGATCGAGGCGCAGACCTCGACCAGGACCAGGGACGAATGGCTGGAGCGGCTGGAGGCCGCAGGGGTCCCCGCCGGGCCCATCAACACCGTCCCCGAGGCGCTGTCCGACCCGCACACCCGCGCCAGGAACATGGTCGTGGACGTGGAGCACGACACGCTCGGCCCGCTGAAGGCGCTCGGCCCGGTGGTGAAGCTGTCGGAGACCCCGGCGGAGGTCCGCACGGCGGCACCCGGCCTCGGCCAGCACACCGACGAGGTCTTCGGGCAGCTCGGCGTCGACGCCGACACGATCGACGGCCTGCGGCGCGACGCGGTGGTCGCATGACCGCGACGTCCCTGCTCTTCGCCGACGCCGCGATGATCTCCGGGTTCCTGCGGGGCGGGGTGGTCGCATGACCGCGACCGCCGAGCTCACCGTCGACGGCCACGTGGCGGTGCTGCGGCTGGCCAACCCGCCGCTGAACATCATCACCGCGGAGATGCGCCCGCACATCCTCGCGGCGATCGAGCGGGTGCGCGCCGCAGAGGACATCCGCGCCCTGGTCGTGACCGGGGCCGGGGAGCGCGCGTTCTGCGCCGGGGCCGACCTCAACGAGGAGGCCGACCTCACCCCGGAGACCGTCCGGAGGTTCCTCGCCGACGACTGCGCGATCTACGACGGACTGGCGGAGCTGCCCGTCCCGGTGATCGCCGCCGTCAACGGGCACTGCATGGGCGGCGGCCTCGAACTCGCCCTCTCCTGCGACCTGCGGGTCGCGGCGGACGACGCGAAGCACCGCGCGGCGGGGGTGCGCGTCGGCCTCGTCGTCAGCACCACCCGCATCACCCGCCTGGCCGGACCGGCCGTCGCCAAGGACGTCGTCCTCACCGGCCGCACGTTCAGCGGGGCGGAGGCACTCCGGCTGGGCCTGGCGACGCTGGCGGTGCCGCGCGGCGAGGTCCTCGCCACGGCGCTGGACATGGCGGCCGAGATCGCGTCCCGCGCCCCGCTCGCCGTCCGGCGCGCCAAGACCGCCATCGAGGAGGCCGCCGAGCTGCCCTTCGCCGAGGCGATGGAACGCGAGCTGGACCACTTCGCGGCCCTGTCGGCGACCGCCGACCACAAACACGCCATCGAGGCATTCTTCGAGCGCCGCACGCCGCGGTTCACAGGACGGTGACCCCGATGGGCGAGTCCCCGGTCGCAGCGGCGGTTCTCGGAACTGAGCCCCTGGCCGCGGCGGCGGTTCTTGTGGACGCGCCGCCGGCCACCTTCGAGCGGCGCACGCCGCGCTCCATGGGACGGTGAGACCAATGGACGAGAACCCGGCCGCACCGACGGCCCTCACGAACGAGAATCCCAGCGCATCGGCGGCCGCCCCGGCGGCGTCCCTGGTCCTGCCGATGGCGGGCGCGGCACCCGCCGTCCCCGATTCGGCCTGGGTGGCGCCCGGGGCGGTGCTGGTCGGCGCCGTCACGCTCGGGGACGAGGCGAGCGTCTGGTACACGGCTGTCCTGCGGGCCGACGGCGACGCGATCGCGGTCGGGCGCGGCAGCAACGTGCAGGACGGCGCCGTCCTGCACGCCGACCCCGGCTACCCGGTCCGCATCGGGGACGACGCGACCGTGGGCCACCGGGCGATCGTGCACGGCGCGACCGTGGGCGACGGGACGCTGATCGGCATGGGCGCGATCCTGCTCAACGGGGCGGAGATCGGCGCCGGCTGCCTGGTGGCGGCGGGCAGCCTGATCCCCGAAGGGTTCACGGCGCCCCCCGGAGTGCTGCTGGTGGGCGCGCCGGCGAAGGTCCGGCGCGAACTCACCGAGGAGGAGGCCGCCGACCTCGCGTCCAACGCCGCCGACTACCGCCGCAACGCCGCCAGGCACCGGGACCTCAGCCCCGCGTCCCGGGAGTAGAGGGCCACCGGGGGTTCACCAGGGGTCGACCGGGATGGTGTCGGTGCAGCGTCCCTGCTCGTCGAGGATGCGGCCGTAGATCTTCTCGTACCGGAGGATCACCCGGCGGTCCTCGACCGTGACCCCGGGGAAGTCGCGCACGATGCGGGCCTGGACCTCCTCCAGCTCCGACAGCTGGTGCAGGCCCACGACGAGGATGATGTTGGACGCGCTGATGGTGTTGGCGCACAACCGGGTCTCGCGCCACTTGCCGAGTTCGGCAGCCACCGGCCCCACGGTCGTGTCGGGCGCGCGGAGTTGCAGGTACACGCCGAGGGGGAGGTCGAACAGCGGGCGGGCGACGTCGCACCGGAAGATGATCTGGCGCGACGCCGCCAGTTCGGTGATCCGGCGCCGCACCGTGTGCTGGGCGGCGCCGAGGTCCGCCGCGATCTCGGCGGGGGTCGCCCGCCCCTTGCGGTTGAGGCGGCCGAAGAGCGCGCGGTCGCGGACGCCGAGGGGGCGCACCCCGCGGGTGCGCGCAGTGGCGCCCTGCTCGGCGGAGCGCGCAGTGGGGCTCTGCTCGACGGGGCGCGCCGCGCCGGGCGGCAGCAGCCCCTGCCGCCAGTGCACGCCGCCGTAGAGCAGCCGGAAGATGTTGTGCCGGATCTGCACCGCCCCGCTGATCGGCGCGAAGTCCCTGCTGAGCGTGTGCATGAGCGCCGACAGGTCGGTGGCGAGGAGCACGGCGAACACCTGGAAGTCGCCGGTGGTCGCCCCGACCGTGATGATGTTCGGGAAGCGGGCGAGCGCCCGGGCGACGCCCTCGGTGTCGTTCAGGGCGCACTTCACCTCCAGGATCGCCCCCATCGACAGCTCGGGCCCGATCGCCGCGTGGACCCACGCGAGCCCCTGCTCCTCCAGGCGCTGCCACCGGCGGGCGGCGGTCACGGCCGAGACCCCGAGCACGGCCCCGACGTCGACCCACGGCGCCCTTGGGTTCACCTGGAGCGCGTCGACCAATTGCAGGTCGGTCTCATGGACTGTCATGACCATGCAATCTAGTCGCCTCTCCAGTCAGAATTCATCACGATGTGGCCCCCCTGTTGAAAATCGATCACATCGGCGCCCTGTGTGATCTCGCACCTATGGTGGTGCGCTGTCGGTGCGCGGCTGCACGATCCGAGAGGAGTGGCCATGTCCGAGGTGCCTCACGCCCCGCAGACCCGGGCGAGCACGGCGGAGGAGGACGCGGTCTACCGCAAGGTCGGCCGGCGCCTCCTGCCGTTCCTGCTCCTCTGCTACACGTTCGCCTACCTCGACCGGGTGAACATCGGCTTCGCGAAGCTCCACATGCAGGACGACATCGGCCTCACCGAGGCGGCGTTCGGCCTCGGCGCGGGACTGTTCTTCCTCGCCTACGCCTTCCTGGAGATCCCGAGCAACCTCCTCATGGAGAAGATCGGGGCGAAGAAGACCATCACCCGCATCATGGTGCTGTGGGGTCTCGCCTCGGCGGCGATGGCGTTCGTCCAGAACGAGGCGATGTTCTACGTCCTCCGGGTGCTCCTCGGCGTCTTCGAGGCCGGGTTCGCACCGGGCATCATCCTGTACCTGACCTACTGGTACTCGGCGCGCCGCATGGCCGCCGCCATGGGCATCTACATGCTGGCCGGGCCCGTCGGCTCCATCCTCGGATCCGGGGCCTCCGCCCTCATCATCAGCGGCTTCGACGGGCTCGGCGGCCTCGCGGGCTGGCAGTGGATGTTCCTCGTCGAGGGCCTGCCCTGCGTCGTGCTGGGCTACCTGTTCTGGCGGAGCATGGCCGACCGCCCCCAGGACGCGCACTGGCTCTCCGCGCGGGAGAAGGAGGTCATCGGGGCCGCGGTCGCCCGCACCCGCGCCCAGACCACCCACAGCTTCGCGGCGGTCCTGAAGGACGCGCAGATCTACGTCATGTCCGTCGCGTACTTCGGGATGATGTGCGGCATCTACGCCGCCAGCTTCTGGCTGCCCACCATCCTCCAGGAGAACGGGGTCGAGGGGACCCTCAACATCGGGTTCCTCACCGCCGTGCCCTACGTGTTCGCGATCGTCGCCATGGTCTGGCTCGGTCGGTCCTCCGACCGGTTCCAGGATCGCAAGTGGCACACCGTCCTGCCGACGGTGACGGCGGCGGTCGCCCTGCTCGTCTCGGCCCTCACCGGGCAGGTCTTCGCCGTCTCCTTCACCGCGATGATCATCGCGGTCGCGGCGGTGTGGGGCGCGTACACGGTGTTCTGGGCGGTGCCGGCCGAGCACTTCGGGGGGACGGCGGCAGCGGGCGGCATCGCGCTCATCAACACGGTCGGCATCCTCGGCGGCTTCGTCAGCCCGTACCTCATCGGCCTGGTGAAGGAGGCCACGGGCAGCACCCAGGCGGGCCTGCTGGTGATGGTGGGGCTGCTGGCGGCGTCGACGCTCGCCCTGTTCTTCATCCGCCGCCCCGCAGCGGCCGACGTCCGATAGCAGCACCGAGCAGTGGCGCCGAGCAGCGACGCCGATGCGCAGCACCGGGCATCGGCGCCGAGTAATGGCGCCGATGCGCAGCAGAGAGACCCGAGGAGGGGCACGATGGCGCCGAAGATCGTGGTGGCAGGCTTCCTGCACGAGACGAACACCTTCGCCACGACACCAGCCGACTACGAGAACTTCGTCAACGGCGAGGGGTTCCCCGGGATGTGCCGCGGCGCGGACGTCCTGCGGCTGGCCGACGTCAACGTCCCGGCCGGGGGCTTCGTCGCCGCAGCGGGGGAGTGGGGCGCCGACCTCCGGCCGGTGGTCTGGTGCGCCGCCTCGCCCTCGGCGCCGGTGACCGACCGGGCGTTCGAGCGGATCTGCGGCGAGATCGTCGCCGCGTGCCGTGCGGAGCGGCCCGACGCGGTCTACCTCGACCTGCACGGCGCCATGGTCACGCAGTCCCACGACGACGGCGATGGCGAAGTGCTGCGGCGGGTGCGGGAGGTGGTCGGGCCCGACGTCCCCATCGTCGTGAGCCTGGACCTGCACGCGAACATGACGCGGCAGATGTTCGACGGCGCCGACGCGATGGTCGCCTACCGGACCTACCCGCACCTGGACATGGCGGACACGGGGCGGCGTGCGGCGGCGCTGCTGCGCGGCCTCCTCGGCGGCGCGGAGCTGACCAGCCACTACCTCCGGATCCCGTTCCTGATCCCGATCAACTCCGGCAGTACCTTCCTCGAACCGGCCAGGGAGATCTACGCCCACCTCGACACGGTCGCGGACGAGGACGTGATGCTCACCTTCGCCGCGGGCTTCCCCGCTGCCGACTTCCCCGACTGCGGGCCGTCGGTGTTCGGGTACGGCGGGGACCGCGACGCCGTCGTCCGGGAGGTCGAGCGGCTCCGGGACCTCGTCGTGCGGCGGGAGGCGGAGTTCGCGCTCGACGTCCTTTCCGCGGAGCAGGCGGTCGACGCGGCGGTCGAGGCGGTCGGGGCTGGCGTGCGGCCGGTCGTCATCGCCGACACCCAGGACAACCCGGGCGCCGGCGGCGACGCGACGACGACGGGGCTGCTGCGCGTGCTCCTGGAGCGCGACCGGCCCCGTTCGGTGCTCGCGGCGATGTGGGACGCGGGGATCGCCGAGGCGGCGGCCGCGGCCGGGGTGGGCGGGACGGTGGACGCCGAGTTCCCGGGCTCGGGCGTCGTGGGGGACGCGCCGCTGCGCGGGACGTTCGAGGTGGCCGCGCTGACCGATGGGAAGGTCGTGTTCGACGGGCCGATGCTGCACGGGAACGTGCTGGCGGTGGGGCCGTCGTGCGTACTGCGGTCGGGCAACGTGTCGGTCGTCGTCAACGCGCACAAGGCGCAGATCATGGACCGCAACCAGCTCCGGGCGGCGGGTGTGGTGCCGGAGGAGCAGGACATCGTCGTGGTGAAGAGCTCGGTGCACTTCCGCGGCGACTTCCAGCCGATGGCCGGCCGCGTGCTCGTCGGAGTAGCCCCCGGCCCAATGGCCGCCGACCCCACCACCCTGCCGTGGACCCGCCTCCCCCAAGGAACCCGAACGGGCCCCGGCGGTCCGGCAGCCTCCTGACGCGGCGAGGAAGAACACCGTCAAGGCGGTAGGACTTCAGGACGTAGTGGAGGCCCCGGCGATACATCGCCGGGGCCACGCACTGCGTCACGACCTACAGGTGCTCGCGCTTGACGCCTTCGAGGAACGACCGCCACTCGGCGGCGGAGAACAACAGGTGCTCCTGGTCGGGACTCTTCGTGTCCCGCACAGCTGAGGCCCCCGGCAGGTCGGCGACCTCAACGCAGTCCTGGTGGCCGCCTCCGCTGTAGCTGGACTTGCGCCAGACGTGTCCGTCAACCATGTCCCAAACCTTCCAACGTTCTCTCGATCAACAGCGCAGAGTCCTCCAGGGACAGCGCTGCCGCTTGCACAGCACCGAACGTCAGCCGAAACCGGCGGACGTCCTCAGGGGCATCGATGATCTGACCAGAGTGGGCGGACTCGGCATACACCACATCTGGCGCCGACGACGGCGAAATGATCTTGAAGGGACCCACGAGTCCGGGATTTCGTCCAGTCACGATCTGCACCGAGATGCGCCCGTTCTCCATCAAATCGGCTACATGCGACAACTGTGCCTTCATGATCTTATCTGAGCCGATATGTCGGGTCACCGCTGTCTGGTCCATCACCGCCCAATGGATCGGAGTCTGAGCGGATGCAAACCTCTCAGCGCGCTCCCTCCGAACCCGGACACTGGTCTTTATTTCCTCGGGGGTCATCCATGGAGACAGCGTCGTAACGAGTGCCCGCGCGTACTCTTCCGTCTGAAGAAGAGACGGGAACAACGCAATCTGAGACTCCACGATCGATACGGCGTCTCGCTCAAGATCGGCCAGTTCTTCCAACCATGCAGACCGGCCACTCTTGGTGAGTTCTTCCCATAGTCGGACCAGACGTCCTTCGGCTACCAAGACCTTGTCCAGGATGGCGACAGTCTTGCCCTTTGGCGACCGGTAGCCGCGCTCCAGGTTGGAGACATGCGACGAGCTGACTCCGAGATGGTTCGCAAGCCTGCCCTGGGTCATTCCCGTCATCTCACGGACTCGCGCCAGTTCACGACCGAACCGACGCGTCGCCTCCTGTGTGTCCTTATCCATGCTCGCCAGCTGACCACGAATCCATTCACTCTGCCACGGATCTACCCAACATTGCCCGGTAGCGAGTAAGCCATAGCTTCCTCACCTGCGTGGCGTCAGAGTCGACTCACAGAAGACCCCGGCGACGGCTAGCACCGTCCCGGGGCGTGGCCACCCTGATGAAAGCAGGCTGACATGGCTGACCTTATCGAGCGCATCCGGGAGCGGCTGGTGCTGCCCCGCGAATCGCTGATCTCGACGGATGCGCCCGGGATCCCGACGTCCCCCGCCGAACACTCTCCGGTGGGGGTGAGGTGAATGCTCGATCTCACCCCCGACGAGGCCCACCGGCTCCGGCTCATGGCCGACGACATCGTGACCGGCACCCAGGACCGCGCCTACTGGCTGGGCGGCGCCCGCGACACCTCCATCGCGATCCTGTGCCAGGTCGCCGACTGGCTCGGTGACGCCTGCGACCGCCGCCGCGCCGACGCCGGGCAGCCCACCGCCCCCGAACGGCACCGCCTCCCGTGCGTCCGCCCCGCCAAGCACACCGGCCGCCACATGGACGCCCTCGGCCAGTGCTGGGAGACCTACGCCAACGTCATCCCGATGCCGCTGCGCAAACCCCGGCTTCGCTGAACGGACGGTCGCCTGCCACTGCAAGTGACCCTCTTGACCGCCGCGTCCCGGCACCCCCTTCCACCCCGGTGCCGGGACGCGGCCACCACCGCCGACCACCCGCACGTCGGCGTCCCCCTTGGCAGCCCCTGCCGCTGAAAGAGACCCCTATGTCCGCGTTCGACGCCCGGCACGAACCGCTGCGGTTCGGCTACACCCTCGCCGCCATCGACGACATCGCCTCCAACGCCGCCGCCACCGTCTTCTGGCGCGGCAGCCTCGACCGGCGCCGGCGCACCGAGACCGCGTGGTCGGCCATCGCCGAACTCCTCTACTCCGCCGAGGAAGCGCCCACCCGCAACGACCTCTTCTGCGCCGCGTGGGACGCCTGCCGCTCCCACGCGCGCAAGGACAACAGCTTCCACGGGTGGCGCCAGGGCTACGACGCAGGAACCATGCGCGCCTACGAACGCTTCTGGGCGCTGGCCGCCAACCCCTGCCCCGGACCGGAGTCCGGCGTCGTGGAGCGCATCGCGCTGGCCCAGATCTGGGCACGCCTCACACCCACGCACCGCCGCGTCCTGCTGGCCCTGGCCGCGCACGAGGACTACACGCGCGCCTCCGAGGCCATCGGGGTGAAGTACCACAGCTTCCTGTCCATGATCTCCAAGGCGCGGCGCGCCTTCCTCGCTCTCTGGCACGAAGGCGAGGAGCCGTCGCGGCCCTGGGGCAGCGACGTACGCGGCAAGCAGCCGCGCACCGCGAGCGTCACCAGCGTCGCGGTTCGCCTGCGCCGCCGGAACCGCGCCAAGAACGGCATCACCGGGGCCCCGCCGCGCCGGGTCCGGGCCAAGCGCGACATTGGGGTCTCCGACGAGGAACTCGCGCGCCGCTACCGCGACGGCGAGTCCATCACGTCCATCGCGGCCTCGGTGGGACTGGCCAAGAGCACCGTCCACGTGCGCATCGGCCCCCACCTGCATGCCTGATCTCCACGAAAGGGGGACCCGTGGCACCGGAGGACCACCCGGAACGCGACGAGGCCGGCACCGACCGGCAAGCGGAAAGCGTCCGGTCCGTCCTGTTCGCCGCCGACCTGAATCGGCTGGTCAAAGCCGCACATGAGAACGACGACGAGACCGTCTCCGAGATCAGACGACGCCACGAACCCGAGTGACCCCGACCAATCCCGAACACCCCTCCCGAAGGACGGAAAACCAATGGCAATAAACGAACGACCCCTCACCTGGGACGAGTTGGTGCAGATCTTCGACGACTTCCAGCACACGGCCTTCCGGCTGGAGACCCTCCAGCGCTACGCGGAGGACGGCGAAGCCGAACCCTTCGATCGGTTCCTGTCGGACGGAAGCATGGGCCCCTCCGAATCCATGGAGAAGTGGTGCGCGGAGCTGCGCGACAAGACCGCGCGCGGGCTGCGCCAGGGCCGGGTCCACGTGGTCACCGAACCCCTGTCGGACTACATGAGGTTCGAGTGCGCCGCCGGATACCGCCACAGCGCACCGGCCGGCGAACAGATCCGCATCCTCGCCGTACAGGACGGCGAATGGCCGCAGGGCCTACCCCACCTCGACTACTGGCTGTTCGACTCCCACCAACTGGTGCGCATGGACTACCGCGCCGACGACCTGCTGCTGACCCCCGTGCTCGTCACGGACCCGGAGCAGATCGTCGCGGCCAACACCTGGCGCGACCGCGCGATCCACCTCTCCATCCCCTACGCCGACTACGAGCAGCGCTTCGACCCCTACATGCGCCCCCGATGATCACCACGCGGCAATCGCAGTAAAGCGGCGCCGGTGCAGCTGGACCCCCCTCCCCAGGAGCAGGGTGACGAGCGGCACCGGCGCTGTTAGACAGCCCGCTGCTCTGCACGGAGACATGCAGGAGTGCGCAGACCGGCTTCCCCACGACAGCAGCCCACTGAACGGCCCCAAACCGGGTAGGAATCAAAGTTCCGAGCTATACCCGGACCCTCTTTTGTAGTGCTCCGACCCCCCTGGGAGACACCTCATGCGTGTGACCTTCAGTGATGGACTTTCGAAGGACGAAACAGTCTCTGGTTTCGACGTGGTCGAGCGCAAGGGGATCGGCCATCCCGACTCCCTCGCGGATCTCATTGCCGAAGAGTTCTCCCAGCGCTATTCCCTCCTCGGTCTCGACCGCTTCGGGTTTGTCCCCAATCACTGGGTCGACAAGGTCGCACTGATCGGGGCCGAATCCGTCATCGGATTCGGCCGGTACACGATCCGCAAACCCGTCAGTGCTTATCTGTTCGGGAAGATCACACGTTCGGTCGGAAGTGTCGAGATTGAGATCGAGGGCTTGTTCCGCTGTGTTGTCGAGGACATCCTGAGTCTGGCGACCGGCAGCGTAGCGATTCTTGGCCATTTGCGAACCCGGGTAGAGAACACCGCGGGCACCGGAGCCGATCACCCGGCCACCTTCTATCAGCCCAGGGAAACGGCCGAATCGCCCTCCTCCGATTCGTATCTCAGTGCCAACGACACCGCGTTCTGCACGGCCTACGCCCCGGCCGAGCCGCTGGACCTGCTGGCCATCGATGTGGAGAACCACATCAACAGCTCCGCATTCGCCGCTGCGCTCCCAATGGTCGGTTCCGATGTGAAGGTCATGCTGGTCCGCGCGGACTCTGCCCTGGACGTGACCGTGTGCCTGCCCGTGCACCCGGACCTGGCGGCCTCCCACGCCATCTATGCGCTCGTACTCCAGGACGCGAACCGGCTACTTGAACCCGTCGTGGCCCAGAACCCCGTGGTGGAGAGTCACCTCTGGCGGATCCGGCTCGCACTCAACACCAAGGACGATGGCCAAGGTGCCTACCTGGCCCCATTCGGCACCTCACTCGGCAAGGGGGACTGCGGTCTGGTCGGCCGCGGCAACCGGCCCAACGGCGTCATATCCGCCCGCCGCGGGTCCGGCGTCGAAGCACTCGCGGGAAAGAACCCGCTCCACCACAGCGGCAAGATCTACACACTCCTCGCCATGCGCATCGCCGATCGGATCTTTTCCCAGCTGGGAAGGGCGAACGAGACGACGTTGGTCTCCCGAAACGGGGACCGGCTGGACACCCCCTCCTTCGTCGGCATTCGTTTGGGCGAAACACCCGGCCACGACGACCAGCACCGCATCACCGACATCGTCGAATCGTGCCTGGCCGACCTGGGGGTGGTCTCCAAATGGCTGCTCACCGCCCGCCCCCTCGACCGGTTCCGCAACCCGGCCCTATTGCTGGAGGCGTGAGGTGCCCGCCGCCGATCTCGCCGAGCGCGACGTCGTGCTTGTGACGCTGGACTCCTGCCGCTACGACGTCGCCACGCGAGCATCCCTGCCCCACCTGTCCGCGCTCGGTCCCCTCCTCGAGGCCGAAACCCCGGGGACCTATACCTTCCCTGCGCACTCAGCCCTGTTCAACGGCTTCCTCCCCCAGCCCGTGAATGCTGGGTTCGTCCTCGGCCACCATCGCCTGGGCGCGGTGTGGCGTTCGGGTGCCGCGCGTCCCGCCACCCGCCCGGCGGGGGTGCAGTTCACCGGGACGACGCTGATGGAGCACTACGCCGACCGCGGGTACCGTGTGATCGGCGCCGGCGGTGTCACCTTCTTCAATCCCGGCGAGCCCGGCAACAGCCTGCCGCGCCTGTTCCCGGAGTTCCACTACGTCGGCCGCCCCGCCCAGCAGCCCCTCACCCGAGCCGGGCGGGTCGTGGACCGCGACGAGGCGCTGACCCTTGCCCACGCGGGCTTTCTCGCCCAACGCTGTCTGGAGGCTGACCGGTTCTTCCTGTTCATCAACTGCCCGAGTACCCACATCCCCTACACCACCCCCAACAGCCCGCTTACCCCCTCCACCGGCGAGGCCCTCGAACGGCTCTACCGGCTGCACGACACGAAGAGCGCCCACCCCCCACTGGCGCCGGACGCGGTCGAGGAACTGCTGGGCATGCAACGCCGCGGACTCGAATGGGCCGATGAGCAGCTCGGCCTGCTGTTTCGCCGACTGGCACACCGCCAACCGCTCGTGGTCGTGTGCGCCGACCACGGTGAGGAGTTCGGCGAAGGCGGCCGCTACGGCCACGGCCACCCGCACCCTACCGTCACGACTGTGCCGCTGTGGTGCGGCCTCCTCTCGCCGTGAAAGGGGCACCGGCATGGCAGGACGCAGCTGGCTTCAACACCCCGCCCTCACCCCGCCCCACGTCTCCGAGGTGCGGACCCGGCTGGGCATCTCCCCCAACCACCCCTCGTTTCGCATCGGGGTACTGCGCACCCACCTACTTACGGCGCTGATCGCCCACGCCGCGGCCGAGCACACCGGCACCAGCGCCCGCGTGATGGTGCGCTGGGATGACACCGACACTGCCCGCAGCCGCAATGAGTACCGGCCGCGACTCCAGCGCGAACTCCAGGAAACCGCGCGCATCCCCATCGCCGCCGACACCCCAGGCCTGCGCCAGAGCCGCAGGGGCCGCCGCTACCGCGAGGCCCTGGCACGCTTGGCCGCACTGGGGTTACTGCGCACAAGCAGGGGCGTGGTCTGCCTGGACGTACCGGCTATCGACCGCCTGATCACTCGGAGAGGTCAGCGCCCCGAGGACCTTGTCGCCGCCGTACTCGTCAATTCCCGCGCACCACTCACCCCGGCCCAATCCGCGGTCCCTCTCGCCCGCGGAGACGGCCGGGCGCTGTGGCACCTCGCCAGCGTCGTCGACGACATCGACACCCGCACCACCCTCGTCGTCCGCGGGACGGACAAGGCCAGCGCCACCGCCATCCAGGCCCGCCTGCACTGGGCCCTGAACGAGGCAACCCCGGCGCCCGCGCACGTATTCGTGCCCCGGATCATCGAACGGGACCGCGGGGCCTCACGAGTGGCCGCGCTACTCGACCAGGGCATCCGCCCCAGCGCGCTGCGCTGGTTCCTCACTGAGCCCTACCTCACCCCGGCGCTGCCCGCCCCACCGGAGACGTTCACCGATCTCCTCGCAACGTTTCGCCCGGTCCTTCCCGCCAACGTTGATAGCCGCTTCGACGTCGAGAGACTCACCGCGATGGACCGCAAGATCTCCGCGCGCCTGAGTACCGCGACCGCGCTCAGTGAACTCCATGCTGCGACCGCCCACAGCAGAGGTTCGGCCACCGCGGCGCACATCACCCACTGGATCGCCACCCGCTACCGACGCCCACTCCGACGCCAGGTCCAGCTCTTGCAGTCACTCACCCGAACCGAGATCGACTACGGGCGCCCACCGCAGGCGGCCGAAGAGGCGTTCGGCCTGATCGACACGGCCGCACCCGAAACGATCGTCGCCGCTCCCGCACCGGTGCTGCGGTGGGTCCTCACGGGGGATGCGGAGGGGCCTGACACCGGCGAACTGGTGGCGTTGCTGCCCCGGGCGCTGATCGAGCGCCGGATCGTCGCAGCGGGTCAGGCGCTCAGCTCCGCCAAGGCGGCGCGCAACCGCGCCAGCGTGCGCTCGCGGCCCAGCAGTGCCACGGACTCGAACAGCGGCAAGCCGACCGTGCGGCCGGTGACCGCGACCCGCACCGGCGCCTGAGCCTTGCCCAGCTTGAGGCCGTGGACCGCGCCCGCCGCCTCCAGCGCGCTCTTCAGCGCCTCCGGCTCCCATGCCAGAGCGGGATCGCCATAGACCTCCAGGGCCGCGGTGAGCATTTCGGCGCCCACGCCGGGCTTCATCGCTTTGCTCCAGCTCTTCTCATCGAGGACGGGGCGCTCAAGGAAGAGGAAATCGACCATGGCCACGATCTCGGACAGAACGGCGATCCGGCTCTGGGCCAGTGGAGCGACCGCGGCGAACACCGCCGCGTCAAAATCCTCCGGCGCCCAGGGGGCGTCGGCGCGCAGGTAGGGCGCGCAGCGGCGCACGAACTCCTCGGGGGGCAGCGCACGGATGTAGTCCCCGTTGAACGCCCGGAGCTTCTGCTCGTCGAAGTACGCCGGGGAGGAGTTGACGTCGGCCAGGTCGAACAGCGGCACCATGTCCTCGATCGGCATGATCTCGCGGTCGTCACCGGGAGACCAACCCAGCAGCATCAGGTAGTTGACCATGGCCTCGGGCAGGAACCCCTCGGCCTGGTAGGACTCCAACGCCACCTTGTCGCGGCGCTTCGAGAGCTTCTGCCGCTTCTCGTTCACCAGCACTGGGGCGTGGGCCCACACCGGCGGTGCGTGTCCCAGCGCCTCCCACAGCAACTGCTGCTTGGGGGCGTTGGACAGGTGCTCCTCGCCGCGGATCACGTGGGTGATGCCCATCTCGACATCGTCGACCACATTCGCAAGGACGAACAGCGGTGTGCCGTCGCCGCGGGCGATCACGAAGTCCTCCAGCGCCTCGAAAGGGAACTCCACGCGGCCCCGGATCCTGTCCTCGACCACGACCGGGCCGGCACCGGGGATCCGGAAACGCAAGGCCCGGCCCGCGCCCGCCTCAAGGCCGCGGTCGCGGCAGTGCCCGTCGTAGCCGAGGTTGGGGTTGTCCCGGCGCTGCTGGACCTGCTCCCGGGTGCAGTCGCAGAAGTAGGCCAGGCCCTCCTTGCCCAGGCGCAGCGCAGCCTCGGTGTGCTTGTCGAGGTACTCGGTCTGGGAGTAGGGGCCCTCGTACTCCTGCGGGCTGACACCGAGCCAGGCCATCGCCGCAAGGATGCCCTCGGTCCATTCCGGGCGGGACCGGGCGGCATCGGTGTCCTCGATCCGCAGCACCATAGTCCCGCCGGTTTGGCGTGCGACCACCCAGTTCAACAGGAGGGAGCGGGCGTTGCCGACGTGGAACATCCCGGTCGGCGAGGGCGCGAAACGGGTGCGGATCGAGGTAGTAGGCACGGGAAGATACTAACGCCGGTGTACCGTCGCGGTCCCACCTTCGCAATTGATTATGGCGCTTCGCGTGTGGCGCTTCCCAGCTACAAATGCCACGAGGATTCGCCAAATGTCAGGGATCCAACCCGGGGGCTGCGAGACTCGAATGGCCGATGAGTCACGCAGAGGACTCCCCGTCAGAAACGGCGACGGAACCACTGGGACTCCTCACCGCCGTGGCCGCGGGTTCGTGGTTCGATTGGCTGCGCGTGAATCTCCGCGGCAGCGTTGAAGGGCTCGCCCCGGCTGTACCCCGTCGCCAGTCGGACCGGGATCGGCCTCCGCGGCGCGGATCCACGGACCGGCACCAGGGGAGGGCGACGAGCACACAACGCGGCCGTCATCACCGCCGCGAGCGGCGCGCCCTGCGGAACAACCTGCGATCACCCCACCACCGGCCAACGACACCCAACCGCATCGGCAGGAAGAGTCCCCCGGCGGCCGAACCGTCTTACAGGTCCGTTGCCGTCATAAACCGTTCCAAAGGCTCGGCCTCGCGTCGAAGCGCCAAAGCACGGGATTCCAGCCGTCGCACGGAAGGGGTATCGCGGACAAGCCATCCACCGGTCTGCACCCCGGTGGGGCCCTGCCCGTAGTCGTGGACCAGCGCCACATCGCGGTCGAAGAGCAGGAAATCGAAGATCTCATCATTCGGCACCGTTGCATCCGACCCGATACGCATCACCTCGACGTTCTCGCCCATCGCCCCCCGGATCCGGTAGCTCATCAGTTCGTACCGTAGGTACTCCGTCAAGGGCTGCTGTACTACGCGGACTCGGGCGCCGATATTGAACGCATGCTGGGACCTGTTCGACTCGGATCCTTGGTACGACTGCCAGCATTCGACCTTGAGGAACCTCGATTTCAATCCCGACCATGCTTGCGAAAACTCTGCGGTAAACGCCTCAAGGTCGAGCCGGGTTCCGCCGTTCACTGCCCATCGAGGTGGACTTACCTAAGACTCCGGATTTCCGAATTGGCTACCGACCGAAACAGGACCACTATCCCAGGTTCGCCTTCTTCTTCGCATCGATATCTGCCAATCCGTGGCCACATGACGTCTGTGCCCGCCTCTCGTCATTGTGAGAACCCCTTCGTCAAGATCAGCGAGGAGAACGCGGCGGGCGGGGTGGGTTCGGGGAGCTCTACCTTGGTCGTATGCGTGTCGCGATCCTTGGGCCTCTTGAAGTCGTCGACGACGGTGTCGGGGTCGACATCGGTGGTGCGCGGTTGCGATCGCTGCTGATCGGGCTGTCTCTCCAGGTGGGGCGTACCGTCGCGCCCGACACGCTGGCCGCCGCCGTCTGGCCCGGGGACGGACCGACCGATCCGGTGAACGCCCTCCAGTCCCTGGTGTCGCGGCTGCGCCGCGCGCTGCCGGCCGACCGGCTGCTGTCCGTGCCCGGCGGCTACCGCCTCGACCTGCCGGCCGATGCCGTGGACGCCCACCGGTTCGAGCGGCTCGCAGGAGAGGGGCACCGTTCCGTGCGCGACGGCGAGCCCGAGATGGCGCTGCGGCTGCTGCGCGAGGCGCTGGGCCTGTGGCGGGGCGAGCTTCCCGCGGAGGCGCCGGACGCCGCGCACCGCCGGCTCGCGGAGCTGCGGCTCACCGCCGCCGAGGACCACGCCGCTGCGGCGCTGGCGCTGGGCCGGACGGACGGCCTCGTCGCCGAACTCGAAGGGCTCGCGGCGGCCCACCCGTTCCGCGAGCGGCTGCGCGGCCTGGTCATCCGGGCGCTGCACGCCGACGGCCGCCAGGCCGAGGCGCTCGCCTCCTACGAGGAGTTCCGCGGCTTCCTCGCGGCGGAACTCGGCGCCGACCCCGGCGCGGAGCTGAAGGAGGCGCACGTCGCCGCGCTGCGCGGCGAGACGGCCCCGCGGCGGCGCACCGGGAACCTGCCCGCGCCCGCGACCGGCTTCGTCGGCCGCGCCGCCGAACTCGACCGCATTGCCGCCCGGCTCGACGCGGGCCGCCTCGTGACCCTGGTCGGCCCGGGCGGGGCCGGCAAGTCCCGCCTCGCCGCCGAGGCCGCCGGGCGGTGGGCGCCCCCGGTGTGGCTGGTGGAGTTGGGGCCGGTCACCGACCCCGACGCGGTGGCCCACGCCGCGGCCGACGCGCTCGGTGCCCGCGACCCCGGCCTGTTGTCGGCCCCGGTCGATCCGCTCGACGGCGTCACCCGTGCACTCGCGGGGACGTCGGCCCTGCTGGTGCTGGACGGCTGCGAGCACCTGGTCGATGCGGCGGCCGCCCTGGCGGGGGAGCTGCTGCGCCGCTGCCCCGGACTGCGCATCGTCGCCACCAGCCGCGAACCTCTCGGCATCCCCGGTGAGGCCGTCTGCCCCGTCGGTCCGCTGCCGGGGGAGGAGGCGGTGCGGCTGTTCGCCGACCGCGCGGCGGCGGTCCGGCCCGGCTTCGCCGTCACCCCCGGCAACGCGGCCGACATCGGGGCGCTCTGCGAACGCCTCGACGGCCTGCCGCTCGCCGTTGAACTGGCGGCGGCCCTGCTTCGCTCCCTCCCGCTGGACGAGCTGGTGGACCGGCTCGGCGACGGGCTCGACATCCCCGAGTCGCGCACCGGCCGACCGGCCGACCCCCGGCACCGGACGCTGCGCGCGGTCGTCGCCTGGAGCTGGCGGCTGCTCGCAGAGGACGAACGGCGGCTCGCTCGGCGCCTCGCGGTGTTCCCCGGCGGCGTCACCGTGGAGAGCGCCGAGGCCGTCGGCGGGGCGGGCGCCGACCTGCTCGCCGCGCTCGCCGACCGCTCGGTACTGCGGTTCGACGGGCGGCGGTACAGCATGCTCGCGACGATCCGCGCCTACGGCCGCGAGGAGCTGGTCCGCAGCGGGGAACTCACGCGGGCCCGCGTCGCGCACGCCGCCTACTTCACCGGCCTCGCCGAGCGGGCGGTCCCCTACCTCAAAGGCGCCGACCAGCTCCCGTGGATCGCGCGGCTCGCCGCCGAGCGCGGCAACCTGACCGCGGCCCTGCGCTTCTGCTGCGACACCGGTGACGCGGCCACTGCCCTGCGCCTGTGCGCGGCGCTCGGCCTGTACTGGCTGATCCGCGGGGACCACCGCGCGCTGGCGCACTGGCCGGGGCGTGCGCTACGGGTGCCGGGCCCCGCACCGTCTGCGGCCCGGTCGGTCACGAGGGCCCTGCACCTGCTGGTCCCGGATCCCGGACGGCACGACGGGCCCCTCGCCGAGGAGATCCGGCGGCTTCCGGCGGAGCCGGACGCCGCCGACCCCATACCGGAGTCGGCGCTGGTCGAACCGTTCCTCGCGTTCGCCGCGGGCGACGCCGACACCGCGCTGGCGGCGGTCGACCGGCGGCTGGGGCACCCCGATCCCTGGGTCGGGTCGGTGCTGCGGCTCATGCGGGCGCTGCTCGTCGGCGGCGGGGGCGACATGGCCGGGATGCGCCGCGAGCTGGTGGCCGCTGTCGCCGGGTTCCGGGACCTGGGCGAGCGCGGCGGGCTGGCGTGGTCGCTGACGGCACTGGCCGACGTGCACACCAACCGCGGCTCGTTCGAGGACGCCGTCGCCGCGCTGGAGGAGGCGGTGCGCCTGCTGCGTGCGCTCGACCCCGACGACGACGCCGTGCTCCAGCGGGTGTGGATCGCCGAGGCGCGGTACCGCTCCGGCGACACCGCCCGGGCCCGCGCGGACCTCCGCGGCCTCATGGGCGGGGACGACGGCGCGTCGCTGCCGGAGCGGTACCGGCTCTTCGCCCGGATCACCACGGCCGCCCTCGCGCGCCGCGACGGCGACCGCCGCGACGCCGCCCGGCAGCTCGCGCTCGCCCGCGAGGACATCGGCAGCGGGGCCGACGCCAACCCGGCGTACGCCTTCGCGCTCGAATGCGGCGCGGCGGAGCTCGCGAGGGACGGCGGCGACCTCGCAGCGGCGCGGCGGCATCTCGCCGCGGCCTTCGACACGGCCGTCTCGGGCGGCGACGGCAGGCAGGCCGCCATCGCGGCGGCCCACTCGGCGGTGCTGCTCCGTGCGGAGGGCCGCTCCGCCGAGGCGGTGGAGCAGTTCGGCGCGGCGCTCGCCCTGATCGGCGCGCCCGACGTCCTGGACGCCGATCTCCAGCGGCTCGACCCTGACCTGCGGGCGGAGTTGGGCGAGCGAGCCTATGAGGCGGCCCTTGCACGGGGGCGTGGGCTGGATCCCGAGGCGGCGCTCGCCCTGATCGGTTCCCTCCTCAGCTGACCCCGGCCCGCTCGCCCTGCTCTCCCCGCTCATCCAGCCGCTTGGCGAAGTGGCCGCGGCAGCCCGGGCAGCAGAACCCGTAGGTCACCCCGTCGCGGGTCAGGGTGACGGCCGACTCCGCGGGCACGATCCCCCCGCACACGGGGTCGATGAAGGTGCCGGGCGGCGCCTCGCGTCCCGGGTCGGCGGCCTGCTCGATCTCCGCCGTCCAGTCGGCCTCGCGCTGGACCCGCCCGAGTATCCCGTAGCCGCCCCGCGGCACCCCGAAGACCTGCACGAGGGCGCGCGGCTGCCGGTACACGCCGTCCGGGTCGCCTTCGGCTGCGGCGATCTCCCGGGTGACCGCCGCGACGATGTGCTCGCTCACCTCCTTGACCCATGCGCCGACGTGGACGTTCACCACGTAGCACGGGGGCTCCGCCGGGTCGGCCGGCCGGCCGTCGGTGATCCACACCGCCGGCTCGTGCACGACGACATGGGTGCGGGACTCCACGAGACGCATGACACCGGGGTCGGCGCGTTCCGTGTCGCCCTCGGCGCCGTCGAGCAGCCGCGCCGCCGTCAACCGCTCGGCGAGGTCCTGGAGTTCGGCGCGGGTGCGGGCGCCCCGGGGCACGAAGAGTTCGATGAACAGCATCGTGTTCCTCCTGTTTCTAGCCGCGGACGGCGCTGAAGAGCCAGCCCGCACCGCGCAGGGTGACGGCACCGGCGGCGGTGAAGGGGACCAGCGCCGCTTCGACCGCGTCCTGTGCGCGGACGACGGCGGCCGGGTCGGCGTCGCGGATCCAGAAGCGCACCGGGCCCATCCCGAAGACGAAATCGGCTGCGTCGTCGGGGTCGGCGCCGAGCACGGCCTCGGTGGTGATCGCCTCGGCGGTGATGCCGGTGTACCCGGCCTTGGTGAGGATCGCGGTGATGGCGTCGGCGTCGCGGAAGGTCATGGGCCCCGGCGCGTCGTCCTCGGCGGGGTCGGGGAGCGGAACGTGCCGGCCCATGGCGGCCCAGACGGCGCCGGTCTGGTCGTCGTCGGACTCGCGGCCGCACCCGAAGACCAGTGTCCCGCCGGGTTTGAGGGCGCTGCCGATGTTGGCGAACGCGGTGACGGGGTCGGCGAAGTACATGATCCCGCCGCGGCTGATGGCGACGTCGAAGTGCTGCTCGGGGAAGGGGTACACCTGTGCGTCGCCCTGCCCGAAGGTGACGTTGGTGATCCCCTCGGCCTCTGCTGTGGCGCGGGCCCTTTCCAGCATCGGCCGGGAGAGGTCGACGCCGACGGCGTGCCCGACCTTGGCGCGGCGGGCGGCCTCCCTTGTGGTCTGGCCGGCGCCGCAGCCGACGTCGAGGACGCGGTGGTGCGCCTCGATCGCCGCCGCCTCGAAGATCGGGCCGCTGAGCCCGCTGACCAGGGTGTTGTAGCGCTCGTGATTGTCGGCCCAGTGCCGGCCCTCGTAGCCGTTCCACGCCTCGGACTGGTGGGTGTTGACGATGTCCATGCGCAGAGCGTGCCGGGGCGCCCTGTCGGAGTGCGCACAGAACGCTGTCGCCGCGCTGCGAGGCGGCTCCCGGCGTGGTCGCGGTGCTCGATGCGGTCGGCAGCGGTGGCGGCCGGGCCGCCACCGGCCGGGGTGTTACCGCCGGATTCGGGCGCGGCGGACGGGCTGCTCTCGGCCGGACGACCGTCCGGCCCGGTCGCGGACCCCGGGCTCCCACCGGCCGCGCTCCAACCGACCGGACGACCGCCGGGTCCGTTCACGGCGGTCGCGCTCCTACCCGCCGGGCTGCTCGCGGCTGGACGACCGCCCGGTCCGGCAGGCCGCGCTCATTCCGGTCCGGCCAGGAGTTCCGAGAACGGGGTGGGGTCGGCGAACGGGTCCGTGGAGTCGGGGGCGCCGCGGCCGCCGACCAGGGCGGCGAGTTCGGCGGCCGCGCGCCCGATCCGGTCCGTCAGCGCCCGCGTCCCGCCGCCGGTGCCCCAGTCCTCCGACGCGGCGTACACGGCGGTCGGCACGACGATCGAGCGCAGGTGGGCGAACATCGGGCGCATGGCGTGCTCCAGCGCGAGCGAGTGCCGCGGCGTGCCGCCGGTGGCGCCGATCAGCACCGGGGTGCCGGTCAGCGCGTCGGCGTCCACGACGTCGAAGAACGACTTGAACAGCCCGCTGTAGGACGCGTTGAAGATGGGGCTGACGGCGATCAGTCCTTCGGCGCCGGACACGCTGTCGAGCGCCCACCGCAGGTCGCCGGTCGGGACGCCGGTCAGCATGGCGTTCACCAGGTCGTGGGCGTGGTCGCGCAGGTCGACGACCGCGACGTCGGCCGGGTCGCCCTGCCCGTCCAGGACGCCCTTGGTGGCGTCGGCGAGCCGGTCGGCGAGCAGCCGGGTCGACGACGGCTGACTCAGCCCCGCGGTGACAACGGCCAGGTTGCGCGGGGTCATCGGGTCACCTCCGAGTTGTCGGTGCTCTCGGTGTCCTCGGTGCGGTCCTTGGCCTGGACGAGAGCGGCGTGGGTGGGCCCGTCGGGGACGTGCGCCGGCTTGAGCGCGGCGAACTCCTTGCGGAGCACCGGGACGACCTCCTCGCCGAGCAGGTCGAGCTGTTCGAGCACGGTCTTGAGCGGCAGCCCGGCGTGGTCCATCAGGAACAGCTGGCGCTGGTAGTCGCCGAAGTACTCGCGGAACTTCAGGGTCCGGTCGATCACCTGCTGCGGGCTGCCGACCGTGAGCGGCGTCTCCTCGGCGAACTCCTCCAGTGTCGGGCCGTGCCCGTAGACGGGGGCGTTGTCGAAGTAGGGCCGGAACTCCGCGACGGCGTCCTGCGAGTTCTTCCGCATGAACACCTGGCCGCCCAGCCCGACGACCGCCTGGTCGGCCGACCCGTGGCCGTAGTGCTCGAAGCGCCGCCGGTACAGGTTGATCAGCCGGATGAAGTGCTCCTTGGGCCAGAAGATGTGGTTGGCGAAGAAGCCGTCGCCGTAGTACGCCGCCTGCTCGGCGATCTCCGGGCTGCGGATGGAGCCGTGCCAGACGAACGGCGGCACGCCGTCGAGCGGGCGCGGGGTCGAGGTGAAGGACTGGAGCGGGGTGCGGAACTTGCCCTCCCAGTCGACGACGTCCTCGCGCCAGAGGCGGTGCAGCAGGTGGTAGTTCTCGATCGCGAGCGGGATGCCCTGGCGGATGTCCTGGCCGAACCAGGGGTACACGGGCCCGGTGTTGCCGCGGCCCATCATCAGGTCGACCCTGCCGCCCGCGAGGTGCTGGAGCATCGCGAAGTCCTCGGCGATCTTCACCGGGTCGTTCGTGGTGATCAGGGTGGTCGCGGTGGAGAGGATGAGCCGTTCGGTCAGCGCGGCGACGTAGCCGAGCATGGTGGTGGGCGACGACGGCACGAACGGCGGGTTGTGGTGTTCCCCGGTGGCGAAGACGTCCAGCCCGACCTCTTCGGCCTTCTGCGCGATCCGGACCATGGACGTGATCCGCTCGCCCTCGGAGGGCGTCCACCCGGTCGTGGGATCGGCGGTGACGTCGCCGACGGTGAAGACTCCGAACTGCATGGCGCACCTCTCCAGTAGTGCAAATTTCAACTATGCCGGGAACACCGGTCCGGGTGCGCGCATTCCCGCCGCTTCCCGGCGCTCGTCGGAACCGGCCTGTGGACAGGTGCGGACGCGATATGTATACAATTGAATGCAGGTTGATGGTGCGGGGCCCCATTGGTCATGAATGCATGGCACTGCATCCAACGGGATCCCGCCGTCGATCCGCACCAGGACCGAGCGCGCACGTCGCAGGGTGACGAGGGGAAGCATGAGCAGCACCAGGAACGGAACCGAGGCGGGCGCCGACGGCTACGACGTCGTCGTGGTCGGCGGCGGGAACGCCGGCTTCTGCGCGGCGCATGCGGCGCGCGAGCAGGGGGCGCGCGTCCTGCTGCTGGAGAAGGGCGCCAAAGGCGAGGACGGCGGCAACTCCTACTACACGGCCGGCGCGTTCCGCGTCGCGCACGGCGGCCCCGACGACCTCGCCGACATCGTCGACGACGAGACCCGGTCCCTGCTGCCGACGACCGACCTGGCGCCCTACACGGCCGCGGACTTCGCCGCCGACATGGTCCGCATCACCGAGCAGCGGTGCGACCCGGCGATGACCGCCGTCGTCACCGGCGACAGCGCCGCGGCAGCCCGCTGGCTGCACGGCAAGGGTGTGCGCTGGCGGCTGATGTACGAGCGCCAGTCCTACGTCTCACAAGGGCGGCACGTGTTCTTCGGCGGCCTCGCGCTGGGCGTCGTCGACGGCGGCAAGGGGCTCATCGAGCAGCACACCCGCGCAGCCGAGGACAGCGGGATCGAGATCCGCTACGGGGCGACCGTCGAGGAGATCGTCCGCGACCCGGACGGCGCCGTCCGGGGCGTCGCATACACCGGGCCCGATGGACGTCCCCACCGGGTGACCGCCCGCGCCACGGTCCTCGCCGCCGGCGGGTTCGAGGCGAACCCGGAGCTGCGCCGCCGCCACCTCGGCGCGGGCTGGGAGAACGCCGTGGTGCGCGGCAACCCGCTCAACACCGGGGAGGTGCTGGAGATGGCCCTCGGCGTCGGTGCGGCCGGGCACGGCGACTGGTCGTCCTGCCACAGCGTGGCATGGGACTCCGGGGCGCCGGTCGGCGGCGGCGACCGGGTCTACACCAACCAGCACACGCGGCAGAGCTACCCCATCGGCGTGGTGGTCGACACGGACGGGCGGCGCTTCCTGGACGAGGGCGCCGACTACCGCAACTACACCTACGCCAAGTACGGCAAGGAGATCCTGCGCCGCCCCGGCGGCAGGGCGTTCCAGCTCTTCGACGCCAAGACCCGCCCGCTGCTGCGCCCGCAGGAGTACGACACCGACTCCGTCACCGAGGTCGTCGCCGACACCGTCGCCGAACTGGCCGCCCGGCTCGGCGTCGACCCGGACGGGCTGGCGGCGACCCTCGACGGGTTCAACGCCGCCATCGTCGACGCGCCGTTCGACCCCGCGGTCAAGGACGGCCGCGCGGCCCGGGTCGACCCGCCCAAGTCGAACTGGGCGCAGCCCATCGACACCGCCCCGTTCTACGGGTACCCGGTGTCGTGCGGGATCACGTTCACCTTCGGCGGGGTCCACGTCGACGGCGACGCGAGGGTCCTCACGGAGTCCGGCGCGCCGATCCCCGGCCTGTTCGCGGCGGGCGAGCTGGTCGGCGGGCTGTTCTCGGGCAACTACCCGGGCGGCTCGGGCCTGACCGCAGGCGCGGTCTACGGAAGAAGGGCCGGAACCGCCGCGGCGAGCCAGGAGCCCTGACACGGTTGGCGGCCGGGGCCCTCAGCCCGGACTCCTCGGAGCAGGCGCGGGCCAAGGCCGCAGGTCAGTGTCCGCCGCAGCGCGCCGGGAGGCGTGCGACCGAGATTGAACGAGTCTCCCGTCCCGGCCCTCGAAGCAGGCGCGGCCCGCACCCCTCGGGTGCGGGCCGCGCGCGTGCGATCAGGGTCAGTGGACGTCCTCGGCGTACATCCGCAGCCGGATGTCGCGCGCGGCGGTCATGTGCCGCTCGGCCGCCGAGGCGGCGTCGTCCGCTCTGCGCTCTTCGATGGCCGCCACGAGCTCCTCGTGTTCGCGCTGGGCACTCTCCCAGCGTCCGGCGCTGGTCAGCGTCGTGGCCGGGTAGCGGGCCAGGTGGTCGTTGAGCCGACTGAGCAGGTCGAGCAGCGTGTTGTTGTGGGCGGCGGCCCACACCATCTCGTGGAAGGCGCGGTTGGCCGCCGCCATGGCGTAGGGGTCGGAGACGTCGGTCTCGGTCATCGCCGTAGCCGCGCGCCGGATGCGGACGAGGTCCAGTTCGCTGCGGTTCTCCGCCGCGGCGCGAGCTGCGCAACCCTCCAGCACGACGCGTACGCCGTAGATCTCCAGGATCTCCTCAGGGCTGCGGCCGCGGACCCGCATGCCGCGCTCGAACCGCTCGACCAGGCCGTCCTGGAGCAGCCGACGCAGCGCCTCGCGGATGGGGGTGCGGCTGACGCCGTAGCGGTCGGCGAGCGCCAGTTCGGTGAGCGGGGCCCCGGTCTCCAACCGCCCGGTGACGATGTCCTCTCGCAACCGGTCGTACACGTCTGCGCGCACTGCTTCCTCCTGCCGTACCGCCGTCCACGCAAGTGTACGACGGTATGCCCTCCGCAGATCCGGAGTTTGCGCTACCGCCCACCAAGGGTGTGCTTCGTGGGTCGTGATCCTGCCAGAACAGAGCGGTGCCCGGAACGCCCCGCCCGACCGCCTTGACGTGAGTTCTCACCACGCGCAGACCCGGTGGCGGGCGCCGAGGGCGTCCGCCCAATGGACCTGGGCAAGGCTGCCAAGCTCCGGCCCCCTGGGGTCGAGGGCGCTCTTGCCCTGGACATATGTGGTCCAGCGGGGTGGGGGCCGAGGGCGTCCTGTTCCGCAGCGGGCCTGGGCTGGGCTGCCGGGAAGCCTGCGCAGCAGCGACGGCCGAAGCAGACCCCAGCTTGGACGCCCAAGCCCCGCCACGCACTGATCGCGCGGCGGCGGAACTGCCGCGCTGGCGCGGGTTGGCCCCCCGGCGTGGTTGCGGTGGATTCCGTGCGGCGCTGAGCCCGGCGGTCGAAGTCCACGATGCGCGTCGGCCGTTGCTGCTGCGCAGGCACCCCGGCAGCCTGGCTCCGGTCATCTGGGGCGGGTGACGCTCTCGCCCTGAACGTCGTCTTACCGGGCCGGGGGTGCCGTCGCTCTGGACGGCTGTGTCCCCGGTCCCCGGAGCGAGGGCGCTCTCGACCTGGGCGTCTTCGGGCCAGACGTTGGGCGTGAGATCGGCCCGGGGAGTGTCTTGCAAATGCTTGCGGGACAGCGGGGCCTGGCATGATCCACGAATCCCTCCCCAGCGGGGAGCCGGGCGAGGGGCGCTACGGCACTGGTTTGTTTCGTGCCGGGTGTGATGGAGGCTCTCAAACCTGGGAAGGATGAGAGACATGCCAGCACCGAGGAAAT
This sequence comes from Murinocardiopsis flavida, assembly GCF_003014485.1. Lineage (GTDB taxonomy): Bacteria > Actinomycetota > Actinomycetes > Streptosporangiales > Streptosporangiaceae > Murinocardiopsis > Murinocardiopsis flavida. Next base: position 24 of record NZ_PYGA01000037.1, on the reverse strand, counting down.
ACCCCGCTGAGCTGCGTGAACGCG
>NZ_PYGA01000036.1 GCF_003014485.1 Murinocardiopsis flavida | reverse complement strand
CCTACGAGGAAGTCCGGGCGCACCCCCCAGGACTCCAGCAGCCGGAACAGCGCCACCTCGAACGCGAACAACCCCGCCTGCGCGAAATCCGTCCGATCCACCAAGCCCGGGTCACCGTCGTCCCAGAGGACCTGCCGCAACGGCCGGTCCAAATGACCGTCCAACTCCGCGCACACCGCGTCGAAGGCGTCGGCGAACACCGGGAACACCGCCGCCAACTCCCGGCCCATCCCCACCCGCTGCGCACCCTGACCACTGAACACGAACGCGCACCGACCGGCAGACGCGCTCCCCCGCACCACACCCGGGGCGTCCTCCCCCCGCGCCAGGGCGCCCAGCGCCGCCACCAACTCCGCACGGTCGCCGCCCACCACCACCGCACGCTCCGCAAGAGCGGCCCGCGACAGGGCCAACGCCGCCCCGGCATCCTCAGCACGCAGGTCGGGGCGCTCCTCCACGTAGGCCCGCAGGCGATCGGCCTGGGCGCGCAGCGCCGCAGGCGTCCGCGCCGACACCACCCACGGCAGCGGGCCCGGCTCGCGCGAACCCGCACTCCGCTCGGCCGTCGAATCCGGCGTCCCTGCCGGAACCGCTTCCGCCGCCTCGTCGGCGGGCGCCTCCTCCAGCACCACGTGCGCGTTGGTGCCGCTGATACCGAACGACGACACGCCGGCCCGGCGTGGCCGGTCGCCACCGACCGGCCACTTCCGCGCCTCGGTGAGCAGCCGGACCGTGCCCGCCGACCAGTCCACGTGCGGGGTCGGCTCGTCCGCGTGCAGCGTCTTCGGCAGGGCGCCGTGCCGCATCGCCTGCACCATCTTGATCACGCCCGCCACGCCCGCCGCGGCCTGCGTGTGCCCGACGTTGGACTTCACCGACCCGAGCCACAACGGACGACCTTCGGGGCGCGCCTTTCCATAGGTGGAGAGCAGGGCGTCGGCCTCGATGGGGTCGCCCAACCGGGTCCCGGTGCCGTGCGCCTCCACCGCGTCAACATCGCCCGGAACCAGCCCGGCGTTCTCCAGCGCCTGCCGGATCACCCGCTGCTGCGACGGCCCGTTCGGCGCGGTCAGACCGTTGCTCGCGCCGTCCTGGTTCACCGCCGAGCCGCGCACCACCGCCAACACCCGGTGCCCGTTCCGGCGGGCATCGGACAACCGCTCCACCAGGAGCAGCCCGACGCCTTCGCCCCAACCGGTCCCGTCCGCGGCCGCCGCGAACGCCTTGCATCGGCCGTCGGCCGCGAGCCCGCGCTGGCGGGAGAACTCCACGAAGGTCCCCGGTGTGGCCATGACCGTCACACCCCCGGCGACCGCCAACGAGCATTCCCCCTCCCGCAGCGCCCGCACCGCCAGGTGCAGCGCCACAAGCGAGGACGAACACGCGGTGTCCACCGTCACCGCCGGACCCTCCAGACCGAAGGCGTACGCCACCCGGCCGGACACCACGCTGGCCGCGTTCCCGGTACCGGCGTAGCCCTCCAGTTCGTCCGGGCCGTTGGCGGCCAGCACCGCGTAGTCCTGTCCGTTGGTCCCCACGAACACACCCGTGCGCGAACCGCGCGCCGAACCCGGGTCGACCCCGGCGTCCTCGAACGCCTCCCACGCGGTCTCCAGCAGCAACCGCTGCTGCGGGTCCATGGCCAGCGCCTCACGCGGCGAGATGCCGAAGAAGTCCGCGTCGAACCCGCCCGGCTCGTCCAGAAAGCCGCCCTGGCCGACGTAGGCGGTGCCGGGGCGCGACGGGTCGGGGTCGAACAACCCGTCCAGGTCCCAGCCGCGGTCCTCCGGGAACGGTGAGAGAGCGTCGCGGCCACCCTCAAGGAGCCGCCACAGATCCCCACGGGACGCCACACCGCCGGGGAAACGGCAGCCGATGCCGACGATCGCGATCGGTTCCGCCGCCTTCTCCGTTACGGTGCGGAGCCGCTCCTCGGCGCGGTCGAGGTCGGCGGTGACCCGCTTGAGGTAGTGCAGCAGTTTCTCTTCGTTCACCATGGTGGGATCACCCGGTCCGGGTCGTCGGGAGGGGGATTCAGGCTCTCGGGGCGGTCACTCGCCGTACTTCTTGTCGAGATAGGCCAGGAACTCGTCGCTGCCGGCCTCTTCGAGGTCGGCGTCGGGCTCCGGTGCTGCCGTGCCGCGCTGCTGTTCCCGCAGCCGGCGCGCCAGCGCCTCCAGCCGTTGGGCGATCGAGTCGCTGTGCTCGTCGGCAAGGCCGGTTCCGGGGAGCCCGGAGAGGGACGCTTCCAGCCGGTCGAGGTCGGCCAGCGGGGCGGCATCGCCGCTGAGACCGAATTCGGTGCGCAGGTGCTCGGCGACCGCTTCCGGTGTCGGGTGGTCGAACACCAGGGCGGGCGGCAGGACCAGCCCGGTCTCGGCGTTCAGCCGGTTGCGCAGCTCGACCGCCATCAGCGACGTGAATCCCAGCTCGCGGAAGGCGCGGCCGGTGCGCACCGCCGTGGTGTCGCGGTGCCCCAGTACCGCAGCCGCCCGGCTCGCCACGAGTTCGAGCAGCGCCGCGGACTGCTCGGCCTGCGACTGTCCGCTTAGGCGTTCCCGCAGCTCATCGCCTCCCGCACGGCCCGATTCCACGACAGTGGACGCCGCCGCCCGCCGCGCTTCGGCGACCCCGGTGAGCAACGGGCTCGGCCGGGTGGCGGTGAACCCCGGGGCGAACCGCTCCCAGTCGATGTCGGCCACGACCTCCACAGCGGCGGCGTCGCCTCCGACGAGGGTGTGGAAGGTGTCGACGGCGGTCTCCGGCCGCATCGCGCGGATGCCGTCCCGGCGGAACCGGTCGACCGCGGCGCCGTGCGCTGCCAGACCGTCGCCCGCCCACGCCCCCCAGGCGATCGCGTGCGCGGCCAGCCCGTCGGCGCGACGCTGCTCGGCCAGTGCTTCGAGGAACGCGTTCGCGGCGGCGTAGTTGCTCTGGCCGGGGCCGCCGATGGCGCCGGCCATCGAGGAGAACAGCACGAAGGCGTCGAGATCGCGGTCCCGCGTTGCCTCGTGCAGGCGGTGGGCCGCCGCCGCTTTCGGAGCGAGCACGGACTCCAACCGGTCGGGCGTCAGCGAGTCGGCGACACCGTCGTCCAGGACCCCGGCGGCGTGCACCACCGCCGTCAGCGGAAACTCGGCCGGGACCACGGAAAGCAGCCGCTCCAGCGCGACGGGGTCGGTGACGTCGCACGCCGCGATGGTCACCCGGGCGCCATGCCCGGCGAGCTCGGACCGCAACCGGTCGGCACCGGGGGCGTCGGGGCCGCGGCGCCCGACCAGCAGCAGGTGTTCGGCGCCGCCGCGCGCCAGGCGGCGGGCGATGTGCCCGCCCAACGCGCCGGTGCCACCGGTGACCAGGACGGTGCCGCGAGGGCGCCACGCGCCGCCGTCCGACCCGGGTTCGGAGCGGGCGCGCACCAGCCGGCGCGTATACAGGCCGGACGGTCGGACAGCGAGCTGGTCCTCCCCGGTCCGCCCGGACACGGCGGCGGCGAGCAGCTCCAGCGACCTGCGGTCAGGAGCGTCGGTGCCGGGCGCCGGACCGGCCGGAAGGTCCACCAGGCCGCCCCAGTGGTCCGGCTGTTCCAATGCCACCGAGCGCCCGAAGCCCCAGGTCTGGGCTTGCAGCGGCGAGTCGGGACGGTCGCCGGGGCCGGCCGCGACCGCGCCACGTGTGACCGCCCACAGCGGGGCGGTGACACCGGCGTCGGCCATGCCCTGCACCAGAGCGAGCCCCGCCGCCAGCCCGGCTGGGACCGAAGGGTGATCGGCACGCGGCCGCTCCTCGAATGCCAGCAGCGACACCACTCCGGCGAGGCCGCGGTCTGCGGACGCCGTGCGCAGCCGGTCAGCGAACATGGCGCGGTCGGCGGTGTCGGCGTCCGCCTCGATCTGCACGGCATCGGCGCCGTTCTCCGTGAGGACGGCGAGCACCGCGCGGGCGCACGCGTCATCGGCGAGTGCCCGGGGGACGACAACCGCCCAGCGCCCGGTCAGCGGACCCGCGGAGGGTTCGGCAACGGGGCGCCACTCGATCCGGTAGCGGCTCCGGTCCGCTGTGGCGCGGTCGCGGCGGTTCCGGTGCCACTCGGACAACGCGGGCAGCGCCGCGCTCAATGCGGCGCGGTGCTCGGCGTCCACATCGAGCGCGTCCGTGAGCCCGTCGACGTCCTCTCGCTCGACGGCCTGCCAGAACTCGGCCTCGGCCGGGTCCGCTTCGGCCGTGGCCGACGGTTCGGGATCGTCCGGCCAGTAGCGGCGGCGCTGGAACGGATACGTGGGCAGGTCCACCCGACGTGCACCCGACCCGGCGAAGAACCCCGCCCATTCCACCGCAGCGCCGGAGACGAACAGCGCGCCCAGAGCAGCGGCCGCCTCCCCCGCTTCACCCCGGCCCGAACGCTGCGCCGGGACCACGACCGCCCTGTCTTCGGCGGTCAGGCAGGTGCCCACCATCCCGCTCAGCACCGCATCGGGGCCCACCTCCACAAACCGCGACACACCACGGTTCTCCAAGAACGCGATGCCGTCGGCGAACCGCACCGCCTCGCGCACATGCCGCACCCAGTACTCCGCCGTGCCCAGCTCCGCAGCGATCCCGCCATCAAGGTTCGACACCACCGGCACCGACGGCTCGGAGAACGCCACCTGCTCGACCACCGACCGGAACTCGGCCAACACCGGCTCCATCAGCACCGAATGGAACCCCTGCGACACCCGCAATCGCCGGGTCTTGCGGCCCAGCTCACGCAACCGGGCAGCCACCCCGAGCACGGCGTCCTCGGCGCCGGAGACCACCACCGACTCCGGACCGTTCACCGCCGCGATATCCACACCCGCCACAAGGAACGGGCGCACTTCCTCCTCCGAGGCGGCCACCGCGACCATCGCCCCCGATGAGTCCAAGCCCTGCATCAACCGGCCCCGCGCCGCCACCACCCGCGCCGCGTCCGAAAGAGACCACACCCCCGACGCATGCGCCGCCGCCAACTCCCCCACCGAATGCCCTACGAGGAAGTCCGGGCGCACCCCCCAGGACTCCAGCAGCCGGAACAGCGCCACCTCGAACGCGAACAACCCCGCCTGCGCGAAATCCGTCCGGTCGACCAACTCCGGGTCACCGTCGTCCCAGAGGACCTGCCGCAGGGGTCGGTCCAAATGGACGTCCAACTCCGCGCACACCGCGTCGAAGGCGTCGGCGAACACCGGGAAGACCGCCGCCAACTCCCGGCCCATTCCCGCCCGCTGCGCACCCTGACCACTGAACAAGAAGGCGGTTTCTCCCGTGGACCTGCCAGCCGTCCCTTCGACCAGGTTTCCGGTCGGTTCCCCCGCGATGAGCGCTGCCAGACCTTCGCTCAGGTCGCTGCTGTCGAGGGCGATGACCGCCGCGCGGTGCTCAAGTCCCGCACGTGTCGTCGCAAGTGAGAGGGCGGCGTCGACCGGACGCACATCGGTGTTCGCCGCCAGGTGCCCCCGAAGCCGCTCCGCCTGGGCACTCAGTGCCTGCGCACTGTGCGCGGACAGCACCACCGGCACGGGCCGGGCCGATACTTCGGCCGGTTCCGCCCCGGCGGCGTCCTCTTCGGGTTGGGCCTGTTCGAGAACGACATGGGCGTTGGTGCCGCTGATCCCGAACGACGACACACCAATGCGGCGCACCCGGCCGGACTCCGGCCACGGCGTGTGCTCCCGCAGCAGCTCCACCCCGCCCGCCGACCAGTCCACATGCGGCGACGGCTCATCGGCATGCAGCGTCTTCGGCAGCATGCCGTGCCGCATCGCGAGCACCGACTTGATCACGCCGCCCACACCCGCCGCCGCCTGGGCGTGCCCGATGTTGGACTTCACCGACCCCAGGCGCAGCGGACGGTCCTGCGGGCGCCCCTGCCCATAGGTGGCCAGCAGCGCCTGTGCCTCGATCGGATCGCCCAACCGGGTCCCCGTGCCGTGCGCCTCCACCGCGTCAACGTCGCCCGGAACCAGCCCCGCGCTCTCCAGCGCCCGCCGGATCACCCGCTGCTGCGACGGACCATTCGGCGCCGTCAACCCATTGCTCGCACCGTCCTGATTCACCGCCGACCCACGCACCACCGCAAGAATCGGATGCCCATTGCGCCGCGCATCCGACAGCCGCTCCACCAGCAGCAGCCCCGCACCCTCCGACCAGCCGGTCCCGTCCGCGGACGCCCCGAACGCCTTGCACCGGCCGTCCGGTGACAGCACCCGCTGCCGGGAGAACTCCAGGAACACGGCCGGGGTGGCGAGCACAGTGACGCCGCCGGCCAAGGCGAGGTCGCATTCACCACTGCGCAGCGCCTGCGCGGCCAGGTGCAGCGCCACCAGCGACGACGAACACGCGGTGTCCACCGTCACCGCCGGACCCTCCAGGCCCAGGGTGTAGGCGATCCGGCCGGACGCCACACTGCCCGCGCTGCCGCTGACCAGGAACCCTTCGAGGTCGTCGGATGCCTGGGCGATCCGGGTCCCGTAGTCGTCGTACATGACTCCGGCGAAGACGCCCGTGCGCGATCCGCGCGCCGACCCCGGGTCGACCCCGGCGTCCTCGAACGCCTCCCACGCGGTCTCCAGCAGCAACCGCTGCTGCGGGTCCATGGCCAGCGCCTCGCGCGGCGAGATCCCGAAGAAGTCCGCGTCGAACTCCCCCGCGTCGTAGAGGAACCCGCCCTGCCGGGTGTAGCTGTGTCCGGTCCGCTCCGGGTCGGGGTCGTAGAGTCCGCCGAGGTCCCACCCCCGGTCGCCGGGAAACGCGCCGATGGCGTCGGTGCCTGCCGTCATCAGGTCCCAGAAGTCCTCCGGCGACCGCACGCCGCCGGGGTAGCGGCAGGCCATGCCGACGATCGCGATCGCGTCGGTGTCCGCAGCGGGCGCACCCGCGGGGGGCACACCCGCCGGAACGGCTGATTCGTCCGCGCCGAACAGCTCTTCGTCCAGGTGTGCGGCCACGGCCGCCGCCGTCGGGTGGTCGAAGGCGAGGGTTGCGGGCAGCCGCAGCCCGGCATCGGCGTTCACCAGGTTGCGGAACTCCACAGCGGCCAGAGAGTCGAACCCGAGGTCCTTGAACGCGCGGTCGGGGTCGATCGCGCCGGGGTCGGCGTGGCCCAGTACCGCGGCGAGCCGAGTCCGGACCATGTCGAGCAGTCGGCGGGCGCGGTCGTCAGGTGTCAGGGCGGCGAGGTTCCGCATCGGGGAGTCGCCGGCAGCGGTGGAAGCACCCGCTGCCTTGCGGCGCGCCCGAACGGGGGCGAGCGCACGCAGCAGAGCGGGCACACCGTCTCCGCGGGCCCGCAGCGCGGCGGTGTCGAACCGGATCGGCACAAGCGCGGGATCGCGCATCTCCAAGGCGGCGTCGAGCAGGACCAGGGCCTCACTGGTAGGCAACGGCGGCATGCCCAACCTCCGCAAACGGCCGACATCGACGATGTCGCCGCTCTCCTCCCACAGCCCCCACGCCAGCGAGGTCGCGGGCAGACCCAGCGCCCGCCTCCGGTGCGCCAGCGCATCGAGGAAGACGTTGGCCGCCGCGTAGTTGGCCTGCCCGGCGCCGAGGAGCAGCCCACCGGTGGAGGAGAACAGCACGAACGCCGCCAGGTCGGTACCGGCGGTCAACTCGTGCAGGTGCCACGCCGCGTCCACCTTCGGCCGCAGGACCCGGTCGACCTGATCGGCCGACAGTTCGGTGAGCACACCGTTGTCCATGACCCCGGCGGCGTGCACCACCGCCGTCAGCGGGTGCGCGTCGGGCACCCCGCCGAGCATGGCGGCGACCGCATCGCGATCAGACGTGTCGCAAGCGGCGAAGGCGACCTCGGCACCGGCCGCGGCGAGTTCGTCCCGCAGCCCGGCGGCTCCGGGCGCGTCAGCCCCGCGCCGTCCGACCAGCAGGAGCCTCCGCACCCCGCGCCGCACCAGGTGCCGCGCCACGACCCGCCCCAGCGTTCCGGTCGCGCCCGTGATGAGGACGGTGCCGTCGGGATCCCAGCCGGGGACGGCGCCGACAGGATCGACGCCGGGACCCTCGCGGTCATCCCTGCCGCCACGGTCCTCTCCGGCGGGGGCGGAGGGTGCAGAGGGTGCGGCGGCCGTACCGGTCGCGGGCACCGCCGCGGAAGCCAGCCGGGGAGCGCGGATCTCGCCGCCGCGGATGGCGAGTTCGGGTTCGTCCAGGCTCAGGGCCAGGGCCGCGATCGCACTGCTCCCGGCAGCCCCGGGCGTTCCGGTGGTGCCGGGTGGACCAGAGGGGTCGGATGTACCGGAGGGGTCCAGGTCGAGCAGCCGGAAGCGGTCGGGGGACTCGGCCTGCGCGGCGCGGACCAGACCCCAGACCGGGGCGTGGGCGAGGTCGAGAACGTCCTCGTCCGGGGCGGCGGCCACCGCCCCGCGGGTCGCCACCACCATGCGGGAAGCAGTGAAGCGGTCGTCGGCGAGCCAGCCGCGCAGGGCGTCCAGCACGCGGAGCACGGCGGTGTGCACCGCCGCCGGCACCGACCCGTCCACGGGACCACACGGGAGTACCACCGTCCCCGGCATCGGGGTGCCGCCATCGACGGCGGCGCCGAGGGCGGCAAGGTCGGCGTACGCGGCCGCCCCGCCGAACTCCCCGAACGGGTCGCCTCCCAGGACGGCCCAATCGCGGGTGTCCGCGTCCGAGTCCACTCCCCCGTTGTCCGCACCAAGCTCAGGGATCCAGTCGAGGCGGTACATCGAACCGGCCGCTGCATCGCCGCGCGCCTCGGTCAACTGAGCGCCGGAGACCGGACGGGTCACCATCGACTCCACTGTGGCCACCGGCGCACCCGCCGAGTCCGCCACGGCCAGCGAGACGGTGTCGGGAGCGGTGGCGGAGATCCGCAGCCGCACCGAGGACGCCCCGGCCGCGTGCAAAGTGACGCCCGTCCAGGCGAACGGGAGCGGGGTCCCACCGGTCGGCCGGTCCTCGTGCAGCAGGCCGATCGTGTGCAGGGCGGCGTCGAGCAGCGCCGGGTGGACACCGAACCGCTCAGCGTCGGCCCGCGCCTCCTCCGGAAGGGCGACCTCGGCGTAGACATCGCCGTCCCGCCGCCAAGCAGCACGCAGCGCTTGGAAGATCGGGCCGTAGTCGTACCCGCGCGCGGCCAACTCGTCGTACCAACCGTCCAGGTCCACCGGGGCTGCGCCGCGCGGCGGCCAGTCGGACAGGTCGGACGGCCCTGCGGTGTCGGCGGTGTCGGCGGTGTCGGCGGTGTCGGCGGCACCGAGGAGACCCGATGCGTGTCGGGTCCAATCCCGATCGTCGTGTGCGCCCTCGAACCGCGAGTACACCGCCAGCGAGCGGCGATCCGAGTCGTCCGCCGCGCCGACCTCCACCCGCACTGCGACGCCGCCCTGTTCGGGCAGGAGCAGCGGAGCCTCAAGGGTCAGCTCTTCAAGGACGCTGGACCCGAACTCGTCCCCGGCCCGGATGGCGAGTTCAACGAATCCGGTCCCAGGCAGCAGGACCGCGCCCTGCACGGCATGGTCGGCGAGCCATGGCTGCGTTTCCGCCGCAATCCGCCCGGTGAACACGGCGCCATCTGTCCCGGGCAGCGCGATCACCGCGTCGAGGAGCGGATGTTCCGCGCTCTCCTGACCGATGTCGCCGACATCGCCCGCGACCACCGGGGCGTCGAGCCAGTAGCGGCGGCGCTGGAACGGATACGTCGGCAGATCCACCCGGCGCACGCCTGAGTCCGCGAAGAACCCCGCCCAATCCACCCCGACACCATCGGCGAACAGCGCACCCAACGCCGCCACCGCCGAGACGGCCTCACCACGGCCCGAACGCTGCGCCGGGACCACGACCGCCTCGCGCCCGCCGCCCTCAGTCAGGCAGGTGCCGACCATCCCACTGAGAACCGCATCCGGGCCCACCTCCACGAACCGCGACACACCCCGGTTCTCCAAGGACGCGATGCCGTCGGCGAAACGCACTGCTTCGCGCACATGCCGCACCCAATACTCCGCCGTGCCCAACTCCGCAGCGATCCCGCCATCGAGGTTGGACACCACGGGAATCACCGGCTCGGCGAACGCCACCTGCTCGACCACCCGGCGGAACTCGGCCAACACCGGCTCCATCAACACCGAATGGAACCCCTGCGACACCCGCAACCGCCGCGTCTTGAACCCCAACCCCGAAAGCCGCTCGGCCACCCCGAGCACGGCGTCCTCGGCCCCGGAGACCACCACCGACTCCGGCCCGTTCACCGCCGCGATATCCACACCCGCCGAAAGATGCGAACGGACGACGTCTTCCGAGGCGGCCACCGCGACCATCGCACCGGCCGAGCCCAAGCCCTGCATCAACCGGCCCCGCGCCGCCACCACCCGCACCGCATCCGACAGCGACCACACCCCCGCCACATGCGCCGCCGCCAACTCCCCCACCGAATGCCCCACCAGGAAATCCGGCCGGACACCCCAGGACTCCAGCAGCCGGAACAGCGCCACCTCGAACGCGAACAACCCCGCCTGCGCGAAATCCGTCCGATCCACCAACCCCGGATCGCCACCCCACACGACGTCCTTCAGCGGACGATCCAAATGGCCGTCCAACGCGGCGCACACCGCATCGAACGCATTCGCGAACACCGGGAACACTGCCGCCAGCTCCCGGCCCATCCCCGCCCGCTGCGCACCCTGACCACTGAATACAAACGCGGTCCGCCCCTGCGAACGCGCCCGCCCCCAGAACACACCTGGGCCCGACGATCCCTCGGCGACAGCAGCCAGACCGGCACGCAACTCCGCACGGTCGCCGCCCACCACCACCGCACGCTCCGCAAGCGCGGCCCGCGTGAGAGCAGAGGAGAACGCGACATCACGCGGCTCGTACCCGCGGACATCCATATGCGTCAGCAGATCAGCGGCGCGCTCCCCCAGCGCCGCAGCCGACTTCGCCGATACGACCAACGGCAACGGTGCGGGCGTGGTCGGCTCCTCCTCGCCCATTACCGCGTCCTCGGGTTGGGCCTGTTCGAGGACGACGTGGGCGTTGGTGCCGCTGATCCCGAACGACGACACACCCACCCGGCGCACCCGGCCGGACTCCGGCCACGGCGTATGCTCCCGCAGCAACTCCACCCCGCCCGCCGACCAGTCCACATGCGGCGACGGCTCGTCCACGTGCAGCGTCTTCGGCAGCATGCCGTTCTGCATCGCGAGCACCGACTTGATCACGCCGCCCACACCCGCCGCCGCCTGCGTGTGCCCGAGGTTGGACTTCACCGACCCCAACCACAACGGACGGGTGGCCGACCGGTCACGACCATAGGTCGCCAGCAGCGCCTCTGCCTCGATCGGATCACCCAACCGGGTGCCCGTGCCGTGCGCCTCCACCGCATCCACATCGCCCGCCGACAGGCCCGCGCTCTCCAGCGCCCGCCGGATCACCCGCTGCTGCGACGGCCCATTCGGCGCCGTCAACCCGTTACTCGCACCGTCCTGATTCACCGCCGACCCACGCACCACCGCCAACACCCGGTGCCCATTGCGCCGCGCATCCGACAACCGCTCCACCAGCAGCAGCCCCGCACCCTCCGACCAACCCGTCCCATCCGCCGCCGCAGCGAACGACTTGCACCGCCCATCGGCGGACAGCCCGCCCTGCCGGGAGAACTCCACGAACGTGCTCGGCGTGGCCATCACGGTCACCCCACCCGCCAAGGCCAGGTCGCATTCGCCGCTGCGCAGCGCCTGCGCGGCCAGATGCAGCGCCACCAGGGACGACGAACACGCGGTGTCCACCGTCACCGCCGGCCCCTCCAGCCCGAACGCATACGCCACCCGGCCGGACACCACACTCGCCTGATTGCCGGCGAGCATGTATCCCTCGAAACCGTCCGGCGCCTTCGCCATGCGTCCCGCGTAGTCGTGGTACATCGACCCCGTGAACACCCCGGTCGCGCTGGCCCGCACCGACTCCGGGTCGATCCCCGCCCGCTCGAACGCCTCCCACGCGGTCTCCAGCAGCAGCCGCTGCTGCGGATCGGTCGCCAGCGCCTCACGCGGCGAAATACCGAAGAACTCCGCGTCGAACTCCCCCGCCCCATACAGGAACCCGCCCTCACGGGTGTAGCTGTGTCCGGTCGCGTCCGGATCGGGGTCGTAGAGCGTGTCGACGTTCCACCCCCGGTCGTCGGGGAACGGGCCGATCGCATCGGCCCCGGAACTGACGAGCCGCCACAGATCCTCCGGCGACCGCACCCCACCCGGGTAGCGGCACGCCATCCCCACAATGGCGATCGGCTCGTCCGCGGGCGCCGCAGCGGCGGGCGCGCGGACCGCCCGCTTCGGGGCGGGACCCGATTCCTGTAATCCGTCCACGATGAACCGGGCGAGCGCGCTCGGGGTCGGGTGGTCGAAGACCATGGTCGCGGGCAGGCGCAGCCCGGTCGCCGCTTTCACCCTGTTGCGCAGCTCGACCGCTGTGAGCGAGTCGGAGCCGAGCTCCTTGAACGTCCGGTCCGTGTCGACGGTCGCGGGATCGCCGTGTCCGAGCAGTTCGGCGACCGCCCCGCGGAGCAGGTCGAGCACGATCGGCAAGCGGTCGGCTTCCGGCGCGTCGGCGACGCGGCGCGCCCAGTCCGCGGTTGCGGCCCGGACCGGTCTTCGGGTGCGCTCCGGTATGACCGACCGCAGGATCGCCGGAAGCTCCCCGGACTCCGCGCTGCCGCGCAGCGCGGCGGCGTTGAGCCGCGCCGGGACCAGGTGCGCCCGCCCGGTGCCGAGGGCGGCGTCGAAGAGGGCCAGCCCTTCGCCCGTGCTCAGCGGGGACAGTCCGGCGCGGTCGAGCCGGGCGAGGTCGGCCTGGTCCAGGTGGCCGGTGATCCCCCCGGACTCGGCCCACAGCCCCCAGGCCAGTGCCGTGGCCGGAAGCCCGGCGGCGCGCCGCTGCTGCGCGAGGGCGTCCAGGAAGGCGTTGCCCGCTGCGTAGTTGGCCTGGCCGGCGTTGCCCAGGACGCCGACGATCGAGGAGAACACGACGAACGCCGCCAAGTCCTCGCGTTCGGTGAGCCGGTGCAGGTGCCACGCTGCGTCGGCCTTGGGCCGCAGTACGGCGGCCAGCTGGTCCCCGGTCATCCGGGCGACGGTGCCGTCCTCGATGACACCGGCGGCGTGCACCACTGCGCTCAGCGGGTGGTCCTCCGGAACGAGGCTCAGGGCGTGGCGCAGCGCGTCCTCGTCGGCGGCGTCGCAGGCCGCGATCCGCACTTCGGCGCCGAGGCCGGACAGCTCCTCGACGAGGCGGGCGGCCCCGACCGCGTCCGGCCCTTTCCTACTGGTGAGCAACAGGCTGCCGACCCCGTGCTCGGTGACCAGATGCCGGGCGAGCAGGGCGCCCAGCGCGCCGGTGCCCCCGGTGATGAGCACGGTCCCGGAGTCGAGCGGCCGGGGCGCGGCGCCTCCGGCGGTCTCTTCGGCGGCGGTGTCGCGGAGCCTGGTGAGACGGGGGGCGAAGTAGCCTCCACCGCGGACTGCGAGCTGCGGTTCGCCAAGTTCGATGGCGGTCGCCAGCGCCGCGGCGGCGGCCTCGTCGGTGCCATCGGTCGGCTCGTCCGCCGCGGCCGCTTCGGTATCGAGCAGGACGAAGCTCCCGGGGTGCTCGCGCTGGGCCGTACGCACCAGGCCCCATACCGCTGCGGCGGCCGGGTCCGCTGCCGGGTCGCCGGGGACCGCTGCCACAGCGCCCTGGGTGCGGACGACGAGTGGGGCGCTCCCGGACGGCGGTTCGGCGGCGATCCGCTCCTGGATCAGTTCGAGTGCCTGGTGGGTTGCGCGGTGCGCCCGCTGGGGCGGGCTCCCCTCGCCCCCGTCCACGCGGACTACCTCCGCTGCGGCGGGCGCCCCAGCGACCGCGGGGAGGCGGGTCCACTCCACGGTGTACATCGAGTCGTCGCGCGCGGTGAAGCGGTCGGCGTCCGCCTGCGACAGGACCACCGAGTCGACATCGGCGACCGGTGCACCCTCGCTGTCCGCGAGCGTGAGGGAGACCCTGTCCTCGGCGACCGGGACGATGCGCGCGCGGAGCCGACCGGAGGGCGCCGCGTACAACGACATGCCGGTGAAGGAGAAGGGCAGAAGTCCGGGCCGCACCGCGCCGACGAGGCCGAGGACCACGGGGTGCAGCACGGGATCCATCAGGCAGGGGTGGAGATCGAACCGGTCGGCGCCGCCGTCATTCTCCGGCGCGGCCTCGACCTCGGCATACAGTTCGTCGCCGAGCCGCCAGGCCGCGGACAGCCCCTGGAAGGCGGGGCCGTAGTCGTAGCCGAGGTCGGCGAGGCGCCGGTAGGAGTCGTCCAGCGGCAGTGGTTCGGCGCCGGCAGGCGGCCACTCGCCGATCCCATGTCCCGCGTCGTCGGCGGCTGGGGACAGCAGGCCGGTGGCGTTGCGGGCCCACGGTTCGTCCGAGCCGTCCAGCCGCGAGTAGAGGGTGAGGGTGTGGCCGCCGTCGCCGCCGTCGGGGCGCACCTGCACCTGGAGGGCGACGGTCCCCTTGTCGGGCAGCACGAGCGGGGCCTCAAGGGTGAGTTCGGCAATCCTCTCGGCTCCGATCGCGCGCCCGATGTGCGTCGCGAGTCCGGCGATGGCGACGCCCGGGAGCAGGACCGCGCCCATGACGCGGTGGTCGGACAGCCATGGGGTACCCGCGCGGGAGACCCTGCCCGTGAAGACGCGCCCTTCGTCACCGCCGAGTTCGACCACGCCGGTCAACCACGGGTGGTCGGCCGCGGTTCCGCCTTCGGCCAGGGCCGGCGAGGAATCGAGCCAGTAGCGGCGGCGCTGGAACGGATACGTGGGCAGATCCACCCGACGCGCCCCCGACCCGGCGAAGAACCCCGCCCAGTCCACCCCGACACCATCGGCGAACAACGCGCCCAACGCCGACACCGCCGAGACGGCCTCACCCCGGCCGGAGCGCTGCGCCGGGATTATGACCGCCGTGTCCTCGGCGGTCAGGCAGGCGCCCACCATCCCACTGAGAACCGCATCCGGGCCCACCTCCACGAACCGCGACACACCCCGGTTCTCCAAGGACGCGACGCCGTCGGCAAAGCGCACCGCCTCGCGCACATGCCGCACCCAGTACTCCGCCGTGCCCAGCTCCGCAGCGATCCCGCCATCGAGGTTCGACACCACGGGAATCACCGGCTCAGCAGAGTCCACCTGCGCGACCACCCGGCGGAACTCCGCCATCACCGGGTCCATCAACACCGAATGGAACCCCTGCGACACCCGCAACCGCCGCGTCTTGAACCCCCGCCCCGAAAGCCGCGAAGCCACCCCGAGCACGGCGTCCTCGGCGCCGGAGACCACCACCGATTCCGGCCCGTTCACCGCCGCGATATCCACACCCGCCGCAAGGAACGGGCGCACTTCCTCCTCCGAGGCGGCTACGGCGACCATGGCCCCGGAGGAGGCCAAGCCCTGCATCAACCGGCCCCGCGCCGCCACCACCCGCGCCGCGTCCGAAAGAGACCACACCCCCGACGCATGCGCCGCCGCCAACTCCCCCACCGAATGCCCTACGAGGAAGTCCGGGCGCACCCCCCAGGACTCCAGCAGCCGGAACAGCGCCACCTCGAACGCGAACAACCCCGCCTGCGCGAAATCCGTCCGATCCACCAAACCCGGATCGCCACCCCACACGACGTCCTTCAGCGGACGATCCAGATGCCCGTCCAGCTCAGCGCACACCGCGTCGAAGGAGTCGGCGAACACCGGGAAGACCGCCGCCAGCTCCCGGCCCATCCCCACCCGCTGCGCACCCTGACCACTGAACACGAACGCCGTGGAACCCTGCCGCGCCCGCCCCCAGAACACACCTGGGCTCGACGATCCCTCGGCGAAAGCGGCCAGACCGGCACGCAACTCCGCGCGGTCGCCGCCCACCACCACCGCGCGCTCCGCAAGCGCGGCCCGCGAGACAGCCGACGAGAACGCGATGTCGCGGGGGTCATCCGCGCCCGCGTCCACCCGCGCGAGTAGGTCGGCGGCACGCTCCCCCAGCGCCGCAGCCGACTTCGCCGACACCACCAACGGCAGCGGGCCCGGCTCGCGCGAACCCGCACTCCGCTCGACAACGGAGACCGGATCCCCTTCCGCAACCGCATCGGCCGCTTCTTCGGCAGGCGCCTCCTCCAGAACGACGTGGGCGTTGGTGCCGCTGATCCCGAACGACGAGACACCCACCCGGCGTGGCCGGCCGGACTCCGGCCACGGCGTGTGCTCCCGCAGCAGCTCCACCCCGCCCGCCGACCAGTCCACATGCGGCGACGGCTCATCGACGTGCAGCGTCTTCGGCAGCATGCCGTGCCGCATCGCCAACACCGACTTGATCACGCCGCCCACACCCGCCGCCGCCTGCGTGTGCCCAAGGTTGGACTTCACCGACCCCAACCACAACGGCCGACCCTCGGGACGCCCCTTCCCATAGGTCGCCAGCAGCGCCTCCGCCTCGATCGGATCGCCCAACCGGGTCCCGGTGCCGTGCGCCTCCACCGCGTCAACGTCGCCCGGAACCAGCCCCGCGCTCTCCAGCGCCCGCCGGATCACCCGCTGCTGCGACGGACCGTTCGGCGCCGTCAACCCATTGCTCGCGCCGTCCTGGTTCACCGCCGAACCCCGCACCACCGCAAGAATCGGATGCCCATTGCGCCGCGCATCCGACAGCCGCTCCACCAGCAGCAGCCCCGCACCCTCCGACCAACCCGTCCCATCGGCCGCCGCAGCGAACGACTTGCACCGGCCGTCGGCGGACAGCCCGCCCTGCCGGGAGAACTCCAGGAACATTCCGGGGTTGGCCATGACGGCGGCGCCGCCGGCGAGCGCCATGGTGCATTCGCCGTTGCGCAGTGCCTGCGCGGCCAGGTGCAGCGCCACCAGCGACGACGAACACGCGGTGTCCACCGTCAGGGCCGGGCCCTCCAGGCCCAGGGTGTAGGCGATCCGGCCGGACGCCACGCTGACCGTGCTGCCGGTGAGCAGGTGGCCTTCGAGCCCTGGGGCCGGGTGGTGCAACTGCGGGGTGTAGTCCTGCGCCATGGCGCCGATGAAGACGCCCGTGTGCGAACCGCGCGCCGACCCGGGATCGATTCCGGCCCGCTCGAACGCCTCCCACGCGGTCTCCAGCAGCAGCCGCTGCTGCGGGTCCATGGCCAGCGCCTCGCGCGGTGAGATCCCGAAGAAGTCCGCGTCGAACTCCGCCGCGTCGTGGAGGAACCCGCCGCGGCGGGTGGCCGAGGTGCCGGGGCGGGCCGGGTCGGGGCCGTGGAGGCGGTCGAGGTCCCAGCCGCGGTCGTCGGGGAAGTCGGAGGTGGCGTCGGTGCCCTCGGCGGCGAGCCGCCACAGGTCTTCGGGCGAGCGCACGCCGCCGGGGTAGCGGCAGGCCATGGCGACGATGGCGATCGGGTCGCCGTCGGCGGGCGCCGCCGTGTCGGCCGCGCCGGAGGTGTCGCCGTCCCCGGCGAGTTCCGCCCGGAGGCGGCGGGCCAGGGCCGTGGGCGTGGGGTGGTCGAACAGGACGGCCGAGGGCAGGGTGAGGCCGGTGGCCGCCGCCAGCCGGGTGCGGAGTTCGACCGCCGAGATCGAGTCGAACCCGAGGTCGTTGAACGCGAGGTCGGGGTCGACGGTGTCGGCGGAGGCGTGGCCCAGCACGTCCGCTGCGCCGCTGCGGACGAGCTCCAGGAGGTCCCGGCCGCTACGGGGCGCGGCCGCCGGTGCGGGGGCGGGATCGGCGTCCTCAGGGGCCGGGGCGCTGCCATGGCGGTCCGGCGCGGCCGGGCGCTCGGCGTCGCCGATCCAGTACCGGCGTTCCCGCTGGAAGGCGTAGCTGGGCAGGTCCACGGTGCGCGCGCGGTCGCCGTAGACGGCGCGCCAGTCGACGGGGACGCCGCGGACGTGCAGTTCGGCGAGGGCCGTGGCGACCGCGGCCGCTTCGTCGTCGTCGCGGAGTGCGGCCACGGCTCCCGCGGGGTCGTCCAGGCGGTCGGCCGCGAGCAGGGTGAGCACCCGCCCGGGGCCGACCTCCAGCAGGGTGCGTGCGCCCGCGGCGTGCAGCGCGTCCAGCCGGTCGGCGAAGCGGACGGTGCGCAGGACGTGGTCCACCCAGTAGTCGGCGGTCGCGACGCCGGGGTCGCCGACGGTGTCGGCGCCGGGGGTGCCGGTGACGACGTTGCCGGTGCCGACGTTGCCGGTAACGACGGGGATGCGCGGCGGGTGGTAGGTGGCGCGCTCGGCGGCGGCGCGCACGCCGTCGAGCACCGGTGCCATGAGCGGCGAGTGGAAGGCGTGGCTCACCGCGAGCCTGCGGGTGCGGCGGCCGGTGGCGGCGATGCTCCGGGCGATGTCCTCGACGTGCTCGGCCGCGCCGGAGACGACGGTGGCGGCGGTGCCGTTGACCGCGGCCAGGCCGACGGACCGCTCGCGGCCGTCGAGGAGCGGCCGCACTTCGCCCTCGGTGGCTTCGAGGGCGGCCATGGCGCCGCCCTCGGGCAGCGCCTGCATGAGCCTGCCGCGGGCGGAGACGAGCGCGGCGGCGTCGCCCAGGGAGAGCACACCGGCGGCGTGGGCCGCGGCGAGTTCGCCGAAGGAGTGCCCGGCGACGAGGTCGGGCCGCACCCCCCACGACTCGAACAAGCGGAAGAGGGCGACTTCGACCGCGAACAGCGCCGGCTGGGTGTGGCCGGTCTGGTCGAGCAGCCGCGCGTGGGGGGAGCCGGGTACCGCCCACATGGCCGTGCGCAGCGGCGCGTCCAGGTGGGGGTCGAGGGCTGCGGCGGCCTCGTCGAACGCGGCCGCGAAGGCGGGATGGGCGTCGTACAGGCCGCGGCCCATGCCGAGGCGCTGCGACCCCTGGCCGGAGAAGAGGAACGCGACGGCGCCTTCGGCGGGCCGGCCGCGCGCGGTGCCCGGTGCGGTGCGGCCGTCGGCGAGGGCGCGCAGGGCGGCGTCGAACGCCCCGCGGTCGCGGGCGGCGATGGCGGCGCGCTCGCGGAAGCCGGTGCGGGTGGCGGCGAGGGAGTGGCCGACGGCGTCCAGGTCGGGGGCGGGGTCGGCGCCGATGCGGTCGGCCAGGCGGGCGGCCTGGGCGCGCAGCGCGGCGGGGGTGGCGCCGGACACCGGCCACACCCGCACGGCGGGTCGGGTCGGTTCGGGCCGGGCGGGAACGGGGACGGGGGGCGGCGCCTCGGTGAGGACGAGGTGGCAGTTGGTGCCGCCCATCCCGAATGAGCTGACGCCGGCGACCAGCGGGCGGTCGGGGTGCGGCCAGTCCGCGATGGCGGTCGGCACCCGCAGCCCCAGCTCGTCCAGCGGGATGTCGGGGTTGGACCGGGTGAAGTGCAGGTTCGCCGGGATGCGGCGCTCGCGCAGCGCAAGCGCGGCCTTGACCAGGCCGGCGACGCCCGCGGCCGCCTCCAGGTGGCCGATGTTGGTCTTGGCCGAACCGACGGGCAGCGGGTCGCCGGCCGGCCGGGAGCGGCCGAGCGCGTCGCCGAGCGCCGCGGCCTCGATCGGGTCGCCGACGGCGGTCCCGGTGCCGTGCAGCTCGACGTACTGGACGTCGGCGGGGGCGATTCCGGCGTCGGCGCAGGCGGCGCGGATGACCTCCCGCTGCGCCCTGGCGCTGGGCGCGGTCATCCCGGTCATGCCGGGGCCGCCCTCGCGTCCGGCGTCGCCGCCGTCGTTGTTGGCGGCGCTCCCGGCGATGACGCAGTGGACGCGGTCGCCGTCGGCGAGCGCGGTGTCGAGCCGCTTGAGGATCACGGCGGCGCCGCCCTCGCCGCGCACGAAGCCGTCGGCCGAGGCGTCGAAGACGGCGCACCGCCCGCTCGTGGAGAGGGCCCCGAACCGGCGCATCACCTCGGTGCCTTCGGGGAGGAGGGCGAGGCTCACCCCGCCGGCGACGGCGGTGTCGGATTCGCCGCTGCGCAGGCTCTCGCAGGCGAGTTTGACCGCGACCAGCGACGACGACTGGGCGGTGTCGACGGTGAGGCTGGGCCCGCGCAGGCGGAGGACGTGGGAGACGCGGTTGGCGATGATGCCGCGCCGGGTGCCGGTGGCGGTGTGCGCGGTGATGGCGCCGGGGCCGCTGCGGTCGTGCAGGATCGCGTAGTCGTCGCCCATGGCGCCGACGAACACCCCCGTGCGGCCGGGCAGCTCGGCGGGGATGATCCGGGCGTCCTCCAGGGCCTCCCAGGAGAGTTCCAGCATGAGCCGCTGCTGGGGGTCCATGGCGGCGGCCTCGCGGGGGCCGATGCCGAAGAAGCCGGGGTCGAAGCGGTCGACCCCGCTGAGGCGGGCGCCTTCGGACGCGCCGCCGACCGCGTCGCGCCCCTCGGCCAGCAGCCGCCAGAACGCCGCCGGGTCGGGCGCCTGGGGCAGCCGGCAGGCGAGGCCGATCACCGCCACCGGGGCGGAAGGTCGAGAATCGGTCATGGCCGCGTGCCACCGCCTCCACAATTAATGTGCAGTAAATTCGTCGCGAATCGCCGGCGGTCGCCCCGCATATTCTCGATCGCGCAATCACGAACGGGCCCGCCGGGCAGGGGCGGGCGCCCTTTGTTCCGGGGCCTCTCTGCGATTACGTTTCCGACCTCGGCGGAAACGCCGAATCAGCGGCTCAACAGGGTATTCTCACGCGCCAATACCGAAACGTCGCATAGAACAAGGCCAAATCGACCTTACCGGAGGACGATCGGAATCCACCTGTCCGCGTTCGGACATTCGGGCGATGTTTCGCGGTTTCCAGGGAAATGTATTCGGCGAACCGCCAGGGTACGGGTTTCGGTCTGATCCACTCGGTGAATCTTAAGAACCGGATTCATTGTGCAATGGTCCGGGCATGCGAAAGTCCCGCTCGCGCGACGCGAGCGGGACTCCCCACTGTGAAAACTCCGGGACGCGGCTACTCGGCGCGCACCAGCTTCGCGTTCAACCGCTCGGCCTTGGGCCAGCGGACCTGATACGCCCAGCCCAGCTTCTCGAAGGCCCAGATGACGCGGGCGGAGATGTCGATCTGGCCCTTCAGCACACCGTGGCGCGCGCAGGTGGGGTCGGCGTGATGCAGGTTGTGCCACGACTCACCGAACGACGGGATGGCGAGCCACCACACATTCCGCGACCGGTCCCGCACCTCGAAGTTCTCCTCGCCGATGGTGTGGCAGATCGAATTCACCGACCAGGTCACGTGCTGCTGGAACGCCAGCCGCACCAGCCCCGCCCAGAAGAACGCCGTGAGCGCGCCCCACCACGACCACGTCACCAATCCCCCGATCAGCGCCGGCGCGAACATCGACACCAGGAAGATCGGCCCCGCCCACCGGTCGACCGCCACGATGTCGCGGTCCTTCAGCAGGTCCGGCGTGAATCGGCGCAGCGAGGTCTTGCGCTTGTCCAGGTACAGCCAGCCCATGTGGGCGTAATACAAGCCCTTGGCGACCGAGCGCCAGTCGTCGCCGAAGCGCCACGGCGAATGGGGGTCGCCCTCGGCGTCGGCGTACTTGTGGTGGCGCCGGTGGTCGGCCACCCACTTGATGACGCTGCCCTCGAACGCCAGCGTCCCCGCCACCGCCAGCGCGATGCGCAGCGGGCGCTTGGCCTTGAACGAGCCGTGCGTGAAGTACCGGTGGAACCCCACTGTGATGCCCAAGCCGCCGATCAGGTAGAACACCAGGCCGATCGCGATGTCGACCCAGGTCAGCGCCCACCCCCACGCGAACGGCACCGCGACCGCCAGCGCGACCAGCGGGATGAGCACGTACCCGAAGATCGTGGCCCGCTCGGTGAAACTCCGGAGCTCGGGGTCGAGATCGTTCTCCAGGCCACCCCCCGGACGCGGCCGCTCCTCGTTCTCCGCGTGCCCCGCGGACTCCGTCAACGCCATCTTCCACCTCAGGGGAAATCGCCCGGCCGTTACCTACGCCATCGTAACCTACGAAACCGTAAGTTTCACGGTCTCCTTCGCACTCCGCACAGCCGTCCCGGCTCGCGGACTCCTCATCAGGCACCGCCCGCGGCAGCGCGCCCGGCCCGACCCGCCAGGTCAGGCCGCCGTGTCCGCCTGCGGACACCCGCGGCCACCCGCGCGGGGCGTCAGCGCTTCATGCCGTGCTCGATCGCCTCGATGATCCGCGGCCGGAGCTCGGCGGCGCTGATGATCGCGTCGACCGAGCCGACCTCGACCGCGCGCTGGATGCTGTGCACCCGGTCGAACTCCGCGGCGACCGCACCGAGGTGCTCCGCCCGGACGGCGGACTGCACCTCGGCGAGCCGGGCGCTCAGCGTCGCCCGCTCGACACCGCCGGCCGCCGACACCTGCGCCTGCAAACCGGTCACCCGCGGGTCGGTCGCGGTGCGGTTGCGCACCTCGCCGGAGAACACCACCGCCGCAGCGGGGGCGCCGCCCAGCACCGACGCGAACGAGCCCTCCAGCGCCAGCACCGTCATGTTCGGGTTGAGCGCCTTGGAGAACACCACGAACGCCCCGCCGTGGTAGCGGGAGATCACGCAGAACACGATCGGGCCGTCGAAGTTGACGATCGCCCGGCCGATCTCCGCGCCGTACTCCAACTGGAGCTTGCGCATCGACTCCGGTGACCCGTCGAACCCCGACAGGTTCGCCAGCACGACCAGCGGCCGGTTCCCCGACGCCGCGTTGATGGCCCGCGCGGTCTTCTTCGACGACCGCGGGAACAGCGTGCCCGCGGTGTAGGTGTCGGGCCCGTCCGTGGGCGGGAAGCCGCGCCGCGGCACCGACCGCGACTCGATCCCGATCAGGCAGACCGGGCGGCCGCCGACGTGCGCGTCCTGCACCGCCGACGTGTCGGCGTCGGCCATGCCCGCCCACCGCTCCAGCACCGGGTGGTCCTGGTCGGACAGCGCGCGCATGACCGTGCGGATGTCGAACGGCTTCTTGCGGTCGGGGTTGTGCTCCGCGGAGAAGATCTCGCCGACGGTGCCGAAGTCGCTGCCTGCGGCGGCGTGCGGGAACCCGGACACGTCGCGGTCGGCCGGGTCGTCCGTGCCCGCCTGCCGCGGCGCCGTCTCGCCGGGCGCCACATAGGTGTGGTCGTAGTGCGCCATGAGCACGTCGCGGGCCGCCGGCAGGTCCGGCGCCCAGTACTGGGCCTGCCCGTTCGGGCCCATCACCCGGTCGTAGCCGCCGATGCCGAAGTTGTCCTCGGCCGACACGCCGCCGGAGAAGTCCAGCGACTGCTTGCCGGTGAGCACCATCGCGGAGTCCGGCGTCATCACAAGGATGCCCTTGGTGTGCATGAGCATCGTCGCCTCGGCGTTCCAGTACGGCTGGGCGCCGACGTTGATCCCCGCGACCACGATGTTGATCTCGCCGCCGCCCTGGGTGAACGTGACGATCCGCTTCAGCGCGGCGGCCACCCAGTCCATGTTCTCGGTGCCCGAGGACATCGAGATGCGCGCCCCGGCCGACAGCGCGAACCACTCCAGGGGGACCCGCATCCGCTCGGCGAGGTCGAGGGCCGCGATCACCCGCGAGCACTCCGGCTCCGACAGCGCGCCCAGCGCCATGGTGGGGTCGCCGAGCAGCACCACGCGGGTGACGCCTTCGGGGTGACGCTCGGTCGGCGTCGTGACGACACCGGCCACCATCGCCGCGGTGTTCTTGCCCGCCGGCCGGTCGACCGGCACCAAGGCGCCGTCGCCGTCGAGGTCGTGCTCCGTGAAGCCGCCGCCGGGCCCGGCGAGCAGGCCGGTCAGCTCGTACGGGTAGACGTTGCCGCGCCGGGCCGCGCGCAGCACCTTCTGGCGGTAGTCGTCGAGCGGCTGCACCGGTTCCGCCGACGGCTCGCCGACATGCAGGCGCGTGCCGTGGCCCTGGTCGAGGGTGATCCGCACCGCGACCTCGGTCAGCTCGCCCGACTCCGTGCGCTGGCGGGCCAGGAACTGGACCTCCTCCAGCCCGGCGCCGGCCGTGGTCGGCAGGATGCGCTGGACGAGGGTGTTCAGCTCGTCACCGGTCAGCTCGGTCGACGGCCAGACGTACATCATGATCCGGTTGGTGTCGAACCGCTTGTTCTGCGGCCGCTGCGCCTGGATGTTGCGGATCGCGTCCAGGCACGCGGTGATCGCGTCCTCCACCGCCGGCAGCGCGACCAGCCGCCCATCGGTCTCGCGCAGCGGCGTCAGGTCGCGGACCTGGGCCATCGCGAACAGCCGCTCGTCGGCGGGGTTGCTCTTGGCGACGGCCTTGAACAGGTAGATCTCCTCGTCGGCCGACGGCAGCCGGGTGAGGTCGAACGCGCGCAGCCGCTGCAACTGGAGGCGCTGCGCGATCTGCGGGTGCAGGCCGCGGATCAGCCGGTCCTCCGCGAAACCGGTGCCGTCACCGGGGCTGTCACCAGTGCTGTCGGGCCGGAACGTGAAGTGGTGGTGCATCACCGCGCCGCTGGTGCCGGCGACGGTGGTGGTGATCCGGCGGACACCGGCCGGCAGCGGGTGCTCGGCGAGGAGTTCGCCGAGCCGCACCGCCATCGCGTCGGCGTCCGGCTGGCCCTCCCACGTGACGTACAGGTCGGCGACCAGGCCGCGGTCCGCGACGTCGGCGGCGAACGCCCCGACGGCGCCGATGGCGTCGGGCAGCGCCGCGATGTCGACGGCGGTCGCGACCACGCGCGTCACCCCGCTCGACCCGGTGTGCTCGCCCGTGACGAACCGGCAGCCCGCGGCCTCGCGTGCGGTGACCCCGGCCAGCCCGCGGTTGCCGTAATAGCGGCGGGTCAGCACCTCCAGCAGCGGGGCGTGGTCCCTGCCGGGGCGCCCGATCCGCTGGCCGATCAGGCGGACCAGCGGCTCGGAGCTCGCGACCATGGCCCGGATCCGGTCCGCGCGGTCCGGCGCGTCCGGGGTGCCGTCCAGGTAGCGCAGCTCGTCCCGCACCGCGGCGTACACCTGGGCGCGGTTGCGGCGCAGCAGCGGCTGCGCGAACCAGCGGAACACCACACCGCGGGCGAGGTCGGCCACCGCGGGGAAGCGCACCTGCGTGGCCTCGACCAGGTGCGCCAGCGCCAGACCGGCGCGTTCGCTCAGCGACTCCAGCGGCTGCGCCCCCGCCAGCCACTGCCGCAGCAGCTCCGTGACGACGGCGGCGTCGGTCGACATCCGCTGCGACGCCAGGAAGATCCGGAAGACCGCGGCCTCCAGCTCCGGCGTGCGGTCCAGGTCGGCGATGCCGTAGTGCCCGAGGACCCGCTTCAGCCGGGCCTGGAACGCCTCGGTGGCCCCGGCCCGCTCGACGTCGAGGCTCTGGAGGTAGCTGTGGAAGTACTCGCGCGGGCTGTGCACCGGGCTGCCCGGCTCGACCTCGAACCCGTCGCCCGGGTTCTTGCTGCTCAGCTCCGCCAGGTCCGCGAACACCGTCAGGAGGTCGACCTCGCCCGGCAGCGGCCGGCCGCCGAGTTCGGCCCGCGCCGCCAGGTACCCCGACAGGACGCGCTTGCGGTCCTGCGGGTCGACGTCGAAGCCCAGCAGCAGGCTGCGCAGGTCGTGCAGGCCGCGTTCGACCCGTCCGGCCGCCGACACGTCCTGCGGTTCGGCCGGCAGGTCGACCTCGACGGCCGTGTCGGCGCCCGCGGCGTCCGCGCCGGCCCCGTCGTCGGCGAGGGGCTCCAGGCGCATCAGCGGCGCGCCGGTCTCGGCCTGGCTGCCCACCGACACCGGGCACTCCCGCACCCGGGCGCGGAACGGCGCGCGCAGCACCGTCTCCATCTTCATGCTCTCCAGCACGAGGATCGGCGCACCCGATTCGACCTCGTCGCCGACCGCCAACGGCGTCGCGACGACCAGCGCGGGCGCGGGCGACCGGACCACGCCGCCCTCGTCGCGGCTGATCCGGTGGGTGACCCCGTCGACCTCCACCAGGTGGGTCGGGCCGTGCGTGGCCGACACCAGCCGGAAGCGGCGTCCATTGACGACGATCTGGCCGCTGTGCGCGTCGAACCGGTCGACCTCGACGTCGGCCGGGTGCACGGCGCCGCCGCCGGACACGCCGACTCGGAACCGCTTCTGGCCGACCCGGGCGACGCTCACGCGGTAGCCGGCGCCGCGGAGCTTGAGGTCCAGCGGGCGGCCGCTCTCGTGCTGCACCTGCGGCCGCCCGCCGTGCGCCGTGGACAGCAGCCGCCTGCGGCTGACCTCCTCCTCGTCCTGGTACGCCTCGATCGCGGCGGCGGCAAGGGCGATGGCGGAGTGCCGGTGGCTGACCAGGCGCCCTTCGGCGCGCACGCGGTCGATCCAGCCGGTGTCGGCGCTCGCGTCGATGACCTCGGGCTGGTCGAGCAGGTCGAGCACGAAGCTCTTGTTGGTCGCGCCGCCCTCGATGATCACGGTGGTCTCGGCCATCGCGCGGCGCAGCCGGCCCAGCGCCTCCTCGCGGTTCGCGCCATAGGCGATGATCTTCGCGATCATCGAGTCGAAGTCTGCGGGGATGGTGTCGCCCTCGCTGACACCGGTGTCGACGCGGACGCCGGGTCCGGCCGGCAGCGCCAGCCGGGCGATGCGGCCGGGCGACGGGGCGAAGTCGCGGTCGGGGTCCTCGGCGTTCAGCCGGGCCTCGACGGCGTGGCCGGACTCGACCGGCTGGGCGCCGTCGAGCGTCCCGCCGCCGGCGACGTGCAGTTGCAGCCGCACCAGGTCGGTGCCCGTGGTGATCTCGGTGATCGGGTGCTCGACCTGGAGCCGGGTGTTGACCTCAAGGAACGCGAAGAGCTTCTCGCCGGGGTGATAGAGGAACTCGACCGTGCAGGCGCCGCGGTAGCCGACGGCGACGGCGAGCCGCTCGGCCGACTCCTTCAGCTCCGCGGTCTGCCCCGGTTCCAGCACCGGGGAGGCGGACTCCTCGATGATCTTCTGGTTGCGCCGCTGCACCGAGCAGTCGCGGACGCCCAGCGCCCACGCCGTGCCCTGCCCGTCGGCGATGACCTGCACCTCGACGTGCCGGGCGCCCGTGACCAGGCGCTCAAGGAAGACCACGCCGGAGCCGAAGGCGCGCAGCGCCTCCTGGCTGGTGCGCTCGTAGGCGTCGGCGAGGTCCTCGTCCGAGGCGACCATGCGGATGCCGCGCCCGCCGCCGCCCGCCGTGGCCTTGAGCATCAGCGGGTAGCCGATCGCGGCCCCGGCGCGCTGCGCGTCTTCGAGGGTGCCGACCTCGCCGCGGCTCCACGGCGCGACGGGGACGCCGACCTCCTCGGCGATCAGCTTCGCGCCGATCTTGTCGCCGAGCCGGCGCATGGCCTCGGCGCTCGGCCCGACGAAGGTGACCCCGATCTTCTCGCACAGCTCGGCGAACGCGGGGTCCTCGGCGACGAACCCCCAGCCGACCCACGCGGCGTCGGCCCCGGTCTCGACGAGGGCCCGCTCCAGGACGGCGAGGTCGAGGTACGGGCGGGCCGCGGCGGGGCCCAGCAGGTAGGCGGTGTCCGCCGCGCGGACGAAGGTCGCGTCGCGGTCGGCGTCGGTGTAGAGGGCGACCGTCTCGACCCGGGTGCCGGTTTCCGCGGAAAGGTCCCGGACGGCGTGGATGAGCCGCATCGCGGCCTCTCCACGGTTGACGATGGCGACACGACTGAACACCGGTTGAGCCTCCCAAGTACCCACGCACAGAAGGCGACGTCCGGGGACCGGAGCGTCGCCTGCACCTGCCTTCTACCCTGCTCGATTACCGGCGGGTACACCAATGTCCCGAATCGCGCATTCCCGGGCCGCTGCGTTGTGGGAACCCTACAAAAAGCCGCCCGCGGCCCCCCGGCCGACCGCCGATTCGCACAAGGTCTCGCACAGGACACCTCCGAACACTACGGCGTCGCCGGACAAGGCGGCGCCCGCAGCCCGGTGACCTGGTCGTAACGCCTCTGTGCCCCCCGCGGAGACCCGGGCCGCGGAGCGGCGCGGTGAAATGGACGGATGCCGGCAGAGGTCCGGGGCGGCCGGCCCCGCACCTTCCATCACGAGCGAGAGCGAGACGGACGTCCATGGCGGAGACGACGGACGAGTCAGCGGGCGGCCCCACCGGGCGCCGGTCCGACGCGATCACGTTCTGGCAGGGTGTGGCGATCATCTTCGGCGCCAACATCGGCGCCGGGATCCTGAGCCTGCCCTACGGCGCGCGCAACGGCGGCTTCCCCGCCCTCATCGTCGCCCTCGTCATCGCCGGGGTACTGACCACAGTGTCGATGCTCTACGTCGCCGAGGTGTCGCTCCGCACGGCGAAGCCCCTCCAGTTGGCGGGGCTCGCGCGCAAGTACCTCGGCGAGACGGGGTCGTGGCTCATCTTCGCCGGGGTGGTGATCAACGGGCTCGGCGCCCTCATCTCCTACGCCAGCGGGAGCGGCGCCATCCTCGCCGACCTCCTCGGCGTCCACGAGACGGTGGGCGGCCTGCTGTTCTACATCCCCGGCGTCGTCGTGGTCTGGCTCGGCCTCAAGGCGACGGGCCGGTCCGAGCAGGCCATCACCGTCGTCATGCTGGCGATCATCCTGCTGCTGTGCGGGTGGACCATCGTCGGGCCGGGGATCGACGCCGGAAACGTCGGCTACGTGAACCCGTACTTCGTCGTGCCGATCATGAACCTCGCGGTCTTCGCGTTCATCGCCCAGTACACGGTGCCCGAACTGGCGCGGGGCCTCGCCGCCCACTCCCCTCGCGCCCTGCCCGGAGCCGTGGTGACCGGGATGTGCGCGACAGGCTTCCTCCTCGCCCTCATCCCGTTCGCGGCCCTGGGGATGATGGGCCCCGACGGTGTCACGGAGGTCATCACGATCGGGTGGGGCCAGGGCCTCGGCCCCGTGGCCTACTACCTGGCGAACATCTTCGCCCTGCTCGCCATGCTCACCTCGTTCTGGGCCATCGGCCTGACGCTGATGACGAACGTCTTCGACCGCTTCGACTGGCCCGGGGAGGGCTCCCCGCGGCACCGGTTCGCGGCGCTGGCGCTCATCGCCGTGCCCCCGTTCCTGATCGCGGCGTTCGGGCTGGCGGGGTTCGTCTCGGCCCTCGGCTACGCCGGCGGCTTCGCGGGGGCGATCATGTCGGTGGTGCCGGTGCTCATGCTGCGCCGTGCCAGGGCGGTCGGCGATCAGGAGCCCGCCTGGCAGGCCGGCCGGATCGCGCACCCGGTCGTGCAGGCGACCCTGGTCGTCGTCTTCGGCCTCGCGTTCCTGTACTCGCTCCTCACCGCGGCCGGGCTCCTCCCGGACGGCTGGAGCTGACCGGCTGTTGGACGGGCTGCCGGAAACGGCGGGCGGCGCGCCCGGTCAGGCCGGGTGCTCCCGCCGGACCGGCTGCCGCAGGACCGTCTTGAGGCGGGCCGGGTCGGCACGGCGGGGGTCGCTGAGATAGATCTCGTGGTGCACGCCGTTGAAGGCGAGGCCGTGCTCCGGCATGAAGACGCGGTGCAGCCGGTCGAGTGTCGGGCCCTCGTCGTCGTAGGGGCCGATGTGCAGGATCTGCGCGCTCAGCCCTTCGGTGAGGGTGAGCGGCCGGACCAGGTCGAACGCGCCGGGGCGCTGCGCCGCCGCCGCGGCGGCCGCCGCGGCGACCATGTCCGCGCCGATCCAGTCGGGCAGCGCGATCAGCATGGTCCACGACCAGGCGGACTTGACCCGCTCGGTGAACACCGACGGGTCGTCGGCGTGCCACAGCCCTTCGAGCGGGGCGACGACGAAGTCGCGCCCGAGGTCCACCTTGCTCGTCCGCTTCAGCGTGTAGGCGGTGCCGAACAGCGCCTGCACCGCAGCGGGGTAGGCCGCCGCGGTGTTCGGGTCGCCGCTGCCGTCCACGGCGATGTAGTCCATCGGGGGGACCTCGGCGAGGGTGAAGTCCGCCGAACCCGGCGCGTAGAGGCGCTTGTGCGCCTTCTTGATGTCGTACTTGCTGTGGTGCTTGGCGTCGTGCTTGCTGTCGTGCTTGCTGTCGTACTGGGCGTCGTGTCGGTCCGTCGTGGTCACGTGGCGTCCTTGAGGTAGGTGTCGAGCAGCCGCCCGGTCCAGTCCAGGTCGGCGCGCAGCATGGCGTCGGCGTGGTCGTACAGCGCCGCGGCGACGGGCGGCAGCGGCCCCGCCGACCGGTGGGCCGCCAGCTCCGCGCGGCGTTCGCGCAGGGCGGCGGTCCGTGCCAGCAGCCGCTCGCGCACCTGGCCGGGCGGCAGGCCGGGGCTGTTGGCCAGGCCGATCAGGACGCGGTCGTGGACGGGGCCGACGGACTCCAGCGCGGCCAGCGACCCCTCCGCCATCGCCGCCGTCCCGGCCCCGGTCGCTCGGTACACCGTCCGCGAGCGCCGCGTCGCCTTCGCGGACTCCGCCTCGATGAGCCCGCGGCCCTTGAGCCGGTCGAGCAGGTAGTAGATGGAGGAGAAGCCCAGGGAGGTCCACGCGCGGACACCCCGCTCCTGGATGACGCGCTCCAGCGCGTACCCGTGCCGAGGCTCCTCCGCGAGGAGCCCGAGGAGCGTGAGTTCGCCATCGCTGAGCACTGCGGACATTATTTTATTCTAGCACTAGAATAAGGGACGGACGGAGAGGCCGACCGGGTCAGCCCGCCGGGCGCCGCGGCAGCGCGCCGTCCAGCACGGCATCGGCCAGCGGCCGCGCCTGGCGCGCCGGCGAGAACAGGTCCGGGCAGGCCACCCAGGTCGCCGCCGCCCCGTTGAGCGCCGAGATGATCGCGATCGCACCGCTCTCCGGCGGCACCGCGCCGGGCCAGGCGCCCTCCTCCTCACCCTCCTCTTCGGCCGCCTCCGCCAGCAGCACCGTGAGCTGGTCGGCCCACGCCTGCATGACGCGCCGCTTGCCGTCGAGCCCGGACGCCAGCTCCGGCGCGTCGACGCCCTGCATCGACAGGGCGAAGGCCGCGCTCATGACCTCGTCCTCCTCCAGCGCCGTGCAGAACGCGACGATGAACGCGCGGATGCGCTCCCGCGGGGCCGCGCCGGTGTCGTCCAGGTGCGCCCAGATCGGGCCCGCCGCCGCGCCCCAGTTCTCCTCGATCGACGCGAGGAACAGCTCCGCCTTGTCGGTGAAGTGGTGGTAGACGGCACCGCGGGTGAGCCCGGCCCGCGCCGCGATCCCCGCCAGGGTCGCCGCGGCGTACCCCCGCTCGGCGAAGACCGCCAAGGCCGCGCGGAGCAGCGCCGAGCGGGTGCGGGCGGCATCTTCAGGTGAACGTCGCATCCCGCCATCATGCTATACATACATGCATGTATGTAAAAGCGCCCGACCTCCTCATCCGCGGCGCCCGGGTGTTCACCGGCGACGCCGTCCTGGCCCGCGCCGACGTCGCCGTCACCGACGGGCTGATCACCGCCGTGAGCGGCGGTACCGCACCCGCACGCGCATCCGCACCGGGCGGCGACGGTGCCGCGCCTGCGCCCGGCGGCGCCGAAGTGGTCGACGGCCGCGGCCGCACGCTGCTGCCCGGCCTGATCGACGCGCACGCCCATGTGTTCCCCGGCTGCCTGGAACAGGCGGTGCTCTTCGGCGCGACCACCGTCCTCGACCTGATGGCCGACCCCGCCGCCATCGGCGTGCTGCGGCGGCAGGCCGCCGGCACACCGGCCATGGCCGACGTCCGCACCGCCGGCACCGCGGCGACCGTCCCGGACGGCTACGGCAAGTACCTCGTGGACATGGGGTACCTGCCGCCGTTCCCCACCCTCACCGAACCCGGCCAGGCAGCGGCGTTCGTCGACGCCCGCGTCGCCGAAGGCGCCGACTTCATCAAGATCCTCATCGACGACGGCTCGACCACCGGGACCCCGCTCCCCCGCCTGCGCGACGAGACGGTCGCCGCCCTGGTCGAGCACTCCCACGCCCGCGGGATGCTCACCATCGCGCACGCGCTCACCGCCGCCGACGCCGCCACCGCCGTCCGCGCAGGGGTCGACGTGCTCGGCCACCTCTACGTCGACGGGCCCGGCGACCCGGAGTTCCCCGACCTGCTGGCCGACCAGGGCACGGCGGTCATCCCCACACTCGCCGTACTCGACGGGCTGTTCGGCCGGACGCACGGCGCCGACCTGCTCGCCGACCCCCGCGTCGAGCCGCACCTGGACGGGTTCGCCCGACAGATGCTCGGCTTCGGCCCCATCCCCCTCGGGCCCGGGGCGGTCCACGACCTCGACGTCCCCGCCGAGACCCTCGGGCGCCTGCACGACGCGGGCGTGACCGTCCTGGCCGGGAGCGACGCGTCCAATGCCGACACCGCGCACGGCGCGACCCTGCACCTCGAACTCGGCCTGATGGTCCGCGCCGGGCTCACCCCCGTC
Organism: Murinocardiopsis flavida; assembly: GCF_003014485.1. Classification (GTDB taxonomy): domain Bacteria; phylum Actinomycetota; class Actinomycetes; order Streptosporangiales; family Streptosporangiaceae; genus Murinocardiopsis; species Murinocardiopsis flavida. Next base: position 25,438 of record NZ_PYGA01000036.1, on the reverse strand, counting down.
GCGGCCCTCACCGCGGCGACGAGCGCACCGGCCGACCGGTTCGGGCTCGCCGACCGCGGCCGGATCGCCCCGGGCCTCCGCGCCGACCTGCTGCTGGTCGAAGGCGACCCCACCGCGTCCATCGACGCCACCCTCGACATCGCCGCCGTGTGGCGGGGCGGCGTCCGCATCGGCCGCGGGGGGTGAGCCGGGCGGCCGCACCGGGGACCGGGGGCACGGGGCAGTGTGCCCCGATGATCAGCGTGTGCCGGTGACCAGGGCGTGCCGGTGAACAGGGCGTGCCAGGTGGTCAGCGCGTGTCGGTGGTGTGTCCGGCGGCGTCGACCCGGGCGCTCTGGTCGGTCCAGGCGCGCGCCTGGTCGCTGATGGTGAAGCCGAGCCCCGGACGGTCGGGCACGAGCATGCGGCCGTCCGCGATCTCCAACCGCTCCTCGAAGAGCGGCTGGAGCCAGTCGAAGTGCTCTACCCACGGGTCGATCTCGTACGCCGCCGCCAAGTGCACGTGGATCTCCATGGCGAAGTGCGGCGCCAGCCGCACACCGGCGTGCTGCCCCAAAGCCATGATCTTCACGAACGGCGTGATCCCGCCGACCCGCGCCGCGTCCGGTTGCAGGAAGTCCGCCGCGCCGAGCCTGATCAGCTCCGCATGCTCGAACACGCTGGTCAGCATCTCGCCGGTCGCGATCGGCGTCGCGAGTTCGGCGGCCAGCGCCGCGTGCCCGGCCGCGTCGTAGGCGTCGAGCGGCTCCTCGATCCAGACGAGGTCGAACTCCTCCAGCGCGCGGCCCATGCGGATCGCGGTGCCGCGGTTCCACTGCTGGTTGGCGTCAACCATCAGCGGGAAGTCGCCGAGCTCCGCGCGGACGGCGGCGAGCCGGGCGAGGTCGGCCCTGGTGTCGGGTTGGCCGACCTTGATCTTGATGCCGCCGATGCCGCTCGCCCGGGCGGCACGCGTGTTCTCCAGCACCTGGTCCAGCGGGGTGGACAGGAAACCGCCGGAGGTGTTGTAGCAGTCCACCGCGTCCCGGTGCGCGCCGAGCAGTTTGGCCAGCGGCAGTCCGGCCCGCTTCGCCTTGAGGTCCCAGAGTGCGATGTCGATCGCCGCGACCGCCTGCGCGGCGAGCCCGCTGCGGCCGACCGAGGCGCCGGCCCACACCAGCTTGGTCCAGATCCGCTGGATGTCGCTGGGGTCCTCCCCGATCAGCTCCGGCGCGATCTCCCGCGCGTGCGCGTACTGGCCGGGGCCCCCGGCGCGCTTGGAGTAGGTGTAGCCGACCCCCTCGTACCCCTCTTCGGTGCGGATCTCCGCGAACAGCATCGACACCGACGTGAGCGGCTTCTGCCGCCCGGTGAGCACCTTGGCGTCGCTGATCGGCGCGGCGAGCGGGAGGTCGACGCGGGAGAGCGCGACCTCGCTGATGCGGTCGGCGGCGGCGCGGTGCCGGGCCGCCGCACCGGTGGATTCGGGCTGGGCGGTCATGGGGTCTCCGTCCGTTGTGGGGCTTTCCGGCCGAGAAGGGCGGGGCGGGGCGGGCCGGGCGTGGTGGGCGGGATGGTCCGGGCGGGGTGCGCTCACCGCACCATGGCGGGCCGCTTGGGGTCGAAGTCCCATCCCGGGACGAGATGGCGCATCGCCGCCGCGTCGTCCCGCGCCCCGAGGCCGTGTTCGAGGTAGCGCTCGTGGGCCGCCGACAGCGCGTCCCGGTCGAGTTCCAGGCCGAGCCCGGGGGCGCTCGGCACCGCGATCGCGCCGCCCTCGATCCGCGGCGGCCTGCGCGTCAGCGCCTGCCCGTCCTGCCAGATCCAGTGGGTGTCGAGCGCGGTGATCTCGCCGGGCGCCGCGGCGCCCACCTGGGTGAACATCGCCAGCGAGATGTCGAAGTGGTTGTTGGAGTGCGATCCCCAGGTGAGGCCGAAGTCGTGGCACAACTGGGCCACACGCACGGATCCGCGCATGGTCCAGAAGTGCGGGTCGGCGAGGGGGATGTCCACCGCGTGGGACCGGACGCTGTGCGCCAGCTGCCGCCAGTCGGTGGCGACCATGTTGGTCGCCGTCGGCAGGCCGGTCGCCCGGCGGAACTCCGCCATCACCTCCCGGCCCGAGTAGCCGCCCTCGGCACCGCACGGGTCCTCGGCGTAGGCGAGCACCCCGCCCAGGTCCGAGCAGAGCCGGACGGCGTCGGCGAGCGGCCAGGCGCCGTTGGGGTCGATGGTGATCCGGGCGTCGGGGAAGCGCGCGGCGAGCGCGCGGACCGCCGCGACCTCCTCCTCCCCTGCGAACACCCCGCCCTTGAGCTTGAAGTCGCGGAAGCCGTAGCGCTCCCGCGCCGCCTCGGCCAGGGCGACCACGGCGTCCGGGGTGAGCGCGGGTTCGCGCCGCAGCCGCTCCCACGCGTCGGCCGGCGCGTCCTCGGCGAGGTAGGGCAGCGGGGCCCGGCCGCGGTCGCCGACGTAGAACAGGTAGCCGAGCACCGGCACACGGTCGCGCTGCCGGCCCTCCCCGAGGAGGTCGGCGACGGGGACCTCCAGGTGCTGGCCGAGCAGGTCGAGCAGTGCCGATTCCAGCGCCGTGACGGCGTGGACGGTGGCGCGCTGGTCGAAGGTCTGCGCGCCGCGGCCCCCCGCGTCCCGGTCGGCGAAGGTGTCGGCGACCCGGCGGAGCAGGCCGTGCAGCCGCGCGACGGGCTCGCCGACGAGCAGGTCCGCGGCGTCGGCGATGGTGCGCCGGATCGGTTCGCCGCCGGGCACCTCCCCGAGTCCGGTCCGTCCCTCGCTGTCGGTCAGCACCGCGATGTTGCGGGTGAAGAAGGGGCCGTGCGCGCCGCTGAGGTTGAGCAGCATGCTGTCGTGCCCCGCGACCGGCACCACCTCGACCGCCGCGACGGTGGGGGCGCGCCCGCTCATCGCCGTCCCCCCGCTGCCGTTGCCGTTGCCGCGCGTGCGGGGCGGTGCGCGGAGACGGGTCCGGTGTCCCCTACCGCCGCGGCTGCGGGTCGTCGTCCGTCAACAGGCACGTGGGCTCCTCCTGCGCTGGGTTGCCGATACCGTACGGAGAACCGTTCGATGCTGTCCAAGACTCGTTTTGCATCAACTGATGCGCGCCCGGCATCACGGTGTCGCGGTCTCCTGCGGGTCCCACGCCTCCAGCGCGCGCCACAGGGCCGGGTTCCGCGACTCCCGCAGCCACAGCAGGTGGAGTTCGACGGGGGTCCCCGTGAGGCCGTCGAGTTCGAGGTAGCGGACGCCGTCGATACCGAGCCCGGTCGCGGACTCCGGCACGAACGCGACCCCGCGCCCGGCGGCGACCAGCCAGACCATCGTCAGGATCTGGCTGACCGTGTGCACCACGTTCTGGTGGGATATCGGGACCAGCCCGACGACGAGGTCGTAGAAGTAGCGTGCCCTGGTCGGCGAGTGCATGATCAGCGGCAGGTCGACCAGGTCCGCGCTGGTGACGGGCCGCCCCCGCCGCGCCAGCGGGTGCCCCTCCGGAACGGCCACCAGCATGCGCTCGCGCAACTGCACCCGGGAGCCGAACGTCTCGGTGTCGAAGGGCGGCCGCGCCAGGCCGAGGTCCACCTCGCCGCCGAGCAGCGCCGCGACCTGCTCCCGAGTGACCATCTCCGACAACTCGATGTCGATCTCCGGGAGGACACCCTCCAGCCGGTTCAGCAGCCGCCCGAGGGTCCCGTAGGACGCGGCCGCCGTGAACGCGACCTTGAGGGTCCCGCTCGACCCCGCGGAGATCCGCCGGGCGAGATCGGGGGCGCGCTCGGCAAGGGCGAGCAGCCGCCGCGCCTCCACCATGAACGCCTCGCCGGCCGCGGTCAGGGTGACCCGCCGCCGGTCCCGCTCGAAGAGCCGTACGCCGACCGTCCGCTCCAGCTTCTGGATCTGGCGGCTCAGCGGCGGCTGGGTCATGGAGAGCCGCTCGGCCGCCCGGCCGAAGTGCAGTTCCTCGGCCACGGCGACGAAGCCGCGCAACTGGTCGAAAGAGAACGTCATACCGAATAAGTATCAGCTCATGCCGCATTTGCCTTGGACATGCATGGAACGGACCTCCTAGGCTGCCGAGCATTCCCCAACGTGACGGCACTCACACTGCCGGGGCAGCGGTTGACCCCCTGATCGAAGGAGCAGGCATGGCCCAGGTGATGGGAAAGACGTCGGCACGCCGAGGGGCGGTGTCCGCGGTCGCCGCGGCCCTCACATTGACGGCGGCGGCGTGCGGCGGGAACCTCTCGGGCGGCGGAGCCGGCGGTGAGTTCCCCAGCGGGCCCGTCACCCTGGCCGTCGGCCAGGAGCCCGGCGGCAGCACCGACCTGATCGGCCGCGCGCTGGCGGAGTCGGCAGCCGACGACCTCGGCGTCGCGATGCCGGTGGTGAACACCCCCGGCGCCAACGGCGCCCTCGCCGCGACCGAACTCGCGCGCCAGAAGCCCGACGGGCAGAACCTGATGGTCATCAACGCCTCGCTGACCGCCATCACCCCGCTGGCCGTCCCGGCGGACGAAGCCGTCGACATCGCCGACTTCGAGGTGGTCACCGGCATCTCCCAGGACGACTACGTGCTGGTCACCGCCTCCTCCGACCTGGACACGCTGAAGAAGCTGACCGACACCGACAAAGAGCTGAAGTTCGGCACCACCGGTGTCGGCACCGGCAGCCAGCTGTCCCAGGAGCTGCTGTTCAAGGAGGCCGGGATCCCCGGCACCGCCGTCCCGTTCGACGGCGGGTCGCCGACACTGACCGCGGTCCTCGGCTCGCAGGTCGACGTCGCCGCCATCCAACTCGGCGAGGCCATCGAACAGGTCAAGGCAGGCAAGCTGACCCCGCTGCTCACCTTCGCCGACAAGAGGAGCGAGTTCCTCCCCGACACCCCGACTGCGGTCGAGGAGGGGTACGACGTCGAGGTCTCGCAGTACCGTGCGATCGCCGCGCCGAAGGGCACCCCTGACTCGGCCGTGAAGCGGCTGCGCACCGCGTTCGAGTCGGCGTTCGCCACCGACGCCTACCAGAAGTTCAACAAGGACAACCTCCTCAAGGCGCACGAGGTCGAGGGCGACAAGGTCGTCGAGGAATGGACCGCGTCGCTGAAGGACTACCGCGCCACGACCGAGAAGTACGACATCGACCTCGGCGAGGAGAAGTGACCACCCCTTCCGCCGAAGGACCGGGGCCCGAACCGGCGCCACCCGACGCAGGCCCCGACACCGCTACCGCCACCTCCACCGACGCAGGCGCAGGCGCAGGCGCCGACCCCGATGGCGGGGAAGCCGCCGAAGAGCACCGCCCGGCACCCGCCGGAACCACCGCCAACCTGGTGGTCGCGCTCGTGATCACGGCGGTCGGGGTCGCCGGGGCGGCCGGCTCCTGGTCCCTCGGCCTCGGCAGCGCCGCCGCCCCCTCCGCCGGGACCTGGCCGTTCCTGACGAGCATCGCGATCACCTGCCTCGGTGTCGCACTGGGCGCGCTGGCGCGGCGCACCGATGACGCCGAAGCCCTCTCCCCCGCCACGTGGCGGATCGCCGCCGGGGTGGCGACCATGGTCGGATTCGTCGCCCTCATCAGTGTCATCGGCTTTGAGATCCCGTCGCTGCTGCTCGCCCTGGTGTGGCTGCGCTTCCTCGGCCGCGAGTCGTGGCGGCTGTCCATCGCCACCTCCTTCGGGATCGTCGCCGCGTTCTACGCGATCTTCGTCGGCGCCCTGGCGATACCGATCCCCCACCTGCTCTAGTCCCCGCCTGCTCAGGTCCCCCCGCCCGCCGGATCCCCTCAAGCACCTACCTCCTGCCTGCCTCCTCCCTCCCCTCTTCCCTTTCTTCCCTTCTCTAGGAGCGACGTTGGAATCCCTGACGCCCATGATCGACGGGTTCGGCGTCGTCCTGGAGCCCGCCAACCTGCTCTACTGCCTGATCGGCGTGGTCATCGGGATGCTGGTCGGGGTGCTGCCCGGCCTCGGCCCCGCGGCCACCATCGCGATCCTGCTGCCGCTCACGTTCAGCATCGAACCGGTGACGGCGATCATCATGCTCGCCGGGATCTTCTACGGCGCCCAGTACGGCGGCACCATCACATCGGTGCTCCTGCGGCTGCCCGGCGAGGCGTCGTCGGTCGTGACCGTCTTCGACGGCCACGCGATGGCCCGCCAGGGCCGGGCCGGGACCGCGCTCGGGATCGCGGCGATCGGGTCCTTCATCGGCGGCACCGTGTCCATCGTGGCGCTGTCGATCCTGGCCCCGGTGGTCGCGGGGTTCGCCCTCGACTTCGGGCCGCCCGAGTACACGGCCCTCGCGCTGCTCGGAATCCTGCTGGTGGCGACGGTGAGCAACGGCGGGCGGGTGAAGGCCGTCGTCGCCGCCTGCATCGGCCTGCTCCTCGCAACCGTCGGCCAGGACACCTTCACCGGCGCCGAGCGGTTCACCTTCGGCTCGATGTCGCTGGCCGACGGGATCGACTTCGTCCCCGTCGCGATGGGCGTCTTCGGCCTCGGCGAGATCCTCTACAACCTGGAGGAGCGGGCGAAAGGGGCGACCGCCCCGAGCCGCGTCGCCAACGTGTGGCCATCACGCGGCGACCTGCGGCAGTCGGCCGGGGCCATCGGACGCGGCTCCGTGCTCGGCTTCCTCCTCGGCATCCTCCCCGGCGGCGGCGCCACCCTGTCGTCGCTCGCGGCGTACGGCCTGGAGAAGCGCCGGTCGAAGACGCCCGAACGGTTCGGCCACGGCGCGATCGAAGGGGTCGCGGCGCCGGAGACGGCGAACAACGCGGCGTCCACCTCGTCGTTCATCCCGCTCCTCACACTGGGGATCCCGGCGAACGCCACCATGGCGATCATCTTCGGGGCGCTGCTGATCCAAGGGGTCACCCCGGGGCCGCAGCTGGTCGCCGAGGAACCGGAGCTGTTCTGGGGCGTCGTGAACTCGATGTACATCGGGAACATCCTGCTGCTGATCATGAGCATCCCGCTGGTGGGCCTGTTCGTGAAGATCCTCCGGGTGCGCGGCACGATCCTCGCCCCGATCACGGTGCTGATCACGCTGGTGGGGGTCTACACCGTCCGCAACAGCGTCTTCGACATCGCGCTGGTGATCGTGTTCGGCCTCGTCGGCTACCTGATGAAGAAGTACGGCTTCGAGCCGGGGCCGCTGGTACTCGCGTTCGTCCTCGGCTCGCTGCTGGAGACCTCGCTGCGCCGCTCCCTGCTGGTCTTCGACGGCGACCCGACCGGGTTCCTCACCCGCCCCATCTCCGGCACACTGCTCGTGGTCCTGGCCGTGGTCATCCTGCTGCCGCTCGCCCGGCACCTGCTCCGCGCCCGGCGCGGCGCCCCCGACCGGCAGCACGAGGACGCCGGCACCTGAGCGCGGGCAGGAGCGGCCGGATCAGCTGAGACCGGCCGGCCAAGACGGGCCGGTCAGGCGGGACGGCGCGGGTGCGGCACGCCCGCCCCCTCGCGCGGCCGGGGGACGACAGGGAGCTCGGCGAACCCGTTGATGACGAGCGAGGGGATCCTGGGCGGCGGCCCCGGCGCGGCGAGGCCGATCCGGGGGAACGCGTCGAAGAGCGTGGTCAGCGCGACGTGGGCTTCGAGCCGGGCGAGGTGCGCACCAAGGCAGTAGTGGGGCCCGTGCCCGAACGCGAGGTGCTCCTTCTCCGAGCGGTCGGGGTCGAAGGTGTCCGGGGTATCGGCGTGCAGCTCCGGGTCGCGCCCTGCCGCGGCGAACGCCAGGAGGACGGGGTCCCCCTGCCGGATGAGCACGCCCTCGCCCAGGTCGATGTCCGCCAGCGCGTACCGGAGCGGGAGGTGCATCACGGGCCCCTCGTGGCGCAGCGTCTCCTCAATGACGTCGTCCCAGGTGAGCGTGTTCTCGGCGATCCGTTCACGGTAATGCGGGTGGGCCAGCAGGGCGTGGGCCGCGCTGGTGATCAGGTTGACCGCCGTCTCGTAACCGGCGCCGATCAGCAGGAAGAAGCTGTCGTGCAGCTCCTCTTCCGGCATCGCCGGTGCACCGTCGACGGAGCCGGTGAGGAGGTCACTGGTCAGGTCGTCCCCCGGGGCCTGCCGCTTGCGGCGCACCAGCTCCGTGAGGCAGGCGTCCAGCTCGACCTGGATGGCGGCGGACTGCTCCGGGGTGACGGTGGTGTCGATGATGCCGTCGATGGCGGCGCCCAAGCGGTCGCGCATGGACTCGGGGACGCCGAAGAGGTCGCAGATGACGGTCATCGTGAGCGGCAGCGACAGCGCCGACCGCAGGTCGGCGGTCTCCCCCGGCGCCAGCTCCGCGAGGCGGGCGACCAGCGCGTCCGCCGTGGCCTGGACCCGCGGGCGCATCGCCGCCACCCGGCGGGGTGAGAACGACGGCGCGAGGCGGCGACGCCGCTGCCGGTGCTCCGCCCCGTAGGCGTTCACGAAGGTGCGTTGCAGGGTGATCGCCGCCAGCTGCCAACCCTCGGGGATGTCGGCGATCCCGGGCCAGTGCCGGTGGGGGTCGCGGGAGATGCGCGGATCGGTCGTCATCTCGCGGATGACGCTGTGGCGGGTCACCGACCAGGCGCGGACGCCGCCGGGCAGCTCGACCAGGACGGCGGGGCCCTGCGCGCGCAGAGCGGCGGCCTCGGCGTGCACGGCACCGGCCGTGATGTCGAGGACGGGACAGCGGGACACGGGAGTCGATGGCATGGGCGCTCCTCTCACCGGCGCACACGCGACCCGTCCTCCTGCGCGAGCCGGGCGGGCGGCCGCAGTGCATCGAGTTGGGGACTCGGCGGCGCACGGTGTGACACGACGTGGCTCGGCGTGAAACGGCGCAGCCGCTGCTTCACGGGGTGCCCGCGGCACCGCTCCGGGAACGCCGCACGGGGTGACAGAGGCAGTTCTGGCGGCGGGGGCACACGCCTGTCGCCCCGCGGACACCCCGGCCCCGCCTGGCCCGTCTCAGCGCTTTCCCAGTTCCAGTGCCTCTCAGGTCTCAGCGCTTCACAGGTCTAAGTGCTTTTCCAGGTCCCAGTGCTTCACAGGTCTCGGGGCGGTGCCCACGTGTGGTGAGGCGGCTCCAGCGCGGGCCCGACCCGCCGCGCACGGCACCGTGTGCGTCGCCGAACGGTCGCCGAACCCGTCTCAGGGGGACGCCAGAGCGGCGAGGTGCGCCGCCGCGGCGTCGATCTCCGACTCGGAGAACACCGCGACCCCGGCCGCGCGCAGCAGATGCGCGGTGACGCCAGAACCGTCGATCGTGGTACCGGAGAACGTGCCGTCGTGGACGCGGTGCACACCGCACGACGGGCTGCCCTCCTTGAGCACCGCGATCCGCGTGCCGTGGCGGCGGGCGGCGCGCACGGCGCCGTGCGCGCCCGCGAGGAAGACCTCGGTGACGTCGGCGCCCGCAGGGGTGATGATGCGCGCCGACCCGTCCAGAACGGCGGCCGCGGTGCCGCCCGCCTCGATCTCGGCCGGCGGCCGCGGCACGGGCAGGCCCCCGGCGACCTCGGGGCAGTAGGACACCAGGCGCCCCTCGGCACGCCAGCGGGCGACCTCGGCGTGCGCCGTGGCCTTCCCCGCGCCGTCGTACCGGACCCGCTGGCCGAGCAGGCATGCGCTCACGAGGATCTTCTCCAGGTTCTTCACCATGGCCCGCGCCTTTCGTCCCGGATCGGTTGCCGCGCGTCCGCGGACCGCCACAACGCTACCGGTGCCGCGTCTCGAAGTGCCGAGTGCCCGTCGCACCCGACAGCGCCCGGCCCGCCGGTTCCTGTGCGATCGGTCACAGAAAACCCTTCTCAATGACGTAGATCACATGCATACTGTATACAGTTTGGAGGTGGACCAGTGACTCAACAGCCCCCGCTCACCCCAGGCCCGCCGACCGGCCCCACCCGCCCCTCCGACCCCGCCGACACCGCCGACACCGCGCCCGGCTCCGACGCCTCCGGCACCGACCCCGCCCCCACCACCCCGCACGCCGAGCTCGCCGACTGGCGCGGCCGCCGCTATGTCGTCGGGCCCACGCCCCGCGATCTCACCGGCCAGGGCCGCGCCGGGATCCTGGCCCGCTCGGCGATCGCACTGGCGGCGATCGGCGTCCTCCAGTTCGGATACGGGGCAGCAGTGCCGACCCTGGTCGCCGCGCACGACTGGAGCGTCCCCGAAGCGCTGCTGCCGTTCGTCGTCTGGGCGGTGCTCCAAGGCGGATCGGCGCTGCCGGTGGCGCGCCTGCGCGCCGCCGGGCTGCTCTCGCCCGGCCGCGCCGTCGCCCTCGGCGGCCTGCTGTGCGCCGTCGCGCTGCTGTCCGTCGGCTACGGCGGCGGGCTCGCCTGGCTGCTGCTCGGCTACGGGGTGCTCGGCGGGATCGGGGCCGGGCTCGTGTACCACTCCTGCGTCCACGTGGCCTCCCAGTGGTATCCGGAGCGGCCCGGGACCGCGGCCGGGCTGGTCGGCGGCGCGTTCGCCCTGGGGTCGGCCCCGCTGGCGGCGGCGCTGCTGGGCCTGCGCCCCGAGGCGCTCGCCACGTCCTGCGCGGTGCTCGCCGCCGCCGCGGCCGTGCTGTCGCTGTGGTGCGCGGCGCGGCTGCCCTCGCCCCCTCCGGACTGGTGGCCGCCCGAAACCGACCCCCGGGCGTGGGCACTGTCGGCGCAGGCCAACCCGGCGGCGTCACGCGACCACTCCCCCGCCGAGGCGTGGCGCAGCGGGGCGCTGCCCACCCTGAACGCCGTCCTCGCCCTCGCCGGTGCCGTGTCGCTGTTCGACCTCGCGGTGCTGCCCGCCCTGCTCGCCGAACACGGGCCGTCCCCCGGGCTCGCCGGCGCCGTCATCGGCACCTTGATCGCCGCCAACGCCGTGGGCCGCGTCTCGGCGAGCCGGTGGTCCGAGGCCGCCGGGCGGCGCCGCGTGCTGGTGCTGGTGCTGCTCGCCGGGGCGCTGGCGCACGCCGGACTGGTCATCGCGGGGGCCGGCGGCCCCACCGTCCTCCTCCTGGGCTGCGCGGTCCTCGCCGGACTGGGCGGCGGCGCGTGCTACCCGCTCGCGTGCACGCTCGCCGTCGACTACTTCGGGCTCCGCGACAGCGCGCGCAACCAGGCGTTCGTCTACAGCGCCAAGGCGCTGGGCGGGCTCCTCGGGGTGGGCGGCGGGGCGGCGCTGCTGGCGTTCGCCCCCGCGCACGCCTTCGACGCCGCGCTCGCCGCGGCCGGGCTGTGCGCCTTCGCCGCCGCCGGGCTCGCGCTCCGGCTGCGGCGCCCGTTCCAGGTCAGAACGATCCCGGCATGACCGCGGCAGCGCAGTCCGGAAGGCGGCCCCGCGGGTGGGCCGGCGGGTGGTCCGGCGAGTCGTCCGGCAAGGCGAATCGCGGCGCGCTCTGGACATGCGGCGCGTCCTCCGGTAGCAATGGAACAGCGATTGTATGCAGTATCCAATGCGCGATATCATCGAGGAGAGCTGATGGCGGACACGACGAGTGACGGTACGACGATCTCGGGCGGGCACCTCGTAGCCAAGGCCCTCAAGGCCGAAGGGGTCGACGTCATCTTCACCCTGTGCGGCGGCCACATCATCGACATCTACGACGGCTGCGTCGACGAAGGCATCGACGTCATCGACGTCCGCCACGAGCAGGTGGCGGCCCACGCCGCCGACGGCTACGCCCGGATGACCGGGAAACCCGGCTGCGCGGTGGTCACCGCCGGGCCCGGCACCACCGACGCCGTCACAGGCATCGCCAACGCCTACCGCGCCGAGAGCCCCATGCTCGTCATCGGCGGCCAAGGGGCCCTCAGCCAGCACAAGATGGGATCCCTCCAGGACCTCCCCCACGTCGACATGATCTCGCCCATCTCGAAGTTCGCGGCGACCGTGCCGCACACCGAGCGGGTGGCCGACATGGTGTCCATGGCGTTCCGCGAATCGCTCAACGGCGCACCCGGGCCCTCCTTCCTGGAGATCCCCCGCGACATCCTCGACGCCGACGTCCCGGCGGCCGCCGCGCGGATCCCCGAGCCCGGCCACTACCGCGCCTCCACCCGCCAGGGCGGCGACCCCGCCGCCATCGAGCGCCTCGCCGAACTCCTGGTGCGCTCCGAGAAGCCGAGCATCCTGCTCGGCAGCCAGGTCTGGACCACCAGGGCCACCGACTCGGCCACCGAACTGGTGCGGGCCCTCAACGTCCCCGCCTACATGAACGGCGCCGGCCGCGGCACCCTGCCGCCCGGCGACCCGCACCACTTCCAGCTGTCCCGGCGCTACGCCTTCACCAACTCCGACCTGATCATCATCATCGGCACCCCGTTCGACTTCCGGATGGGATACGGCAAGCGCCTCTCACCCGACGCCACCGTCGTCCAGATCGACCTGTCGTACGCCACCGTCGGCAAGAACCGCGACATCGACCTCGGCATCGTGGGCGACGCCGACGTCATCCTGTCCTCGGTGCTCCAGGCCGTCTCCGCCTACGGCGACAACGGCGCCCAGGGCCGCAAGCAGTGGATGGAGGAACTGCGCGCGCAGGAGCGCACCGCCATCGACAAGCGCGCCGCGCTGATCCACTCCGACGCCTCCCCCATCCACCCCTACCGCCTCGTCAACGAGATCAACGAGTTCCTCACCGAGGACTCCATCTACATCGGCGACGGCGGCGACATCGTCACCTTCTCCGGGCAGGTCGTGCAGCCCAAGTCCCCCGGCCACTGGCTCGACCCCGGGCCGCTGGGCACCCTCGGCGTCGGCGTCCCCTTCGTCATGGCCACCAAGTACGCCCGGCCCGACAAGGAGGTCGTCGCCCTGTTCGGCGACGGCGCGTTCAGCCTCACCGGCTGGGACTTCGAGACCCTGGTGCGGTTCGACATGCCGTTCATCGGCATCGTCGGCAACAACTCGTCGATGAACCAGATCCGCTACGGCCAGATCGCGAAGTACGGCGCCGACCGCGGCAACGTCGGCAACACCCTCGGCGACGTCCGCTACTCCGAGTTCGCCAAGATGCTCGGCGGCTACGGCGAAGAGGTCCGCGACCCCGCCGAGATCGCCCCGGCACTGCGCCGCGCCCGCGAGTCCGGCAAGCCCTCCCTCATCAACGTATGGATCGACCCCGAGGTCTACGCCCCGGGCACCCGCAACCAGACCATGTACAAGTGAGCAGGGCGGGAGCACGATGACCAAGGCACTGGAGGGCGTCCGCGTCCTCGACATGACCCACGTGCAGTCCGGCCCGTCCGCGACCCAGATCCTCGCCTGGCTCGGCGCCGACGTCGTGAAACTCGAAGCGCCGAGCGGCGACATCACGCGCCGCCAACTCCGCGACCTGCCCGACGTCGACAGCCTCTACTTCACGATGCTCAACGGCAACAAGCGCAGCATCACCCTGAACACCAAGAGCCCCGAAGGCAAGGAGATCTTCCAGCGCCTCATCCGCGAATCCGACGTGCTGGTCGAGAACTTCGCCCCCGGCGCGCTCGACCGCATGGGGTTCACCTGGGACGCGCTGCGCGCCACCAACCCGCGGCTGATCTACGCCTCCATCAAGGGGTTCGGCCCCGGCGCCTACGCCGACTACAAGGCGTACGAGGTCATCGCCCAGGCCATGGGCGGGTCCATGAGCACCACCGGATTCGAGCAGGGCCCCCCGCTGGCGACCGGCGCGCAGATCGGCGACTCCGGCACCGGGATGCACGTGGTCGCCGGGATCCTCGCCGCGCTGTACAGCCGCACCGTCACCGGCCAGGGGCAGCGGGTCGAGGTCGCCATGCAGGACGCCGTGCTGAACCTGTGCCGGGTCAAGCTCCGCGACCAGCAGCGGCTCGCACACGGGCCCCTCAACGAGTACCCCAACGAGGAGTTCACCGACGAAGTCCCCCGCTCCGGCAACGCCTCGGGCGGCGGCCAGCCCGGCTGGGCGGTGCGCACCGCACCCGGCGGCCCCAACGACTACGTCTACGTCATCGTCCAACCCCCCGGCTGGGCCCCGATCACCGAGATCATCGGGCACCCCGAACTCGCCCAGGACCCCGAGTGGGCCACCCCCGAGGCGCGCCTCAACAAGCTCGACAAGATGTTCGCCCTCATCGAGGAATGGTCCTCCCTGCACCCCAAATGGGAGGTCCTCGCCGCCCTCAACGACCGCAACGTCCCCTGCGGCCCGATCATGTCCACCAGGGAGATCATCGAGGACCCCACCCTGAACGACAACGGCATCGTGGCCACCGTCGAGCACCCCGAGCGCGGCGCCTACAAGACCGTCGGACTGCCCATCCGGCTGTCCGACTCCCCCGCCGAGATCACGCGCTCCCCCCTCCTCGGCGAGCACAACACCGACATCTACGGCGACGAACTCGGCATCCCCGCCGAGGAACTCGCCTCCCTCAAGGCGAACGGAGTGATCTGAGACGATGGCCACCCAGACCACCGGCCCGGCAACGGGCCGCACCTACGACCGCGAAGCGGTGCGGACCCTGCTCGACCGGGCCCGCTCCGCCGGGCGCGACTCCCTGACCGCGCCCGAGGGCAAGGCGATCGCCGACGCCTACGGCATCCCCGTCCCGGGTGAGGCGCTCGCCACCTCAGCGGACGAAGCGGTGTCCCTCGCCGTCGAACTCGGCCTCCCCGTCGTCGCCAAGATCGTCTCCCCCGACATCCTGCACAAGACGGAGGCCGGCGGCGTCGAAGTCGGCATCGCCACCCCCGAGGCCGCCGCCGACGCCTACCGGCGCATCGTCGCCAACGCCCGCGCCTACAACGCCGACGCCGAGATCGTCGGCGTGCAGCTCCAGCAGCAGGTCACCGGCGGCCACGAGGTCATCATCGGCGCCACCACCGACCCCACCTTCGGCAAGATCGTGGTGTTCGGGCTGGGCGGGGTGCTGGTCGAGGTCCTCAAGGACGTCACCTTCCGCATGGCCCCCATCACCCCGGAGGAGGCCCGCGCCCAGGTCGAGGACATCCGCGCCGTCGAGGTGCTGCGCGGTGTGCGCGGCGCGGCAGGCGCCGACCTCGACCGGCTCGCCGACGTCCTCAGCCGGCTGTCCGACCTGGTCACCGACTTCCCCGAGATCGCGGAGGCCGACCTCAACCCGGTCTTCGCCGACGCCTCCGGCGCGGTGGCGGCCGACCTGCGGTTCGTCCTCGACTTCGACCCGCCCGCACCGCCCAAGCGGTTCGAGCGCGCGGAGATCCTCACCGCGATGGAGCGGGTGTTCAAACCCAGATCCATCGCCATCATCGGGGCGTCCAACGAGGCGGGGAAGATCGGCCACTCCGTCATCAAGAACATCGTCGACGGCGGCTACGCCGGCGCGGTCCACCCGGTGAACCCCAAGGCGCCCGAGGTCTACGGGCACAAGGCGTACGCGAGCATCAGCGACGTCCCCGGCGACGTCGACGTCGCCGTGTTCGCCATCCCGGCGAAGTTCGTCGCCTCCGCGCTGGAGGAGGCCGGCGCCAAGGGCGTCGCCGCGGCGATCCTGATCCCCTCCGGGTTCGCCGAGACCGGGGAGCAGGAACTCCAGGACGAGGTGCTGGCGATCGCCCGGCGGCACGGGGTGCGGCTGCTCGGCCCCAACATCTACGGCTACTACTACACGCCGGAGAAGCTGTCGGCGACCTTCTGCACGCCCTACGACGTCGCCGGCGGCACCGCGCTGACCTCCCAGTCCGGCGGCATCGGCATGGCCATCCTCGGGTACAGCCGCAGCACCCGCACCGGCGTCTCGGCGATCGTGGGCGTCGGCAACAAGGCCGACATCGACGAAGACGACCTGCTGACGTTCTTCGGCCAGGACGACAACACCAACGCCATCGCCATGCACCTCGAAGACCTCAAGGACGGCCGCGCCTTCGTCGAGGCCGCGCGCGAGGTCGTGCCGAAGAAACCGGTCGTGGTGCTGAAGGCGGGGCGCACCTCCGCCGGGGCGCGCGCCGCCGGCTCCCACACGGGGGCGCTGGCGGGCGACGACAAGGTCTACGACGACATCCTGCGCCAGGCCGGCGTGGTCCGCGCGCCGGGGCTCAACGAGCTCCTGGAGTTCGGCCGCGCCCTGCCGGTGCTGCCGACCCCCAAGGGCGAGAACATCGTCATCATCACGGGGGCCGGCGGGTCGGGGGTGCTGCTCTCCGACGCGGTCATCGACAACGGGATGTCGCTGTACGAGATCCCGCCCGACCTCGACGCCTCGTTCCGGGCGTTCATCCCGCCCTTCGGCGCGGCGGGCAACCCCGTCGACATCACCGGCGGCGAACCGCCCTCCACCTACGAGAACACCATCCGGCTGGGTCTGGACGACGACAACGTGCACGCCCTGATCCTCGGCTACTGGCACACCATCGTCACGCCGCCGATGGTCTTCGCGAAGCTCGTCGCGAACGTGGTCGGAGAGGCCCGCGCCCGGGGCATCGACAAGCCCGTCGTCGCGTCGCTCTCCGGCGACACCGAGGTCGAAGAGGCCGCGCAGTACCTCTTCGAGCACGGCGTCGTCGCCTACCCCTACACCACCGAGAAGCCCGTGCAGGTCTTGGGCGCGAAGTACCGCTGGGCGCGCTCGGCCGGCCTGCTCTGACCAGGCCGCAACCGATCCTGGCCGGGCCGTACCAACTCTGACCAGGTCTGTTCAGGTCTGACCAGCCCTGACAGAGTCTGAACTGCTTCGACCGACCCGTTCCGGACCGGTGGTCGTCGACCGATCGCCATCGACCGACTGCCACCGACCGGCCGGGTCGCGCCGGAAGGGCGCCCTCACGTCCCTCCGATGCGCACCGCACGACCAGTGACCCGGCGGCCTCGCACGCCGCCGCAGAGAGGACGCCGGGTCCAGCCACCGGGCGACGGGCCGCCACTCGTACCCCGGTGACCAGCACCGATACAGCCGCACGACCGTGAGGAGAACGCAGCACCAGGGGGCGTCATGGGAGCAACTCGCTCGCATTCCGCATGTCCCAAGCAGGGAGTTCGTCCATGGATCCCACCCGTCCCGAAAGCGGCGACCGGCCGGCCTCGGCCGACGCGCCCCCGCACCAGCCACTGGTTCCCAAGCAGCGGCAGACCGAGCCCCCCGAACCCGAGACCATCCCCACCATCGAATCGACAGCGCAGGACACCGCCCCGAAGGAGCGGTTCTGGAAGGCCGGCCGGCTGGAGCCGATGCCGATCCGCCCCCTGCCCAAGGCACCGCCGTCCATCCACATCCTCGGCCCCACCGTGTTCCTCGTGGCGCTGGGCGTGGGCATGGGCGAGTCCTACATGTGGCCGCGCCTCGTGCTGCTGTTCGGCCCGGAGATCCGCTGGCTGTTCCTTGTCGGCGTCTCCCTCCAGGCCGTGGTCATGCTGGAGATGTCCCGCTACGCCATGGCCACCGGCGAGAGCATCTTCTTCGGCGCCGCCCGCGTATTCAAACCACTGATGTGGTTCTTCTTCGTGACGGCGATCGCGGTCTACGTCTGGCCCGGCCACCTTTCCGCCGGCGCCTCCGCATTCGAGCAGGTCACCGGCATCCCCTGGCAGGCCACAGGGGTGGCGGGGATGCTGCTGGTCGGCGTGGTGTTCACGCTCGCCAAGGTCGTGTACAACCTGCTGGAGAACGTCCTCTCCATCTGTATCGGCATCCTGGTGGTCGGCACCTCCTTGGTGGCCGCGCTGGTCGGCAGCTTCGCCGACCTCGCCAGCACCATCACCGGGATGTTCGCCGTCGGATACCTGCCCGACGAGGCCATGACGCCGACCTGGTTCCCGGTGGTCGTGGGCGCGATCGCGTTCGCCGGCCCCTCGGGGATGCAGCAGATGTGGTACACCCTGCACCTGCGCGACAAGGGCGCCGGCATGGGCGCGCACATCCCCAAGATCCGCGGCCTGCGGCACGCCGAGGAGCAGGAGACGATGCCCTCGCGCGGGTTCATGTTCGACACCGACGACCCCGCGGAGATGACCAAGTGGAAGGGCTGGCGCCGCTGGGTCACCTTCGACGCGTTCGTGCTCTTCTGGGGCATCACCATGCTCGTGACCATCTCGTTCACGGTGCTGGCGCAGGCGTCGACGCGCATCGACCCCGGCGTGGCCGACGTCATCCGCGGCGGCGACCAGGGCGCTTCACTGGACGCGATGGCCGGCTCCTTCTCCGCGGCAGGCAGCCCGGTCTTCGGCACGATGTTCTACTGCTTCATCGCGCTGATCGGGCTCAACGCCACCCTGGGGTTGTTCGACTCCTTCTCCCGCGGCCAGGCCGACATGACCTACTACTTCGTCCCCGGCGCCAAGAAGTTCAGCATCTCCAAGATCTACGCGTTCTTCCTCTGGGCGCTCATCGCCTTCGGCATCGGCGTCCTGCTGTTCGGCCCGGCCGACGGGCCCGCGGCGATCCTGGACACACTGGCCTTCCTGTCGGCGTTCGCCATGGGCGCCTACTGCGTGGTGCTGCTCCTCGTCAACAACATCACCCTGCCCAAGCCGATCCGCCCCGGCATCGTCAGCAATGCCCTCATCGCCTTCGCCGCGGTGTTCTACCTGGGCGCACTGTTCTACTCCCTGTTCGCCTTCGGGGTCGTGATCTGATGGCAGCCCACACCGCCTCACAGCAGAGTTCCGGCATCGTCCACAACGCCGAGGTCGCCGTCCCCGGTTTCGCGATCGGCCTGGTGGGTGGGTTGTTCGCGGCGGCGGTCGGCGCAACCGCCGGCCTGCCGTCGGCACTCACCCTGACCGTCGCCGCCGCGCTCGGCCTGCCGCTTGCACTACTCGGGGCGGGCTACTGCCTGTTGGTGGCGCATCACCGGATACCCTTGGGTGCCGTCTACCCGGTCGCCTTGTACTGGTTGGTCGGATTCCCCCTGGCACGGTTGTTCGACGAGTACACCGTGGCGGCCGTCATGGGCAGCGAGACCGTCCTGCGCGAGCCGCTGTGGGAGTTCCTGGTCTTCCAAGCACTGCTCAGCGTCGGGTACGCCATCGGGTTCCTCTGGCTGCACGAACGGATCGCACCGCACTGGTTCATCCGGATCCAGCAGCACAACCCGCTCGCCGCCGACCTGGTGCAGCGCTACCTGGAACATTTGAGTACCATCGGCCGCCGACGCGGTTCCGCCGAGCGGGGCCGCGGCAACGCCCCGACCTGACCCGCAACGCACTGGTGGATCCCGCTTCCACCCGTTCCCGTTCTCGCGCGCGGGGCGCCCCGGCGCCCCGCGCGGGACATCGCAGTGTCCCGACCGACCCTCATGGAGCACAGGACCTTGGACGTACAACCGTGGGTTTGGGCCGTGACGATCGCCGTACTGCTCGGCATCATCGCGCTCGACTTCATCATCATCGCCCGCAGACCCCATGAACCCTCCATGCGCGAGGCCGGGATCTGGATCAGCATCTACGTCTCGCTGGCCGTCATATTCGGCATCGGACTCGGCTTCTACACGGACAGCGCCCAAGGTCTCGACTTCTTCACCGGCTGGATCGTCGAGTACTCGATGAGCATGGACAACCTGTTCGTGTTCATCCTGATCCTCGGCTCGTTCGCGGTGCCGCCCGAGCACCGCCAACGCGTCCTGCTCGTCGGCATCGCGCTCGCCCTGCTGTTCCGCGGGATCTTCATCGCACTGGGCGCGGCCGTCGTCAACGCCTTCGCCGGCGTCTTCTTCCTCTTCGGCGCCTTCCTGCTGTACACAGCGTGGAAGCTGATCACGGCCGGCGGCGAGGACGAGGAGTACAAGGAGAACGCCGCCGTCCGGATGGTCCGCCGGTTCATGCCGACCACCGACGTCTACCACGGCTCGAAGCTCACCGTGCGGATCGACGGCGTCCGGGTCGTCACCCCCATGCTGCTCGTGATGATCGCGGTGGGCCTCACCGACGTACTCTTCGCCCTCGACTCCATCCCGGCGATCTTCGGCATCACCCAGGAGCCCTACCTGGTCTTCACGGCCAACGCGTTCGCCCTGATGGGCCTGCGCCAGCTCTACTTCCTCATCGGCGGGCTGCTCAACAAGCTGGTCCACCTGAGCAAGGGCCTGGCGATCATCCTGGGGTTCATCGGCGTGAAGCTGATCCTGCACGCCCTGCACGAGACCACCGACCTGCACGTGCCCGAGATCCCCACCGAGATCTCGCTCCTGGTCATCCTCGCCACCCTGGCGATCACCACGGTGACGAGCCTGATCTCCAGCAAGCGCACCGCGGCGGCCGCGGCCGAAGGTGCGGCGGCCGAGGGCGGCGCCGCAGCGGAGAAGGAGCCCGAAGCCGGGGAGTCCAGCCCTGCCGGTTCTGCCGGTTCTGCCGCCGACCCGGCCGGCCCGGACGCCCCGGGCGACGACGTGGACGAGACCGTCCACCGCTGACCGCCGCTCATCACGGCTCACCGCAACTCATTACGGTTCACCGCAATCCACCGCGGCCTACCACCGCGCGACCGGTACCGCGCCCGGGGCTCCCCGGGGCGGCACCCCGCGCGCCCGGCGGTCACCCACCGGGCGCGGTACCGACAAGGTCGTGGTAGGTCAGCCGGGTGCGCTCGGTGTGCTCGCGCATCAGCGCCGCGGCCCGACCCTCGGCCCCCTCGGCGATGGCGCCGACGATCCGGGCGTGCTCGTCCCACGAGGACAGCCCCCTGACCCGGGCGACCGGCGCGTAATACCAGCGGACCCGCCGATCGACCTGCGCGGCGAGCTCGCTCAGCACCCGGTTCCCCGACACCTCGGTGAGCCCGCGGTGGAACTCGGCGTTGGCGGCGACCACCCGCTCGACGTCATCGGACTCGACGGCGGCGACCCCGGCGCCGCACAGCTCCCGCAACCGGTCGAGCTCCTCACTGCCGGCGCACTGCGCCGCGAGCCGCGCCGACTCGGTCTCCAGCACCGCGCGGACCGCGAGGAGCTGGTCGGCCTCACTCTCACTCGGCGTGTGCACATAGGCCCCATGCCCCGGGCGCAGGTCGACCCACCCTTCGTTGTTCAGCTTCTGTAGCGCCTCGCGCACCGGCTGCCGGGAGACCCCCAGCACTTCGGCGATGTCGCTCTCGACCAGGTGGCGCCCCGGCGGAAGCTCGCGGGTGATGATCTGGTCGAGCAGCGCCTCGTAGGCGGCCTCCCTGAGGGGGACCGGGCGCGCGACCTTGCCGGGGCGGTATGACGGCTGAGCGGGCATGCAGGGCTCCTCGCCGCCCGGAGCGCCACCCGCGCGGCGCCGCCGACCGGCGGCGGTGGGCGAGAAGAACCCGGGAACTTGTCGGATCGGCACGGTCGGCGGGTCCTTCTCGGCGGAACCCGGACCAGAGACGTCTGATTCTGTTTAGCATACTGTATACAAAATGTACTTGGCTATATGAACTTGGCTACGGAAAGGGACCCTCATGCGCATCGCGATTCTGGGCGCCGGAGCGATCGGCGCCTATGTCGGCGCCGCACTGCACCGCGGCGGCGCCGACGTCCACCTGATCGCCCGCGGAGCACAGCTCCACGCGCTGCGCGAGAGGGGGATCCAGGTCCTCAGCCCGCGCGGCGACTTCACCGCCCACCCCCACGCGACGGCGGACCCGCGCGAGATCGGCCCCGTGGACGTCGTGTTCCTCGGCCTCAAGGCACAGCACTACGCGGCCTGCACACCACTGCTGCGCCCCCTGCTCGGCCCCGCCACCGCCGTCGTCGCGGCGCAGAACGGCATCCCCTGGTGGTACTTCCACGGCCTCGACGGCCCCTACGCCGGGCGCCGGCTGGAGACCGTCGACCCCGGCGGCACGGTCAGCCGCGCCATCCCCGTGGAACGCGCCATCGGCTGCGTCGTCTACGCCGCCACCGAGATCGTCGAACCGGGCGTCATCCGGCACCTGGAGGGCACCCGCTTCTCCATCGGAGAACCCGACGGCAGCGACTCCGCACGCTGCCGCGCCTTCAGCGAGGCGATGATCGCGGGCGGGCTGAAGTGCCCGATAGAGCCCGCTCTGCGCGAGGACATCTGGGTCAAGCTGATGGGCAACATCACCTTCAACCCGCTCAGCGCCCTTGCCCGCTCGACCATGGCCCAGATCTGCCGCCACGGCGCCACCAGGGACCTGGCGCGCACGATGATGAGCGAGACCCTGGAAGTGGCCGGGCGACTCGGGGTGCACCCCGAGATCTCCATCGAACGGCGGCTCGCCGGGGCCGAGCGCACCGGGGAGCACCGCACGTCCACGCTGCACGACGTGGAACGTGGACGCCCGATGGAGTTGGACGTCATCCTCACGGCAGTGGTGGAACTGGCCGACCTCACGCAGACCCCCGCGCCGACGCTGCGCGCGGTGAACGCCGTGGCGACACTGTTCAACGAGCGGCTGATCGACGGCACCGCCGCACCGGCGGCCCATGCACCGGCGGTCCCGGCCTGACCTGGTGATCGGTCGGCCGCCGCGGCAGCGGCCGACCAGCGGCAAGGGGGGCGAACCGGTTGGTTCGCCCCCCTTGTCGGATGACATGTCGAGGAATACTGTAGACCGTATACATGACAATGTGATCCAGGCAACATCATTGCACGATTGCCGCGGATGATTCGAGGTGACCGAACGTGGATCCGCATTCTCCGGCCCGCGCCCCCGCCGACGGCCGCCCTGTGCTCTTGCCATGACCGGCGCCGCGCAGGGCCCCATGTACGCGCCCTGCGCCGCAGCCCCACGAACGTCTACACCGGTCGGCATCGGATCATCCTGGAGAAGGCGTCCTCGACGCCAATGGCGGCCCCGGGGTGACTCCGCCGTCCGGACGGTAGGCGCGGGCCCGGTCGGCGTCGACAAGCCCCCTGACGCCGCCCGGGCCTGAACTCTGCGCCCGGCCCCCGTGCCGCCTCTCAGCCTTCTCCCTGGCAGCCCGCTGCCTCTTGACCCGCTGCCTGTTTTGACGCGCTGCCTGTCTTGACCCGCTGCCTCTCAGCCCGCTGCTTCGGGCCGCAGCGTGTACTCGGGGAAGTTGCCGGGCAGCCGCTCGCCGGCGGGACCCTCGGTGACGGCGTGCACCAGCAGCCGTCCGCCGACGAAGGCACCCCGCCAGGAGTCGCCCCAGCCGCCGAACAGCTCGTCGCGGTCGCCGCGCGAACGCGGCGCGTTGACGCCCACCTTGAACGCGCGGACGCTCGCGGCGAGCCGCGAGGCCGCATCGGGGTCGTCGCACGAGACCGTGCCGACGAGGGCGCCGTTGCTGGCGTTCATCGCGGCCAGCAGCTCGGCCTCGGTGTCGACCAGGACGATGGAGTCGACCGGGCCGAACGGTTCGGCATGGAACAGCGGCGATGAGCGCGGGGGCTCCAGCAGCGCCACCGGCGCGGAGTACGCGTCGGTGTTCTGCCCGGGCAGGAACCGGCCGTCGCCGAGGGAACCCTGGTACAGGGGGATCGCACCGCCCGTGACGGCTTCGGCCACCTGGCCGTCGAGGTCCTTTGCCTTCGCCGCGTTGATGAGCGGGCCGAAGTCGAGCTCGGGCAGGTCGTCGGAGGCGTCGGCCACGGCTAGCGGGTGGCCGAACCGCACCGAGCGGACCGCGGGCAGGTAGGCGGCGAGGAACCGGTCGAACAGCCGCCGCTGCACGACGAACCGGGGGTAGGCCGTACACCGCTGCTTGGCGTAGTCGAAGGTCTTGCGGACCTGGCCGGTGAAGGTGTCCCAGTCGTCGAACTCCCACACGCCCCAGCAGTTGAGCCCCTCCTGCTCCAGCACGTGGCGCTTGCCGAGGTCGGCGAGCGCGGTGGCGACCTGCCCGCCGGTGTCGCGGCCGCCGACAAAGGACACGCAGCCGATCTCGGGCGCGCGCACCAGCGCAGGCGAGAGATCGCGGCCACCGCCGCTGACCAGGGTGAACGGCAGCCCCTCGCGCACGGCGAGCGCCACGGCGAGCGTGAGGCAGCCCAGCCCGCCGTCGGTGGGGGTCTTGGCGATGGCGGCGTTGCCGGCGAGCGCCTGCACGCACATGGCGTGCGCGAGGACGCTCATGGGGTAGTTCCAGCTCGCGACGTTGCTGACCGGGCCGTCGAGCGGGGCCCTGCCGTCGAGCATGGGCTCGATCTGGTCGAGGTACCACTCGACGCCGGAGATCGCCCGATCGACGTCCTGGCGGGCCAGCCGCCACGGCTTGCCGATCTCCCAGACCAGCAGCAGCGCGAGCAGGTCGCGGTGCGCGCCCCACGCGTCGAGCGCGGCGCGCACCCGGCTGCGGCGCTCCGACAACGGGACCAGGCGCCACGCGCGGTGCTCGTCGGCGCCGGACCGGACGGCAGCGGCGGCGGTCTCGGCCGGCACCATCGGCGGCCCGGCGATCTCCGACCCGTCGACCGGGGAGAACGCGGGCCGGGGCACACCGTCGAAGCGCCATTCGCCGCCCCAGCGGTTGGCGACCCGCTCGGGGCCGAACGCCTCGGGGGCGAGGGCGCGGCAGCGCGCGTAGACGGCGGCCCACTCGGTTCCCGGCTTGAGTACGAGGGTCATCGCAGGCCTCCCGGTGCCCGTGCGAAGAGTTCGCGTGCGAGTTGGGCGGTCTCGCTCGGAGTCTTGCCGACCCGCACCCCCGCCGCCTCCAGCGCCTCCTTCTTCGCCGCGGCCGTACCCGCCGACCCCGACACGATCGCCCCCGCATGCCCCATCGTCTTGCCCTCCGGCGCGGTGAAGCCCGCGACGTAGCCCACCACCGGCTTGGTCACGTTGGCCTTGATGAACTCCGCGGCCCGCTCCTCGGCGTCGCCGCCGATCTCGCCGATCATCACGATCGCGTCGGTCTCCGCGTCGGCCTCGAACGCCGCCAGGGCATCGATGTGGGTCGTGCCGATCACCGGGTCCCCGCCGATGCCCACCGCCGTGGAGAAACCGATGTCGCGCAGCTCGTACATCATCTGATAGGTCAGCGTGCCCGACTTCGACACCAGCCCGATCCGCCCCGGCTTGGTGATGTCGGCCGGGATGATGCCCGCGTTGGACTCCCCCGGGGTGATCAGACCCGGGCAGTTGGGCCCGATGATCCGGGTCGCGTTGTCCTTGGACTTCGCGTAGGCCCAGAAGTAGGCCGTGTCGTGCACCGGGACGCCCTCGGTGATCACCACCGCCAGGCCGATCCCCGCGTCGACCGCCTCCACGACCGCGTCCTTGGCGAACCTGGGCGGCACGAAGATCACCGACACGTCCGCGCCGGTCTCCTTCATCCCCTCGGCCACCGACCCGAACACCGGCACCGCCGCGCCGTCGAAGTCCACGCTCTGCCCGGCCTTGCGCGGGTTGACCCCGCCCACCACCCGGGTGCCCGAGGCCAGCATCCGGCGGGTGTGCTTGGTGCCCTCCCCGCCCGTCATGCCCTGGACCAGCACCCGGCTGTCCTCGTTCAGAAAAATCG
The DNA here is from genome assembly GCF_003014485.1 of Murinocardiopsis flavida. Lineage (GTDB taxonomy): Bacteria > Actinomycetota > Actinomycetes > Streptosporangiales > Streptosporangiaceae > Murinocardiopsis > Murinocardiopsis flavida. The sequence goes on along the minus strand of NZ_PYGA01000036.1, from coordinate 138 downwards.
CCATGAGTCCTCTCCGCCCTACTTCGCCGCGGCCAGGGCGGCCGCCTGCGCGGCGGCGCCGTCCATCGTGTCCACCCGGCGCACCGCCGGATGCGCCCGCTCGGCCAGGATCGCCCGGCCCTGCTCGGCGTTGTTGCC
>NZ_PYGA01000035.1 GCF_003014485.1 Murinocardiopsis flavida | reverse complement strand
ATCGAACACGCGCTGTTGAGTTCTCAAGAAACAACCCGCACACCCGCATACAAAACCCGGAGGCTTCTTCTGTCGGGACGGTGTTGCGTTTCGTTGTGGTCCCACTTTATCAGGCTCCCCGACCACCGCGAACAACCGCGATTCTCAGGAAACTCACAGAATTCCGTGGGAATTCGAGACTTCCGATATCTTCCGGCCGGTTTCTGCCGGAGCTTCTCGGAACTCCCTGCTCCGCACCCGATCCTACCCACCCGCAGACGATGCTCGGGACGGTGGAACCGGGATGAGTGTGTCGCCGGACCGCTGCCTCTACGGCGCGGGTCGTGGCGACTCGGGAAACATTACCCGATGATGCGGGGAGTGCAAACCGAACGCCGCGACCCCTTGTACTGCGGCGCTTCTGGCGCAAGTCCGGCATACGCGCCGCGTGCGCCGTACTTCCGCAGGTCGTATCGATGGCGACACGATCAGCCGCACCCCTGGTGGCTCCAGTCGCCGCCAAATTACGCTTTTCGTACCAATCAACGAGTCATCTGGGGCGTACGTGGTACAGACCGAACAGCACAAAACGAGCTGGAAGCTCATCGGCCCCGGCATCGTGGTCGCCGCCACGGGTGTCGGGGCCGGCGACATGGTCGCGACGCTGGTCGCCGGTGAGAAGTTCGGCTACGCCCTGCTGTGGGCCACCATCATCGGCTGCATCGTCAAGATCTCCCTCGCGGAGGCCACGGGCCGCTGGCACCTCGCCACCGAGCGCACCATCTTCGACGGGTGGCGCAGCCTCGGCATCTGGACCTTCGTCTTCTTCGCCCCGTACATCGTCCTCTGGGGGTTCGTGTACGGCGCGACGGCGATGTCCGCCACCGCGCTCCCCATGCACGCGATGTTCCCGCAGGTCCCCTTCCTGGCGTGGGCGGTCCTGGCCGGGGTCAGCGGGCTGGTCTTCGTCTGGTTCAACCAGTACGCGGTCTTCGAGAAGGTCATCACCGTCCTGGTCGGTGTCATGTTCGTGACGGTGGTGGGCCTCGCCGTCTACGTCGGCCCGAACATCGGCGACGCCGTGCTCGGTTTGGTCCCGACGATCCCGCAGGACTCCCTCTTCAACACGCTCGGCCTCATCGGCGGTGTCGGCGGGACCATCACCATGGCGGCCTACGGGTTCTGGGTGAACGCCAAGGGGTGGAAGAACTCGACCTGGATGCGGATGATGCGGTTCGACAACCGAATCGCCTACATCACCACAGGCGTGTTCGTCGTCGCGATGCTCATCGTCGGCGCCGAACTGCTGTCCGCCACGCAGACCGAACTCGGTGAGGGCGACCAGGCGCTGGTGAACCTCTCCGACGTCCTGCGCGAGAGGTTCGGCGGGTTCGTCGCGACCATGTTCCTGGTCGGCTTCGCGGCCGCCGCCTACACGTCGGTTCTCGGGGTCTGGCACGGGGTCAGCCTGATGTTCGCCGACTTCGTCGGCAACATCCGCGGCAAGGCGAACCGCCCGGTCGAGGAGCGCGAGACGAGCTGGGAGTTCCGCGCCTACCTGCTCTGGCTGACGTTCCCCCCGATGCTCCTGCTGCTCCTCGGGCAGCCCGTCACGCTGATCATCGTCTACGGCGTCCTCGGCTCCGCGTTCATGCCGTTCCTCGCGTTCACCCTCATGTGGCTGCTGAACTCCAAGCGGACCCCGCAGCAGTGGCGCAACGGCATCGTGAGCAACGTCGGTCTGACGATCGCCGGTGCGCTGTTCCTCGTGCTGTGCGCGAACGACATCTACACCCGGGTCACCGGCTCCGGGGGGTGACCCCGCACCGCCCCATGGCAGGGGCCGCCGTCCACTGGACGGCGGCCCCTTGTGCTGCCCGGTGTCAGAGGAGTTCGCGCAGTTTCGCCGCCAGCAGACGGAACGCGATCCCCCGATGGCTGATGGCGTTCTTCTCCGCAGGGTCGAGCTCCGCCGCGGTGCGGGTCTCGCCTTCGGGCACGAACACCGGGTCGTAGCCGAAGCCGTTGGTGCCCCGCGGCTCGGTGATCAGCCGCCCGCGCAGCACGCCTTCGAGCACCCCTTCGTCGCCGGACGGCAGGGCGACCGCAGCCGCGCAGACGAACTCGGCGCCGCGGCGCTCCTCCGGGGTGTCGGCGAGCTGGTCGAGGACGAGTTCCAGGTTCGCGGCGTCCTTGTCGCCGCTGCGCGTGCCGAACCGGCCCGACCAGCGGGCCGACAGCACGCCCGGCATCCCCTTGAGCTCGTCGACGCGCAGCCCGGAGTCGTCGGCGATGGCCGGCAGCCCGGTGTGCTCGGCGATGGCGCGCGCCTTCAGCAGCGCGTTGCCCGCGAACGTCGTCTCGGTCTCGGCGACGTCGGGCGCGCCGGGGTAGCCGTCGAGCCCGATGAGGTCGACGTCGAGCCCCGCTCCGGCGAGGATGCCGCGCACCTCGGGGACCTTCTTGGCGTTGTGCGTCGCGAGCACGACGCTGGTCCACGCGCCGGCCGCGGTCATCCGGCCAGCGCCTTCTTCTGGATCTCGGTGAGCTCCGCGCAGCCGCCGACCGCGAGGTCGAGCAGCTGGTCGAGGCCCGCGCGGTCGAAGGGTGCGCCTTCGGCGGTGCCCTGAACCTCGATGAACTCGCCCTCGCCGGTGACGACGACGTTCATGTCGGTCTGGGCGACGGAGTCCTCCAGGTAGTTGAGGTCGAGGCGGGGCTGGCCCTGGATGATGCCGACGCTGACGGCCGCGACCGAACCGGTGAGCGGGTTGCGCTTGAGGTTGCGCTTCTTGCGCAGGTGCTTCATCGCGTCGGCGAGGGCGACGTAGGCGCCTGTGATGGCGGCGGTGCGCGTGCCGCCGTCGGCTTGCAGGACGTCGCAGTCGAGGGTGATGGTGTGCTCGCCCATGGCCTTGAAGTCGATGACGGCGCGCAGCGAGCGTCCGACGAGCCGGGAGATCTCATGGGTGCGGCCGCCGATCTTGCCCTTGACGGACTCGCGCGCGCCGCGGGTGTCGGTGGAGCGGGGCAGCATCGCGTACTCGGCCGTGACCCAGCCTTCACCGGTGCCGCGCCGCCAGCGGGGCACGCCGTCCTCGACGCTCGCGGCGCACAGGACGCGGGTGTCGCCGAACTCGATGAGCGCGGATCCCTCCGCGTGCCGCAGCCAGTTGCGGGAAATGGTCACGGGGCGGAGTTGTTTCGGAGTACGTCCGTCAGGTCGAGCCATGGTGGTGAGCCTATCGCTGCGGCCGACCCGGTCGCGGTCGGTGACCCCTGGGCCGCACGGGGTCCCCGGATCCGGCTACCGTACGAGGAGCGCCTGGACGGCGCGACGCTCCGCCGTCCGGCCCGCGTCACTGGAAGACCCCCGACACGAAGGTGCGCACGTGAGGCTCGACATTCTGCCCCAGTTCCGCCGCGGTCCCCTCGCCGTGGGATCCGCCATCGCAGCGGGCGTACTGCTCGCGGGCTGCTCCGGCGGTCCGGATCCGGACACCGAAGCGACCCCCGACGAGGAGTCGTCGCCCACGGCGTCGCCCGAGCCGAGCCCTTCGGCGAGCGAGCCCGCGGCCGACGGCGAGTACGCCCTGCCGGCCTCCTGCGAGGAGGCGAAGGCGGCCGAGGCGGTCGCCGACCAGGTGGGCGAATCCGCGGAGCTGGAAGAGGAGACGTCCGGCATCACGGGCGTCCCCGACGGCCAGGGCATCACGTGCGTGTGGGGCATGGGCGGCGCCGAGAGCGACGACCTCCTCATCCTCTCCCTCACCTACGTCGAGGGCGTGAACCCGCTGGAGAACGCCGAAGAGGAGTTCCAGGGCCCCTCGGAGGTCACCCTCGGCGAGCCGTACTCCACCGCGGAGTCGGAGAAGGCCGACGCCGAACTCCAGCACCTCGACATGGGCCGGCAGGGCGGCGGTGTGGTGGCGCACCTGCCCGGCGACTTCTACATCGACGTCCAGACGGTGCCCGAGCCGATCGACAAGGGCGACATGGAGAAGATCGTGCTGACCGCGGCGGAGAACCTCGCCGGGGAGTAGTCTCCGACCGCTGCCCTGAGAGGACACCCATGCCTTCGACTCCGCGCGCCCGCGCGCCATGGCGCGCCGCACCGGCCGCCGGGGCGCTCCTGCTGGCGGTGCTGTGCGCCGCGTGCGGCGGCGGCGCCCCGCCTTCCAGCGGGGCGCCCGCGGAGTCGGGCTCCCCGTCGGCGTCCACGTCCCCCTCCCCGTCGGCGCCCGACGAGGCGGGGGACGGCGGGGCCGCGGACACGGTGCCGGCCACCTGCACCGGCGGCGCCGCGGAGAAGGCCGCCGCCGAGCACACGCGCGGCATGCCCTTCACGGAGTCCGCCAAGGACGGGCTGCTGACCTGCAATTGGGGTGAGGAGGGCGAACGCGAGCACCTGTTCGTCCAGTTCCAGGCCGGGGAGACCTTCGCCGACCCGGACGGCGCCGACCCCGACGCCGAGCAGGGCATGGGGGTGCGGACCACCCCGCAGAGCAGTGAACTGGGCGGGAAGTTGCAGTACACCGACCTGGGTTCGGTGGGCCGCAGCGCGGTGCTGTACCTGCCCGGGGTGAGCGTCACCGCCAACGCGGTGGGCAGCGATCTGGGGCAGTCCGAACTGGAGGCGATCGTCCTCGCCGCGGCCGGCGACCTGCCGTAGCGGTGGGCGGCGCCGCCGCTCGGATGCCGCGGCGGGGTCAGCGCCCGGCGGCGGCGATCTCGTAGACCCTGCCCTGTTCGGCGAGGTCGATGGTGCCGCTGAAGGTGCGGCGGGCCTCGGCGAGGGTGCACTCGTCGTCGTTCCAGGGCACCAGGTGGGTCAGCACCAGGCGGTCCACGCCGGCCATCGCGGCGTGCTCGCCCGCCTCGCTGCCGGTGAGGTGCATGTCCTTGGGGTGTTCGCGGTGGTCGTGGAACGACGCCTCGCACAGGAACAGGTCGGCGCCGCGGGCGATCTCGACGAGTTCGTTGCACGCGCCGGAGTCGCCGGAGTAGGCCAGGGTCGCCCCGTCGTGCTCCAGGCGGATGCCGAACGCCTCGACGGGGTGGTTGACGTGGGCGAATCGGGCGGTGAACGGGCCGATGCGCAGCTCGCCGGGGGCGAGGTCGACGAAGTCGAACGTCTCGCGCATGCCGGGGTCGGGTTCGAGGCCGTAGACGGACGCCATGCGGTCGCCGACCCCGGGCGGGCCGTACACCGGTATGCGCGGTTTCGGCCCGCCTTCGGGGAAGGTGCGCGCCACCCAGTACGAGCACAGGTCGAAGCAGTGGTCGGCGTGCAGGTGGCTGAGGTAGACGGCGTCGATGCCGTAGATGTCGGCGTGGTGCTGGAGCGCGCCCAGCGCTCCGTTGCCGAGGTCGAGCAGCAGGCGGAAGCCGTCGGCCTCGACAAGGTAACAGGACGCGGGTCCGGCGGGCCCCGGGAAGCTGCCCGAGGGGCCGATGATGGTGAGTCGCACGTCGCACTGCCTTTGCGGTGAGGTCGGATACGCGGAGGCCCGGTACTGCTCGCGGGGCGGGGCCCCCGTTTTCCCCGTGTTACGGGTGTACCCCAATCACCGCACGGACGGTACCTAATGTGGCCCGCGTCTCACGCGGCGTCCATCACACGGCGGTGCGCGGGCGGTGGCGGTGTCAGCGTCCGACCCGTGCCAGTTGGCGGCTCTGGGCGACCAGGCGGCCCTTGGTGTCGTAGAGGTCGACGGTCTCGTCGAACCAGCCGTCGCCGACCAGGTCGGCGCGGGCGTGGAAGCCCAGCGGGCCGGGTTCGGGCAGCGCGCGCAGGTGCCAGGTGAGTTCGACGGTGGGCGCCCAGCTCCAGGCGTCGAGGGTGCTCACGACGGGCGGCAGCGCGTCGACCGCCAGCGGCAGGAACGCCGGGAGGTCGGCGACGGGTCCGCCGTCAGCGGCCGAGGCGGCGACGTGGCCGAGGAGTTCGGGGACGGGGTCCTCGTCGGTTCCGGCGAGCATCCGGTAGGAGCGGGGGCCGAAGAGCAGGTCGACGCGGTCGGCGAACGCCATGCCGGCGTCCTTGCCGGCGCGCGGGTCGAAGCCGCGGCAGTCGTCCAGGGCGGGGATGTCGGGGGGCTCCGCGGCGTAGGCGGGTACGGCGCCGGGTTCGAGCCGGCCGGCGACGATGGTGCCGGCGACGGCGGGGAGCCCGCCGGAGCGGAGGGTGACGCGGGCGGTGGTCACGGTGCGCCCGGCCTTGAGCGGCTCGACGTCGACCTCGACCGGGCCGGCTGTGCAGGGGCGCAGGAAGTTGAACGAGCTCGACACCGCGTGCGGGTGCTCGACCGCAGCGAGGACCGCCCGCTGCATGACGGCCATCAGGTAGCCGCCGTTGACGGCGGCGCCGATGAGGTAGCCGGCGTCGAGTTCGGCAGTGTAGTGCCCGTCGCCGACGGGGGTGACCGTGGTCGCGTTGTCGAATCGCGTCATGCAGCCATTGAACCGAACGGGTTTCGGTAAGGGCGCGCCGCCCCGCCCGATGGGTCCGGAACCCGCGCCCCGCGGCCGGTCGCGGGGACGCGGGGCGCGGCGGTCAGGCCCAGAGCTGGCCGTCGAGGCGTTCTTCGGCCTCGGCGACGGTGCCTTCGTAGGCGCCGGTGGACAGGTACTTCCACCCGGCGTCGGCGATGACGAACGCGATGTCGGCGCGCTCGCCCGCCTTGACCGCCCGGGCGGCGACGCCGAGGGCGGCGTGCAGCGCTCCGCCCGTGGAGATCCCGGCGAAGATGCCCTCGTGGTCGAGGAGTTCGCGGGTGCGGCGCAGGGCGGAGTCGGCAGGGACCGAGAACCGGGTGGTGAGCACGTCCTCGTCGTAGAGCTCGGGGATGAACCCTTCGTCGATGTTGCGCAGCCCGTAGACCAGTTCGCCGTAGCGGGGCTCCGCCGCGACGATCTGGACGCCGGGGCGCTGCTCGCGCAGGTAGCGTCCGACACCCATGAGCGTGCCGGTGGTGCCGAGCCCGGCGACGAAGTGCGTGATGCCGGGCAGGTCGGCGAGCAGTTCGGGGCCAGTGGTCGCGTAGTGCGCCAGCGCGTTGGCGGGGTTGCCGTACTGGTAGAGCATCACCCAGTCGGGGTGCTCGCCCGCCATGCGCTTGGCGACCCGGACGGCCTCGTTGGAGCCGCCCTCGGCCGGCGAGTAGTGGATCTCGGCGCCCCACATGGTGAGGAGCTGGGTGCGTTCGGCCGAGGTGTTCTCGGGCATCACGCACACCATGCGGTACCCGCGGAGCCGGGCGACCATCGCCAACGCGATCCCGGTGTTGCCCGATGTGGGTTCGAGGATGGTGCAGCCCGGTGTGAGCAGGCCGTCCTTCTCGGCCTGCTCGATCATGAAGATGGCGGCGCGGTCCTTGACGGAGCCGGTGGGGTTTCGGTCCTCCAGCTTGGCCCACAGCCGGACGTCGGGGCCGGGCGACAGGTTCGGCAGCCCGACGAGCGGCGTGTGGCCGACCGAGGCGAGAAGGGAGTCGAAGCGCATGGTCAGCGCATGCCGCCGGCGACGGCCGGGAGGATGGTGACGCTGTCGCCGTCGGCGACCGGGGTGTCGATCCCGCCCAGGAAGCGGACGTCCTCGTCGTTGAGGTAGACGTTGATGAACCGGCGCAGCTTGCCGTTCTCGACGACCCGCTCGGCGATGCCGGGGTGGTTCGTGTCGAGGCCGGTGATGAGTTCGCCGAGGGTGCTGCCGTCCGCCTCGACGGCCTTGGCGCCGTCGGTGAGGTTGCGCAGGATGGTCGGGATGCGGACCTCGATGGCCATGTGGGTCACTCCGTGCAGATCAGGGTGCGGATGTCGGCAGGCGTCGCTGCTACTGGCTGGGTGCAACAAAGGCGGGGGCGCGCTGATTCCGGCGGCCCGCCCCTCGCTACTGGATCTCGACCTTTTCCTCGGTGATCTCGCCGTCGAGGATGCGGTACGACCGGAACTCCGCGGTCTCGGGGTCGCGGGTGGACACGAGGACGTAGTGGGCGTTGGGCTCCGCCGCGTAGGACACGTCGGTGCGCGACGGGTACGCCTCGGTCGCGGTGTGCGAGTGGTAGACGACCACCGGCTCTTCGTCGCGGTCGTCCATCTCCCGCCACACCTTGAGCTGTTCGAGGGAGTCGAACCGGTAGAAGGTCGGTGAGCGCTCGGCGTTGGCCATGGCGATGAAGCGCTCGGGGCGGTCGGACCCGGCGGGGCCGGCGACCACGCCGCACGCTTCGTCGGGGTGATCGCGGCGGGCGTGGGCGACGATCCGGTCGTAGATCGCGCGGTCGATCCTGAGCATGGACTCAGCGTAGCCGACACCGGATTCCTACCCACCGACTAGGTATGGCTAATCGGAACCTGCCACAGGATGGGTCGTGTCCATGCAGGTCAACGCCTAGTCCTGGGCCCATGGCCCCACGTCGCGGCGGCAAATTGAGGCGGGGAACTCATTGCCGCCCGGTGCGCACCTTGGGTCCAATGCCATTGCGGACACCGCACGAGAGGGAACCGTCACACAGCGCGTTCCCCCTCGACTTCCCCCCGCACAAGGCCGGGGCCGGCTCACCACGAGTACCCGCCGGCCCGGGCCCGTCAGGAAGGATGCACCGACGATGGGACACACCTCCCGGTTGGCGACGGCGGGGCTCGGCCTCGGCGCCGCTTTCGCGCTCTCCTCGGCCCTGCTCGCCCCCGCGGCCGCCGCAGCCCCCGCCCCCACCGACACCCCCGCAATGGCGCTCCACGCACGCGAAGCGCCCGACTCCCCCGACCGCTCCCAGATCAGCGCCGCCCCCGCCGGCGTGCCGGGCATCGACGTCTCCCACCACAACGGCAGCGTCGACTGGGGCGCCGTGGCCAAGTCCGGCGTCAAGTTCAGCTACATCAAGGCCACCGAAGGCACCGGCTACAAGTCGCCCGCGTTCAACTCCCACTACACCGGCTCCCACAAGGCGGGGCTCATCCGCGGCGCCTACCACTTCGCCCGACCCGACACCTCCGGCGGCGCGGCCCAGGCGAACTACTTCGCCGACAACGGCGGCGCGTGGTCGGCCGACGACCAGACCCTGCCCGGCGTCCTCGACATCGAGGACACCTCGGCGGCGCCCCACTGCTACGGCAAGAGCCCGAGCCAGATCGTCTCCTGGATCAAGGACTTCAGCGACACCTACCGCAAGCGCACCGGCCGCGACGCCGTCATCTACACCAGCGCGGGCTGGTGGAACGACTGCGCGGGCGGCAGCGGCGCCTTCGCCAAGACCAACCCGCTGTGGGCGGCGAGCTGGAACAACGGCGACAAGCCGACCATGCCGGGCGGCTTCCCGACCTACACCTTCTGGCAGTACACCGACAGCGGCTCGGTCCCGGGGATCGGTGGCAACACCGATCTCAACGTGTTCAACGGCAGCGAGGAGCGGCTCCTCGCGCTGGCGAACAACACCTGATCCGGCTCGCCCGCTCCGAGCCGGCGCCGGCTGCTCCCCGTCCCCTGGGGAGCGGCCGGCGTCACACGTGCGGGGTCACTCCCCCTGGATCGCGAGCACCAGCGACTCCTGCACCCCGCCGAGCCAGCCGAATATGTGCAGCGCCGCCGCGTCGGGGTGGTCGACCCCGCGCGCGCCCGAGAGCAGCGCGTCGACGTCCTGGTCGGTCTCCTCGGAGACTCCGAGGCGGGTGCCCAGCGCGAGCCGCACGTCGTTGAGGCCCTTCAGCCACGCGTGCGCGTCGGCGAGGTCGAGCTCGACCCGGCACCCGGTACGGGGCACCTCGGCGGGGATCGACTCCAGCATGGTCTGCGCGTTCTCGCGCTTGTGGCGGCGCAGTTCGTCCTCGGTGTAGCGGCGGAAGTCCGACGCGGCCTTGGCGTCGTCGCCGTACGCGTCGGGGAACAGCCGGGCGAGCACGGGGTCCTCGTGCGGCTCGCTGCTGGTGCCGATGCCGACCATCGTGGCGAACTCGTCCTGCTCCTCGGGTTCCTCGACCAGTTCCAGCACCAGCGCGGCCATGGACCGCAGGACGGCCGCCTCGTCGGCGGTGAGGTCGATGAGGACGGCGCCCTTGGCGCCGCGGCGGAATCCGTTGGTCATGGTGAGAGAGTCCAGCCCGTTGTGGAGGTTCGCTTGCGTCGGTGGGTCGCCGCCCGTGCCGTCGGGCGCGCGGCGGCCAGCGGGGCTAGTCCTGCTGGAGGGTCGCCCAGAGGCCGTACTCGTGCAGGATCGACACGTCGCGCTCCATCTCCTCGCGCGAGCCGCTGGACACCACCGCCCGCCCCTTGTGGTGCACGTCGAGCATCAGCTTGTTCGCCTTGGCCTTGGAGTAGCCGAAGACCGTCTGGAACACGTAGGTGACGTAGCTCATCAGGTTGACCGGGTCGTTCCACACGATCGTCACCCAGGGCAGGTCGGGCCGCGGGTCCTGGTCGGTCTCCGGCCGCTCCAGCTCGACCGGTGCGGTCGTCATGGCTCGATCACCCTCTTCGATCCCCTGCTTCTCCCCCGAGGGGCACCCCCGTCGCTGTGCCCGTTGGACATTGTTCCATCCGGGCGGGGGCCCCGCGCCGCGCGGCCGGGCGGCCGCGCCAAGACCGGGCCGGGATTTTATTCCTGCGAGACACAAACTAGGCTTGCGTTCCATGACCGACCAGTCGAGCAGTGCGCTGCTCACCGACCGCTACGAACTCACGATGCTGGAGGGCGCGCTGCACAGCGGCGCCGCACAGCGCCGCACGGTGTTCGAGATGTTCGCCCGCCGGCTCCCGGAGTCGCGGCGCTACGGGGTGGTGGCCGGCACCGGGCGGTTCCTCGAAGCGCTCGCCGATTTCCGCTTCGACACCGCTGTCCTGGACTACCTCTCCGACGCCGCGGTCGTCGACGACCGCACCGTCGAGTGGCTGGCGGACTACCGGTTCACCGGCGACATCTGGGGCTACGGCGAGGGCGAGAGCTACTTCGCCGGCTCCCCCATCCTGGTGGTCGAGGGCGGCTTCGCCGAGGCCGTCGTGCTGGAGACGGTGGCGCTGTCGATCTACAACCACGACTCCGCCATCGCCTCGGCGGCGTCGCGCATGGTCCGCGCCGCGGGCGGCCGCCCCCTCATCGAGATGGGGTCGCGGCGCACCCACGAGATGGCGGCGGTCGCCGCCGCGCGCGCCGCCTACATCTGCGGCTTCGCCACCAGCTCCAACCTGGAGGCCGGGCGCCGCTACGGCGTGCCGACAGCCGGGACCAGCGCGCACTCCTTCACCCTGCTGCACGACAACGAGCGCAGCGCGTTCGCCGCCCAGCTCGAAGCGCTCGGCAACGGCACCACCCTGCTGGTCGACACCTACGACGTGATGCGCGCCGTCAAGACCGGGATCGACCTCGCCGGGGGCGAACTCGGCGCCGTGCGCATCGACTCCGGCGACCTCGGCGTGCTCGCCTCCCGGGTCCGCGCGCTCCTCGACGGCTACGGCGCGACCGACACCCGCATCGTCGTCACCGGCGACCTCGACGAGCACTCCATCCAGGCGCTGGCCATCGCCCCGGTCGACGGCTACGGGGTGGGCACCTCGCTCGTCACCGGTTCCGGCTCGCCCACCGCGTCCCTCGTGTACAAGCTCGTGGCGCGGTCCCAGAGCGGCGAACCCGGGTCCCCGCTGAGCCCGGTCGCCAAGCGCTCCGTGGGCAAGCCCAGCAAGGGCGGCCGCAAATGGCCGATGCGCCGCCTCGACGGCGACGGCACCGCGACCGCCGAACTGGTCTACGACCACGAGCCCGAGCCCGGGCCGCTCGACCGGCCGCTGCTGCGCAAGCTGGTGTCCCGCGGCGAGATCGTCGGCGCCGAGCCGCTGTCGGCGGCGCGCGACCGCCACGAGCGCGCCATGAGCGAGCTGCCGGTGACCGCCCAGCAGATGTCGCGGGGCGAACCCGCCCTGCCCACACGTTTCGAGCAGCGCGTCAGCGTCTGACGCGGGAAGGGATCCGACGATGCACACCCAGCGGACCGCGCTGATCGTGGTCGACGTGCAGAACGACTTCTGCGAGGGCGGCAGCCTCGGTGTCGCCGGAGGGGCGGCGGTCGCGTCCTCGGTCACCGCGTTCATCGCCGCGCACTCCGGCGACTACGCGCACATCGTGGCAACACGCGACCTGCACATCGACCCGGGCGCGCACTTCTCCACCGAACCGGACTTCACCGACTCCTGGCCGCCGCACTGCGTCAAGGGCACCCCGGGCGCCGAGTTCCACCCCTCCTTCGATACCGACGCCGTCGAAGAGGTGTTCTCCAAGGGCGCCTACACCGCCGCCTACAGCGGGTTCGAGGGCGAGGGGTCCGACGGCGCCGACCTGGCGGGGTGGCTGCGCGACCGCGGGGTCGAGGCGGTCGACATCGTGGGCATCGCCACCGACCACTGCGTGCGCGCCACGGCGCTCGACGCGCGCAGGGAGGGTCTGCGGACCAGGATCCTGCTCGGCCACACCGCGGGTGTGGCGGCGGCGAGCGTCGCCGCGGCCCGCGAGCAGCTCGCCGCGGCGGGGGTCGAACTCGACGGCGAACCGCTGGCGGCCTGAGCGGCCGCCCCGGCGGGTCTAGGGAGTGTTTAGAAAGTGCTTTCGGGTCAGCGAGCGGCCGTCCAGGCGCCGCGTCGCAAGCCGATTCACGAAGTTCAGCCTGGTTGGCTGTTCGAGTGACATCGGTGCCGCGAGGCGGTGTCTGGACGGCCGCGAGCCCGAAATGACTTTTTAAACACGACCTAGTCGATGCCGATGGCGGCCCGCACCTTGGCGAGGGTCGCCCGGCTCCGCTCGCGGGCGCGCTCGGCGCCGGAGTCGAGGATGGCGTCGAGTTCGCTGCCGGGCGCCATGAGGGCGTCGTAGCGGTCGCGCATCGGCGCGATGAGCGTGGTGAGGACGTCGAACAGCTCGTCCTTCAGCGTGCCCCAGCCCATGCCGCCGGCTTCGAGCCGCTTGCGGACGTCGGCGGTGCGCTCGGCGTCGGCGAACTGGGCGAGGAGCTGGAAGGGCACCGAGGTGTCGGGGTCCTTGGGCGCCTCGACCGGCGTGCTGTCGGTGGTGATGCGGCGCACGAGCTTGCGCAGCTGCTTCTCCGGCACGAACAGCGGGATGTGGTTGTCGTAGGACTTGCTCATCTTGCGGCCGTCGATGCCCGGCAGGATGCTCCCCTCGCCCTCGGGGTAGACGCCCTTGGGGATCGGGAACGCGTAGGAGCCGCCGTAGAGGTGGTTGAACGCGCCCGCGATGTCGGCGGCGTACTCGATGTGCTGCGCCTGGTCGCGCCCCACCGGGACGAGGTCGGTCTCCATGACGAGGATGTCGGCCGCCATGAGGATGGGGTAGTTGAACAGCCCCATGTTGACCCCGGAGTCGAGGTCGGCGACCCCCGCCGCGGTGTTGCGGTCGCGCGCGGCCTTGTAGGCGTGCGCCCGGTTCATCAGACCCTTCGACGTGACCGACGCCAGGATGAGGGTCAGCTCGAAGACCTCGGGGATGCTCGACTGCCGGTAGAGGCAGGTGCGCTCGGGGTCGAGCCCGCAGGCGAGCCAGGTGGCGGCGACCGAGCGGACGTTCTCGCGGAGGACCGCGGGGTCCTTCACCGAGTTGAGCGAGTGGTAATCGGCGAGGAAGTAGAGCGAATCGGCGGACTGCGCGGCGGCCAGGGCCGGGTTGATCGCGCCGATGTAGTTGCCGAGATGGGGCTGCCCCGAGGTCTGGATCCCCGTCAGATAGGTCTTGGTCGCTGCCATGGCCGCAAGCCTATCGGGCCCCGCGCCGGTCGGCCGCGACCGCGCGTCCGATCACCCGTGCGCCATCGGGGAGGGCACCGGGATTGGGGCCGGAGTAGTTCAGCCGGAGGTACCGGCCGGCCGGTTCGGCGGGGAACCACTCGTCGCCCGCCGCGACGAGGACGCCCCGGCTCTCGCAGTCGCGGGCCACGCGTGCCGGGTCGGTGTCGTCCGGCAGCCGGAGCCAGAGGTTCAGGCCGCCGCGCGGCACGGCCGCCAGATGCGTGTCGGGGGCGTGCTCCCGGAGCGCGCCGACGAGGAGGTCGCGGCGCGCGGCGAGCTGGTGCCGGAGCCCGCGGAGATGGGTGCGCCAGGCGGGCTGCGACACGACGTCGAGCGCTGCGGCTTGCAATACGCCGCTGACGTACATGGACTGGGCCCGCACCTCGGCGAGGATGCGGTCGCGGGCCGGCCCGCGCGCGACGAGCCCCGCGACCCTGACGGCGGGCGACACGCTCTTGGTCAGTGAGCGCAGGTAGACCACGTGGCCGCTGTCGTCGTGCGCGGCCAGCGCCGCGGGTTCGGCGGTGATCCCGAAGTCGTGCGCCCAGTCGTCCTCGATCAGGAAGGCCCCGTGCGCGCGCACGAGTGCCAGTACCCGGTCGGCGACGTCGGGGGGCCACTGGGCGCCGGTGGGATTGGCGAAGTTCGGTTGGGCGTAGAACGCGCGGGCTCCGGTCAGCGCGAACGCGCGGTCGAGTTCGTCGGGGTCCGGCCCGCGGATTCCGCTGGGGACGGGCACCAGCCGCACCCCGGCCTGCTCCGCGGCGAGGATCGCGCCCCAGTACGTGGGCGATTCGACGAGGACGGGCCGGTCGGCGCCCACCAGGGCGTGGAACAGCGTGCTCAGCCCGCTCTGGCTGCCGGGCAGGACCACCACATCGCCCGCTGTCGGGGGTGCGAGGCCGGTCGGAACCGCCGCACCCAACTCCGCGGCGAACCACGCCTGGAGTTCGGGCAGCCCCGCCTCAGGCGGGCGCCCGACGGCGGCGTCGCCGCGGGCCGCGCGGGCGAACGCGGCCCGCACGAGCCGTTCGGGGAGGAGTTCCCGGTCGGGGTATCCCGCGTGGAGGGCGATCACGTCGTTCGGCGTCGTGCGCAGCGCGGCGGACGGCCCCGGCATCCGGTGCGGCCGCGAACCGAGCGCGGCGGTCTGCCACCCGTAGTCGTTCGGCCGGGCCGTGCGGACCGCGCGGACGAAGGTGCCCGCGCCCGGCCTGGCCTCGACGAGACCCTGCGCCGCCAGCGCCCGCAGCGCCTTCTGCACGGTCACCGGGCTCGCCTCGTACTGCGCGACGAGGGCCCGGGTCGATGGTAGCCGGGCCCCCGCGGGGGCTGCGGCCACCCAGGCGCGGAGCTCCTCGGCGATTCGCCCACTGCTACCATCGGACATGAATAGAGATAGTAGCGCTACTGTCGTTTCGGCGCCACCGCTATCGAAGGCGCACGCCGGTCTCGGGTGGGGCCTGCTCGGGGTGGCCGCGTTCTCCTTCACGGTGCCGTTCACCCGCCTCGCGGTCGAGGGCGGCGCCATGTCGCCGCTGTTCGTCGGTTCCGGCCGCGCCGTCATCGCGGCGCTGCTCGCTGCGGTCGCGCTGCGGCTGACCCGGCAGCGGGCACCGCGCGGCGCCCAGTGGATCCGGGTGGGGATCGTGGCGGGCGGCGCGGTCGTCGGGTTCCCACTGCTGACCTCGTACGCGCTGACCACCGCGCCCGCCAGCCACGGGGCCGTCGTCATCGCCCTGCTGCCCGCGGCGACCGCCGCGATGGCGGTCGTCCGGGCGCGCGAGCGGCCCCGGGCCTCCTTCTGGGCCGCGGCCGCGACCGGCGCCGCCGCGGCGGTCGTGTTCGCCGCGCTGCACGGCGGCGGCCTCGCCGGGCTGCACTGGTCGGACCTGCTGCTGTTCGCCGCGGTCGCGGCGTGCGCGATCGGCTATGCCGAGGGCGGCCTCCTCTCCCGGGAGCTGGGCTCGTGGCAGACCATCTCCTGGGCGCTCGTACTGGCCGCGCCGCTCATGGCCGTGCTCACCGGCGTCGCGGTCGCGCAGCAGCCGCCGACCGGCACCGCGGTGGAGTGGGGCGCCTTCGCCTATCTCGCGGCGGTGAGCATGTTCCTCGGCTTCTTCGCGTGGTACCGCGGCCTGGCGATCGGTCCGATGGCGCAGGTCAGCCAGGTGCAACTCGCCCAACCGGTCATGACCATCTGCTGGGCCGCGCTGCTCCTGGGCGAACGGGTCACCTGGCCCACGGTCCTCGGCGGCGTCGCGGTCATCGCCTGCGCCCTCCTCGCCGTCCGGGCCAGGAACCGCGGGAGCGGGGGCTGACCCGCGGTGCCCGCGGCGCGGCGGGGCCCGGAGCCGTTCGGCGGGGCGCCCGGCGGTGGCGCGGGCACCGCTACTCGTCCACCTCGGCCTTGGCGAGGATGTCGGCGAGGCCCTCGGTGCGGTACTCGTCGACGATGAGGATCTCCGACTCTGGCAGCAGCCAGTACCGCTGCTCGTAGTAGCGGGGCGGGCCCTCGGTGTTGACCTCGTCGTCGGGGCCATCGTGGCAGGAGGCGTCGAACACGCGGTAGAACGCGCGGCGGCTGCCGATGTCGCCGAGATCGGCCGTCATCGGCTCCTCGGGGGACGACCCCGGCGCGGGCTCCGCCCTGGTGTCGAGGGCGGGGTCGCAGGTGTAGGGCTGGGTGGCGGGGTGGAACGGTTTGGTCTCGTCCAGTGGGGACTGCGCGTAGCCGGTGGAGATGCCGCCGGCGGCCATCACCTTCACGTGCGGGCAGTTGTAGTGCAGCCGCCCCTCGGCCGGCTCCGCGCAGTCGGCGTCGGGGTCGGTGCCGAGGATCAGCAGGTCCTCTGTGGTGGGCTGCCCCCCGCCCAGCGGCTCGTAGGTCCGCTCGTCGCGCCGGGGCCGCCACTCGGCGGGCACCTGGAAGGTGAGGTTGCGGAAGCGCACCTGCTCCGACTTCAGCTCCATGGTCTTGCCCCATTCGGCGTCGGCGAGGATTCCGGCGAGGCCGTCGATGCCGTAGTCGTCGACGACGAGGATGCCGGCGTCCGCCATGAGCCAGCTCTCCTGGTCGAAGAACCGGGTCACCAGCCCGCCGTCGGACGGCGCGGTCTCCTCGGGGTCGACGCACAGTGAGGGCGCGACGCGGTGCAGCGCCTTGCGGTCGCCGACCGGGGCGGACCCGGAGTCCTTCACCTGGTTGGTCGCGTACCACTCGCCCTCGCGCCGGTAGCTGTCCTCGGCATCGGGGCAGGGCATGGGGTTCGTGGACGGGTTGAACAGCGCCTGCTCGGGATCGTCGGTGATGGGCCCGAATCCGGGACCCCCGTTCTCGATTCCGATGTTCCCCATGAGCTTGACGTGCCGGCACGGCGGGGCGTTGACCGTCCACTCCCAGTCGACGTCCGCGCATTCCGGCTGGCCACCCGGGTAGAGCAGCACCCAGTCCTGCGGCCCGTAGCCGGCGTGGTCGTTCTCGCTGAAGTTGACGAAGTCGTCGTTGATGGTCTTCGCGGTCCAGCTCTCGGGGATCCAGATGCTCATCCCGCGGAACTCGACCTTCTTCCCGTCGCGCGGGGGCGCGTCCTCGCTCGCCGCCTGCTCGGTGAACGGCAGGACGGGCTGCCCGGCCGCCATGCGGCCGCCGACCCAGCCGCCGGTGACGACCGTCGTGGCGGTGGCGCCCGCGAGGATCAGCGCGGTCGCCTTGCTCATGCCGGCGATGGTGCCCGCACCGGCCGCGGTGCCCGCGCCCCCGCCCGCCGCCGCGCCGACCGCACCGGCTCCTGCCGCAGCACCAACGGAGGACGCCGACAGCACGGCGACCGACCCTGCCGCGATCCACGGCCCCGCGCCGCGCCCCGCGGCCTCGAAGCCGCGCCACGCCTGGGCGAGCAGCGACCGGAGCCGCTCGCGGGGGTCGGCGGCCGGACCGGCGGCGCCGGCCGCGAGGTCGAGGACGGTGCCGAACGCCTCGGCGGCGCCGGGCCGCTGCACGGGGTCGCGGTCGAGGGCGCGGGCGAGGAGGGGGTGCAGCTCGGCCGGTGCGGCGTCGAACTCCGGCTGCCCGGTCCGCGTGCGTTCGAGCAGTTCCCGTCCTGTCCCGGCGCCGAAGGGGCCCCGCCCCGTCGCCGCGTGGACGACGAGTCCGCCCCACGCGAACACGTCGGTGCGGTCGGTCGCGGGCCGCCCGTCGAGCCGTTCGGGCGCCAGCCAGCCGGGGGTGCCGTACACACCGGCCTCGTCGGCGGTGTCGCCGTCGAGCCGGGCGATCCCGAAGTCCAGGACGCGGGGTCCCGTCGGGGACAGGATGACGTTGCCCGGCTTGATGTCGCGGTGCAGCACACCGGCCGCGTGGATCGCCGCCAGCGCCTCGGCCGTACCGGCGGCGAACGACAGCAGCTCCGGCCCGTCCAGGGGGCCGAACTCGGCGACGTGCTCCTTGAGGGTGCGCCCGGGGACGAACTCGGTGGCCAGCCACGGCAGGGCCGCCTCGGGGTCGGCGCCGAGGAATGCGGGCGCGCACTCGGCGTCGACCCTGCGCAGCAGGTCCGCCTCGTGGGCGAACCGGGCGCGGAAGTCGGGGTCGCCCGCGTAGCGGGGGTGGATGACCTTGACGGCGATGTGGGTCCCCGCGCCGTCGAGCGCGCCGTAGACGATGCCCATCCCGCCGGCGCCGATGCGCCCCACCACGGCGAAGGGGCCGATGGTCCGCGGGTCGTCGGGGGCGAGGGGGGCGAACCCGACCGGGAGGGGCGGCTCGGAGCCGGGAGGGGTGTCCGCGTTCGGGGGCATCGCGCATTCCGTATTCGGGGCCCGCACGGCGGGCCCGCACGGCCTCTTATGGGGACTCGGTCCTGGACGACTGCACTATCCCAGCCGCGCGGGGACGGTTCAATACCGGATCGTGGCCGTATCAGGCCGTCCGCCGCGGTGCGGGGGCCCGGGCCCCCGCACCGCGGTGCTCAGCCGCGGAAGGCCGACCAGGTGCGGCCCATGCGCTCGGCCTGACCGGCGGTGAACTGGTTCAGGCACTTGTCGTCGCTGTAGTTCATGAAGTTGTGCACGGGGTCGGCGCCGGGGTCGTCCGGGCAGGTGTCGCGGCCTTCGGGGCACCCGGCGGCCTGCTCCCGCTCGGCCGGGGTGTCGTCGACGTAGTCGCCGGGGCTCGCGCAGCCGTTCTGGAACGTGTGGAAGAGGCCGAGCCAGTGCCCGGTCTCGTGCACCGCGGTGAACCCCAGGTCGAACTTTGCCCGGCCGCCGCCGGGGACCGAGCGGTAGTCGATGACGACGCCGTCGGTCTCGGGCGCGTCCTTGTAGTCCTGCGGGAAGGTCGACCGGCCCAGGATCCCCTGCCCCATGTCGGTGCTGTACAGGTTGAGGGTCTCCGCGCCGCCCTTGCGCAGCTCCCGCTTCGCGGCGTCCTCGTTGCCGGAGAAGTCGCGGAACCAGGTGTCGTCGACCGAGTGGGTGACGTCCTTCAGCGTGAACCGGAACCCGGTGTCGACGCCCTTGTAGCCGCCGCTGAACCCCTTGTTCATGACGTCGATCTGGCGTTTGACCACGGCGTCGCTGATCTTTCCCGTGCCGTCCTTCGCCGAGATGACGTGCATGACCACCGGGACCGTCTGCGGGTTCCGCGCGTCGGGCGCGCTCTGGGTGACGGTGGCGGCGTCGAGCATCCGGTCGAGCTCCGCCGCCTCCTCCGGGGTGATGGTGCTGGGATCGTGGACGCCCGGCGTGCCGAGCCGGGCGCCGCTGGCAGTGCCGCCATCAGTGGGCGGGCACTCGTTCGGTGCGGCGTGGACTGCGGGCCGCGCCGGGGCCGCCTCCGGCGGCGCCGCCAGCCCAGAGGCGAGGCCGGCCAGGGCGACCGCGCCGAACGCCAATCCCGACCACGTTCCGACATTGCGGGATACGCGGGTGTGCAGACGGTTAACCATAGCTACGGACTGTAGTGAGTTGATTGCGCATGGTCTCGTTCCGACTCGGTCGCATTGCGAGGTTTTTGCCACTTGGTGCCGTACGGGGCCCGGCGCCCGCGCGCCGGGCCCAGGCGCCGAGCCTAGGCGCCGCCGGTGGCCCAGGTCCGCAGTTTCCGGATCCGGTCGCGGATCTGCGCCTCGCTGGCCTGGGCGATGGGCGGCCCCCCGCAGGCGCGGCGCAGCTCGGTGTGGATCATGCCGTGCGGCTGGCCGGTGCGGTGGTGCCACGCGCCGACGAGTCCGTTCAGCTCCTTGCGGAGCTCGGCGACCCGCTCGTGGACCGCAGGGCCCTCTTCGACGGGCGCCTTGCGCTGGTTCGCCTTCTGGTCGGCCTTGCGCCTGCTCAGCAGGTGCGCGACCTGGTCGGGTTCGAGGAGCCCCGGCAGGCCGAGGAAGTCCTCCTCCTCGGGGGAGTCGGGGCTGCCGCCGCCGAACTCGCCGCCGTCGTAGAGCGCGCGGTCGAACTCCGCCGACGCCTCCATGGTCTCGAACGGCAGCACCTCGCCGACGTCGGGTGTGTCGCGCTTGCGGCGGGCCTCCTGGAGCAGGTCCTCCTCGGGGAACTCGCCCTCCTTGAGGGGGCGGTCGAGCGCGTGGTCGCGCTCGCGCTCCATCTCCCCCGCGTACTCCAGCAGGGTGGGCACCGACGGCAGGAACACCGACGCGAACTCGCCCCGGCGGCGCACCCGCACGAAGCGGCCGACGGCCTGGGCGAAGAACAGGGCGGTGCTGGTGGAGGTGGCGTAGACGCCCACCATCAGGCGCGGCACGTCGACCCCCTCGGAGACCATGCGCACCGCGACCATCCAGCGGTCGTCGGACTCGGTGAACTGCTTGATCTTCTTGGACGCCGTGGGGTCGTCGGACAGCACGACGGTGGCGCCCTTGCCGGTGATCTGCCGCAGGATGCGGGCGTAGGCGCGGGCGTTCTCGTGGTCGCTGGCGATGACGAGGCCGCCGGCGTCCGGTGTGGTGTTGCGGACCTCGGTGAGGCGGCGGTCGGCCGCGGCGAGGACCTTCTTGATCCAGTCGCCCTTGGGGTCGAGCGCGGCGCGCCACGCCTGCGCGAGGGCGTCCTGGGTGAGGGGTTCGCCGAGCCGGGCGGCGAGTTCGTCGCCCGCCTTGGTGCGCCAGCGCATCTCGCCGGAGTAGGCCATGAAGATGACGGGCCGCACCACGCCGTCGGCCAGCGCGGGGGCGTAGCCGTAGCTGTAGTCCCAGGAGCACCGCCGCACGCCGTTGTGGTCCTGGACGTAGTCGACGAACGGGATCGGGTTGACGTCGGACCGGAACGGGGTGCCCGTGAGCGAGAGCCGCCGCGCGGCGGGGTCGAACGCCTCGCGCACCGCCTCGCCCCACGACAGGGCGTCGCCGGCGTGGTGCACCTCGTCGAAGATGACCAGGGTGCGGCGCGCCTCGGTGCGGTTGCGGTGCAGCATGGGGTGCGCCGCGACCTGGGCGTAGGTGACGGCGACGCCGACGTAGTGCTGGGCCAGCGCCCCCTCGCCGTTCTTGTACTCGGGGTTGATGGCGATGCCGAACCGGGCTGCGGCGTCGGCCCACTGCTTCTTCAGGTGCTCGGTGGGGCAGACGATGGTGACCGCGCGGATGGTGTGGCGGGCCAGCAGCGCGGCGGCGAGGGTCAGCGCGAAGGTGGTCTTGCCCGCCCCCGGTGTGGCCACTGCGAGGAAGTCGCGCGGTTCGCGCCGGAAGTACTCCTCGTAGGCGTCGCGCTGCCATGTGCGCAGGCCGCGCAGGCGTTCGTCGGTTTCGGTGTACAGCAGTGTCATCCCCGGGGTCCCTGTGCTCTCACGAGGACGAGGGTATCGGCCCGTGCCGACGTCGGGCGTGCGCGCCCGGGGGGCGTGGCGCCCGGCGGCGCGCCGCCGGGCGGGGCCGCCCGCTCAGTCGGCGGGGGCGCCGGCGCCCCCGGTGTCGACGGCGCCGTCGTTGAACGGCATGTACGGGTCGGCCCACGGGAACACGACGAACCACAGCGCCCAGACCGCCGCCGCGACGAGTGCGAGGAACAACACCAACTTCACGAACCACGGGCCGGGCAGGATGCGCCAGATCAGGCCGTACACGGTCGCCTCACTCCCCCTTCTTCTCGGCCATGGCGCCCTCCTCGGGCGCCATGTCGGCGATGTTGTCGGGCATGCCCTTGTCCTTGGACCGGGTCTCGGCGAGTTCGGCGTGCACGATGTAGCGGTGCGCGTTCTGCAACTTGGGGTGGCAGGTGGTGAGGGTGAGCATCGCCTTGTCGGCGGTCTTGCGCTGCGCCTTGTCGAAGGGGTCGGCGCCGTCGGCGAACGGGTCGGGGGCCACCACCCGCATCTGGTCGGGCGTGATGACCTCGTCCTCGACCACCTTGTAGGTGTAGAAGTTCTCGGCGTCCTCGAGGACGATGTCGTCTCCGTCGCGCAACCGGTCGAGGTCCCAGAAGATGCCGGGGGTGCGGTGCCCCGCCACGGAGTAGTTGCCCTTCTGCCCGGCGTCGGCGGTGTAGGGGTAGTGGCCGGGGCTGTACTTGATGTCCTCCTGCTCCACCCCGTTCACGACGACCCAGTCGAGGTCGAGGCTCGGGATGTACATGCGGCTGTTCGCCGACCCCGGCAGCGGCTTGGAGTCGGGGCCCTTCTCCCACTGGCTCTCCAGGCCCTTGGCGAGCTGGTCCTGCTCCTTGTCGGTCTCGAACTGCTTGCCGTAGACCTGGAACGCGGCGAACAGCAGCATGACCAGGCCGGCGGTGAACATCAGCTCGCCGATGGTGCGGAAGACACCGCGCACCACGTCGCCCGCTGTGGTGGGTGCGCGCCGCGACGGGCCGCGGCGCCGCCCGCCCCGGGCGCGCCCGCCGCGCCGCCGGCCCCCGCGATGCGAACGGCGCTCGGACGTGGAAACCATGTGACCTACCTGTATCGCGGCCGCTGCGCGGCCCGCCGCACGGGGTGCGGCGCGCGGTCGGCTCGCGGCCGTTGGAGGTACCCCGGCCTGCGTGGTCGCACGCCACCGCGGGGCAGGGACTAGGACGTGGGGATCGGCTGCCGGTGTCCCGGGATCAGGACATCATCTCCTCGTAGATCTTCTTGCACTCGGGGCACACCGGGAACTTCTTGGGGTCGCGGTTGGGCACCCAGACCTTGCCGCACAGGGCGATGACAGGGTCGCCGGAGACGGCACTCGCGGTGATCTTGTCCTTCTGCACGTAATGGGCGAACCGCTCGCGGTCGCCGTCGTCGTGCGAGATGTCGGGCCGGGTGTCGCTGTCCGGCAGCACCTTGTTGACGATTACCTGATCCATGGGCATCGGCTCGCTCACTCCTCCTGTGTCTGCTCACACGTTAGCCGCAGCACGGGCATGCCTAATTCAACGTGGGGTCGTCGGGAAACGTCGCCAACAGCGCGAGTTCGCCGCCCTGCCTGCGCAGCACCTGCGCCCACAGCCCGCCGGGCTCGTCGCAGAACACGTCGTCGGGGGTCGCGGACAGCACGTACCACGCGCCCTCCTCGATCTCGTCGCCGAGCTGGCCGGCGCTCCACCCCGCGTAGCCCGCGAAGACGCGCAGCCGGCCGAGCGCGTCGCCCAGGAGCTCCGGCGGGGTGTCGAGGTCGATGGTGCCGAGGCCGCCCACCTGCGAGGACTCCGCCACGTTCGCCAGGGGCCGCCAGCCCAGCGGCGCGGACTCGGCGCCGGGGACGCCCAGTGCGAGCCCGGAGCCGGCGCCCACCGGCCCGCCCGAGAACATGACCGAGGGAGAGCTGGTGTAGCCGCCCCATTCGGCGAGGACGTCGGAGACCGGGAGGTCGGAGGGCCGGTTGACGATCACTCCGATGGAGCCTTCGGAGGTGTCGTCGTCGATCATGAAGACGACCGATCGCCGAAAGTTGGGGTCTTCCAGCAAGGGCGTGGCCACCAGCAGGTGACCGGTCAGACTCCGCTGGTCCATGCCCACCCCATACCCTGAACGGCTTCGTCCGGCACCTGGCCGAGGGCACCTCCGGATGCCCATGAGGGTAGCGACCGCCCGCGGTCGGCGCGAGCCGGCCGACGTCCGCTAGCGGCCAGGCGCCCCGCTCTTGGTGGCGGCCTTGCGGACCGCCTCGGCGACCCTCTGCGACAGTCCGGAATGGAAGACGCTGGGGATGATGTAGTGCGGCCCGCGCTCGTCGTCGCTCACGACGTCGGCGAGCGCCTCGGCGGCGGCCACCATCATGTCGGAGTCGACGTTGTGGCTCTGCGCGTCGAGCAGGCCGCGGAAGAACCCGGGGAACACCAGGACGTTGTTGATCTGGTTCGGGTAGTCGCTGCGCCCGGTGGCGACCACCGAGGCGTGCAGGTGGGCGATCTCGGGGTCGATCTCCGGGTCGGGGTTGGCCAGCGCGAAGATGATCGACCCGTCGTTCATCTCGGCGATGTCGTCGCCGGTGAGCAGGTTCGGCGCCGAGACGCCGATGAACACGTCGGCGCCGCGCACCGCGCCCTTGAGGTCGCCCCGGTAGCCCACCTGGTTGGTGTTCTCGGCGATCCAGGAGAGGTTGGCGTCGAGGTCGGGGCGGTCCTTGTACACGGCGCCGTGCACGTCGCACACCACGATGTCCTTGGCCCCCGCGTGCATGAGGAGCTTCAGGATGGCGGTCCCCGCCGCGCCGGCCCCGGACATGGCGACGCGGACCTCGCTGAGGTCCTTCTCGACCACGCGCAGGGCGTTGCGCAGCGCGGCGAGAACGACGATCGCCGTGCCGTGCTGGTCGTCGTGGAACACCGGGATGTCGAGGAGCTCGCGCAGCCGCGCCTCGACCTCGAAGCAGCGGGGCGCGGAGATGTCCTCCAGGTTGATGCCGCCGAACCCGGGGGCGATGACCTGGACGGTGCGGACGATCTCGTCGACGTCCTGGGTGTCGAGGGCGATGGGCCAGGCGTCGATGTCGGCGAAGCGTTTGAACAGCGCGGCCTTGCCCTCCATGACGGGCATGGACGCTTCGGGGCCGATGTTGCCGAGGCCGAGCACCGCGGAGCCGTCGGTGACGACGGCCACGCTGTTGCGCTTGATGGTGAGCCGGCGGGCGTCCTCGCGGTTGGCGGCGATGGCGGAGGACACGCGCGCGACACCGGGGGTGTAGGCCATGGAGAGCTCGTCGCGGTTGCGCAGCGGCACCTTCGACTTGATCTCGATCTTGCCGCCGAGGTGCATGAGGAAGGTGCGGTCGCTGACCTTGTGCACGGTGACGCCCTCGATGGCGCCGAGTGCGTCGACGATGGCCTGCGCGTGGTCGGTGTCGCGCGCGGCGCACGTGGCGTCGATGCGGATCTTCTCGTGCCCGGCCGATGTGACGTCGAGCGCCGTGATGACGCCGCCCACATGTTCGACGGCGTTCGTCAGGCTGCTGACCGTGCCGCCGCCACCGTCCAGTTCCAGGCGGACGGTGATCGAGTAGGAAACACTGGGAAGGCTGGCCACGCTCTGCTCCTCAATTCACGGCTGCTCCGCACGGATGCACTCGTAATGGTGCCATTGCCACGACGTGACCTGCACCCGGATCGGACGTGATTCGGGGCGGGGCGCATGTTCGGTTCTGGTGCGGCCGGATCGGGACGCGCGCCCGGACGGCGCGGGCCGTGCGGCGGGCACCGCCGGGCCTGCACCGGGGACGTGCGTCGTGCGGTCAGGCGCCCGCGCGTTCGCGGGCGAGTCGTACCACGATATCCACGCAGCTCTCCACCGCGATCGCGGTGGAGTCGACAACGAGGTGGTAGTGCCGCGGGCTGGCGGCGTCGGCGCGGTAGAACCGGCGGACGTAGGCCGACCGGGCGCGGTCGTTGTCGTCGAGTTCGCGCATTGTGGGCTCGCGCCACTCGTCGGCCGGCGGCGCACCCCAGGCGAGGGCCTCCCTGCTCGCGCCCTCGCGCATGGCGATCGCGCGGCTCAGCCGTTGCTCCTTGGGTCCGTCGAGGCGGACGTGCAGCGCGCGGTCGTCCTCGGCGAGGACGAGGGCCGCCGCGCGGCCGAGGACGACCCCGCCGTCGGCGGCGACCTTGCCGATGACCCGCTCGGTGTTCTCGACGAACTCCTGGTCGTAGAGCAGCCGCCCGTCGCCGTCGGTCGCACCGATGAAGGTGGTGTCGACGCTGCCCATGGTGACGCTGGGCAGGCGGGCCGCGCTCGCCAGCAGCCGGTCGAAGCCCGTGGGGGCGCGGTCGTCGTGTTCGAGTACGTCCTCCAGCGAGCAGCCGATGTCGCGGGCCACCTCACCGGGGATGGCGCGGTCGAGGAAGGGCACGCCGAGTCGTTCGGCAACGGCGGGGCCGATCACGCTGCCCCCCGAACCAAAGGTCGCGGAGATCGTCACCACGTAGTTCATCGGTTCACCGCCTGCCGGTCGCGGACCGCCGTCCTGTCGCGGACCGTGTTCTGCCGATGCGTCGGGACCGCACCGCCGGGAGAACACCGTTCGGGGGTGGTCCTACCCTGCGAACGCCCGAATATGACGCCGTGACCGGCCGGGCCGCACCCGGCGCCGCCGGACGCGCGCGGCACCGGCGGTGCCGCGGGGCGGGGCGGGCCGCGGCGGGCCCGCCCCGCGCGCCGTCGCTAGAACAGCGCCGAGGTGAGGCCCCTGCGGGCCTTGGCGATGCGGGGGTCGCCCGCCGGGAGCAGGTCGAACAGCGACAGCAGGTGCGTACGGGCCTTGTCGCGGTCGTCGTCGCGGGTGCGGCGCACCGTGGCGATGAGCCGCTCGAAGGCCGCGTCGAACATCCCGCCGTACATGTCGACGTCGGCGGCCGCCAACTGGGCCGCGACGTCGTCGGGCGCGGCGTCGGCCGACGCGCGGGCGGCGTCGGGGTCGAGCGACCGCACCCGGTCGACAAGGCGGACCTGGGCGAGCCCGAGCTTGGCGGATTCGTCGGCGGGGTCGGCCTCCAGCGCCTTGGCGAACGCGGCCTCGGCTGCGGCGATGTCGCCGCGCCGCATGGCCTCCTCGGCCTCGGACTGGACGGGGTCGGGCGCCTCGCCGGCCTGCTGCTCCTCCGCCGCCTCGCCGGGCGCCCCCAGCCCGGTGTAGTCCTGCGGGAGTACGCCTTGCTGGCGGAGGGCGTCGAAGACCTGCTGGAGCCACTCGCGCAGCTGCTCCTCGGTCGCCGGGCCGGTGGGGCCGGGCACGACCTGGCCCCCGATGACCATCGCGACCATGGGCACGCCGGGCGCCTGGAGCGCCTGGGCGAGCTGCGGGCTCGCCTGGACGTCGATCTTCGCGACCAGCCACTGGCCGCCCGCGGCGATGGCCAGCCGGTCGAGGGCGCTCTCGACCTGCGCCGACTGCTCGGAGCGGGCTTGCAGCAGGGCGATGACGACCGGCGCCCTCGTGGATCCCTCCAGGACCTCGGCCTGGAAGTTCTCTTCGGTGACGTCGACGGAATAGGGGTTGGCGGTGCCGGAGCTCTGCTCGGCCTGCCGCTTGGCGTCGCGCTCCAGGGCCGCCTTACGGGCCCCGAGGTCGACCGCGCTATGCATGGAGAAGTCCGAAGGCTGCATGCCTCCATCCTGCCGTATCGCAGGCACCGTCGAGGAACCGGCGGGCGAGCCCGGACGGGTTCCCGCGGCGCTGCCGGGCCGGGTGAAGCGCGCCGCGCTCCGCGCCGCCGCCGGGCGCGCCGGGGCGGCCCCGGACGCACCGGCGGCTCCGGTCAGAAGCGGGGGACCTCCGTGTAGGTGCCGTACTCCTCGCCCATGGTGTGGCAGATCTCGCCGAGGGTGGCCTCGGCGCGCGCGGCGTCCATGATCACCGGGATGAGGTTGCCCCCGGCGGGGTCTCGGACCGCGCGCAGCAGGGCGTCGAGCGCCGCTGTGACCGCGGCGTCGTCGCGGGCCGCGCGGCGCTCGGTGAGGACGCGGTTCTGCTCGCGCTCGACCTCGTGGCTGATCCGCAGGATCTCCAGTTCGCCGGAGACGGTCGAGGTGTGGCAGTTCATCCCGACGATGCGCTTGTCGCCCTTCTCCAGCGCCTGCTGGTACTGGAAGGCGGACTCGGCGATCTCGGAGCTGAACCAGCCGTTGTCGATGCCGGCGAGGATGCCCGACGTCATGGGGCCGATGGCGTGCTCGGCCGCTGCGCCGCCGCCCATGTGCAGGATCTTCTCGAAGATCCGCTCGGCATCGGCCTCGATCTGGTCGGTGAGGGCCTCGACGTAGTAGGAGCCGCCGAGGGGGTCGGCGACGTTACCGACGCCGGTCTCCTCCATCAGGACCTGCTGGGTGCGCAGCGCGATCTCGGCGGACTGCTCGGTGGGCAGCGCCAGGGTCTCGTCGAGCGCGTTGGTGTGCAGCGAGTTGGTGCCGCCGAGGACGGCGGACAGCGCCTCGGTGGCGGTGCGCACCACGTTGTTGTAGGGCTGCTGGGCCGTGAGGGAGACGCCGGCGGTCTGGGTGTGGAAGCGCAGCCACTGGGCCTTGGGGCTGGTGGCGCCGAAGTGGTCGCGCATCCACCGCGCCCAGATGCGGCGGGCCGCGCGGAACTTCGCGATCTCCTCGAAGAAGTCGACGTGCGCGTCGAAGAAGAACGACAGGCCGGGCGCGAAGGTGTCGACGTCGAGCCCGCGCGAAAGCCCCAGCTCCACGTAGCCGAAGCCGTCGGCGAGGGTGAACGCGAGCTCCTGGGCGGCCGTGGCCCCTGCCTCGCGGATGTGGTACCCGGAGACCGACAGCGGCTTGAACGCGGGGATCTCGGCGGTGGTGTACTCCATGAGGTCGCCGATGAGTCGCAGGTGCGGCTCCGGCGGGTACAGCCACTCCTTCTGCGCGATGTACTCCTTGAAGATGTCGGTCTGCAAGGTGCCGTTGAGGATCGCCGGGTCGACGCCCTGGCGCTCGGCCGCGACCAGGTACATGCAGAACATCGGGACGGCGGGGCCGCTGATGGTCATCGAGGTGCTGATGTCGCCGAGCGGGATGCCGTCGAACAGGACGTCCATGTCGGCCGCCGAGTCGATGGCGACGCCGCAGTGCCCGACCTCGCCCAAGGAGTGGGGGTCGTCGGAGTCGCGCCCCATGAGCGTGGGCATGTCGAAGGCGACGGAGAGCCCGCCGCCGCCCGAGGCGAGGATCATCTTGTAGCGCTCGTTGGTCTGCACGGCGTTGCCGAATCCGGCGAACTGCCGGATGGTCCAGGACCGGCCGCGGTATCCGGTGGGGTACAGGCCGCGGGTGTAGGGGTACTCCCCCGGCCACCCGATGCGCTCGAACCCGGGCTGGTCGGCGCCCTCGGGCGGGCCGTAGACCGGGGCGACCTCGCGACCGGACAGCGTGCTGAAGTCGGCGTCGCGCGTGCGGGCGGAGTCGTAGCGTGCCTGCCAGCGGGCGCGCCCCTCCTCGATGATCGGGTCCATGCCCTAATAGTAGGACGTCCAACTAATTGTGCATAGGGCACCGCCCGCGGGGGCGCGGCGCGGCTCAGTCGGCCGCCGCTCCGGAGGGCGTGCCGGGGAAGTCGCCGAAGCCCACGCGCAGCTCCTTGAACAGCTCGTGGATGTGCCACAGCTCGTCCTCGCCGTAGCAGTCGAGGCCGAAGTCCATGGCGAGCAGGTCGACGGTCGCGCCTTCGACCACGCGGCGGCCGGGCTCGGTGATCTCGGCGAGGATCCCCCTGCCGTCGCTGGGGTTGGGCGTGCGCCGCACGAACCCCTGGCGTTCGAGCCGGTCGATGGAGTTCGTGACGCTGGTGGGGTGCACCATGAGCCGCTCGCCGATCTTGCCGAGCGGCAGGGCCCCCGTGGCGCTGAAGGTCAGCAGGACCAGGGCCTCGTAGCGCGCGAAGGTCAGCGCGTGCGGCTTGAGCGTCGCGTCGAGCCGGCCGATGAGGATCTGCTGCGCACGCATGATCGAGGTGACGGCCGCCATGGCAGGCGAAGGACCCCACCGGCGCGTCCAGTTGTCGTGCGCGCGCTCGATGGGGTCGAACGGAAGACTGAGCGGGTTTCCCACACCGTCACCCTAGCGGCGACACGGGTCGCCCCGAAAAGCGATCCCGAAATCCCTGTCAAGAGATTCGCGGTGGCCGACTTCGGTCAGCGGAGCCGGCCGCGCCGAACAGACCGGCACCAGCCCAGCTCAGCACCTGACCGCCACGGAACGCCGCCATGATCACGCAACGCAACCACCCCTGTACCGTTGACCGCTCGAAATCTATTAGTTAAGTTTCCTAAAAATTAAGGCCCGAGGGTTTCCCGTGACACCGGTCCCTCCGGCCGCCCCTCCCCCGACAACGCACCGCATCGCACTCCCACTGACCGGCACCCGTGTGCACCCCGGACCAGAGAGAGAAGACACCGCACGATGCAGATCCCCCGATCCCGGATCGGCCCCGCGGCCGTCATCGGCGCACTGCTGCTCATCCCCCTCAGCCTCAGCCCCCTCACCGCCCCCGCTGCGGCCGACGACAGCGGGGAGGTGACGGTGACGGCCACCGAGCAGTCCCGCTGGTCCGGCGGCTTCCAGACCGAGGTCACCATCACCAACGGCACCGGCGCCCCGTTGAAGGACTGGGCCATCGAGTTCGGTCTGCCCGACGGCGCCAAGGTCCACGAGATGTGGAACGCCTCCCTGGAGCGGGACGGCGGCGGCTACTCGGCGACCCCTCCCCGCTGGGGCGCCGCCGTCCCCGCGGGCAAGAGCTACACGTTCGGCTACACCGGCACCCTCGCCAAGGGCGGCCCCGCGAGCACTCCGGTCTACTGCACCGTCAACGGCGCGCCCTGCGCCGGTTCCGGCTCCGGCGAGGAGTACCGCCAGGTCGGCTACTTCACCCAATGGGGTGTCGCCGACCGCGGGTACACCGTCAAGGACCTGGCCGACACCGGGAACGCCGGCCGGCTCACCCACCTCAACTACGCCTTCGCCAACACCGGCGAGAACGGCGAGTGCTTCGTCTCCGACGAGGACGGCAAGGGCGACGCGGCGTCCGACTACGGGCGCGCCTACAGCGCCTCCGAGAGCGTCGACGGCCGCGCCGACAAGGCCGACCAGCCCCTGCGCGGGACCTTCAACCAGCTGCGCAAGCTCAAGCGCGCGAACCCCGGCATGAAGGTGTCCATCGCCATCGGCGGCTGGGAGTGGTCGGACTACCTGTCCAACGCCGCGCTCCCGGAGAACCGCGAGCGCTCCGTGAAGTCCTGCATCGACCTGTACCTGCGCGGGAACCTGCCCGAGATGAACGGGGCCGGCGGGCCGGGCAGCGCCGCCGGCGTCTTCGACGGCATCGACCTCGACTGGGAGTGGCCGGGCACCGAAGGCGAGCCGGGCAACGTGATCCGCCCGGAGGACAAGGAGAACTACACCGCCTGGGTCCAGGAGTTCCGCCGCCAACTCGACGCGCTGGAGGAGGAGAAGGGCCGCGACTACGGGCTGACCGCGTTCGTCCCCGCCTCCGAGGCCGCGATCGACGCCGGATACGAGGTCGACGCGCTGGTCGAGGAGTTCGACTTCCTGAACGTCCAGGGCTACGACCTCGCCGGCGCCTGGAACCCCGCCACCGGCCACCAGTCGAACCTGGTCAAGCCCGATCACCCCGACGCGCCCGAGCGCAGCCTCGAGACCGTCGTGCAGGCCTACCTCGACCGCGGGGCCGAACCGGAGGACCTGGTCCTCGGCATGCCGTTCTACGGCCGCGGCTGGACCGGTGTCGAGCCGGGGGCGAACGGCGACGGGCTGTACGGCGCGGCCAAGGGCGCGGCGCCCGGCGTCCACGAGCCGGGGTTCAACGACTACAAGGTGCTCAAGGAGCGCGTCGGGAAAGACGGCTTCACCGTGCACCGCGACGACCGGGCGGGCACCGCCTGGCTCTACAACGGCACCGAGTTCTGGAACTTCGACGACCCGAAGGCCATCGGCCTGAAGGCCGCCTGGGCCAGGGAGAAGGGGCTGGCCGGCGCCATGTCGTGGTCGCTCGACGGCGACGACGCCGACGGCAGCCTCTACGGCGCCATCGACCGGGAGCTGAACGGCCGGTAGGCCGTCGGGACCACCCGGCACAGACCGGGATCAGGTGAGAGTCCCCCCGGGCCTCCTGATCCCAACCGGCGGCGGTTCGGTGCGGCGAACCGCCGCCGGTCCATGTCCACGTTCAGGCAAAGAGCCACCGCGGCCCACCCGGATCCCCGGGCTCTGGCGCGAAGCACCACGGTCCGGTCGGGGCACCAGGGCCCGGGCACAGGCCCGGTGCCGTGCGGGGGATCGGGTCCCGCGGGATCGTTCCAGGTGACCGTGTGCGGCGGTCGTCGGAGCCGTCCCTAGCCCTGCTGTTCTGAGCCCTGCTGTTCCGAGAGGGCCGCGAGGAGGGCGTCGGCGGCGGCGTAGGGGTCGCTACGGCCGGCGACGACGGCGTCGGCCAGTTCGTCCAGGTCGGCGTGGCCGCCGATGCCGCCGATGCGGTCCTGGAGCGCCCGCAGCGCGATCGCCTCGACCTCGGCGCGCGCCCGGGCGCGCCTGCGGCGGTCGAGCTCGCCCGAGGCGCGCAGGTGCGCGTCGTGCTCGTCCAGGCGGTCGAGCAGCTCCTCGACGCCCTCGGACTTCGCGGCGACGGTGCTGACGATCGGCGGGCGCCACGCGTCGGGTCCGCGGTCGGCCTGCGCGGTCATCTGCCGCAGCTCCCGGACGGTGACGTGCGCGCCGTCGCGGTCGGCCTTGTTGACCACGAAGATGTCGGCGACCTCCAGCACCCCCGCCTTGGCGGCCTGCACACTGTCGCCCATGCCGGGCGCGACGAGGACGAGCGTGGTGTCGGCGTGCCCGGCGACGTCGACCTCGGCCTGGCCCACGCCGACGGTCTCGACCAGGATCACATCGAACCCCCCGGCGTCGAGCACCCGCAGCGCGTGCGGGGTCGCCCACGAGAGCCCGCCGAGGTGCCCGCGGCTGGCCATGGAGCGGATGAACACGCCGCCGTCGAGGGCGTGCTCCTGCATCCGGATCCGGTCGCCGAGCAGGGCGCCGCCGCTGAACGGCGACGACGGGTCGACGGCGAGGACGGCGACGGTCCGCCCGCGGGCGCGCAGCGCGGCGACGAGCGCGTTGCTGGAGGTGGACTTGCCGACCCCCGGCGAACCGGTGAGCCCCACGATCCGGGCCCGGCCCGTGCCGGGGGCGAGCCCGGCCATGATGGGGCGCAGCTCGGCGGCGGCGTTCTCCACAAGCGAGATGGCGCGCGCGATGGCGCGCACGTCGCCGTTGCGGACACGCTCGACGAGCGCGGGAACCTCCATGGGACTCCTCAGCGGTGCGGCCGGCCGCTCGGGTCCGGTGGACCGCCGCGGCCGGTATCGGGATCGGGCGTCAATGCCGACCGACGCGACCAGCCGGTCGGGGCGGCGGGACCGCCGCGGCCGGTGTCGGGAACGGTCATCGCTGGCCGGTGCGGCCGTCGGTCTGCTCGCGCAGGATGTCGGCGTGGCCGGCGTGCCGCCCCGTCTCCTCGATCATGTGGACCATGATCCAGCGCAGCGACACCCGGCCGAGCTCGGCCTCGGGCACGGTGTGGTCGAGGCCGAACTCGGCGGCGGAGGCGCGCGAGTCGGCGCAGGCGGCGCGGTAGGCGTCGGCGAGCGAGTCGAGCGTGGCTTCGGGGGGAACCTCCCAGGTGGTGTCGCCCTTGCTGAAGTCGAGCCCGAACTCCTCGCGCGTGCGGCCGTGCAGCGTCATCTGGAACCACCGGCGCTCCACGATCTCGAGGTGCACGAGCATCCCCGCGAGCGTGGTGTCGGACGGCACGAGGGCGCGCCGCGCGTCGGCGTCCGACAGCCCGGTGGCCTTCGCCAGCACCGCTTCGCGCAGGTAGTCGAGGAACGACTCCAGCACCTCCCGCTCACCGGCCGCGGCCGCCTGGACCGCCCGCAACTCGGCGCGCTCCAGGCCCTGCTCCGCCCCGCTCACTCCCCCGCCACCGACAGCAGCAGGGCGTCGCCCTGGCCGCCGCCGCCGCACAGCGCGGCGGCGCCCAGACCGCCGCCGCGGCGGCGCAGCTCGTAGACGAGGTGCAGGGCGATCCGGGCGCCCGAGGCCCCGATGGGGTGGCCCAGCGCGATGGCGCCGCCGTCGACGTTGACGATGTCCTCGCTGACGCCGAGGTCGCGCACCGACTGCACGGCCACGCTCGCGAACGCCTCGTTGATCTCGATGAGGTCCAGGTCGGCCACCTGGCGCCCGGCCTTGCCGAGGGCGTGGCCGATTGCGTTGGAGGGCTGGGACTGGAGGGAGTTGTCGGGTCCGGCGACGTTGCCGTGCGCGCCGATCTCGGCGAGGACCTCGCAGCCCAGCTCCTCGGCCTTCGCGCGGCTCATCACGACGACGGCGCACGCGCCGTCGGAGATCTGCGAGGACGACCCCGCGGTGATGGTGCCGTCGGCGGAGAACGCCGGGCGCAGCCCGCCGAGGCCCTCGGCGGTGGTGTCGGGCCGCACCCCTTCGTCGGCGGTGAACAGCCGCGGTTCGCCCTTGCGCTGCGGGATGGCGACGGGCACGATCTCGGCGTCGAACCGGCCGTCCTTCTGCGCGGCGGCGGCCCGCTGGTGGGAGCGCGCGGCGAAGGCGTCCTGCTCGGCGCGGCCGATGCCGAGCCGGGTGTTGTGCCGCTCGGTGGAGGCGCCCATCGACTCCTCGTCGAACGCGTCGGTGAGGCCGTCGTGCGCGGTGGAGTCGAGCACCTCGATGGAGCCGTACTTGTACCCGTGCCGGGACTTCGGCAGCAGGTGCGGGGCGTTGGTCATGGACTCCATGCCGCCGGCCACGACGACGTCGAACTCGCCGGCGGCGATGAGCTGGTCGGCGAGCGCGATGGCGTCGAGCCCCGAAAGGCACACCTTGTTGATGGTCAGCGACGGCACGTGCATGGGAATGCCGGCCTTGACGGCGGCCTGGCGGGACGGGATCTGCCCCTGCCCGGCCTGGAGGACCTGGCCTAGGACGACGTAGTCGACGTCGCCGCCGCTGATTCCGGCGCGCTGGAGCGCCTCCTTGACGGCGGCGGCGCCCAGGTCGACGGCGCCGAAGCCGGAGAGCGACCCGAGCAGGCGGCCGATGGGGGTCCGAGCCCCGCTGACGATGACGGAACCGGGCATTGTGCTGGCCTCCGGTGGTGCTGGGGGCGGGTGCTCCGCCCCGGCGCTGGCGTGCCGCTCCGCCGCGCATGCGCCGCACGCGCGGCGCTCGCGTCGGTCTGCCACCATTCATACACGGCGTCACCCGAACCGTAGGAGGTCCGCCCCTTGTTCAGCCGAATCGATCACGTGGGGATCGCGTGCCGCGATCTCGACGCCACCGCGGAGTTCTACCGTCGCACGTACGGTTTCGAGGTGGCGCACGAAGAGGTCAACGAGCAGCAGGGCGTACGCGAGGCGATGCTCCGCGTCAACGGCACCGACGACGGCCACGCGACGTGCCTGCAACTGCTCGAACCCACCCGCCCCGACTCCCCGGTGGCGAAGTTCCTGGACAGCAGGGGCGAGGGCGTGCACCACATCGCGTTCGGCACCGGTGACGTCGCCGCCGCGGCGGCCGCGGTGGGCCATACGGGTGTGCGCGTGCTCGACGCCGAACCGCGGCAGGGGACGAGCGGGTCGCGCATCGTGTTCCTGCACCCCAAGGACTGCGGGGGCGTGCTGACCGAGCTGGTCGAGGCGGCCGTTTCCGCGGTGCCCGGCGGCGCGGGCGCGCACCAGTCGGTCAAGAATGTGTAACTGAACCGTCACATTGGGCGTTATCGCACGTCCGCAGGCTCACAGAACGGAATCGGCTCCCTCATTTCTCACAAACCCCCTTACGGGTGGAGTGGAGCTTGATAAAGTCTGCTAGCCATGGGACTGATGTCCTGGCACGATCCCTGTTCCTCGCCGGTGCAGGCCCACAAGTTCCGGGTTGGTCATGAATCACGCGTGATCCGCGCAGCAGAACCGGCCGACCAGCGGTCCCCTCCGAGCAGGATGAGTCGTTATCACCACGCGAGGTGGAGCCCGCGCAGTACCCTCCTCAAGCCGGGAGCTGCCATCGGATCGAAACGTGAGAAGTGGATTCAGCCGGACGCCTCGGCGCCCGTGCCCGCCCCGAAACAAACATCTGTACGTATTGTAGCCGTCTCGAAACCCGTTCAGGATTCCGCCACATGTCGTCCGATATTGACGCCCAGCTCAGCAACTTCTTCGAGGAAAGCAGTCAACCCACCGAGTTCGACGTGGTGTTGCGCGGCTACGACCGGCACCAGGTCGACAACTACGTGAAGCAGCAGGCCAGCGAGTTGCAGCGCGCGAAGGAGGAGGGCCAGAAGAACCACTCTGAGCTCTCCAACGCCCGCCAGCAGCTCGAGGAGCAGGAGCGCCCCACCTACTCCGGCCTCGGTGCCCGCATCGAGCAGCTCCTGCGCCTCGCCGAGGAGCAGGCCACCGAACTGGTCCAGGCCGCCCGCGCCGAGGCCAACGACCTCAAGGCCGCCGCGAAGATCGAGGCCGCCGAGATGCGGGCCGCGGCCGAGAACGAGGCGACCGACCTCCGCACGGTCGCCCAGCGCGAAGCCGACGAGTCCCGCGCCTCCGCCGAGGCCGACTCCGAGGAGATCCGCACCACGGCGCGTCGCGAGTCCGACGAGCTGACCTCCACCACAGAGCGCGAGGTGCAGAAGAAGCGTTCCGCGGTCGATCACGAGATCGCCGAGAAGCGCGCCACCTTCGAGGGTGAGATCAACAAGCTGCGCACCACCACCGAGCGGGAGTGCGCACAGGCCCGCGCCTCCGCCAAGCGTGAGCGCGACGAAACCCTCCAGGCCGCCAAGCGCCAGGCCGACGAAATGCGCGCGCAGGCGCAGCGCAGCATGGAGGAGTCCGAGGCCAAGCGGGCCCAGGACGAAGCCGAGTTCGACATCCAACTGGCCAGCCGCCGCGAGGAGGCGGAGCGCCAGGACGCCGAGCGCCTCGCCGCCGCACAGGCCGCCACCCAGAAGCTCGTCTCCGAGGCCGAGGAGCGGGCCGCCAGCGCCGAGCACCGCGCCACCAAGGCCAGCTCGCAGGCCGAGCAGACCCGGCGCGACGCCGAGCAGCACGCCAAGACGGTCGTCGCCAACGCCAAGAAGAACGCCGAGCAGGTCGGCGCCGAGGCGCGGGCGAAGTCCGAGCACCTGGTGGGCGACGCCAAGTCCGAGGCCGACCGCATCATGACCGCGGCGCAGCAGCAGGTCGACGAGCTCAACCGGCAGCGCGACAGCATCCAGTCGCACCTCCAGCAGCTCCGCCAGCTCCTGGGCGGCGGCGGCGAGTTCGCCGGCGGTCCCGCCCCGGTCGCGGCGGCCCCCGCCGCCGAGGAGCCGGCCGCCATCGAGGCCAAGGCGCCCAAGGCCCAGCAGCAGCAGGCCAAGGGCGGCGGTGGCGGCGGCAAGCAGCCGGTCAGCGCCAAGTCCGGAAAGGGCGCCGACGACGAAGACTGGTGGCAGGAGTAGCAGCGCCCGCCCCCCGTATACGCATCAGGCCCGGCCCCTCGAAAGGGGCCGGGCCTGATGCGTGTGCCGCGCCGGATGATGTGTGCGGGGAGGTGTGCCGCGGCGGTACCCGAGGGCACCGCCGCGGCACCGTGCGGTCAGTGGGCGCCGGCTCCGGTGATGGAGCGGACCTCCAGTACCGCGTGCTTCTCCTCGTCGTGCTCCTTCGACATCAGTGTGCCGACGACAGCGCAGAGGAACCCGAACGGGATGGAGACGAGGCCGGGGTTCTCCAGCGGGAACCAGGCGAAGTCGACGCCTGCCGTGAACAGCGACAGGCTGTCGCCGGTGGCGGGGTCGACCTTGCCGGACACCACCGGTGAGAAGAACACCAGCCCGACGGCGGCGATGAGGCCGCCGTAGATGCCGGCGACGGCACCCGCCGTGTTGAAGCGCCGCCAGAACAGGCTGAGCAGCAGCGCGGGCAGGTTCGCGGACGCCGCGACGGCGAACGCCAGCGCCACCAGGAAGGCGACGTTGAGGCTCTGCGCGAACACGGCGAGCACGATCGAGACCGCGCCGATGCCGAGCGCGGAGAAGCGGGCGACCCGCACCTCCTGCTGCTCCGACGCCTGCCCCTTGCGCACGACGTTGGCGTAGAAGTCGTGCGCGAGGGAGGACGACGACGCCAGGGTGAGCCCGGCGACCACGGCGAGGATCGTCGCGAACGCGACCGAGGCGATGAACGCGAGCATCACCGCGCCGAGGGTGTCGCCGCCGAGCAGACCGCCGATCGCCTGGGCGAGCTGCGGCGCCGCCGTGTTGCCTGCCGCGTCCTGGGTCTTGATGGCGTCGCTGCCGACGATCGCCGCCGCGCCGAACCCGAGGACCAGGGTCAGCAGGTAGAACGTGCCGATGAGCGCGATGGCCCAGTTGACCGAGGTGCGCGCCGCCTTGGCAGTGGGCACGGTGTAGAAGCGGATGAGGATGTGCGGCAGGCCGGCCGTGCCCAGCACCAGTGCGACACCGAGGCTGACCAGGTCGAGCTTGCTCCAGAGGGTGGCGAGGGCGTCGTCGGACTCCACGCCGTAGCGCAGGCCGGGCTCAAGGAACGCGCCGCCCTGCCCGCTGCGCTGCGACGCGTCGGCGAGGAGCTCGCCGAAGTTGAAGCCGTAGTGGGCGAGCACCAGCACCGTGAGGAGCCCGGCACCGGCCATCAGCAGCACGGCCTTGACGATCTGCACCCAGGTGGTGCCCTTCATCCCGCCGAAGGTGACGTAGACGATCATCAGGATGCCGACCAGCACGATCGTCGCCAT
Organism: Murinocardiopsis flavida; assembly: GCF_003014485.1. Classification (GTDB taxonomy): domain Bacteria; phylum Actinomycetota; class Actinomycetes; order Streptosporangiales; family Streptosporangiaceae; genus Murinocardiopsis; species Murinocardiopsis flavida. The sequence goes on along the minus strand of NZ_PYGA01000035.1, from coordinate 24,928 downwards.
CTTGGCCTGCTCGGCGGTCAGCCCGAGGAACGTCTCGTCGGGCTGGATGCCGAGGAGCAGCGCGATGAGCGCACCGGCCCCGACCATCTGGGCGAGCAGGTAGAAGATCGACACCGTGATGGTGGAGAACGCCGCGGCGGTGCGCACCGGGCGCTGGCGCATCCGGTAGGACACCACGTCGGCCATGGTGAACCGGCCCGAGTTGCGCAGCAGCTCGGCGACCAGCAGCAGCGCCACCAGCCACGCCACCAGGAATCCGATGGAGTACAGGAAGCCGTCGTAGCCGTAGAGCGCGATGATGCCGGCGATGCCGAGGAAGGACGCCGCCGACATGTAGTCGCCGCCGATGGCGAGGCCGTTCTGCACGCCGGAGAAGCCGCGTCCCCCGGCGTAGAAGTCGGTGGCCGTCTTGGTGCGGCGGCTGGCCCAGATGGTGATCCCGAGTGTGGCCGCCACCAGCACCAGGAACAGCGACATCGTGATGATCGGGTTGCCGTTTGTGGGGGCGGCTTCGGCTGCGAGATTCATGCGCCCCTGCCCTTCTCGTCGTCGGCGCGGGGGGCACTGCTGTCGGTTGGGGCAGCGGTGTCGCCATCGGTCGGGGCCGGCGCCGGCGAGGCGCCGCCGGCCGGGGCGGGTCCGGGTCCGGAGCCGTTGTTCAGCTCGTCGCGGAGCTTCTCGGAGAGCGGGTCGAGCCGCGCCCCGGCGTAGCGCGAGTACAGGATCGCGATGCCGAACGTGGTGACGAACTGCAACAGCCCGAAGAGCAGTGCGACGTTGACCTGCCCGAACAGCACGGTCGCCATGAAGTCGCGGGCGTAGGCCGACATCAGCACGTACAGCAGGTACCACGCGAGGAACGCGGCACTCATCGGGAAGATGAAGATCCGGAGGCGTCTCTTCAGTTCGATGAACCGCGGATCGCTGTGCATCGCCACGGAGCGCCGGGCGAGATCGGCCTCGGCCGATGTCCCGTGGTCCGGTGAGCCCCTGGAGGCGGAGGACATGAATTTACCCCTCTCTCATGGAGCGAGCAAGGCGCCGGCCCGGCGTGGGGACGGCGGTATGGCGGGCACCACACGAGCGTAAGGGGTGGGTTACTTCACAGCGCAGGAGTTTCGCGTCACGAATGGGTCACTCGTGCCACAGGGGCCGCAGCGCTGGGTGAATTGAATATCGAACTACCTGTTGGTCCGGTCACGCGTCGGTCCGGGCGCGGCCCGGACCGCGTCCGCCGTCTCCGCATCGGAACGGAACGGGCCCGCGCAGGGGCCTCAGAGCACGTCCTTCTCCGCCGGGCCGTCCCACTCGGTGGGCAGCGGCAGCGCGGCCGCCGGGGCGACGCGGGCGACGACCTCGTTCAGCACGGTGCGCACATAGGGTTCGCCGACCCATAGGTGCTTGGCGCCGTCGACCCCGATCACCTCGGCCTGCGGGATCCGGGCGAACCGGTCGCGCGCCTCGGCGGGGCGGAGGTAGTCGTCGAACTCCGGGACCAGCGCCACCACCGGCTTGCCGGAGTCGGCCCAGGTATCGAGGTCGGAATCCGCCGCGCGCCGCAGCGGCGGCGACAGCAGGAGCGCGCCCTCGATCCCGGGTTCGCAGCCCCACTTGAGCGCCAACTCGGTGCCGAACGACCAGCCGAGCAGCCACGGGGCCGGCAGGCCCTCCTTCTCGGCGAACGCGATGGCGGCGGCGACGTCGTGCCGCTCGGACTCGCCGTCGCCGAACGCGCCCTGGCTGGTGCCGTGGCGCGACGTGGTGCCGCGCGTGTTGAACCGCAGCACCGCGATCCCCGCGAGCGCGGGCAGCCGGAACGACGCCTTGCGCAGCACGTGGCTGTCCATCATCCCCTCGGCGGTCGGCAGCGGGTGCAGGCAGACCAGGGTCGCCACCGGTTCGGCACCGACGGGCAGCGCGAGCTCGCCGACCAGCGCAAGGCCGTCCGCGGTGTGCAAGGTGAGGGGGCGGCGCTCGGCCGGGAGGATGGTGCTCGCGCGGATGTCCATGGCTCCTCGTGGGGGCTGGTTGCGTGGTCGGTTCGACAGGCGTGCCCGGCCGGGGTCGGCGTGGTCGGGACGGTGCCGGGCGGGCCCGGACGGGGCGGGGTCAGCGCCGCGGCAGCCGCACACCGCGGTGGGTGCGGCGCTCCCAGCAGGACGTGTGCCAGTGGCGGCGGTCGTCGCCGTCACCGCCGGGCCGCCACGCGACGACGTGCGGCATGCCCGGCGGGATCTCCTGGTGGCAGCCGGGGCACCGGTAGGCCTTGGTCGCGGCGGCGCCGCTGATGCGCCGGATCGCCCATACGCCGTCGGGGCCGGTCTCGCGGCGCTCCCCGCCGGTGATGCGCAGGATCAGGGCGTCGGAGGCGTCATCGCCCGAGGGGGCCCGCTGGTCGCGGGCCCGCTTGCGGCGTGGATCGTTGCGGCGCGGACTCACCCGTCCAGGGTAGGAGGCGCCGGGCAGGGCTCGGTCGGCGCGGTGGCCGGGCGCTCACGGACCCGTCGTCCGGTCCTTCGGGGCGCGCAGGTCGGCCCCTCCCGCGCGGAGCAGGTGGGCCAGGAGCGGGGCGGGGTCGTAGGCCGGGACGAGGTGCGCGTTCGCCATGCCGCCCAGTGCGTCGGCCAGGGCGTCGGCGCCCCGCTCCTCCAGCAGTTCGATCGGGCCCTTGGGGTAGCCGCAGCCCAGCCGCATGGCGGTGTCGACGTCGTCGGCGGAGGCGTAGCCGTCGCCGACCATCCGCAGGGCGTCGTCGATGTGCCGGACCAGGAGCAGGTCGGCGAGGCCGAAGCCGTGGGCGCGCTCGCGGACGGGCACCGCCAGGGGCCCGGCGGGCAGCGCTTCGGCGGGGTTCCGCGCGTCGGCGCCGTAGGTGTAGAAGCCGCGGCCGCTCTTGCGGCCGAGGAGGCCCGCCGCGACCATGCGGCGCAGCAGCGGCGCCGCCGCGTAGCGGGGCGCGCGGAACTCGTCCCAGAGCACGTCCATGACCGCGAGGCAGACGTCCAGGCCCACGAGGTCGAGCAGGGTCAGGGGGCCCATGGGCAGGCCGGCGTCGCCGGTGAGGGCCGCGTCGATCTCCTCGCGCGAGGCGAGCTTGCGCTCGTACACCTCGATGGCGTGGTTGAGGTAGGGGACGAGCAGCGCGTTGGCGACGAAGCCGGCGCGGTCGGCGACGGCGACGGGGGTCTTGCCGATGCGCTTGGCGACCTCGGTGGCGATGTCGATGGTGGCAGGGTCGGTGACCACCGTGCCCACGACCTCCACCAGCTTCATCACCGGGGCGGGGTTGAAGAAGTGCAGTCCGACGACCTTGCCGGGCCTGCTGGTGAGCGCGGCGATCTCGGTGATCGACAGCGAGGAGGTGTTGGTGGCGAGGATCGTGCCGGGCGCGCAGATGCGGTCGAGGTCGGCGAACACCTCGCGCTTGATGTCGATGCGCTCCGGCACGGCCTCCACGACGAAGTCGGCGTCCCGCAGCTCCTCGCGCACGGTGGAGAGCCGGACCCGGTCGAGGACGGCCCACTGCTCCTCCTCGGTGAGCTTGCCCTTGCTCACCGCGCGGGCGAGCGACCGCTCCAGGTGGCCGCGTCCCCTCTTCAGGGCGGGTTCGTCGATCTCGACGGCGGTGACCGCGAACCCGGCGCGCGCGAAGACCTCGACGATCCCCGCGCCCATTGCCCCGAGCCCGACGACACCGACCGTGTGAAATTCCTGCACCATGCCGACCAGCCTAAAGGGTGCCTGAATGCGCGGCCGCGCCCGGGTGGCGCGGCGATTCGCGCGCCGGGGACCGCGCCCCGGCCACCGAACAAACACCTACGAACGCCCGCAGACCACCGATGCGCAGCGGGATTCTTTGCGGTTTCCCGGCAGCGGGGCTGTGCGACGGCCCAGAATTGCCGCGTGAGAATCGGAGTCTTGCTACTCGCGGCCCAGTTCCCCGGGCGCGACCACACCGACGTACTGGACTCGACCGTGGCGGCGGCGGTCGCCGCCGAGGAGGCCGGGTTCGACGACGTCTGGCTCGCCGAGCACCACTTCATGTCCTACGGGGTGTGCCCCTCGGCGGCGACTCTCGCCGGATACCTGCTGGGGCTCACCGGCCGCATCAGCGTGGGCACCGCGGTGAGCGTGCTCAGCACCGCGCACCCGGTCGCGCTCGCCGAGCAGGCCGCGCTGCTCGACCAGGTGTCGGGCGGCCGGTTCCGGCTCGGTGTGGGCCGCGGCGGGCCGTGGGTGGACCTGGAGGTGTTCGGCACCGGAATGGACCGCTACGAGCGGGGGTTCGAGGAGTCGCTGGAGCTGCTCCTCGCCGGGGTGAGCGGCGCGCCGATGCGCGCCGACGGCGCGACCTTCGGGTTCCGCGAGGTGCGGGTGGTGCCGCCGCCGCGGACCCGGCCGCGGCCCGACGTCGTCCTCGCCGCGGAGTCCGAGGCGAGCCTGCGGCTGGCGGCCGACAACAACCTGCCCGTCCTGCTGGGGATGCACCGGTCGCCGCGTGAGCAGGCCGAATTGGCCGCGGTGTACGACAAGGCCGCGCGCGAGGCCGGGCACGAGCCGCCGGGGCCGCTCGTGGCGTCGCTGGCGCATGTCGCGGACAGCGGGGAGGACGCGCGGGCCGCCGTCCTCGCCGCGCTGCCGCGCTGGCTGGAGCCGGGGCTAGCGGGGTACGTGCCGGTCGACGGCCGCCCCCGGCCGCGGCGCGACCCGCACGGCTACGCCCGGTTCCTGTGCGACACCCATGCGGTGGGCGCGCCGGCGGACTGCGCCGCGCGGCTGGTCGAGCAGGTGCGCACGACCGGGGCCGCCGAGGTGATGCTGATGGTGGAGGCGGCGGGCGAGCGCCGCGCCGTCCTCGACAACATCGCCCGGCTCGGCGCCGAGGTGCTCCCGGCGGTGCGCGCCGCCTTGGCCTGAGCGGCTGTCGGGGTGCCGGTCCGGCCTGGACCGGCTCCACCTACGGTCACCGAGCGGAGGCGGCGTGCCGGCCGGGCCTCCTGGAACCCGGCCGGCCGCGTGCGGAAGGTACTGCGGTCAGCAGTCGACGAGTTCCGGGGACTGGTTCAGCAGTTGCGCGCGCGGGGTGACGAACTCCGCGTAGGCGTCCTCGGTCCCCGGCGCGAAGAACGCCACCTTGTGGCAGTTCTGGAAGGCGAGCCGCATGCCGAAGTGGCGTTCGACGGCGGCGCGCATGGCGTCGCTCGCCAGCAGGCGCAGCAGTTGGCCGCGCTCGGCCTCGCCGGGCGGGGGGACCTCGTTGGCGTCGGTACCGGTGGGACTGGCCTTGGCGCCTTCGGCGACCTCGTTGACAACGCTCCACGCGTAGGGCAGGGACTCGCGGATGCAGGCGATGAAGTCCGCATCGCTGATCGGACCCTGGTGGGCCTTGTCGAGCAGTTCGGGGGAAACCGTCAACGACATGTAATTCCCTTCTTGAGGCGGCTGGTGCCGTGGACGCCGCTGGCGGTCGCGCCGCGTGCACCAGTTGTGACGTTAGATCCCGCGGGCGGTCGCGTCACGGGACGCGGGGGCCACACATGGCTGCCCTCCGCGCCATAAGAAAATTGTTTTCATTTTCGTTTCTCTCAGTCGAACACGGGAATCCGGCCGCCGACCCTCGCACCCCTTTTCGCCCCATGCGCCGCACGGGCCCGGCGATGCCGGTAACGTGACCTCCCGTGCGCCTCGTAATCGCCCGGTGCAGCGTCGACTACGTCGGCCGGCTCACCGCACACCTGCCGATGGCACCCCGCCTCATCCTCATGAAGGCCGACGGGTCGGTGTCGATCCACGCCGACGACCGCGCCTTCAAGCCGCTGAACTGGATGAACCCCCCTTGCACCGTGCGCGAGTCGGTGAACGACGACGGCACGGCGGTGTGGACCGTCACGCACGGCAAGTCGGGCGAGAAGCTGGTGCTGTCCATCGAGGAGGTGACGCACGACAGCTCGCACGAGCTGGGCGTCGACCCCGGGCTCCAGAAGGACGGCGTCGAGGCGCACCTCCAGGAGCTGCTGGCCGAGCACATCACCACCCTCGGCGAGGGCTACTCCCTGATCCGCAGGGAGTTCCCCACCGCCATCGGGCCGGTGGACATCCTCTGCCGCGACGGCGGCGGCGCCACGGTGGCGGTCGAGCTCAAGCGGCGCGGCGACATCGACGGCGTCGAGCAGCTCACCCGGTACCTGGAGCTGCTCAACCGCGACCCCGCGCTGAAACCGGTCTCCGGCGTGTTCGCCGCCCAGGAGATCAAGCCGCAGGCGCGGGTGCTGGCGACCGACCGCGGCATCTCCTGCGTGACCCTCGACTACGACGCCCTGCGCGGCATCGAACCCGACACCCCGCGCCTGTTCTGAGCCGCCCGCACCCGGCGAGCACGCGCCGACAGGGCTCGATTCCGCCCGCCGCGAGACCGCCCTGACCCGGCGCGCCGGGTCAGGCGGTCGGCTGCACGATCTTGCCCGGGGCGCTCTCGGTGATCAGCGGCTTGCCCGCGGTCTCGGGGATAAGCAGGATCGGGATGAACGAGATCGCGGCGGCCGCCATCAGGTAGAACGCCGGGGCGAGGTCCGAGCCGCTCCAGGTGACCAGCGCCTGGATCACCAGCGGCGCCGTCCCGCCGAACAGCGACGTCGAGATGTTGTAGCCGATGGAGAAGCCGCCGTAGCGCACCTGCGTGGGGAACAGCGCGGGCAGCGTCGCCGCCAGCACGCCCAGCATCTGCACCTGGCTCACGGCCAGCATGATCAGGCCGGCCGTCGCCGACAGCCAGGTGCCCTGGATGATCAGCCAGAACGCCGGCAGCGGCAGGACCAGGTAGCAGACGCAGGCCGACATCATCAGCGGGCGGCGGCCGATCCGGTCCGACAGCGAACCCACCGGCACGACCAGGCACGCCATCAGCAGGATCGCCAGCAGCACCGAGAACAGCGCCACCGGCTTGGTCACGTGCAGGACCTCGGCCAGGTAGGTCTCCATGTAGGTCAGCAGCGTGTAGTTGCCGATGTTGAGGATGAGCACGACGCCGATGAGGATCAGCAGCCGCCGCCAGTGGTACCGCCAGATCTCGGCGAACGGGGCCGTGGAGCGCTTCTTCTCCTTCGACATCGCGCTGAACGCCGGGGTGTCCTCCAGCCGGGAGCGCAGGTACAGGCCGACGGCGCCGAGCGGGCCGGCGATGAGGAACGGGATGCGCCAGCCCCATGCGAACATGTCGGCGTCGGACAGCACCAGGATCAGCAGGGTCGGGATCCCCGCGCCGAGGGCGAATCCGGCGAGCGTGCCGAGTTCGAGGAAGCTCCCGTAGAACCCGCGCCGCTTCGTCGGCGCCGACTCGGCGATGTAGGTCGCCGCGCCGCCGTACTCGCCGCCCGCTGCGAACCCCTGGGTCATGCGCAGCAGCAGGAACAGGATCGGGGCGGCGATGCCGACCTGATGGTAGGTCGGCAGGACCCCCATCAGGAAGGTCGCGCCCGACATCAGCAGGATGGTCAGCACCAGGACGCGCTGGCGGCCCCACCGGTCGCCGAGGGGCCCGAACACGAACCCGCCGATCGGGCGGAGCAGGAACGCGACGGCGAAGACGCCGAACGCCGCCATGAGCTCCACGGCGCGGTCGCCCGACGGGAAGAACGCCGCGCCCACCATGACCGCCACATAGGCGTAGATGCCGAAGTCGAACCATTCGGTGCAGTTGCCCACCGCCGCCGCCGCGACGGCCTTGCGCACCTGCGGGTGCGCCTCCTCCGCTGCCTGGCCTCTGCCGTTCATGCCGCCCCGCCTGCCCGGGCGGCGGCCGTTCATGCCTCCGCAGCGTGTCGATGTGCACACATTGCGTTTCCATTGCGCGGTCGCCGCGCGGGCACCGGGCGTCCGGCGGCACCCCCCGTGCCGCGCCGCCAACAGGGCCGCGCCGGCGCCCTCGTCCGGGTGCGCCGTCAGGGGGAATCCGGGGTAATCCCCGAGTTGTCCGGCACTGCCGCTGCGCACGTGTGCGGACTAAGGTCAATGGTGTGAATCAGCCGATCCCCGCCGAACCCGAACGAATGCGCGCCTCCGACGCCGACCGCGACGCCGTCGCCGCGCGGCTCCGCGAGGCCCTCGCCGAAGGGCGCCTCGACGCCGAAGAGCATTCGGAGCGCCTCGACATCGTCCTGGGCGCCAAGACCATGGGCGAACTGGTGCCCGTGACGCACGACCTGCCCGAACCGGCCGGGTCCGGCGCCCGCGACGCCCCCGCGCCGATCTCCGCCTCCACCGCCGCGCGGCCGGTCTACGGCCGCGAACGGGTCGGCGGCGAGCCCACCGGCTACGCCTCGCTCGCGGTCATGGGCGGCTCCACCAGGGGCGGCAACTGGACCGTGCCGAAGAACTACACGGCCTTCGCGCTGATGGGCGGCATCGAACTGGACCTCCGCGAGGCGCGCTTCGCCGAGCGCGAGACCACCATCTACGCCAACACCATCATGGGCGGCATCGGGATCATCGTGCCCGACGACATCGAGGTGCAGGTCAGCGGCATCGGGATCATGGGCGGCTACGGGCAGGAGGCCACCCCCTCCAGCGTCACCGAGCCCGGCACCCCCGTGGTGCGGGTCGTGGGCCTCGCGGTCATGGGCGGTGTGGGTGTGGAGCGCAGGCCCCGCCAGCACCAGACCAAGGCGCAGCAGAAGAAACTGGGCCACGGCAATGCCGAATAATGCCTTTTTGGGAAGATAATCCCGAACACACCGATGTGAACGTGCAATAAAACCACAGACCTCCTGCTGCGCGGAAGCCTCTTGGCTGAATGTGGCAACAGGGTGCCCGCATTCTTGCCCAGCCGTATCGCCGGGTGACAAGCTGCACGGAACCCCGCACCATTCGCGTCCGCACCATAACCCCTGGTGAACGGACACCTGTTCCAGGAGGACGACTTCGTGCGCAGGACTTCTTCAGCTTCCGTTCGCCGCAATGGTGCGGCGAAACGCGGTGTCGCCGGCGCCGCCGCCATCGCGCTCGCGCTCGGTCTGAGCGCGAGCCCGGCGAACGCCGCCGAGACCGAACTCCCCGGCCTGGTCAAGATCGGAAAGGTGCGCAAGCACCTGGAGAATCTGAACACCATCGCCGAATACAACGGCGGCAATCGGGCCCACGGGACCGCCGGCTACGACGTCGCCGCGAAATACGTCGTCGACCAGCTCAAGCGGGCCGGGTACAAACCGGAGCGCAACGAGTACGAATTCGAGTCGTGGGTCGAGCGGACCACCCCCGAGTTCGCGCAGACCAAGCCCGAGGCGCGCGACTTCGCCAACGGCGAGGACTTCCTCACCATGCGGTACTCCACCTCCGGCGACGTCACCGCGCCGGGCGTGCCGGTGAACGCCGACAGCAACGCCAGCGGCTGCGCCGCCGCCGACTACGCCGGCTTCCCCAAGGGCGCCGTCGCCGTGGTCAAGCGCGGCACCTGCCTGTTCGCGGAGAAGGAGAAGTTCGCGGCCGAGGCGGGCGCGAGCGCACTCGTGGTGTTCAACCACGGCGCCACCTCCGACCCCGCCGACACCGGCCCCGTCAACGGCGACCTCTCCGCGACCTCGACCATCCCGGTCGTCGGCGCGACCCCCGAGGTCGGCAAGGCGCTGGTCGACGCGGGCGAGGCGCTGGAACTGCGCGTCAAGGTCGACTCCGAGGTCGTCAGCGACACCGGCTACAACATCGTCGCCGAGACCTCCACCGGCAAGAAGGACAACGTGGTCGTCGTCGGCGCGCACCTCGACAGCGTCGAGGAGGGGCCCGGCATCAACGACAACGGCAGCGGGACCGCCGCCGTCCTGGAGACCGCGAAGCAGCTCCCCAAGCTCGGCAAGCAGAAGAACCGGGTGCGGTTCGCGTTCTGGGGCACCGAGGAGCTCGGCCTCATCGGCTCCACCGAGTACGTGGAGAATCTGACCCAGGCCCAGCGCGACAAGATCGCCCTGTACCTCAACTTCGACATGATCGGCTCGAACAACTACGCCCGCCAGATCTACGACGGCCGGGGCGAACTCGACGGCTCGGTGCCGCCGCCCTCGGGCTCGGCCGCCATCCAGAAGCTGTTCGAGGAGTACTACGACGGCCGCGGGCTGCCGCACGAGCCCACCGAGTTCAGCGGCCGCTCCGACTACAGCGGCTTCATGAACGCCGGGATCCCCTCGGGCGGGCTGTTCTCCGGCGCCGACGCGATCAAGACCGAAGAGCAGGTGGCGAAGTACGGCGGGACCGCGGGCAAGCCGCTCGACCCGTACTACCACAGCGCCGAGGACACCCTCGAGAACATCAACTGGACCATCGCCGACGACATGACCGACGCCATGGCCAACTCGGTGGAGACCTACGCCGACAGCACCCTGCCCGTCAACGGCGTGCTGCGCACCAAGGAGGCCCGCACGGTCGAGTTCGACCGCCGAGCCGACCACTGGCTGCGGTAGCCGTCCCTATCGCAGAGCCGCGGCGCCCGTGGGAGGGTCCCCTCTCCCACGGGCGCCGCCTTTGTCCCGACCCGGTTCCGCAGGGCGGACGAAAAACCGGGCGGGTGGCGCCGGTCCCCCAACCGGCGCCGCCCGCCCGGGCGGTGATGGCTTGTGTTCCCGGGGTGCGGTGCTCGGACGGCCCCCCTTGGTACGTCCGAGCGGTCCGCGCGCACTGCGTACAGGCATCCCCGACAGTTACTTTAAGTAGTTAACTGATTCCCTACAGTATCAGTCCGTGCAATTGCTTTTGACGCGTTCGACGTGTCCCGTTGCCGAACGGTTATGGTCCGGCCGCAGCACTTGGAATTCCCGGCAGCACTTAGAGTGCCCGGATGAAGCACAACAAGGCCGATGAGCCCGTGGTCCTGTCCACCATCTACACCCGCGGCGGCGACGCCGGCAGCACCGCGCTGGGCGACATGAGCCGCAGCGCCAAGACCGACCCGCGGATCGCGGCGTACGCCGACGTCGAGGAGGCCAACGCCGCCATCGGGGTGGCGCTCGCCCTGGGCGAGGTCCCCGAGGACGTCCGCGCGCTGCTGGCCCGGGTGCAGAACGAGCTGTTCGACGCAGGGGCCGACCTCGCGTCCCCGGTCCGGCCCGACCCGGAGTTCCCCCCGCTGCGGGTCGAGGACGACTACGTCGTCCGGCTGGAGGCCGCCTGCGACCACTACAACGCCGACCTCCCGAAGCTGCGCAGCTTCATCCTTCCCGGCGGGTCCCCCGGCGTCGCGCTCATGCACCAGGCCAGGGTCGTCGTCCGGCGGGCCGAGCGCAGCGCCTGGGCGGCGGTCGAGGCGCACGGCGACACCGTGAGCCCGCTGCCCGCGAAGTACCTGAACCGCCTCTCCGACCTGCTGTTCATCCTCTGCCGGGTCCTGGGCCGCGACGGCACCGAGGTGCTCTGGAAGCCCGGCGGCGAACGGGGCTGACCCGCCCGCGCCGAAAAGATTCCGCTCACCCCCGGCTTGACGGGGCGCGACACGCGGGTGTTTCATACCTGTCAATCATCGTAAACGTTTACAGAAGTTCACAGGGGCACGACTGTAAACGTTTACGGTAGATGTCGTTCCAGTTCAGGGGGTTTCCGTGCGATCGAAGGCGAGCCCGACGATCACCACGATCGCCGAGGCCGCGGGCGTGTCCATCGCCTCGGTCTCACGGGTGTTCAACGGGCTGCCCGTGCGCGCGGAGACCGAGCGCAGGGTCCTCGCGGCGGCCGACCGGCTCGGCTACGTCCCCAACGCCGTCGCCCGCTCGCTCAAGTCCAACCGGACCCAGCAGGTGGCGTTCGCCGTCGCCGACATCGGCAACCCCGTCTACCTGGCGATGCTGCGCGAGATCCAGCCCGTCCTGAAGGCCGGCGGATACCGGCTCGTGCTGCATTCCACCGGTGCCGACGTCGGCGAGGAGATCGAGGTGCTGCGGGGCCTCGGGCGGCGCCACGCCGACGGCCTGATCATCAGCCCGATCCGGGTCACCGGCGAACTGCTGCGCGAGATCGACGGGCTCACCGCCCCCGCGGTGGTCATCGGCTCGCTGCCCGACGGCGCCCGGGTCGACAACGTCCGCGCCGACTCCCGCACCGGCATCGACCTGGCGCTGCGCCACCTCGCCGACCTGGGACGGCGGCGCATCGGCTTCGTCAACGGCCCTCTCGACACCGTGCCGGGCCGGCACCGCGACACCGCGTTCCGCGCGGCCATGGCGCGCGGCGGCCTGCCGGTGGACGAGGGCCTCGTGCACGTCGGCGCGTTCCAGCGCGACACCGGGTTCGAGGCGACCCGGCGCCTCCTCGACCGCTCCCCCGGCCCGGACGCACTGCTGTGCGCCAACGACCTGATCGCCCTCGGCGCGCTCGACGCGCTGCGCGCCGCCGGCCGCGACGTCCCCGGCGACGTCGCGGTGGTCGGCATGGACGACACCGAACTCGCCGCGGTGTCGTGGCCCACGCTGACCAGTGTCTCCCTGGGTTCGGCCGAACGCGGCAGGCGCGCGGCCGAACTCCTGCTCGACCGACTGCGCACACCGGACACCGGCCCCCCGGCGCAGGTCATCACCGTAGCGCCGCACCTCGTGGTGCGCGCTTCGACCTCAGGAGGCGACCGATGACGCTGACCGAAGCGTCCCCACCCCCCACCGGCCGGGCCGCGGCGCCGCGGCCACCGCGCCCCCGCGGCGGACCGGACCGATCGGCGCTTTCGCTGATGATCCCGGCCCTGGTGCCCGTCGTGCTGTTCAGCGTCGCGCCGCTGGTCTACGGGATCTACCTGGCGTTCACCGATGCCCGCGCGGGGATCGGCATCGAGACCTCGTTCGTCTTCTTCGACAACTTCGCCCACCTGCTCGCCGACGGCGAGTTCTGGCTGTCGTTCCGCATCGGCCTGATCTGGGCGGTCAGCGTGACCGCCTTGCAGTTCGCCGCGGGCATGGGGCTGGCCCTGCTGCTCAACCAGGACCTGCGGCTTCGCTGGCTGGCCCGCACCCTCGCGATGATCCCGTGGGCGATGCCGCCGGTGATCATCGGGCTGATGTGGAAGCTCGTGTACCACCCCGAGGCGGGGATCCTCAACGCCACGCTCATGGACCTGGGGATCATCTCCGAGAACCTCGACTGGCTGAACGACTTCGCCCTCGCCCTGCCCGCGATCATCGCCGTCGGGGTGTGGACCGGGATGCCGCAGACCACGATCGTGCTGCTCGCCGGCTTGCAGAACGTCTCGAAGGAGCTGCACGAGGCCGCGGAGATGGACGGCGCCGGGGTGTGGCGGCGCTTCACCCAGGTCACCCTCCCCCAGCTCCGCACGGTCATCATCGCCATCACCTCGCTCAACTTCGTGTGGAACATGAACGAGTTCGCGCTGGTGTACGTGCTCACGCAGGGCGGGCCCGGCGGGCAGACGCGGCTGCCGATGCTCTACGCCTACGAGGAGGCGTTCCGCTACGGCTTCTTCGGTTACGCGTCGGCCATGGGCGTCGCGATCGTCATCGTGGTCCTCGCCGTGCTCGGCCTGTACCTGCGCCGGCAGCTGAAGGAGGCCGAGGCGTGACCCCGCACACCGCCACCCCCACCGCCCCGCGGCCGACGCGGGCCGTCCGGCAAGGAGCCCGCCGATGGCGAGCATGAGCGTCCGCCGCACAGCGGCGCGCACCGGCCAGTACCTCGCACTGCTGTGCTACCTGGTGTTCCTCGCGGCCCCGCTGCTGTGGCTGGTCTCGACCGCGCTGAAGACCCCACAGGAGATGGCGCGGCTCGACCCCACGTGGATCCCGCTCGCGCCCACCCTCGGGAACTTCGCCGAGGCGTTCGGCGAGCAGGACCTCATCGGCGCCGCCGAGCGCAGCCTGCTCGTCGCCCTGGCCTCCGCGGTGCTGACCGTGGCGATCGCGCTCCCGGCGTCGTACGTGCTGGCGCGCTACAAGTCGGTGCTGAACCGGATCGCGCTGGGCTGGGTGCTGGTCAGCCAGGTGTTCCCGTTCATCCTGGTGATCATCGCCCTGTTCATGATCCTGCGCCAGTTCGGCCTGGTGAACTCGCTCGTCGGGCTCGTCATCGTGCACGCCACGTTCTGCCTGCCGTTCGTCCTGTGGATGCTCCAGGGGTACGTGCGCGGCATCCCCCGCGGCCTCGAAGAGGCCGCTGCGGTCGACGGCGCCGGGCGGTGGCGCACCCTCGCGTCCGTCGTCGCCCCGCTGCTCGCCCCCGGCACCGCAGCCGCGCTGATGTTCGCGTTCATCTCCTCGTGGAACGAGTTCCTGTTCGCGCTCATCCTCATCAAGGACCCCGAGATCCAGACCCTGCCGCTGGTCCTGGTGTCCTTCACCGGACCCGAGGGGGTCGCCCGCCTCGGCCCGCTGGCAGCGGCGTCCCTGCTCGCGACGGTGCCCAGCCTGCTGTTCTTCGCCTTCATCCAGCGCCAGTTCAAGGGCGGCCTGGTCGACGGGGCGGTGAAGGGATGAACGGCGCCGGCCCCCGTCCCGCGCCCGGACCGAACGGAGCGGCACCGCCACCACCCACGAAGGGAGCCGCCATGCGCACGCGCGCCGCCAAGCGCACCCGCGCCACCGCCGCCGCGGCGCTCGGCACCGTGCTGCTGCTCAGCGGCTGCTCCGGGACCGACCCCGCCGACGAACCCATGCGCTACCTCAGCCTCGCGTGGCAGACCCAGTCCGTCGAGGCGAACAAGCGGCTGGTCGAGGAGTGGAACGAGGCGAACCCCGACCGTCCGGTGCAGTACGTCCAAGGCAGCTGGGACAACGTCAACGACCAGCTCGTCACCGCGTTCGAGGGCGGCGACCCGCCCGACATCATCCACAACGAGTCGCCCGCGCTGACCAGCTTCCAGTACCGCAACTACCTCGCCGACCTCAGCGGCGACCTGCCCGAGTCCCTCCGCTCCGACATCAAGGACGAGGCGTGGCAGACCGTCACCATCGACGGCGAGGTCGTGGGCGTCCCTCTGCTCCAGGAACCGCAGGTGCTCATCGCCAACGCCGACATCCTGAAGGAGGCCGGGGTCCGCATCCCGACGTCCGAGAAGCCGTGGACCTGGGACGAGTTCGCGGAGATCAGCAAGGAGCTGACGGTCCCCGGCGAACGCCACGCCGTGGCGTGGCCGCTCGACAACGCCGTGAACCGCATGCTGAACCTCTCCCTCAACTACGGGGGCACGTTCTTCGACATCGGGGCGGACCACAAGGTCACCGTCAAGGTCGGCGACGAGGAGCGCGAGGTCGTGCGGCGCATCCACGACCAGCTGTACAAGGACGGGACCGCCGCCCGCGCCGCCGTCGGCATGACGGCGTCCGACCCGCTCCCCGGGTTCTACGCGGGCAAGTACGCCATGGTCCAGGGCGGGGTGTACACCCGCCAGCAGGTCACCGAGCAGGCACCGGACGGGTTCGAGTGGGTCATGCTGCCCCCGCTGGTCGGCGACAGCGCCGCGCAGGGCGCCACCTCGCAGACCCTGTCGGTCGCGGCGGAGAGCCCGCACCGGGAGGACGCGGCGGACTTCATCTCCTTCCTCGCCGAACCCGAGAACCAGGTGGACCTGGCGCTCGGCGACTGGCTGCTGCCCACCAGCCAGGAGGCGCTGAAGGCGCCGGAGCTGACAACGGCGAAGAACCAATGGGACGTCGCAACGGCCGCCTCCGACAACCTCGAACCGGCCCCCTACCTGCAAGTCGCCGGCTTCGACGAGTGGAAGACGCGGGTGGCGCAACCCGCGTTGCAGGAGTACTTCGGCAACCGCATCAGCATCGACGAACTGGCCCGGCGCCTGGAAGAGGACGGCAACGTCGTGATGGCGAGGTACGAGACCAAGTGAACGCAGAGAACACGCCGGGACTGCCGGACGCGGCCCCCGCCGACCACGGGCAGGCCCTGGACCGCGGGAAGGACGGCACACCCGGCCAGGACCAGGGCCAGGGCCGCGGAAACGGCGGCCCGCACGCCCGGGACCAGGCCCCGGGCCGCGGCCGTGATCAGGGGTCCGACAGCGACCGGGCCCGCGACCGAGCGCGGGGCGCGCTGCTGGCGCTCGCATGCGGCGACGCGCTCGGGCGCCCCGCCGAGAACATGCGCCCGGAGCAGATCGCGGAGCGCTGGGGGCGGCTCACCGAGCTGGAGGCCGGACCCGGCGGGGTCGCGGCGGGCACCGACGACACCGAGTACTCGATCTTCGCCGCGCTGCTGCTGTGCGAGCACGGCAGCGCGCTGACACCAGCCCACGTCGTCGCCGCCTACGAGGACCAGGTGCTGAGCATCGAGGGCCCCATGCGCGGCGCAGGGTTCTCCGAGCTGGGCGCGGCGCAGGCGCTGCGGCGCGGCATCGCGCCACCGGCGTCGGGACGGCGCCACCTGCACGGCTGGTCCGACGGGCTGGCCATGCGCGCGGCGCCCTACGGGGTCTTCGCAGCGGGCGACCCCGCCGAGGCGGCCCGGCTGGTCGCCGTGGACGGGTCGGTCAGCCAGTCCGGCGAGGGGATCCTCGGCGGGCGCGCGGTCGCCGCCGCAGTCGCGGTCGCGGCGACCGGCGCCGCACCGGAGCAGGTGGCCGAGGCGGCACTGGCGCACATCCCCGCCGACTCCTGGACCGCCCGCAACCTGGCCGAGGCGGTACGCATCGCAAGCGAGCACAGCGGATCCGACACCGCGTCCAGTGGCCCCGGACCGGAGTTCGGTGCGGCCCTGCACCGAGCCGTCGTCCCAGGGCACTACCCGTGGACCGACCTCGCCCCCGAGGCGGTCGCGCTCGCGTTCGCCGCGTACCTGGTGGCCGGCGGGGACGTTGAGGAGTCCGTGGTCACGGCCGCGAACCTGGGCCGCGACGCCGACACCACGGCGGCCATCGCGGGGGCTCTGTCGGGTGCGGGGCGCGGCGCGAGCGGGGTACCCGAGCGGTGGGCCGCGGCCATCAGCCCTGTCACCGGCGCGTGCCTGCCCTCCGTCGCCGGCCGCCACGTCGTGGACGTCGCCGACCTGCTCGTCGCGGCACGCACCGGTCGCCCATGACGGCGCCGTGCCTGAACATCCGAACCCGCGTTGCGCCCGCACCGCCCCATCGACCATCCGACCGTTGGCGGATACCGAGGCGCCGGGTCCGCATCGCGTACGGTCCGGCTTTCGACCAACCGATGTGTTTCGGCCGTCGCTGCTGCGCAGGCTCCCCGGCAGCCTGGCTCCTGCTCTCCCGGGGTCAAGGGCGCTCTCGCCCCGACCCCACCCTTTCGACACTCCGCCAAGGCACGGACAACCACCCCACCCTTCCGCCACTCCCCGGACAAAGGCCCGCCTCCCTCCGCATCCCCCAGGGCACGGAGGCCCTCGCCCCACCCGAGTGGACTTCGGTCCTTCTCAGACCTCTCGCTTTTTCTTTGGTCTTTCTTTGGGCCGAAGCACCCCGGGCCCCTTCCCTGGCTGGCATGGACGAGATTCAGAGCGGCAGGGGGAGCCGCCGAGCCGCACGGCCAGAGCACGCTTTGCCCCAGGGGACAGAGGCAAGGCTGCCGGGGTGCCTGCGCAGCAGCGACGGCCGAAGCACACCCCGCACAGTCACCGCAAGACCGGCACCCAGCAGCCCCGGCGGAGGAGAGCCGAACGCGCCGCGCACTCTGCATCAGGCGGGTGGCAGGGGAACCAGGCGCGCGCCACGTATGGCGGATACCAGACCGCGGCTCGCGGGGGGCCACGGTCCACACATCCGAGGTGAGAGGACGATGAAGTGACAACGGGGGAAGAACCGCGCGGGGAGCGGCATCCTGCCGCCGACCGGATCCGGGGCGCGTTCGCCGGGACCGCCATCGGCGACGCCGCTGGATGGCCGTCGGCGCGGCACCGGTTCGGGCTGCTCGCGCCGTGGACCCGGCGGCTGGGCCGGGAACTCGACCTGTTCGCCGAAGAGCACCGGGTGACGTCCCTGCCCGTGCCGTTCGCGCTGAACCAGCCGGTGGCGCCGCTCGCTATGGGCCCGTCGGACGACGCCGAATGGCTCGTCTGGACCGCGCTCGGCATCGACACCGACCGCACCGACGCGTTCACCGCCCTCCTCGACCGGACCGACCTGCGCGCCCGCATCTCCGTGCGGTCGGCGTTGGACAACCTCGCGCTCGGCAAACGCCCGCCGCACAGCGGACACGACAATCCGCACCACTTCGACGACGCCGCAGCGGTGCGCGCGGTGGCGTTCGGCGCCGCCCACCCGGGCGACCCCGATCGCGCGGCCGAGCGGGCGGCGGTCGACGCCGAGGTCACCAACTCCGGCGACGGCGTGAGCGCGGCACGCGCCATGGCGGCGGCGGTGGCCGTGGCGGGCGGCGGCGGTACGACCGCCGAGGCGCTGGGTGCCGGGCTGGCCCGCCTGCCGGACGGCAGCGCCATCCGGGCGGTCGCGGACGAGGCCCTGGCCGCTGCACTCGGCGGCGGCGCGGGCGCGGCCCCGGGAAGCGGCACGGGAACGGACCGCAATCGCATCGCCGGGGGTGAGGAGAGCACCGCCGGGGCTGAGGTGAGTGCCGCCGGGGGTGAGGAGAGCGCTGCCGGAGCCGAGGTCAGCGCCGCCGTCGCCGGGCTTGCCGCGGGCGACACCGGACTCTGGGAGCGTGCGCGGGCGGCGTCCGGCGTCGACCCGTTCGGGCTGCTGCCCGCGCTGGAGGACGTCTGCTGCGACCACGTCTACTCCTACGGCACGGCGGCGTCGGCGACGGTGCCCGCGGCGTTCGCCCTCGCGGCGGCCGCCGACGGCGCGCTCGCCCCCGCGGTGAGCGCGGCGGCCTGCCTCGCCGCTCTCGCGGACTCCGCCCCTGCTCTCGCGGGGGCGCTGACCGGAGCCCTGGGCGGATACGCGGCCCTCGCACCGGCATGGCGCGAGCGCGTCGGCGTGCTCGCGGGGTGCTGCCTGCCGGAGCTGGCCGGAACCGACCTGATGGACGTCGCCGACACCGTGGCGTCCGGCATCCGCAGCGGGACCGCCGGAACACACTGAAGGCCACCGACACCCGCCGGAGGAACCACCGGAACCCGCCAGCAGCCACCCGTATCCGCGGAGGGACCGCCGGGGCTCGCTCAGAACCACCGACATCCGCGGAGGGCTCGCCGGGACACGCCGAAAGCCACCGGCACCCGCTCAAGAACAACACGATTGCGCGGCGCGTACCCGTGCCGCACCCAACGAAGGAGCCATCGAATGCTGACCCGACTCCAGGACAAGGCCGTCGGCGTGATCGCAGGGGCCGCTGTCGGCGACGCGCTCGGCGGCGCGACCGAGGGCTGGACCGTCGCGCAGATCCACCAGCGCTACGGCGGCGACGTCGAGGGCATCGTCGGCCCGTACAACCCCGACTGGCGCACCGCCCGCCCCATTGCGCCGTACCACAAGGGCGACGGCAACATCACCGACGACACCCTCATGACGCAGGCGCTGGTGCGCGTCTACGTCAAGGCCGGGCGGCACCTCGACGCCTACGCCGCCGCCGAGTACCTGGTGCCCGAGATGATCGGCGAGCGGCACTGGGTGCCGGAGCTGGAGGACGAGGCGCTGCTGTTGCAGCGGGTGTTCCTCGCGGAGAAGTGGCTTGTGGCGCGGTTGCACTACGGCCACGTCGACCCGCGCGAGGCCGGGGTCGGCAACATCGTGAACTGCGGCGCCGCCATGTACATGGCGCCGGTGGGCGTGGTGAACGCCGGCGACCCGCACGCCGCCTACACCGAGGCGGTCGACCTCGCGGGCGCCCACCAGTCCAGCTACGGACGCGAGGCCGCCGGGGTGTTCGCTGCGGCCGTCGCCGAGGCGATGCGCAGCGGGGCCGACCCGGAGTCGGTGGTCGCGGCCGCGCTCGCGGTCGCCAAGGACGGCACCCGCGCCGCCATCGAGGCGGTGTGCGAGCGGGCGCGCGGCATCACGGGTTGGCGGGGCACCGCCGCGGAGCTGCGCGCCGCGATGGCTCCCTTCGACACGGTGGCCGACACCTACCGCGACCAGGGACTCGGCGCGCGGCGCCCCTCACGGGTGCACGCCATCGAGGAGCTGCCGATGGCGCTGGCGTTCCTCCTTATCGCTAACGGGGACTACCGCGACACCGTCCTCGGCGGGGTCAACTACGGCCGCGACGCCGACTCCATCGCGAGCATGGGCGGGGCGATCGCGGGTGCGTTGGGCGGGCGCGACTGCGTCCCCCAGGAATGGCGCACCAAGATCGCGGAGGCGAGCCGTACCGACATCGAGGCGCCTGGCCTGGCCCTTGCGGACGTCGCGGTCCGGATCCGGGAGGCCGACCGCGCCGCCCGCCAATCGGCCGAGGCCGCATTCGCGGAGCTGGCCGGGTAGCCCACCCGCCCCAATTCGCAGTCGACCACACGGAGACACGCATCGCGACGCGGACGGGGGGATGCGGGCGCCCGGACACGAAACCCGCCCGCCCAGCCACCGCGGTACCGGCACCCGCATCGTCAACCGCGCCAAGGAGCCCATCGATCGGGATTTCATGTCCCCACCTGGGACCGACCGCGACCGCCCATCCGTGGTTTTTCGACTCAGGGTGTACTTCGGCGGTCGCTGCTTCGCAGCCGCCTCGCAGCCAGCCAATGTCCGCTCTAGCCAGGGAGATCTGAGAAGACCACCCCGCACACCAACGCCCCACCCAGACGGCGCGATCACCAGGCCCCGAGACCTCAATCCATCCCCCACCCGACCACTAGACGGGAACACTCCAATGCGACTCACCTGGATCCACCCCGAGGACCTGATCGGACACGAGCTGCGGCAGGCCGCGCAGGACGGGCGCGACCCCGCCGCTGTCGCGGCGGCGGCCCGGCGGTGGCACGCGGCCGGCGGCCACGACGCCCCGCCGCTGGCGGGCGCCTCGCCCGAGCCCGCCGCTCCCCCGCTCCGGGCCCTGGCGGAGGAGCTTATGGACGAGTTGGCGGCGCTCCCGTCCCCGCTCGCAGCCGACGAGCCCACCGCCCTCCCGGACATCGTCGCCGCCTGCCCCGACTGGCCGACCGGCCCTCTCGCGACACCGGGTCCCGACCTCGCGGAGCGCCTGCGCGGCGCATGGACCGGGCGGGCGGCCGGGTGCGTGCTCGGCAAGCCGGTCGAGAAGATCCCGCGCGCGGGCATCAGGGAGATCGCCGAGGCCACCGGGAACTGGCCGGTGCGCGGCTGGTTCACCGCCCAGGGGCTGCCCGCTGAGGTGGCGGCGCGCTGGCCGTGGAACCGGCGCAGCGCGTCGAACAGCCTCGCGGAGACCATCGACGGCACGCCCGAGGACGACGACCTCAACTTCCCGATGCTCGCGCTGGCCGTCCTCGAACGCCACGGCGCGGACTTCACCAGCGACGACGTGGCGCAGATATGGCTGGACGAGCTGCCTCCCGGCCGGATCTTCACGGCCGAGCGGGTCGCGATGCGCAACCTCCTCAGCGGGGCGACCCCGCCTGAGACGGCGGAGCTGCGCAACCCGTTCCGCGAGTGGATCGGCGCGCTGATCCGCGCCGATGTCTACGGGTGGGTGAGCCCGGGCGACCCGGCGCGCGCCGCCGCGATGGCCCACCGCGACGCCGTGGTCAGCCACACCGCCAATGGCGTCTACGGCGCGATGTTCGCTGCGGCGCTGTGCGCGATGGCGCCGGTGTCGGACTCCGTTGACGAGGTGCTGGCGGGGGCGCTGCGCGTGGTCCCGCCCGGGTCCCGGCTGGCGGCGGCGGTGCGGGACGCGGTCGCGCTGGCGCGGGCCGAGAAGGACTTCGAGACGGTCCTCGACCACCTGCATGAGCGGAACGGGGACCTGCACTGGGTGCACGCGGTCAACAATGCGGCGTCGATCGCTGCGGCGCTGGTCCACGGGGCGGGGGACTTCACCGCGTCCATCACCGCCGTGGTCTCGGCGGGGTGGGACACCGACTCGGCGGGGGCGACGGTCGGCTCGGTCGTGGGCGGCCTCCTGGGGGCGGAGGCGCTGCCCGACTACTGGACCGCCCCGCTGCGCAACCGGATCGCCAGCACCCTCACCGGCTTCGACGGAATCAGCTTCGACACCCTCACGGACAGAACCCTCGCCCTGATCCCCACCCGCCCCACGTCGTGACCCTCGGCTGAATCGAGACAACAAAAAGCCCTCGGACGTAGGCCGTCCGAGGGCTGAGCGGTGCGACTACAGCAGACCTGACTTGACGTCCTCAAGGAACGAGGCCCACTCCGCGCGAGTGAACGCGATGTGCCCAAGCTCCCTGTTCCGTGTATCGCGAACGAGTACGGCACCCGGCATAGCAACCTCAACACAGTTGCTCTGGCTGGCGCTGTAGCTGCTCTTGCTCCACGCCGAGGCGGAGAGCCCGTCTGCCGACATGTCGTGTACGTCCTTTACTACAGATCGCGCATGATGGAGGAGATCAGGTCGCGCGATGCGCCTTCTCCCGAGGCGGCAATACGAAGCTTGTTGAAGATGGTCGTATACCTCTCGACCACGGGAGGATCGTCCAGAAATAGGCTACCTGTTTGGCTGGCACTGTAGACGACAGCGAGACCATCGTTCGTGAGCTTCAAAGTTGCGAATCCGGCCGCGTGGATCGCAGCGTGCTCACCGGCGCTGTACGGCAATACTTGAAGTTCGACCTTCGGATGGTGTGAGAACTCCGCCAAGTGCTCAAGTTGCTTGCGCATCACAGCGGAGCCACCGACGCACTGACGAACCGCCGCTTCCCCGAGCACAATCCCCAAGCGGGCCCCGTCACTTTCGCTCCACGCCTGCTGGCGCGCTAGGCGAACAGTTACCTCTTGGTCGACGTCAGCGTCATCACCATCAATGTTGGTGGCCCTGATTACGGCACGCGCGTAGTCCTGAGTCTGCGCCAACCCGGCTATCAAGGTGCTCTCGTACGTCTCGATCGAAGTCGCTGCTGACTCAAGGTCAACGAACATGCCATAGGTGCGCTCAACGCGATATGGGTTCCACCAGGCGTTCTTGCGGGCGTTACGGCGGAGCGCCGTGATCCTCTCCGCCTCGCTCGGTGGGACGCGATAGAGATCGAGCAACCGATCCAGGGCTCCAGGAGAAGGCACCGAACCACCCTCGCCTGACGTCTCCCATCGGTGAACCGTCGAGACAGTCGTCTTCAGCGCTTTCGCCACGTCAGCGGGCGGCGTGTTCCCCCTCAAGTTCTTCAAGGTGCGCGCAAGCTGCCACCTGTTGACCGTTGGCGTTGTCATGGCCCAACCCTCGCATCTCGTGCTGCGGCTTCCAAAGCATCTCTAACTTGCGTTTCGCAAATGTGTATTGCACTTGCGTGCATCGAATGTGATACTCACAGTGTGCAGCACCTTGAAGTGCGGGTGTGAAGTTCGATTATCTGCGAAACGCAGAACGGCCCTGGCGGATGCTCACAACACCCGCCAGGGCCTTGCTCCCCACCCTGGACAGACCAGGAGAGGAACCATGACGAACACTACCGACCACCCCGGGACCCACCGCGTCCGGGATTCCCGGCGTCGGCGCCCCTCCCGGATCCGCCCCTACCTGCCCCGCCGGACCGGGGCGGTGCAGCCATGAGCACCGCCGCCCCCACCCTCGCCGTCGTGCACACCGCGGTCTTCGCCGCTGTCCCCGCCCAGGTGGGCGCCGCCCGCACCTGGGCCGCCACTACCTCCGGCCTGCCCGGCGACACCGCGGCCGACCTCGCCCTCATCGTGTCCGAACTCGCCACCAATGCCTGTCGGCACTCGTGCTCGGCGCGGCCCGGCGGCGCCTACACCCTGACCCTGACCCGCTATGAGGACCGGGTGCGCATCACCGTCACCGACGCCGGCCCCCGTCCCGTCCCCGCCCCCCGCCCGAGTTCGGCACCGGAGACCGACGAATCCGGGCGGGGCCTGGCCCTGGTCGCCGCCGTCGCCCACACCTGGGGCGTGGACAACGACACCGGCGGCACCCGGGTCTGGGCCGAGATCCGCACGGATACCGGGGTCTAGCGGTGGGAGCGCTGACCCGGGCCCGGCTCTCGCGGGAGTGGGGTCATGCCTGGCTGATCACCGGCCCTCATCCGGGTCGGATGTACACCGCGACCCGCCTGCGCCCCCGCACCGGCGGCCCCAACACCGTCACCGTGCACACCCTGCGCGGGCTGCGCACGCGCCTGGAGCAGATCGACACCGACGAACGCGACCCCGTCCTGCCGCGGCTGCGTCCCGCCCTGCCCCGCCGCGACCGCACCAAGCGCTACTTCCACGTGCCGCCACCCCCCGCCGGCCACGCCACCGGCTGACCCCCGCCGAGCGCACGACCGGCTGCCCCTGACGCGCCCGGCCCCGCCTCTACCCCTCCCACGCGGGGCCGGGCGCCCCGTCACAAGGCCCGACGAGGACCACACCCATGCCCGAAACCGCCCCCGACACCCCCACGACGCGCGCCGAGGACCAGCCTCTGCGGCACGGCTACACCGCCCGCGCCCTCGCCCGCCTGGCCAACTACGCCGCCACCCAGTACCGCTACCCCACCCCGGTGCCCTGGGAGGAGCGCCGCGACGCCGCGTGGTCGGCCATCGCCGAACACCTCTACACCGCCACCGAACCCCCCGCCTACTGGGACCTCATCCGCGCCGGGTGGAACACCATCACCACCCACACCCGCAAACACCGCTCCACCCACGGCCAAACCCCCCACGGATCCGCACCCCAGTTCCACCGCTACTGGATGCTCGCCGCCACCCCCACCGGAAGCCCCGAAGAACGCGTCGTGGAACGCCTCGCCCTCGACCAGATCTGGGCCGCACTCACCCCCCGCAACCAGGAACTCATCCGCGCCCTCTACGACCACGGCGACTACACCGCGGCCGCCGAATCCCTCGGCCTTCCCGTGTCCAGCTTCTACTCGCTGATCTCCCGCGCCCGGCGCGCCTTCACCGCCCTGTGGCTGGAAGGCGAAACCCCCACCCGCGCCTGGGGCAACGA
>NZ_PYGA01000034.1 GCF_003014485.1 Murinocardiopsis flavida | reverse complement strand
CGACATCTCGAAGCGTGGGGGACGGCCGCGTTCTCTGTCCGGGAAACGATTGATCCGGGTAGGCCAGGTCCCCGGGCAAGGTTAAACAACAAGCTGAGATCGCGGGCCGCCTCCTTGACGAGGCGGATGTAATGCGGGCGGCGCAGCGCGGTGCGTGCCGCCGGCGCCATCACGGTGACGGCGCCGCCGAGAACCCCGGCGGCGTCGAGGACGGGCGCGCTGGCGCCCCACACGCCCTCGTCCAACGCGCCCTCGCTGACGGCGACCCCCACCTGGCGCACCTGCTCGTGTTCGGCCTCCAGGTGGCGGACGCGGTCCGGCGGTAGGCGGTAGGCGGCGTAGACGGCCTGTCTCCGCTCTTCGGGAAGGCTCGCGAGCATCGCCTGGGCGGTGGCGCCGCGCAGCAGCGGTTGGGTGGCGCCGCGGCTGTAGCAGCAGCGGAGGAGGCGCGGACCCTCGACCGCGTCCACGCACAGTGCCTCGGTACCGACCGGGACCAGGTAGGCGGCGAGCTCGCCGGACTCCTGGGACAGCCGCGCCAGGCGCGGCCCGATCGCGGTGCGCTGCAATGCCCCGCTGCGGTACCGCTCGGCGAACTGGACCGCCACCGGGCCGGCCGCGTACACCGCCCCGGCGGGGGAGTGGCGCACGAACCCGGAATCGGTGAGCCGGGCGAGCAACCGGTACACGGTGCTCACCGGGATGCCGGTCCGCTCGGCGATGCGATCGGCGGTCAGCGACTCCTCTCGGGTGAAGAGCAGCAGGACCTGGAGCAGTCGGTCTGCGGCCCGCCCGTTGTTGCCCGCAGCCTCCGCGCTTCCGGCCATTGCGTCCTCCCCTCCCAGTCCGCGTCACAGGGCACAGTGCGGCCCGCCACAGTGCCGTTTCGGGCTGGGTCACCTTATGAATCGGACGATAGAGAATAAAAGGGTCGTTTCTTGCCCAGTGAGAAGGGTAGGCGCCAAGCTGCAAGAATGTGACAGTGCGCCTGGTCACGGAGGCGACGGGACGAGCCGCGGCGGGCGCCGGAACGCGCCGGTCTTCCCTGTGCGCAACGACACGGGACGCGGGGGCTGAACCGCACGTCGCGGCGCCCGGCCCGGCCAATACACTGAACCGGTGATCTCCCGAATCGACCTCCGAGGCCACCCCGGCGACCCCCGTGACCTGCTACCGCGCGCCGATCTCGACATCGACGCAGCGGTCGAGCAGGTCCGCCCCATTTGCGCGGACGTCCGCCATCGGGGCGTCGAGGCGCTGATCGACCTCGCGGAGCGGTTCGACGGGGTGCGCATCACCGGCATCCGGGTGCCCGCCGAAGCGCTCGACACCGCACTCGACGGGCTCGACCCCGCCGTGCGCGCCGCGCTGGAGGAGTCCATCCGCAGGGCGCGGCTGGTCCACCGCGACCAGCGCCGCACCGACACCACCACCCAGGTCGCGCCCGGCGGCACGGTCACCGAGCGCTGGATCCCCGTCGACCGCGTGGGCCTCTACGTCCCAGGCGGGCTCGCGGTCTACCCGTCCAGCGTCGTCATGAACGTCGTCCCGGCCCAAGAGGCCGGGGTCGGGTCCCTCGCCGTAGCGTCGCCGCCGCAGGCGGAGTTCGGCGGGCTGCCGCACCCCACCGTCCTCGCGGCGTGCCGCCTCCTCGGTGTCGACGAGGTCCACGCGGTGGGCGGCGCGCAGGCCGTCGCGATGTTCGCCTACGGCGTCGCGGGCTGCCCGCGCGCCGACCTGGTCACCGGCCCCGGCAATGTCTACGTCGCGGCGGCGAAGCGGCTGCTCAAGGGCGTCATCGGCATCGACGCCGAGGCAGGCCCCACCGAGATCGCCATCCTCGCCGACGACACCGCCGACCCCGGCTACGTCGCCGCCGACCTCATCAGCCAGGCCGAGCACGACCCCGCGGCGGCCTCGGTGCTGGTCACCCCGTCCGAGGCGCTCGCGGCGAAGGTCGAGGCGGAGCTCCCCGGCCGGGTCGCCGCCACCCGGCACACCGCGCGCGTCACCGAGGCGCTGGGCGGCCCCCAGTCCGGGATCGTCCTGGTCGACGACCTCGACCACGGGCTCCTGGTCGTCAACGCCTACGCCGCCGAACACCTGGAGGTCATGACCGCCGACTCCCGCGCGCTGGCCGCGCGGGTGCGCAACGCCGGAGCGGTCTTCGTCGGCGACTTCGCCCCGGTGTCCCTCGGCGACTACTGCGCCGGGTCCAACCACGTGCTGCCCACGGGCGGCTGCGCCTGCCACTCCTCAGGGCTGAGCGTGCAGTCGTTCCTGCGCGGCGTCCACGTCGTCGACTACGACCGGGCGGCCCTCGCCGAGGTCGCCCACCACGTCGTGGCGCTCGCCGAAGCCGAGGACCTGCCCGCGCACGGCGAAGCGGTCACCGCCCGCCTGGGCGCCGAAGGGGGCGCACGATGAGCGGCGGATTCGGCCTCCACGACCTCCCGATCCGCGACGACCTCCGCGGGCAGTCGCCCTACGGCGCCCCGCAGCTCGACGTCGCCGTGGCACTCAACACCAACGAGAACCCCTACCCGCCGTCCGACCGGCTCGCCGCGGCGCTCGCGCGCGGCGTCGCCGGCGCCGCCAGCGGGCTGAACCGCTACCCCGACCGCGACGCCACCCGGCTGCGCGCCGGCCTGGCGCACTACCTGGGGCACGGCCTTGAGGCGCGCTCGGTGTGGGCCGCCAACGGCTCCAACGAGATCCTCCAGCAGATCCTCCAGGTGTTCGGCGGCCCCGGCCGCAAGGCCATGGGCTTCGAGCCGTCGTACTCGATGCACCCCATCATCACCCGGGTCACCAACACCGGGTGGGTGTCGATCGAACGCACCCGCGAGTTCGGCATCGACGTCGAGGCCGCGCGCATCGCGATCGCCGTGCAGAGCCCCGACATCGTGTTCCTGACCTCGCCGAACAACCCCACCGGCACCGCGCTGCCGCTGGAGGTCATCGAGCAGGTCGCGCGGGTCGCCCCGGGCATGGTGGTGGTCGACGAGGCGTACGCGGAGTTCCGCCGCGAGGGCACGCCGAGCGCGCTGTCGCTGCTGCCGTCCTTCCCCCGCCTCATCGTCACCCGCACCATGTCGAAGGCGTTCGCCATGGCGGGGGCCCGCCTGGGCTACCTCGCCGCGCACCCGGCGGTGATCGACGCGCTGCAACTCGTCCGGCTGCCGTACCACCTCTCCGCCGTCAGCCAGGTCGTGGCCGGCACGGCGCTCGACTTCACCGACGAACTCCTCGGCCACGTCAAACGGCTCCGCGAGGAGCGCGACGCGCTGGTCGCCTGGCTGCGCGACTACGGCTTCGCCGTCGCCGACTCCGACGCCAACTTCGTCCTGTTCGGCACGTTCCCCGACCGCCACGCCGTGTGGCAGGGACTGCTCGACCAGGGCGTGCTGATCCGCGAGACCGGACCCCCCGGGTGGCTGCGCGTCACCATCGGCACCCCGGAGGAAATGTCGGCGTTCCGCCACGCGTTGCTGCATGTGACGGGCCGCGCCGACCGGCATGGGCGCTGATCGGCGCCCACCCGGCGGGCGCGCGCCGCGCCCGCAGCACCCGACCGACCCGCCCATCCGAAGGAATGACCGCACCCCAATGAGCCGCACCGGCCGCGTCGAACGCACCACCAAGGAGACCAAGGTCCTCGTCGAGGTCGACCTCGACGGCACCGGGGTCGCCGACATCTCCACCGGGGTCGGCTTCTACGACCACATGCTCGACCAGATCGCCAAGCACGGCCTGTTCGACATCACCGTCCGGACAGAGGGCGACCTGCACATCGACGCCCACCACACCATCGAGGACACCGCGCTGGCGTTCGGCGCCGCGTTCAAGGAGGCGCTCGGCGACAAGGCGGGGATCCGCCGCTTCGCCGACGCCAAGGTGCCGCTCGACGAGGCGCTCGCCGAGGTGACCGTCGACCTGTCCGGGCGGCCCTACCTGGTGCACACCGAGCCCGCGGGAATCGCCCCGGTCATCGGCCGCGACTACCACACGACCATGACCCGGCACATCTTCGAGTCGTTCGTCGCGCAGGCGCGCTGCGCGCTGCACATCCACGTGCCCTACGGCCGCGACGCCCACCACATCGTCGAGTGCCAGTTCAAGGCGTTCGCCCGCGCGCTGCGCCACGCCGCCGAACGCGACCCCCGCGTCAGCGGGGTGCCGTCGACCAAGGGCGCCCTGTAATGGACGACCTCGTGGCGGTCCTGCTGCTGGCGCTGGGCGGGCTGCTGCTGGGCGGCGCCATCTCCTTCGCCAAGACCAGCAGGCCGCTCACCGCGGTGCTCGCCGTGTGCGCGGTGCTGGCCGCCGCATCGGGCGTGCTCCGGCTCGACTACTTCTGAACCGCGGCCGGACCGCCCTCGGCCGACCCGGCACTGAACCACCTCTGAACCACCTCTGAACCACCGCTGGGCAGCCGCGGCACCGTCCGCCCCGTCCCGAGGAAAGGGGGCCGCGACCGTGCGGCCACGCGTCGTCGTCTTCGACTACGGATCCGGCAACCTCCGCTCGGCCCAGCGCGCAATGGAGCGCGTCGGGGCCGACGTCACCGTCACCGGCGACCCGAAAACCGCCGTGGCGGCCGACGGCCTCCTCGTACCCGGTGTGGGCGCGTTCGAGGCGTGCATGAAAGGGCTGCGCGCCGCGCAGGGCGACCGGGTCATCGGCAAGCGGCTCGCCGGGGGCCGGCCGGTGCTCGGCATCTGCGTGGGCATGCAGGTGCTGTTCGGGCGCGGCGTCGAGCACGGCGTCAGCACCGAAGGCTGCGCCGAATGGCCGGGGACCGTCGAGCGCCTGCACGCCCCGGTGGTCCCGCACATGGGCTGGAACACCGTCGCGGTCCCCGAGGGGTCCGCCCTGTTCAGCGGCGCCGACCCCGACGAGCGCTACTACTTCGTCCACTCCTACGCCGTGCGCCGCTGGGAGCTCGAACCGACCAGCGCGCACATGGCGGCGCCGCTCGTCTCCTGGACCACCCACGGCGAACCGTTCGTCGCCGCCGTGGAGAACGGGCCCCTGTGGGCCACCCAGTTCCACCCGGAGAAGTCCGGCGACGCAGGCGCCCGGCTCCTCGCGAACTGGACGGCGACCCTGTGACCCCTGCCACGCCCACCAACGACACGAAGGCCGCGCACACGATGCCCACCGCACTCGAACTCCTCCCCGCCGTCGACATCACGGGCGGCCAGGCCGTCCAACTCGTCCAGGGCAAGGCCGGCTCCGGCGGCACCTACGGCGACCCCGTCGAGGCGGCACTGGGCTGGCAGCGCGCCGGGGCCGAGTGGATCCACCTGGTGGACCTCGACGCCGCGTTCGGCCGCGGCCACAACCGCGCCCTGCTCGGCGACATCGTCGGCCGGCTCGACGTGCGCGTCGAGATGTCCGGCGGCATCCGCGACGACGCGTCCCTCGAGGCGGCGCTGGCGACCGGGTGCACCCGCGTCAACATCGGCACGGCGGCGCTGGAGCACCCCGAATGGTGCGCCAAGATCATCGCCGAGCACGGCGACCGGATCGCCATCGGCCTCGACGTCCGCGGCAGCACGCTCGCCGCGCGCGGCTGGACCCGCGACGGCGGCGACCTGTTCAGCACCCTGGAGCGGCTGGAGTCCGAGGGCTGCGCCCGCTACGTCGTGACCGACGTCGACAAGGACGGCACCCTCAAGGGCCCCAACCTGGACCTGCTGCGCTCGGTGTGCGCCCGCACCGACCGGCCCGTCGTCGCCAGCGGCGGCGTGTCGAGCCTGGCCGACCTGCGCGCCATCGCGTCCCTGACCGGCGACGGCGTCGAAGGCGCCATCATGGGCACCGCGCTGTACGAGGGCGCGTTCACCCTGGAGGACGCGATCGCTGCGGTCGCGGAGGAGGCGCGCCGATGAGCCTCGCCATCCGTGTCATCCCCTGCCTGGACGTCGACGCCGGGCGGGTCGTCAAAGGGGTCAACTTCACCGGGCTGCGCGACGCCGGCGACCCGGTGGAGCTGGCGCGCACCTACGACGCCGAACGCGCCGACGAGCTCACCTTCCTCGACGTCACCGCCTCCAGCGGCGACAGGGACACCACCTACGACGTCGTGCGCCGCACCGCCGAGCAGGTGTTCATCCCGCTGACCGTCGGCGGCGGCGTCCGCACCCCCGACGACGTCGACCGGCTGCTGCGGGCCGGCGCCGACAAGGTCGGGGTGAACACCGCCGCCGTCGCCCGGCCCGAACTCATCTCCGACATCGCCGAGCGGTTCGGCCGCCAGGTGCTCGTACTGTCGGCCGACGTGCGCCGGGTGGTCGGCGGCCCGCCGACCCCGAGCGGGTTCGAGGTCACCACCCACGGGGGGCGGCGCGGCACCGGCATCGACGCGGTGGAGTGGGTGACCCGCGCCGCCGAACTCGGCGCCGGCGAGATCCTGCTGAACTCCATGGACGCCGACGGCACCAAGGCCGGGTTCGACCTCGACCTGATCCGGGCGGCGCGCGCCGCCGTGGACGTCCCCCTCATCGCCAGCGGGGGAGCGGGCGAGGTGGGGCACTTCGCGCCCGCCATCAACGCCGGCGCCGACGCGGTCCTCGCCGCATCGGTGTTCCACTTCGGCGAATTCGGTATTTCCGACGTGAAATCGGAATTGCGCGCACAGGGCCATCCCGTCCGCTGAAAACCGATTTTGCCCCGCCCTTTGCCGTCATTTTGCGCGTGGCGGCACAGGGCGCGGCGCGGCGCTTCCGGCGGCCTTTCAGCTCCCATGGCAACCTAAGAACGTGCAGGTGACGCGCTTGCGGGCGGCCGGTTGCCACGCGCATAGCAGATTGGCCGAATTAGGTCAGCCAGCCGATAATTACCGCCATCCCCAGAACCTCTGTTTCCGCTTCGGCGTCTCCCCAGATAGAGCGCATCCCGCGAACCGACGGGATGGCGATAATCCACAAGGGAGCAAGACAATGCCGTTCATGCGCAAAACCGCGACCGCGATCGCCGCCGGAGCCGTCGTCTTCACGGCGGGCCTCGCGGGAGCACCCATGGCGCTCGCCGACGGTCCCGACACCTCACCGCAGGTGCGCGCCGAGATCGAGGCGCTGCCGTGGCCCTCGTACAGCCAGGGCGACACCAGCCCCGACATCGCCTCGGCCAAGTACCTGCTCAAGGCGGAGGGCTACTACAAGGGCGACGTCGAAACCGACCCGGAGTCCTTCGACGCCGAACTGGTGCAGGCCGTGGCGGCCTTCGACAAGGCCAACGACCTGCCGGCCGACTCCAGCCTCGACAGCGAGACGTGGAACACCCTGCGCGGCGCCGTGTTCGGCGAATACGGGCCGGGCACCAGCGGGGCCGTCGTCTGCGGCATCCAGTACCTGCTGATCCACGACTACGGCAAGAAGCTCGACCTCGACTGCCAGTACGGCCCCGCCACCACCAAGGCCGTCAAGGAGGTCCAGGGGCAGTTCGACATCGACGCCGACGGCATCACCGGGCCTATCACCTACCGCGCGCTCGTCGCCGGCGGCGCCTGACCGCGGCACGGCAAGGAGGGCCAGGGAGGGCCGGGCGCGCGGGAGCAGCCCGGCCCTCCCGCATGCCGTGCCCCGGGAGAGGCCCGTGCCCCGGGAGAGGCGCGCGCCGGAACCGGCCGGTTCCGGCGCGCGCCGGGCGGAATAGTGCGGGCCGGCCCGGCGCTGAACAAATCGTTACGCACCTGTCGGTACCCCGCGTTAGGTTGGCATTCGCGGCCGCGGGCGCACGCGATCCCGCCGCCGACCCCCCTGATCACAAGGAGCCCCGATACGTATGCCCAAGGCAGCCGGCGACGCCCCCGAAGACCCCCGCATCTTCCGGCGCGGTATCGGCGTGCTGTGGCTGGCGCTGCGCACCGAGTGGCGCATGTCGCTGCTCGCCGTCGCGGGCGCCACCGTGTTCGGCGCGGTGGCCGTCCTCACCTCCAACGTCATCGGCTACCTCACCGACCACGTGATCCTCCCGGCGTTTCGCGCGGACGAGACCACCGCCGCCGCCATGTGGCTCGTCTTCGCCCTGGTCATGGGCACCGGCCTCCTCAAGGCGGTCGGGCTGGGCGCGCGCCGCTACTTCGCCGGGCTCGTCCAGTTCCGCATGCAGGCCCGGTACCGCAGGGCCGTCGCACGCAAATACCTCCAGCTCCCGCTGTCGTGGCACCACCGCCACCCCACCGGGCAGCTCCTCTCCAACGCCAACGCCGACGTCGAGGCGTCCTGGGCGCCCCTCGCCCCGCTGCCCATGGCCATCGGCAGCGCGTTCATGCTGGTCTTCGCGGCCGTCGCCATGCTGGTCACCGACACCGTGGTCGCGCTCGTCGGGTTCGTCGTGTTCCCCCTGCTCGCCGTCGTCAACGTCATGTTCCAGCGCCTGGTCTCGCCCGTCGCCACCCGCGCCCAGGCCCTGCGCGCCCAGGTCAGCGAGGTCGCCCACGAGTCGTTCGACGGCGCGCTGGTCGTCAAGTCGCTGGGCCGCGAGGACACCGAGACCGAGCGGTTCACCGTCGCCGCGCACCGGCTGCGCGACGCCCAGATCCAGGTGGGGCGGCTGCGCGGGCTGTTCGACCCCCTCATGGAGACCCTGCCCAACCTCGGCATCCTCGCCGTCCTGCTCGTCGGGGCATGGCGGCTGTCCACCGGCGCCATCGAGGCCGGCGAACTCGTCCAGATCGCGTACCTGTTCACCCTGCTCGCCATGCCCATCCGCTCCTTCGGCTGGCTGCTCGGCGACCTCCCCCGCACCGTCGTGGGCTGGAACCGGGTCCAGGCGGTGCTCCGCTCCGACGGGGTCATGGACTACGGCACCGGGACCCTCGACGGCAGCGGCGGCGTCCGGCTGAGCGCGAGCGGGGTGTCGTTCTCCTACGCCGACAGCCACCGCGAGGACGACCCTGCCGACTCCGCCGACCCCGCCGACCCCGGCGCCGCGGCGGTCGCCGACGCCGGATCAGGGCGCGACCTCGCCGACCGCGACGACTCCGCCGAACTGCGCCGCAACGTCGTCCTGCGCGACATCGGGTTCGACCTGGAGCCGGGGCGCACCGTGGCCCTCGTCGGCCCCACGGGCTCCGGCAAGTCCACCCTGACCACCCTGCTCATGCGCTTGGTCGACCCCGAGACCGGCACCGTCCGCTACGACGGCACCGACCTCCGCGAACTCGGCCACGCCGCCATCGCGAACGCCGCGGCGCTGGTCCCGCAGGGCACCTTCGTATTCGAGGACACCGTCCGCGACAACGTAGCCCTCGGCGCCGACATCGGCGACGACCAGGTCTGGGCCGCGCTGCGGCTGGCCCGCGCCGACTCCTTCATCGCGGCCCTGCCCGACGCACTCGACACCCGGCTGGGGGAGCGCGGCACCACCCTGTCGGGCGGCCAGCGCCAGCGCCTCGCCCTCGCGCGCGCCATCGTGCGCCGGCCGCGGCTGCTCATCCTCGACGACGCCACCTCAGCGGTCGACCCCCAGGTCGAGGCGCAGATCCTGGCCGGCCTGCGCGAGACCGACCTCGCGGCGACCGTCGTCGTCGTCGCCTACCGCCGGGCCACCATCGAACTCGCCGACGAAGTGCTCTACCTGGAGAACGGGGTCATCAGCGACCGCGGCACCCACCTCGAACTGCTGGCGCGCTCCCCCGGCTACGAACGGCTGGTCACCGCATACGAGAAGGCGGCGGAGGAACGCGCGGCCCGCGGCGACCGCCTGCCGGGCGACGACCTCGACCCCGCCGACGACACCGGCATCGACGACACGATCCAGGAGGCCCGGCGATGACCGCCCCCGCGCCCGCCCGCGACACCGCGAAGGTCCGCCGCACATCCGAGGACGCCGCACCGGCGCTGCACCGCACCGACGACTCCGCCATCACCACCATCAAACGCGGCTTCGCGCTCTCCCCGGAGTTCGCCAAGGGCCTGTGGCTGACCCTGCTGCTCGCCGTCGCCGCCACCGGCGGCAAGATCGTCGTCCCCATGGCGGTGCAGCAGATCATCGACAACGGCATCACCACCGGCGGCCGCCCCGACATGGGCTTCATCGGCTCGGCGGTCGCACTGTGCGCGGTCCTGCTCGCCGTCACCACACTGTGCTCGTTCCTGATGAACGTCCGCCTGTACCGCGCCACCGAGTCCGGCCTGGCCACCCTGCGCCGCAAGGCGTTCCGGCACGTCCACGACCTGTCGGTGCTCACGCAGAACAGCGAGCGCAAGGGCGCCCTGGTGTCCCGCGTCACCGCCGACGTCGACCAGATCTCCACGTTCATGCAGTGGGGCGGCCTGCTGCTCATCGTCGCCGGCGGGCAGCTCGCCCTCTCCACCGTGCTGATGGCCGTGTACTCCTGGCAGCTCACCATCGTCGTGTGGCTGTGCTTCATCCCGCTGCTGTTCGGCGTCCGCTGGTTGCAGAAGCTCCTCTCCCGCGCCTACCTCAAGGTGCGCGAGAACACCGGCGACATGCTCGGCGCCATCGGCGAGACCGTGATGGGCGCCGCCGTCATCCGCGCCCACGCCACCGAGGAGCGCACCGCGCGCCGCATCGACACCACCGTGCTGGCCACCCGCGCCGCGCAGGTCAAGGCGCAGCGGCTGTCCATCGCCGTCTCACCGGTCTCCGAGGTCGTCGCCGCGCTCGCCACCGCGGCCGTCATCATCATCGGCGTGCTGCTGGGCGTCGCCGGCGAGATCACCCCGGGCCGGCTCGTCGCCTTCCTGTTCCTCGTCACACTGTTCATCGGGCCCATGATGATGGCGACCGAGATCTTCAACGAGGCGCAGAACGCCATCGCCGGCTGGCGCCGCGTCCTCAGCGTCCTCGACACCGTGCCCGACATCGCCGACCCCGGCGAGGCAGGCCGCGACCTGCCCCGCGGCCCCGTCTCGGTGCGCTTCGACGGTGTCGGCTACGCCTACCCCGGCGGGCCGCCCGTCCTCAGCGGTATCTCCGAGGAGATCGCGCCCGGCAGCAACGTCGCCGTGGTCGGCGAGACCGGCTCCGGCAAGACCACCTTCGTCAAGCTGCTCACCCGCCTCATGGACCCCACCGAGGGGCGCGTCCTGCTCGACGGCGTCGACCTCCGCGAGGTCGCGTTCTCCTCACTGCGCACCCGCGTCGTCATGGTGCCCCAGGAGGGCTTCCTGTTCGACAGCTCCCTCGGCGACAACATCCGCTTCGCCCGCCCCGAGGCGTCCGACCCCGAACTGTGGCAGGCGGTCACCGAACTCGGCCTGGGCGACTGGCTGAACGGCCTCGCGCACGGCCTCGACACCCCCGTCGGCCAGCGGGGCGAGTCGCTGTCGGCGGGCGAGCGGCAGCTCGTCGCGCTGGTGCGCGCCTACGTCGCAGACCCCGACCTGCTCGTCCTCGACGAAGCCACCTCGGCCGTCGACCCCGCGACAGAGGTCCGCATCCAGCGGGCGCTCGACCACCTCACCCGCGGCCGCACCTCGGTCACCATCGCGCACCGGCTCTCCACCGCCGAGGCGGCCGACGAAGTGCTGGTGTTCGACGACGGCAGGGTGGCCCAGCGCGGCACCCACGCCGCCCTCGTCGCGGTCCCGGGGGTCTACGCCGACCTGCACTCCTCCTGGGTGCGCAGCTCGGCGTGACCCGCGCCGCGGCCCTCAGCCGCCCCCGGCCGCCCACCACCGCGCCGCCAGCAACTCGGCGATCAGCGGCTCGGTGAGCAGGGCGACGTCGGGGTCGCCGTCGCCCAGGTAGCGGATGACCGCCGCGGCGCCCTCGACCTCGCCGCCGACCGCGACGAACCTGCCCTGCAACTCCGTGAGCTGCGCCGCGAACCGGTCGTCGTAGTGCGAACCGGTGAACAGCAGCGCGTTGTAGTCCTCGATGGCGGCGAGGTAGCGGTCGGTGTGCGCCCACTCGCCGGTCTCCACGGCGTACGCGGCCCGCACCGGGCCCTGGCGGACCGCGAGCGCCGCCTGGCGCGCCGACGCCAGCCGCTCGGCCGGCGCCACGGCGTGCACACTGCCCGACCCCAGCAGCTCGGCGGTCTCGGGCAGCCACACCGGGCACCGCTCCAGCAGGTCGGCGCAGGCGTTGGCGGCCCGGCGCAGGGTCGCCACCAGGTTGGGGCCCGTGGCGGTCCGCGGCGCGCCGAGCCAGTCGGCGAGCAGCAGCAGCAGCGCCAGGGCGTGCTGGTAGCCGCGGCAGGCCAGGCCGCTGTGCTCCGGCCCGGCGCGCAGCGGCACGAGGACGTCGGCGTAGCGCGCCGCCGGCGCGTCGGGGTCCTCGGCGAGCACGATGATGGCCGACCGCTCCACGTAGTGGTCCAGCGCCGTGCACAGCTCCCGCTGCCCCGCGCCCACCGCGACGGCGACGACCAGGGTGTCGGGCCCGGCCGGGACCGAGTCGGCGGCCGAGGCGTACTCGGCGACCGCCCCGATGCCGGCCAGCCGCAGCCGCGACGCCGCGGCCTCGCACGCGTAGCGCGCCGCCGCCGTGCCCAGCAGCAGCACCGCGGCGGGCTCGTCGTCGACGAGCGCCGGCAGCGCGGCGTAGGGGTCGCGGCGGGCGAGCCCGTCGGCGAGCCGGGTCAGCGCTTCGGGTTTCGCGGCCAGCTCATCGGCGAGGTGTTGCGCGGTCAAAGGACTCGAAACTCCTGGAGGACGGGTCGGGGCACCGCTCGGGGGAGGGTGCTGCGGGTCACGGGCGCCCCGGCGCGCCGGGCCGGGGCACCCGCCATAGGCTTGGAACATGAGCGTACGTCCCCCTGGCGGCGGCAGCCCCGCCAGGCAGCCCGGGCCGCCCGGGTCACCACTCGACCCGTCGGTCGCGGCCCGCCTCTCCCGCACCGCCGACGGCCTGCTCCCCGCCATCGTCCAGCAGCACGGCACCGGCGAGGTGCTCATGCTGGCCTGGATGGACGACACCGCGCTGCACCGCACCCTCACCACCGGGTCCGCCACCTACTGGTCGCGCAGCCGCGGCGAGTACTGGGTCAAGGGCGCCACCTCCGGCAACGTCCAGCGGGTCGTGTCGGTCGCACTCGACTGCGACGGCGACACACTGCTCCTCAAGGTCGACCAGACCGGCGCCGCCTGCCACACCGGCGACCGCACCTGCTTCGACGCCGGGCCCATCCCCCTCACACCCGGGGCCGGGCCGTGAGCCCCGGTAGGGAGTACGCCGCCGCTGCCGCCGCCACCCTGGCCGGCGCCGCGGCGCTCCTCGCCGCGACCAACCAGACCTGGGCCACCGGAGCCGTCGAGGACCCCGGCCCGCTGGAGCCCGCACCCGTCGCGCTGACCGCCGCGGCCGTCAGCCCCACCGCCGCGGCCCTGGGCTGGGCGTCCCTCGCGGCGCTCGCCGCGATGTTCGCCACCAAGGGGATCCCGCGGCGCGCCGTCGGCCTGCTCCTCGCGGTGTTCGGCGGCGCCGCGGCGGCCGACGTGTGGCGCGGCACCCGCCCCGGCGCGCTCGCCGAAGCGGCGGCGGCGCAGGCCACCGCCGACGGCCGGCTGACCATGGCGGCCGGCGTGTCCGGGTGGGTGTGGGCCGCCCTCGCCGGAGGGCTGCTGCTCGCGGCGGCGGGCGTGCTCACACTGCTGCGGGGGGGATCCTGGCCCGGCATGGGCAGCAGGTACGATCGGCCTGGCACGCGGTCGGCCGCCCGCAGCGACGACCCCGTCGACCTCTGGCGCGCGCTCGACAGCGGCGCCGACCCCACCCTGGCAGCCGGGGCCGAGAGCCCCGCGCACCCCGAGCAGGCACCCGCCGGCCCCGCCCCGGCCCGTTCCGCGCGTAGCGGGCGACCGCAGGACCAGCCGCAGGACCAGTCCGACGCCGATTCCAAGGAGACCCGATGACCGACGCACACCACGACGACCACGAAGACCACGGCCACACCTTCGCCGCCTGGTTCCTGACCGTCTCCTGGTGCGTCGTGTGGACGATCGCGGGCACCATCATCATCCTCGGCGAGAGCGGCGCCCTGGCCTGGACCGACGGCGACGTCGTGCTGTGGACCTCGCTCGGCCTGGGCGTCAGCGTCGTGCTCGCCGTCGTCGCCGGCGGTCTGAAGGCCGCCGGACTTGGCCGCAAGACCCTGCGCCCGACCCCGCCGACCCGCGAGGAGTGGCTGGCGGCCCGCAGCGCCGCCGAGCCCGCCCCGGCGCCCGCCGGCCCCGCCGCCGCCCCGGCGCCCGCCGTCGCGGCGGCGGAGTAACCCCGCCCCGAACCGCCCGCACCGCACCGCCCGCCCCTCGCCCGGGCGAGGGGCCGGGGGCGCGACGGCAGGGCGACGGCATAGCCTGGAGCCCATGGACCCCGAACCTTCGGCCGCCGCGCCGCGGCGGCGGCTGCCGGCGGTCGCCGGGCCGCTGGCCGTCGGCGCCATCGGGCTCGCGGCGGCGGCACTCGTCCACGTCGTCGACCCCAACGAGGCCGGGAACTATCCCACGTGCCCCTGGCTGATGGTCACCGGTACGTACTGCCCCGGGTGCGGCACCATGCGGGCCGTCAGCGCGCTCACCAACGGCGACCTGGCGGGCGCGTTCGCCATGAACCCGCTGACCATGGTGCTGCTGCCGATCCTCGCCGTGGGGTGGGCCCGGTGGCTCTACGCGTCGCTGCGGCCGGGCCCCGACCCGTTCGACAGCGTGCGCCCCGTCTGGCTGTGGCTGCTCCTCGGGGTCGTCCTGGCCTTCTGGCTCGTGCGCAACCTGCCCTTCGGCGCGTTCCTCGCACCCGGAAGCTGATCGGGCCGGTTCGGGAGTCGGTGACACCCCGGCGCACCCGGGTCGATACGATCAGGACACGGACGCGCGCCCGGTCGCAGCCCGGTCG
Source organism: Murinocardiopsis flavida (assembly GCF_003014485.1). Taxonomy (GTDB): domain Bacteria; phylum Actinomycetota; class Actinomycetes; order Streptosporangiales; family Streptosporangiaceae; genus Murinocardiopsis; species Murinocardiopsis flavida. The sequence continues at coordinate 49,199 of NZ_PYGA01000034.1, read as the reverse complement.
CGGCGGCTTCCCGCCGCCCGAATCCGAACACCTTCGCTTTTCTCGCATGGAGGGGGCAGTTCCTCGTGAGCGTGCTCGACGAGATCCTCGACGGAGTACGCGCAGATCTCTCCGATCGCCAGGCCGCGACACCGCTGGAGCAACTCAAGTCCGCGGCAGCCGCCGTCGCATGGCCCAAGGACGTCGCGGCCGCGCTGCGCGCCCCGGGTGTCCAGGTCATCGCCGAGGTCAAGCGCTCCAGCCCGTCCAAGGGCGCGCTCGCCGCCATCGCCGACCCCGCGTCGCTCGCCGTCGACTACGCGGCGGGCGGCGCCTGCCTCATCAGCGTCCTGACCGAGCAGCGCCGGTTCGGCGGGAGCCTCGCCGACCTCGCCGCCGTGCGCGCCGCCGTGGCGACCCCGCTGCTGCGCAAGGACTTCGTCGTCAGCGCCTACCAGCTGTGGGAGGCGCGCGTCCACGGCGCCGACGCCGTCCTGCTGATCGTCGCGGCGCTCGAACAGCCCGCGCTGATCTCGCTGGTGGAGCGCGCCGAGTCGCTGGGGCTCACCCCCATCGTCGAGGTGCACACCGAGGAGGAGGTCGAGCGGGCCCTCGACGCCGGGGCGGCCGTCATCGGCGTCAACGCCCGCGACCTCGGCACGCTCGACGTCGACCGCGGCACCTTCGCCCGCCTCGCCCCGCTCATCCCCGAGGACCGGGTGCGCATCGCCGAATCCGGTGTCCGCGGGCCGCACGACCTGCTGGCCTACGCCGGTGCCGGGGCCGACGCCGTCCTGGTGGGGGAGAGCCTGGTGGTCGGGCGCAACCCGCGCGACGCGGTGGCCGACCTGGTGACCGCCGGCGCCCACCCGGCGCTGCGCGACCGGCGCTGAGGGAGGCGCGGATGCCCGGGCACCGATGGTCGTAGGGGGACTCCGCGCACGCGTGCGCCGCGCTCCCCCCGTACTCCTCGTGCCCGTCCCCGTGCGCCCGTGCCCGGTGCGCGGCACCACCCGTACCAGACATCCGACCACCGACCCCGGCCGCGCCCGAGTTCCCGGGCCGGCCGCTAGGAGTCCCATCGTGACCTCGACACCAGTCGATCCCACGCGGATCGGCGCCGACGGCCGCTTCGGCCGGTTCGGCGGCCGGTTCAGCCCCGAAGCCCTGGTCGCGGCGCTCGACGAAGTGGGGGCGGCCTGGGCCGCCGCCAAGGAGGACCCCGCGTTCCAGACGGAGCTGCGGGACCTGCTCACCGACTACACCGGGCGGCCGAGCCCGCTCACCGACGCCCGCAACTTCGCCGCCGAGTGCGGGGGCGCCCGGATCCTGCTCAAGCGCGAGGACCTGAACCACACCGGCTCGCACAAGATCAACAACGTGCTGGGCCAGGCGCTGCTCACCCGCCGCATGGGCAAGACCCGCGTCATCGCCGAGACCGGCGCCGGCCAGCACGGTGTCGCGACGGCGACCGCGTGCGCGCTGATGGGCCTCGAATGCGTCATCTACATGGGCGAGGAGGACACCCGGCGGCAGGCGCTCAACGTCGCCCGCATGGAGCTGCTCGGCGCCAGGGTCGTCCCCGTCACCATCGGCAGCCGCACCCTCAAGGACGCGGTGAACGAGGCGTTCCGCGACTGGGTCGCCAACGTCGACAGCACCCACTACCTGTTCGGCACCGCGGCGGGGCCGCACCCCTTCCCCGGCCTGGTGCGCGACCTGCACTTCATCATCGGGGAGGAGGCGCGCGCCCAGACGCTGGAGCGCGTCGGCCGCCTGCCCGACGCGGTCGCCGCGTGCGTCGGCGGCGGCTCCAACGCCATCGGCGCGTTCTCCGCGTTCATCCCCGACGAGAGCGTCCGGCTGTACGGCTTCGAGGCCGGCGGCGACGGGGTCGACTCCGGCCGGCACGCCGCGTCGATCACCGGCGGATCACCCGGCGTCTTCCAGGGCATGCGCACCTTCGTGCTCCAGGACGAGTACGGCCAGACCGTGCCCAGCCACTCCATCTCCGCCGGGCTCGACTACCCCGCTGTGGGACCCGAGCACGCCTGGCTCGCCGAGACCGGGCGGGCCACCTACACGCCCATCACCGACGCCGCGGCGATGGAGGCGTTCCGCCTGCTGTGCCGCACCGAAGGCATCATCCCGGCGATCGAGAGCGCGCACGCACTGGCGGGCGCGCGGCTGATCGGCGCCGAACTGGGCCCCGACGCGGTGATCCTGGTGAGCCTGTCCGGGCGCGGCGACAAGGACGTCGACACCGCCGCGGCGTACTTCGGCCTCACCGGCGCCCCTCAGGAGCAGGAATGAGCACCGCGGGCCGGGCGCGGCGCGCGGCGGTACGGGGAGCAGAGCGGACGAGGAGTGGTGAGGGCGTATGAGCACCCTGGTGACAAAGCTGGATCAGGCCGCCGGCGAGGGCAGGGCCGCGCTGATCGGCTACCTGCCGGCCGGGTTCCCCGACGTCGACTCCTCCATCGAGGTGATCCGCGCGATGGTCGCGGGCGGCTGCGACATCGTCGAGGTCGGCCTGCCCTACTCCGACCCCGCGATGGACGGCCCCACCATCCAGCGGGCCGCCGACATGGCGCTCGACGCCGGCACCACCCCGGCCGACGTCATGCGCGTGGTCGCCGCCACGGCGCAGACCGGCGCGGCGGCGCTCGTGATGTCGTACTACAACCCCATCGACCGCTACGGCGTGCGCCGGTTCGCCGACGACCTCGCCGCTGCGGGCGGCGCCGGGATCATCACTCCCGACCTGCTGCCCGAGGAGGCGGGGGAGTGGATCGAGGCGAGCGACGCCGCGGGTCTCGACCGCATCTTCCTCGTCGCGCCCTCCTCCACCGACGAGCGCCTGGCCCTGACCACCCGCGCGAGCCGCGGGTTCGTCTACGCCGCGTCGCTGATGGGCGTCACCGGCGCCCGAACCGAGGTCGCCGCCACAGCGGAGAAGCTCGTCACCCGCACGCGCGCCCACACCGCCGACAGCGGGCTGCGCGTCTGCGTCGGGCTCGGCATCTCCAACGGCGCGCAGGCCGCCGAGGTCGCCGGCTACGCCGACGGGGTGATCGTGGGGGCCGGGTTCTGCCAGCGGGTGCTCGACGCGCCCGACCTGGAGACCGGGCTGGGCGCGGTGCGCGCCTTCGCCGAGGAGCTCGCCCAGGGGGTCCGCTCCGCGCGCGGGTGAGTCCGCCGGAGCGGTCCGCCGGATCACCCCGGGCTCCGGGCACGCTCCGAGCGGGCCAGCGCCCAGCCGGGCACGGTAAGAATCGGGTGTGAGAGCCCCGCGGCCGACCGCAGGCCGGCCGCGGGGTCCCGGGCGGGAACGCTACAGTTCAGCGGACGGCGGCGGGCCGTCGGCACCCGCGTGCGCCGAACTCCGCGTCGCCGTACCGCAACTCCCAGTAGTCTTGCGTTGTCGCAGCCGCCACACAGCCGCAGGGAAGCGCCTCCTCCATGGACACCGTCGACCAGCCGAGCCAGCCGAGCCAGGACGCACCCGCCACCGCCTCGCGGTGGCAGGCCGTCCAGCCGTGGGCGACCCTGCTGTCCCGCCTCGTGCTCGTCGGGGTCATGGGCTACGCGGGCCTCAGCAAGATCAGCGCCCCGTCGCTGTCGGTGCAGTCGGTCGCCGCCTACGAGCTGTTCGGCGACGGCCTGAACCAGCTCATCGGGTACACCCTGCCGTTCTTCGAGATCGCCCTCGCCGTGCTGCTGCTGGTCGGACTCGCCACCCGCTACGTCGGCGCGGTCGTCGGCCTGGTGATGCTCGTGTTCATCGCGGGCATCGCCTCGGCCTGGGCGCGCGGGCTCACGATCGACTGCGGGTGCTTCGGCACCGGCGGGCAGGTCGCGGCGGGCGACACCGAGTACGGCGTCGACATCGCACGCGACGCCGCCTTCGTACTCCTGGCGGGTATCGTCATGATCTGGCCCAGGTCGCCCTTCGCGCTCGACCGCGTGCTCGGCCTGTACCCCGAACCGAAAGCGGGCGCGTGACCCCGCCCTCCGCGCGCGGGCGCACCGGCACGGCGCACCGCGCCGCCGGAACACCGCCGCGCCGGGGCTCCGCCGGCGGCGGAGCGGCGGCACCGACCCGTCGACCCCGTCAACGACAGCCATGACAAACGACAGCCAATGACAACGGACATCCACGAGGAATGGTGATCGGCCGATGAGTAAGGCGGCGCGGCGAGCGTCCCGGGAGCGGCTCAAGCAGGAGCGGCTGCGCCAGCAGCAGCGTGAGAAGCGCAACAGGCTCCTCGCCATCCTCGGTGCGGCGGTCGTGGTGGTCGCGCTCATCGTGGGCGGCGGCTACCTCTACATGACCACGGCCGGCAAGCAGGCCGAAGGGTACACCGGCGCCCTCGCGCCGCAGACCCGCCAGGACGACGGCAGCGTCGTCATGGCCAAGGAGGGCGCCAAGGCCCCCGTTGTCGAGGTCTACGCCGACTACCAGTGCCCGGCGTGCATGCAGTTCGAGGCCACCAACTCCGACACCCTGAAGAAGCTCGCCGCCGACGGCGACGCCATCGTGCACCTCCGCCCGGTGAGCATCTTCGCCAAGCAGGCGGCCCCGCTGAACGCCAACTCGCTGCGCGCCGGCGCCGCGGCCCGCGCGGCGGCCGACTACGGCAAGTTCGTCGAGTACAACGACATCCTGTTCGAGAACCAGCCGGCCGAAGGCAGCGAAGGCTTCCCCGCCGACGACCTCAAGGCGTGGGGCGAAGAGGCCGGCATCAAGGACCCCGGCTTCGCCAAGCGGGTCGACGCCGAGAGCAAGGTCGTCGACACCTACACGGACCTGTACGGCAAGGCCGTCGCGAAGGCGGGCGAGGAGCAGGTGGCCGCCATGACTCCCGCGAAGATCATCGCCGCGGGCGGCGGCAGCGCCGCCGACTTCGACGGCACCTACGTCCAGGAGGTGTTCGACGCCACGGACGGGGTGAACGCCCGCTACGGCCCCGACAGCGGCGACAACGCGTTCACCGGCACCCCGGCGGTCTACATCAACGGCGCGCTCCAGGGCCAGGACGTCTTCCGGGTCGACGCGCTGACCGAGGCCGTGAAGTCCGCGAAGCCCGGCGAGGTCGACACCAAGCCCGCCGAGCCCCAGCCGAGCGGTTCGCCGTCGGCGTCCCCATCCGAATCCCCCGTCGAAAAGTAGCCTTTCCATGATGAATCCGCTCACCACCGCCATCGGCGCCGACACCGGCGCCGCCGCGGGGCGCGCCCTCGCGGCGATCCCCAGCCCCGAGACCAACTCGGTGTCCCTCGGGCCGCTCACCCTGCACTTCTACGCGCTGTGCATCCTCGCGGGCGTCATCGCCGCGGTGTTCTGGAGCGAGCGCCGGTGGCACGCCATGGGCGGGGAGAAGGGCACCATCATGGATCTCGCGGTCCCCGCGGTGATCCTCGGCCTCATCGGCGGGCGCCTCTACCACGTCATCAGCGACTACCAGCTGTACTTCGCCGAGGGCCGCGACCCCTGGCAGGCGTTCGCCATCTGGAACGGCGGGCTCGGCATCTGGGGCGCCGTCCCGCTGGGCGCGCTGGGCGTGTGGTGGGTGGCGCGCAAGCGCGGCCTGTCGATGTCGCAGCTGTCCTTCGCCATCGCGCCCACCATCCCGCTCGCCCAGGCGTTCGGCCGGTGGGGCAACTACTTCAACCAGGAGCTCTTCGGCGCCCCCACCGACCTGCCGTGGGCGTTGGAGATCACACCGTTCGACGCGATGGGCCGGCCGCGCGCCGGCTACATCGAGGGCGAATCCCTGTATCACCCGACGTTCCTGTACGAATCGCTGTGGTGCCTGGCGCTCGCCGTACTGCTCGTCTGGGCCGGGCGGCGCTTCGATATGCGCGGCGGGCGGCTTTTCGCCCTGTACGTGATGGGTTACTGTGTGGGACGGTTCTGGATCGAGTACCTCCGGGTCGACCCCGCGAACGACTTCTTCGGTCTCCGGCTGAACAACTACACCGCCGTCCTGGTGTTCCTCGGCGCCCTCGCCTACTTCCTGTGGGCCGGGCGGCGGCTGGACTCCTTCTCCACCCGCGTGGTCCCGGTGGGCCACGACGCAGGGACCCAGATGATCGAGGACGACACCCCGGGCAGCAGCGGCGGGGCCGCCGCGGAGGCACCCGCGTCCGGCGGCACCGACCCCGGCGGCACGGTCCCGCCCGACGGTCCCGCCGACCAGGCCGCCGAGGACGGCCCGGCGCGCCAGGACTAGGGGGCGCCTTCCCGCGAGGAGCCACGAACCGGTGAGTGTGCTGCGGGTGCTGTTCGAGCCCGGAACGGTCCGCAGCACACGACCCGGGGCAGAACCGTCCCGTGCCTGTCCACCCGACGATTGAGTACCAGGTGAGGAAATCCGATTCCGCAGGACGCGCCGGCGCGCGCCGCTCCCGGCGATCCCGCTCCGGCGATCCTGAGCAGCGGAGCCGACCTGGCCGCAGGGCCGGGGGCGAGCCGCGCCGCGGGCGCGGCCAGCGCGCCGCCGAGCCCTACCCCGGCGAGCGCGCCGAGGACTCCTACGACGACACCTACGGCGACGACCGCTACCCGGACGACCGGTACGACGGCTCCCGTCACGACACCACCCACCCCGATTACGATCCCGATTACGACGCCCCCGGCGACCACGGCGGCCCGGCCGACGACTGGGACGACCCCGACGGCGCCGACCCGCGCGAGACCCGGAGCGAGGCGCGCGGCGGCAGCCGCCGCGCGCGCAAGGCCGTGCAGTCCGACCCGCTGTCGCGGTTCTCGGCGTCGGCGCTGAAGCGCGTCAGCGTCCTCGGCGACCGGCCGAACCAGATCGTGTACTCGCTCGCCGGCCAGAGCCGCGGCCGCTCCGGCACGGTCGTGCTGGCGGGGCTGCTCGGCCTCACCGGCCTGGCGATGGTCGTCCTGCTGGCGGTCCTCGTCTACCTGCTGCTGTCCGGTTCGACGGCGGGTTCGAGCGCCAACAACGCCGCGCCCATCATCGACCCGCCCGACGGCCACTCCACGCTCCAGCCCGAGCTCTACCACGAGCAGCCCGACCAGGAGATCTTCGCGCCCATCGCCGAGCGTCCGAAGGACGCCAAGCCCATGACCGAGAAGCAGGTCTTCGGCGACACCGGGTCGCTCGAACTCGACAGCACCAAGCTGTCGCTGGGCGAATCCCAGGTCACCGAGAAGTGCACCTCGGCCGTCTGGGGCAAGGAACTCGCCGAGTCGCTCGCCGACGGCGGGTGCAACTCGGCGGCGCAGGGCGTCTACCACGACTCCGACAAGGAGTTCGTCGCGCAGTTCGTGCTGTTCGACGTCGCCGACTCCGACGCGTCGGCCGCGGTCGCCGAGCAGCTCACGCCCAAGGGCACGCCCGGGTTCCTGCTGCCGCTCGACTCCGACCTCAAGGGCCTGCACGAGGGCTACAGCCAGGCCACCACCCAGGTGATGGGCCACTACGTCGCCGTGTTCTGGGTGGCGCGCGCCGACGGCGGCGAACCCAAGAACGACGACTCGATGGCGACCCTCAACGTGGTGACCATGGACGCAGCGGTGTCGGTGTACGAGCAGGTGCACGCGGCCGAAGGCGACTGAAACCGGCGCCCCGCACGGGCGCCGAGTACTGGCGCCCGGCACGGGCGACCGGGATCGGGCCCGGTGCCGGGCCCGATCCCGGTGCGGGGGTCCGCCGCGTCGGTGCGTCCACTAATCTGTTTCCGCCCGCTCCCTCTGTCCCCCGAGGCGGGCGGCAGGGGTGCGCCTCCGCCGCCCCGCATGATCCACCGAGAGGTTCTGGTGTCGCCAACTGAGTCGTCCGCGTCCGGTACCGCCGGACGGCGGCGCAAATCCGCGGACGCCGATTCCGCCGAAGCCATCGAAGGCCTGGTCGCGCCTGCCCCGGGCAGCCGGCGCCGGCGCAGGTCCAAGGGCGGTGGCCGCGCGGCCAAGCCCGGCGGCCGGCTGCTGCCCTGGCTGCTGGGCGCGCTCGGCCTGGCCGTGGTCGCGCTGGGCGTGGTCGTGGTCATGGAGTACACCGGGGGCGGTGAGGCGGCCGAGAACGGCCGCGCGACCGATTACACGGTCTACCCCAACGAGGGCAACACCGAACTGCTGGCCTCCACGAAGGTCGACAGCCGCGCCCTCAGCGCGCCCGAGGTGTTCGAGCGCAACAACGCGAAGATCGAGAGCCAGGACATCACGTTCACGCTCGGCGCCCGGTCCCTCACCAAGGACTGCGGCGACGCGGTCTGGGGCGGCTCGGTCGCCAAGGCCCTGTCCGACGCGGGGTGCAGCCAGGCGGCGAGCGGCGCCTACACCTCCGACGGCTACGAGGGCGTCGCCACCATCTTCAACCTGCGCAGCACCAAGGCCGCCACGGCCGTCGCCGACGAACTGACCCCGCCCGACGACCCCAAGGCGAAGGCGCCCGGGTTCCTGGTGGCGCCGGACAAGGACGGCAAGACCGTGGCCATGGGCACCGGCTACAGCGCGGCCGAGGCCGACATCAACGGCCACTACCTCCTCGTCACCTGGGTGCAGCAGACCGGCGCCAAGGACCCCGCGAAGAAGGTGGACCTCAGCTCGCCGCTCATCGCGCTGGGCAACTTCGACGACCCGCTGTACCGCCGCGCGGTCGAGATGGAGCGGATCCAGCAGAACACCCAGGAGCAGCAGCCCGGCGCCGCCCAGTAGCGCGCGGCGCGCGCCGTGGCGGGCTCACAGCCCGGCGGCCAGCTCAGCGGCCGCTGCGGTGAACTCCGCCACGCGGCGCGCGGGGAGGTCCAGCAGGGTGTACCCGGCCAGCCCGGGGAGCGCGGCGGCGACCGCGGTGCGGGCCCGCTTCTTGTTGATCGGGCGGCCCAGGTCGGCGGCCGTGCGGACCAGCCCTTCGCGCAGGACGGCCGCCAGCGCGCCGTGCGCGCGGTCGTGGCAGTAGCGGAGGAGGCGCGCCTCGGGGGCCGCGTCGGCGCCGAGCGGGTCGCGGCGGGCCACCACCACGGCGTGGCGGTCGTCGGGGACCCCGCGCAGGAACCGCACGCCGATGTCGGGCCCGAGGAGGCCGCGGAGCGCGTTCTGGCCCGCTTCGTCGCGGACCTCGGGCGCAGTGGTGCCGACCAGCACGTGGGTCTCCGCCGCCGCCGACGCGAGCAGCACCCGGCCGAGGAGCGCCGACCAGCCGCCCGTGAGGTCGACCGCCGTGCACCCGCGGCCGTGGTCGGGCACCGGCGCCCCCAGCAGGGATGCGAGGCCGATGCGGCGGATCCCCTCGTCGGGTCCGGCGCCGTGCGCCGGGTCGGCGACGACGGTGTCGGCGCCGGCGCGCGCCACGACCCGGTGCAGGGCGTCGGTCTCCGCCGCCGCAGCGGCGGCCTCCTTCGCGTTGGCGCCCCTGCTGTAGATGCGGGCGGCCTCCTGCGCCGCGCGGCCGCCGTCGGGGGTGCGCGCGGTGGGGCGCAGGACGTACAGGTCGCTGGCCGCGCCGATGGCCTCGGCGCCGAGGTAGCGGTTGAAGTCGGGCCAGACGGCCTCCGACACCAGGTTCAGCCGGGACAGCCGCGCCTGCGCCTTGGCGGTGAGGCCCGGTGTGGTCTCGCTCGCGCCGTAGGCGAGGAGGACCCGCCCCGCGGTGGGCGCCGCCAGGCCCTCGACGGCGCGGGCCGTGAAGAGCGCCACCCCGTCGGGCGTGTAGGGCGGGTCGGTGAAGGCGAGGTCGGCGCCGCCGCGCACCGACGGGGGCAGGCCCAGGCGCAGATCGGCGAAGTGGCAGCGCACGGGCAGGCCGAGGCGCCGCGCCGCCGTGTCGATGTAGTCGAGCATGCGCTCGTCGATGTCGACGACGACCGCCTCGGTCTCGGCGTTGACGAGCGTGGCGGCGAGGGAGGTCAGGTCGTGGTCGCCCACGCACAGCAGCCGCCGGCCGGCGAGCGCGAACCGGGTGTCGAGGAAGAGGGCGCGGCGCAGGGCGGTCATGGGGGTCGCCGCGACGTGGTCGAGGTCGACCCGCGGCCGCGGCGCCTCGGCGACCAGCCGTTCGAGCTCCGCGAGGACGCCGGGGTGCGCGTCGAGCAGGTGCCCCACCGGGTCGGCCGGCTCGGGCCGGGCGAACGCGGTGTAGGGCCCGGGGTCGGTGAGGCCGACCCGCTCGCCGTCGCGCTTCAGTTCGGTGCCCAGCGCGGTCAGCACGGCGTAGACCGTGCGGTGGGCGACGGCGGTGGAGCGGACCAGGGCGCGCGGCGTCCACCACCGGCCGTCCGAGAGGGCGGCGAGGACGCGGTGCGGCCGGGTGGCGTCGACGCCGTGCTCGTGGAGGAGGCGGTGCAGGTCCGGGGGTAGTTCGCTCATCGCTTGCATCGTAGGCCCCGCGGTGCGCGCGCCCGGCCGCTTTCGGGCGGGGGCGCCGCCCGGTGGACCCCGGGGTGCGCGAGGGCCGGGGCCGCGGGATATCCTGCACCGTGCCGGTTTCGCCGTGATTTCGCCGGTTTTGCGAATAATCACGGCGTTTGCAGGCGGTAGTGGCGGGGAAGCATGCCTGAAACGTGAGGGTAACCCCCGTCATGTTCACGCAGTGGTTCCGTCGTATCCTGGCACCCGGCAGGGTAGGAATCCCTTCGCCGCACTGTGGCGGCGGTTGGTCTAGACCTCCGACGCACGTCGGGGAGAACGACCGCTACAGTGGTAACCGACCCGCGATCCACCGCGGTAACCTGGGCAAACACCGTATTCACGAGGATGTGCGCGCACACGGCGAAGCCGTCGGCGCATACGGTGCCCGCACCGCCCGGTGGTCACGGGCAGCACCGCAGCAGGGCCAATGTCGTCCCGAATGCGCTTTTTCGCGAAAGCCAGACGAAAGACGACAGGAGGGTAGATGCCCGCTGGCCAGGTGCAGCGTTCGTCGGTCCGAACGAACGCCCAGTCCACTCCTGAGGGCCTGTACAACAGCTCCTTCGAGCACGACGCCTGCGGTGTCGGACTCGTAGCCGACCTCTCCGGCCGCCGCAGCCACGAGACCGTCGAAAAGGCGCTCACCGTGCTGCGCAACCTCGACCACCGGGGCGCCTCCGGCGCCGACCCCGACGACGGCGACGGCGCGGGGATCCTCACCCAGCTCCCCGACGCGCTCTACCGCGAGGTCTGCGGCTTCGCCCTGCCCGAACCCGGCGCCTACGCCGCCGGAATCGGCTTCCTCCCCACGGACGCCGCCGAACGCACCGCCGCCATGGCCGCCGTCGAGGCGATCGTCGCCGACGAGGGCCTCACCCTGCTCGGCTGGCGCGACCTCCCCTTCGAGCCCCGCTACTGCGGCCCGGCCGCCCGCGAGGTCATGCCGTTCTTCGGCCAGCTGTTCCTCGCCGCGCGCGCCGACGGCACTGATGACACCGGCGGCACTGACAGCACCGGCGGCCACCTCACCGGCATCGCGCTGGAGCGCCGCACCTACTGCGTGCGCAAGCGCGTCGAGCACGAGGTCGGCGTCTACTTCCCCAGCCTGTCGCCCCGCACCATCACCTACAAGGGGATGCTCACCACCCCCCAGCTCGAACCGTTCTTCCCCGACCTGTCCGACCGCCGCTACACCACCGGCCTCGCGCTGGTCCACTCCCGGTTCTCCACCAACACCTTCCCGTCGTGGCCGCTCGCCCACCCGTTCCGCTACATCGCGCACAACGGCGAGATCAACACCGTCAAGGGCAACCGCAACATGATGCGGGCCCGCGAGGCCACGATGAGCAGCGACCTGTTCACCGGCGACATGGCGCGGCTGTTCCCCATCATCGACCCCGACGACTCCGACACCGCGTCCTTCGACGACGCACTGGAACTGCTGCACCTGGCCGGGCGCTCGCTGCCCCACTCGGTGCTGATGATGATCCCGGAACCCTGGGAGAACCACACCGAGATGGACCCGGCGGTGCGCGCCTTCTACGAGTTCCACTCGATGCTCATGGAGCCCTGGGACGGGCCCGCGTCGGTCACGTTCACCGACGGCACCCTCGTCGGCGCCGTACTCGACCGCAACGGCCTGCGCCCCGGCCGCTACTGGGTGACGGAGGACGGCTTCGTCGTCCTCGCCAGCGAGGCCGGCGTCCTCGACTTCGACCCGGCCACCGTCGTGCGCAAGGGCCGCCTGCAACCGGGCCGCATCTTCGTCGTCGACACCGAGCAGGGCCGCATCATCGAGGACGAGGAGATCAAGGCGGGGCTCGCCGCCGAGCACCCCTACGCCGAATGGCTGGAGCGCGGCGTCGTGCCGCTCGCCGACCTCGCCCCCGCCGAGGCCGCCCCGGTCACCGAGCTCGTCCGCGCCCAGCAGGTCTTCGGCTACACCGAAGAGGAGCTGCGGATCATCCTCACCCCCATGGCCCGCACCGGCGCCGAACCGATCGGCTCCATGGGCACCGACACCCCCGTCGCGGCCCTGTCCACCCGCTCCCGGCTGCTGTTCGACTACTTCTCCCAAGGGTTCGCCCAGGTCACCAACCCGCCACTGGACGCGATCCGCGAGGAGCTCGTCACCAGCCTGCGCACGGCGCTGGGCGCCGAGGAGAACGTCCTCTCGCCCGACCCCGAGGACTGCCGCCGCATCGTCCTGCCGACACCCGTCCTCGACGACGCCGGCCTCGCCGCCGTCGTCGCCGCGGGCGGACCGGACGGCGACCCGGCGTTCCGCACCCACGTCGCCAACGGCACCTACCCGGTCGGCGGCGGCGGCGCGGCGCTGTCGCAGCGGCTCGCGGAGATCTGCGACGAGGTGTCGGCCGCCATCGCCGGCGGCGCGCACATCATCGTGCTCAGCGACCGCGGCGCCGGACCCGACCGCGCCCCCATCCCGTCGCTGCTGCTCACCGGCGCCGTCCACCACCACCTGGTGCGGGAGAAGACCCGCACCGAGGTGGGCCTGGTCGTGCAGGCCGGCGACGTCCGCGAATGCCACCACGTGGCGCTGCTCGTCGGCTACGGCGCCTCGGCGGTCAACCCCTACCTGGCCCTGGCCACCGTGCGCGACCTCGTCACCCGGGCCGTCATCAGCGACGTCGACGCCGAGACCGCCGTCGCCAACACCGTCAAGGCGTTCGGCAAGGGCGTCCTGAAGATCATGTCGAAGATGGGCGTGTCCACGGTCGGCTCATACATGGGCGCGCAGATCTTCGAGGCGCTCGGCCTCGGCGCCGACGTCGTCGACCGCTGCTTCACCGGGACCACCTCGCGCCTGGGCGGCATCGGCTTCGACGTCATCGCCGACGAGGTCGGCATGCGCCACGGGGTGTCCTACGCCGCCAACCCCGCCGACCACCGGCGCCTCGCCGTCGGCGGCGAGTACCAGTGGCGGCGCGAGGGCGAACCCCACCTGTTCAACCCCGAGACCGTGTTCAAACTCCAGCACTCCACGAAGACCCGCAGCTACGAGATCTTCAAGGAGTACACGAACGGCATCGACGACCAGGCGCGGCACCTCATGACGCTGCGCGGGCTGCTGAAGCTCAAGGAGGGCGTCCGCGAACCCGTCCCCATCGACGAGGTCGAACCGGTCGCCTCCATCGTCACCCGGTTCTCCACCGGCGCCATGTCCTACGGCTCCATCTCCGCCGAGGCGCACGAGACCCTCGCCATCGCCATGAACCGGCTCGGCGGCAAGTCCAACACCGGCGAAGGCGGCGAGGACGCCGGGCGGTTCACCCCCGACGCAAACGGCGACCTGCGGCGCAGCGCCATCAAGCAGGTGGCCTCCGGCCGGTTCGGGGTGACCTCGCACTACCTCAGCAACGCCGACGACATCCAGATCAAGATGGCGCAGGGCGCCAAGCCCGGCGAGGGCGGGCAGCTCCCCGGCCACAAGGTGTACCCGTGGATCGGCGACACCCGGCACTCCACGCCCGGTGTCGGGCTCATCTCCCCGCCGCCGCACCACGACATCTACTCCATCGAGGACCTCGCCCAGCTCATCCACGACCTGAAGAACGCCAACCCGGGCGCGCGCGTCCACGTCAAACTCGTCTCCGAGGCCGGTGTCGGCACCGTCGCGGCGGGCGTGTCCAAGGCGCACGCCGACGTGGTGCTCATCTCCGGCCACGACGGCGGCACCGGCGCGTCCCCGCTCACCTCCCTCAAGCACGCCGGCACGCCGTGGGAGCTCGGCCTCGCCGAAACCCAGCAGACCCTGCTGAAGAACGGGCTGCGCGACCGCATCGTCGTGCAGGCCGACGGCCAGCTCAAGACCGGGCGCGACGTCATCGTCGCCGCGCTCCTCGGCGCCGAGGAGTTCGGCTTCGCCACCGCACCGCTCGTGGTGTCGGGCTGCGTCATGATGCGCGTCTGCCACCTCGACACCTGCCCCGTGGGCGTCGCCACCCAGAACCCGGAGCTGCGCGCCCGCTACGCCGGCCAGGCCGAGCACGTCGTGAACTTCTTCGAGTTCATCGCCGAGGAGGTCAGGGAGTACCTCGCTGCACTCGGCTTCCGCAGCCTCGACGACGCCATCGGCGCCGTCGAACTCCTCGACACCGCGGGCGCGCGCGACCACTGGAAGGCGCAAGGGCTGGACCTCGGCCCCATCCTGCACGCCGAGCAGCCCTGGGGCAGCGACCACCGCCACCGGGTGCGGGCCCAGGACCACGGCCTGGAGAAGGCGCTCGACAACACCCTGATCCAGCTCTCCGAAGGCGCGCTGGAGTTCGGCGAGCCCCTGACACTGGACCTGCCCGTGCGCAACGTCAACCGCACCGTGGGCACCATGCTCGGCCACGAGGTCACCCGGCGCCACGGCGCCGACGGCCTGCCCCACGACACCATCGACATCACCTTCACCGGGTCCGCCGGGCAGTCCTTCGGGGCGTTCGTCCCCAAGGGCGTCACCCTGCGCCTCGTCGGCGACGCCAACGACTACGTCGGCAAGGGCCTGTCCGGCGGGCGCATCAGCGTCCGGCCGCCCGAGAACGCGCCCTTCGCCGCCGAAGAGCAGATCATCGCCGGCAACGTCATCGCCTACGGCGCCACCTCCGGCGAGGTGTTCCTGCGCGGCGTCGTCGGCGAGCGGTTCTGCGTGCGCAACTCCGGCGCCCTGGCCGTCGTCGAAGGCGTCGGCGACCACGGCTGCGAGTACATGACCGGCGGGCGCGCCGTGATCCTCGGCCGCACCGGGCGCAACTTCGCGGCCGGGATGTCGGGCGGCGTCGCCTACGTCCTCGACCTCGACGAAGGCCGCGTCAACACCGAGATGGTCGACCTCGACCCGCTCGACGAGGACGACAGCGCGTTCCTCACCGACGTCCTCGCCCGGCACCACGCCCACACCGGCTCCGCCGTCGCCGCCCGCCTCATGGCAGACCCCGGCCTGGCACTCGGGCGGTTCACCAAGGTCATGCCGCGCGACTACAAGCGGGTGCTGAACGCGCGCGCCGAAGCCGAACGCGACGGCCGCGACATCGACCAGGCCATCATGGCCGCCGCCCAGTCCTAGCCGCAGAGCCGGCATCGGAAAGGAGGGACATCCCTATGGCTGACCCGAAGGGTTTTCTGAAGATCACCGAGCGCGAGACGCCGCGGCACCGCCCGGTGGACGTCCGCATCCAGGACTGGCGCGAGGTCTACGCCGACTTCGACCGCGCCACCGTCGCCAAGCAGGCGTCGCGCTGCATGGACTGCGGAATCCCGTTCTGCCACAACGGCTGCCCGCTCGGCAACCTCATCCCCGAGTGGAACGACCTCGTCTACCGGCACGACTGGGGCGAGGCGATCGAACGCCTGCACGCCACCAACAACTTCCCGGAGTTCACCGGGCGGCTGTGCCCGGCGCCCTGCGAGTCGGCGTGCGTCCTCGGCATCAACCAGCCTGCGGTGACCATCAAGAACGTCGAGGTCTCCATCATCGACCGCGCGTGGGAGGAGGGCTGGGTGCGGCCCATGCCGCCCGCCGCGCGCACCGGGCGCAGCGTCGCCGTGGTCGGGTCCGGGCCCGCCGGGCTGGCTGCCGCCCAGCAGCTCACCCGCGCCGGGCACGACGTCACCGTCTACGAGCGGGACGACCGCATCGGCGGGCTGCTCCGCTACGGCATCCCCGAGTTCAAGATGGAGAAGCGGCACATCGAGCGCCGCATCGCCCAGATGCGGGCCGAGGGCACCGACTTCCGCACCGGGGTGAACGTCGGCGCCGACATCACCGTCGACGACCTGCGCGCCGGGCACGACGCCGTGGTCCTCGCGGGCGGCGCCACCGCGTGGCGCGACCTCCCCGCCAAGGGGCGCGAACTCGACGGCATCCACCAGGCCATGGAGTACCTGCCGCTGTCCAACCGGGTGCAGGAGGGCGACACCGAGAGCCCCGCCATCAGCGCCGAAGGCAAGCACGTCGTCGTCATCGGCGGCGGCGACACCGGAGCCGACTGCGTGGGCACAGCGCACCGCCAGGGCGCCGCATCGGTCACCCAGTTGGAGATCATGCCCAAGCCGCCGGTGGAGCGGCCCGAAGGCCAGCCATGGCCGACCTACCCCATGGTGTACAAGGTGACCAGCGCCCACGAGGAGGGCGGCAAGCGCCTCTACTCGGTGAACACCCTGGAGTTCGTCGGCGGCGACGACGGCAGGGTCACCGCCCTCCGGCTGGTCGACGTCCGGCGCACCGCCAACGGCTTCGAACCCGTGGCCGGCACCGAACGGGAGATCCCGGCCGAACTGGTCACCCTCGCCATGGGCTTCGTCGGCCCGCAGAAGGAGGGCCTGCTCACCGACCTCGGCGTCGACCTCGACGGGCGCGGCAACGTCGTCCGCGACAACGACTACGCCACCACCGTCGACGGCGTGTTCTGCGCCGGCGACATGGGCCGCGGCCAGTCGCTGATCGTGTGGGCCATCGCCGAAGGCCGCAGCGCCGCCGCCGCGGTGGACCGCCACCTCACCGAGCGGACCGACCTGCCGGTGGCGATCCCGCCGACCGAGCGCCCACTGGTGTAGCCGCCGGGTGCCGCGCCGGCCCGCGGGCCGGCGCGGCACCCGCACCCGCGTTTCCGGAGAGGAATCACTCCCCGCCCACCGGCTCTGCGGCCGTATCGTTGCGGCCATGGCACAGAGCAGCGCGCCCGGCGGCGCGGCGTCCCACACCGTCGAACTCACCGTCGACGAGCTCATCGTGCTCGACCACTGGCTGCACGCACTCGACGCGCGCGCCGACTTCGAGGAGCTGGCCCCCACCCGCGCCGAACGCACGGTGCTGTGGTCGCTGCTCGCCCAGACCGAGCGGCAGAACCCCGCCGTGTTCGCCGCCGACTACGACCGCGCCGTCGCCGCGGCGCGCGCCCGGCTCGACCCGGGCGCGGTGTAGGCCGGGCGGCGGGCAGGTGACGGGGGAGTGGCCGGTGCGGATACTCAGTCCGAATAGAGCACCGATACGGATGGTCTACGCGCGCGCGGACATCTAGCGTCGAAGTATGGGCTACCAGATCATCGGCGACACCGCCATGCTTCTCCACTTCGGCTTCCTCGCCTACGTGATGTTCGGCGGGTTCCTCGGCTGGAAATGGCCCAAGGCGTTCTGGCCGCACCTGATCATCGCGGCGTACGGGCTCGGCATCGTGCTGATCGACTGGCCGTGCCTGCTGACGGAGATCGAGGAATGGGCCAGGGTCAGCAACGGCGGCGCACCCATGCCGAACGGGTTCATCGACCACTACCTCACGGGGGTCATCTACCCCCGCGAGCACCTGCTGACATCGCGGATCGTGATCGGCGCCGTCGTCGCCGTGTCGTGGGCCGGCACGGCGTGGCGCGCTGCGCACCGCGGCGGCGCGGCCCCGGTCGCCGCGCCCGTTAAAAAACCGTGAGTATTCACCGGTATGCGGTGCGTTCCCGCGGCGCTTTCGGCCCGGTGCCCAGGGCCGATCCCGGTGCGCCGCGATTCGTCCCGACTTGTCCGGGGCTTTTCGCGGGCCGCTGACCGGCGTACTTTCGAGAACATGACCATGATGGAACTGGGAACCCTGACCACGGCCGAACACTTCATCATGCGCAACGCGCGCCTGCTCGACCGGCACCGCTACGCCTACCACTTCCTCGGCGGCCCGGCCGAACCGATCCGCCAGGTCCTCGACGCCTACCGCAACCCCGACGGCGGCTACGGCAACGCGTTGGACCCCGACCTGCGCGGGCACCGCAGCCAGCCGGTCGCCGTCGAAGCCGCCCTGCGCATCCTGGACGAACTCGGCCCCATCCCCCGGCCCATCGCACTCGACGCCTGCCGCTACCTCACCGGCGTCACCCTCGACGACGGCGGGGTGCCCCCGGTGACCCGCAGCGTCCGCGTCAGCGACGCCGCGCCGTGGTGGCGCGAACGCACCGACTTCGGCGCCCGGCTCGCCCCCACGGCCGCCATCGCGGGGCTGCTGCACAAGCACCACGTCTGCCACCCGTGGCGCGACCGCGCCACCGCGTTCTGCTGGAAGCGCATCGGCTCCCTGCACTGGACCGACCCCGTCGAGGCGTTCGCCGTCTGCACCTTCCTCGCCCACGCCGCCGACCGCGAGCGCGCCGCCGCCGAACTGGCGCGGCTGCGGCCCATGATCCGCGCCGTCACCCAGCTCACCCCCGACACCGAGGGCAGGGCGCACACGCCCCTCGACATCGTGACCAGCCCCGACGGCACCGCCGGCGCACTGTTCAGCAGCGCCGAGATCGACCGCGACCTCGACGCCCTCCAGGCCCGCCAGGAATCCGACGGCGGGTGGGGGCACCCGGGCGAGTCCTGGTGCGCCACCGCCGACAGCGACTGGCGCGGCCTCGTCACCGTCCAGCGGCTCGTCACCCTGCGCGCGTTCGGCTGCCTCACCGAGGGCACGGCGATCTACCCGCGCACGGCCTGAGACGCCGGGCCGGATCAATCCGGCCGAATCCGCCGGGCCGAATCCGCCCGGCCCGCCCGGGGACGGCGGCGGGCGGATCCCCGTGCGTAACACCGCCCACTCCCGGGCAGGGGGAGCGCTGGGCCGTCCCATAGGCGGCCGGACCGCGCACGGCGACACGCACGACCAAAGGGGGACCCAGCACGCCATGGCCTTCGAACGCACACTCTCCGGCATGACCATCGCCTTCCTCACCGCACCCGAAGGCGTCGAGCAGATCGAGCTCACCGACCCCTGGGAGTACCTCGAGGCCCGCGGGGCGACGCCCCGGCTGGTCTCCACCGGCAGCGGCACCGTCCAAGGGTTCGACCACCTCGACCGGGCCGACACCTTCACCGTCGACACGACGGTCGACCAGGCCGCGGCGGCCGACTTCGGCGCCCTGGTCCTGCCCGGCGGGGTCGCCAACCCCGACTACCTGCGCACCCAGGCCGGCGCCGTGGCGTTCGTCCGCGCGTTCTTCGACGCCGGGCTGCCCGTCGCCGCCATCTGCCACGCGCCGTGGACCCTGATCGAGGCCGGTGTGGTGGCGAACCGCACGCTGACCTCCTACCCGAGCCTGCGCACCGACATCGTCAACGCGGGCGGCACCTGGGTGGACGAGGCGGTCTGCGTCGACGACAAGGGTCCCAACACCCTCGTCACCAGCCGCAACCCCAACGATTTGCCCCAGTTCGATGCGGCGGCGGTCACTGCGTTCGCCAATTCGCCAGCTCAATGACGCCCATCGGCTACTTGGTTTAGACCAGTGCACTGTGAGGACGCTCTAAAGTGGTCACTGTGACACGACGAGCAAAAATCGTCGCGACCCTCGGTCCGGCAACATCGAGCCTGGAGTCCATCCGCGCGCTCGTGGCCGCCGGACTCGACGTGGCGCGACTCAACCTCAGCCACGGTTCGTACGAGGACCACCGCGCCAGCTACGACAACGTCCGCACCGCATCGGCGGAGAGCGGGCGCAGCGTCGGCATCCTCGCCGACCTCCAGGGCCCCAAGATCCGGCTCGGCCGCTTCGCCGACGGTCCGCACGAACTCCACCCCGGTGACGAGTTCACCATCACCGTCGACGACATCCAGGGCGACCGGCACCGGGTGTCCACCACCTACAAGGGGCTGCCCGGCGACGTCCGGCCCGGCGACCGCGTCCTCATCGACGACGGCCGGGTGGTGCTCGAATGCGTCAAGACCACGAGCACCGACGTCCACACGCGCTGCATCATCGGCGGGAAGGTGTCCAACAACAAGGGCCTCAACCTGCCGGGGGTGTCGGTCAGCGTGCCGGCCCTCACCGAGAAGGACGAGGAGGACCTCCGCTGGGCGCTGCGCCAGGGCGTCGACATGGTCGCGCTGTCCTTCGTGCGCAGCCCCTCTGACGCGGAGGAGGTGCACCGCATCATGGACGAGATCGGCGTGCGGCTGCCCCTCATCGCCAAGATCGAGAAGCCGCAGGCCGTCGAGCGGCTCCAGGACATCATCGAGGTGTTCGACGGTGTCATGGTCGCCCGCGGCGACCTCGGCGTCGAACTCCCCCTGGAGAACGTCCCGATGGTGCAGAAGCGCGCCATCGAGCGGTGCCGCAACAAGGCGAAGCCGGTCATCGTCGCCACGCAGATGCTGGAATCAATGATCAGCTCGCCCCGGCCCACCCGCGCCGAGGCGTCCGACGTCGCCAACGCCGTCCTCGACGGCGCCGACGCCGTCATGCTGTCCGGCGAGACCAGCGTCGGCGAGTTCCCCGTCGAGACCGTCGAGACCATGAGCCGCATCGTCGCCGCGGCCGAGGAGGAGTCCCTCCGCGCCTCGCACGTCCTCAACCGGGTGCCCGAGACCACCGGCGGCGCCATCGCGCGCGCCGCGGCCGAGGTCGGCGCCACGGTGGGCGCGCGTGCGCTGGTGGCGTTCACCCAGAGCGGCGAGACCGCGCGCCGGCTCGCCCGCTACCGGTCGCCCATCCCGCTCATCGCGTTCACCACCGTCGACAGCACCCGCAACCAGCTGTCGCTCACCTGGGGCGCCGAGACCCACTGCGTCCCGTGGGTGTCCCACACCGACGAGATGGTGCGCCAGGTCGAGAGCGACCTGCTGGAGATGGGCCGCTACCAGAAGGGCGACAAGGTCGTCGTCGTGGCGGGCAGCCCGCCCGGCACGGCCGGATCCACCAACTCGCTGCGCGTCCACCGCCTCGGCGACGCCATCGCGCACGGGAAGTGAACCGCCGACCCGCTCCCCGGCCCGGGGAGCGGCGGACGGTATAGGGACAGGCCCCGCACCGGCACGGTGCGGGGCCTCTTCCGTGCTCTGAACCGCACTTTCTGGCCGGGCTTCTGCCCGCACTTCTGGCCGCGCTTCCGACCGCGCCTCGTCCCTCGCACTGTGCGCATTCAGTCCGCATCCAGTGCACACTCAGTCCGCTCTCAGTGCGCACCCGGTCCGCACCCTGCCCGGTCGCCGCGGGCGGCCTACTGCGTCTGGGTCTGGACGGGGTGGCCCTCCTGCGGGACCGTGCGCTCCAGCGGCATGTCCCACGGCAGCAGCTTCCACGGGCTCTCCGGGTCGGCGGTGAGCAGGCCGAGCGCGGTCCACACCCGGTCGGACCCGGCGTCCTCGGGGCCGGTGCCGTTCCACAGCAGGTACCCGCCGTGGAACGCCTCGGCGAGCTGCTGCCAGCTCGCGTAGCGCCGCTGGAGGTCGACCGCCACCCGCCGCAGCAGGCCCTGGGTGTCGACCGGGCTGAGCCAGTCGAGGCTCGCCCCGCCCAGCGCGAGCCGGATGACGTGCGCCGACTTCCACCACTCGAACGCGCCGATGACGACGGTCTCGGCGGCCTCGTCGGCGCCGGTGACCTCGCGCAGCCGCTGGACCTGCGCCGGAGTGAGGCTGATTGTGCGGTCGGGGCGCACCCCCGACGGGTCGGCGCACAGGGCCGTGCCGGCGGTGAGGTCGACGATCATGTCGGCGGTGTGGCCCTCGTGCAGCTCCGACCACAGGCGGTCGACCGTCGCCAGCAGCGACGTGCGGTCGACGATGCCCCACTCGAACTCGAAGACCTTGCGGTAGCGCCGCCGCAGCTGCGGGCGGGCCACGACGTCCCACGGCTCCGCCAGCGCCACCCGGAACGGGGCCGCGACGGCGGCGGCCCACCGTTCGGTGCTCAACGGGGCGTCGGGGTACTTGGTGCGAAGCGTGGGCGCCTCGCGCGCGCCGACGACCAGCTCGGCGAACGACCCAGCCACCAGGGCGGCGATGGGCAGCAGCGCCCAGCCGGGGAGCCCCAGGACCAGCAGGAGCACGGTGAGGAGGGGGAGTGGCGCCATGAGCCAAGGCTGGCGCCGCTTCGAGGCCCAGGAGATGACCACCCAGGCGGCGACGGCCACGCCGCCGAGGACACCGGCCACCGCGGTGAACACCAGCCGCTCCCTTCACACCCCCGGCGCGGCGGCTGCGGACACGGCCGCCCTGCACGGGGATCCACCAGACTCTGCATCCAGGATCACCGACCGCCGCCGGAGAATGGGGCGCGACCGACGGGTTGTGCCCAGGTTGTAGCCGCGATGTGACCCTCTATGACGGCTGCGACGGCCGGGCCGCGGGCGGCGGCGGCCGCAGCGGCGGGGAACGCGGGTGCGACCGGCGCCGGACGTATCACCGGTACCGACTGTGTCACCGGTACCGGCTGTGACCGGTGCCTACTGTGCGACCGATGCCGACTGAACCCGCGAAAAGGTGCCCCGAGTGGGATTCGAACCCACACTTGAATGAGTTTGAGTCATTTTCCTCTGCCGATTGGGATATCGGGGCCGAATTCGCATCGCTGCGGAATCCGGGAAAAGCGCATCGGCGTCGCGGAATTCAATTGTCGACCGGGCTGCCGAGGTCACGACTGTATGCCGGACCGGCCGCCGGTGCAGACCATGCTAGCGGATCTCGGTACGCTCGTGTACGTGACTGAGACGCAGAGCCGCGTGGTCATCGCGGAAGACGAGGCCCTGATCCGCCTGGACCTCAAGGAGATGCTTGAGGAGGACGGCTACGCCGTCATCGGCGAGGCGGGCGACGGCGAGACCGCCATCGCCCTCGCGACCGAGCTGAAACCCGATCTCGTCATCCTCGACATCAAGATGCCGGTACTCGACGGCATATCGGCGGCCGAGCGCATCGCGGGGGAGCGCATCGCCCCCGTCGTCATTCTCACCGCGTTCTCCCAGCGCGAGCTGGTCGAGCGCGCACGCGACGCGGGGGCGATGGCCTACCTGGTCAAGCCGTTCACCAAGAAGGACCTCGTGCCGGCCGTCGAGATGGCCGTGAGCCGCTACGCCGAACTGTCGGCGCTGGAGGCCGAGGTGTCCGGCCTCCAGGAGCGGCTCGAGACCCGCAAGCTCGTCGAGCGCGCCAAGGGCCTGTTGCAGAGCCGGCACGGGCTCAGCGAACCCGAGGCGTTCCGGTGGATCCAGAAGAACTCCATGGACCGCCGCCTCACCATGCGCAAGGTCGCCGAGACCGTCATCGAGACGCTTTCCGAGCAGAAGTCCGAGGGATAGCGGGCGGCTCCGAGACAGGGCTGCTCCGAGACAGGGGAGAAGAGAGGGCGTACCGCACCCCCACACCACCGCACCGCCCGCCGAACGCGGGGGAGCAGCGCCTTCCCGCCCGCACAAGTACACACAAGCGGAAGCATTCGGGCGCCCGGATGTGCGCGATCCCCGGCGTCCCGCACTCCCAGCCACGCCCCGTCACGGGCGGTGCAGCCGTCGCTACACCGCCCGTGACGTGTATCGCGACCCCGCCGCCCGATCGGACCCCGCCCGCGCGCCCACGCCGGGTCACGGATGCGCACGAAGTCATGACGTTTGCATCACGTGGCTTTAGCAATGCTGAAGAACTCGCCTAAACCGGGCTAAACTCGCGCCACTACCCGTGTGATCCCCCGGCGCCGGGCCCACAGCCCGGAGCTCCACCCCGAATGCGCTAGGAGCGCGCGTGCGCAGACGCCTCGTCACTGTGCTGCTCGCCGTGGTCGCCGCCATCCTGGCGTCCACGGCCCCAGCGGTGGCAGACGACCAGGGCGGTGTGAACGTCAACGGCCAGATCCGTCAGCCCGAAGAAGTCGAAGGAATCGACATCACGGTCTTCAAGGGCGACGAAGAGATCGGCAAGGCGACCACCGACCCCGCAGGAAAATGGGACGTGGAGTTGCCCGAACCCGGCGACTACCGCGTTGTACTGGACCAGAAGTCCGTCCCCAAGGAGTTCGTGGTGGACGATCCACCAGGCCACGAACTCGAGGTGAAGGTGCGCGAGGGCCAGCAGCGGACCGTCGTGTTCCGGCTCGCCCCACCGGGCGAACAGGAATCCGAGGCGTCCCCCAGCGAGTCGAAGGACGACGAGGCGTCGCCCGACGACGAAGGCGACGCCGCCGGCGGCATCGACTCCAGCACCCCGTTCAGCTCCCAAGTCGTCCAGGCGACCATCGCCGGCATCGTGTTCGGGCTGATCATCGCGGTCTCCTCGATCGGCCTGTCACTGATCTTCGGCACGACCAAGATGATCAACTTCGCCCACGGCGACATGGTGACCTTCGGCGCCATGATGGCGCTGATGTTCAGCACCAGCGCCACGTTCGGCGCGATGTCGCTCGTCCCCGCCGCCCTCCTCGCCGTCATCCTCGGCGGCCTGCTCGGCCTGGGGCTGGAACGGTTCGTCTGGCGCCCGCTGCGCAAACGCAACGTCGCGCTGATCCAGATGTTCATCGTCTCCATCGGCGCGTCCCTGCTGCTGCGGCACGTGCTGCTGATCTCCTTCGGGGCGCAGCGCAACAAGTACGCCGACTTCCGCATCCAGGAGCTGCTGACGCTCGGCCCCGTGAGCATCAGCCCGCGCAACCTCTCGATCGCGCTCCTCGCCATCGCCGTCCTCGTCGCCGTCGGACTGATGTTGCAGTTCACCCGCATCGGCAAGGCCATGCGCGCCGTCGCCGACAACCGCGACCTCTCCGAGTCCTCGGGGATCGACGTCGACCGGGTCACCCTCTACGTGTGGGGCATGGGCGGCGCGCTCGCCGCACTGGGCGGGGTCTTCTACGGCCTCTACGAGAGCGTCCACTGGCAGATGGGCTTCCACCTGCTGCTGCTGATGTTCGCCGGCGTCATCCTCGGCGGCCTCGGCACGGCGTACGGCGCAATGGCCGGCGGCGTGGTGATCGGGCTGGTCGCCACCCTGTCCACGCTCTGGTTCCCGGCGCAACTGATGGTCGCGTTCGCGCTCGCGATCATGATCATCGTGCTGCTGGTGCGGCCGCAGGGCATCATGGGCCGCCGCGAGCGGGTCGGATAGGGGACCGTCGATGGACTTTCTGAGTATCTTCTCCGCTGCCCTCGGGTCGGCGATCGGACCGATCGCCGCGATCTACGCACTCGCGGCGATCGGCCTGAACATGCACTTCGGCTACACCGGGCTGCTGAACTTCGGCCAGGTCGGCTTCATGCTGGTCGGCGCCTACGGCGTGGCCGTCAGCGTGCTCACCTTCGGCCTGCCCATCTGGGCGGGCTTCCTCGCGTCGATCGCCTGCGCCATCGTGCTGGCGCTGCTGCTGGGCATCCCCACACTGCGCCTGCGCGCCGACTACCTCGCCATCTGCACCATCGGCGTGGCCGAGGTCGTGCGGCTCATCTACCGCGCGCCCGTGGCCCGCGACCTCACCGGCGGCGTCTACGGCCGGCAGGGCTTCGCCGACGGCTTCGACGACGCCAACCCCTTCACCGACGGCCTCGACCTCGGCATCGTCAGCTTCCGCGCCAGCGACCTCT
The DNA here is from genome assembly GCF_003014485.1 of Murinocardiopsis flavida. Taxonomy (GTDB): domain Bacteria; phylum Actinomycetota; class Actinomycetes; order Streptosporangiales; family Streptosporangiaceae; genus Murinocardiopsis; species Murinocardiopsis flavida. Next base: position 23,529 of record NZ_PYGA01000034.1, on the reverse strand, counting down.
GGGTCATGGTGTGGGCCTGGGGCCTGGTCGGCCTCGCCACCCTCGTCATGTGGCTGCTGATGCACAGCCCGTGGGGCCGCGTCATCAAGGGCATCCGCGAAGACGAGGAGGCCGTGCGCAGCCTCGGCAAGAACGTCTTCCTCTACAAGATGCAGAGCCTGGTGCTCGGCGGCGTGTTCGGCGCGCTCGCGGGCGCGCTCATCGGCCTCAACCAGCAGACCGTCACGCCCGACCAGTTCATGCCGCAGGTGACCTTCTACCTGTGGGCCATGCTGCTGCTGGGCGGCGCCGGCCGCACCCTGGGCCCCATCATCGGGTCCATGGCCATGTGGTTCCTGCTCACCCTCTTCGACGAGATCCTGCGCGGCCTCGACAGCATCGACATGCTGCCGTTCTTCGGCGGCCCCGAGGTCGGCGCCATGCGGCACGCGATCGTCGGGCTGGTACTCGTCCTGCTGATCATCTACCGGCCGCAGGGCATCGTCGGCGACCGTAAGGAGATGCTGGTCAATGTCAAGTGACCCGACCGACGCCGCGGCGCCGGACCGGCCGGTCCCCGACCGCTCGGCGGGCATCGAACCCGTCCCCGGCGTCGCGAAGCCCGACCCCATCCTCCGCGCCGACGGCATCCGCCGGTCCTTCGGCGGCCTCACCGCCGTCGACGTCGACCACCTTGAGGTGCAGCGGGGCACGATCACGGCGCTGATCGGCCCCAACGGCGCCGGCAAGTCCACCCTGTTCAACCTGCTGACCGGCTTCGACCGGGTCGACAGCGGGCAATGGACCTACGAGGGCCGGAGCCTGCAAGGGCTGGCCGGCCACCAGGTCGCCCGCCGCGGCATGGTGCGCACCTTCCAGCTCACCAAGGCGCTGACCCGCATGACCGTCATGGACAACATGCTCCTCGCGGCGCAGGGCCAGGTCGGCGAGAAGATGCTGGGCGGCCTGCTGCGGCTGTGGACCACCCAGGAGGCCGCCAACCGCAAGCGCGCCATCGAACTGCTGGAGCGGTTCAAACTCGACACCAAGCGCGACGAGATGGCGGGCAGCCTCTCGGGCGGGCAGCGCAAGCTACTGGAGATGGCGCGGGCGCTGATGGTGCAGCCCGGCATGGTGATGCTCGACGAACCCATGGCCGGCGTGAACCCCGCGCTCGTGCAGTCGCTGCTGGGGCACATCACCGCCCTGCGCGACGACGGCATGACCGTGCTGTTCGTCGAACACGACATGGACGTGATCATGGGCATCAGCGACTGGATCGTCGTGCTGGCCGAGGGCAAGATCATCGCCGAGGGGTGCCCGGACGACATCCGGTCAAACACCCAGGTGATCGACGCCTACCTCGGCGCCAGCCACGACGACCCCGCCGCGGCAACCGGGGAGGACCGTTGAGCACGAACCCTGAGAACTCCGAATCCGAGAAGACCGGTTCCGAGAACGCGGGTACTGGGCCCGCCGGATCCGGGTACGCGGTTCCGGCGGACCTGGTGCCGGAGTCGGCGGGCGAGACCGTCGCGCAGCAGCAGGCGCGCGAAGCCGCGCTCCAGAACGCCGCCGCCGCGGAAATCGGCGACCCCGCCGACCACCTGCTGGTCGCCCACGAGGTGAAATCGGGCTACATCCCCGAGGTCAACATCCTCAACGGCTGCACACTGACCCTCTCCGAAGGCGAAGTGGTCGGCATCATCGGCCCCAACGGCGCCGGCAAGTCGACCCTCATCAAGACCATCTTCGGGCTCATCCCGGTGCGGGACGGCACCATCACGCTGCGCGGCGCCAGCATCGCCAACCGCACGGCGCACGAACTGGTGTCCCGCGGCGTCGGCTACGTCCCGCAGACCCAGAACGTGTTCCCCTCGCTCACGGTCGAGGAGAACCTCCAGATGGGCGTGTACCTGCGCCCCAAGACGTTCGCGCCGCGATTCGCCGTCGTCGCCGAACTGTTCCCGCTGCTCGCCGACCGGCGCAGGCAGAAGACCGGGGCGCTGTCGGGCGGCGAGCGCCAGATGGTCGCCATGGGCCGCGCGCTGATGATGGAACCGTCGGTGCTGCTCCTCGACGAGCCCACCGCGGGCCTGTCGCCGATCTACCAGGACGAGGTGTTCGAGCGCGTCAAGCAGATCAACTCGGCCGGCGTCTCCGTCGTCATGGTGGAGCAGAACGCCCGCCGCTGCCTCCAGATCTGCGACCGCGGCTACGTCCTGGACCAGGGCCGCAACGCCTACACCGGGCCGGGCACCGAGCTCCTGAACGACCCCAACGTGATCGAGTGCTACCTGGGCACCCTCGCCCAGGCGGGCTGACCCCGGCGGCCCCGCACACGGCCGCGGCAACGCAGACGCAAGGCAGAAGGCCCCCGGACCCGCAAGGGTCCGGGGGCCTTCTGCCGCCTACCGGCCGCCCATCGCGGGCGGCCGGGGCGTGCGATCAGGACTCGGGCTTGGTCTCCACGTAGTCGACCCAGTCGAGCTTGCCCTTGTCGCCGAACTCGTAGATGCCGATCGACGCGGCGGCGACGTCGCCGTTCTCGTCGAAGTCGATGGGACCGGAGGCGCCGGTGTAGTCGACGTCCTTACCGTCCTTGATGAGGTCCCGGCACTGCTCGAAGCCGGTGCACTCCTCGCCGTCCTTCGTGACCTTCGGCAGTTCCTTGACGAACACTGCCGGGTCGGTGCTCTCGGCGGCCTCGGCCGCGAGCGCGATGGAGATGGCGCAGTCGTAGACCTGCGGCGCGTACTGGAAGACCTCCAGCTTGTCGTCGTAGGCGGTGAGGTCCTCCTGGAACTTCTTGTTGTCGACCGCGGGAGCGGTGCCGCTGAAGCCCTTCAGGGTCTCCGGCTTGTCCTTGTCGACCTTCCCGGCGAGGGTCTCGTCGCTCAGGCCGTCGGTCGCGTACATGGTGTCGGTCTTCACACCGGCCTCGATGAGCCCCGTGATGATCTGAACGCCCTCCTCGAAGGAGACCATGACCACGGCCTCGGCCTTGGCGTCCTTGACGGCGTCGACCACCGACCCGAAGTTCGGCGAGTTGGGGTCGTAGCTCTCGGTGGCCTTGACCTCGATGCCGGCGTCTTCCAGGCCGGTCTTGGTCGCCTCGGCGAGGCCGTCGCCGTAGTCGTCGGCGCGGTGCACGATGGCGACGCTCTGGTGGCCGTCGGCCGCGACCGTGTCGGCGAGGACCGGGCCCTGGAGGAGGTCGCTGGGCGCCGTGCGGAAGTAGAACCCGCCGTCGTCGTAGTCGGTGAGGTCCGGCGCCGTGTTGGAGCCGGAGCACTGCACGACCTTCTCCTTGGTGATCTTGTCGATGATCGCCATGGTCATGCCGGAGGCCGCGGCGCCGAGAACGGCGTCGACGTCCTTGTCGAGGAGGCCGTCGGCCGCCTCGACCGCCTGCGCGGCGTCGTTGGCCTCGTCGCCGGTGAGGACGCCGGGAAGCTCCTTGCCGAGCACACCGCCGGCCTTGTTGATCTCGCTGTGCGCGTACTTGGCGGCGCTGATCTGCGGCGGGCCGAGGTGGGACAGGTCGCCGGTCTCAGGGAAGATGTATCCGAACTGGAGCGGTTCCTGATCGCCGCCGCCTTCTCCACCGCCCCCGCCGCACGCGGCGAGGCCGAGAGTGAGGGCGGTCGCCGCCGCAGCGAGTCCGAGGGCCTTTGTCCTAGGCATTCAGGTCTCTCCGTCTTCAACTAGGCGTGTGGTTTACCACTGGCGCCCATTTGGTCGTGTGCTGCGGAGCATTCCGGACTCGCGTCCACCGGGCCGCTCGCGGGCCCCGGCTGCGGCCGCGCCGCGGCGCAGCAGGTATCCGAAAGCACCCACAGAACACTCCCTTAACCGGGGGCGTTAGCGGAGCTTAATCCGAGTCGTCCGGTTTTCGGAAGATCAGGCGGGGTGTCGGTGCCGAGTCGGGTTCATGCTGTTATTCACCCGTAGTCATTGCCGGGGCCGACTCCACTGCGGCCGCCGATGCGCCCGCCTGTCGGCGATTTCGCAGCGTGCGGCCGATACCGGCGGCGGTTCGATCGAGCCCCACGGCGAGGATTCACGCACGCAGAGTGACCATTCTGCGGTCAGAACGCGGCGACCGCCGCGGTGAGAATCGGCGCGACGAGCAGCGCCGGAAGCAGATCGGCGACCGGAACCGAGCCGATGCGCAGCAGCCGCAGCGCGACCCCCGCGAGCAGCAGCCCGCCCGTGGCCGTGAGAGCGGCGATGTGCGCATCGGGCAGGTAGCCGCCGAGGACGACCCCGAGCACGGTGAACGCGCCCTGGTAGAGCAGCACGGGCCCGGCCGAGGCCATGACACCGGCGCCCATGGCCGCGGCGAACGCGATGGACGCGAAGCCGTCGAGCGCCGACTTCAGGGCGAGCTGGTCGATGCCGTTGCCGAGCCCGTCGCTGATCGCACCGAGCACGGCGAGCGGGCCGACGAGGAACACCAGCGACGACGTGACGAAGCCCTCCACGAACCGCTCCGTGCGCGCATCGGCGGCCCCGGTGCCGGCTGTGTTCTCTGCGGCCGCGGCGCCGGGGGCCGGTGCCGCCGCGGCACCGGCCCGCACGGGCGCGGCGCGCGTGAGGCCGCGGCGCAGCGCCCCGCCGAGATCGGCCAACCGGTCCTCCAACCGCAGGAGCGACCCCGCGATGCCGCCGATGAGCAGCGAACCCAGCACGATCAGCGCGGGCGCCGACGAGCCGACAGCCGCTTCGAGGTCGGGGGAGAGGACCTCGGCGGCGCTCATCGCGGCGAGGAGCAGGGTCACCAGGCCGAGCCCGCTGGTGACGACGTCGCGGGTGCGCTGGGGCAGCCACTGGCCCAGGCCGAGTCCGATCGCCGCCCCGGCGACGATCGCCGCGACGTTGATGAGTGTGCCGAGGCCGGGCATCGTCTTGCTGGCCTTCCTTTCCTGGTGCTACTGGTCCTGGTACTACTGGCGGGCCCTTGTGCGCTGATGTGTACTGACGAGCCCGTGTGCAATCGCGAGCCCTTGCGTAGCGGCGGGCCCTCGTGCGGTGGCGGGCGTGCCCGCGGGACGGGCGGGGGAGCGGTGCGGGTCCCGCTCAGCCGGCCGGGAGGTCGCGCAGCATGCAGGTCAGCCGCGACGTGCACACGCGCTTGCCGTTGTCATCGATGATCTCGATGTCCCAGGTGGCGAGGGTCCGCCCGAGGTGGACGGGGGTCGCGGTCCCGGTGATGTGGCCGCTGCTCGCGCCGCGGTGGTGCGTCGCGTTGATCTCGATGCCCATCGCGATGCGCGTCTCACCCGCGTGGATCGCGGACCCGACCGACCCGAGCGTCTCGGCGAGGACGCACGACGCGCCGCCGTGCAGCAGCCCGTAGGGCTGCGTGTTGCCCTCGACCGGCATCCGGCCGACGACCCGCTTCGCGGACGCCTCGATGATCTCCAGTCCCAAGCGGGAACCCAGATCCCCGCCGGGGTCGGTGCTGCCCATGATCCTGGCGAGGTCCACGTCGTCCGAAGCCATGCCCGGCCTTCTCTCTGTCTGTCGGTGTCTGTCTGTCGGTGTCTGTGTATCGGTCTGTGGGTCGGTGCCTGCGTCTGCAACCGCGTCCGTGACCGCGTGTGCGTCTGCGACTGCGTGTGGGTCTGCGTCGGCTGCCCGCTGTCCGCCTGTTCCCGGCCGCCCCTTCTGGCCGCCCCTTCTGGCCGCCCTTTCCGGCCGTGTGGTGCCGGTGATCGGGGCGACCTGCGCCGAGGGACGCGAAACTGTCCGCACCGCATCCTAGGATTCATGGTGTGGCGAACACTCAGCAGACCCCTGGTCCACAGCCCGCCCCACGCACCGGCGAGGGAGGTCCCCGGCCGCGGCTGCTCCTGCTCGACGGCCATTCCATGGCGTTCCGCGCATTCTTCGCGCTGCCCGTGGAGAAGTTCGGCACCAGCACCGGGCAGTCGACCAACGCCGTGTACGGCTTCACGTCGATGCTGATCAAGCTACTGCGCGACGAACAGCCCACCCACATCGCCGTCACCTGGGACCTCTCCGGTCCGACCTTCCGGCACGACGAATACGCCGAGTACAAGGCCGGCCGCTCCGACACCCCGCCGGAGCTCCCCAGCCAGGTCGGGCTCATCCAGGACCTCATGGGTCTCATGGGGTTCCCGTGCGTGTCCGTCACCGGGTTCGAGGCCGACGACGTCATCGCCACCCTCGCCGCGCGGGCGGGCGAGACCGGCATGGAGGTCCTCATCGCCTCCGGCGACCGCGACGCCTTCCAGCTCGTCACCGGGTCCTGCACGGTGCTGTACCCCGGCAAGAGCCTCTCCGACCTCACCCGCATGACCCCCGAGGCGGTCGAGGCGAAGTACGGGGTCACGCCCGAGCGCTACCGCGACCTCGCCGCCCTGGTCGGCGAGAAGGCCGACAACCTCCCCGGCGTCCCCGGCGTGGGGCCCAAGACCGCTGCCAAGTGGATCACCAAGTACGGCTCGCTCGACGAACTCGTCGCCCACGCCGACGAAGCGCCGGGCAAGGCCGGCCAGAGCTTCCGCGACCACCTCGACGACGTCCTGCGCAACCAGCGGCTCAACCGGCTCGCCACCGACATCGAGACCGGCGTCACCGTCGACGGCCTCGTCCCGGCCGAGGCCGACCGCCCCGCCATCAACACCCTGTTCGACTCCCTGGAGTTCGCCAATTCCCTGCGCGACCGCCTCTTCGCCGTCCTCGGCGACGACTCCGACGCCACTGCCGACGCGCCCGACCCCGGCGAAGGGTTCGGTGTCGAGCTGACCACGCCGGCCCCCGGCGCGCTGGCCGACTGGCTCGCCGCGCACGTCGTCACCGGCGAGCGCGCCGGGCTCGCCGTCGAATGCACGTGGGGCCGCGGCACCGGCGAGGTCACCGGCCTCGCCATCGCGGTCGGCTCGGGCGCAGCCGTCTACATCGACCCCGCCGCGCTCGGCCCCGCCGACGACTCCGCACTGGCGGCCTTCCTCGCCGACCCCGCCGCGCCCAAGGCGCTGCACGACGTCAAGGGCCCGCTGCTCGCGTTCCCCGCGCGCGGCTGGACCATCGACGGCATCACCAGCGACACCGCCATCGCCGCCTACCTCGCGGTGCCCGGCCAGCGCAAGATCGACCTCGTGGACCTCTGCCGCCAGTACCTCGGCAAGGAGCTGCGCGAGGAGTCCGGCGGCGACCAGCTCGCACTCGACCTCGACGGCGGCGACTCCGACACCGCCGCACAGGGCGACCTCGCCGTGCGCGCAAAGGCCACCCACGACCTCGCCGACGTCCTCGACGCCGACCTCGACAAGCGCGGCGCCACCCGCCTCATGCACGAGATCGAGCTGCCGCTCGCGCGGGTCCTCGCCGCAATGGAGGCCAACGGCATCGCCGCCGACCGCGCCTACCTCGACGGCCTCGAAGGCGAGTTCGCCGCGGCGCAGCGCCAGGCCGTGGACGAGGCGCACCGGGCGGTGGGCCACGAGTTCAACCTGGGGTCGCCCAAGCAGCTCCAGCAGATCCTGTTCACCGAGCTCGACCTCCCCAAGACCAAGAAGATCAAGACCGGCTACACCACCGACGCCGACGCCCTCGCGTGGCTCGCGCAGCGCACCGAGAACGAACTCCCGGTCATCCTGCTGCGGCACCGCGACCAGACCCGGTTGCGCACCACCGTCGAGGGCCTGATCAAGACCATCGCCGACGACGGCCGCATCCACACCACCTTCCACCAGACCATCGCCGCCACCGGCCGGCTCAGCTCCACCGACCCCAACCTCCAGAACATCCCCGTGCGCACCGACGCCGGCCGCCGCATCCGGCGCGCGTTCATGGTCGGTGACGGCTACGACGTCCTCTTCACCGCCGACTACAGCCAGATCGAGCTGCGCATCATGGCGCACCTGTCCGAGGACGCCGCGCTCATCGACGCCTTCAACAGCGGCTACGACTTCCACGCCGAGATCGCCGCGCGGGTGTTCGGCACGCCGGCCGCCGAGGTCGACGCCGAGGAGCGGGCCCGCATCAAGGCCATGAACTACGGCCTCGCCTACGGCCTGAGCGACTACGGCCTCTCCCAGCAGCTCGGCATCACGCCCAAGGAGGCCCGCGGCCTCATGGACGACTACTTCGCCCAGTTCGGCGGGGTCCGCGACTACCTCCACGAGGTCGTCGAACGCGCACGGCGCGAGGGCTACACCGAGACCATGCTGGGCCGCCGCCGCTACCTCCCCGACCTCACCAGCGACAACCGGCAGCGCCGCGAGATGGCCGAGCGCATGGCGCTCAACGCACCCATCCAGGGCTCCGCCGCCGACATCATCAAGGTCGCCATGCTGCGGGTACAGGAGGCGCTGACCCGCGAAGGACTGGCGTCGCGGCTGCTCCTCCAGGTCCACGACGAACTCGTCCTGGAGGTCGCCGAGGGCGAGTTGGACGCCGTGCGCGCGCTGGTTTCGCAGAACATGGCGGACGCCTATGATCTGCGGGTGCCGCTGGCCGTGTCCGCGGGTGTGGGACGCACCTGGCACGACGCCGCGCACTGAGCCGCGGCCGCCCCGCCACCGGTGGGGGCCCGGTAGTCAGGTGGACAAGGAGGGGACCATGGCGCAGCCCGACCGCGGTCGGCCCCCGCTCGCGCTGCCCGAGGACGAACTCGTGTGGCGGTTCAGCCGGTCCAGCGGGCCCGGCGGCCAGCACGTCAACACGTCCGACACCCGGGTGTCGCTGTCGCTCGACCTCTCCACCACCTCGATGCTCGGCGCCGACCAGCGGGCCCGCGCGCTGGAGGGGCTCGCCGGCCGCCTGGTCGGCGGCGTCCTCACGGTCACGGTGCAGCAGCACCGCTCCCAGGCGCGCAACCGCGAACTCGCGCGCGAGCGGCTGCGCGCTCTCGTGGCCGGGGCGGCGGCGCCGCCCGGTCCCAAGCGCAAGGCCACCCGGCCGAGCCGGGGCGCCAAGGAGCGCAGGATCGCCGCCAAGAAGCACCGGTCCCGCGCCAAACGGCTGCGTTCGGGACCCAGCGAAGACGCCTGAACACGCCCTGTGCACACCTGGGTGGAGTTCGGCGGCCGGGCGTCGTAGCATCCGAATCGGAGTGCCGGTGAACCCCCTGTGGACACTGGGCTCCGATTGACCGCAGCGCTCCCGTCTCATATCCTGGCCGGAGCGTTGTGGATTCGTATGCGCGGAATCGCTCCACTTGGATCGAAGTCGCGGGCCTCGTCCCATGCTCGCCGCACCGGCGGGCACGGTTTCTGATGTCCCGGCCCCCGATCCCGGTGGTCGGGGCTGCGCAGCGGTGGCCCGGTCATACCGTGGCCCTTGAGGTTCGGCCGTTTCGGCGTCTACTCCTCGGTGGTCTGCACAATCCGGGGATCGTGTGTCCTCCGTCCGGATCTACGGCGTCCCTTTTCTGTCAATGTCCGTATCCGGAGTCCACCCACACATGACGAGCAGCACCGAGGCCACCTCGACACCCCAGGTAGCGGTCAACGACATCGGGTCCGAGGAAGCCTTCCTCGCAGCGATCGACGAGACCATCAAGTACTTCAACGACGGTGACATTGTCGAGGGCACCATCGTGAAGGTCGATCGAGACGAGGTCTTGCTCGACATCGGTTACAAGACCGAGGGTGTGATCCCCTCGCGTGAGCTGTCGATCAAGCACGACGTCGACCCCGGCGAGGTCGTCACGGTCGGCGACCACGTCGAGGCCCTGGTCCTCCAGAAGGAGGACAAGGAAGGTCGGCTGATCCTGTCCAAGAAGCGCGCGCAGTACGAGCGCGCCTGGGGCACGATCGAGAAGATCAAGGAAGAGGACGGCGTCGTCACCGGCACCGTCATCGAGGTCGTCAAGGGTGGTCTCATCCTCGACATCGGCCTCCGCGGCTTCCTGCCCGCGTCCCTGGTCGAGATGCGCCGCGTGCGCGACCTCCAGCCCTACGTCGGCCGCGAGCTCGAAGCCAAGATCATCGAGCTCGACAAGAACCGCAACAACGTGGTCCTGTCGCGCCGCGCCTGGCTGGAGCAGACGCAGTCCGAGGTGCGCCAGACGTTCCTCAACACCTTGCAGAAGGGCCAGATCCGCAAGGGCGTCGTGTCGTCCATCGTCAACTTCGGTGCGTTCGTCGACCTCGGCGGCGTCGACGGCCTCGTGCACGTCTCCGAGCTGTCCTGGAAGCACATCGACCACCCCAGCGAGGTCGTCGAGGTGGGCCAGGAGGTCACGGTCGAGGTGCTCGACGTCGACATGGAGCGCGAGCGCGTCTCCCTGTCGCTGAAGGCCACCCAGGAAGACCCGTGGCAGCAGTTCGCCCGCACGCACCAGATCGGCCAGGTCGTTCCCGGCAAGGTCACGAAGCTGGTTCCGTTCGGTGCGTTCGTGCGGGTCGAAGAGGGCATCGAGGGCCTGGTGCACATCTCCGAGCTGGCCGAGCGCCACGTGGAGATCCCCGAGCAGGTCGTGCAGGTCGGCACCGAGATCTTCGTCAAGATCATCGACATCGACCTCGACCGCCGCCGCATCAGCCTCTCGCTGAAGCAGGCCAACGAGAGCGTCACGCCCGACCAGGTCGAGTTCGACCCGACCCTGTACGGCATGGCCGCCGACTACGACGAGCAGGGGAACTACAAGTACCCCGAGGGCTTCGACCCCGACAGCGGCGAATGGCTCGAAGGCTTCGAGTCGCAGCGCGACGAGTGGGAGGGCCAGTACGCGCTCGCCCAGTCCCGCTTCGAGGCGCACCGCAAGCAGGTCGAAGAGGCCCAGGCCGCCGAGGCCGAGGCCGAGGCGACCGCCGAGGCCGCACCGTTCGAGGGCGGCGAGACCCCGGCTCCGGCCGCGCCCAGCTCCAGCAGCAACGGGGCGTCGAGCGGCGGGGGCAGCAGCTCCAGCACCGGCGGCTCGGCCGGCGGTGGCGGCGCACTCGCCTCCGACGAGGCGCTGGCAGCGCTCCGCGAGAAGCTCGCGGGCGGCGGGGACAACTAGTCCCGGTCGTCCCGGCACGCCGGTGACTCCGGCGCGTCCAGGCGCGAATCGCTGAGGGCCGCTCCCCGCATGGGGGGCGGCCCTTCGCTATGGTCGAGCGACGCTGCCGCTCCACGACGCAGGAGGCGCCATGCCCGAGCCCGGGTTCCGCATCGAGACCGCCGTCCCCGGCGACGTCGGCGAGATCTGGACCGTGCAGCTCGCGGCCTACGTCACCGAAGCCCAGGCGTACGGCGACCCGTTCATCCTGCCGCTCACCGAGAACGCCACCCAGATCGGCGCGGCGCTCGACAGGGGTGTGCTGCTGCTCAAGGCGGTCGAGGGGACCCGCATCGTCGGCTCCGTGCGGGGCACGGCCCAGGGCGGGACGTTCCTGGTGAACCGGTTGACCGTCGCACCCGACCGGCGGCGCAAGGGGATCGCCCGCGCGCTGATGACCGCACTGGAGGAGCGCGCGCGGGCCGAGTACCCGGAGGTGGCGACCTTCGCCCTGTTCACCGGGCACATGAGCGACGGGAACCTGCGGCTGTACCGGTCGCTCGGCTACCACGAGGTCTCCCGCGACCGCTCGCAGGACCACGTGACGATGGTCCACCTCCGCAAGGCCGCCGCACACCGGCAGACCGCGGACCAATAGGCTCGTTCCCGTACCGAAAGTGGGGCCCATGCTGAAAGTGGGGTTGACCGGCGGCATCGGTTCCGGCAAGAGCGCCGTGGCCCGCCGCCTCGCCGAACACGGGGCCGTGGTCATCGACGCCGACAAGCTCGCGCGGGAAGTGGTCGAGCCGGGCACGCCCGCACTGGCGGAGATCGTCGCCGAGTTCGGCGCCGAGGTCCTCGCCGCCGACGGCAGCCTCGACCGGCCCCGGCTCGGCGCCGTCGTGTTCGCCGACGACGAGCGGCTCGCCGCGCTGAACGCCATCGTGCACCCGCGGGTCGCCGGGCGCACCGAGAAACTGATGGCGGCGGCGCCCGAGGGCGCCGTTGTGGTCTACGACGTCCCGCTGCTGGTCGAGAACGGCCTCGGGAAGTTCTACGACGTGGTCGTTGTTGTCGATGTGGATGCGGAGACGCAGGTGCGGCGGGTCACCGCCAACCGCGCCATGAGCGAGTCCGACGTCAGGAGCCGCATCGCCGCTCAGGCCGACCGGGAGCGGCGCCGCGCGGTCGCCGACATCGTCGTCGACAACACGGGTACAGAGGCCGACCTCGACGAACGTGTCGATCAGGTGTGGCGCGAACTCATCGCGCGCAGGGACGAAATCGGCGCGGCCGGGGCACGGCCCGGCACCGGCTGAGCGGTCGCCCCGAAACGTCGCAGGGCGGCGTTACGGTGAATGCGTCCGCGGGAAGGTGAATGCGTCCGCGGGAAATCGAAGGGGAGTTGAGGCGACGTGCGTCCGGTGACCGGTATTGAGCGCTCGGTGGCGCCGTTCGAGGTGGTCTCGGAGATGACCCCGGCCGGCGATCAGCCGGCCGCCATCGCCGAACTGACCAGGCGGATCCAGGCCGGCGACCGCGACAACGTCCTCCTCGGCGCCACGGGTACCGGCAAGACCGCCACCGTCGCGTGGCTGGCCGAGCAGGTGCAGCGGCCCATGCTGGTCATGCAGCCCAACAAGACCCTCGCCGCGCAGTTCGCCAACGAGTTGCGCGAGATGCTGCCCAACAACGCCATCGAGTACTTCGTCTCCTACTACGACTACTACCAGCCCGAGGCGTACGTCCCGCAGACCGACACCTACATCGAGAAGGACTCCTCGATCAACGACGAGGTCGAGCGGTTGCGGCACTCCGCGACGAACTCGCTCCTCACCCGGCGCGACACCATCGTGGTGTCGTCGGTTTCGTGCATCTACGGCCTGGGCACCCCGCAGGAGTACGTCGACCGCATGGCGACCCTCGAAGTCGGCATGGACGTCGACCGCGACGACCTCTTGCGCAAGCTCGTCGGCATGCAGTATTCCCGCAACGACATGGCGTTCACCCGCGGCACGTTCCGGGTGCGCGGCGACACCATCGAGATCATCCCGGTCTACGAGGAACTCGCCATCCGCATCGAGATGTTCGGTGATGAAGTCGAGCGGCTGCTCACCCTGCACCCGCTCACCGGCGAGGTGCTCGGCGAGGACGACCAGGTCTACATCTTCCCCGCGTCCCACTACGTCGCCGGCCCCGAACGCATGGACCGCGCCATCGGCGCCATCGAGGCCGAGCTCGCCGAGCGGCTCGGCGAGATGGAGGGCCAGGGCAAGCTGCTCGAGGCGCAGCGGCTGCGCATGCGCACCACCTACGACCTGGAGATGATGCGGCAAGTGGGGTCCTGCTCCGGCATCGAGAACTACTCCAGGCACTTCGACGACCGCGAGGGCGGCAGCGCGCCCAACACCCTCCTCGACTACTTCCCCGAGGACTTCGTGCTCGTCGTCGACGAGTCGCACGTCACGGTCCCGCAGATCGGCGGCATGTACGAGGGAGACGCTTCCCGAAAGCGCACACTGGTCGACCACGGTTTCCGGCTGCCCTCCGCGCTCGACAACCGCCCGCTGAAGTGGGAGGAGTTCCTCACCCGCATCGGTCAGACCGTGTACCTGTCGGCCACCCCGGGCACCTACGAGCTGCGCCAGAGCGGCGGCGACGTCGTGGAGCAGATCATCCGCCCCACCGGCCTGGTCGACCCCGAGGTGGTGGTCAAGCCCACCCAGGGTCAGATCGACGACCTCGTCCACGAGATCCGGCTGCGCACCGAGGCGCAGCAGCGGGTGCTCGTCACCACCCTGACCAAGAAGATGTCGGAAGACCTCACCGACTACCTCTCCGACCTCGGTATCCGCGTGCAGTACCTGCACAGCGAGGTCGACACCCTGCGCCGGGTGGAGCTGCTGCGCGAACTCCGGGTCGGCGAGTTCGACGTCCTGGTCGGCATCAACCTGCTGCGCGAGGGCCTGGACCTCCCCGAGGTGTCGCTGGTCGCCATCCTCGACGCCGACAAGGAAGGGTTCCTGCGCTCGGGCACCTCCCTGATCCAGACCATCGGGCGCGCGGCGCGCAACGTCAACGGCCAGGTGCACATGTACGCCGACCGGGTCACCGACTCCATGCGCAGCGCACTCGACGAAACCGACCGCCGCCGCGCCAAGCAGAAGGCGTACAACGAGGAGCACGGCATCGACCCGCAGCCGCTGCGGAAGAAGATCGCCGACATCCTCGACTCCCTGGCGCGCGAGGACATCGACACCGAGGAGCTCATCAGCGGCGGGTACCGCCAGGAGCGCCGCCCCAAGGCGCCGGTCCCCGGGCTGGGCGCTGGAGAGCGGTCCAAGGACATCTCCTCGATGCCGCGCGCCGAGCTCGCCGACCTCATCGAGCAGCTCAACCAGCAGATGCACCAGGCGGCGACCGACCTCCAGTTCGAGCTCGCCGCGCGGCTGCGCGACGAAGTCAAGGAGCTCAAGCGCGAACTGCGGGGCATGGACGCCGCCGGGGTGTCCTGACCCCCGGCGGTGCCCCGCCCGGATCGAATGCGCGTTCGGCGCGCCCGGCGGGTGCGGGGGTGCGGGGGTGCGGCCATGGCAGGGTCCGTCGGATCCGTCCAGATTCGCCCGGGCCAGCCCAAGTCTGCCCGGGTCGCCCCCGCACGCCGCCGGTCCCGCCCCGATCCCGCCATGCCCATCCCCGTGCCGCGCCCGGCCGCCGTGGCGCGTCTTGGCCACGCCCTGGGAGCGACCGCAGGCCCTGCGTGGGTTACGGTTGAGGTCCGGACGCATTATTCGGCCATGGCCGCACCTGCGGTCGCTCGTCCTGATTCTCCGGAACTTCCGGAGTTCACCCCGCGATTTCCGTGGTGAGGCGCTACGGTCGAGAAGTAGTCGAGATGCGACGGTACGTCGTCGCCCGCGGCGGCCGGCCTCAGGGGAGGCGAGGCCCCCAGGTTGTGAGCCGGTGGTTGTGGAGGGATGGATGGCTGGTTACGTCGCACGGGTGCGGCATGACGATCCGCCCGGTGGGGCGCCCGAGTTCAAGCTGCTCGTCAACTCTGTTGCGCGCCGGTGGTCAGAGCTCGATCCTCTGCTGCCCGATCCTTCGCACCCCCGGCAGAGCAGCTACCCGCTGCTGACCGTCACCGACCCCCGGGGCAAGCCCGCCGCAACCGGCACCATGCACTACTCCTGGTACCAGCCGGGCGAGGTCGGACGCACCTGGGGCGTCCCCGACCAGCACTGGCTCACCCCCGTCGTAGGCGGCCCCGATCCCGAGGGCGCGCTCGACTCCCTGCTCAGCAGCTGGCGCGAGCAGCTGGAGCAGCTGCCCACCGGCACCGGTTCGGAGTCCGCAGCGCTGCTCACCTGGCCCTCGCGCGACATCTCCGGCATCCGCCCCATGCAGCGCCACGGCCTCCAGCCCTTCACGGTGCTGGCGGCGCGCAGGCAGCGCCGCGGGGTGCCGCCGTCGCTCCCGCCGCGCGACGTCACCATCCGGCTCTCGGAGCCGCAGGACATCGCCGCCGTCGTCGGCCTGGTCATGGAGGAGCACCGCTACGAAGAGCACTTCGGCGGGGTGTTCATCCAGAGCGACACCGCCGAGCAGACTCGGCGGGTGGTGGCGCGGGCGCTGGTGCGCCGCCCGTCCTGGATCTGGCTGGCCGAGCGCCGCGGCCGCCCCGTGGGCCTGGTGTGGGTGTCGCCGCCCTCACGCGCCAGGTGGGTGGGCCCGCTGGTGCGCACCGGCCCCGCCGCGTACATCGGCTACGCCATCGTCGCCGACGAAATGCGCGGCCAGGGCATCGGCACCGCCCTCATCAACGAAGCCCACCAGGCCATGGACTCCCAGGGCATCGCCGTCACACTGCTGAACTACGCGGTGCTCAACCCGGTATCCGGCCCTTTCTGGCACCGCATGGGGTACCGGCCGCTGTGGACCACCTGGGAGACCCGGCCGGCACTCGCGCTGCGCTGATTTTGGGCCTGGCGCTCTCGGCGCCCCCGCGCTACTGTCGGCACCCTCGCGACCCCGGAGTGTGCGCCGTGTCGGCGCCGGCGGAAAGGGATCCCCCATGGTGCCGTGGAAGTCGACGGTGCGCTGCGGCGTCGCCGCAGCAGCGCTGGTCCTGACGGCCGGAGCGGCCGTCCCCGCGGCCGCCGACTCCGGCGGCCCCCACCGCGATCCCGTTGCTGTGGGCAGCGGCGGCGCCGTGTCCACGGTCGACCCCGACGCCACCCGGGCCGGCATGGAGGTGCTGCGGTCCGGCGGCAACGCCGTCGACGCCGCGGTCGCAGCCGCGGCGGCGCTCGGCGTCACCGAGCCCTACTCCTCGGGGTTCGGCGGGGGCGGCTACTTCGTCTACTACGACGCCGAGTCGGGGCGGGTGCGCACGCTCGACGGCCGCGAGACCGCGCCGGCCGCCATGGGCGAGGACGCGTTCCTCGAGGACGGCGAGCCCATCCCGTTCGACGAGGCCGTCACCTCCGGGCTGTCCGTCGGGGCCCCGGGCACCCCCGCCACCTGGGAGACCGCGGTCCGCACGTGGGGGACCACCCCGCTCTCCGAGGTCATGCGCCCCGCGGCGCGGCTCGCCGACCGGGGCTTCCGGGTCGACCGCACGTTCCGCGAGCAGACCGCCGCCAACGCCGACCGCTTCGCCGACTTCCCCGCGACGGCAGAGCTCTACCTGCCCGGCGGCGCGCCGCCCGAGGTCGGCAGCCGCCTGCGCAACCCCGACCTCGCCGCGACCTACCGCGCATTCGGAAAACGCGGCACGCGCGTCCTCGACGGCGCCATCGGCGGCGACATCGCACGCACCGCTGCCGAGCCCCCTGTGGCGCCCGGCTCGGAGCGCACCGTCCGCCCCGGGCTGCTCACCCCCGACGACGTCGCCGGCTACACCGCTGTCGAACGCGAACCGGCCAAGGTCGGCTACCGGGGGGTGGACGTCTACGGCATGGCGCCCTCGTCCTCGGGCGGCTCCACCGTGGGCGAGGCGCTGAACATCATGGAGGAGGCGGCGCCCGGAACCGACGGCGGCCTCCGCGGCGCGGAGCTGCGGCACACCGCCCTCGAAGCGGGCAAGCTCGCCTTCGCCGACCGCAACGCCTACGTCGGCGACCCCGCGTTCTCCGACGTCCCCCTCGACACCCTGCTCTCCCCGGCGTTCGCCGCCCAGCGGGCCTGCGAGTTCGCCGCCGACTCCGTGCTGCCCGCCCCGGTCGGGCCGGGCGACCTCGACGCGGGCGGCGAGTGCGCGGAGCCCGGCGCCGCGGCGGCACCGGCGCGCGAAGGGCTGTCGACCACCCACCTGGTCGCCGCCGACCGCTGGGGCAACGTGGTCTCCTACACGCTGTCGATCGAGCAGACCGGCGGCAGTGGCAGCACCGTCCCCGGGCGCGGATTCCTGCTGAACAACGAACTCACCGACTTCGACTTCCAGGTCTCCGACACCGGCGCGGGGGCGGCGAACCTGCCGGCGTCCGGCAAACGCCCCCGCTCCAGCATGGCGCCCACCATCGTGCTGCGCGACGGCGAGCCGTGGCTGGCCGTCGGCAGTCCCGGCGGCGCCACCATCATCACCACGGTCCTCCAGGTACTCACGGAGCGGGTCGACGCAGGCGCCTCGCTGCCCGACGCGGTGGCGTCGCCCCGGACCTCCCAGCGCAACACCGAGGCAACCGAAGCCGAACCGGACTACCTCGGCGGCAGCGAGGAGAAGGAGCTGACCGCGCTCGGGCACAGCTTCACCGAGGTCCAGAGCGGCGAGATCGGTGCCGTGACGGCGTTGGAGCTGCTGGGCCGCAGCCGGATCCAGGCGGTGGCCGAGCCCGAACGGCGCGGCGGCGGCCACGCGGCCGTCCTCCGCAGGTGAGTCTGCCGGCGGCAGCCCCGACGCGGCTGCCGCCGGAGGGCGCAGAGGCGGGCGGCCGCCTCCGCCATGAGGCCACGGCCCCGAATCCGCGCCGCGGGGTACCCGGCGAGCGGGGAGCGGCGCGAAGGTGCGGGCCGCGCCCTCCGGGGGGTACGGCCGGAACCGGTCGTCTGGCCGCGACACCGCCGTGCGGGGGCATTGATATGGGACGCTGAAACCGGCCATCCCCCCATCGCGAGGAGACTCCGATGCAGCCACCTCTGCCGCCCATGCCCAAACCGGGTACGGTCACGGCCGTTCAAGTCCTCTTCTTCATCGTCTGCGGCCTGGTGTTCGCCCGTTCCGCGGTCGACATCTTCGTCGGGGTCGCGCTCGACGACTTCGAGCTGGTCGGGCGCGCCTCGGCCCGCTCGTTCTTCGCGGTGTTCCCGCTGATCGCGGCGCTTCTACTGGGACGCGGCGGCACGAGCATCCGGTCCTACGCCATCATCATCGGGTCGCTGACGATCTTCGCCGGGCTGAGCGCCATCGGCAATACCAACCCGGCGGGCCTGCTCTTCCTGCTGGTGGGGATCACCAATGTGGTCCTGCTGTCGCTGCCGCGCAGCGGACGGTTCTTCCGCGGCGTTCCCGCCGGGCATCCGTACGGCCCGTACAGTCCGTACGGCCCTTATGGACCGTACGACCCGAACGGCCCCCAGTACCCGCCGCCGCAGCCGTACGGCGAACCTCCGTACGGCGAAACCCCATACGCCCAGCCCCTGTACGGCCGGCCCTCGAACACCCAACCCCCATCCATCCAACCCCCACACGCCCACCCCCCACACGCCCAGCCCCCGTACGGCGAGCCCCACCACGGCGGGCCGCAGTATCCGGGCGGCACGGGACCCTGGCCCGGCGGTGAGCAGCAGCCCGGACCTTACGGTCCGCCGCCGCAGCAGGGTTGGTGACCCGGACTGGTGATCTGTGCTGGCGATGTGTGCACGCGACCTGTGCCGGTGATCCCCGTCGCATCCGCGTCGAATCCGCATCGAATTCCCTTCGTACCCCCGTCCCGTCGGCGCCTTTGGGCGCTCGCCGCGGCGCGGCCCGCATCCGGGCCGCCCGCCGCGGTTCCCGTGCTGCTGCGTTGGTCTGTGTTGGTCTTGCGGGTAGGTCTTGCGGTGGACTGCGCTGATCCGGCGGTGGTCTGCGGGAGACCGCCGGGGCCCGTGCGGCGCGTCCGAGCGCAGGTGCGCGGCTCGGCGTTCCCGTAGGGGTGCTCGACACTGTTAACCTGGTGGCCCGTGGCGTCCGCGCTCGTTCCGGGCCGTTTGCACGGCCCCGCCGCTACCGGACACCGCACGACCGCCTGCCGCGTTCGGGCGATCCGTAGCCAACCGACCACGGGAGCATCACCTTGGCATCCGCCGCGAGTACCAAACACCTGTTCGTTACCGGCGGGGTCGCCTCAAGTCTCGGTAAGGGACTCACCGCCTCCAGCATCGGCCGACTGCTGAAGTCGCGCGGACTGCGGGTCACCATGCAGAAGCTCGACCCTTACCTCAACGTCGACCCCGGCACGATGAACCCGTTCCAGCACGGCGAGGTGTTCGTCACCGACGACGGGGCAGAGACCGACCTCGACATCGGCCACTACGAGCGCTTCCTCGACACCGAACTGTCGGCGTCGGCGAACGTCACCACCGGCCAGATCTACTCCAGTGTCATCGCCAAAGAGCGCCAGGGCGCCTACCTCGGCGACACCGTGCAGGTCATCCCGCACATCACCAATGAGATCAAGTCGCGCATCTTCGCCATGGACGCCGCAGACGTCGACCTCGTCATCACCGAGATCGGCGGCACGGTCGGCGACATCGAGTCGCAGCCGTTCCTGGAGGCCGCCCGGCAGATCCGGCATGAGATCGGCCGCGAGAACTGCTTCTTCCTGCACATCTCGCTGCTGCCCTACCTGGGCCCCTCCGGGGAGCTGAAGACCAAGCCCACCCAGCACTCCGTCGCGGCGCTGCGCAGTATCGGCATCCAGCCCGACGCCATCGTGTGCCGCTCCGACCGCCCCATCCCGCAGAGCCTGAAGGCCAAGATCAGCCTCATGTGCGATGTCGACGAAGGCGGCGTGGTCTCCACCCCCGACGCGCCGTCCATCTACGACATCCCCAAGGTGCTGCACCGCGAGGGACTCGACGCCTACGTCGTGCGCCGCCTCGGCCTCGCGTTCCGCGACGTCGACTGGACCGAGTGGGACGACCTCCTGCGCCGCGTGCACCAACCCGCGCACGAGGTGACGATCGCCCTGGTCGGCAAGTACATCGACCTCCCCGACGCCTACCTCTCGATCACCGAGGCGCTGCGCGCCGGCGGGTTCGGCACCGACACCCGCGTCAACATCCGCTGGGTCGCCAGCGACACCTGTGCCACCCCCGAGGACGCCGCCCGGGTCCTCGCCGACATCGACGGAATCCTCATCCCCGGCGGGTTCGGTGTGCGCGGCATCGAAGGCAAGGTCGGCGCCATCCGGCACGCACGCGAGAACAACATCCCGCTGCTCGGCATCTGCCTCGGCCTCCAGTGCATGGTCATCGAGTACGCCCGCGACGTCGCCGGGCTCCCCGGCGCCAACAGCGCCGAGTTCGACGACAAGGTCGAGAGCCCCGTCATCGCGACCATGGCCGACCAGACCGACGTCGTCTCCGGCGAACGCGACATGGGCGGCACGATGCGCCTCGGCCTGTACCCGGCCGAACTCGCCGAGGACTCGATCGTGCGCGAGTTGTACGGCGCCGCGCGCGCCTCGGAGCGGCACCGTCACCGCTACGAGGTCAACAACTCCTTCCGGCCGAAGCTGGAGGCGGCCGGCCTGCGGTTCTCCGGGCTGTCGCCCGACGGCTCCCTCGTGGAGTACGTGGAGCTGGAGCGCGGGGAGCACCCGTTCTTCGTCGGCACCCAGGCGCACCCCGAACTGCGGTCCCGGCCCACCCGCCCGCACCCGCTGTTCGCCGGCCTGGTCGCCGCGGCACTGGCGTACACGGGAGCCAAGCGATGAGCGGCGAGATCGCCGACAGCCCGGAGTCCTGGCCGGTCGAGAAGACGGTCGAGCACTACCGCGGCAGCAAGGTCGCCATGGTGTCGGACTGGGTGGAGATGCCCGGTGCCGACGGCCCGGAGATCGTCCAGCGCGACCGCTTCGAACACCCCGGCGCGGTGGCGGCGCTCGCGCTCGACGACGACGGCAGGGTGCTGCTGCTGAACCAGTACCGGCACGTCGTGGGGCACCGGCTGTGGGAGCTCCCCGCCGGGATCCGCGACGAAGTCGGCGAGCCGCCGGTGCGCACCGCCCAGCGCGAACTGCTGGAGGAGGCCGGGTTCACCGCGGAGCGGTGGTTCGCGCTGGCCGACTACTTCTCGTCGCCCGGGTTCTGCACGGAGCGCATCCAGGTGTTCCTCGCTCGCGGCATCACCGAGGTCGCCGAGTCGGACATCGACTTCGAGCGGATCCACGAGGAGGCGGACATGCCGACGGTGTGGCTGCCGCTGGAGGAGGCCGTCGAGGCTGCGGCGCAGGGGCGTTTCCGCAATTCGGCCACCGTCATCGGGCTCCTCGCGGCGTCGCGCGCCGCGGCAGACGGCTTCGCGTCCCTCCCCAAGGCCGAGTAGGGGCGCGTCCGGCCGATCGCCCGGGCCTGCCGCTCCCCGACTCCCGCCGGAGCCCTCGCTCGCCGAGCGCAGGTACACCGAACTGCCTATAATGCACGCAGGCGTGGTGAGTTAGGAGATCATCGAATGGCGATGCCCATGTCACAGGCGGAGCATGATCTCGCAGCGGTCGCCGAACACTTGAGCCCTCCAGAGGGTTACCGGGTTGAGATCATCGAAGGGAACCTGGTCGTGTCTCCGACTCCGGTTGGCCCGCACATCAAGATCGCCTCCCGGCTGCACTACGCGTTGCGCGGTCTGCTGCCGCCCGAACTTGAGATCGCCCAGACGGCCACCCTTCTGGTTCCGGCGACGGGGGAACGCTATGTGCCCGATCTTGTGGTGATCCCCGATGTGCTGTTGGACGAACGGATCTGGAAGTTCCCGGCGACCGAGGTTTTGCTTACGGTCGAGATCACCTCTCCGGGCAACGCTGATGCCGACCGGGTCAAGAAGCCCCGGGGGTACGCGCTGGGCGACGTCCCGTCGTACCTGCTGATCGATACCGAGCATGACCGGTGGACTCTGTTCGAGGAGCCGGAGAACGGCGTCTATCGGCGGCAGACTCAGGTGAACACCGGCACCAAGCTCGCGTTGCCGCATCCCTTCACCGGACCGCTCGACACCGGCGGTATCGCCTGAACGACGCGGTCGTGTGTCGGCACCTGTGTTGTCCATCGCCTCTTTCCGGATGAACGTTCGCGCCGATCCGCGAGGAGTGCGGCCCGGCGCCGTTGACGTTGTGGTCCGGCGATCAGGTGCGTGCGAAGGCGTCGAGGGCGTTGAGGAGTTCGTCGCGCATGGTGTCGCTCCCGGTGTGGCCGGAGTCCGCCACGACGACGAGGCGCGCGTCGGGCCAGGCGCGGGCGAGTTCCCAGGCGGTCCCCAGCGGGCTGCCCATGTCGAGGCGGCCGTGGATCAGCACACCCGGGATTCCCGCGAGGTGCCCGGCGTCGCGCAGGAGGACGCCTTCGTCGAGCCAGGCGCCGCGGGAGAAGTAGTGCGTGCAGATGCGCACGAAGGCGAGCGTCGCGGCGGGCGGGCGCGCGCTGTACGCCTGGGGGATCCCGTTGGGCTCCTGCGAGATCACCGCGTCCTCCCACGCCATCCACTCGGCGGCGGCCGCGGCGTGGACCTCGGGGTCGGGGTCCGCCATCAGCCGGGCGTAGGCGGCGACGAGGTCGCCGTCGCGTTCGGGCTCGGGGACCGCGGCGCGGAACCGGGACCACTCTTCGGGGAAGAACCGGCCGACACCCCTGTACAGCCAGTCGATCTCCGCGCGTCGGGTCGTGGTGACGCTGGGGATCACGATCTCCGTGACCCGCTGCGGGTACCGCTCGGCATAGGCGAGGACCAGGGTCGACCCCCATGACCCGCCCAACAGCAGCCACCGTTCGATCCCCAGGTGTTCGCGCAGGCGTTCCATGTCGGCGATGAGGTGGTGTGTGGTGTTCGCGGACAGGTCGGTGGCAGGGTCGGCCGCGTGGGGTGTGCTGCGCCCGCAGCCCCGCTGGTCGAAGAGCACGATCCGGTAGCGGTCGGGGTCGAAGCTGCGTCGGCTGCCGGTGGAGCACCCCGAACCGGGGCCGCCGTGGACGACCAGCGCGGGCTTGCCGCGGGGGTTGCCGCAGACCTCCCAGTACACGTGATTGCCGGCGCCGACGTCGAGCATCCCCTGGTCGTAGGGTTCGATCGGCGGGTACGGCGTTGCCATGCCGGAGTTCCCTTCTGACGGGAGCGGGGGTGGGGGCGGGGATGCGACGCTAACAGGCGACCGCGGGTTCGGAAGCGGCGGTCAACGGATGTGCCGCGGGCGGCAAGGCCGCGACCTGCGACGATGTTGATTCGTCGGAGACATTGCCTAAAGACTTCCGTTCCGATTGCCGAATGCCATGGCCGAATGGCAACGGAAACACACGCGAATCAGCCGAACCAAACATTGTCATCGCAGGTCAGACACAATAAAATGAAGATATGAACGACAAACCAGCGGCATCCCACCCCACCCCGGGACCCCTGC
>NZ_PYGA01000033.1 GCF_003014485.1 Murinocardiopsis flavida | reverse complement strand
GTTGAACTGGGCACCCGACAGCTTTGCCGCGCTGTGCCTCGCCGCGGCCGCCGGCGCGGTCGCCGTGGCCGCGCGCGGCGCGATCGCCCTGCGCGCCCCCTGACGGAAGCCCTGCCGCGGACCGTCCCCCCGGCCCCCGTGGCCCTGCAACCGTTGTGGGTGCCCAGCGCTACGCCGTGCTCGGCGCGCGCCAGGCGTGCGGGCACCGGCAAAGGTGGGAATACCGGCATAGGGCGCATTGACACCGGGCACCCCTCCCCGGCCGAAGGAGCGCGAAATGCCGCGGCTCTCCCTCATCCGGTACCCGGCACGCGGTATCCACCTCGACCCCAACCTCGACAACCTTGGAGTCGACGACGAACTCTGGCGCGAGCTGCGCGAACTCCCCGGCGGCCGCCGGCGTACCCTCACCCGCGCCGACCAGGTACCGATCTGCGAACGCTGTGTGGCGGCCGTGCGCGAACAGCTCACGCCCACCCGGCTCACCGAGTTCAGCACCGAACCGCGGATCAACCGGGTCCCCTGGAGCCTGACACGCAAGCGGACCTGGGAGCGGATCCCGCACGACCCCGCGCTGCAAATCGTGGCCGGCCTGGGACGGCTGGAGTACGCCCCCTGCCGCGAGTTCGCCCTCTGCCGCGCACGCCCGCACGAGGGTGTCACCATCGTCCGACCCTCCTATATCTCGCGTTCCTCGGGGGCGGTGGAGTCCTCACCGCGCAGGCGCGTTCCCACGTCGAGTTCGGCCCGCTCGGCCGCGAGCAGCCGCAGTGCCTCCGCATCGCTGATCCGCGTGCGCGGGGTCACCAGGCTCACCAGGATCCCGACGACCAGTGCCACGGCGAGCGACGGGATCGCCGGGTTGCCCCAGAACTCGGTGAGGCGGCCGCTGAGGTTGACGGCGGTCGCCGCGACCGCGCCGCCGATGATCGCGCCCAGGCCGCCCTGCCAGGTGGTGCGGCGCCAGAACTTGCCGAGCAGCACGGCGACCAGCAGGCCGGTGAGCACCGTCGAGATCATCGTCGTGATGTAGTCGATGATCGTCTCCGCCAGCAGGGCTCCCACCAACGCGAGCGACAGCACGGCGACCAGCGCGATCCGCGAGTGGACCACCATGTTCTCCGCCTTCGGAAGCTTCCCGGTGACCAGGTGGCTGATATCGCGCAGGAAGATCGTCACACCGGTGATCGCTTCGGAGTCTCCCGACGACATGGTCGCCGAGAGGCCCGCGACCAGGAGCAGCGCGCCGACCCACAGCGGGAAGACCTCGGTCGCGAGGTGGGGGAACGCCAAGTCGGGGTTTTCCATCCCCGGGCGCAGGGCCTGGGCGGAGAGGCCGACGATGGGGGGAGCGATTGCGAACACCGCGAACAGGACTCCGACCAGCGCGAAGCTCCGGCGCGCGGTCCGCGTACTGTTCGCCGAGTAGATGCGCTGCCGGTGGGACGGTGTGGCGAGCACCCCGACCGCGATCACGACCGCGAGCGAGATCGCCGGAACGATGCCGAGCGCCTCGACACCGAGGAAGGAGGTCGCCTCGGCGGGCGCGCCGGCATTGATCGCGCCGAAGCCGCCGACCTTGACCAGTGCGAGTACGGCGAGAATGGTGAATCCGAAGAACAGGATGGTCCCTTGGACCATGTCGGTGACCACGACCGCCAGGTAGCCGCCGATCACCGTGTACAGGCCGAAGCCGAGTGCGACCACGATCTTGGCGAGCGCCATGTCCATGCCGGTGAGGTAGGAGAGGTACAGCGCTCCGCCGAGGATGTGCGCGCCCAGCCAGCCGATCGTGGCGAGGAACAGGACGACGGCGACCGTTCCCTTGATCACACGGTTCGCCCCGTAGTAGAAGCTCATCTCCTCCGGGAACGTCATGAAGCCGTGGTCGCGTGCGTCGGCGAACAGCCAGAGCAGCAGGAAGATGCCCACGGCCCCGCCCAGACCGTAGAGTGCGCCCGCCCAGCCGTTCTCGTACGACAGGCTGACCGCGCCGAGGCTGGATCCGGTGCCGACCAGTGTGGCCAGTGCGCTTCCGGTGACCATCGGTAGGGTCAGCCGTCTTCCGGCGAGCAGGAAGTCCTCCCCGGTGCGGTTGCGGCGGGCCACCAGGATTCCCAGGCCGAGCATCAGTACGAGCATGCCGAGGAAGGCCGACAGGTATACGGCATTGGATCCGGCGATCATGTTCATGGGCCAACCTTCTGTTCGTCAGGCGGAAGGGCTCTTCTCGACCGGCAGGAACGCGCCCGCCGTGCTCTCGGTGGCGACACCGTCCATCGCCGTGAAGGCGCCATTGACCAGTACGGCGCGAATGTGCTCCGGGAATCGGCGCGGAGCCGCGAATGTCGCGTGGTCCTCGATCCGTTCGGGTTCGGCGACGACGAGGTCGGCCGCGGCACCCGGGCGGATGACGCCCCGCCCTGGGATCCCGAACCGCTCGGCGGGCAGGGCGGTCATCCGCCGCGTGGCCTCCTCCAGGGTGAAGAGCCCCCGCTCGCGGACGTACTCGGCCAGGATCCGGGCGAAGGTGCCGTACATCCGCGGGTGCGTGTACGACGAATGGACGGGCAGGCCGTCCGATCCGACCATGGACCACGGCCAGGAGAGTGCGGCCGTGACGTCGGCCTCGTCCATCTGGAAGAGGACGACGGTGAGTTCGCCGCGCTCCTCGGTCATCAGTCGACAGAGGCATTCCGCGGGGTCGGTACCGCGGTCGGCCGCCACGTCGGACAGCCGAGCGCCGTCGTAGCCCTCGTTGCCCGGTTGCCGGAACCCCGACAGCAGGATGCGTTCCGCCCCCAGCGCCAGGAAGTTGTTCTCCTTCTGCTCCCACGGCCGGTGCAGGATTTTTACGATCCGGGCCCGCTCGGCGGGCGTGTCCAGCAGTGCGAGCAGCCCCGGCACGCCCTTGGCGAGGGCCTCGCCCGGGAACAGCGCAGCGGCCGTCGTGCTGCCCGCCGTATAGGGGTAGACATCGGCCGTGATGTCGATCCCTTCGGCCCGCGCGCCGTCGAGCACGTCCAGGATCTCCGGCACGCGTCCGCGGTTGCGCGGCGACACCACCTTGAGGTGGCTGAGCTGGACCCTGGCACCGCTGCGCCGTGCGATGTCGAGCAGTTCCCGCAACGAGGCGATGACGTCGTCGCCTTCGCTGCGGATGTGCGCCGCGAGGATCCGGTCGTGCGCGGCGACGACGCGCGCCAGCGCCACCAGCTCGGCGCGGTCGGCCGCATCGCCGGGCGCGTACATCAGCCCGAGCGAGAGCCCGGCCGCACCCCGGTCCAGCGCCTCGCCCAGCGCGCGCTCGGCGCGGGCGAGCTCGCCGGCGTCCAGGGGCCGGCGGGCGTAGCCGGCGATCGATGCGCGCAAGGCCCCGTGCGGCACCAGTGCCACGGCGTTCGTCCGCAGGCCGGTCGTGCTCAGCCGGTCCAGATACCCCGGGAAGTCCCGCCAGGGAAGGGACTCCGGGAAGCGGCCGAGGATCGGCCCGGAATAGGACGCCTGCATGCGCGGATCGACGGCGACCGGCGCGCACCCGTGCCCGCAGTTGCCGACCACGTTCACGGTCACGCCCTGCATGACCTTCGGCTCGACGCCGCCGGGCCGCAGTAGCGCCAGGTCGTCGTGTGCGTGGACGTCGATGAACCCCGGGAAGACGACCGATCCCGCGATGTCGACGGTCCGGGCGTCGAGGCCGGGCGCGATACCGCCGACGGCGCTGACCCGGCCGTCCTCCACCAGGACGTCAGCCGGGCGGCGCCCGGCACCCGTTCCGTCGATGACCTCGCCACCGTGCAGCAGTACCCGATTCGATCTCACACCGTCATCCCTTCCGCTATGGCGGTGTGCGCCCGGAGCCGGTCGACCGCCTCGTCAGCGTCGGCGACCACGGGGCCGCCGACTTCGGCCCCGGTGGCCAGCGTCTTGGCACCGTGCCCGGTGAGCATGCACACGACGGTTTCGTCGGCGCCGATCGTTCCCCGCGCGCGCAGGGCCCGGACGGCGACCAGATCGGCGGCGGCGCCCGATTCGATGAGCAGCCCTTCGCGGTGAGCGAGCCGGTCCACGGCCTCGCCCGCCTCGGCGTCGCCGACCGTCGCCATGGCCCCGCCCGTCTCGCGCACCAGTCGCAAGGTGTAGGAGCCGTCGGACGGGTAGCCGCGCAGCGGATCGGAGATCGCCGAGATCCGGGTCCGCACCTCCTGCCACGGGGCGACCTCCGCGGCACCGCGGTCGAAGGCATCGGCGATCGGCGCGCAGCCTTCGGCCTGGACGCCGAGGATCCGCGGCAGCGCGGCGGCCTCGCCCGCGTTCCGCATCTCGCGGTAGGCGGTCACGATGCCGTGCACGAGCGGGCCGGCGCCGACCGGCACCACGATCCAGTCCGGGGTCTGAGCGAGCTGGTCGGCCAGTTCGTATCCGGCGCTCTTGAGGCCCGCGACGGCGACCGGGTTGACGTAGGTCGTGGTGAGGTTGATCCACCCGAAGCGGGCGGCCAGTTCCCGTGCCGCGCGGAAGGCATTGCTGTAGTCGCCGCGCACCCGCAGCACGATGGCGCCGTGCGCGCGGGCGATGGCGGCCTTGCCCGGTGGAACGGCCTCGGGCATCAGCACGATCGCGGGCAGTCCCGCTCGCGCGGCGTAGGCGGCGGTGGAGCCCGCCGCATTGCCGCTCGATGCGCACACGACGGCCTGCGCCCGTTGCCACACGGCCTGCGCCACCCCCACCGCCGTCGCCCGGTCCTTGAAGGACCCCGACGGGTTGAGGTGGTCGAGCTTGAACATCAGGTGCTCGACGGCGCACCAGCCGGCCGCCGCTGCCGCCGGGACGACAGGGGTTCCCCCCTCGCCCATGCTCAGCCACGCGGTGTCCGGGGTGACCGGCAACCGGCCCGCGTGGTTCCACATGCCGGGCAGCCCGGTGGGGCGCGGCAGGGGGGCGGCGGTGGGCGGGAGGACGACCGGCCCGCCGCAGTGGGCGCAGTAGTCCGGGAACGCCATGTCCTGGCCGCGGCCGCACATGGCGCACTCTCCGGCGGGTGCGGACGGTCCGGTCGGTGCCAACGCGTTCCTCCACGCCGCTCACTGACGCGCCGGGGTGGCCGCGGCGGAGCCACCACGCGATTACTTGCATATATTGCAAGTGACTTGCATATAATGGAGAGAATGTAACGACGCTATCTTTGTGGCGTCAAGGGGGCCGGTTCCCACGGGGCGGCCGCGCACCGGCCGGGCGTGCGGACAGGATGGGTGGATGAGTGAGAGCCTTCGGCGCGGACTACGGGTCCTCGCCGCGCTGGCCGACGAACCGGCGACCGCGAGCCGGGTCGCGGAGTCCCACGGCGTCAGCCTTTCGACGGCCGTGCGGCTGCTTCAGCTCCTCGTCGAGGAGGGCTTCGCCCGGCGCGACGAAACGGGCAGGTACCACGTCGGCAGCCAATTGCTCCAGGTCGCGTACCACGTTGTGGCCACGATGGACGTCCGCCAAGTGGCCGCGCCGAGCCTGCGCGCGCTCAACACGGAGACCGGTCAGACGGTGCATCTCGGCTACTTCGAGAACCCGACGGTCATCTACGTGGACAAGTACGCGGGGAACGCACCCGTGCAGATGTACTCGCGGATCGGCACGCCCGCACCGCTGCACTGCACTGCCATGGGCAAGGCGGTCGCCGCGTCCCTACCGGAGGCCGAACGAACCGCGCTGGCCGCGGGTCTCGACTACCCGGTGAGCACCGAGCGCACGATCACCAACGCCGCGGACTACCTGCACGAACTCGACACCGTCCGGCGGCAGGGCTACGCGCTGAACCTCGGCGAACACGAAGAGGTCGTCTCCGCCGTCGCCGTGCCGATCAGGCAACCGGACGGGCGCGTGCACTACGCGATCGACCTGGCCGTACCGAACGTGGTCGTGGGCGAGGACGAACTGCGTGCCTTCATCCCCCAGGTCCTCGGGACCGCGGCGGACATCGAACGCGCGCTCGGGTACTGAGCAGGGATCTTCAGGTGTAAACCGTGGGCGGGTAGCCGGGGTCGGCGACCGGGAGCAGGTGGCGGCTGGACCCTTGCAGCATGGTGGCCGGGCCGCCGTCAGGACGGCGCAGGATGGTGCGGGTGCCGCGCCCGCGTAGCCAGGCCCAGGTCAGGCGATCGCCCGGGCGCCGACCCGGGCGTCCGGTGTCGTGCGCGAGGCCGCGGGACGGGGGCGGCCGTGTCCATCGCACGCGACAAACCTGGCGACGTCGGCGGGCATCCTCGGGATACTGGTCGCCCATGGATGAGGTCGAGGTCGAGGTCGTCGTCGCCCATTCCGAGCGCGCCACTCTGCGCATCGGCGACGTGTTCCTGAAGGTGGACGCCGATCAGGCGCGCATCGACGCCGAGGCCGAGGTGATGGCGCTCGCGCCGGTCCCGACCCCGGAGGTCCTGTGGTGCAGGCCGCCTGTGCTGGCGATCGCCGCGCTCCCGGGGGCGACGCTCGGGACCCTCGGCGGGCCGGGGTGATGCCCTGTACGACCTCGCCACCTTCACGCTCGGACACGAGGAGCACCTCGACGACCTCATCGCCGGCTATGGCGCCGACATCGACCTCGACGTGATCCACGCGTGGTCGTCGTTGCGAAGCCTGCTGGCGGTCCGCTGGCTGAGCGAGCACGGCTTCGACCCCTTCGCGCCGGGCTGTGAAGTCGACGTGCTGAAATCCCGGATGTAGGGCTGCGCGGGCCCCACTACTGCGCATGTCCGTTACATGGCGATCCACTGATCCCTGGCCTGCGGCACCGCATCCAGGGCAGGTTTTTACCCGACTCCCCAGTTCAGGTCCATGGTCGGCGACGGGTCGATTTCTAGGATCTGGACCATGGCACTTCCTTCCTTCAGCGACCGCTCGGACTTCGACGACGCCGACCGCGGTTTCATCGCCACACTCGCCCCGGCGACTATCAGCGGCCCGGACGGCAACACGGTGTGGGACGGCGACGCCTACAACTTCCTCGACGGCGAGTGCCCCGACACCGCCAACCCCAGCCTGTGGCGCCAGGGCCGCCTCGTCGCCAAGCAGGGGCTGTACCAGGTCACCGACGGGATCTACCAGGTCCGCGGCCTGGACCTGTCCAACATCACCTTCGTCGAGGGCCGGACCGGGGTCATCGTCATCGACCCGCTGATCTCCACCGAGACGGCCCGCGCCGCCCTCGGCCTGTACCGGGAGCACCGGGGGGAGCGGGCCGTGTCGGCGGTGGTCTACACCCACTCCCACGTCGACCACTTCGGCGGCGTCCGCGGTGTCGTCCCCGACGGGGCCGACACCCCGGTCTACGCTCCGGCCGGCTTCATGGAGCACGCGGTCAGCGAAAACGTCTACGCGGGCATCGCCATGGCCCGGCGGTCCATCTACATGTACGGCGCCGAGCTGGCGAAGGGACCCGCCGGGCAGATCGGCTGCGGTCTGGGGATGACCACCTCGACCGGGACCATCTCCCTCATCCCGCCCACGGTCGACATCACCGCCACCGGGCAGGAGGAGGTCATCGACGGGGTCCGGGTGGTCTTCCAGATCACACCGGGCACCGAGGCGCCGTCGGAGATGAACTTCCTGTTCCCCGACCACCGGGCGCTGTGCATGGCCGAGAACGCGACGCACAACCTGCACAACCTGCTGACACTGCGCGGCGCGGTCGTCCGCAACCCGCACACCTGGGCGCACTACCTCACCGAGGCGGTGGCGTTGTTCGGCGACCGCGCGGACGTGCTCTTCGCCTCGCACCACTGGCCCACCTTCGGCCGGGCGAACCTGGTCGCCTTCCTGAGGGAGCAGCGCGACCTCTACGCCTACCTGCACGACCAGACGCTGCGCGGCATCAACAGCGGAATGACCGGCATCGAGATCGCCGAGGCCATGGAGCTGCCGCCCACCTTGGAGCGCGCCTGGCACGCGCGGGGCTACTACGGCTCGGTCAGCCACAACGTCAAGGCGATCTACCAGCACTACATGGGCTGGTTCGACGGCAACCCCGCGCACCTCTGGGAGCACCCGCCGGTGGAGTCGGCGAAGCGCTACGTGGAGTTCATGGGCGGCGCCGACGCGGTCCTGCGCAAGGCCGAGGACAGTTTCGCGGCCGGCGACCTGCGCTGGGTGGCGCAGGTGGTGAACCACGTGGTGTTCGCCGAGCCCGGCAACCAGGACGCGCGCGATCTGCTGGCCCGGGCCTATGAGCGGCTGGGGTACGGCGCCGAGAACGGCCCGTGGCGCAACTTCTACCTCCAGGGCGCCCAGGAGCTCCGCGGCAACCTGGCGGAGCAGTCCATCGACACCACCGGCCCCGACATGGCCGCGGCGCTGACCGTGGACCAGATCTTCGACTCCCTTGCGGTGCGGGTCGACGGCCCCGGCTGCTGGGACGAGCGGCTGAGCATCGACTGGACGTTCACCGACCTGGGCCAGAGCCGCCGGACGACCCTCGCCAACGGTGTCCTGGTGACCCAGCCCGTCCCCAGCAGCGGGGAACCCGCGGGGCTCTCGGTCGCCCTCACCGTGCCGCAGCTCCTCCAGGCGGTGTCGACCGGCGGCCTCGACGGGACCAGGACCGAGGGCGACACCGGCCTGCTCCGCCGGATCCTGGGCGCGCTCACCGAACCGGACCGGAGCTTCCCGATCGTCACACCCTGACCGGGCGCGCGCCTTCGCCGCTCACCCGGCGAAGGTGCGCAGGGCCTTGGCCAGGAAGACTCCGCCGAAGACGAACATGACGGTCATCGTCACCGCGTCGTTGTGCGCGGTGAGCCAGGAGCGCGCACCCTGCAACGCCGCGGCCCCGCGCGCACCGGTGGTCACGGCCGCGAGGGCCGGGACGAGCACGCCCAGGCTGCCGAGGACCGCGAAGACCAGCACGCCGAACGCCGCGGCGCCCGGGTCGATCCCGAGCGCCCCGATGGCGGTCCCCGCCCCGACGACCATGGCGAGGCTCTTCGGATTCAGCCCCGCGAGCACCGCGGCCAGCCCGAGCACCATCACGGGTGTGAGCGCGTCGATCCTGCCGAGCCATGCCGGTTGCGCCGGGTCGGCGGCGGGGCCGCGGGCGGTGTGGTCGCGGACGGTCTTCGCGGCCATGGCCAGCATCGCCAGCCCGGCCACGAGTTGAACGAGGCCCACCCACAGCGGCGGGTCGCCGTCGGAGGACCCGCCGCCGGCCCCGGTGAGCATGGCGACCAGGCCCGACAGCACGGCGACCGTGGCGAACCACCCCGCCACGAAGACGAACGCCCTCGCGCGCCCACCCGGCGACATCAGCAGCACGATCACCACCACGACCGGCATCGGCGCGGCGACCAGCCCGAACGTGAACGGGAGCAGTTCGGCGAGAGCGTCGAGCACGGGAACCTCCTGAGGACTCGGGACCACGCGGGTCGGGCCCGGCGTTGGGACGGGCGTTGGGACGGGGCGAGGCGGCGGGCGCGGCTCCGGCGGCCGCGGCGCTCACCCCTTCGCCTGCGGTTCGTCCGGGCGGCGCCTGTCTTGGACCGGCCATTCCGCGGCGAGCGCCCGCGCCATGGCCACGACCGGGATCGCGAACAGGGCGCCGAATCCGCCCGCGAGCGCGGCGCCCACGAGCACGGCGACGAACGAGGTGAGCGGGTGGATGCTCAGGGTCCGCCGATTGATCCACAGGGTCAGGCCCTGGTTCTCGATCTGCTGGTAGACGAGCAGGAACAGCAGGATCCACACGGCGTTGAGCGGATCCACGGCCAAGGCGACGAGCAGCGGCAGCAGCCCGGCGATGAAGGTGCCCACGGTCGGCACGAACTGCGAGACCAGGCCCACCCACACGCCGAGGACCAGGGCGTAGGGCTCGCCGATCAGCAGGAAGAACACGGTGTGGCACAGCGCCGAGATCGCCGCGAGCACCCCCCTCGACCCGATGTAGAGCGCCATCGAGTGCACGGCGAGCGACCAGGAGCGCTCGATCTGCGCGCGCCGCCCCTCCGGCGCCCAGGACGCGATCCTGCCCCTGATCCGCGGTCCGTCCATCGCCAGGTAGAACGAGAAGAACAGGACGGTCGCCGCCTGCGCGGCGAACAGGGCGAATCCCGATCCCAGGTTGACGACGCTGCCCGCGAGTCCGCTCGCGGCGCCGGAGATCGGCCCGCCGGGGTCGGTCACCGAGTCGAGCAGGCGGTCGCCGGAGAGGTCGACGTCGAACCGGGACGATGCGCCGTCCTTGAGGTCGTGCACGTATCCGGGCAGGGCTTTCAGCAGTGCCCCCAACTGCGCGACCAGGATGCGCCCCACGCCGAACACCAGCACCGTCGCGAGCAGCAGCAGCGCCGCCATGGCCGACGCGGTCGCCAATGGCCGCGGCCAGCGCCGCCGGGTCAGCCATTCAACGGGGGGTTCCAGGATGATGGCGACGAACACCGCGACGACGAGCATCGCGATGATGGTCCACGCGGTGTAGACCGCCCACGCCGCCAGTGCGGCCACCGCGAGGACCCCGACCACGGCGGCCGCCGCATGGACGACCGTGCGCTGGAGCAGCGGGTCGGGTGCCGCGAACCGGCCGCGGCGCGCTTCACCCGCATGCGAGGGGTCCGCCTTCGGCGGCCGCGCCGGGCTCACCGGTGCTCCCCAGGCGCAGAGCCGCTGTGCGCGCCGCGCCGCGAGTCCCGGGCCGCGCGCACGGCGTCCTCCACCGAGGGGTGCAGCAGGTCGGTCCGCCGCAACTGGTCGCGGACCTGGCCGAGGTCGCGGGCCAGCAGGAGCCGGCTCCCGTGGCGGTCGACCGACTCGGCGAGGCGGTCGACCATCCGGGCCGCTGTCGCGTCGACGAACGGGACGGCCCGCACGTCCAGCACCACGTCCCGCACGTGCCCGGGCAGGGCCGCGTCCACCACCCGGTCGTGCACGTACTCGGAGTTGGCGAAGTACAGCCCGCCTTCCACCCGAAGGACGCTCACCCCCGGTTCGGGCCGGGCGTGCTCGTCGCGTTCCCTATCGACCCACCGCGCAAGCCCGTCGTCGCCGGTCACCCGGCCGAGTTCGGCGATGTGCGGGCGTGAGGAGCGGCTCACCAGCAGCAGCAGGGATACACCGACCCCGATGAGCAGCCCTTTCAGCGTTCCCAAGAGCAGCACTCCGGCCAGCGCGGCCAGTGCGCCGAGGAAGTCGGAGCGCGCGGCCACCCCGTAGACACGCGTCGACGCCGGTGTCGCCAGCCGGTACAGGTCCCGAAGGGCCCTCAGGTCCACGAGGTCGAGCACCGCGGCGATCACCACGGCCGCCAGCACCGCCTCGGGCAGCTTCTCGAACAGCCCGGTGAGGAACAGCAGGGTGAGGACGGTCAGCAGGGCGGCGGTCAGACCCGAGACCTGGGACCGCGCTCCGGCCGCGCCGTTGACGGCGGTCTTGGACAGGCTGCCGTTGACGACCATCCCCGAGCACAGTCCGGAGGCCAGGTTCGCCCCGCCCAGGCCCAAGAGTTCCCGGTCGGAGTCGATGCGCGCCCCGGATTTCGCCGCGTAGGTGCGGGCGGCCCCCAGCCCTTCGGCGAAGCCGACCAGGGCGATACCGGCGCCCCCCGCGATCAGGGATGCGTACCCGGCCCGGTCGAGAGTGGGGAGGCCGAGGTCCGGCAGCCCGCTCGGCAGCGTGCCGACGATGTCCACACCGTGGCGGTCCAGGCCCAACACCCAGGTGGCGGTCACCGCGAGCACCACGACCACGAGGGACGCGGGCACCACCGGCAGCAGCCGCCGGAACAGCAGCAGCAGGACCAGGGCGGTCCCGCCCACAGCGAGCGTGATGGCGTCGGTCCCCCCGAGTCCGCTGAGGAACCCCCACACCTTTCCGAGGAACTCGCCGTCGCCCCCCGGGCCGCCCGTGAGCTTCGGCAGCTGGCCGACGATGATCGTCAGTGCCAGACCGACGACGAAGCCCTTGAGCACGGGCTCGGAGATGAACGACGCGACGAACCCGAGCCGGAGGAGCCCTGCCACCAGGGCGATCGTCCCGGCGACCAGGGCGAGCCCGGTGGTGAGCGCGGCGGTTTCGTGCGCGCCGCCCGCGAGGCCCGCGACGACGGCGGCCGACAGCAGGGCCGTGGACGACATGGGCCCCACCACCAGCTGCCGGGACGATCCCAGCAGCGCGTACAGCAGGAGGGCGGCGGGGGCCGCGTACAGGCCGACGATGGGCGGTACCCCCGCGATGGTGGCGTAGGCGATCGACTCGGGCACCAGCACCGCCCACACCGTCACTCCGGCGATGACGTCGCCGCGCAGCCACCGCGTCAGATCGCCGCGCAGGCCCGGCGGGGTCCACCGCGCGGAGGCGGGAGAACCGGCCGAGTGTGAGCTGCCGCGGCCCTGTACACGCCCGTCCACCGGTACCTCCATGGGTCGAGCCCTCGCGTGGCCGTCGGACTCCACACGACCACCCGGGCGTCCCGGGGACGAGGTCCGGGACCCCTCGTGTCGGAATGAAAAGGGCAAAGATTCGCTTGGCGGACAGCGGCGCCGACCCGAGAGGCGGTCTGAGCGGCGGTCCGGCGCGCGCAGAGCCGGAGTCCTGCTGAGGACGCCGCCGGCCGTCGACGGCGACGGTCGTGGTGCGAGGACGGCGATCCCGCTCGCGGCTCGCGCTTGCGCGTGGCCGCGCCTGTCGAGTCCTGGTGCGGAGTTGGCCATTCCCTGCCCAGGTGGAGCCGGGATCGGGGAAGAGGCGGTACAGCGTGCGCCCGGCCCGCGCGGAGGCGGGGTGACCGGCACGTCGGGCCCGGAGCGGTGCGTACACGGGGGGGGCGGGACCGGAGGGTCCGTCGTCCGAGACGGCCTGTTCCGCCGAGCGGACCGACCGCCCCGCTCCGGCGCACGATTCGGCGAACCGCGGTTCAGCGACGGCAGGAGGCAGTGGTGAACGGAGACAGGGCACCGGAGAAGGGCTCGTCCGCAGGGTCGTTCCCGCCGCGCATGTGGGTGGCGTTGATCCTGCTGGTCGTCGCCGTCGTCTTCGTGGCGCAGAACCGGGACGCCACGGAGATCCAGATCCTCTTCTTCGCGGTGGAGGCGCCGTTGTGGGCCGTCCTGACCGGCGCCGTCGCGCTCGGCCTGGTCATCGGGCTGCTCTTGCTGCCGTCGCGTGGCGGAAAGGACCGGAAGGCGCCGAAGAGGTGACGCGGTCGGGGCCGGCGATGCCGAAGAGGTGGTCGGCGGGTCCCGGAGTGCGTGCCGGCCGGGCCCTCGCCGCGCGCGGCCGACGCCTGCTCCCGCGCCGGCCGAACCTCGCGCGGTCCTCTGCGTGCGAAGGCCGCATCGGAGCACGGTGACCTCCGGTGCGTGCTCCGCGCTGCCGGGGCATGGGAAGGGTGGTCAGCCGCCGACCGGGCCGACGTCGAGGCGCTCGCCGTGCGTCGTCTTCACCACGACCACGATCTGGTCGGGGACCCGCCCCTCCAGGTCCGACCGGAGCGTGTCCACAGGGGGCGGGGACCCGTCGATGCGAACGTCGATGTGCATGGTCCGCGACGCCATGTACACACGGGTGACCGACGCGTCGGGCCGACCGGAGATCCACCGGTCGGCCGCCTCCTCCGCCCGATCGGTCCACGTACTGATCAGCACCGTGACCACGGTGTTGGCGGCCAAAGGCACGAGCACGAGCGTGAAGAGCACGCCCAGAACGACGCGCGCCTTGCGGGTGGAGCGCGTGTCCTCGTGCTCCGGAACGATGTGGTGCCCGGACGCGGCGAACACCACCATCCCCGCGAACACCAGAGCGAGCAGATTGGACAGGAAGAGCACCAGCGCCCCGGCGGCCGGCCACACCGCGCCCTGCCCCAGACACACCCCCGCCACCACCAGAGGCGGAACCAGCGAAATGGCGATGGCCACGCCGGGCAG
This sequence comes from Murinocardiopsis flavida, assembly GCF_003014485.1. Taxonomy (GTDB): domain Bacteria; phylum Actinomycetota; class Actinomycetes; order Streptosporangiales; family Streptosporangiaceae; genus Murinocardiopsis; species Murinocardiopsis flavida. The sequence goes on along the minus strand of NZ_PYGA01000033.1, from coordinate 53,449 downwards.
GACCGCGGCCACATCGCGCCGGGCCAGGCCGACCGCGCCCGCCATACCGGTGGCCAGCGCGGCGACCAGGTCCATGAGGCCCGGCGACGTCCGCCCCGCGATCTGGCCGTTCCCGAGCAGTTCGTAGTTCCCGGGGACGACGAGGGAGAACACCGCACCGATGGCGACCACCAGCAGGCAGCCGAGGACGACCGTGCCGACCGCCCCGGTTCCGCGCTGCCGCACGATGCCCATGGCGATGTCCATGATGGGTGTGGAGAGCGGGGCGATGATCATCGCTCCGATCACCGTGGCCGTCGAGTCCGTCAGCACACCGCCGGACGCGACGACCGCGGAAAGGGCCAGCATCGTCCAGAACGCCGACTTCTTGCCCGCGCTGTCGCCCGACGACAGGTCCAGGTCGCGGGTGAGCTCGTCCGATGACCGAAGCTGCGCGGCCGGCAGGACGCGTTCGAGGACTCCACTGAGCATGGAACGAGTATCACCGTTGCCGCCCCGCGGACACCGGAGGCACAACGCGCGAGGTGCACACGAACGCGCCGGTACCGGCAGGTCCACGCTGGACCGGTTCGATACTCGGTGGCACGCCCGGTCGCCGCGAGGGCGGCATCGGCGCGCTGCCCGTGCGGGGGCGCGGCTCATTCCGTGTCGGTGTCGCTTGGTGCGGCGACCAGTTCGCAGCCTGCTCCGTCCGCATCCTCCACGCGGTCCGATGGTGCGTTCCCGACGGTGACGGACTGTTCGCGGCCGGTGCCGAGGTCCTTCGCCGTGACGGTGATGTTCTCGTGGGCGGGGATGTCGAAGGTGACCTCGATCCGCGGGACGCCGCGCGGCGACGGCGGCAGACCGGTCAGGTCGAAGACGCCCAGTTCCTCGTTGTGCCGAGCGGTGCGGCGCTCGCCTTGCAGGATCCGTATTCGGGCACGGTCCTGGTCATCCCTGGTGGTCGTGAAGGTCTCGGAGCGCTTGGTCGGGATGGTGGTGTTGCGCTCGATGACCTTGGTGGACACGCCGCCCTTGGTCTCGATGCCCAGCGACAGCGGGGTGACGTCGAGCAGCAGGACGTCCTTGACCTCGCCCTTGAGCACACCGGCCTGGAGCGCGGCACCGATGGCCGCGACCTCGTCGGGGTTGACGCCCTTGTTGGGCTCCTTGCCGCCGGTGAGCTCCTTGACCAGGTCGACCACCGCGGGCATGCGGGTGGACCCGCCGACCAGGACGACGTGGTCGATCTCGCCGACCCGGATCCCGGCGTCCTTGATGACCTGCTGGTACAGGGCCTTGGTGCGCTCGACCAGGCCGGCGGTCAGGCGCTGGAACTCGGCGCGGCTAAGCTTCTCGTCCAGGTGCAGCGGGCCCTCGGCCGATGCCGTGATGTAGGGCAGGTCGATGGCCGACTCGCCGGAGCTCGACAGGTCGACCTTGGCCTTCTCGGCGGCCTCGCGCAGGCGCTGCAACGCCGTCGTGTCTGTGGCGAGGTCGACGCCGTTGCTGTTCTTGAAGCGCTCCACCAGCCAGTCGACGACGGCCTGGTCCCAGTCGTCGCCGCCGAGGCGGTTGTCGCCGCCGGTCGCCCTCACCTCCACGACGCCGTCTTCGACCACCGCAAGGGAGGTACTGAGCGTGCCGCCACCGAGGTCGTAGACGAGGATCGTCGCCTCCTCCTCCTTGCCGAGGTGGTAGACGAGCGCGGCCGCGGAGGGCTCGTTGATGAGGCGCAGGACGTTCAGGCCGGCGATCGTCCCGGCCTCCTTGGTGGCCCGGCGCTGGGCGTCGCTGAAGTGGACCGGGACGGTGATGACCGCGTCGACGACCTCTTCGCCGAGGTAGGCCTCTGCGTCGCGCTTGAGCTTTTGCAGGATGAATGCGCTGATCTGCTGCGGGTTGAAGGTCTTGCCGTCGATCTCGGTCTTCCAGTCGAGACCGATGCGGCGCTTCACCGAGCGGATGGTCCGGTCGGCGTTGGTGACGGACTGGCGCTTGGCCGCCTCCCCGACGAGCACCGCACCGTTCTCGGCGAAGGCCACGACGGACGGGGTGGTGCGGGAGCCCTCGGCGTTGGCGACGACCGTGGGCTCGCCGCCCTCCAGGACCGCGACACACGAGTTCGTGGTACCGAGATCGATTCCGACCGGCCTCGATGAGCGCTCCCGCACGCCGTCCTGGACACGCCGGAGCCGTTCGGCGACCCGCCGGGCATCCTGCGGGCGCTCATCGGGGTCCTTGGCGAGAAGGCCGAGCAGGACGAGTTCGAGCTGTTCGGGGACATCGTCGCGGACCGAGGAGAGCGGCGGAGGGGATCCGGTCAGGTGCCCGTGGATGATGGCGGGCACCTCACCGGTGAATGGCGGCCGCAACGCCAGGAGCTCGTACAGGGTGCAGCCGAGGGCGTAGAGATCGATCCGGGAGTCCACCGGTCGTGGACCGAACCGCTCGGGTGCCATGTAGGGCAGGCTGCCGATCAATCCCCGAGTGAGTCCATGGGTGGCGTTCTCCAGCCACGCGATGCCGAAGTCGCAGATCTTCACCCGCCCATCCGGCAGTTCGACGATGTTGGCGGGCTTGATGTCGCGGTGGACGACACCCACCCGGTGTGCGGCGGCCAGCCCTTCGGCGACCTGGACACCGATGTTCACAACGGAGGCGACCCCCAGGCCGCGCGTGCGAAAGGTGAGTCTTCGGCCGAGGTCCTCCCCTTCGAGCAGCTCCAGCACCAGGTACACGTGCCCGTTGTGGCTACCGAAGTCGAACACCGTGGCGATCGACGGGTGGTCCAGGCGCGCGGCGGCGCGGCCCTCGCGCCGCAGGCGGGGCTCCAGGTTCTCGGGGTCGTCGTCGAGAACGAGTTTGACCGCCACGAACCGGTCCAGGACGAGGTCCAGGGCGCGCCACACCTGCCCCATACCGCCATGGCCGAGTCGGAAATCGAGCCGGTACCTGCCGTTGAGTACTACACCCTGCCGCATGCCCACCCCGTCCTGATCATGGGACCGATTGTGGTGCGGGAAGCGCCGTCAGGTAAGGGGGCGACGGGCTGAGGGCGGACGGGTGGGGCGCGCGACCGGACGCGGGCGGGCCGTGCGGCCGCGCTGCCGTGCGGCGTCCGCGGCGGCCCGCGCCCCATGTCATCGCGACGGCGGTCGGCAGGTCCAGGTGACGGGGAAGGCGGTGCCGCCGGAGTCGGTGGAGGTCCCCGCGACGACCTCGCCGTCGCGGCTGACCTCCGTCGCCAGCCCCACCTGGAGGGAGGCGTCCGAGGGGCGCGGCGCGATCGCCGGCAGCTCCGTGACCTCCTCGCCGTCCGCCATCGCCGGCATGTCGCCCTTGATCCCGTAGACCCGGCCGCCGCCGTCCGCGGCGCGCGCCTGGTCGAGGACCGTGCCGCCGGTTTCGTCGGCGTCGCGGTCGAACACCGGCCAGCGCGTCGACTCCGTCGCCTTCCAGTGAGGGCCGGACTCGACGTCCGGGGTGGCGTACTCACCGGGGGAGTCGACGTGCCACACCAGCGGTTCGAGGTCCTTCTGCTCGATGCCGTCGTCGAAAGCGACGGCGCCCAGGATGTGGCCGTCGTCGTTGATGGCGCTGACGGCCACGAGTTCGTGCCGACCGAGTTCCGGCACCCGGAGGTAGGTGAGCTCGCCGTCGTCGTACATCCAGGGCCGGTCGTCCCCGGTGCCCAGTTCGGTTCCGACGACGACCCCGGCGGAGTTGACGTCCTCGGGGTGGTTGAGACCGGGGATGCTGGCCAGGCTCCGGTACCTGCCGTCGTGCCACAGCACATCGTCGCGGCCGGCGTTGCCCACGACGTACTCGCCCGAGGCGCTCATCCCGGTCACCTCGCCGCCTTTGTCCGGGTCGCGGCTGTACTCCGCAGGGCCGGGCAAGGTGGCGAGCCGGCAGCCGGAGCGCGGCTTGGCAGCGGGCGGCCGCCAGTCCTGCGGGGGCCGGTGCCATTGCCCGTCCACGCGCCGGCTCTCGGCCGACTCAGATGCCGGCTCCGGGGACGACGGTGCGCAGCCCGATGCGGCCGCCGCGGCGACCAGGGTCGCCACCGCGCCCAGCGCGAGCGCGGGGACGGCCGACCGCCGTCCGCGCCATCGGAGCGCGCGCCCCGAAGGGGGCCGCCGGGGAGAGGGACCGCTGCCGCGAGATCGCCGTGTTTCCATGGTGACGCGTTGGACTCCAGTACGGGGGTGGCCGACCCGCCGACCCTACTTTCACGGCACCACCGGCACACCGCGCGCCGCACGATCAAGGCGCGGCCTCGCGGCCGCGAGGCCGTCAACCCCCGTCAGGTCCCTTGCCTCTCACGTCGCGGGCGAGCCGCCTGAGTTCACGCTTGTAGTACGGGGTACGGACCGCTTTGCGCACCCGGTCCAGTGTCGCCTGCTCCCCGTAGGCCGGCCACAGGGCGAACAGTTCGCCGTCGCGCCAGCGCATCGTGTCCTTGTCCGTCGCGGGGTCGACGGCGACGATGCGGTCCACGATCGCGCCGAGGAGCGGGGGGTCGCGTTCCGGGGCGTCCCCGGTCGCCGCGCGTACCGCCCGGGCGAGCAGGCTGAGCTCGTCCTGCTCCGGGAGGACGCCCGCCGCCTCGCCCTCCAGCAGGCGTTGCAGCCCTTCGACATCGTCCTCCGGAAGCGCGCTGAAGGAGTACCGCGCGAATTGGGGGCCGAGGCGCCTGTCGCGGGTGACGGCCAGGGCGGCTCGCCACCCCTCGTTCCGGGCGACGCCGATGACGAGCCTCCTCTTGAGGTCGGTCATCCAATCGCGCGACCGAACGGCGGCGTAGCGCTTCCAATCGGCGAAGAACCCCCGGACGTCTCCGCCGTCGGCGAGCACGGCCGCGATGTCGCGGTAGCCGGTCCACGAATACGCGCCGATCAGGTCGGCTTCGGCGCGCGCTCCCTCCAGATCGCCTGCCTGGGCCCGGTTCAGGACGAGTTGGCCGAGTGCACCCCTGTATTGTTTACCACTTAACCGTTCAGTGTTGTACATTAATGGTCGATGCCGGACGGTTGAGAGAGGCGCTGGAGAGATGTCCGCTGCACCGAAACGCCTGTTGTTCGTGGCCCTTGCCGGGCATGGGCATATCACCCCCACGTTGCCGCTGGTGGCGGAGCTCCGGCGGCGCGGATTCCGGGTCGACTACGCCACCGGGCCGGAGCACGCCGACGCGGTCGCGGCCGCCGGCGCCACGTGGGTGGCGCTGCCGCCGCTGGAACCGTTCACGCCGCCGGCCGAGATCGGCCCCGATGCCATCGCGGCGTGGTTGCGGCACTACTTCGCCGCGATGCGCGCCGCCTACCCGGTCCTGCGCGAGCGCTGCGCCGCCGAGCCGCCCGACGCCGTGTGCTACGACGAGACGAACTGGCCGGCCCGGGTCGCGGCCGCCGAACTGGGCATCCCGGCCGTGCGGTGCGTCCCCAACCTGGCCTCGAACGGGACCTACTCGGTGGACGACCGGTTGACCGCCGGAATCGCCGCCGACCACCCGGAGATGGCGGCGCTGCGTGAGGACTGCGCGCGGTTCTCCGCCGAGTACGGCGTCCACGTCGACTTCGCGGCCACGATGGACGTGACCGAGGCGCTGAACCTCGTCTTCGTCCCACGGGAGTTCCAGTTCGCGGGCGAGTCCTTCGACGAGCGCTTCCACTTCCTCGGGCCGCTGCTCGGCGACCGGGAGCAGGAGCAGCCGTGGTCCCCGCCCGGTCCGGCGGGCCCGGCGGACCCCGTCCTCTACATCTCGCTCGGCACGATCCTCACCGACCGGCCCGAGTTCTACCGCGCGTGCGTCGACGCCTTCGGGGACGGCCCGTGGCGGGTGGCGATGACCGTCGGCGGGCTCGACCCCGCCGCCCTCGGCCCCATTCCGCCCGCCGTGGACGTCCGGCCGTGGTTCCCGCAGCCGGCGGTCCTGCGCCACGCCGCCGCGTTCGTCTCGCACGCCGGGATGAACTCCACGATGGAGGCGCTGTACTACGGGGTCCCGCTGGTCACCGTCCCGCAGACGCCCGAGCAGGAGGCGAACGCCGACCGGGTGCGGGAGCTGGGACTCGGCGAGCGCCTGGACGCCGACGCCGCGACGGCCGACGCGCTGCGCGCCGCAGTGGAACGGGTCGTGTCCGACCCGGCGGTGCGCGCCAACGTCGAGAGCATGCGCCGTGCCGTGCGCGGCGCCGGCGGGGCCGCCCGCGGCGCGGACCTGATCGAGGCCCACCTCCGCTAGCGCACACCGCCTCCCGGGCCGGGGCGGCCGGGGGCGATCGGGGCCGGGAGTGGGCGGCCGGGGACGGCCGGGGGTGATCGGGGCACGCCGCGGCACCGTGAGACGGTGAGAGCATGGATCTGGAGACTGCTCAGCGTGCCACGCGTCGGGTCGGTGCGATCACCGCGGCCATCGGCGCGACCCTGGTGATCGCACCGACGCAGGCCGGCCGCGTGCTCCGCCTCGACGGCCACGACAACGCGCTGCGGGCCATCGGGGTCGCGGACCTCGTCCTGGTCCCCGGGTTGCTGGCCGGTCGGCACCAGAAGCGGTGGATGGCCGCCAGGGCAGGTCTCAACCTCGGGATCGCCGCATACTGCCTGCGCCTGGCGCGCCAGGAGGGGTCCACCACCGCCAAGGTCGCCGTGCTCGCCATGGTGGCCGCCACTGTTGCGGACGGCCGGACGTTCGCCGCCCTGCACCGCGCCGACTCGCACCGCGCCGCCTAAGCAGCGCTCCGCCGCGCGGACGGCCGTGGTTCCACGCCCGTCCCCATGGCCGCCGGCCGGTCGCGGGGCGCGACCGTGATCGGGGCCCGCCTCCGCCGGCGCGCACCGCCTCCTGCCCCGCGGGAGGACGGCGGCCCGCTCTTCCCGCTCCCGTCCCGGCTTGTGCGGTTCGCCCGACCGGGCTCCCCCTCTGCGGCCCCTGCCATCGGCAGGGGCCGCACCGCGTCATCGGGGAGCGGTCGGTACCGGCGGATCGTCCGGGCCCGGCCGTCGCCGTCCCGGCCCGGACGCCCCGCCCGCCGCGCTCCGCCGGGAGGCACCGCGCCGGAGCGGACGTGACGCCGATTCCTTGACTACCCCCCGGGGGTATGTTATTTCTATTCATATACCCCACAGGGGTATATGAATTCGGCGCAGAAAGGGACACGACCATGGGCGACTCCTGTCACCGCGAATCCGCTCCCGCGCCCGGCACGGCGGCAGCCGACCGAGCCGACGCCTAGGCGCAGCCCGCGCGATCCGCCACGGACACCCGTGGTGGGCGCGGCGCGGACAGCGCGCCCACCACGGGCCTCCCCGCCCGTGCGAATACCCCCTCCCCCTTTTACTTCTCGTGTGCCACGGGCACACACATCAAGGAGACGCAGCCATGTCCGCGATCAACCACCGCCGCTGGTGGGCACTCATCCTGCTCGCCGGGGCCCAGTTCATGGTCATCATGGACACGTCGATCATCGGGGTCGCCCTCCCCGAAATGCAGCGCGACCTCGGGTTCTCCCAGGGCTCCCTGCAATGGGTGTTCAACGCCTACGTCGTCGCCTTCGGCGGCCTGCTGCTCCTCGGCGGCAGGCTCTCCGACCTCTTCGGTGCCAGGCGCGTGTTCGTCACCGGCTGGCTCATCCTCATCGCCGGGTCCGCCGTCGCGGCCGCCGCCGGCACAGCGGACGTCGAACTGCTGGGGCGCGCGGTCCAAGGCGCCGGCGGAGCGCTCATCGCACCGGCGGCCATGACCCTGCTGATGATGCTGTTCGGCCACGACTCCCGCGAACTCACCAAGGCGCTCGCCGTCTACGGTGCCGCCGCACCGGCCGGCGGGACGGCGGGCGTCTTCCTCGGCGGCGCCATTACCGAATGGCTGAGCTGGCCGTGGCTGTTCATCCTCTACATCCCGATCGGCGTCGCCTCACTGGCGGCGGTCCCCGCGCTGCTGCCCTCCGTGAAGGGGCGCGGCGGCTCCGTCGACCTCATCGGCGCCGGGACGGCAACGGCCGGGCTCGCCCTTGCCGTCTACGCCGTGGTCCAGGCCCCGGAGCTGGGCTGGGCAGCGCCGCAGACCCTCGCAGCGCTCGCAGGAGCGGCCGCGCTGCTGACCGCCTTCGTCATCAGCCAGCGCCTGCTGCGCACACCGCTGATGCCCCTCGGCGTCTGGCGCACCCCCGGCCTGGCAGCGGGCAACCTCGCGATCACCCTGCTCGGCGCCGCGTGGATCCCCATGTGGTACTTCCTCAACCTCTACCTCCAGCAGGTCCTGGGCTACGGGGCGTTCGCGAGCGGAGCCGCGCTGCTGCCGATGACGCTGCTGATGATGGTCTTCATGACGACCATCACCGGCCGCCTCATCGCCCGGTTCGGCACCAAGCCGCTGATCGTCACGGGACTGGTCGTGCTCGCGGCCGGACTCGGCCAACTCTCGCTTATCGGCCCCGAGGGGACCTTCACCGCCGACGTCCTGCCGGGCTCGCTCGTCGCCGCGCTCGGCATGTCACTGGTGTTCATCCCCGCCACGATGGCCTCCATCGGCGGCGCCCGCCCCGAGCAGGCCGGTCTCGCCTCCGGCATCGTCAACACCACCTACCAGGTCGGCTCCGCGCTGGGGCTGGCCGTCATGACGGCGGTCGCCACCTCCCAGGGCGCCGACCGGATCGGCGACCTGCCCGCGCTGACCAGCGGATTCCAGGCGGCCTTCATCGGCGCCGGCACCGTCGCACTGGCGGGCGCGGCGCTCGGCCTGGCCACCATGCGGTCCCCGAAGCGGGCCGCGCCGGAGTCCGCCCCCGAACCGGCGGAAAGGACCGGAGTCTGACCCCCGTCCCCAGTCGGCCACCGGCGGCCGCGCCCCGAGAGGGCGCGGCCGCCCCGCGTCGCGCGCCGGTCCCGGACGCCGCGCCGGTGGACCACCGGTGTCTCACGACCCCGGAGCAGCGCGCGGCGGCCGGCGCCGTCCCGCAGGAATGGCCGAAGGCGGCCCCAGTGGCGGCCCGTTCCCGCCGCCAGGCGGCCGTTCCCGCCGGAGAGGAGGCCCGGCGGCGGTCGGGGTTCCGGTCGGCCATCTGGACGCACGGCGACACGCCGATAGAGTCTCCGGTGTTTCGCAGCATCCACCGGGAGGCGCCGTGCTCTGGATCGGTCTCATTCTGCTCGTCGTGGCGGGGATACTCGCTTGGCGGATCCGCCGGTCGAACGCGCGGCTCGAATCCTTGCAGCGCACCGAGACCGTCACCATCGGCGACCTCCGTGCGATGCAGCAGGCCGCTGCCGCCGCTGCCGGTCCCGGCCACTTCCGCCACACCTGCGAGGTGATCGGCACCGCCCAGCCGCACCGGAACGGCCTGCTGACGTCGCAGCTCAACAAGGTCGAGTGCGTCTGGCACCGCCACAAGATCACGCGGCGGTACGAGGAGAGGCGGCGCGACGGCAACGGCCGCACCAGACGCACCACCAGGAACGAGACGGTCGCGCAGCACCGGAGCAACACCGCGTTCTTCGTCGAGGGCGACGGCGGCAAGGTCGTGATCCGCCCGGAGGGCGCGGAGATCGTCGGCGCCGCCAAGCCGCTCGACGTGTTCCGGCCGCACGAGGGCGGGCGGAAGACCGTCTCGATCGGCCCGATCTCGTTCACCGGCGGCGGCGACGGCACCATCGGCTACAAGCACGAGGAATGGGTCCTGCGCGCCGGCACCAGGCTCTTCGTCCACGGCGAGGCGAACGACGCCAACGGCTACCTGGAGATCGGCCGCCCCGCCGAGAACGGCGAGTTCATCGTCTCCGGCAAGCAGGAGCAGGAACTCGTCCGGAGCGGCAACCGGGAACTCAAGATCACCGCCGTGGCATGCGGGCTGTGCGCGCTGGGCGGCGTGGCCCTGACCATCGCCGGACTCGTCCTCTGACGGCCCCGTAGGTACGGCGCACGTCAACCGATCCAGACGACGCGAACGATGAAGTTCATTCGCATCCGCTCCGGGGCGGGGTACATGAAGAACCCGCGTCCGCCGAAGATGTCGAACGTGCGGAGGCCGCCACCGTGCGACGGGCCCCGTCCGGCGGCTGCGGCATCATAGCCGAGGATCGTCGTGCCGGTTTAGGTGTTCGGCGAACGCCTCCGGGGGTCACTTCACGAGGGGTTCGCTGAATCCCGGGCGTATCGACAGGCGGCGGGGAGCGGAGGGGGCGTCCTAGCGGCGCGGGGGCAATGGGACGAATCCGCTGGTCCGCCGGGCGTACTCGGACCAGCCGGGGCGGTCGGCCATGCGGGCCTCCAGCAGCCGCTTGCCCGAGCCGACCGTGAGGAGCAGGGTCATCACGACCGGCGCGGGGACGGTGAGGACCGCCGGCCACGCCTCGGCGGCGACGAGGAAGAGGCCCCACCACACGCAGGCGTCACCGAAGTAGTTGGGGTGGCGGGTCCACGCCCACAGGCCGCGGTCCATGATGCGGCCCCGGTTCGCGGGATCGGCCTTGAACCGGGCGAGTTGGGCGTCGCCGACCGCCTCGAACAGCATCCCGACCGCCCACACCGCGGCCCCCGCCGCGGCGACCGGGCCGAGCGGCGCGGCGGAGTAGGCGGCCACCTGCACCGGCAGCGAGATCAGCCAGATCAGCAGCCCTTGGGGCAGGTAGACGACGCGCAGCGCGTAGGCGGTGCGGTCGCCCGGCGCCTTGGCGAGCAGCGCACGGTAGCGGGGGTCCTCCCCTTCTCCGCGGGAGCGCACGGCGATGTGCGCGGCGAGCCGCAGCCCCCACACCGCTGTCAGCGCACACAGCAGCCAGGTGCGGGCGGGGTCGCCGTGACCGGCGGACAGCACCGCTGTCACGGCCGCGACCAGGGCGAACCCCGCCCCCCACGCGACGTCGATGACGGAGTGGCGGCCCAGGCGCAGGGCGACGGCGAGCGTGGCGGCGAGAAGCGCGGCGACCGCCAGCGCGCTCACTCCGAGGTTCACCGCGACCATGGCCCCGGCCCCCTCTGCCGCGGTCACCGCCACTCCCCCGCCCCTGTGCCGCGCACCGGCGCCATGCCGCTGCCGCCGCCGGGATCCGGCCGGACGGCGAGGATCTGGTCGACGCCCATGCGGCCCTCCTCGAACGCGAGCGAGCCGCCGACGAAGTACAGCCGCCACACCCGCGCGGTCTCCTCGCCCACCAGCCGCACCGCGTCGTCCCAGCGCCGCTCGAACTCGGCGTGCCAGGCGGCGACGGTGCGGACGTAGTGCTCGCGCAGCGCGTGCACGTCGCGGACCTCCAGCCCGGCGTCCTCCAGCAGGGCGATGGTGTCGCCGACCGGCCGCATGTGCATGTCCGGCGCGATGTAGGACTCGATGAACGGACCCCCGCCGGGGCTCGCGCCGCGGCCGCGCGACATCTGCTGGAGCAGCAGCCGCCCGCGCGGGCGCAGCAGCGCGTGCAGCCGGGACGCGAACACGGGGAAGTTGCGCGCGCCGACGTGTTCGCCCATCTCCACCGAGGCGACGGCGTCGAACGGTGCGTCGCCGATCGCGCGGTAGTCCTGGCGGCGCACCTCCACCAGGTGGGACAGCCCGCGTTCGGCGATGCGCTTGCGGACGTGGTCGCGCTGCTGTTCCGAGAGGGTCACCGCTGTGACCCGGGCGCCGTGGTGCTCGGCGGCGTACAGCGCCAGCGACCCCCATCCGCAGCCGACGTCGAGCAGCCGGGTCCCCTCGGTCAGCGCGAGCTTGCGGCAGATGAGGGCGAGCTTGTCGGCCTGGGCGTCCGCGAGCGTGTAGCCGGGTCCATCGCCGGTCCAGTAGGCGCACGAGTACGCCATGGACGGGTCCATGAACAGGGCGTAGAGCGCGTTGGACAGGTCGTAGTGGTGGGCGATGGCGTCGGCGTCGCGGCCGGGGGTGTTGACCCCGCCGCGCAGCCGCGCCTCACTGGCGGGCGGGGACGGCGGCCGACCCACCGCGCGCAGCGACACGGCGATCCGCGCGGCGGCGGCCCAGTCCGCCGCGGTCAGTCGGCCGGTGCCCCGTTCCCGGACCGCCGCCCGCACGCGGCGGAATCCGTCGCCGAGGTCGCCGGCCACGTCGATGTCGCCGGTGATGTAGGCGCGGGCCAGGCCGAGTTCGCCCGGGCGTGCCAGGAACCGGCGCAGCGCCTCAGGGCGGCGCAGGACGAGCGCCGGGGCGTCGGCGGGGCCTGCCTCGCTGCCGTCCCAGGCGCGCAGCCGTACCGGCAGCGCGCCGTTGAAGAACCGTTCGGCGAGGGGGGCGAGGAAGTGCGCGGCTCCGCGCGGGTACGCGTGGTGGGTCATCAGGCACGCTCCAGAACGATCTGTTCGACGTCGATGAGGCCCGAGCGGAACCCGGCCTCGGAGTAGGCGAGGTAGAACGACCACATGCGGTGGAACACCCCGTCGAAGCCGAGCGCGGCGGCCTGCTCCCGCCCCGCGTCGAAGGCGGCGCGCCACAGGCGCAGGGTCTCGGCGTAGTCGCCGCCGAACCGGAGGCGGTCGGCGACCCGCAGGGCGGTGCGGGCGCGCACCTGCTCCTCGATCGCGCGCACGGACGGGATCAGCCCGCCGGGGAACACGTACTTGTGCATCCACGTGTACGCCGAACGGGAGGCGCGCATCCGCGCGTGGTCCATGGTGATGGCCTGGAGGCCGACCCGGCCGCCGGGCGCGGTGAGGCGGTCGAGCGCGGTGAAGTACACGGGCCAGTAGCGCTCGCCGACCGCCTCGACCATCTCCACGCTGGCGATCGCGTCGTAGCTCCCGCGGAGTTCGCGGTAGTCGGCGACGCGCACGTCGGCGCGGTCGGCCGCGCCCGCCGCTGCGACCCGGGCCCGGGCGAGGTCGCACTGCTCCCGGGACAGGGTCACCGAGTCCACGCGGGCGCCCCGCTGCGCGGCGCGGATCGCCAGGGCGCCCCACCCCGTGCCGATCTCCAGCAGCCGGGTGCCGGGGCCGACGCGGGTGCGGTCGAGCAGCCGGTCGATCTTGCGGTGCTGCGCGGCCGCCAGGTCGGCCCGGTCGGCGGCGGGGCCGCCGTCGAACAGCGCGGCGGAGTAGGTCATCGTCTCGTCGAGGAAGAGCGCGAACAGCTCGTTCGACAGGTCGTAGTGGCGGCGGATGTTGCTGCGCGCGCCGCTGCGGGTGTTGCGCTCGGCGCGCGGCTGGGTCGGCAGTGCCAGTGCGCGCAGCGGCCGCAGCGGGCGCGGCACGAGGTCGGCGAAGCCGCCGCCGAACGCGGTGAGCAGCGCGACCAGGTCGGGCGCGTCCCAGTCCCCGGCCATGTAGGACTCGCCGAAGCCGATCAGCCCACCGGCGGCGAGCCGCCGGTAGAACGCGTCGGGCCGGTGCAGCTCCAGCACCGGTGTGCCGGGCCCGCCACCGGACGGGAGCGGCCCGCCGGGTGTGCGCACCCGGATCGGCAACCGGGCGAACGCCCGCAGGGAGATGGCCCGGGCGACCGTCCCGCGCACGCGGGAGGGCGGCACGCGCGCGACGTCGGGCCAACGGGCCGCGTCCACGGCGGTGGTACCAACAGGTTCGGCAGTGGCGGTCATGACAGGCTCCTCGTCTCCTCTCCTCGGGCCCCGGCATCGGGCGGGCGGCCGCACGGTGCGGGTGGCCGCGGAACCAGCGGCAGGCCGCGCAGCAGCAGCCGGACGCCCTGCCACCGGATCCGCGCGGCCCCCACCAGTGGTGTCACCGGGTGCCGGGCCGCCAGCCGCAGCAGCGCGCCGAGTGTGGCCGGCCGACGGCGCCCCCGGACGCTCGCGGCGAACGGCGCGCACCCCGGCCGGTGCAGGGTGATGGCGAGGTCCAGCCGCTCCCCCGGCTCGGGCAGCGCCAGCCGGTACTCGCCGTCGACGGCGTTGAACGGGGAGACGTAGAGCGCCTTCGGCACCCGCGCACGGCCGCGCGCGTCCACGTCCAGCAGGTAGCGGTGGCCGTCCCCGTAGGTGTTGTGGACCTCGGCGACCACGGCCCGCAGGGTCCCGTCGGGGCTGTGGCACCAGGAGACCGTGAGCGGGTTGAACACGTGGCCGAGGACGCGGCCGTGCGCCAGCGTCAGGATGCGGCCGCCGCGGAGGTCGATGCCGCTGCCGCGCAGGAACGCGTCGATCGGCGCGCGCATCGCGTCGCCCCTGCCGCCGCCCATGTCGCGCGGGTCGAACCGGGTGAGCCAGCCCAGTCCGCGCGGCAGGCGGGGCGGGTCGTCGAGGTCGATGAGCCAGTAGTAGCCGCCGTAGGCGAACGTGTTGCGCACGGGTTCGGAGCGCGCGTGCCGGACGGTCGCCTCGTACAGCGCCGCGGTCGGCCAGGACGTCGCTCCCCTCACCAGTCGGCCCCCAGCGCCCTGGCCGCCGCGACGCCGGACCGGCAGCCGTCCTCGTGGAACCCCCAGCCGTGGTGGGCGCCCGCGAAGGCGAGCACGCCGTCGCCCAGTTCCGGCAGCCGCCGCTGCGCCGACAGCGACTCGGCCGTGTACACCGGGTGCTCGTAGGTCATGGCGGCGAGGACGTGCTCGGGGCGCACCTCGTCGGCGGCGTTGAGGCTGACCACGAAGTCGCGCCGCGCGTCCAGGCCCTGGAGGCGGTTCATGTCGTAGCTCACGCGCACCGCGTCGGCGGTGTCGGAGCAGCGCGCCATCCGGTAGTTCCACGCCGCCCGCGCCGAGCGCGCGCGGGGCAGGCCGCCGGGGTCGGTGTGCAGCACGGCGGTGTTGCGCGAGTAGCGGAACGCGCCGAGGACCTCCCGCTCGGCCGTCGTGGGGCGGTGGAGCAGGCGGAGCGCCTGGTCGGCGTGGGTGGCGACCACGGCGCCGTCGAAGCGGTGGCGCGCGCCGCCCGCGTCGATGCGCACCCCGCCGGCGGCGCGCCGGAGGGACTCGACCGGCGTGCCGGTGCGCACCGCTGTCAGGTTCTTCGCGACGCGGTCGACGTAGGACCGCGACCCGCCGGCCACCGTGTACCACTGGGGGGAGCCGCCGACGGACAGCATCCCGTGGTTGGCGAGGAAGGCGAAGAGCGAGCGGGCGGGGTAGGCCATGGCGGTCTCGGGCGGGCAGGACCACACCGCCGCGACGAGCGGGGTGATGAAGTGCGCGGTGAAGTAGGCCGAGTACCCGCCGTCGCGCACGAACGTGCCGAGCGCGACGGCACCGGCGCCCGGCGCGGCGTCGGCGAGCAGCGCGCGGGCGGCCCGGTGGAAGCGCGGGATCTCCGAGAGCATGCGCAGGTAGGCGGGTTTGGCGAGGTTCCGCGGCGTTGCGAACAGGCCGCGGACGCCGCGGGCGCCGGCGTACTCCAGTCCGCATCCGGCGCAGCTCACCGACAGGCTCATGCCGCAGGGCCGGGTCTCCACACCGAGCTCGTCGAACAGCCGGACGAGCAGCGGGTAGGTCCGCCTGTTGTGCACGATGAACCCGCTGTCGACGCCCAGCGGCGCGCCGTCGGTGTCGGCGACGTCGTGGGTGTGCGCGTGCCCGCCGAGCCGGGTGTCGGCCTCGAACAGCGTGACGTCGTCCCCCGCGCGTTGCAGGACGTGCGCCGCCGCCAGGCCGGACACTCCGCTGCCGACAACCGCGATCGAGCGCCCGCCGGGCCGCGCTCTTGTGCCCCTCATCCGGCTCCTCCCGGTCTCCGTGCGCTCCGCACACCCGTGATTCGGCACCGGCGCGCGCCCGGATTGGTGCGGATGCCGGACGGCGTGCGCAATGCCCGCCGCGGTGCGGTGCCCGCCGCGGGTGCGCGGCAATGGGCGGCCGGGGCGGCGGTTCCCTGCGGAGTCTTCCGGGAGGCGCTGGCGGATCCAGCACAGGCGGCTGTCAGCCGGCGGCCGACGACCGCCCGCCACCCCCGCCGCCTCGAAGGCCGCCGCTCCGCGCGAAGCGCGAGCGGGCACGGAGCACCGCGCCCCGCTTCGACCACCGGATCCCGGAACCGGCACAACCGGTCGCGGCGCACAGGACCGGCGGGAACACTCCAGCGTGGTGCTTCGCGCCGCCGGGTGCTCCGCGACCGCGGCGGCGGCCGACCCGCGGTCGCCCGGGTCACCTGGACCATGCGGACGTCGGCGCGGCCGGTGCCCCGGGGGACGGGCACCGGCCGCGCGTCTCCTCCGCAGTGGTCAGGCGTTCAGGGGCATCGCCATGATGGGGTCGGCGGTGGGCGCGGGCGAGCCCCCGGCGGGTTCGATGGTCACCGCGACGTCCTCGGCGTCGCCGAGCCCCGTCGCGAGCAGCGGGGTCGTCGCGCCGTCGGCGCGCAGCCGGACCAGCCCGCCGGACCGCGGGTCGCCCTCGCCGTCGAGCAGCCAGAGCTGGTAGTCCCTGCCCTCGACGGGCCGCAGCCCTTCGGCGCTGAACACCAGTTCACCCCGCTGTCCCGAGGACACCACGGTCGCCGAGACCCCGTTGTCGAGTTCGGCCCCGTTGAACTCCGCGTCGGGCGCCGCCATGACGGCGGCGACGGCGCTCTGGTCCCGCCGCAGCTCCTCGACCTGCTGGGCGAGGCGGTAGGCGAAGCCGCCGAGCGCGAGCGCGGCGACGACGCTCGCCGCGAGCGCGACGACCAGGGCCTTCTGCCGCCATCCGGAACGGGTGATGAACACGGGTTCGGGTGCCGGTGTGAGCTGCCGGGTGCGCGCGACCTCGGCGAGAATTCGGCGCCGCATCTCCTCGGGCGGGGTGGTCGCCGCCGCGGACCCCAGCACCGCCGTGGTCTCGACGAGGCCCCGCACCTCCTGGACGCAGGCGTCGCAGTGGGCGAGGTGCTCCTCGAACCGCCGCAGTTCATCCTCCGGCAGTGCGTTGAGCGCGTAGGGACCCGCAAGCGTGTGCAGATCCTGGCGGAGTCTCCGCTTCACCACTCCACCCCCAGGCAATCGCGCAGGCGGATGAGGCCATCGCGCATACGGGTCTTCACGGTTCCCAGCGGCACGGTGAGCAGCCGGGCGACGTCGCGATAGGTGTATCCACCGTAGTAGGCGAGCTTGACCGACTGCCGTTGCAGTTCGGTGAGCGATTCGAGGCAGCGCCGGACCCGTTCCCGTTCCAGCCGGTCCGTCGCCTCCTCCGCCACCTCGTCATAGGGCGTCGTGGCCTCGGCCGCCGCCGCGCGCGCCTCGCGGTCCGTTCCCGCCTGCTCGGAGCGGACCCGGTCGACGGCGCGCCGGTGCGCGAGGGTCAGGACCCAGGCGTGCGCGCTGCCGCGGTCCGGATCGTAGCGGCACGCGCTGCGCCAGACCTCGACCAGCACCTCCTGCGCGACCTCCTCGGACTGGGCGGGGTCGCGCAGGACCCTGCGGACCAGGCCGAACACCGACGGGCTCACCTGCCCGTAGACGTCCTCGAAGGCGCGCTCGTCGCCACGCGCGACCTGCCGCAGCAGATCCGCGAGCGCCGGCGGCGGCGCCGGCTCCGCTGCGGGCACATCGGCCCGGCGTTCGGCGAATCGATCGTCCATCCCACTCTTCTCCCCAGCCACAGCACCATGAGTCCGGACGGGCCCGCATCATCGGCAGGGCCCGCCCGGACGCCCTGTGGAGCCGGCGTCCCCGCGCGGACGCGGGGACGCGCCGGCGCCCTGCCGTCACTTCTCCGGCGGCATCAGCACGGAGTCGATGATGTACACAGTGGCGTTCGAGGTCTGGACGTTGCCGCAGGCGACGGACGCCTCGTCGTTGACCTTGAAGTCCTCGCCGGACCCCGACGTCGCCACCTTCTCACCCTGGAGGCTGGTGAAGTCGCCCTTCTCCAGGTCGGCCGGGGTCTGCTTGCCCTCCACCACGTGGTAGGTGAGGACCTCGGTGAGCATTTCCTTGTCGTCGAGCAGCGCGTTCAGGTCCTTCTCCGGGACCTTCTCGAACGCGGCGTTCGCGGGCGCGAACACGGTGATGTCCTCGGCGCTGTTCAGCGTGTCGCCGAGCTCGGCCTTGCCCACCGCGTCGACCAGTGTCGACAGTTCGGGGTTGTTCCCCGCTGCGGTCGCCACCGGGTCCTGCGCCATGCCGTCGAAGCTCCCGGCGCCGTCGGCGGGGACATCGGCGCAGGCGGGGCCGAA
This sequence comes from Murinocardiopsis flavida, assembly GCF_003014485.1. Classification (GTDB taxonomy): domain Bacteria; phylum Actinomycetota; class Actinomycetes; order Streptosporangiales; family Streptosporangiaceae; genus Murinocardiopsis; species Murinocardiopsis flavida. The sequence goes on along the minus strand of NZ_PYGA01000033.1, from coordinate 35,422 downwards.
CGGCTCGTCCATCGCCGCCTTGCCGCCGTCGGCCTCCGAGCTCTTGTCGGCGGCAGGGGAGGCGTCCTTCTCCCCGCCGCCTTCGGAACCGCCGCCACCACAGGCGGCGAGCCCGAATGCGAGGGTCGCGGCGGCCGGGATCAGCATCAGTTTCTGCGCGGTGCTTGCGGTCATGGCAATCGCTCCTTGTGTCGTCGTACTTCCGGGTCGTCCGGCGGCCCCAGGGCGGGGACGCCGCGGTTCGGTCAGGTCACTCGACGAGGACCTGCACGGAGTGGTGGCCGCTCGCCCCGTTGGGGATCGGCTCGGCGCGCCCGGCGGTCTGGGTGCGGCCGGACGCGTCGGTGGCGCGGACCCGCAGGGTGTGGCGGCCCGGTTCGGCCCGCCAGTCCCAGGTCCACTGCCGCCACGTGTCGATGCCGGGGACCTCGGCGAGCGCCGCCTCGCGCCACTCCCCGTCGTCGACCCGGACCTCGACCGCGTCGATGCCGCGGTGCTGGGCCCAGGCGACCCCGGCCACGGTCCGGGCGCCGGGCTCGACGCGCTCCAACGGGCCGGGGACGTCGATGCGGGCCATGGTCTTGATGGGCGCCTCGACGGCCCAGTCACGCTGCGCCCAATAGGCGCGCTCGTCGGCGAACCGGGTCAGCTTGATGTCGGTGACCCACTTGGTGGCGCTGACGAAGCCGTAGAGGCCGGGCACGACCATGCGCACGGGGAAACCGTGGACGCCGGTCAGCGGCTCGCCGCCCATGGCGACGGCGAGGATCGCGTCGCGGCCGTCCATGGTGATCTCGGTGGGGGTGCCGCACGTCCAGCCGTCGGCCGAGGTGCTGAGGATCTGGTTCGCTCCCCGTTGCACGCCCGCCTCGCTCAGGAGGGTGTCCAGCCGCACGCCGAGCCAGCGGGTGTTGCCGGCGAGCTCGCCGCCCACCTGGTTGGAGACGCAGGTCAGGGTGATGTCGGCTTCGACCATGGGGCGCTTCAGCAGCTCCTCGAAGTCGAGCTCGACGGGGCGGTCGACCAGCCCGTGGACGCGCAGCAGCCACTCGTCGGGCCGGACTCGGGGGACCGACAGCGCGGTGTCGATGCGGTAGAAGTCCTTCGCGGGCGTGCTGAAGGGGGTGAGCCCGGGGAGCTTCAGGTCGGACCCCTTCGGCAGCGGCGGCAGCGGTTTCGCCGCGGCGGGCAGCCGCACTCCGGCGCGGCCGTCCGACGATCCGGCGAGCGACCACCGGCCGATCCCGCCCCCGGCCGCGGCCGCCGCGAGCACTCCGGCCCCCATCAGCAGGAGTGGGCGGCGCGCCGGGCCGGAGGGGGGCGCGGTGCCTGAGGCGGCCGAATCGCTGCCGTCCTCGGGCCCGGGGCCGGGGGCCCGCGGCACCGCGCTGTCCTTGCGGGCCTCCGCCGCGGCGAGGGCCGGGGCCGCCCTGGCGGCGAGCAGCGCCAGCGCGCCGGCTCCGGCGGCGGCGCCGATCAGCACCGGGAGCACCGCGAGCGGGGCGAAGTCGCGCCGCAGGAACACGGCGAGCACCCCGGCTGCGGCGAACACGGCGAGGCCGATATGGCCCAGCGCGGGCCTGCGCAGCGCGACCGAGCCCAGCAGCACCGCCGAGAGGGCCAGGACGGCGACGATGCCGCCGACCAGGACCGCCTTGTCGTACAGCCCGAATGCCGCGATGGCGAACTCCTTGAGCGGAGCCGGGCTGTAGTCGACCGCTGCGTCGCCGACCACGATCACCGGCGACGCCTGCGGCGAGTCGAGCAGCCCGGCCACCGCCTCGGCCACGCCGAGGGCGAGCGCCGTCACCGGCAGCCCGACAGCGGCCCCGAGCAGCAGGCGGCGCGTCGCGCGGCGGATCCTCGTCTCTGTACTCACACCGGGCATTCGCCGCCGCGGGCCCGCCGGATTGGTGCCGGATCCGGGAAGTTTCCGGGCGGGCCGGGCGGCTCGCGGTGCAGCGGGCGGACGGCGGGGGGCCGCGCCCGGGCCGCGGGCCGCCCTCGGCGCGCGGAAGCCGGGCCGCGCCCTTGGTCAGGGGCGCGGCCCGGGCCCGGCGTTCAGAGGGTCAGGGGGCCGGCGAGACCCATTCGGCGGCGGGGGTGGTCAGGTCGCGGCCGCGGGTCTCGCGGGACGCCCACACCGCGACCACCGTGAGCGCGCCCGCGGCGGTGACGTACACGGCGATCGGGACGCTGCTGCCGAAGCCCGCCAGCAGCCAGGTGGCGATGAGCGGCGCGAGGCCGCCCGCGACGATCGACGCGAGCTGGTAGCCGATCGACGCGCCCGAATAGCGCGCCCTCGTGCTGAACAGTTCGGAGAAGAACGCCGCCTGCGGGCCGTACATCGCGCCGTGCAGCACCAGCCCGACCGTCGCCGCCGTCGCCACCGAGCCGAACGTTCCGATGTCGATCAGCGGGAAGAACGCGAACGACCAGGCGGAGACCCCGATCGCGCCGATCGCGATGACGGGGCGCCGGCCCCACCGGTCCGACAGCGCGCCCCACAGCGGGATCACCACCAGATGCACCGCCGAGGCGAGCAGGACGGCGTTGAGCACGGCCCCTTGGTCCATGTCCGCCTGCTGCGTGGCGTAGACCAGGATGAACGCGGTGATCACGTAGTAGGAGATGTTCTCGGCCATCCGCACGCCCATGGCAACGAGCACCTCGCGCCAGTGGTGGATGATCACGTCGATGATCGGGATGGTCTCGCTGCGCGGGTTCGCCGCGGCGCGCGCCGCCGCGTCCTTGAACACCTGCGACTCGTGCACGGCGAGGCGGATGTACAGCCCCACCAGGACGAGCACACCGGACAGCAGGAACGGGATGCGCCACCCCCACGCCACGAAGTCCGCGTCGGACTGGACCACCGACAGGACGGCGAGGACCGCTGTCGCGAGGAGGTTGCCGCAGGGGACCCCGGCCTGCGGCCACGACGCCCAGAAGCCGCGGTGCCGGTCGCTGCCGTGCTCGGAGACGAGCAGCACGGCACCGCCCCATTCGCCGCCCAGCGCGAAGCCCTGGATCAGCCGCAGCGTGGTGAGCAGGATCGGGGCCGCCGTCCCGATGGCGGCGTAGGTAGGCAGCAGCCCGATGGCGAACGTCGCGATGCCCATCATCAGCAGGCTGATGATCAGCAGCTGCTTGCGGCCCACCCGGTCGCCGAAGTGGCCGAACACCAGGCCGCCGATGGGACGCGCGATGAAGCCGATCGCGTAGGTGCCGAACGCGAGCAGGGTGCCGACGAGCGGGTCGGACTCGGGGAAGAACACCGCGTTGAACACCAGGGCCGCGGCGGAGCCGTACAGGAAGAAGTCGTACCACTCGATCGTGGTGCCGATGAGGCTCGACAGCACGACCCGGAAGAACGGGGTGCGGGGCTCAGGGGCTGCCATGTGGGTCACCGTTTCGTCGGGGGGACGCGGAGCAGGCCGTTGTTGCCGCACACGCTAGGCAGCGAAGGTGATCCGGGCCATGTCCGACGGACCCATGCACGCGGCCGCCCCTGTGGGCATCCGGCACATGGGGGCGGCCGGCGGCGCGGAGCACGGCCGACCGGGCACCGCCAGCGGGCGGCCCGGGCCCGGCGGCGGGCGCGGCCCGGCCCTGATGCGGCCGCCGGTCGGCGGGCATGGGAGCGCGGCACATGACGCGGGCCGCGGTTATGGGGGGCGGCGCCATCCGGCCGCGCCGGGCGCCGATCGTAGATTGGGCGCATGACGACGCGCGACGCACCGCCCGGCCCGCCGGTCCCCGCCAACGGTTCGCTGACCGGCCGGACCGCCGTGGTCACCGGTGCGGGGAGCGGGATCGGCCGGGCGTGCGCGCACACGCTGAGCGCCGCGGGGGCCGACGTCCTCCTGGTCGACCGCGACGGCGGCGCGGTGCGCGCGCTCGCCGCCGCCGGGACCGGGCGCGCGCACGTCGTGGACCTCACCGACCTCGACGCCGCGGCCGAGGTCGCCGTGCACGCCGACATCATCGTGAACAACGCGGGCGTCCAGACCGTCGCCCCGGTGCAGGACTTCCCGCCCGAACGGTTCTCGCTGATCTTGCGGCTGATGGTCGAGGCGCCGTTCCGCATCGTGCGCGGCGCGCTGCCGCACATGTACGCCCAGGGCTGGGGCCGCATCGTCAACGTGTCCTCGGTGCACGGGCTGCGCGCCTCGCCGTACAAGTCGGCCTACGTCACCGCCAAGCACGGCCTTGAGGGGTTCTCCAAGGTCGTGGCGGTCGAGGGCGCACCGCACGGGGTGACCTCCAACTGCGTCAACCCCGGCTACGTCCGGACCCCGCTGGTCGAGCGCCAGATCGCCGAGCAGGCCGACACGCACGGCATCGGCCCCGAGGAGGTCGAGGAGCGCGTGCTGCTGGCCCGCAGCCCCATCAAGCGGCTGATCGAGCCCCGCGAGGTCGCCGCCATGGTGGCCTACCTCTGCGGGCCCGACGCCTCCTTCATCAACGGGGCCTCACTGACGATCGACGGGGCGTGGAACGCGAGTTGACCGGACCGGACCCCGCCGACGCGGGCCACGCGCAACGGCAGTTCCTGGAACTGCTGCTGCGCGACGCGCCCGCGGTCGAGTACGAGCGTCCGCTGGTGGAGGCCAGGGCGGGCGGCGGCGACCCGGCGGCGCTCGCCGCGCTGGAGCAGGCGAAGGTGCTGGCCCTGCGGGTGCGCACCGTCCTGGCGGACCGGCGGCGCCGCGAGTCCGAGCTCAGCGCGCTGTTCGAGACGGCCAACGACCTCGCCGGGATGCGCAACCTCGACCAGGTGCTGCACGCCATTGTCGACCGCGCCCGCAACCTGCTGGGCACCGACACCGCGTACCTGTCCCTGAGCGACCCGGCGTCCGGGCGGGGCGACACCGTCATGCGGGTGACATCAGGCTCGGTGTCGGCGCGCTTCCAGCAGCTGCGCCTCGGCGCGGGTGAAGGGCTGGGCGGCCTGGTCGCGCAGACCGTGCACCCCTATGTCACCTCCAACTACCTGACGGACACCCGTTTCACGCACACCGAGAACATCGACGGCGGGGTGCGGGAGGAGGGCCTGGTGGCGATCCTCGGCGTCCCGTTGCAGTTGAACGGGCAGGTCATCGGCGTGCTCTTCGCCGCCGACCGGCGCGAGCGCCCGTTCGCCCGCACCGAGATCGCGCTGCTGGGCTCCCTCGCGACGCACGCGGCGATCGCCATCGACAGCGCGAACCTCATCGACGACACCCGTACCGCGCTCAGCGAGCTCAACAGCGTCAACCGGCGGCTGACCGAGCACAGCTCCGCCGTCGAGCGCGCGGCAGAGGCCCACGACCGGCTCACCGACCTGGTGCTGCGCGGGGGCGGGATCGAGGAGGTCGCAGCGGCCGTGAGCGGCGTGCTCGGCGGAACGGTCGACATCGTCGAGGGCGGTGTCCCCGCTGCCGAGCCCGAGCGGGCCGCGGCGGTGCGCGCCGCTCTGGCGCGGGGGCGCGCCGTGCGGACGGACGGCGGCTGGATCGCCGCCGCTGCCGCGGGGCCCGAACCGCTGGGGACGCTCACGCACACCGGCGCCGAACTGGACGACGCCGACCAGCGAATCCTGGAACGCGCGGCGATGGTGACGGCCCTGCTGCTGCTGATGCGCCGGTCGGCGAACGAGGCCGAGCACCGGGTCCGCGGCGACCTGCTGGACGAGCTGATCGACTACCCCGACCGGGCCCCCGCGTCGCTGCGGCGGCGCGCCGCCCGGCTGAGCGCCGACCTCGACATCGCGAACGTCGTCGTTGTCGCCGAAGCGGGCGACGGCGACGCGGCGCGGCTGCGCTCGGCGGCGATGCACATCGCGGAGACGTCCGGCGGGCTGGCCGGCACGCGGGCCGGCTCGACCGTGCTGATCCTGCCGGGTTCGGCGCCGGCCCCGATCGCCCGCAGGGCGGCGGCCGACCTCGCGGCCGCGGCGAACGGGCCGGTGACGGCGGGCGCGGCCGGTCCCAGCGACGGTCTGGCGTCGTTCCGCCGCTGCTTCGCCGAGGCGCGCCGCTGCCTCCAGACCCTGCGCTCACTGGGCCGCGCGGGCGAGGTCGCGGCACCCGGCGACCTCGGCTTCCTCGGCCTGCTGCTGGGCGAGGACCGCGACGTCGACGGGTTCGTCACCGCGACCCTGGGTCCCCTGCTCGACTACGACGCCCGGCGCGACACCGCCCTGGTGCGGACTCTGCGCGCCTACTTCGCGTGCGGCGCCAGCCCGGCCCGCGCGAAGGACGCGCTGCACGTCCACGTGAACACGGTGGCGCAGCGGCTGGACCGCATCGGCCTGCTGCTCGGCCCCGACTGGCAGGAGCCGGCGCGGGCGCTGGAGCTGCAATTGGCCCTGCGCCTGCACGGGCTCCTGACCGGCGGGGTCGACCTCGGCGGCCCGGGCGACCGCCCCGCCGCGGCGCCGCGCCCGCGCGACGACAACGGCGGCCTCGACTCGACGGCCGCCCCGGACTAGGTCGTGTTTAAAAAGTCATTTCGGGCTCGCGGCCACCAGACACCGCCTCGCGGCACCGATGTCACTCGAACAGCCAACCAGGCTGAACTTCGTGAATCGGCTTGCGACGCGGCGCCTGGACGGCCGCTCGCTGACCCGAAAGCACTTTCTAAACACTCCCTAGCGGATCGGCGCGCCGGTGGCTAGTACAGCTTCTCGGCGTAGGCCGGGCCGTAGTACTCCTCCAGCTGCTCCAGGGGGACCTCGGGTGCGTCGAGGCTCTTGGCGATGCGGGCCCGCGACGGGATGCCGCCGGGGTTCCACGTCTCGGGCCGCCACAGCTCGGAACGGAGGAACGCCTTCGCGCAGTGGTGGAACACCTCGTCGATCTCGATGACCATGGCGAGGATCGGCCGGTGCCCCTTCACGATCATCGCGTCGAAGAACGGGGCGTCGCGGACCAGCCGCGCCCTGCCGTTGACGCGGAGGGTGTCGCCCCGCCCCGGGATCATGTACAGCAGCCCGACGTGCGGGTTGGCGAGGATGTTGCGGTAGCCGTCGGCGCGCCGGTTGCCGGGGCGCTCGGGGACCGCGATCGTGGCGTCGTCCAGCACCATGGTGAAGCCGGCGGGGTCGCCCTTGGGCGACACATCGCAGTTGCCGTCGGCGTCGGACGTCGCCACCAGGCAGAACGGCGACTGTGCCAGCCACTGCCGGTCGAGGTCGGTGAGCGCGGGGCGGGCCTTCGCGGCGACCCGCGGCAGCGGTTCACCGATGAGTTCGCGCAGGTCCGCCTCGCTGTCGATCCCCACCTGCTCCGTCGTCCCCATGGGCACTCCTTCGTGTCGGTATCGCGGTGTCCAGCGTGCCGTGCCCGTTCGGTCGGCGCCATAGCGGGGCCACCCGGGGACGCGGCACCGTTGGCGTCGGGCCGCGCCGGGCGCGCCGCGCTCCTAAGGCCGGCGGGATGGCGCGGCGACGGTCTCAGGCGCCGGACCGTTTCGGATGCACGGGAACGTCCACGTCGAACCGGACGTCGTGGGCCGCGTCCGGGGCGATGAAGCGCAGCAGCGCGGCGCCTTCCGCGGCGACCGCATCAGCGTCGCGCGCCGGCAGGAGGGCGTCCGGCGTGATGACGTTCAGGACAGCGGTGCCGCGGGCACGCTCGACCGTCCACACGGCTCCGGTGAACCCGTCGATCAGCACGGTGCCCGGCACCGGGCCGTGCTTGGTGAAGAAGCGGGCGACCCGGTTGTCGCCCTGGACCCGGGTGCGGTCGGCGTGGGAGAGCAGCAGGTTGTCGTAGTCGTAGAGGAAGCGCACGGGGGCGGGGGTGTCGGCGCCGGGACGGGGCGCCTCGGGCAGGTCGAACAGTTCGCGGCCGTTCTCGTCGGCGAACACGGCCAGTTCCGGCCGCAGGCGCTCGAACACCGCCGAAAGCCGGGTCAGGCCCGACCACACCTGTGCGTCCTTGACGCTCGCCGGTCCGAACGCGCCGAGGTAGCGACGGACCAGGTCGGCCAGGTCGAAAGGGTCCTCGTCCGGCCGCCCGAGCCAGTGCTCGGCGGGGACGTGGGCGGCGGGCCCGCTGCGCCCCCAGAGTCCGCGCGGCGGCACCTGGACGAGTGGGATCCAGGTGCGCGCGGCCTGGGAGAGGGAGTGGGCGTCGTTGTCGGGCCACGTCTCGGCGAGGCGACCGCCCAGCGCGTTGAAGGTCAGCGGCTCCGCTTCGAGCAGGGCGCGCCCCGCCGCGACGAGCTCCGCCCGGTCCACCCCCGAGAGGTTGCGGCCGAAGTTGCCGGCGAGGCTGCGCTCGTGGACCGGCTCCACCAGCGGGCGCAACCGGTGGCAGTCGCGCGCGGTGACCAGGTGGATCGTGGAGCGCATGAGCGCGATGCGCACGAGTTCGCGGCCGCTGAGCCGGGCCGCGATCCCCTCGGTGGTGACCCCGTTGAGCCTGCCGAACAGTCCGGCGTACCAGGAGTGCGGGGTCTGCGCCTGAAGGCCGCCGAGGTGTTCGACCGCCGCCGCCACCGGCATCGAAGAGCGCTCGAGCAGCAGCTGCCGCGCCAGCACGGCACGGTTCAACGCGCGGCGGTCGAGCGTGGTTCGCGCCTCTGCTGCCATCGGGACTCCTCATCAGCGATCCGGTGCGTCACACGCACTCTAGGCAGCAATTAGGAAGAGACCGCTCCTATTCGAGCGCGCGGGCGCAGGTTTCCAGGCCCCGCCGGTGGCGCCCGCGGCGACACCGCCACTACCCATGGGTCGGGGTCGAGGTCGGGATGGCGGTCTTCGCCTGGGCCGGGACTCGGGCGCGGCGGGGAGGCGCGTGCCGAGGCGCCGGCTCGGCACCGGCCGGGTGGGGACCGCTGTGGTGCCGGACGTCGCGGCGCCCGCGGCCGGCGGCCGTGCCGAGGGCGGCCGTGATCTGCCGCCGGGACTGCTCGATCCCGTCGGCGGGGGTGCCGAACCGCACGGCCACCGGGGAGCGGCGCAGCCCGCCGCCGACGGGCAGCAGGGTCCGCGTCCCGGTGATGGCGGCGGGCACCAGCGGCACCCCCGCCTGCGCCGCGAGCCGCGCCGCGCCGGAGTGGAAGCGGCCGACCGCGCCATCGCGCGACCGGGTGCCTTCGGGGTAGACGATCACGGCGTGCCCGGCGCCGAGGAGGTCGGCGGCGCTCAGCAGATCGGCGCTGCCGCCCCCGCCCCTGCGCACGGGGAAGACCCCCACGAGCGACCGGCCGGCCCATTCGCGCAGCGGGGCGCCGAACCAGTAGTCGGCCGCAGCGGCGGCCTTGGGCCGCGAGCGGGCGGGCAGCGCCGCGAGCAGCGCCACCGTGTCGGCGTGCGAGGAGTGGTTGGCGACCACGACGCACGGGCCGTCCGGGATCCCGCCTTCGACCCGGAAGCCGCCGGTCGACCGGAGGACCGCGCGCCAGAGCGCGCGCCGCACACGCGCCCCGATCATGGCGTCGCCCCGTGCGCCGCCCCGCCCGCGCGGGGGGTCCTGATGGCCTTCCGTACGCATATCGCGCACATCTCCTGCTCCTTTCGTCGGTGTCCCGGCTCCGTCCCGGCCCGGCCGCCGCATCCCGCTGCCGTCCCGGCCCCGCCGCGGCGCCCCCGCCCGCTCACGACAGCACCATGGCCACGGGCAGCGCGAGCAGCAGCGAGTCCAGCCGGTCCAAAAGGCCGCCGAACCCCGGCAGCCACGTCCCCGTGTCCTTCACCCCGGCGCCGCGCTTGAGCATGGACTCCAGCAGGTCGCCGAGCGGCACCGCGACCGCGACCGCGATCACCAGGCCGGGGGTGAATGCGCCGAGCAGGGCCAGCGCCGCCGTCCCGGCGATGGCCCCGCCCAGCACGCCGCCCCACCGTTTGGCGGGCGACAGCGGTGACAGCGGCGGCCCGCCGAGGAACCGTCCGCCGCACCACGCTCCGACGTCCGCGACGGCGACCGCCACGCACAGCGCGAACGCGTGCTCGCCGAGCAGGACGAGGCCGCTGAGCCCGCCCAGCCAGGCGACGCCGAAGACGCCGGCCGCCGCCCGCCGGGCCCCGCCCTCGGTGTCGCCCGCCAGAACGGGGACGATCGCCGCGGCCAGCACCGCCGCCGCGGCAAGCCGCCACATGCCGCCCGGCGCGAGCCATGCCGCGAGCGGCAGCCCGGCGGCCGCCGCGGCGACGACCGCCTTCTGCGCGGCGGAAAGGCCGAACAGCCTGCCGTACTCGGCGGCGGCGACGATCCCGAGCGCCGCGGCGAGCAGCGCGGCACCGGCCGCGCCGAAGTACAGCGCCCCGCCCACGACCGGCGCGATCAGCGCCCAGGTGCACCAGCGCCGGACGAGTTCGCGGCGCCGCGACACCCACACGCCGATACCGCCGGCGCCCAGGGCCCCGGCGACGAACGGGGCGGCGTCCACGATCGCGCTCATGCCGCACCGCCGTGGCCGGTACCGGCCGATCGCGCCGCCTGCTCCCCCGCGTCCCGCCGGCCGGCGCACTGGTCGAGGACGCGCAGCGCGCGCGTGACCCGCACCAGCCGCCACCCCGCCGTGAGCACCGACCCGGCCGCGATCGCGGCGAGCACCGGCACCGCTGCCCCCGGCACCGCGGCGAGGACCACCAGGAGCAGGCACCGCTCGGTCTTGCCGACCGGGCCGCCCTGCGGGCGCGGCGCCCCCGCTGCCGCGCCCGCCAGGGCGATCCAGGACGGCAGGGTCGCCGCCGCGGCGGCGCCCAGCACCCACCCCGCGGGGGCGACCGCCAGGCACCCCGCGAGGACGGCGAACTCGGCGAGGCGGTCGCCGAGCTCATTGCGCACGGCGCCGTTGCGGGTCATCCGCCCGCTGTCCCGCGCGACCCCGCCGTCGAGGTTCGCGCAGGCCAGCCGCGCGGCGAGCAGCACGGCGACGGCGGCCCCCGCGAATGGCCCGGCGGGCAGCAGCGCGACGGCGCCGCCCGCAGCAGCGCCGAACAGCACACCGGACCAGGTCAGGGCGTCGGGCGAGACGCCGTGGGCGACGAGCACCCGGCGCAGTCCCGCCAACCGCGCCGCGTACCAGGGCTTGAGTGCGTAGAGGCCTTTCATGCCCGCCAGCATCGCCGCGGCACAGGGGGCGGCACATCCGTACGGATACTCGCCCCGGCTGAGTATCCGGTCCCGGCCACATCGGCCCTGCGGGCCCCGGCATGCCCGTTTCCGACCTAGACTTGCCATATACGCCCGCTTCCTCCCCAAAAGCGGAACGCACAGGTTTCCAGCGGTCTCGCTCAGGATCAGCACGGTGCCCGCCCCGTCCCGCCGCACCGGTCGCGGCCTGAGCCTTCGGAGGTACACCATGCCGAGCAAGCCCCCCAGACCCACGTCGGCGTTGCGGATCGCGGTCCTCGCCGGGGCCGTCGTGCTCCTCGCGAGCGCATGCACCGGTGGCGGCGGGGGCGGGGGTACCGGCGGCGGCGAGGACGCGCCCGCCGCCGTCATCGCACCGAAGGACGGCGCCACCGAGGTCCGGCCCGACCTGCCCATCACGGTCAAGGCCGCCGACGGCACGGTCAAGGACGTCGAGGTCGAGGTGGTCCCCCCTGAGGACGCCGAGGACGGCTCCGGCGAGGAGAAGAAGAAGGACAACCCCGCCGACGAGATCACCGGTTCCCTGAACAAGGACAAGACCACCTGGACCAGCGACTGGACGCTCACCCCCGGCGCCAAGGTCACGGTCCGGGCCGACATCGCCACCGGCGGCGGCGCCGAGAAGGTCGAGAGCTCCTTCTCGACCCTGCCCGCCACCGAGGGCAAGCGCCTGGAACTGGAGTCGAACTTCCCGTCGAGCGGCGACGAGGTCGGCGTGGGCATGCCGGTCATCGTGAACTTCGACCTCCCCGTGGAGAACAAGGAGAAGGTCGAGGCCGCGATGAACGTGACCTCGGAGAAGCCCGCCGTCGGCGCCTGGAACTGGTTCGACGACAAGACCGCCGTGTTCCGCCCCAAGGAGTACTGGGAGCCGAACCAGAAGGTCACCGTCGACATGCACCTCGCAGGGGTGCCCGCCGCCAAGGGCGTCTACGGGCTGCGCAACTACCGGCTCGCGTTCGAGGTGGGCCGCTCCCAGATCAGCACGGTGAGCAACAAGTCCCACCGCATGGTCGTCGAGCGCGACGGCAAGGAGATCAAGGACTTCCCCATCAGCAACGGCGACGGCACCAAGCCGGAATTCCGCACCACCAGCGGTACGCACGTCACCATGGAGCGGCACACCAACTACAAGATGGACTCCGCCACCATCGGCATCCCCGAGGGCAGCCCCGGCGCCTACAGCCTGACCGTCGCCTACGCCGTCCGGTTCTCCAACAGCGGCGAGTTCGCGCACACCTCCGCGGGCAACCCGTCGCTGGGCTCCGACAACGTGAGCCACGGCTGCACCAACATGAACCTCCAGGACTCCAAGTGGTTCTACGAGAACACCCTGATCGGCGACCCCTACATCGTCACCGGCACCACCCGCGACCTTGAGGTCGACAACGGCTGGGGCTACTGGCAGCGCCCCTGGGACGAGTGGTTGAAGGAGAGCGCGCTCGGCGAGCCCGACACCACCGACAAGCCGGGCTCGCCCGGCTCGCCGCACGGCTCCGCGTAACCGCCCCTCTGCGTCCGCGGGCGCCGCCCCATTGCCCGGGGCGGCGCCCGCGCGTCGTCACACCGCCGGGCCGCGGGGCGCCGCCGTGCCGCCCGGACGCGGCCGACCGGTTTATCCGGCGATTCCCGGCGCACCGGCGGCCCCGTCTCATAGCCTGGGCGCAGGGCCCCGGCCCGCACACCGGGGATCCGCCGCGTCGAGCGATCGGAGTCGTCATGGCCGCCCCCCAGGTCTGTTCCCTCATCACCACCGGCCCGCAGCTCATCCCCGCGGGCGAGGCGTACACCGTCGTGCGCTTCCCGTTCGGCACCGAGTCCTACGACGAGCACGGGATGCACGACCCCGCCCAGCCCGACGGCGAGACCGCCACCGACGGCCACCCCCGCGCGGGCCTCATCTGGCCCTCGGCCGACGGCTGGGCCGACCTCTACGCGATGCTGTTCTGGCCCGACGGCGGCTACAACGAGGTGCGCGACCGCTTCGTCCGCGACCCGCTCGACCTGTCGACCGGCCACGACTCCACCTGCACCCAGGACCACGCCCCGACACCCGGCGGCCAGTACCTCGCCAAGACGTGGGGCATGTTCGTCAAGGTCGGCACCCCGGTGTCGGTCATGGTGCGGCACAACTCCGGATCCGGCGTGAACCTGGACTTCGCCGAGTTCAAGCTCGCCATCCACGTGTGACCCGCGCGGCGGCGCACGGCGGCAGCGGCAGCACTGTCGTCCGCGGTGCGCCGATAGGGGGCGGCGCCCCTTGGCCGCCGCGGCCCGCATGGTCGAAAATGGAGTGAGGCAGCTCACACCAAGGAGGCCGCATGCGTGCCGTACGGGTCCACGGGTACCACCGCCCCCCGTCCATCGACGACATCGCCGAACCCGAGGTCCACGGGCCGATGGACGTGCTGGTCGAAGTGAACGCCGCCGGAGTGTGCCGCACCGACCTGCACATCATCGAAGGGCAGTGGGCCGAGAAGAGCGGGGTGCGGCTGCCGTACACGATCGGCCACGAGAACGCCGGGACCGTGCTCGCCACCGGGTCCGCGGTGACCAACGTCGCCGCGGGCGACACCGTGATCCTGCACCCGTTCGTCACCTGCGGGCTCTGCCGCGCCTGCCGCGCGGGCGACGACGTCCACTGCGCCGACTCCAAGTTCCCCGGCATCAACCGCGACGGCGGCATGGCCGAGCGCATGGTCACCAACGCCCGCGCCTGCGTCAAACTCGCGGCCGGACTCGCGCCCGCCGAGGTCGCCGCGCTCGCCGACGCCGGGCTCACCGCCTACCACGCCGTCCGCAAGGCCGCCCCGCTGCTGTACCCGGGTGCGCACGTGGTCCTGATCGGCGCCGGCGGCCTGGGCCACATCGGACTCCAGTCGCTCGCGGCCCTCACCCCCGCCGACATCACCGTTGTCGACCGCTCCGAGGACGCCCTGCACCTCGCGGCCGAACTGGGGGCGCGGCACACGGTCGCGGCCGACGGCGCGCACGTCGACGCGGTCCGCGACATCACCGGGGGCAGCGGCGCGAACGTCGTCCTCGACTTCGTCGGCGAGCAGGGCACCGAGGCCGACGGCGTGGCCATGACCCGCGACGCCGGCAGCTACTTCGTCATCGGCTACGGCGGCCGGGTCGACATCCCCACGATCGACGTCATCTCGCGCGAGATCAGCGTCATCGGCAACCTGGTCGGCTCCTACAACGACCTGGACGAACTCATGACCCTCGCGGCCCAGGGGAAGGTGCGGCTGCGCACCAAGAGCTACCCGCTCGACGCGGCGCTCGACGCGCTCGCCGACCTCGACGCCGGCCGCCTGCCCGGCGGGCGCGCCATCCTGGAACCCGTGAAGCGCTGACGCCGGGCCACCCGCCTCCTCCACCTCTTCCGCGAATCCCCTCGTGCGCCACGGAGGCCGAAATGTACGAGAAGGACGGCGAGCGCTACTTCATCGTCGACGGACACATCCACTTCTGGGACGGCACCCCCGCCAACCAGGCGAACCGCTACGGCACGGGCTTCATCAACTGCTTCTACGACTACCACCGCAACCTCAGCCCCGAGCACGCCACGTGGGACCTCGCGCACTTCCAGCGGCAGAGCGAGGCGGACATCCTGCACGACCTCTTCGAGGTCGGCCACGTCGACAAGGCGATCTTCCAACCCACCTACCTGACCGACTTCTTCGTCAACGGGTTCAACACCACCGAGCAGGACGGCGTGCTCGCCGAGAAGCACCCCGACCGGTTCATCGTCAACGGGGCGTTCGACCCGCGCGACGGCGAGGCCGGGCTGGCCGCGCTGGAACGCCTCGCCGAGCGCTGGCGGCTCAAGGGGGTCAAGCTCTACACGGCCGAGTGGAAGGGCGACTCCAAAGGGTGGCTGCTCTCCGACCCGTGGTCCTACCGCTACCTGGAGAAATGCCAGGAGCTGGGCATCAGCAACATCCACGTGCACAAGGGCCCGACCATCTACCCGTTGAACCGCGACGCCTTCGACGTCGCCGACGTGGACGACGCCGCCTCGGCGTTCCCCGAACTGAACTTCATCGTGGAACACGTCGGCCTGCCCCGGCTGGAGGACTTCTGCTGGATCGCCACCCAGGAGCCCAACGTCTACGGCGGGCTCGCCGTGGCCATGCCGTTCATCCACACGCGGCCGCGCTACTTCGCGCGGATCATCGGCGAACTGCTGTACTGGCTGGACGACACCCGCATCACGTTCGCCAGCGACTACGCCATCTGGACCCCGAAGTGGCTGGTCGAGGCCTTTGTCGACTTCCAGATCCCCGAGGACCTCCAGGGCGAGTACGGCACGCTGACCCCCGACATCAAGCGCCGGATCCTCGGCCTGAACGCCGCCCGCCTCTACGACATCGAGGTGCCGGCCGGACTCGGCCCCGCGACCCCCGAACCCCTCGGCCCGCCCACGGTCGCCGCCGAGCGCAACGAAGCGGTGCAGCGGTGACCGCCGGGGCCGGGCCGCCCGTCCCGATCACCGCCGTATGGCAGGCGCTGGCGACGGTGCGCGACCCCGAACTCGACGAACCGATCACCGACCTCGGCTTCGTCGCGTCCGTCGACCTCGACCGTACCGGCGCCGTGACCGCGGAGCTGCGGCTGCCCACCTATTTCTGCGCGCCGAACTTCGCCTTCCTCATGGTCGCCGACGCCCACGACGCGCTGCGCGCCCTCCCCGGCGTCGCGGCCGCCCGGGTGCGGCTCATCGACCACTTCGCCGCCGCGGAGATCACCAGCGGCGTCGCGGCGGGCGGCGGGTTCGGCGCCGCGTTCCCCGAAACGGCGGCGGACGGCCGCGACGGCCTGGACGACCTGCGCCGCACCTTCTGGCGCAAGGCGCACGCCGCCTGCCAGGAACTCCTCGCGTTCGGCCTGCTCACCGCCGGTTCCGACCACGCCGAACTGGTGCGGCTGCGGCTGGGCGACCTCGCCGGCCGGGTCGACCGGGCCGGCCTCGACCGGCTCCGCCGCAGGCGCGCCGACCTGGGCCTGCCCGACGGCGACGGTGCGCCGCTGCTGCTCGGCGACGACGGCACCCCGCTCACTGCGGCGGAACTCCCGATCCGGCTGCGGATCGCCCGCACCACCCGCCTCAGCATCGAGGGCAACGCCGACTGGTGCCGGGGGCTGCTCCGCACCCGGTACCCGGAGCGGAGCACCGGAACGGCCGGCTGAGCGGCCGGCCCCGCCCCCGCCGCGTCCCGCCATCAGGGCCGCGCGCGTGGAGCGGGCGCCGTCCCCGGCCTGCCGGTCCCGTGCACGCGGGGCCGGCAGGCCCGGGAACGCCGGGATCCCGGGCCTTCCGCGCCCCGGTGTTCCGGGGCACAATCGGTGACTCCGGGTGGTGGCCGGTTCGTGCCACCACCCCGCATCGGCGATCCGGGTACCGCCCCGGTGCGTCCAACACCCGTGCGGACGGTCGCCCGCCGCATCCGCCGAGTGACGGGTGCGGGGCGCGGCCGCCAGGTCCGCCGTCGACTGGACGGGAGCCGGTGATGCTGCGAATCCACTTCGGACCTGAGGACATCGCCCGGCTGCGCGTCGCCTCCGAGCCCGACCCCATGTGGGAGCTGGTGGTGAGCCTGCACCGGTTCCAGACCCGGCGCGGGCGCGCCGTGGTGCTCGACTGGTTCGACGAGGCGCGCCGGGAGGTCCCCAGGCGGGGCCTTGCCGACACCGTTCGCACGACCCTGCTGCCCATCGCCCCGTTCTCGGCGTACTTCCCCGACTTCCTCACCCCCGACGAGGCCCGGCACGGGTTCGACGCCGCGCTCGACGCCATCTCGGCGACCCCGCCGGCCCGCCTCGACCACGAGATCGGCAAGCTGGCCCGCTACCGCGAGGTCCCGACCTGGGCCAAGGGGCTCGCCTCGGGCGAGCGCCGCCCGCGCGAGGACCTGCGCGCGGCCATGCGGAGCTATCACGACGTCGCCATCGCCCCGTACTGGGAGGACATCCGCGCCGACGTCGACTCCGACCGGGTACGCCGCTCCCGCGCCATCCTCGACGGCTGGACCCACGGGCTCCTGAGCTCCTTCGAGCCGCTGATGCGCTGGGAGCCCCCGGTGCTGAGCGCCGCCTACCCGGTCGAGTCGGATCTGCACCTGAACGGCCGCGGCCTGCGCCTGGTGCCCTCGTACTTCTGCTGGAAGCACCCGGTGGCGCTGGCCGACCCCGGACTGCCGCCGGTGCTGGTCTACCCCCTGCACAACGGGATGGTCCGGGCGCGCAGGGGCGGTGCCGCGGACGCCGGGAGGGTACTCACCGCGCTGCTGGGCGCCACCCGCGCCGCCGTCCTCGACGCGGTGGCACTCGGACTCACGACATCCGAGCTGGCCGCACGGCTCGCGGTCTCCGACAGCGTGGTGAGCCACCACACCCGGATCCTGCGCGACGCCGGGCTCATCGTGAGTACCCGCGACCGGCAGAACGTGCTGCACACGATCACCAGACCCGGCCGAGAGCTGTTGAACACGAAGTCCCCGGACTGGCAGGTCTGACCGGCCGGGCGGCGTCCCCATCGCCGCCCACGCCGCCCTCCCTCGTTCGGGGCGGGCGCCGGTCGGACCGTGCCCGTACGCGCGCCCCCATCATCACGTGCGGCGGGCGCGCGCCGCCACACCTTTCGATCCTGATCAAAGTGCGCCGGTCAGGGCGGCGACGGCGGGGCCGGAATGCGTGATCGGCGCGCGCCGGGGCATATCGAGGGTGTCGGCAGTTCATCCTCAAGGAGGTGCGGACATGGAGATCACCGGGATTATCAGCGCGCTCGTGGTCGGCCTGATCATCGGTGCCATCGCCCGGCTCATCATCCCCGGCAAGCAGCAGATCCCGATCTGGCTGACCATCGTCATCGGGATCGTCGCGGCGTTCCTGGGCGGCTGGGTCGCGGCGTTCTTCACCACGATGTGGCTCATCGTGCTCGTCGTGCAGATCCTGATCGCCGTGGCGGGGGTCTACCTGACCGCAGGGGTCTGGGGCAGGTCGCACCACTGATCCGGCGCGCGTCCCCGCGCCGGGCGGTACCGGTGCGGGGTCGCCGCACCGGTACCGCCCGATGCCCCCGGCAGGGCCGCCCGCCCGTGGAGGGCGCCCGGACTCAGCCGAGGTCGTAGACCCGCACGTAGTCGATCTTCATCTCCTGCGGGAAGGACGTCGAGCCGTCGGGGTCGCCCGGCCAGGCTCCGCCCACCGCGACGTTGAGGATCAGGAAGAACGGGTGGTCGTAGACCCACGGGTTGCCGCCGGTGTCGGCGGGGGTGAAGCTCTGGTAGGCGACGCCGTCGACGAACCAGGTGATCTTCTCGGGGCTCCACTCCACCGCGAAGTCGTGGAAGGTGTCGGTGAACGCCCAGCCCTGCGGGTGGTTGTAGGAGCCGGTGATCCCGTTGCCGCCGGAGTACCCCGGCCCGTGCAGGGTCCCGTGCACGGTGGCCGGCTCATGGCCGACGTTCTCCATGATGTCGATCTCGCCGCTCGCCGGCCAGCCGACGTCGCCGAAGTCGTCGCCGAGCATCCAGAACGCCGGCCAGACGCCCTTACCGGTCGGGATCTTGATGCGGGCCTCGAACCGGCCGTACTCCTGGGTGAACTTCCCGGCGGTGTTCATCCGGCCCGAGGTGTACTGGCAGGTGCCGTAGTGGCACTGGTGGGCGCCGGAGTCGTCCTTGCGCGCCGTGATGACCATGTTGCCCGCGCCGTCGTGGGCGAGGTTGTCTCTGGAGTCGGTGTAGTACTGGCGCTCGTTGTTGCCGCCGCCGTCGCCGTTGACCTCGATGTTCCATTTCGAGCCGTCGGGGGCGGTCCCGGCGTCGGCGTTGAACTCGTCGGACCACACCAGCGCCTTCGCCGAGGGGTCCGCCGCGGCGTTCGCCGCGGGTTCGGCCGATGCGGTCCCTGGTCCGCCGCCGGGGATGCCGTAGGCGAGTGCGGCGGCGGCCATTGCCGTCGCGGAGGCGACGGCGGCGGTTCGCAGCACGCGGGTGCGGGTGCGGCGGGGTCGTCGGGGTGCCGTGTTCAACATGTGCGCATCCGATCCGGGCGTCGGCAGCGGACCGGCGCGCGGTCGGGCGACCGCAACGGGGTGACACGGGTCCGGCCGATGCCCTTGGGGGGGAGGGACATGACCCGGTCCGCGTCCGCGACCGCCGCCGACCCTGCCGGTCGGACATCGGCGCCCGAGGGCGAGAGACCCGGCATGCACTGATGACGGAAAATAACGAATCGTCACCCTTAGTATTGGAAAGGGACTTTACTTAATCGTCGTTCCTGCCACAAGGGGGTTTCGACGGCTTTTGGGAGCGCTCCCGTTGATCACGGGAACGACCAGCGGCGATCACACAGAGGAATGCCGCTCCCGGCGCCAGGGGCCCGCACCCGCTGCCCGGCGGCGCCGACGGGCCGCCGGGTGCTCAGCCCTTGATCCCGGTCTCCGTGACCCCTTGGACGATGTAGCGCTGGAAGAACAGGAACACCAGCACCAGCGGCGCGACCGACACCATCGCCGCGGCGAACAGCTCCTGGAGCTCGATGGTCTGCGCGGTCAGATAGGTCGACAGCACGATCTGCACCGTCCACGCCTGGGAGTCCTGCGCGATGACCAGCGGCCACAGGAACGCGTTCCAGCTCCCGATGAACGTGATGAGCCCGATGGCGGCGAAGAACTGGAGCGAGTTGGGCACCACCACCCGCCAGTACGTCCCCCAGTACCCGAGGCCGTCGACCCGGGCGGCGTCCTCCAGCTCACGCGGGAAGTTCAGGAAGAACTGCCGGAACAGGAACGCGGTGAACCCGCTGAACAGCATGGGGACGACCAGGCCGCGCAGGCTGCTCACCCAGCCCAGTGAGGAGACCATCACGAAGGTCGGCACGAACGTCACGGCGGCGGGGATCATCAGCGTGGCGACGATCGCGTAGAACACGGCGTCGGCGTGGCGGTAGGGGATGCGCGCGAGCGCATAGCCCGCCAGCGAGCACACCAGGAGCTGGCCCCCGGTCTGGAGGACCGCCACCACCGCCGAGTTCCGCAGTCCGGTCGCCATCTGCGACCCGGCCCCGGTGAACAGCTCGGCGATGTTGCCCCATTGCAGCGCAGCGGGGAACAGGGTCCACTCGGGCGACGTGATCTCCGCAGGGGTCGAGAGCCCGTTGCGCGCGATGAGGTAGTACGGCAGCAGGAAGACCGCCGCGACCGCCACCAGCACGATGTACAGCACCACGCCGGCGGCGAGGGTGCGGGTGCGGCGCCGCCGGTGCTCGGCGGACCGCTGCGCGGCGGTGCCCGTGCCGCGCGCCGCCCGCCGCGCCGGGTTCGCGTCGGAGGTGCTCACGTGCGGTCCCGTCCGAATCCGAGCAACCGCCCCTGGATCAGGGTGACGATCGCGATGAGCAGGGCGAGGATGACCGCGCCCGCGGTGCCGCGGCCGAAGTCCTGCCCGGAGCCCAGCGCCGTGTAATACAGGAACACCAGGGGCGGGCGGGCGTAGGGCGGGTAGGCGCCGTCGCTGCCGAGGACGTTGTAGAACTCGTCGAACGCCTGGTAGGCGGCCACCAGGTTGAGCAGCAGCACAGCGGCGGAGGTGGTGCGCAGCTGCGGCAGCGTGATGTGGCGCAGCGTCGTCCAGCCCTTCCGCGCGCCGTCGACGTAGGCCGCCTCGTAGAGGACCTTGGGGATCCGCTGGAGCCCGGCGAGGAAGATCAGCATGTAGAAGCCCACCTGGAGCCAGAGCCGCAGCGTGACCAGCACCAGCCAGTACCAGGGCGGGTCGGTGACCGACAGCCAGGCGACGGTGTCGCCGCCGAACCAGCCGAGCACGGTGTTCGCCAGGCCGAACCGGACCCCGTTGAAGATGGACAGCTTCCAGATGAGCGCGGCCACCACGTAGGAGCACGCCGCCGGCAGGAAGTACACCGAGCGCAGCAGCGGCTGCGCCCAGCGGGCCTGGTTCACCAGCAGCGCCAGTGCCAGCGAGCAGGCGAACGTCGTCGGCACGATGAACAGCGCGAACAGGGTGAACGTGAGCAGGCTGTCGAGGAACGCCGGCGAGGTCAGCATCTGCGCGTAGTTGCGCAACCCGACGAACTCGGTCGGCGCGACCGTGTTCCTGGCCTCGAAGAAGCTGAGGTAGACGCTCCACAGGATGGGGATGTAGCTGAACACGCCCAGCCCGATGACGAACGGCCCCGCGAACAGCCAGAACGCCCACGCGGGGCGGTCGAGGAGCATGCCGATCCGGCGGAGCGCCGTCGGCCGCGCAGCCGGGTCCCGTTCCGCCGCCACCGCTAGCCGAACAGCTTGTCGAGCTCGCGCTGCACGGTCTCCGCCGCGGTCTTCAGCTCGGTCTCGGGCTTCTTCCCGCTCTTGATGATGTTGGACAGCGCGTCCTTGTAGGCGCTGTCCATGGCGGGGGTCCACTCCGGCGGGGTACTCGGGCGGCCCAGTTCCTCGACAAAGCCCACGACGTCGGCCGCCGGGCCGGACGAGAGCTTGTCGGCCTTGGCGGCGATCGTCGTGCGCGGCGGGATGTGGAAGCCGTAGCCCAGGTTGAAGTCCTCCTGGTAGTCGGTCTTGTCGATCCACAGCCACTTGACGAAGTCGCGGGCTGCGTCGGCCTGCTCCCCCTTGGCGTAGACCATGGCGCCGAACGCGCCGACGGGGACCGACGCGGCGCCGTCGTCGGTGAGCTTGGGCCACGGCAGCACGCCGAAGTCGTCGCCGAACTCCGCCTCGATCTGCGGCAGCGCCCAGAGCCCTGTCCACTGCATGGCGGTGAGCTCCTGGAGCAGCGCGGAGGGGTCCGACCAGTCGGTGGGCGCGCCGAGCAGCAGCGCGTCGCTCTCGAAGAGCGTGTGCAGGCCGCCGAACGCCTTGGCCGCCGCCGGGTCGTCGAAGCCGACCTTGTGGTCGTCGGTGACGTAGCCCAGGCCGGCGGAGAACAGCGGGACCGGGCCGAGGACGTCGGCGCCGCCGTTGTTGCCGAGGAACAGCCCCTTGCGGTCGCCCTTGGTCAGGGCCTCGGCCGCGTCGACGAGGGCCTCGAAGGTCTTCGGCGGTTCGAGACCGGCGTCGTCGAGCAGGCTCTTGCGGTACACGAGCACCTGGGTGTCCACAGCCTGTGGAATGCCGTAGACGGACCCCTCGAAGGTGTGCGAGGCGAGCGACGCCGCGGAGAAGTCGTCCTTGACGTCCTTGATGATGTCGTCGAGGGGTTCGAGCTGCCCGGCGCGCACGAGGTCGGCCTTCGTCTGGTACTCGAACACGTCGGGCGGCGCGCTGCCCTGGAGGGCCGAGAGCAGCTTGGTGTCGTAGTTGCCGGGCGTCCACTGGACGCTGACCTCGGCCTTGTCGTAGGCGGCGGCGTAGCGCTTCACGGCCTCCTCCACGCCGTCCTCGCCGTACTGGTGGTACCACTGGGTGAGCGTTCCGGCGGCGCCGCCGCCGCGGCCGGTGTTGCCGCCGCAGGCCGCCGCGACCAGGGCCGCCGCACCGATGCCCGACGCCTGGAGGAACCGGCGCCGCGACCATGGGGGCACCCCTCGTCTCGCCATCGTCGTGCGCTCCTCTCCTCGGTGGACATCCGCCCCGGGCCGGCGCCGCCGCCCCGATTTCCTACGAATTCAGTGTGACTTTAGCGCTCCCGCGCATCGGGACGACACCATCACCCCCCGCCCCGCGGGGCAAGGAGCCGGGCGCCGGCGGCGTATCGCTGCGCACGCCCAACCGTGCCCCGGCGGGAACTTCACGCGAACGAAACATGCCCCACCGGTATCCTTAGGCGGAACGATCGTGCAAATCCGGCGCCGCGAGTGCGCGATTCCGCCGTCGTGCTCGTTAGGATCGCAGCGGACAGGACAACCCGCACCCCCGCCGCGCGTCGTATGGGCACGTGGAAGTGCCTTGGCGCCGAGTCCGGAGCCGCGCGGCCGCACCGGCCGCGTCTCCCCCTCTGTCCCGTCGACCCTGGCACCCGTCGAGAAGAGGCGTCCCCTCATGTCCGATGCCGCCGCACCGAACGAGAACGAGCCGCACGAGGCCGCGCCGGACGAGGGCGCCCCGGCGTCCCCTCCCCCCGCCCGGCGCGGCCGCTGGCGCCGCCCGCTCGCCTGGACCGCGGCCGTCGTCGCCGTCGCGCTGATCGCCGCGGCGGGCACGGCCTACGGGTACTACCGCTCGTTGCGCGGCGACATGGTGCAGCACGACCTCGGCTCGGCACTGCCCGAGATGGAGCGGCCGCCCAAGATCGGCGACGACCTCAACATCCTCTTCATCGGCTCCGACGTCCGCACCGGCGACAACGCCGAGTACGGCGGCAAGGACTTCGTCGGCGAGCGCTCCGACTCGCTGATGCTCGCGCACATCTCCCCCGACAAGGGGGTGACCATGGTGAACTTCCCGCGCGACTCAGTGGTCGAGCTGCCCGAATGCACGCCCTACGGCAAGACCGAGGGCACCCCCGGCTACTACGGGATGATCAACGCCGCCCTGTTCCACGGCGGCCCGCCGTGCGCGGTCAAGGCCGTGGAGTCGCTCACCGACATCCGCGTCGACCACTTCGTCCACCTCAGCTTCGTGGGCTTCCGCGACATGGTCGACGCCGTCGGCGGCGTACGCATGTGCATCCCCGAACCCATGAAGGACGAGCGCTCGCACCTCGACCTCGACGCCGGCCGGCAGACCCTCGACGGCAGGGAGTCGCTGGCGTTCGTCCGCGCCCGCTACGAGATCGGCGACGGCGGCGACATCGGGCGCATCGACCGCCAGCAGATCTTCCTGTCCGAACTCGCGACCAAGGCGACCAGCAGCGACGTCCTCACCGACCCCGCGAAGCTGACCGGCCTGCTCGAAGCCGTCTCCAAGCACACGTCCACCGACGACGACCTGACACTCGACACCATGCTGTCGCTCGGCAGCACACTCGGCGACACCGACGTCAAGGACATCACCTTCTACACCGTCCCCTGGGAGCAGGCCCCGTTCGACCCCAACCGGGTCGTGTGGAACGAGGAAAAGGCCGACCGGCTCTTCCACGCCATCAACAACGACCGGCCGCTGGACGACGCGCAGCTCCAGACGGGCCGCCCCGAGCCGTCGGCGTCCCCCTCGGGCAAGGGCGGGCCCTCGGCGACGCCGTCGTATCCGGCCGAGCCGCCGGAGCGCGAGACCGGCGGCAAGCGCGGCCAGGCCGACCCCGACGAGATCGAGGGCCGCGACGCCACCTCCGACGCCTGCGTCAACGGCCTCGGCGAGGGCACCGGCGACGACTGAGGCGCCGCGGCGGCCCCGGCGCGGGTCGCCGGAACGGGGCACCCTGGCCGTTCCCGCCCGGAGGACCGCTCTGTACAGTGGCGCCCGTAACCACGCGGGGTGTCCCACACCGGCCCGAGTCCGGCCCGGGACTGAGATGAGCGGGGGAGGCCCGCATCCGGCAGCGTCCTCGACGCGGCCCGGATGCCGAGCCGGAACCGCCCGGACCCGTCGAACCTGATCTCGTTTGCACGAGCGGAGGAACGGTGGAGATGACTGCTGCCGCCACCACGGACACCGGATTCACGGCCGAGCTGGGGCGGGCCAACGCCGGCCTGTTCGACGCCTTCTACGAGCACCCCTTCCTCGCGGGGATGCGCGACGGCACCCTCGCGAAGGAGAAGGTGCTGCACTACGTCGGCCAGGACCACCAGTACCTGAGCGCCTACATCCGCTGCTACGGCCTGGGCATGGCGATGTCGCCCGACCGGCGGTGGATGCGGCACTTCCACGACAGCGCGGCGTTCATCCTGGACGACGAGACCCACCCGCACCACGTGCTGTGCGACTACGCCGGCACCTCCTACGAGGACGCCCAGGTCGACCGGCTCGCGCCGACCGCCCAGGCGTACATCGACCACATGATGGCGGCCGGGCGCGACAGCCTCGGCGTGCTGCTCGCCGCCCTGCTCCCCTGCCCGTGGACCTACACCTGGGCGGCCGACCGCTTCGTGACCGAGGAGCGGCCGCCCGCCGACCACCCCCTGCTCGGCTGGTGGGAGTTCTACGCCACCCGCGACACCCAGGGCGTCACCCACAAGCTCCGCGGCCTCCTCGACTCCCTCGCCGAGGACGCCGGGGCCGGGGAGCGGGCGCGCATGGCGCGGGCGTTCGAGGACAGCTGCCACCACGAGATCCGGTTCTGGCAGATGGCGTGGTCGCTGGAGACCTGGACCGCGCCGGACGGCTGAGGCGCGGCACCCGCCGCCCGGCCGCGGGCGCCGCCGACCCCGACGGCGCCCGCGGCCGCCCCCGGACCGATCCGGGCGCCGCACCGCACGAGAACCTCCGTTTCGCCCGCATTTCCGCCGCGCGCGCACTACGGTTGACATCGGAGGTGGCGTCCATGCACAGGCCAGTGGAACCACTCGACCCCCCGACGGTGCCGCAGGTGCGGCTGGACGAGCTGCGCAGCCGGCTGGAGGACGCGCTCTCGACCCGCGACCGGGTCCACTCCCTGCTGGAGGCCGTCCTCTCCATCGGCAGCGACCTGGAGCTCGGAACCGTGCTGCGCCGCATCACCGAGGCGGCGGCGCACCTCGTCGACGCCGAATACGCGGGGCTCGGCGTCGTCGACGGCAGTGGCACGTTCACCGAGTTCATCCCCGTGGGCGTGCCCGCGGGCGAGGCGCTGCGGATCCCCCGGTTCCCGCACGGCGAGGGCGTGCTCGGCTACCCCACGCGGGAGCGCCGCCCGCTGCGCATCGGCGACATGCGCCGGCATGCCGACTTCAGCGGCTTCCCCCCGGGCCACCCGGCCATGACCAGCTTCCTCGGCGTGCCCATCCAGGTGCGTGACGAGGTGTTCGGCAACCTGTACCTCGCCGACAAGAACGGCGGCGGGGAGTTCGACGCCGACGACGAGGCCGTCGTCACCGCGCTCGCCACCGCCGCCGGCGTCGCGATCGAGAACGCCAGGATGTACGAGGACTCCCGGCAGCGTGAGCGCTACCTCACCAGCTCAACAGAGATCAGCACCCGGCTGCTGTCGGGCGAGGCCGCCGAGGACGTCCTCGGCTACCTCGTCCAGCAGGCCCGCCAGATGGCGGGCGCCGACCTCGCCGTGCTGCTGCTCCCCGACGCGGCCGACAGCGAACTCACCGCCGAGATCGCCGACGGCGAGGGCGCCCAGGTCTTCGTCGGCGCCTGCATGCGCATGGCCGACTCCCCGTGCGGCCAGGTGTACCGCCTGGGGAAGGGCGGCATCGTGCCCGACCTGCGCCACGCGGACTGCCCGATGCTGACCGGCCACGAGTTCCGGCCCGGCCTGCTCGTCCTGCTGGGCACGCCCAACCAGAGCCGCGGCGTACTCGTCCTCGGCAAGATCGGCGCCGCGGCCCCTTTCACCGACGTCACCAAGCGGATGCTCGACGCGTTCGCCGGGCAGGCCGCCGTCGCGCTGGAACTCGCGGAGGCGCGCAGCGACGCCGAGCGGCTGGTGGTGCTGGAGGACCGCGACCGCATCGCGAAGGACCTGCACGACATCGTCATCCAGCGGCTGTTCGCGTCGGCGATGACGCTGATGAGCGCCCGCCGGATGGTCGCCGACCCGGAGGCGGGCGAGCGCATCCAGCGGACCATCGACGACCTCGACGTCACCATCAGGGAGATCCGCTCCACCGTCTTCGCGCTCCAGCACCCGCCGAACGCCCACGCGCCGTCCCTGCGGTCGCGCATCCTGGCGTCGATCGAGGCGACGACGCGCACGCTGCAACGGCGCCCCGGTGTGCGCCTCGACGGCCCCCTCGACAGCGACGTCCCCGAGGAGCAGGGCGAGCAGCTGCTGGCGGTGCTGCACGAGGCGCTGTCGAACGTCGCCCGGCACGCCGAAGCCGACGAGGTCCACGTGTCCGTCCAGGCCGACGCCCGCCTCACCCTGGAGGTCACCGACAACGGCGTCGGGATCGCCGACGGCGGCCGCAGCAGCGGGCTGCGCAACATGGCGGAGCGCGCGGCGGCGCTCGGCGGCGGTTTCCGCATCGGCCGCCGCCCCGACCACGGCACAGAACTCCACTGGAGCGTCCCCCTGCCCACCCATCGCGCACCGGCCTGAAGCACCCCACGCCCACGTCGACCGGTCCCGCGGGACCGCCTCAGGGCTTGGGCGGCCAGGCGAGGCAGAACTCGTTTCCCTCAGGGTCGCGCAGCACCTGGAACGTGCCCTGCTCGTCGGTGACCTGCGCGCCGACCGCGATCGCGCCCGCTGTCACCAGTGCCGCGGTCGCGGCGGGGATGTCGGCCGCGGCGATGTCGAGGTGCAGCCGGTTCTTGCGCGCCTTCGGCTCGGGGACCGGTTGGAAGGACACGCGCGGGCGTCCGGGGCCGCCGCCGATGACGGACCAGCCGTCGTCCCGGTCGACGGGTTCACCGCCGAGCAGCACCGCCCAGAATCGCGCCAAGGCGGCCGGATCGGCGGCGTCGACGACGATCTGCTCCACTGCTCCCCATGCCATGAGGACCAGCGTAGGCCGAGCAGGGCACCTCAGCGCCTTCTGCCGCGCAGTTGGGCGACGAGGACGGCGGCCTGCGTGCGGCGCTTGAGGTCGAGTTTGGCGAGGAGGCTCGACACGTAGTTCTTCACGGTCTTCTCGGCGAGGTAGAGGCGATCGCCGATCTGCCTGTTGGTCATGCCCTCCCCGATCAGGTCGAGGATCTGGCGTTCCTGGGCGGTGAGGGCGGACAGCGGGTCGGGGGCCGCGTCGCCGCCGCGGAGCCGCTCCATCATCCGCTCGGTGCTGCGCGCGTCCAGCAGCGATCCGCCCGAGGCGACGGTGCGGACCGCGCCGACGAGGTCGGCGCCGTGGATCTGCTTGAGCACGTACCCGGCCGCCCCGGCGAGGACGGCGTCGAACAGCGCCTCGTCGTCGGCGAACGACGTCAGCATCAGGCACGCGACACCGGGGGCGGCGGACCGGACCTCGAGGCACACCTCGACGCCGGTCCCGTCGGGTAGCCGGACGTCGAGGACGGCGACGTCCGGCCGTACCGCGGGGATGCGGGCGATGGCCTGCTCCGCGGTTCCGGCCTCGCCGACGACCCGCATGTCGGCCTCGCTTTCGAGCATGGCCGCGACGCCTCGCCGCACGACCTCGTGGTCGTCGACGAGGAACACCGCGATCGTGCGCCCGCCGCCGTTGCCGGTCGCCATGGCCGTCCTCCTCCCGCACCCCGCCGGGTCCCGCGGACCGGAGGGGGAAGGTCCGCGGGCGGCCCGCTGGCTCGACGGTAACCCCGCCGCGAGGGTGCAACCGCGCCGAAGGTCCCCCCTCCGCGGGACCAAGGTCCCGCCCGCCGCCCGGACCGCTCGCCGCGTGCGCGCGCACAGGACCGCGCCGGGGCGCATCGGGGCACGTCGCCGCGTGCGGGGCCGCGCCCGGCCCGGCGCGCCGCCCGCGGCGGATCGGATCGCCGGGACCGGTGAGAATCCGAGCGATCTGTGGGAATATCGTTGGCAGTCCTCCCGTTGGGAGGGTTGTGGGTCGGCGCGGTAGCAAGTGTCCCCCGGGCTCCATTCAAAGCCTTCGCGGAATACCGCGCCGGTACGGCCACCTCGGTGGCCGATCCGGCGGTCTCGGAGCCGCGTTGTGCGCCACGCCGTGAGGCGACCGCCGTGCCGGCCCATGCGAACGGCTCCGCCGGGATTTCGATCCCGGCGGAGCCGTTCGCTTTTCCGTGCCTTGCTGCGTGCCCGCCTACGGCCAGATGTGCGCCCAGGGCCGCGCCTGCTCGAAGGCGCGGCAGGCGGCGAGAACCCGCTGGTCGGCGTGGCGCGGGCCCACCACCTGGAGCCCCACGGGCAGCCCCGCTTCGGTGAACCCGCAGGGCACGCTAGCGGCGGGCTGCTGCGTCATGTTGAACGGGTAGCTGAACCCCGCCCAGCCGGTCCAGCGCTCGTCGGCCGAGCCGGGCGGCACCTCCAGCCCGGCGTCGAACGCCGCGATGGGCATGGTCGGGGTGATCAGCAGGTCGTAGTCCTGGTGGAACCGACCCATGGCCTCGCCCATGGCCATGCGGGTGGCCATGGCCCGGAGGTAGTCCTGCGCCGAGTAGCCGAGGCCCTCCTCGATGATGGTGCGCAGCCCGGGGTCGAGGAGTTCGCGCTGCTCCGTTGTCAGCGCGTCGGTGGCCTTCGCCGCGCCCGAGTACCAGAGCACGTGGAAGTCGGCCACCGGGTCGTCGAACGGGGGGTCGACCTCCTCGACGTGCGCGCCGAGCTCCGAGAAGGCGCGCACCGCCTCGGCGACGACCGCGGCGACCTCCGGGTCGACCGCAACGTGGCCGAGTGTGGCGCTGTAGGCGATGCGCAGGCCGGCCACGCCGTCGCCCAGTGCGCGGGTGAAGCCGTGCGGCGCCGGGGGCGCGAGCGCCATCCAGTCGCGGGGGTCGGCCCCGCTGATGACGTCCATCATCAGCGCGGCGTCGGCGACCGTGCGGGTCATCGGCCCGGAGTGGGCGAGGCTGCCGAAGGCGCTGGCCGGCCAGTGCGGGACCAGCCCCCAGGTGGGCTTGAGCGCGAAGATGCCGGTGAAGCTCGCCGGGATGCGCACGCTCCCGCCGCCGTCGGTGCCGGTCGCCAGCGGTGCGAGGCCGGCGGCGACCGCCGCCGAGGCGCCCCCGCTCGACCCGCCCGGGGTCTTGGCGAGGTCCCACGGGTTGCGGGTGATGCCGGTGAGCGGGCTGTCGGTGACGCCCTTCCAGGCGAGTTCGGGGGTGGTGGTCTTGCCGACGAACACCGCGCCGTTCTCGCGCAGCCGCGCGACGACCGGGGAGTCCTCGTCCCACGCCTGGTCGGTGGCTGTCGTGCGCGACCCCTTGAGAGTGGGGCGCCCCCGGGTGTACATGATGTCCTTGATCGACGTGGGCACGCCGTCGAGCAGGCCACGCGGTTCGCCGCGCGCCCAGCGCTCGGCCGAGCCGCGCGCGGACGCGATGGCTTCGTCCGGGTCGACCTGGCAGAACGCGTTCAGCGCCGGATTCTCGCGCTCGATGCGGTCGAGGACCGCCGTGGTGGCGTCGACCGGTGACAGCTCGCCGGCGGCGTAGGCCGCGAGGAGCTCGACGGCCGACAACGCGGCAGGGGAGTCCTCGGCAAGGGGGTCGGTGCGGTCGGCGGACACGGGCTGCTGTGCCTCAGTACTCAACGGGCGACCTTCTCGTTACTCGTGCGGCGCGGGCTGATCGGTACTGCGGAGCCGGGGCACGCGGCGGCTCATGAGCCGCTGACGTAGCCGCGTTCCTTGTCGACGACGTTCGCGGGGGTCCGGCCGGACAGGAACGCGTCGAGGTTCGCGAGGAAGAGCTCGACCAGTTCGTCGCGCCAGCCCACGACGTCGCCGGACATGTGCGGGGAGATGATGGCGCCGGGCAGCTCCCACAGGGGCGACTCGGCCGGCAGCGGTTCGGTCTCCAGGACGTCGAGCGCCGCGCCCGCGATGACGCCGTCGCGCAGCGCGTCGGTGAGGTCGGCGGTGACGACGGTGGGGCCGCGCCCGACGTTGATCAGGCGCGCGGTGGGCTTCATCCGCGCGAGGGCCGCGGCGTCGATGAGGCCCCGGGTGGCGTCGGTCAACGGGGCGGCGAGCACCACGTAGTCGGCGCGCGGCAGGGCCTCGCCGAGGCGGTCGGTCGCGGTGACGGTGCCGAAGTCGGGGTCGCCCGCGCGGTCGGTGCGCCCGCCGCCCTCGACGACGAGCCCGGCGGCGCGCAACTGGCGTGCGATGGCGCGGCCGATGGGGCCGGTGCCGACGACCAGGGCGCGGCGGCCCCCGATGCGCTCGGTCTCGCGGTGCCGCCATTCGCGGGCGCGCTGGAGGTCGTGGCTGCGCGGCAGGTCCTTGGCGAAGCTCAGCACCAGGCCGAGGACGTACTCGGCGATGGGCTGGTCGAACACCCCGCGCGAGTTGGTGACCAGGACGTCGCTGCCGACCAGGCCGGGGAA
This sequence comes from Murinocardiopsis flavida, assembly GCF_003014485.1. GTDB lineage: Bacteria > Actinomycetota > Actinomycetes > Streptosporangiales > Streptosporangiaceae > Murinocardiopsis > Murinocardiopsis flavida. The sequence goes on along the minus strand of NZ_PYGA01000033.1, from coordinate 4,353 downwards.
CATGAGGTTGTCGACGCCCGCGGTGGCCGCGTGCACCCAGCGCAGGGAGTCGGCCTTGGGCCAGGCCGCCGCCAGCGCCTCGGAGAAGAGGTCCCACACGAGCAGCGCGTGCGCGCCGGGCAGGGCGTCGCCGAGGTGTTCGGCCGTCGTGTAGCGGACGCCGGCCAGGCGGGGGTCGGCGTCGATGCGCTCGCTGCCGGGCGGCAGGTCGGCGCCGTGCAGGACGACGAGCTGGATGGGTTCTGCTGAGGGCACGGGTGCGGCTCCCGATTCAGGGCGTGGACGTCCGGACGGCCTGACCCGCGGTCGTTCCCGGCGCCGCGGACGAGTACGGCGGCCCGGCACCCCGAAGTCAGTGAAACGCTAGGCAGCACCCGTAGGATTGTCAACAATCAGCTTCGGCCCGGCCCGCGGGCCCGGCCACCCGCCCCGCGGGGGTACGGTCCCCTGAGGGAGCGGGACACCCGGACGTAACACTCCGGGCGTTCACGACCATTGAACAGCCGCCTCCCCCAATCGTATGATTGTCAACAATCCGCGGATCGCCTCCGCAGGGGTCACACTCGACAGTGCGCACGGCGATCCGTCCGCCCCGCCCGGGCGACCCGGGCGGGTACCCCGATCGCGCCGACCCGGCGGCCCGCCCGCCCGGCACCCCAGCAGGCACGGCCGTCCGCGGCCCCCGCACGCCCCGCCACAGGAAAGGGCCCTACTCGACGATGCCCAGGTACATGACCATCAGCTTGGAGAAGCGCGGCGTGAGCTGCGTCGCCGAACTCCTTGACAAGGACGCCCCGCGCACCTGCGACGTGGTGTGGAACGCGCTCCCGCAGGCCGGCGACATCTACCACGCCAAGTACGCCCGCAACGAGGTGTACGCCATGGTCCCCCGGTTCGCCGAAGAGGAGCCCGGCCAGGAGAACCCCACGGTCACACCCATCCCCGGCGACGTCGTGTACTTCTCCTTCGACGGCGGGATGCTCGACCGCCGGTTCAAGGAGGAGAAGGGCATCGACGCCCTCCCCGGGGTCATCGACCTCGCGATCTTCTACGGCCGCAACAACCTCCTCCTCAACGGCGACGTGGGCTGGGTCCCCGGCAACGTCTACGCCACCATCGTCGACGGCCTCGCGCCCATGGCCGAGGCGTGCAACGACGTCTGGCGGTCCGGCGGCGTCGGCGAGCGGCTCGTCTACCGGCGGCTCGAAGAGTAGCGGGCCCCCACCGCACACCCGCGACGGCGGCCGTACGGCGGGCCGCCGTCCCGATGGAGAAGAGAAGGAGGTGAGTGACCAATGCGGACCGATCACGGGGTTTCCGGCCCCTCCCCCGGCGACGGCAGGCTCACGCCGGTCGGAGCGGTCGACAACGGCACCGATCCGAGCGCGCAGTCCGACACCCTCGACAACGTGGTGGAGATATCCGCTCTCACGGCGCCGCCCGGCCAGTCGGGGGTGGGCGTGGTCGCACCGTTCGATTTCGCGCTCGACCGCGAACTCTGGCGATGGGCGCCCGACGACATCTCGCTGTACGTCACACGGCTGCCGTTCGTGCCCGTTCCCATGACCGTCGACATGGCCGAGGAGCTGTGCGACGGCGCGAGCGTCCGGAACGCGACCCGCGACCTCCTCGCGCCCGAGCCGCTCGTCGTGCAGTACGCCTGCGCGTCGGCGAGCTTCGTGCACGGCGCCGACGGCGAACGGCGCCTGCACCAGACCATCATCGACGCCGGCGCCCCCGCCGCGGTCACCACCTCCGGCGCGCTCATCCACGCGCTGGCGGCGCTCGACGCAAACCGGATCGCCGTGGTCACCCCCTACGTCGACAGCGTGACCGAGCGGCTGCTGTCGTTCCTCGGCGAGCACGGCACCGAGACCGTCTCCAGTGTCGGCCTGGGCCTGCTCAACCACATCTGGAAGGTCAGCTACCCGGAGGTGGTGCAGGCGGTCCGCGAGGTCGACCACCCCGATGCCGAAGCCGTCTACATCAGCTGCACCAACGTCCTGACCTACGACATCATCGCGCCCCTGGAGCGCATGCTCGGCAAGCCGGTCATCACCGCGAACCAGGTGGGCATGTGGGGCGCGCTCAACGCCATCGGCCGCGACCCGGTTGCGCACGGCCAGCGCCTCATCGAGGCGACCCGGCGCTCCACGCTCGCCTGACACCCGCCCGCGATATCCGCCCGACCCCGCTCCGAGAGGAGTCGTGAACCACGTGACCACCGCCGGATTCCTGTACCCCGGGTACAGCGCCGAGGACGACTACCCGCTGTTCCAGCGCCTGCTCGGCGACGACGTCACGCTGCGCCTGGTGCACACCCTGATGCGCGAGGACGCGCACCGGGTCGACGCGCTGCTCGACGTCGGCGGGCCCGACGTCCTCGGCGACGGCGCGCGCGAGCTGCGCGCCCAGGGCATCGACGCCATTGTGTGGGCCTGCACGAGCGGCAGCTTCGTCTTCGGTTGGGAAGGCGCGAAGCAGCAGGTCGAAGGGGTCGCCGAGGTCGCGGGCGTCCCTGCGTCCAGCACGTCGTTCGCCTTCGTCAACGCGATCCGGCACCTGGGGCTGACCCGGGTGGCGCTGGCCGCGACCTACCCCGAGGACGTCGCGGGGCGCTTCGTGGAGTTCCTTGGCGACGGCGGCTCCGAGGTGGTCTCGGTCGCCAGCCGCGGGATCGTGACGGCGGCCGAGGTCGGCACCCTGCCGGCCGCCGACGTCCTCGACTTCGTCGCGGCGAACGACCACCCCGACGCCGAGGCCGTCCTGGTCCCCGACACCGCCCTGCACAGCGCCGCTGTGCTCGACGCCCTGGAGGACCGGCTCGGCAAGCCCGTGCTCACCGCCAACCAGGTGAGCGTGTGGGAGGGCCTCCGCCTCGCGGGGGCCGTCGCACCGCGCACCGGCCTGGGATCGCTGTTCCGGGCCGGGGCCGACCTCGCGTCCGCACCCGCCGGACAGGGGTGACCGCTACCGCCCGAACGCGGCCGGGCCCGACCGGCCCGGCCGCGGCCCCGCGGCCGCCGCCGCGGGGTCCGATTCAAGAGAGGCGAATATTGACATGACCGTCCCCGGCGAGCTCGAACCCGTGCCCCGGCGGTCCACCGCCGCCCTCATCGCCGACCAGCTGCGGTCGGCGATCATGTACGGGTCGCTGGCGCCCGGCGCCCAGCTCGGCGAGACCGACCTCGCCGGCCGGCTCGGCGTGAGCCGCGGCCCGCTGCGCGAGGCCATGCAGCGCCTGGTCCAGGAGGGCCTGCTGCGCAGCGAGCGCCACCGCGGCCTCTTCGTCACCGAGCTGACGGCCGCCGATGTGGAGGACGTCTACCTCGCGCGGCTCGCCATCGAGCGGGCCGCCTGCGAGCAGATCATGACCGGCAACCGGGGCGAGGCCGTCGCCCGGCTCACCGTGGCGCTGAACCACCTGGTGGAAGCCGCCGCGACCGCCGACCGGGTGGCCATGAGCGACGCCGACCAGGCGTTCCACCAGGCCCTGGTGAGCTGCTCCGGCAACTCCCGCCTGGAGCGCATGACCCAGACCCTGCTGGTCGAGACCCGCATGTGCCTCACCGTCATGCAGGACGCCTACCCGGAGCCGGCCGAACTGGTCGACGAACACCAGAAGCTCCTCGACGCCATCACCGACGGCGACGAGGAACTGCTGATGCGCCTGATCGACTCCCACATGCGCGACACCGTGCGGCGCATCAACACGCCCGAGACCGGCTCGGACACCGAGCGCCCTACGTCCGTGCGCTGAGCAGGTCCGTCAGCCCGGCGCCAGGGCGCCCGGCGCGGGGCCGCCCCGCCGTCCGATCCTCCTCGGGGCGGTCCCGCGCAGTCTCGGCCGCAGCGAGCGCGCCCCGCAGCCGGTCGCGCGCCGCGGCCTGGGGCATGCCGGTTCCACGCTGACCCGCGCCGCCCTCCTGCTCTCCTGGTGCGCGGGGGTTCCGTCAGGGGACAACTCTGCCGACCCAAGGTCGCGGTACGTGCGGCCGACTAGGGCGTGTTCCGTGGTTGCTTTCGGATCAGCGAGCGGCCGTCGCCCCTACTGCGCCGCTTCGCGATGGTCGCGCAGCGGGGGCCCGCCTGGTTGGCTGTTCGAGCCGATCGGCGCTTGCTACGCATCGTCCGGGCCCCCGCTGTGCGATGCTGCGGAGCTTGCGGAGCTTGCGGAGCTTGCGGAGCTTGCGGAGCTTGCGGAGCGCCGCACAGTAGGGGCGTGGCCGCGAGCCCGGAATGGTCCGCGGAACACGCCCTAGATCGTTGATGGGTTATTGCGGAGCCCGGTCTAGACACGGCGAAGGGCGCCCATGATCGAGGTGTGAACAAGAACCTGGACGCCCTTCTCAC
>NZ_PYGA01000032.1 GCF_003014485.1 Murinocardiopsis flavida | reverse complement strand
GTGGGCATCTGCGGTTCTCCCCGGTCGACATTAAGGGCTGGGTGGCGACAAAGATTCGGCTTTCCGATAACCGGTAGCGGTTCGATAATCAGCGGGTTCCTTATTAAAATGAGTAGGACTGATCCGTTCACCTAGGGAGTGTAGACGTGGCAAACGATAGTGAAAAGTGGGAAGTCGGCACGATGCGCAATGGTGTGCGCAAGGTGCGCCGCGCTCGCGAATCGAGAAAAGCGGGCAAGGACGTGATCGCGTACAAGGTCCCGTACCGTGACGCGTCCGGGTTCCAGACATCTAAAACTTGGGATAGATGGACGGATGCGAAGAATTTTCGGGATAAAGTCCGCTCACAGAAGAATGAGGGGATTCTTGAGGATTTCCGATCGACTGAAACCGTTCGCCAAGTGGCTGAGCAGTGGTTTTCGACGGTGGAAGCTGTGCGGCGTCCCTCGACGGTCGATGTCTATCGAAGCCTGCTCCATGTGCATATCCTGCCCGCCTTCGGTGATGCACAGGTGCGCGCGGTGAGGAAGGGGGACATTCAGGCTGTGGTGGATCGCTGGTCGAAGACGCGTGCGGTCCGGTCGGTACATCTCACCTATTCCATGGTCACCTCTATCTTTCAGGCGGCGGTGGACCAGGGGCTGATCCCGCGTACACCGTGCACCCGGATCCTCCTGCCTGAGATGCCGGACTCTCCGGTCGTGCCGTTGACTCCGACACAGGTGTGGGACATCGCTGCTGTGCTCCATGTCCAACCGCTGGTGCGGATGATGGTGCTCCTCGGTGCGATGACCGGGCTACGGGCCGGGGAGCTGCGCGGGCTGACCTGGGAATGCGTTGACCTTGATGGCGGGGTTTTGCGGGTGACTCGGCAGGCACAGCGCCGGGAGCTCTGCGCACCCAAGACCAAATCCGCTCGCCGGTCGGTGCCTCTCTCGCCATTGGTTGTCGATTTGCTGCGTGAATACCGGGGCTCTGGGGGCGGGGAAGTGTGCGTTGTCCCGGTGCGCAAGGCGAAACCTGCGAAGGTGCACCTTCTGTTTCCGGCGCCAGAAGGGGGCGTACAGACTGATCAGTGGTTCCGGCGACGCTTCGATAGCGCATGTACGGCTGCGGGGGTCGAAGAGAGCAACCCGCATGCCCTGCGTCATACGTTCGCTGCTGTCATGATCGACAAGAATGAGAACCCTAGGAAGCTGCAAGCCTGGCTGGGTCATAGTTCCATTACAACCACGATGAACATCTATGGGAAGCTCTACCCGTCCTCGGATGACTCGGCGCGGTCCGCCATTGATACGGCGTTCGGTGCGGCATGTTGACGTAGTGTTGACGTCAAATTGGCGCCTGCATCTCCATACCCCTTGAACTGGGGCAATGCGAAATGCGGGCGCCTTTTCGTATAAGGCAACGTTAAGGGTCGGTCGTGGGACGGGTGAGGAATGCCACCCGGCGAAATGCGTCCTTTTTCGTGTTAATTGCGCGGTTTCAGCGATTTCGCGAGGACGCCCAGTTCGGCGTAGTCGGTGCTGCCCGAAACCACGGTGGTGACCTCGTCGCCCGCATGCGCCATTGCGTACCGGCCCTTGCCGAGGGAATAGCGGTCCCACTCCTCCCCCCGCACGCGCACGGCGCCCTCGGGCTCGCCCGCGCCGATGTGCTCCGCGAGGACCTCCGCCGGGTCGGCGCCGCTGACGTTCAGCCGCGCGTGCCGGTCGTCGGGGGTCGCGAACCCCAGGGTCCAGGCCACCGGGGCGCCCTCGCCCCCGGAGCCGACTTCGGAGATGGTCGGGGTCCACCCCTCGGGCAGCCCTTCGGGCACGGGCACGGGGAACGGCGCCGCTGCGCGCACGGCCGCGGCGTCCGGGCCGTAGTCGACGCTGGGGATGTTCTCCTGCTTCCTGGCGTTCACAACGAGGACCATGGCCCCCATGATCACCACGAGGAGGCCCAGTGCTGCGGCGTAGGCGCCGAACGTCGCGTTGGCGCGGTTGTAGCTGCTCATGATCCCTCCAGCGTGCCGCAGGGTTTTCAGCCGGCCGCACCGGGTCCGGTGACCGCGGGGGCCTCCAGCCGGGCCAGGACCGCGATGACGCCGTCGGCGAGCCGGCGGGCGTCGGCGAGGTCGTCGCGCGCCACGACCTCGCCGACCGCCACGAGCATGGCGCCGCTCACCACCATGAGCAGGGCGTCGTCGACGGGCTGCGCCGCCCTGCGGAACAGTGCGACGTTCCGGTCGGTCCATTCGCGCAGCCGGGCGCGCAGCGCCGACTCGAACCCGGGCGGGCTGTCGCCGCGGAAGAACAGCCATGCCGTCTCGCGTTCGGCGATGCAGCCTTCGAGGTAGGCGCGGGCGGCGGCGTTCATCAGCCGGGTGGGGTCGGTCTCGCCGGCGTCGCGCGCCTCGACGGCGGCGCGCCGCGTGCGGTCCTGCTGGCGCTGCTGGAACTCCTCGTACAGCGCGTAGAAGAGGTCGGCCTTGCCGCTGAAGTGGTGGTAGAGGCTGCCGACGCTGGCACCGGCCTCGGTGACGACCTCGTTGACGCCGGCCTTGGCGAACCCGACCGTGCGGAACACCTGTGCCGCGGCGCGCAGCAGCGCGCTGCGCGTGGCGGCCCCCCGGGGTGAGCTCCGCGCCGGCCTGCCAACGTTCTCCACGGTCAACCCCATCGTCATCGGCTGCGGTCGAGGGCACGGCCCTCCGGGTCGAGGTTACGCCAGCCCTCTACCCTGGACGCAGCCGCAGGCCGCAGCGCCGGACCCCCGGCCGCACTCCCGAAAGGCACCGCCATGACCGATTCCGGTTCGCCCGCACCGACCACCCACGACGTGCCCGACCGCAACCTCGCACTGGAGCTGGTGCGGGTCACCGAGGCGGCCGCGCTCGCGGCGGCGCGCTGGGTGGGCCGCGGCGACAAGATCGGGGCCGACGGGGTCGCCGTGAAGGGGATGCGGCACCTCATCAGCAGCGTGGCGATGAACGGGACGGTGGTCATCGGTGAGGGCGAGAAGGACAACGCCCCGATGCTGTTCAACGGCGAGCGGGTCGGCTCGGGCGCGGGCCCCGAATGCGACGTCGCGGTCGACCCGATCGACGGCACCACCCTCGCCGCCAACGGGATGCCCAACGCGATCGCGGTGATCGCCGTGAGCCCGCGCGGGTCCATGTTCGACCCTTCGGCGGTCTTCTACATGGAGAAGCTGGTCGCGGGCCCGGCGGCGGCCGGCTCCGTCGACATCGACGCCCCGGTCGCCGACAACATCCGCGCGGTCGCCGCCGCGAAGGGCGGCGCCCCGCAGGACGTCACCGTCGTGGTGCTCGACCGCCCCCGCCACGAGGGCCTCGTCCGCGAGATCCGGGCCACCGGCGCCCGCATCAAGTTCATCACCGATGGCGACGTCGCCGGCGCCATCATGGCCGCGCGGTCGGGGACAGGGGTCGACCTGCTGCTCGGCATCGGGGGCACCCCCGAGGGCATCATCACGGCGTGCGCCGTGAAGTGCCTCGGCGGCACGATCCAGGGCCGGTTGTGGCCGCACGACGACGCGGAGCGGCGCGGTGCGCTCGACGCGGGGCACGACCTGTCCCGGGTGCTGCACACCGATGACCTGGTGTCCTCTGAGGACGTGTTCTTCGCCGCGACCGGCATCACCGACGGCGAACTGATGAGCGGCGTACGCTACGAAGGCGGCGGCGCGAGCACGGACTCCCTGGTCATGCGCGGTCGCAGCGGCACCATCCGCAAGGTGGCGAGCGATCACCGGCTGACCAAGCTGGCCACCTACAGCGGGATCGACTTCGCCTCGGCCGGCTGACGCGCGGGCGGCCGCGCGCCGCGCACCCCCGATCACGCTGGGGATTTTCGACAAATAGGCATTGGTACCTTTTAACCGGATCACTGTCCCCCGGAGGATTCGATGTCTTACCCCGACCCCGCGCACCAGCAGCAGCCGTGGCACCCGCAGGGCGCCCCGGCTCCGCAGCAGCAGGCGGCGTACTACCAACAGCAGCCGCCGCGCGGGCGCGGTCCGATCTGGATGATCCCGGTCGCAGCGGTCGCCGCCGTGGCGGTGCTGGCCACCACGGTGTGGGCCTCCGACGGCGTCGTCGACGACCTGTTCGGCGGCCCCAGCCCCGACACTGTGCTCCCGTCCTCGTCGTTCGCCTACTTCGAGCTCGACTTCAAGCCCGACGGCGGGCAGATCGCGAACTACGCCCAGTTCGTGCAGAAGCTGCCCGACGTCCTGCGCGACGAACTCGACGAGGACGGCGAGGACCCCCTCAAGCCGTTCGTCGAGGACGAGTTCGACTACCTCGACTACGACACCGAGGTCCAGCCGTGGCTGGGCAAGCGCGTCGGCGCGGCCGCGTGGGAGTCCGAGGAGTCGGACGAGGGCGAGCCCGCCGTGGCGCTCGCCGTCGCGGTCACCGACGAGGACGCCGCGCGCCCGGCGCTCGACAAGATGCAGAGCGAGGAGGACGACTTCGCCTACGAGCTGCGCGACGGCTTCGCCCTGCTCGCCGAGAGCGACGGGATGCTGCGCGACCTCGCCGCGAAGACCGGGTCCGAGGGCACGCTCGACGGCAACCAGAAGTACGTCGACGACATCGCGGCGATCGGCGGCGGCAACCTCGCCACCGCGTGGGCGGACATCAAGGCCGCCTCCGACGCCGGCGCCGAGCTCGACACCGGGTCCACGACCGGCGGCGACCCGTACAGCAGCGACCCCTTCGAATCGGGGTCGCCGGGCGAGGATCCCGAGCTGTCCGGCCGCATGGCCATGGGCCTGCGGATCGAGGCCGACTACCTGGAGGCGCGCGCCGACCTGTTCGACTTCAGCGTCGACGGCATCTCCACGAAGGACCTCGACGCCCCCGAGGCCGGCATCGACGCCCTCGGCAACCTGCCCGACGACACGATCATCGCCATCGGCGGGGGCGGCGTCGACAAGCTCGCCCAGCAGGCCTGGAAGCAGAACGAGGCGGAGATCCGGCAGAGCTCCGACTTCGCCGACTTCGAGGAGGGCATGAACAGCCTCGGCGTGCGCCTGCCGAAGGGGTTCACCGACCTGCTCGGCTCGCAGACCGCGTTCGGCGTCACCGGTTCGGCGAGCAGCCTCGGCTTCTTCGGCGACTCCGGCACCGGCGACGTCTCCTTCGAGTACCGGGCCACCGGCGGCGACGTCGGCGTCCTGGAGAACCTCGTCGGCGAGGCGAGCGGGGGCGGCTACGGCACCCCGCCCGGTGTGAGCGACGAGAACGGCACCGCGGTCGTGTCCTCGGGCAGCACCGGCACCGGCAAGCTCGGCACCGACCCCGTGTTCCAGTCCACGATGGAGGGGTTGGAGGACTCCAACATCGGCCTCTACATGGACCTCCGCGCGATCGCCGAGGACGCCGGGGAGTCGGGGGCCGAGCAGTGGGGCGCGCTCGGCGGCTCGTTCAGCTACGACGACGGCGGCAACATCTCGACCATCGGCCGCTGGGCGCCCAGCAACTCCTGACGAAACCGCGGGCGGGGCCCGGGGTGCCGTGGGGCACCCCGGGCCCCGCCTTTTTCGGTCGATGAGCCTGCGGCCGCCGCCGGTCACCGCGCCTGCGGCGCACCCGGCCGACGAGCGGCCGCGTCTAGTCGATGAGCCTGCGGCGCATCTGGAACACCGCCAGGCACCAGGCGACGACGATGAAGACCAGGATCACCGCGACGTGGCCGAGGTCGGCGAGCGGGTCCATGCCGAACGCGGCGTCGCGCACGAGCTCCACGGTGTGGTACAGCGGGTTCACGGCCGCGAAGGTCTGCACCAGCGGGGGCAGGTTGTCGAGCGGGAAGAAGGTCCCCGCGATCAGGAAGAGCGGGGTGATGACCCCGCTGATGATGTAGTCCATCGTCTTGATGGACGGCACCACCGCCGACATCCAGATGCCGAGCAGCGCGAACCCGAACCCGGTGATGAACGCGATGAACGGCACGAACAGCATGGTCGGCGCGGGCGGCAGCCCGAACAGCATCGCGACCCCCAGCGGGGCGCAGCCGTACACCCCTGCTTTCAGCGCGATCCAGAACGCCTCGGCGGTGACGAGTTCGCGCACGTCGACCGGTGCCGCGAGCATCCCCTCGTAGGTGTGCTGGAACACCCGCCGCACATAGGTGTCGATGAGTCCCGGGAACATCGATGTGAACAGCACCGACATGGCGACGATGCCGGTGGCGATGAACTCGATGTAGTCGTAGCCGCCGATGGCGCCGACGATGGACCCCAGCCCGAACCCGAACGCCAGCAGGAAGATGACGGGTTCGACGATCGCCGCGAACGTCGTCGGCCCCCAACTGCGCCGGTACAGCGCCCATTCGCGGGCCAGCACCCCGAGGACGGGCGCCACCTCGAATCGCCCGGGGGCCGACCTCGCGGTCCGCGCCGCGGTGGCACCGCTCGCCTGCTCCGTCATTCCACACGCTCCCCGGTCAGTGTCACGAACACGTCCTCAAGGTTGCTGGCGCGCCGGTTGCCCTGGCCGAGGTCGGCCCGGACGCTCTCGGGCAGCTCCTCGGCCCTGAGCACCGACAGGGTGCTGCCGGTGCGCCGGGTCGGCAGCCCGCCGGCGTGCACGGCGGCCTCCATCGCCGCCATCTCCTCGGCGCCGGAGGGCAGGAACTCCTCGACGGACTTGCCGGCGTGCTCGGCGATGAGGTCGGCCGGGGCGCCGCGCGCCACGATCCGCCCCTTCGCCATGAGCGCGACCTCGTCGGAGAGCCGCTCGGCCTCCTCGATGTAGTGCGTCGACATGAGGACGGTCGCGCCGCCGCCGCGGAGCTCGTTGATGAGGCCCCACAGCTGCTGCCGGATCTGCGGGTCGAGCCCGACCGTGGGCTCGTCGAGCAGCACCACCCTGGGGTCGTGGACCAGGCCGCGGGCGATGAGCAGCCGGCGCCGCATGCCGCCGGACAGCTTGTCGGTGCGGGTGTCGGCGCGGTCGGTGAGCTGCGCCATGCGCAGGCCGCGCTCGACGGCGGCGGGCCGCTCGGCGCGCGGCACCCGGTACAGGTGGGCGAACACCGCCAGATTCTCCCGGACGGTGAGTTCCTCGTCGAGGTTGTCGTGCTGCTGGACGACCCCCATGAGGGCTCTGGCGCGCTTGGACGCGCGCGGGACGGCGTGGCCGAGGATGCTGATCTCACCGCTGTCGGCCCTGCTCTGCGCGGTGAGCATGCGCATCGTGGTGGACTTGCCCGCGCCGTTGGGCCCCAGCAGGCCGAGCACGATGCCGGCGGGGACGTCGAGGTCGAGCCCGTCGACTGCGGTCAGGGCGCCGTACCGCTTCACGACACCGCGCAGCGAGATCGCCGGGGCGGCGGATCCGGCCGGCGGGCCGGGTGGAGACGAGGTCATGCGGTTCACGCTAGAGCGCCCCTACGACGTCGCGCGAGAGGTTTTCGCGCCCCGGCCCGGGCGGCCGGGCGAGAACGGCGCGCACTGCGGGCGTCGTCTAGGTTGGACGCGTGCCCCTGCCTCCCGACCGCCTCCGCGCATCGAACGCCGACCGCGAACGCGTCGTCGGCGTGCTGCGCGGCGCTGCGGAGGACGGCCGGCTGGACCTCGACGAGTTCAACGAGCGCGCCGAGCGGGTCCTGAAGGCGCGCACACTCGGCGAGCTCGCGGCGGTCACCACCGACCTGGTGGCCGACGACGCCCGGCCCATCCGGCTCGACACCGCGCCGGTCGCCGCGCTGTTCCGCAACGAGACCCGCAGCGGGCGCTTCGTCATGCGCGGCGAGGAGGCCGCCTTCGCCCTGTTCGGGACCGCCGAGATCGACCTGCGCGATGCGCTGCTGGTCCGCAACCACGTGCGGCTGACAGCGTCGATGCTGTTCGGGCGGGTCCGGGTGCACGTACCCGAGGGCATGGAGGTGCGGGTGCGCGGCTGGTCGTTCTTCGGCCGCCGGATCACCACGGTGCGCAAGCCGCAGCTGCCCGATCCGCCCGTGCTGGAGATCGAGGGGTTCACGATCCTCGGTTCGCTGCGGGTGACCGCGCCGCGGCGGCGCTGGACGTGGCTGCGGCGGCGCCCCAGGCGCGGCGAGATCGAGACCTGACCGCCGCGCCGCCCGAGGCCGGTGCCCGGCGCGGCGGCGCGCGTGGCCGCAACGGGACACGGCCTGGTGTCCGGCGGCACCGGCGGCTTAGGTTACGTGAACCGGTTTCACGTTCCGGCGGCGGTCGGCACCGCCGCCGAGCGGCACCCCGGCCGGCGGGAGGTGGCGGTTGCGAGTGGACCTGCGGGCGCGGCTCGCCGGGTACGGCGTGTTCTTCACCACCGGGCTGCTCTTCGCCACCCTGGTCACCCGGATCCCGGCGCTCCAGGCCCGGTTCGGGCTGAGCGAGGCGGCGCTGACCGCCCTCATGGCGCTGGTGCCGGTCGTCGCCGGGGTCGGCAGTGTGCTCGCCGGACGCCTGGCGGCGCGGTTCGGCAGCGCCGCGGTCCTGCGGACCGCGCAACCGCTGCTCGCCGCGGCGATCGTCGGCGTCGGCCTCGCCCCGGACCTGGTCACCCTGTACACCTGAACCTCCTGGTGGGCCTGTGCCTCGGCGCGGTCGACGCCACCATGAACATGCAGGCCGTGGAGGTCGAGCGGCGCCGCGGCCGGAGCATGCTCACCGGCTTCCACGCGGTGTGGAGCGCCGGCGCGATCCTCGGGTCGCTCTGGGCGGCGTTCACCGCGGTGCCGGACCGCCAGATCCCCCTCGCCGCGGCGTTCGCGGTGGTCGCGGCCTGCGCGGTGGCGGTGTCGGCCGCGGCCGGGCCGTCGCTGCTGCGCACCGGCGGCGCCGCGGCCGCCGCCGAGCGGGGCGCGGTGCGGCTGCCGTGGCGGCCCATCGCACTGGTGGGGGTCGCGCTGGCGTTCGTGTACGTCGCCGAATCCGCGGTGTCGACGTGGAGCGCCGGCTACCTCGACTGGGTGCTCGCCGCCCCGGCGCTCGCCCCGCTGGCCTACGGCTGCTACCAGGCCACCACCCTGCTGGGGCGCGCCGGGGGCGACTTCGCGATCAGGGCGTTCGGCGCGCCGGCCGTGGTGCGCGCGGGGGCCGCGCTGGGGGCGGCCGGCCTGCTCGCCGTGGTCGCGGCCGGGCACCCGTGGGTGGCGCTGGCGGGTTTCGCCGCGACCGGGCTCGGCGCCTCGGTGGTGATCCCCGCGAGCTTCTCGGCGGCCGGGCGGATCCACCCCGCCGACCCCGACGCCGCGGTGGCGCGCGTGAACGTGTTCAACTACGTGGGTTTCGTGCTCGGCGCCGTGCTGATCGGCACGATCGCCGAGGCGCTGGACCTCCGCGCGGCGTTCGCCGCGCCGATGGTGCTGATGGCGGCCGTCATCGTGCTCGCGGGGCGGTTCGACCCGCGCGGCGGTCAGGACAGGACGTCCTTGGCGCGGAAGTAGCGGAACGCCCACGCGGTGAGGACCACGCCGTAGGAGAACGACACCGCGGCACCCTTGACCATCCCCTCGTAGGGCGTGGTGTAGATCAGGACGTCGGTCCAGGCCATGGACCAGTAGGCGGGCAGGAACTCCCGGATGGCGCCCAGGGTCTCGACCGCCTCGAGGATGTTGGAGACGATGATCAGGCCGACCGCGCCGCCGACCGCGCCGAGCGGGGAGTCGGTGGCGACGGTCAGCGCGAACGCGGTGCCCGCCACCACGAGCAGGCTGACCAGGGTGTAGCCGACGATGACGGCGAGCCTGCCCACGGAGTCGGCCATGGTCAGCGGGGGCCCGCCGGCGGGCAGCACCAGGGGGTGCCAGCCGTAGGCGACACTGCCCGCGAGCAGCGCCATGACCGGCAGCGCGACGACGGCGGCCGCGCTCAGGGCGAGGGCCACCGCGAGTTTCTGGCGCAGCAGCCGCATCCGCGGGACCGGTGCGGCGAGCAGGTAGCGCAGGCTCGACCAGCCGGCCTCGCTCGCGACGGTGTCGCCGCAGAACAGCGCCACCACGACCACCAGGAGGAAGCCGGTGGACACGAACATGGTGAACGCGGCGAAGTTGACGCCGCCGAGGGTGGCGAGGTCGACCAGGCCGGGCCCGCCCGGGCCGGGGCCCGAGCCGCCGGTGTCGATGGTGAACGCCAGCACCAGGACCCACGGCATGAGCAGCAGGAACGCGAATGCGAGCAGGGTGCGGCGGCGCTTGAGCTGGCGCGTGAGCTCGACGGTGAACGGCAGGGTGCGCCGGGGGCGGTAGCCCGCCGCGGGCGGGGCCTCGGACGGGCCGGTGCCGGAGGCGCTCATGCTGGATCCCTTTCCGCTCCGCCGCCGATGAGCGACAGGAAGGCGTCCTCAAGGCGGCGCAGCGGCACCGCGCGGTCGACCTGGACGCCGAGGCCGACGAGTTGGGCGACGAGGGCGCCGCTGCCGAGGCCGTCGAGCTGCACCCGCACGCCGTCGGTGTCGGCCACCGCGGCGGCGACGCCGTCGATGCCCGCGGCGAGCTCGGCGGTGGCCTCGGGGTCGGGGGTGCCGATGAGCACGGCCGAACCGTCGCCGACGAGCTCGCCGACCCGCCCCTCGGCGACCTTGCGGCCGCGGTCCATGACAACGACGTGCGTGCAGGTCTGCTCGACCTCGGCGAGCAGGTGGCTGGAGACCACGACGGTGCGCCCCTCGGCGGCGTAGGCCACCAGGACGTCGCGCATGGCGCGGATCTGCGGCGGGTCGAGGCCGTTGGTGGGTTCGTCCAGGACGAGGAGGTCGGGCAGGCCCAGCATCGCCTGGGCGATGGCGAGGCGCTGGCGCATGCCCTGCGAGTAGGTGCGCACCGGGCGGTCGAGCGCCGCGCCGAGGTCGGCGATGCGCACGGCGTCGTCGATGCGGGCCTCGGCCGCGGGGCGGCCGGTGGCCTGCCAGTAGAGGTCGAGGTTCGCGCGGCCCGAGAGGTGCGGCAGCGCGCCGGGGCCCTCGACGAAGGAGCCGAGCCGCGCCAGCGCCGGGGTGCCGGGGACCACGCGGCGGCCGAAGATGCGGATCTGGCCGGAATCGGGCCGGACGAGGCCCATGAGCATGCGCAGCGTGGTGGTCTTCCCGGCGCCGTTGGGGCCGAGCAGGCCGAGGACCTGGCCGTGCCGCACCTCGAACGCGAGGTCGTCGACTGCGAGGTGGCCGTTGGGGTAGCGCTTGGTGAGGCCGTCGATGCGCAGGGGCGGGGGGTCGGACTCCGGGTCGCCGCCCGGCGACGGCGCCGGGTCGCCGCGCCCGGCCCGGGGCCGCCCCACCAGCAGCAGCGCGGCGGCGACGATGACCGAGGCGAGCGGCAGCCCCCACGTCCACTCGGGCACCGCACCGCCGGGAGCGTCCAGTTCGGGCCGCATCGGCAGCGCCACGCCCTGGTCGCCCGCCAGCGCGATGTTGAAGGTGGCGGTTTCGTCGGGGGTGGCGTACGACATGTCGCTGGTGCTGATGGCCAGGCGCAGGGTGTGGCCTTCCTCGACCCGGTAGTCGATCGGCGGCAGGACGACCTTCGCGGTGGTGCCGGCGTCGGTGGCGTCGATGCGCAGGGGGGCGACCAGCTGCTGCGGCAGGGTGGCCTGGCCGCTGCGGTCGACGTCGTAGAGCTTGGCGAACAGCACGGCCTCGCCCTCGCCCACGACGGTGACCTCGGCGGTGGGCGACCCGGTGATCTGGGTGGGCTCGGCGAGCGGGGCCGACTCGTAGGTGGCCAACTGGCCGGGCATGTCGACGGCGAAGCCGCCGCCGTCGAGCTCGGCGAGGCCGGTGAGCCGGCCCAGCCCGGGCAGGGACGACACCGACGCCGGCGAGCCGCCGGGCGGCGCGGTGACGGGTTGCAGGCCGCCGGAGAGCTTGATGTCGCGCTGCGTGGTGCCGGTGAGGCCGGTGTACCGCTCGGCGGTGGCCTTGACGGGCGCCTCGTCGCTGCGCGCGGCGCTGCCGCGCGGGCCGTCGGGCCGGGACACCGTGAACCCGGGTTCGCCGTCGGGCGGTTCGTCCTTGAGCCAGGTGTCGAACCAGGAGGTGAGGCGTTCGCGGATGTAGCCGCTCTCGTACTGGCCGCCGTCGTGCCCGCCCTCGAGCCACAGGACGTCGACGGGGACGTCGTTCTGTTGCAGGCCGCGGATGTTGGCGTCGGCCTGGTCGAGGGTGAACAGGGAGTCGCGCTTGCCGTGGACCAGCATGGTGGGGGCGCTGACGCGGTCGAGGACGGACGCGGGGCTGTTGCGGTGCAGCAGTTCGACGATGTCGTCGGTCGGCGCCTGGTTCTCGGCGACCCGCTCGTACAGCCCGCAGATCTCCTCGCGGTAGAAGCCGCAGCGGATGCGCTTGCCGAGGGCGTCGGGGTCGTCGGCGAGGTCGTCGGGGTCGACGCCGAGCTTGTCGGCGAGCTCGGCGAGCTGCTGCTGCGAGGGGGTGAGCGGCGCGCCCTCGGCGGGGTCCTGGTCGGAGCCCTGTTGCTCGCCGGGGGCGTTCTCGGCGCCCTGCTCACCGCCCGGCTCCGGTGTCTCGCCGGCCTCTTCGTCGGGCGCCTGCGCGCCGGGCTCGGCCAGCCCGCTGAAGTCGCCGAAGCCGCCCCAGGTGAACATGAGGCTGGTCCACATCTGCTTGAACACGCCGTTTGCGGCGCCGGCGCCGGTGGCCTCGGGGAAGAAGGCGTCGCCGAGGTCGTTGTAGGTGTTCTGCGGGGCGATGGCGTCGATGCGGTCGTCGTAGCCGGCCGAGAGCAGGGTGACCGCCCCGCCGTAGGAGGAGCCGGTGACGCCGACGCGGGGGTCGCCCTTGCGGTCCTGGGCGACCTCGGGGCGCTCGGCCAGCCAGTCGATGAGCCGGGAGACGTCGGCGACCTCGCGGTCGGGGTCGTTGAGCGCGATCTGGCCCTTGGACTCGCCGAAGCCGCGCGCCGACCAGGTGAGGACCGCGTAGCCCTCCTGGGCCAGCGCCTCGGCCTGGCGTGCGGTCTTGGCCTTGTTGCCGCCGAACCCGTGCGCGATGAGCACCGCCGGCATGGGGCCGTCGTCGGCGGCGGGCAGGAAGAAGGAGGTGTCGATGCCGATGGTGGTGTCGCTGCCGGGGCTCTCGGGGACGGCCAGCATGGCCTCGCTCACGCGGAACCCGGCGGCCGGGCCCGCGCGCAGCACGGTCACACCGAGCGCGGCGACGAGCACCAGGCACGCGAGGACCGCGGCGGGCGCGGCCCAGCGGGGTCGGGTTCTCAACCAGGACTTCACGGACACGAGCGTACGCAAGCCGGGGCGGTGCTGTCGCAAGCGGCGCGGCGCCCTGTGGACGGCGGGCCGGCGCCCGGCGCCCGGCGCTCCGGGGGTCCGGGGGCGCGGGGGTCTGGGGGCGCGGTCCGCACGGGTGCTCTGGCGGAGCGGCCGGCGGGGGCGTCTGGCAATCTTGGGGCAGAGATCCGACCTGGAGAGGTGTCAGTCAACGATGAGTGGATACCGCATCGAGCACGACTCGATGGGCGAGGTCGAAGTCCCCGCCGATGCCAAGTGGCGGGCGCAGACCCAGCGGGCGGTGCAGAACTTCCCCATTTCGGGCCAGGGCCTGGAGCACTCGCACATCGCGGCGCTCGGCCACATCAAGGCCGCCGCGGCGACCGTCAACGCCGAACTGGGCGTCATCAAGGCCGAGCAGGCCGCGGCGATCCGGGCGGCGGCGCTGGAGGTCGCCGAGGGCGCGTGGAACGACGAGTTCCCGATCGACGTCTTCCAGACCGGTTCGGGCACGTCCAGCAACATGAACACCAATGAGGTCGTCGCCACTCTCGCGAGCGCCGCGCTCGGCGAGCCGGTGCACCCCAACGACCATGTGAACGCGTCGCAGTCGTCCAACGACGTGTTCCCCTCGTCGATCCACATCGCGGCGACCGCAGCCGTCATCGAGGACCTCGTCCCCGCGCTGCGGCACCTGAGCGCGGCGCTCGACGCCAAGGCCGCCGAGTTCGCGACCGTCGTCAAGAGCGGGCGCACGCACCTCATGGACGCCACGCCCGTCACCCTGGGCCAGGAGTTCGCCGGCTTCGCCGCGCAGGTCCGCTACGGGGTGGAGCGCGTGGAGTCGGCACTGCCGCGGGTGGCGGAGCTGCCCTTGGGCGGTACCGCCGTGGGCACCGGCATCAACACCCCCGAGGGGTTCGCCGGCCGGGTCATCGCCGAGATCGCCCGGACCACCGGCCTGCCCCTGACCGAGGCGCGCGACCACTTCGAGGCGCAGGGCGCCCGCGACGGCCTGGTGGAGCTGTCCGGGCAGCTGCGGACCATCGCGGTGGGCTTCGTCAAGATCGCCAACGACATCCGCTGGATGGGGTCGGGGCCGCGTACCGGGCTCACCGAGATCTACCTGCCGGACCTGCAACCCGGGTCGTCGATCATGCCGGGCAAGGTCAACCCGGTGCTGTGCGAGGCGATGCTCCAGGTGTCCTCGCAGGTCGTCGGCAACGACGCAGCGGTGGCGTTCGGCGGGTCGAGCGGCAACTTCGAGTTGAACGTGCAGCTCCCCCTGATCGCCCGCAACGTGCTGGAGTCGATCCGGCTGCTCGCGAACGTGTCGCGGGTGTTCGCCGACCGCTGTGTGGCCGGCATCGAGGCGAACGAGGAGCGCTGCCGCGAGTACGCCGAGTCCTCCCCGTCGATCGTCACGCCGCTGAACCGCCACATCGGCTACGAGGAGGCCGCGAAGGTCGCCAAGCAGGCGCTCGCCGAGCGCAAGACGATCCGCCAGGTGGTCGTCGAGCGCGGGCACCTCGCCAACGGCACCCTCACGGAGGCCCAGTTGGACGAGGCGCTCGACGTGCTGAAGATGACCAACTCGGTCTGAGCGGCCCGCGCCCCGGGCGGGGCGCGGCACGCGAAGGGCCCGCTGCCGGGCAGCGGGCCCTTCGGTTCGTCCTGTTCCGGCCGGTACCGCGGCGCGGTCGGTACCGGCCCGGTACCGCTCGGGACCGGCTCTCAGTACCGGCTCAGTACCAGCCGTTGCTCTGCGAGTGCTCCCACGCCCCGCACGGCGAGCCGTAGCGGTCCTCGATGTAGCCCAGCCCCCACTTGATCTGCGTGGCGGGGTTGGACTCCCAGTCGGAGCCCGCGCTGGCCATCTTGGAACCGGGCAGCGACTGCGGGATCCCGTACGCGCCCGAACTCGGGTTCTTGGCGCTGGGGTTCCAGTTGCTCTCCTTCTCCCACAGCGGTTCGAGGCAGTTGAACTGGTCGCCGCCCCAGCCGTAGTCGCCGAGCATGCCCTTGGCGATGGACTTGGGGCTGCCGCTGGGAACGGAGCCGCCGGAGGAGCCGCCGCCGGAGTCCGAGTCCTCCTTGGGCTTCTCCTTCTTCTTCGCCTCGACCTTGCCGGACGCGTCGGTGGATCCGGCGCCGGCCGCCTCGCTGCGCTTCTTCTTGGACTGCTGCTGCTGGTCCTCGAGCTCCTTCTTGGAGACCTTCTCGGCCTTGGGGAAGAACGGGGTCTCCGAGGTGTCGGCCTGGGGGGCCTGGCCGCCGACGGCCGCCGATGCGGCCTGGTCGCTCTTTGTGTCGCTATCGGCGAACGCGCTCACCGCGAAGGTGCCGCCGGCGACGACCGCCGCCGCTCCCGCCGCAACGGCGAGACGTAGCGAGATCCGATTGAATAGCAAGTACTGCCCTTTCGCCTGCCGCACGCCCAGTGATCCGCGTGCGATCGACCGAGCCCCCCTGCGTCCTCCGGGTGTCGAGCGAAAACGACGGGCGGGATGGGGCGCACGTGAGACCACTGGCCGCCAGAGCCGTCGAAGAACCGCGCAGTTGCGACATACCTCACCAATCAGGCGATGTCACGATGAACCAGCGCGAAGGGGGGCGCTTCTTGAACCGGGCCCCACCCTGCCGCATGATCACAGGCTCGTAACACCAAATCGCGTGTGACCTCCATCACAGTACATAGGGTCACGTGCGGTCATATGCGTCCCATGCGCCCCGACCGCCACGGCCCGTCCAGGGGCCGCGCCCGGGATCACCACCTTGACCTGCGGCGATCCGCGTGCCCGACGCGCCTGCGCCGCGGCACCCGCCCGCCCGGCCCTCGGCCGGCCCTCGGCCGGTACTCGGCCGGGCCTCGGCCGGTACTCACCGCCGAAGTGAGTATCCGACCGCATGCGGCTTTCGTCGGCCCGCTGCGAGTGTGGCCCGATGGACCTCCCGCCGCCCGCACCCCAGTGCCCGGACTGTGCCGCCCCTCTCTCCGCGAGCGCGCCCGCCTGCCCCCGCTGCGGACTGCCGCTCACCGGGCCCGACGCCGACAGCCTCGGCCGGGTCGTCCTCGAACTCCAACGCGTCGACCTGCACCGGCGCACCCTCGCGGCGCAGTACCACGTCCACCTCGGGCGGCTGCGCGCCGTGCGGGACGCCCGCCCGCGGCCCGCCGCCGCGCCGCAGGCGGCGCCCGCGCCCGCCGCCCCCGCGGGCCCGCCGCCGCGCCCCCGCGACCTCCTGCGCCCCCTGCGCCCCCTGCGGGAGCTCACTGCGCACTCGGTGCAGAACATCCTGCTCGGCCTCGGCGGCCTCCTCATGGTCATCGCCGCGACCGTGTTCACCGTCGTCACCTGGGGCAGCGTCGGTATCGGCGGCCGGGCCCTGATCCTCGGCTGCTGCACGGCGCTGACCATGGCGGCCGGCTACCCGCTGCTGCGGCGCGGGATGACCGCCACCGCCGAGACCTTCGGCGCGCTGGGTGCCGCGCTGCTGGTCCTGGACGCCACCGCGCTGTGGTGGGTGGGCGGCCGCGAATTCGGCCCGCTCGCACTGGGCTACGCCGCGGCCGCCGCCGCGGTCATCGCCGCCGTGCTGGCGCTGTATCCGGTCGCGGTGCCGCTGCGCGGCCCCCGCGCGATCGCCGCGGTCCTCGCCCAGCTCGTGCTGCCCTTCGCCGCGGTCGGCGCCCAGGAGGCGGGGGTCCCCGGCGCGGCCCTGCTCGTGGCCCTGCCGGCGACGGCGCTGGCGGACGTCCTCGTCGCCCGCCTGCTGCCGGCCGGCCGCCTCCGCGGACTCGTCGCCGTCCTCGCCGCAGCCACCTGGACGGCGGGGCTCGCGCTGGTGGCGGTCGCGGCCTACGGGAACGCCGCCCTGCTCGACCCCGGACGCGACGGCCTCTGGGCGGCCGCCGCGCTGCTCCTGGCGGGGGCGGCGGCGCTGCTCGCCGCGGCGCACCCCGCCGCCGTCGGGCCGCGCGCCGCGTATTACGGGGCCGCGGCGGCCTGCTGGGTGACCGCCGTCCCCGCCGCGGTGTCCGGCCTCGGCGGCCCGTTCGTCCTCACCCCGCTATCGCTCGCCGCCGCTGCCGCCGCAGCAGCGGGCGCCGTGGCGGCCCTGCCGCCGGCGGTGCGCCCGGGGCCGGGACGGGCGGTCGCCGTCCTGCTGGGGATCGGCACGGCCTGCGGCGCGCCCGCCGCCGTCGCCACGTTCGGGACGTTCGCCACCGCGGCCGGCACGTGGAACGGGTTCGCCACCGGCTCCACCGCCCTCACGGCCCCCTGGGGTGCCGGGCTGACGGCGACGCTCGCCGCAGCGGGCGCCGGGTGGGCCCTCCTCGCCTGGGCGCGCGCCCGCGACTGGACGGCACCCGCCGCGCTCGCCGCGCTGGCGACGACGGGTCTCACGGCGGCAGGCCAGTCGCCGTACCCGGGCTCCGCCATCCTGTTCACGACCGCCACCGCGGCGACCCTCGGCTGCGCGTGGGCGGCCGACCGGCTCGCCGACGCCCTGCCCGACGCCCCGAGCCCCGTCGGTCCTGCGGCGCCCAACGGCGGCGTCGCAGCGCCCGGCGGCGGCGCACGCGAGGCCGACGGCCCCAAGAGCGCGGGCGCGCCCGCCGCGACCGCCCGGGGCGGCTGGCGCGCCCTCGCACCCGGCCGCTCCGCCGAGCGCCTCGTCCGGCTCGGCGCCACCCGCGCAGCGGCGCGGCGCACGGTCCGCGTCGGCATCGTCCTGGCCGGGACCGGGGCGGCCCTCGCGGCGGCGGCCTCGCTGGCCACCGACGCGGCGGCGGTGACCGTGCTCGCCGTGCTGAGCGCCGCGGCCGCCCTCCCCGCGCTCTTCGCCCGCGGCACAGCCCTGCGCGGCTGCGCCGCGGTCGGCACCGTCGCCGCGGGGAGCGGGCTCACTGCGGCGGCGCTGGCCGCCGGGACGGCACCCCCGATGGCGTACACCATGGCGTTCCTCGCCGTCGCGACGGCCGCCGTGGGCGCCGCGACGGTGGCCGTGCGCCGGGCGGGCCGCCCGGCGCAGGCCGCGGCGCTCGACATCGCCGCGGTCCTGCCGCTCGGCCTCGCCGCGGGGGCGGCGCTCTCGTCCGGGGCGGCCACGCAGCCCTGGGCGGTGACGTTCGTCGCCGCCGTCGCGTCCCTGCTCGCCCTCGTCGCGGCGGCCCACGCGGTTCCCGCCGTGCCGGTCCCACTCCAGTGGGAGGCGTCGGCGACGACCGTCGCCGCCCGGGTCCGCCTCGCCATCGCGGGCGCGCGGGCCGAGGGCGGGCAGGGCAGCGGCGGCGATGACCCCGACCTGGGCCTGCGCACGCTGCTCATCGTGGTGGCGGGGTTCCTCGGGGGCGCGGCCCTGCTGCCCGGCGGGGAGCGCATCGCCGCCGTCTTCACGGGGTCGCTGCCGGGCTTCGCCGCGCCGTGGCGCGGCGCGCCCGCTGCGGTCCTCCCCGGCGCCCTTCCATCGGGGGAGCTCCTGCCGCTCGCCGCGCTCGCCGCGCTCGCGGCGGCCGTGCTGAGCCTGGTGCTGTGCGTGGCGGCGGCGCGCGCCCTGCTGCCGGTTCCGCCGGACGTCCACTACCGCACCACGCCGCGGCAGGCCGTCGCCGCCGCGATGTCCGTCGCCGCAGGGCTCCTGGTCCCGGTCGCGGTCACCGCCCTGGCGGTGCCGTGGGGCGCCGCCCTCGCCGCCGTGACAGCGACGGCGGGCGCGCTGCTGCTCCTGTCGGCCGCGAGCACCGGCGGGGCCGCCGTTGCGCGGGCGGGCGCCGGGCTGCTCCTCGCCGTACCGGCGCTCGGCTGGTCCCTGGCCGGACCGGCCCCGACCCTGCTCGTCCTGTCGGCGTTGACGGCGTGCGCCGCGGTCGCCGCCGGAGCCGTCCGGCCCGCGACGATCCGCACGGCCGCCCCGGTGTCCGGTGCGCTGGCGGGGCTCGCCGCGCTCGGCTGCGGCGCGGTGGTGCTCACCGCGCTCGCCGCAGCGGCGGACGGAGGGCACACGCTCGGGCCCGTGCGGGTCACCCCGCAGTGGTACCCGTACGCGGCCCTGGCGGTCGCGGCCGTGCTCTCGCAGGTGGCGGGGGCGCGGATCTGGGACCGCCGGGGCGGGCAGCGGTACGGCCTCGTCGTGGCGGGCGCCGTCCTGGCGGTCGCGGGGCTCTTGATCGCCCCCGGCCCCGGTGTGCCGATCCTGGCGGCGGCGATCGCCGCCGTGGTGCTGCCGCTGCTCGCCGCGGCGGCGGGCGGCGTGTTCGGCCGCGTCCTCGCCGCCGCGTCCGGTGTCCCCGTGCTGATCGCGGTGGCAGAGGTGGCGGCGCGGCTCGCCGCGGTGCTGGTGGGCCCCTACCTGTGGCTCGGCGACGCATGGGGCGGCGCGGGGCCGCTGGGGGCGGGCACGCCCGCCGCAACGGCGCTGCACCCGGTGTTCGGGGCGTCGCCGGATCCGACGGCGCCCGTGGCGGCGGCGCTGGTCGCGACCGGTGCCGCCCTCCTGGTCCGCACCTACGCCCGGTGGCTGCTCCCGATCGCGCTGGCGCAGGCCGCCGTCCCCGTCCTCGCCCCGTGGGCCCTCGCGGTGCCCCTGCCGTACGCGGGCGCACTCTGCTGGCTGCTGCTCGTCGCCGCCGGTCTCGGCACCGTCGCGGCGCTGAGCCGCCGCAGCGGTGCGGCCGCCGCGGCGGGCGCCGCCGCCCTGTGGGCCGCGACGCTCGCAGCGGCGTGGTCGCTGGCGGAACGCCCGGCGACCCTCGTCGTCCTCGCGGCGATCGCGGTCCTCGCGGCGATCGGCGCCGCGCTGGCGCGCACGGTGCCCGCCGCGGCCGGGGCGACCGCCGCCGCGGTCCTGGCGACCGGCGGCTTCGCCGTGGCACTGCCCCTGGCGCTGGGCCAGCCCCCCGAGGTCGCCGGGCTCGCCCCCATCGCGGTGACCGCATCGGTCGCGGCGGTACTGGGGCTGCGCCGGCTCGACCCGGCGGTGCTCATCGCCGCCGAGGCCGCAGCGGGCGTGCTGGGCGCCACTGCGGTGCTGCTCAGCCTGACCGGGTCGGGACGCGGGGAGCTGACAGCGGTCGCGCTCGCCGCACTGGGCGTGATCGCCCTCACGAGCGCGCCGCGTGCGGGGCGCCGGTGGCTCGGCGCGGCGGGCGGGGCGCTGCTCCTCGCCGCGATCTGGGTGTTCCTCAGCGCCCAGCAGGTCACCGCGCCCGAACCGTACGCGGTCGTCCCCGCGCTGGCCGCGCTCGCCGCCGGGTGGGAGTGGCGCCGCAGGCGGCCCGGCACCGGCACCTGGCGCGCCTACGGGCCGGGCCTGGCCCTGCTCCTGGTGCCGAGCCTCGCCATGGCGCAGTTCGTCGACCCCGCCGCGTGGCGGGTGGGTCTGCTGGCGGCCGTGTCACTGGCGGTGGCACTGGCCGGGGCGCGGTGGCGCTTGCAGAGCCCGCTGCTCATCGGCGGCGGGACCCTGCTGCTGGTGGCGGCCAAGAGCTTCGGGCCGCCGATCTGGTACGAGGTCGCCGCCCTGCCCAACTGGATCCCGACCGCGGTGGTCGGCATCGTGCTCATCGCGGTCGGGGCGCGCTACGAGCAGCGCCTGCGCGACGTCAGGCGCCTGACCCGCGCCCTGCGGGCGCTGGCCTGAGCCGCAACCGTGCCGCCGCGCCGCGCCGCGCCGTGCCGCCTCAGCCGCGCGCGGGGCGCAGCGTCGTCGTCCACAGGGAGCGGCCGTCGATGTCGCGCAGGTGGACGGTGAACTCCTTGCTGTCCGGGTCGATCTCGACCTCGCCGAAGTGCTGGAAGCCCTCCATGGGGCCGACGTTGGCGCGGTCGGGGGCGTTCACGAACACCTGCTCCGGCCCGAACGTCGGGTCGAGCGGCACCGCGGGGAACGCCCCGGCGTTCAAGGGGCCGGACACGAACTCCCAGAAGGGGGTGAAGTCCTTGGCCGCGGCCCGCTCCGGCGAGTAGTGGTTCGCGGCCGTGTAGTGGACGTCGGCGGTCAGCCACACGACGTCGTCCACCCCGCGGCGGTGCAGCTGGGACAGCACCCCGCCGATCTCGGACTCGCGGCCCCGCGGCGCGCCCGGCCTGTTGTTGGCGACGCCCTCGATGTTCGCCCCGTCGGCGACCACCATGCCGATGGGCATGTCGGACGCCACGACCTTCCACGTCGCCGTGGACCGCGCCAGGCCGTCGACCAGCCAGCGGGCCTGCGCGTCGCCGAGGATGCGCTCGTGCTCGGCCGTTCCCGGCGAGTTGGCGTCGCGGTAGGTGCGCATGTCGATGACGAACACGTCGAGGTCGGGGCCGTAGCCGATCTTGCGGTACACCCGGCCGTCGACCGCCTCGGTGCGGATGATCGGCTGCCACTCGAAGAACGCCCGGTGCGCGCGCTCGGCCAGCACGTCGACGCGGCGCTCGGTGTAGGGGCCGTCGGCGGGCAGGATCTCGCCCGGGTACCAGTTGTTGACGACCTCGTGGTCGTCCCACTGCACGAGCTGCGGGACGTGCGCGGAGAACGCGCGCAGCGGCTCGTCGAGGAGGTTGTAGGCGAACTGGCCGCGGAACTCCGCGAGGGTCTCGGCGACCTTCGACTTCTCCTCGGTCACCTCGTTGCGCCAGGTCCGCCCGTCGGGCAGCGCCACGCTGCCGACGAGCGGCCCGTCGGCGTACACGGTGTCGCCGCTGTGCAGGAAGAAGTCGGGCCGGCGGGCCGCCATCGCGTCGTAGATGCGCATGCCGCCGAAGTCGGTGTTGATGCCCCAGCCCTGCCCGGCGACGTCGCCGGACCACACGAACCGGACGGGGCCGCCGGCGCCGCCCGGGGTCCGGAACGAGCCTTCGACCGCCTCGCTGCGGTAGCGCCCGTCGACGGCGCGCACCCGCAGGTGGACGTCCTGGCCCGGCCGCAGGCCGCGCAGCCGCAGGCGCCCGGTCCCGTCGGCGCCGGGGTGCAGCCGCGGCCCGGGGATCGTGCGCGACCTGGCGAAGTCGGGCCGGCTGGAGACCTCCACCATCATCCGCGACGGGCGGTCGGCCCTGGTCCACACGACGGCGCCGTTGCGGCGGGGGTCGCCGAGCTGGATGCCGTGCGTGAGGGACGGCCGGTTGCGGCCCTGGGCGTATGCCGGGGCCGCGCCGCCGGCGAGCCCGCCGACCGCGGCGGCGCCGAGCCCCGCTGCGCCGTAGCGCAGCAGTGAGCGGCGGGTGAAGGGGTGGTCGGCCATGCGGACTCCTCGTCGCGGGGGATGCTGCTCGCGACAAGGTTTCTATCGGCTCCGCGCGCCGAAAACCAGAACCCCTGGGACAACCCGGCGTGAACAGCACCGGACGGGCCGTTCCCGGGGGTGCCGCGGCGGCCGGTCCGACCGGCCGCCGCGACGCCGGATCAGCCTTCGAGCATCTCCGTGACCAGGGCGGCGATCGGGGAGCGCTCGGACCGGGTCAGAGTGGTGTGCGAGAACAGCGGGTGGCCCTTGAGCTTCTCGATCACCGCCACCACGCCGTCGTAGCGGCCCACGCGGAGGTTGTCGCGCTGGGCGACGTCGTGGGTGAGCACGACGCGGGAGTTGTCGCCGAGGCGGGACAGCACGGTGAGCAGCACGCCGCGTTCGAGCGACTGCGCCTCGTCGACGATGACGTAGGAGTCGTGCAGCGACCGGCCCCGGATGTGGGTGAGCGGGAGCACCTCCAGCATGCCGCGCTCGACCACTTCGTCGATGACGTCCTGGGTGGTGAGCGCCGAGAGGGTGTCGTGCACGGCCTGCGACCAGGGTGACATCTTCTCGTACTCGCCGCCGGGCAGGTAGCCGAGCTCCTGGCCGCCCACGGCGTAGAGCGGGCGGAACACCACGACCTTGCGGTGCTGGTTGCGTTCGAGGACCGCTTCGAGACCCGCGCACAGCGCGAGCGCGGACTTGCCGGTGCCGGCGCGCCCGCC
Source organism: Murinocardiopsis flavida (assembly GCF_003014485.1). Taxonomy (GTDB): domain Bacteria; phylum Actinomycetota; class Actinomycetes; order Streptosporangiales; family Streptosporangiaceae; genus Murinocardiopsis; species Murinocardiopsis flavida. The sequence continues at coordinate 44,426 of NZ_PYGA01000032.1, read as the reverse complement.
CAGCGACACGATGCCGATGTCGGGGTCGGTGAGGACGTCGAGCGCGATGCGCTGCTCGGCGCTGCGCCCGTGCAGGCCGAAGACGTCGCGGTCGCCCCTGACCAGCTTCACCGACTTGTCGGGCAGCACCCTGCCGAGCGCCTTGCCGCGCTCCGACACCAGCACCAGCCCGGTGTTGGTGGGCAGGTCGCGCGCAGCCTCGACGTCGGCGGTGCCGCCGCCGCTGAACAGGTCCTGGACCTCGTGCGCCGGCACCTCCAGCTCGACGATGCCGGTCCAGCCGTGCTCGATGGCGAGTTCGGCGCGGTACTCGTCGGCGGCGAGGCCGATGGACGACGCCTTGATGCGCATGGGGAGGTCCTTGCTGACCAGCACGACCTGCCGCGGATGCGCGGGATCGGCCGCCTCGCCCTCGACTTCGAGGTTGCGCGCGACCGTCAGGATCCGGGAGTCGTTGTCGCCCAGCCGGAAACCGGCGGGCAGCACGCTCGGATCGCTGTGGTTGAGTTCCACCCGCAGGGTGCCGCCGAGGTCGTTCACCGGGACCGGGGCGTCCAGGCCTCCGTGTGCCACACGGAGGTCGTCGAGCTTGCGCAGCGCCTCGCGGGCGAAGTAGCCGAGCTCGGGGTGGTGCCGCTTGTGCTCCAGTTCGGTGACGACGACGATCGGCAGAACGACCTCGTGCTCGGCGAACCGGCCTATCGACATCGGGTCGGCCAGCAGGACGCTGGTGTCGAGCACATAGGTACGGCGTTCACCGGTGTCGCTGGAGACGACGGGAGCCGTACGGTCGCGGCGGTGGGCCTGGGAACTAGCCACTCGCTCTCCCCCTGGGCGCGGCAAGGCGCCCTATACTCACGGGATTCCAAGGACCGGGACCAGCCCCATGAGGGCCGGGACCGGCCCTCTTCACCATGAGCTCCTGTGCGACCAGGGCCGTCAATGAATCGGGGCCTCCCGAGTGGACGGATGCACACCATCCACTGGTAACGACGGTACCCGGCCGATGTAAAAGAGCAACACCCCGCAACGGCAAACCGCGAGAACAGCGGGTAAACCGGGCGTGTCGCGGCGGGGGCGGCTAGCGGCCCAAGCGGCGGTTGCGGGCCCCGTAGGAGCGCAGTGCGCGCAGGAACTCCACCTTGCGGAACGCCGGCCAGAACACGTCGCAGAAGTAGAACTCCGAGTGGGCGCTCTGCCAGAGCAGGAAGCCGGAGAGCCGCTGCTCGCCCGAGGTGCGGATGAGCAGGTCGGGGTCTGGCTGGCCGCGGGTGTAGAGGTGCTGGGCGATGTGGTCGAGGTCGAGGCGCTCGGCGAGCTCCTCGATGGTGGTGCCCTTGGCGGACTCCTCGTGGAGCAGCGACCGGACGGCGTCGGCGATCTCGCGCCGCCCCCCGTACCCGACCGCCACGTTGACGATCAGCCCGGGGTTGTCGGAGGTGCTGCTGCCCGCCTCCTTCATGGCGCGGGCCGTGGCGTCGGGCAGCAGGTCGAGCGCTCCCATGGGGTTGACGCGCCAGCCCTCGTCCTTGAGGCGCCGAACGGCGCCCTCGATGATGGCGAGCAGGGGGTCGAGCTCCTCGCGGGGGCGCGACAGGTTCTCGGTCGACAGCAGCCACAGTGTGACGACCTGCACACCGACCTCGTTGCACCAGCCGAGGAGCTCGAAGATCTTCTCGGCGCCGGCCTGGTGCCCGTGCTTGACGTTGGCGAAGCCGGACGTCCGCGCCCAGCGGCGGTTGCCGTCGAGGATGACCCCGACGTGTTTGGGGATGTCGTAGCTGCCGAGTTCCCGTTCGACCCGACGCTCGTACAACCAATAAAGGGGGTCGCGCAGACCCATGAGACGCTCCCTTTCACCGCAGGTGGGAAGAGGTTCGTGGCCCCGCGCACCGTCGCCTGCCGCGCGGTCGTGCGGCGGCGGCGATCCTGGTGGGGGGCAGGAACACCCTGCCACAATAGGTGGCCGACGTCTCCGCCTTCACAGCCGTCAGCTCACCGTGAGTGACTTCCGGACGTGCTTGCGGCCCTCGTGGATGCGCGACTTGACCGTCCCGAGCGCGAGTTCGAGCTCTTCGGCGATCTCGTTGTAGTCCATCTGGCAGAGGTCGCGCAGCACGAGCGGCGCGACGAGGTTGGGGCGCTCCTGCTCCAGCCGGTCGAGCGCCTCCAGCAGGTCGATCCGCGAGCCGGCGATGACGCTGGTGGTACGCGGGTCGCGCTGGTGCGGTATACGGTCGGCCTCGGTGGGCATCTCGGCTGATCGGCGCTTCATCGAGCGGTAGGTCTGCCGGGCGGAGTTGGAGACCACCGTGTAGAGCCAGGTGGTGAACAGCGAGTTGCCTTTGAAGCTGCCGATGTTGCGCGCGACCCGCAGCAGGGCGTCCTGGCACGCCTCCTCGGCGTCCTGGCGGTACGGCAGGAACCGGGCGCACCGGCGCAGGACGTCGGGCTGGATCCTGCGCAGCAGGCCGTCGAGGGCCGCCTGGTCGCCTTCGCGGGCGCGCCGCGCGAGTTCCTCCAGGCTCTCCTCGCCGCTGCCGTCCGGCGAACGCGGTCCGGCGGGCCCGCCGGCCTCGGCATCACTGTTCCGCACGTCTGCCCAACCTCCTACTGACGGTTCGTGGTCCTGCCGTTACACGCGCGACCCCTCCCTGGAGGTTCACATCGATCCCGACGATATGAGATCCGCGACCGCCCGTACGCCTCTATGTACCCGCCCCGGGCCCTCCCGTTACACCCCGCTTACCCTCTTTCGCCCAGGATGGGGGCAAGGTGACGTTTGAGCCGCCGGGGATCGGCAAACCCCAAGCTGTGGGACAGCCGGAGAGGTTCGGACGCTACCGAGTCCTGCGACGACTGGGTTCGGGGTCGTTCGCGACCGTGTGGCTCGCCCACGACGACCTGCTCGACACCCCGGTCGCGGTGAAAGTGCTGGCGGAGAACTGGGCGCACCAGCTCGACGTGCACCACCGCTTCATGGAGGAGGCGCGCATCCTGCGCCAGGCCGACTCCGCGTGGCTGGTCAGGGTGCACGACATCGGCACGTTGGCGGACGACCGCCCCTACTTCGTCATGACCTACGCCGACCAGGGCAGCGTCGCCGACCAGGTGGCCCGGGGGCCCCTTCCGCTCGACCACGCGCTGCGGCTGCTGACCGAAATCGGCCAAGGCGTCACGGTCCTGCACCGGCACGGGACGATCCACCGCGACATCAAGCCGTCGAACGTCCTGCTGCTGTCCAGCCCGGTGGGACAGCGGGTGCTGGTCGCCGACCTCGGCTTCGCCAAGAGCATCGACGAGGCGTCCGGGTTCACGGCCGCAGCGGGGACACCGGGTTACATGTCGCCGGAGCAGAGCGTCCTCGGCGGCGACATCGACGTGCGCGCCGACGTGTACTCGCTGGGCGCGGTCGCCTACGAACTGCTCACCGGGCGCCACCCGCCGGCGCCGCCGGTGTCCGCCCCGCCCAGCAGGAAGCGCCCCGGGCTGCCGCCGGCGCTGGACGAGCTCGTCATGTCGGCGCTCTCGCCGGACCGTTCGCTGCGCCCCGCCGACGCGCAGGCGTTCACCGACCGCATCCGCGCCATCCGCATGGCGCCCGACCTGCCGAGCGGAGTCCCGTGGTGGCTGCGGCACCGCGCCGCGGTCCTGCGCGCGGCCTCGGTCCTGCTGGTGCTGTTCACGGTGCTCGCCGGATCCACGGGGGCGAGCGCGGCCCCGGGTGTGGGCTTCAAGCACCTGCGCGACGCCAGTGGGCGCATCAGGCTGGCCGTGCCGGGACCGTGGGCGGGCCAAGTGCAGACGGCGGGCTGGTCGCCGCGCGAACTCGGCATCGCCAGCGGGGACGAGCCCGGCCTGCTCGCGGCCACCGATGTGGCCGAATGGCGAACGCCGGGCGCCGCGGTGTCGGGGGTGTTCGCGGGGCTGCTCCCCGCGGAGGCGGCACGCGGCGGGCTCGACTCCGTCATCGACTCCGCGCCGTGCTCCGGCGAGCCGACCCGGCGCGCGGTCCGCGACCCGAGGTGGAGCGGTGAGATCTGGCAGTGGGGCGCCTGCGCCGACTCCGGGTCGTTCGCCGCGGCGGCCATCCGCGCCAAGCGCACCGGGACGGTGCTCTACCTGGAGGTACGCCAGCCCGAGGACCGCCGAGACCTGGTCGACCAGATCGTCGCGGGCACGACGGTTCAGTTGTAGCGGGACAGGTCGACCGAGCGGACCACGAGGTCGTAGTCGTCAACGGGGGTCGACAGCTCCAGCCGGGGGACGTCGAACTCCAGGTCGGATTCCGGGATGAACCACACCAGGGTGCGGAACCCGTCGCCCCCGCGGCAGGCCACCGTCCATTCCGCCCAATCGACCTGCTCACCGCTCACCAGCGTGAACTCGCCGCGCCCGGTGACCTCGGACGACGTCACCTTGGGGCGCGTTCCGCCGGAGTCGGCCCGGCACGCGGCGTAGGGGCGCCGGTAGGCGTCGGGGTCGTCGAGGTCGCTGCCGTCGCGGTCGATGAGCCCGTCGAGGACGGGGTCGGGCCGGATCCGCAGCGCGTTCGGCGCGCACCCCTCGCCGGCGGGCCGGGCGGAGCCGCGCGGCGCGACGCAGTTGTCGGCGGCCTCGGCCCGCCAGCCGCGCGGGAGCACCATGTTGATGCCGTTGTAGTTGTGCATGGACCCGCCGTCGGGGATGCGGACGCCGCCTTCGGCGGACGCCGCGGGCTGGGCGTAGCCGGGCACCGGCTCGGTGGGCGCGATCGAGCACGCCGTCAGGGCGGCGCAGAGCAGCACCAGCGCGCCGCCCGCGAAACGCCGCATGGCCGCCACCTCCGTACCCGTCCCTGTCCCCCGGCTTCGATCCCGGCCCCGTCCCCGATCCCGCCTGATCCCGCCCCGTCCCCGATGCACGGCCCGGCGGGACCCGGTACTCCGCAGTTGTTCCCCGAATCCGGCACGGTGCCCATCGGCGGTGCGCCCGGCACGGGCCGCCGCACCGCGATCGCAGAGCCCGCCGGGCCCCGGAGCGGCGCCGCGACGCGGCCACGGCCGGACCGTCCCGCCACCCGCACGGAGCCCAGAGGCTACCGCCCGGCCGCCAGGAAGGCGCTCCCCGACCGCCGGGGCCGGCAGTACCAGGGCCGGCGGAGCCGCACGGCGCGTTACCCCGTTGCCGCGGCCGCGATCTCCGCGCGCAGCGCCTCGGGGGTGGTCACCGGCAGCCGGCAGGTGAAGCCGAGGCAGACGTAGGCGGTCGGCGCGCCGCCGCGCATCGGCCGATCGCGCAGCAGCCCGATCCCGTTGTCGTCGGCCCCGTCGCCCCAGGTGATCACCGTTCCGGGGGGCGCGGCCGCCAGCGCGGCGCGGTGCAGGGCGACGGCATCGGGGTCGTCGGCGGGGCCGACGACGGCGATCTCCACCGGTCCCGCGAGCAGCGCCTCGGCGACCGCCATCCCCCAGCCGGCGAACCGGGGCGCCTTGCGGGCGAGCGCCGCTGCCGGGGCGAGCGCCGCCTCGGCCGCGCCGCGGTAGCGGTCGAGTCCGGTGAGCGCGGCATAGCCGAGCAGCGCTCCGGCCGCCGCCGAGGCGCCCGAGGGCGCGGCGTTGTCCGTGGGGTCCTGCGGCCGGTTGAACAGCCGCTCGCCGTCGTCCGGCGTGTCGTAGAACCCGCCCTCGCCGTCGCCGAAGCGGTCCAGCACGGTGTCGAGCAGAGTGCCCGCGACGCCGACCCACTCGGCCTCGCCCGTGACGGCGTGCAGTGCCAGCAGGCCCTCGGCGACGTCGCCGTAGTCCTCCAGCACGCCCGCGCTGGGCCCCGCCGTCCCGTCCCGCGAGGTCCGCAGCAGGCGGCCGCCGCGCAGGTGCACGCCGACCAGCAGCCGGGCGGCGCCGCGCGCCGCATCGACCAGGTCGGGGCGGTCGAACGCGGCACCGGCCTCGGCGAGGGCCGCGATCGCGAGCCCGTTCCACGCCGCCACCACCTTGTCGTCGCGTTCCGGGCGGACCCGCTCCGCCCGCGCGGCGAGCAGGGCGGCCCGCACCCGGCGGTGGCGCTCAGTGCCACCGGCGTCACCGGCGTCACCCGTGTCACCCGTGTCACCCGTGTCACCCGTGTCACCCGTGTCACCGGGGTCGGCGGGCAGCCGCAGGACGGAGGCGCCCTGCTCGAACGTTCCCGCTTCGGTGACACCGAACAGGTCGGCGGCCCACGCGCCGTCGTCGGCGCCGAGGACCTCGGTGAGCTGGTCGGGGGTCCACACGTAGTAGCGGCCCTCCTCGCCCTCGCTGTCGGCGTCGAGCGCGGAGGCGAACCCCCCTTCGCCGGTGCGCAGGTCGGCGCAGAGCCAGTCGGCGGTGTCGACGGCGACCCGCCCGGCCGCCTCGTCGCCCGTCGCGCGCCACAGCCAGGTGTAGGCGCGCAGCAGCAGCGCGTTGTCGTAGAGCATCTTCTCGAAGTGCGGGACGACCCACCCGGCGTCGACCGAGTAGCGGGCGAACCCGCCCGCGAGCTGGTCGTAGATCCCGCCGCGCGCCATGGCGTCGGCGGTGTCCCGCGCCATGCGCAGCGCCTCGGCCGAGCCGGTGCGCGCGTGCCGGCGCAGCAGGAATCCCAGCAGCATGGACGGCGGGAACTTGGGGGCGCCGCCGAAGCCGCCGTTGGCGCCGTCGTAGTCGCGGCCGAGCAGGGCGACGGCCGCGTCCAGGTCGGCGTCCGCCGGCGCCGGCCCGGATCCGAGGCCGCGGGGCCCGCTCAGCGCCTCCACCACGCGCTCGCCCTGCTCCAGCAGTTCCGCGCGCTGCCCCGACCACGCCTGCGAGACGCCGTTCAGCAGCCGCTGGAAGTGCTCCCGCGGGAAGTAGGTACCGCAGTAGAACGGGGCGCCGTCCGGCGTGCAGAACACCGTCATCGGCCAGCCGCCCTGGCCCGTCATGGCCTGGGTCGCCTCCATGTACACGGCGTCGACGTCGGGCCGCTCCTCCCTGTCGACCTTCACGGCGACGAATCCGGCGTTCACCAGTTCCGCCGTCGGCCCGTCCTCGAACGACTCGTGCGCCATAACGTGGCACCAGTGGCAGGCGGCGTAGCCGACCGACAGGAGGACGGGGACGTCGCGCCGCCGCGCCTCGGCGAACGCCTCCTCGCCCCACGGCCGCCAATCCACCGGATTGCCGGCGTGCTGCAACAGGTACGGGCTGGTGGAATCGGCGAGGCGGTTCATGCCCCCACTCTGCCCGAGCGGCCGGGCGGCATGCTCTCGGGGCGCGGGAACCGGGGTCCCGCGTGCGGGCAGGCGGGTTCCCAGGCGGCGAGAACGGCCTTTTGCCGGCGGCACCGCCGTACCTACGCTGCAATGAAACGGGGCGAACCGAGACCAGAGGGGCGTAGGGGATCCGCCTCGGCGAGCAGTGAGGAGCCTTCGTCGATGCCTGGAGTGCCTGCGGGAAACGGCACGGACCACGCCCGTTGGGCGGCAGTCGCGCGGGACGTCCGCGCCGATTCCGCGCAGCCCCCCGCGGACGGCCCGGCGCCCGAGGACGCCCGCGCCTTCGACGCCGCCCGCGTCGGCACGACCCTCGCACCGCTCAGCGTCCGGCGGATCCTGGTCCTCGACGAGGGGCCGATCAACCTGGACGACGTCATCTCCGTCGCGCGGGACCGCGTCCCCGTCGAGGTGAGCCCCGAGGTGCTGGGGCGGGTCGCCGCTGCGCACGAGGTGGTGCTCGACACGATGCGCGCCGGCATCCCGTCCTACGGCCTCAACACCGGGCTCGGCCCGGCGCGCGACCAGCGCATCCCCGCTGACCTCCTGGAGGCGTTCCAGGAGCAGATCATCTCCTCGCACGCCGCGGGCATCGGCGAGGCGATGGGGGTCGAGGAGGTCCGCGCCATCATGTTCGCCCGCCTCGCCGGGATGTCGAGGGGCGGCGCCGGCACGTCGCCGTCGCTGTTCGAGGCGCTGCGGCAGTTCCTGAACAAGGGGGTGCACCCGGTGGTGCCGCGGCTCGGTTCGGTGGGTTCGGCCGACCTCGCGCAGATGGCGTCCATCGGTACGGCGCTGCTCGGCAAGGGCCGCGTCATCGACGACGACGGCAGCACCCGCCCGGCGGCGGACGCCCTCGCGGAGGCCGGCCTGCGGCCCGTGCAGATGCAGCCCAAGGACTCCCTGGCGCTCATCGGCGCCAACGCCGCCTCCGTCGGCACCGGCACCCTGAACCTGCGCCGGCTGCGGCGGCTGCTGGGCACCGCCGACCATGTGGCTGCGCTCACGGTCGAGGCGCTGACGGCGCACACGTCGGTCTTCGCCGACGTGCTCATGCTGGCCCGCCCCCTGCTCGGCCAGGCGGCGAGCGCCGCCCGCATCCGCGCGGCGCTGCACGGCAGCGCGCTGGTCGACGCGCCGATGCCGAACAGTGTGCAGGACCCGCTGTCGCTGCGCACCGTCCCCCAGGTGCACGGGGCACTGGCCGACCTGCTCCAGCACTGCGCCGGGCTGCTCACCATCGAGATCAACTCCCGTGCCGAGAACCCGCTCGTGGACGTGGAGCAGCGGCAGGTCATCTCCAACGGCAACTTCAGCGTGCTCGGGATCGCCCTGGCGTTCGAGGCGCTGCGGCTGGCGGTGGCCCACATGGGCATGCTGGCCGAGCGGCGCATCGCCCTGCTGGTGCGCAACACGCGGTCGACCACCTCGGTGGCCGAGCAGGTGCGGCAGGGCCGGTGGCGCACCGGCTACCTGGTGCCGGTGCTGCTCCAGAACACGGCGGCGGCGCTGGTGAGCGAACTGAAGCAGATGGCGTCGCCGATCACCATCATGGGCACGCCGGTCGCCGACGGGGTCGAGGACCACAACAGCCTCGCGTTCTCCGCCATCCAGCTCACCGGCCGCGCGGCCGACCACGTGGAGACCTTGCAGGCCATCGAGGTGCTGCTGGCGAGCGACACCCTCGACGGCCGCGGCGAGCAGCCCCTCCTCGGCGAAGGCACCGGGCGGATGTACCGCAAGGTCAAGGACGTCCTCGCGCAGCTCGCACCGGGCATGGCGACCGACGTGGTCATCGACCGCCTGCGCACCGACCTGCTGGCCGAGACCGCGCCGCCCAGCACCAGGATCTCGGAGACCCCCGGCGGGCGGCGCGGCCGGGCCGCGGCGGGCTAGCCCGGACTGGGCCGCACTGGGCCGGTCCGGGCAGGGCCGGGCTACTCCTCGGAGCGGTCGGCGGCGGCGGCCGGCCGCGGGGTGTCGCTTCCTTCGTCGAGACCTTCGTCGAAGTCGATGCTGGCCATGCGCCGGCGCATGCTCTTCATCAGGAAGTAGAGCGCCGTGGCGATCAGCGCGATGGTGATGAAGCCGAGCACCCCGGGGGTGACGCTCTCCTTCAGGGGGGCGTCGTCGGCCGCGAGGGCGACGATCAGCGCGGTGTTCATGCCTGCCATGCTCTCACCGACTCGCGGACGCCCGCGAAGAGGTCGGTCTCCGGGAGTTCGGTGTCGACCAGCGACCGCGCGAGGTGGTAGTCCTCGGTGGGCCAGGCGTCGCGCTGGATGTCCATGGGCACCGCGAACCAGAAGCCGTTGGGGTCGATCTGGGTGGCGTGCGCGATGAGCGCGCGGTCGCGGGTCTCGAAGTGCTCGTCGCAGCGGACCCGCGTGGTGATCTCCCACTGCGGGAAGTCGCGGTCCTTCATCCGCTCGATCCAGTCGGCGAACGGGTTGGTCATGCCGCGCTCCGCCATGACCTCGGCGATGCGCTCGAACCGCTCCCGCGTGAAGGACACGTGGTAGTAGAGCTTGAGCGGCTGCCAGGGGTCGCCGGAGCCGGGGTAGCGCTCGGGGTCGCCCGCGGCGTCGAACGCCTCGACCGACACCTTGTGGGTCATGATGTGGTCGGGGTGCGGGTACCCGCCCTGCTCGTCGTAGGTGAGGATGACGTGCGGGCGGAAGGTGCGCACCGAGCGCACCAGCGGCTCGGCGGCGACCTCGAGGGGCTGGACCGCGAAGCAGCCCTCGGGCAGCGGCGGCAGCGGGTCGCCCTCGGGCAGGCCGGAGTCGACGAACCCGGAGAACTCCTGGTGCACGCCGAGGATCTGGCGGGCCTCCGCCATCTCCTTCCGGCGGACCTCCGCGATGTTCTCGCGGATCTCCGGGCGGTCCATCGCCGGGTTCAGGATGGAACCGGCCTCGCCGCCGGTCAGTGTGACGACCAGCACCTCGGCGCCTTCGTCGACGTAGCGGACCATGGTGGCCGCGCCCTTGCTCGACTCGTCATCTGGGTGTGCATGGACGGCCATTAGCCGCAAGCGCTCGGACAACTGAGTGATCCCCTTGGATGTCTAGTGGCGACGGCTCGGTTTCGACCGCCGCTGGGCCGACCCGTCGCGGCGCGCCGGCGCCGCGGTCGCGCGGGCCAGTGCGGGGGTGGAACGGGGACTTCCCAGGGCGGAGCTATCTTAGAGAACACAGACCCCACGTTCGGAGATTCCCGTATGCCGTCCAACACTACTGAGTCCGCTCCAGCGGCCGGTGACCCGGCTCCGGCGACGCGGCGGCGCCACGGCAACAAGCCGGTGATCTTCATCGTGGGCGTCGTGGTCGCCGCGGTGTTCACCGTCGGGTGGGGGCTCGCTCTGAGCAGCTACAACGGGTCGTTGAACCAGACCTCGTACCAGACCCTGTCCTGGACGATCGATTCCGGCTCCCAGGCGACCGTCCGCTTCCAGGTCAACGGGGGCGCCCCCTCGCAGTGCCTGATCACCGCCACCGACGGCAGGCACGTCGAAGTGGGGCAGAGCACGGTCGACGTCGAAGCCGGCCTGCGCAACGCCACGGCGAAAGTCGAGACGGTTCGCCGCGCCTCGGCGGTACAAGTGACCTCATGCAGGGAACAAGAGTCGGAAAGCGATTGACGACCAGTCCCCACCGGTCGGCGGCCCACTGCGCACCAGCGCCACTGACCGCCGCCGCATGATCCCGCACCCTGCCCGCGGCACCGGGCCCACCGGAGCGGCGACCCTCCTCCCCTCGGCATCCGTGCACTGCTGAAACGCAGGCCGGGCCGGGGATCGAGGGTTTTCCGAGTCCGATCCGCGCCGGCCGCTCGATGCTAATCTTCTAAGTTCATCTGCGCGCGTTCGACTGCGCAGTTCTCAAGACGCACCAAGGGAGTTCCCGTGACCGAGACCCGCGATGACAACGTCACCTGGCTCACCCAGGAGGCGTACGACCGGCTCAGTTCGGAGCTGGAGCACCTGTCGGGGGCCGGGCGTATCGAGATCGCCGACAAGATCGAGGCCGCGAGGGACGAAGGCGACCTGAAGGAGAACGGCGGCTACCACGCGGCCAAGGAGGAGCAGGGCAAGATCGAGGCCCGCATCGTCCAGTTGCAGAGCATCCTGAACAATGCGCGTGTGGGCGAGGCCCCGCGCAGTGCAGGCGTCGTCGGTCCGGGCATGACCGTCACCATCCAGTTCGAGGGCGACGACGAAGAGGTCACCTTCCTGCTCGCCTCCCGCGAGGAGAGCGGCGCCCCGATCGACGTCTACTCGCCGAAGTCGCCGCTCGGCAACGCGATCAACGGCAAGAAGGTCGGCGAGACCGCGTCCTACAACCTGCCGAACGGCCGCAGCATCTCGGTCGAGATCCTCGACGCCGTCCCGTACGGCGCAGGCTGACCGACCGCCACGACCACCCCGACCGCACAGCGGTCGACGGCCCGCGCGACACCGCCGCTCTGCGGCACCGCGCGGGCCTTCTGTCGTGCGCACCGCGCCCCGCCGGAACGGGGTTTTCCGCGCTCTTTTAGACAAACACCCTCGCGAAACGTCACAATCACCTGATCACTCCGTTAATCGACCGCGCCACGAGGATGACTGTGTACGACCCCAACATGCCGAACCAGCCCTACCAGCAGGGTCCCTACCCGCCGCACGGGGGCTACGGACAACCGCAGGGACCGCCCCAGGGCGGCTACGGCCAGCCGCAGGGCCCACCGCAGTACGGCGGATACGGGCAGCCGCAGGGCGGCTACCCGCAGCAGCAGCCCGGCTACGGGTACGGCCCGCAGTACGCGAGTTGGGGCGCCCGGCTCGGCGCCTACCTCCTCGACGGCCTGATCGTGACCCTCATGGTGTTCGCCATCGTCGTGGTGGGCGTCCTCGCATCGGGTGCGATCGTCGCGGCGTCCGCCTCCAGCACCGGCGAGCCGAGCGACGGCTCCGTCGTCGCCGGCGTGGTCATCACCATCACGTTCTACGTCGGCGCGTTCATCGCCAGCCTCTTCTACTACATCTCGCCGGTGGCGAAGACCGGCGCCACTCCCGGCAAGAAGATGGTCGGGATCAAGATCGTGAAGCTCGACACCGGGCAGCCGCCGTCCAAGGGCGCGGCGTTCGGCCGGATCCTGACCGTTGTCGGGATGGGCTTCGTTCCCTTCGGCGGGCTGCTCGACGGCCTCTGGCCGCTCTGGGACGAACCGCACAAGCAGGCGATCCACGACAAGGCCGTGGGAACCATCGTCATCGACGCCTGAGCGGGGGCGCGGCGCCCGTCATTCTCCGAATCTCCGCACTTTTCGTCATAATGCGAGAGTGACTCCTCCTCCATGGCCCCCGGCGGGCCCGCCGCCGCACTATTCGCAACAGGGCGGCTGGTACGGGCCGCCGGGGTCCGGGGTGCCGCAGGGCGCGCCGCAGCCCGCACGGCCGCGCTACGCGGGCTTCGGGATCCGCCTGGGTGCGCGCGCCATCGACACCGTCGTGATCACGATCCTCGCGTTCGCGTTCTTCTTCGGCGTCCTGGTGTTCCTGCTGCTGACCGTCCCCGGCGCCAGCGAAGACGACCACGACTTCTCCGACCAGTTCTACGACGCCTGGGCCTACCTCTTCCTGTTCGGATGGGGCGGGCTGATCTTCCTCTACGACTGGCTGTGCCACGCCGGCTGGGGCCGCACCATCGGCAAGGTCATCGTGGGCATCCGGGTGGTGAAGGTCGACGGCTCCACCCGCCTCAGCCAGGGGACCGCGCTGGTCCGGGCCGCGCTGTTCGGCCTGCCGCAGAGCCTGCTGTGCGTCGGCACGGTGTTCACCGTGATCGACTGCGCCTGGCCCCTGTCGGACGCGCGGCAGCAGAGCCTCCACGACAAGGCCGCGAAGACCGTCGTGGTGCACACCCGCTAAGGCACCGGTCGTGCCGACGGCGTCGGCGAGCCCGACGGTGTGGGGACGGCGGTCGGCGACGCAGTCGGTGCGGGTGGTGCAGTCGGTGCGGGCGCGGCCGAGGGTTCCGCGCCGCAGTCGGGCGCACCCTCCCCGCCCTCGGCGTTGACCGCGGGCACGAAGTCGTGCGCGCCGATCCGGTACCACCGGTCGCCGGTCCCCCCGGGCCCGGTGACCGCGTCCCCGGTCACCGCGCACCGCACGTCCACGGACGCCGTGTGCGCGGCGAGGCCCCGCTCCGCCGCCCCGCTCGACGGCTCCGCCCGCAACGGGACGGTGCCGCGGACCTTCGCGGCCTTGATGCGCGCCTGGTGCGCGTAGCCGCCGGTCCACAGGTAGTCGACCCGGACCCAGGCGTTGGTGGCCAGCTTCAGCGCGTCGTCGAAGGTGCCGTCGGCGAGGTCGATCCCCGCGGGGTTGGCGATCCGCCGGCCGAACCCGTCGCGCCCCTTGTTGTGGCCGTCCTGGTGGCCGGCCTGCGCCTGGGGTGTGCCGCGGGCGAGGTCGGTCCACATCTGGCGGTCCTCGTTCCAGTAGTCGTCCTTGATGTTCCACGGGCCGACGTCCCACACCGGGGCGTAGGCGCACCGCCCGGGGGTCTTCCCGGAGCCCTCGGCGCACACCCGCACCGTGTAGTCGCCCGTGCCCTTGGTGGCCAGGCCGCGCCGCGAGGGCAGCGCCACGAAGTGGTCGGCGGGCCGGATGGTGTCGCCGTTGGCGGTGCGGTCGCCCACCAGGCCGATCCGGGTCGCGAAGACCCGTGCGGAGAACGGCGTGCCCGGTCGCGCGCGGCGGTCCGTCCCTGCCGCCAGCGGGCGGAGGCGGACGCCGGAGAGCCGCGCTCCCGGGTCGGCGGCGAGGACGGCCCGCACCTGCACCCGCCGGACCGGCGCGGGCAGGACGACCCGGGACTCCGCCCCGCTCTGCTGCCACGCGTGCCACTCGGTCCAGACCCCGTCGTGGCGCAGCCCGCGCGCCTCGACGGCGCGCACCGCGGGATCGGCGGTCCCCTCGGCGGCGACCGCGACGGTGTCGGTGGCCCGGTCGATCCGGTGGGCGGCGAAGGTCGCGAGGCCCGGTGCGCCGCCGCCGCCGGCGGCGCGGGCGGACCCGGCCGCCCCGGATCCGTCCGGCGGCACGGCGCCGATCCCGTCGTGGTGCAGCGCGGCGCCGGACAGCTCGGCCCGGCCGAGGTCCATGCCGGTCCAGGCGCCGGGCGGCGGTGCGGGGCCGGCGGCGCGCGCCGCAGCGGGGGTGGACCCGGTCAGGGCCGCTGCCGCCAGCACGGCGGCGGCGCAGCGGATCATCCGGGCACTGCTCATCGTTCCCCCGCACATCGACGTCCCTCACTCCAAGTAGTGGGGCACGCGCGTGTCGCGACAAAGCCGACACGCCGGACATGGGGCGCATCGCAGTGGCCGGAACCCATAGGCTAGGCTCCCCTCAATTAGGACAGCCTGCCCTAACTGGTTGCTGCGGATCCCTGCCGGTCACGGCCTCCGCCGCCCGCGGGCCGCCGCCCCCCGAACAGCTGGAGAACGCATGCGATCGCGCACGATCACCGCCGGCCTCGCCGCCGCACTGCTCGCACTCGCTGGATGCGGCGGCGCCCCGTCCACGGCCGAGGACGCCCCGACCCGCGAGGTCGACAGCGACCACAAGGACGCCCCCGTCAAGGTCCCGAAGGACCCCAAGCGCGTCGTCACCCTCGGCTGGGCCACCGGCCCCCTGCTGGAGATCGAGGGGTCGCCCATCGTCGGCGCGGCCGACTCCGAGACGCGCGACTACACACCCGAGAACCGCAAGCGCTTCGAGAAGCTGCCCAAGGTCGGCGAGCGCACGGAGATCAGCGTCGAGCAGGTCGCCGAACTGAAGCCGGACCTCATCCTGTCCGGCATCCCCGCCGCCGCCCAGATGGACTACGGCCAACTGGAGGAGATCGCCCCCGTCGTCGTGTCGGCCCCCACCGCGCCCGCCGACTGGAAGAAGACCACCGAGCGCGTCTGGGACGCCGCCGGGGTCACCGAGGACGGCGAGCAGCTCGTCACGGCGTACGACAAGCGGGCCGAGGAGGTCGGCGAGGCCGTCGCCGACTCCCCCGCCGCCGACTGGACCTTCGCCGCGGCCAGCGAGGGCAAGGAGGCCCGGCTCCGGAAGGGCGACTGGATGCTGGAGTTCCAGGACTCCTGGTCCACCACCGTGCTCGGCGACGCCGGGCTGGAGTTCCTCCCGCGCGAGCAGGGGCCCGAGGTCGACTTCCAGACCGGGCTGTCCTTCGAGGAGCTGGACCGGCTGGACGAGGTCGACGCCGTGATCATGCCGGCCGGCCCCGACGGCAAGGCCACCCCCGGCAGCCGAAAGCTCATGGACCAGGGCCCCTGGAAGGAGACCGAACCCGCTCAGGCCGACCGCGTGTACCCGCTGGTCTGGTCCCAGGCCGCCAGCTACCGCACCGGCATCCTGCTGTTCGACGAGTTCGACGAGCAGGTCCTCGGCAAGCTGTAGCCGCCGCCCCCGTCCCGGCGCGCCGGGACGGGCCGAACAGGGCCGGAACGGGCCCGGATCCGGCCGGCGGCGCGGCGGCGCGGCGGCACCGCAGCGCCGCCCGGAAAACCCGGTGCGCACCCGACCGGCGCGGACTACTGTCCGAACCATGGACCACCGTTCCGCCTTCGAGGTCCGCGAGGTCCCGGAGTCCCAGATCGACCGCGCGCTCGACCTCGCCTACCTCGCCTTCCACGAGAAGCCGCCGGACGACAGGCGCAAGCAGCACCACGAGCAGCTGCGCGAGAGCGGGCGCATCGGCGCCTACGACGGCGACTCCCTCGTCGGGTTCGCCGAGGCGCTCCCCTTCGACCTCTCCGTTCCGGGCGGCGAGCTGCCCTGCATGGGGCTGAGCTTCGTCGCGGTCGCCCCCACCCACCGCCGCCGCGGCGTGCTGTCCGGGATGATCGCGGACCTCCACCGCCGCTGCGCCGCCGAGGGGCGGCCGATCGCCGCCCTCTGGGCGTCCGAGGACATCATCTACGGCCGGTTCGGCTTCGGGGCCGCGACCGACGGTGTCAACGTCGAGATCGACTCCCGTACGCCGCTCCGGCTGCGCATCGACGCCGACGACCGGCCGCTCCGCCTTGTCGACCCGGCCGACGTCCCGGCGCTCATCGGCCCGTACTACGAGGCCACCCGCACCGCGCGGGCCGGCCGCTTCGAACGCACCGAGACGCGGTGGCGCAACGAGTGGCTGGCCGCGACGGACGAGGACGACGGCGGCCTCGGCCCGCCCCGCGTGGTGGCGCTCGGCGACCCGATCGCCGGGTACGCGGTCTACCGCACCAAGGGCGGCGACCCCCACGGGCTGGTCCGCCTCGACGAACTGGAGGCCGACACCCCGGCGGCGGCCGCCGCACTGTGGCGCTACCTAGCCTCGATCGACCTGACCGCAACGGTGCGCGCGTGGGGGCGGCCGTCCGACGACCCGCTGCTGCTCTTCGCCGCCGACCGCGACCAGGTGCGCGTGGTCGGCGGGGCGCCGCTCCTGCGGGTGCGGCTGGTCGACGTGCGGGCCGCGATGGAGGGCCGTTCCTGGGCGGCAGCCGCCGACCTGGTCCTCGACGTCCGCGACGGCCTCCGCCCCGAGAACGCGGGGCGGCACCGCCTCACGGCGACCCCCGAGGGCTGCACCTACCGTCCCGCCGACGGACCGGCCGACCTCACCGTCGACGTCCGCGACCTCGCGTCGTGCCACATGGGCTGCGTGACGGCCGGCGCCCTGGTCCGCGCCGGTCTCATAGGGGAGCACACCCCCGGTGCGGCGGCGGCACTCGACGCGGCGCTGCGCACCGACCTGCGTCCCCACACTGTGGAGACGTTCTAAGGCTCCGCGGCGACGGTGCCGCCCCGGCTACGGCCGGTGGGAGGCCCCCAGCAGCGCCTTGGTGAGGACGGCCCTGATGTGCCGGGGGTCGGCCTCGCGGTCGTCGAGGAGGATGGCCGTGCACAGGCCGTCGGACAGGGCGACGAACGCCTCGATCGTGTCGGGGTCGCCGGACTGGGTCCGGGCGAGCTCCGCGACATTGTCGCGCCAGCGGCGGACCGCGGGGCGCAGAGCGGGGCGCCGCGCCGCGAGGGTCGACAACTCCCGTTCGGCGAGCGCCCGCTCCCGGCCCGGTCCGGCGGATTCGGCGATGAGGTGCGCCAACCCGGCGATCTTGTCGCCGTCGGCGTCGATGACCTGCCGGATGCGCTGGGTGTAGGCGTCCGTGACGCTGGTCAGGGCCGCGATCAGCAGTTCGTCCAACGTCGCGAAATAGTAGAGGGTCAGGCTGGTGGTGATGCCGGCCTCTTTGGCGACGGTCCGGTGGGTGACCCCGGTGGCGCCGTCGCGGCGGACGATGGTGAGCGTCGCATCGATGATCTGGGCCCTGCGGCGCTGCCCGCGCAGCTTCCGGCCGTCGACCGCGCCCTGTTCACCCGGCATTGCCCGTCCCATGAGCCGAGGCTACCGGTACGGCCTCAGGGGCGGGCTCGCCGAGCGGCCGGATGTGCCGCAGGACGGTGACGCAGGCCAGCGCCGCCGCCGCGACCCCGAGCCCCGCGACGACGGCGCTGATGTTGAGCCCGGTGGTGAACGCGGCCCGCGCGTGGTCGATCGCGCCGTCCGGCAACCGGTCCATGACCGACACCGCGCCGCCGAGGGTGTCGCCGTACGCCTCCGCCGCGGCGGGTGAGAGCCCGGGCGGGACATAGAGCGCGGCCCGGTAGACCGCCGTGGTGAGGCTGCCCAGGACGGCCACACCCGCCGCGATGCCGAGCTCTTGGACGGTCTCCGACAACGCGGCGGCCGACCCGGCCTTCTCCGGCGGCGCCGCGGCGACGACGATGTCGGTGCCGAGCGCGGCGATGACGCCGAGCCCGAGGTAGACGAACGCGAACCCGGCGACCACGCTCACCTTGCCGTCCAAGCTGTCCAAGCCGTCCACGCCGCCCGCGCCGCCCGTCCCGGCCAAGGCCAGCAGGGCGTAGCCGAGGAGCGAGACCGCCAAGGTCGCCGCCATGACGACGCCGGGGGACACGCGGCGCGCCAGCAGCGGCGCACCGAGGGACCCGATGAGCATCGCCCCCGCCGGCGGGCCCATCCACAGGCCGGCCGCCATCGGCGTAAGGCCCTCCACGAGTTGCAGATACTGGGTGACCAGGTACATCACCCCGCCGAAGCCGACCAGTCCGATCAGCAGGACGCCCAGCGCGGCGGAGAACGCCCGGCCGGCGAACAGGTTCATGTCCAGCAGCGGCTCGGCCAACCGCAACTGGCGGCGCACGAAGGCGACCGCCGCGCCACCGCCGACGATGGTGGCGACCAGCGCCGGGACGTCGGCGCCGTGGCCCGCCACCTGCTTGACCGCGTACACGAGCGGCAGCATCGCCACCAGGGAAAGGCCGATGCTCGGCAGGTCGATCCGGCCGACACTGAGGTCCCGGTACTCCGGCAGCAGCACCGGCGCGCCCGCCAGCACCAGCACGGCGACGGGAACGGCGATCAGGAAGACCGCGCCCCACCAGAACCCGGCGACCAGCGCACCGCCGACGACGGGGCCGGCGGCCATCCCCATGGCGAACATCATGGCCCACACGCCGATCGCCAGCGCCCGCTGGCGGGCGTCGGTGAACAGGGTGCTGATCAGGGACAGCGTCGACGGCATCAGCGTCGCCCCGGCCACACCGAGCAGCGCACGCGCCACGATCAGCAGGAAGGCGCTGGGGGCGAACGCCGCGAACACCGACACCACCCCGAACGCCGCCGCGCCGACCATCAGGAGCCGCCGCCGCCCGATCCTGTCGCCCAGCGTGCCCATCGTGATCAGGAACCCGGCGATGAAGAAGCCGTAGGCGTCCATGATCCACAGGGTCTCCGCCGCCGTCGGATCGAGGTCGGCGGCCACGTTCGGGACGACGAGATAGAGCGCCGTCACGTCGAGTCCGAGCAGCATCGTCGGCAGCGCCAGCAGCGCGAGACCACTCCACTCCCGCCACCCGGCACGCCCAGTCGTCCCCGTTCGCATCGCGACCCCCTCACTAGTTGAACCAACGTACTAGTAGTACCATGGTTCAAATAATGGGCGAGAGCGAGCCGCACGCGGTACCGACGAGTGCGCAGAGCCACACCGGGGCTGCGCCGGTGGGCGGGTGCCGAGAACATCCGGCACCCGACCGGTCAGGCCCAAAGGCGCGTCTCTCTGCGGGCGGTGGGGCTATCCGCAATGCCGTTGATCCAAATGGGCGATGGAGTGCTCGTGGGCCCGGCTGAAGACGGAGGCCGCCGCCGCGGGCCTCCGGTGCGCGACACTCCGCGAACCGGGCGCAGCAGGAGGCCGAGCACGACGCCGATGGCCCCCGCCAGGCCCGCACCGAGGCTGCCGTCGCGATTGCGAAGCATCCGCGACGGCAGCCCACCCGCTGCGCCTGAGGTCTTCAAAGGCGTGCCGCACACCCCCTTTGCCCGAGGGCACCAGGGGTGCGCCGCGCCCCCTCGCCCGAGGTCATCAGGGGCGTGAGGAAACCCTCGCACCCGTTAAGTCAACGGCATTGGGGCTATCCGGGGGTGTCCGCCACTCCCGACCCGGCGTCCGGGCTGGCGGACGCCGCCGGTGCGTCGCCGAAGGCGAGCACGCAGGCCGTGAACGCGTGCACGTGGTTGCGGCCGGCGACCGGGCCGATCTCGCCCGCGCCGAAGAACCCGCTCACCGGGCCGATCCCCAGCACCTCCCGCACGCAGCGGACGTCGTGGTCGGCCGAGGCGAACATGGCGCTGCCGCGTCCGTTGCAGGAGAAGAGCAGGGCCGCGGTGACACGCTCCCCGCTGTCCTCTGCGAAGGCGCCGAGCCGGTCGAGCAGGTCGGCATCCGCACTGGCCTGGTCGCGGACCTGGAACCGGACGGTCTGCCCGACCTCCACGGCCTCGCTGAAGGCGAGAGTGCCCGCCTCGGCGTCGGCGCCCGCAACGGCGCGGATGAGGAAGTCGCCGCGGTCGTGCCGATCGGCGTACTCGTCCATCGCCACGCCGATGTGCAGCCCATTGGCGGCGAGGTCCTGCTCCTCGGGCGGCAGGGCGTTGAGGATGTCCTCGAGCTTGCCGTAGGCGGAGGTCCCGGCGAGCTCCAGCACACTGCTCCCGTCGACCTTGGTGACCACCATCGACGGCCCGATGGGGCGGCAGCCCTGGCTGATGACGGTCCCGACGACCGACTCGCCGCCCAGGAGCAGCCCCACAGCCCCGCTGTCGACGGCCTTCCCCTGGGAGAACAGGCGGACGGACTCCCTGCCGTGGGGGCCGTCGGCCAGCCCGCCGACGATGGGCAGTCCGCCCAGCACATCGGTCGAGCGGCGCATGAACGACTGCGCCGGGAACTCGTACGGGTCGGCGAGCAGCAGAGCCACTGTGTCGTCCGGTGCGGGCTCGTCCATGCCGACCACGGTGACGTGGTCGCCTTCGGGGATGGCGTCCAACCGGAACGGGGTCAGCGAGGCGCCGGGCAGCGACGCCGCCCACACGCTCACGGCCCCCTGTTCCTCGACTCCGCGGCCGCCGCCGATGACACCGGTCGAGCTGCACCCCAGGGTGGCCGCGTCCCCGGCGAGCGCCATGACGCGCTCGCCTGCGAGGACGACCTCCTCGGGGTCGTTGCCCGACACGAAGAAGCACACGAGGTCGGCACGGCCGTCGAGCGGTTCGAGGGCACTGAGCACCGCGCGCTCCGCTGCGCTCACCAAGTCGACGCCCGTTGCCAGCGCGTCACCGAACCGTGCCACTCGCCACTCCTCCTCGCGTACTCCGTGATCCCGGTGTTCCAGGATCCCGCTCTTGGCAGTCCATCTTCCCAGCCCCGTCGCGTCGAACCGGTGGACGCGCCGCGGTATTTCCGTTCTCTCCAGGGATTCTTCCGCCGGGATTGCGTTTCGGGACGGCGTGTTCCGCTCCGCCCGCGCCCGCACCGGCCCGCTGCATAGACTCTGCCGCATGTCCGTTGCCCCCCTCACACCCGGATCCGCGCGGCCGACGACGCTGCGCGCGCTGCGCGACACCGGGCACCAGCACCGCGCCGTACGCACCGAGATCAGGGAGAACCTGCTGCACCGGCTGCGGACGGGCGAGGAGCGCTTCCCCGGTGTGGTCGGCTTCGACGCCACCGTCCTGCCGCACCTCGAACGCGCGCTGATCGCGGGGCACGACGTCGTCCTCCTCGGCGAGCGGGGGCAGGGCAAGACCCGGCTCATCCGCACCCTGACCGGGCTGCTGGACGAGTGGACGCCGATCGTGGGCGGCTGCCCGATCAACGACCACCCCTATGCACCGGTGTGCCCCCGCTGCCGGCGCATCGCCGCCGAGCAGGGCGACGCGCTGGCCGTCGAGTGGCTGCACCGCGATGCCCGCTACGGCGAGAAGCTCGCCACCCCCGACACCGGGGTGGGCGACCTGATCGGCGACGTCGACCCGGTGAAACTGGCCGAGGGCCGCACCCTCGACGACCCCGAGACCGTGCACTACGGGCTCGTCCCGCGGTCGAACCGCGGCGTGTTCGGCCTGAACGAACTGCCCGACCTCGCGGCCCGCGTCCAGGTCGCGCTCTTCAACGTGCTCCAGGAACGGGACCTCCAGGTACGCGGGCACACCCTGCGGCTGCCGCTCGACCTGCTGGTCGTCGCCAGCGCCAACCCGGAGGACTACACCAACCGGGGGCGCATCATCACCCCGCTCAAGGACCGCTTCGGCGCGGAGATCCGCACCCACTACCCGCAGGACATCGCGGCCG
Source organism: Murinocardiopsis flavida (assembly GCF_003014485.1). Taxonomy (GTDB): domain Bacteria; phylum Actinomycetota; class Actinomycetes; order Streptosporangiales; family Streptosporangiaceae; genus Murinocardiopsis; species Murinocardiopsis flavida. The sequence continues at coordinate 22,414 of NZ_PYGA01000032.1, read as the reverse complement.
AGAGCGCGCTGATCCGCCAGGAGGCCGCCCTCGACGGCGCCGCCGAGGTGCCCGACCACGTGGTGCGGATCGTCGCGGGCTTCACCCGGCTGGTGCGCGCCTCCCCGTCGGTGGACGACAGGTCGGGCGTGTCGGCGCGCTTCGCGATCGCCGCCGTGGAGACGGCCGCGGCGTCGGCGTCCCGCCGGGCCGCGGTGACCGGCGAGCGGCACCCGGTCGCCCGCGTCTGCGACCTGCAATCCGTCGCGGAGACCCTGCGCGGCAAGATCGAGTTCGAGGCCGGCGAAGAGGGCCGCGAGACCGACGTCCTGCGCCACCTGCTGCGGCGCGCCACCAGCGAGACCTACCGCGAACTCCTCGGCGGCGCCGACCTCGGCGCCCTCACCGAACTCTTCGCCACCGGCGCCACAGTCGAAACCGGCGACCTCGTCCCCGCCGCCGACATCCTCGACCGCATCGGCCCCTTCACGGGCCTGGCCGACCTCCTCAAACGCACGGGCGCCGAAGACACCCCCGAAGAATCCACCAGGGGCCACGCAGCCGCCGCCGTAGAACTAGCCCTAGAGGGCCTCTACCTGGACCGCCACCTCACCAAAGAGGAAACCAATAGCAATTCCATCTACAGGACGTAATCTGAACCAACAGAATACCCAGGTAGATCCAGGATACTAATAAGCGCCACCGCTTCTATCGAAAACTTCTCCAAGTCCTTGAAATCGGATGGAAATCCATCACGATACAAGAAGAACTTTACGGTTGTTCCATGAATGCGATAATCATCGTCAACCCCGACAGCAATCAGCGCTTGGATCAAATCCGATTTATCCAGAGCACGAGAATGCTCAAGGACTCTTGCTGAAAACGTCAACGCCCTCGACAGCATTTCAACCAAATAATCTTCTCTTGTTTTCTTAATACCTTCATCTTCGACTTTGAAATCATTTACATTGAGCTCAATGTCCATCAAGTCTTCCGAACTGTAATTCACCCCTTCCTCAAGGCTAAAATAGTCACCAGTAAGCACCATCCCCCTGTCATCCCACTTCAACCCTTCAGCAGCAAAGCCCTGCAATTCTTCTTCTATGCTTGCATCCCACAAATGCCGCCCACCAGACAGTTCAATGATGCGCTTCATTCTTGCATTTGAAATCATTCTTCCTCCAAACCCAATTTCCTCAACGCACTATTTATATGCTTCTGTTTGATCATTTTCAAAACCTTCTTCGGCGGCTTTCGACCATCTTCGCTCGTCCACGTTTTTTCTTTTGGATTATAAAAGAACTTATCCTTCTTCTGGTCATTTCCCTTTCCCTTCAATTGAATGTGAATATTCGCCCTCCCCGGGACGCCCGGACCATTGTTTTCCACGTCCAACCTAAAGCTTTTATCGCCTTCATATTTCGTTGTTGTGATAATGGACTTGCTAGTAAATGGTGCGGTACTAGGATCTGCGGTGAGTCCGCACCCCGGCGGAAGCTTCTTGGGTGACGCGTTATGTGTGAGTAGAGTCGCGCCGCCCTTGCCCACATAATAGGTATGGAGTTCGTCGACTGTTATGTTATGGACTCGTTGTGCGAGTCCCACTCGAGTTTCAACCTCGGTGATCTCCGCCCAAGTCCCCTGGCTGGTCCGGATCCGGGCGTCGGACTGTAGGTCGATGGCGTCGACCCACTCGGCACGGTCCGGGACCCAGAAGGGGTGTTCGTCGGTTGCGGTGACGTTCCCCTTGGTGCCGTCGTCGTTGATGACGGTGATGTCGACGAGGGTCTTCTTGCCGGTGCCCTGGATCAGGTCGGTGACCGGGCGAGGCCCCTCTTCGCCGGCGCGGGGGTCGAAGGCGTGGACCTCGTCGCCGACCTCGATGTCCTCGATCGGCTTGGTCGAGCCGTCCGCGAGTAGCACCGGGGTCCCGGGGACGAAACTGTTCTTGGGTCTCGGACAGCTCGGGGCGTCGGGCTCGTCCTCGGTGTCGCGGTCATCGTCGTGCTGTCCCTTGTCGGACGGGTCGGTCGCGCCGGGTTTGCCTCCGTCAGCACGGGGATCGGGTTTCGGGTCCGGTCGACCCGGCTTCACACTGTTCGGGGTACCGAGCAGTTTCAGCCATTTGCCCTTATCCAGCGGGTTGGCGTAGCCGAGCACGTTGTAGGCAAGGACGGCGGCTGGTTCTGCCCCGTTCTCGCTGCGTTCCGTGGCCTCCCAGAACTCCTTGTCGAACAGGTCGGCCGCACCACGGCGGGCGAATCCGCCGGGCGAGGCTTCAGCGGACCACCACTGATCGCGTTGGCCCGCGTACATCGAATACCCGGTGGCCGCCCAGCCCCCGTACTTCTTGTGGACCTCCCGGGTCTCCAGCGCGGACTTTTCACCAAGGTCTTTCGAGTCCTGTAGCCAGGAGTTCCACGTGTTCACCGTGCCATCGCGTACACCGCCGGCTTTGTCCTTGGTGTACTTCCACAAGTCTTTCTTGGCGTCGCCGAACTCGTCTGCCGCGGCTTTGCCGGCACTCTTGCCCGATTCCTCGGCCTGGCCCGCGATGGATTCGTAGAAGTCCGACATCCACCCGGAGAGGTTGGTCGGGTCCCCCGTCCCGGTCTTGATCGTGCGTCCCGGTTCGCCCTTCCCACCGGTATTCGGCGCCTTGGAGGTGCCTCCTCCGGCGCCCTTGCCTCCGGGATCCGCTGGGGGCGGGGTGCCCAGGTCGGGTCCTGGAGATTGTTGGGCGTCCGGGCCGGAAGCCGCGGGCGGCGGACCGGTCCCGAGCAGTGCCTCAAGGGCCGACGTGGCTCCGGTCCTGATCGAGCCGATCAGGCCCGAGCTCAACAGCGAGCCGAGGACGGCCGCGCTGAGGATGAGCACGGCGCAGTACTCCACCATCGTGGCGCCGCGGTCTGGGTCATGGATGCTTCGGAGCATGCGCAGTCGCAATCAGTGCGGGGGATGCTGACCGGGATCGGATCTCGGCCAGGCACAGATCAGGGCATGACGGACGCCGAGGGCGCGAGGGCCCAGGCGTGGAAAGAGGTCAGGCGTTTACCGGGGTCTTCGCCGCGAAGTACTGCCGGGAAGGCCGCTTGAGAACGGCGATCATGGTCACGACCGGCAGGATCATCTGGGTGAACCCCTGGCCGGTGTCGAGTTCGCCGAGCGACATCATGATTCGCAGGACCTCAAGGACCACGATCGACCACATCAGCAGCTTGCCGCCCTTGGGGATGCGCAGCGCGAAGGCGAAGGCGAACACACCGGGCCAGCACGTCCACACCAGGTAGGCGTGGGTGACGCCGTTGAACCCGTAGAGGTAGTTGGCGACGACGATCGTGACGGCGTAGAGGCCCGCGGCGATGAACAGCAGCACACGCGTGGCCTTGACGCTGGAAGGAAGTTGACGACCCATGGTCGCGCCTCTCAGAAACTTGGGGGATGAAGGCGTCCCCCCACCGTAACGTCGCGTCGCGACGCAGTCACATGGGTTATGCGATGGCCCAATCCTTGCCTGTTTCCTGTTTTCCCAGTTCAAAGCAACGAACGAGAGTCATGATTCACATGAATCCCCTTCATTTTTGGCCGAAAGCGGTCACGTGGATCTGACCAGCGCGAGAGCAGTCACGGTGCGGACGCGGTCACGGCAAACGTGCCCGAACTCAACACACCATCGAACAATCCACCAGGGGCCACGCGGCAGCCGCCGTGGAACCAGCCCTGGAGGGCCTCTACCTGGACCGCCACCTCACCAAGGACGAGACGTCGACAGGCGCGCACTACCGCACCTGACCCCAAGTTCAGACACCGATTTAACCCTGAGGGTCAATGCTGCAAACTTTCCAGAGATGTATTCTGAAAACAGATATCATGAATACTCATCCCAATTTCCCCAGTAGAAGAATTCGAGCTGCCATTCTCCTTCGCCCTCATAATTTACAGTGTCCGTGGCATTTAATAGATTCCATGAAATGTTTACAAAAAGTCGCAAATTGCGACTGGCCAGCTTATGTGAATCAAGCAGGCCGACAGCGAGAATTCTCGGGCGATCCTGAAACTCAGTTGTCAGCAAGTCAAATAGCGCATCCCACCCTCCTCCAAAGAAATCCGGGTACCCCAGAGCCCTGGCCACCAAGAAAGAAGCATCTCTTTCCGATTGAATCTCATCGGCATCGATATTGACGACCTGAAATCCGCTATTATTCAGGGCAGAAACATGCTTATCTCTATCTCGATAATCCAGAAAGTATGGGGGATTTTCAATCCCCTCCAGCACCCTAGGAACCGACCGCCAGCGCATACCAATCACCCAACAACTGCCATGATCTTACCGAACCCTAATAAAGCTATTATAATGACTTGAAGTATAATACACCTCTCCTTTCTTTCCAAAGACGATACGTTCAGCGCCACGGTTTCCTGTGCCACGAGCGGACGGCCAGACATCGCTTTCCTTGTAGTAGCCAGGGGGTCGATTCGGCAACTGGCCGTTTGCATTCCCGTATTCTCCCACCGCGCCGCCTCGTCGGCGGCCTTGATGAGTCATCGCAGGTGGCCTGCCGTTCATGTCGTAGAAGTCGACTACCTCACCAATTCTCTGTTCAAGATCTCTCTTGCTCTGCCCGAATATACCTTTTCGTAGGGGTTTTCCGATCAGGCAGTTGCTGTTGTGGACAAGCACCGGAGACGCATTTACAAAAACATAGTAGGTGTGGAGTTCCGCAACGGTCAGGTTGCGGACTCGCTGACGAGCGACAGTTTGGTGTTCGATCGAGCTGACCTGCACCCAGGTGCCGTTGCTGGTTCGGAGCCAGCTTCCTGCCTTGAGGTCGATGGCATCGACCCACTCGGCCTTGTCTGGGACCCAGAACGGGTGTTCGTCGGTTGCGGTGACGGTCCCCTTGGTGCCGTCGTCGTTGGTGACGGTGATGTCTACGAGGGTCTTCTTGCCGGTGCCCTCGATCAGGTCGATGACCGGGCGGGGGCCCTCTTCGCCGGTGCGGGGGTCGAAGGCGTGGACCTCGTCGCCGACCTCGATGTCCTCGATCGGCACCTGGGCACCACTCGCCAGGAGGACGAGAGTGCCCGGGACGAAGCTGTTGCCCGTCTTGCACCCGGGCTTAGGGTCTCCGCCGCCTTCCTTATTCGGGTCCGGCTCACCAGTGGGGCGGCCACCCTTGGGCTTGCCCTGCTGCGGTTGCCCGCCGGCGCGGACCGAGCCGCCCTTGTCCGGCGTGTCTGGGGAACCGCCCTTGTCAGGCGTGTCCGGGGAGGGGCCCTTACCGCCGAGCAGCCTCGCGATCTTTACCCCGGGGAGCAGATCACCGAGTGATCCGGTTACCTCTGCGGCTCCCTTTCCATATTCTCCCTTGCCGAAATACCCCCGCGCCTTTTTGTTGACCAGCCACCCGCCCGGACTGACCGGGGCATCAATGAAATGGTATTTCAGCATTTTCGGCAAACCGGCAGCCGCTGCTAATGGGTCGCCGCCCACTATGCCGCTCTTGGTGTCCTCGATGATCTTCTGATATCCATCGAGCTGCTCGCTTCCGGCCGACACCGCCGAATTGTAGGCGCTCTTGACACCTTCGATGGGGTGCAGGGCGAAGTTTCCCGGGGCGGTTGCCAGATCCCCGATGATGGATCCAAGATGCTTATCGTATTTGTGTATTTCGCCTGCCAGTCCGCCGGGAGTGTCTTCTTTGTATCCGTGGGACTCGGCGACCTTCCTTGGTATATGAGACCCCGGGGCAAGCCATTCGCTGAGTTTCATTCCGGGGTTCGGCAGGTAGACGTCGTGGTCGGGGAGCTTGTCGAGTACCCCGCCCCAGTCCACTTGCTGTAGGGGCGCGCCACCCGGGTGGAAGGCGTTCGCCAATCCGGCGGGCCCGCCGGGACCACCGGACGACGTCCCGCTGTCCGGATTCAGGCCGCCCTTCTGACCAGAGGAATTCGCGGCAGGCTGCGCCTGACCGCTGCCCCCGGGGTCATTGGATCCGGAGCCCCCAGCGTTACCCGGGCTGTCGGGGCTCCCCGGACCGCCCTGACCACCATCCGGGCCACCGCCTGACCCGCCAGACCCACGTCCGCCCTGGCCGCCTGCCGACGGCGGGCCCTCACCGTCAGGGTTGAGCAGGCGTTCGACGGACTTCTCGACCGAGTCGGTGATGACGGTCGTTATCCCGGCGTTGACGAGGGACGCCATGATCGCCGCGCTGAGGACGATGACGGCCGCGTACTCGACAAGGGACGCTCCGCGCTCGGGATCGTGGATTACGCGCAGCATGAGACTCACCGCTTTGCGATCGGGGGAAAATCTGAGCGGGTCAAGACAGCATGGAAAGAACGAGGGGCATCACGATGCCGCCCGGATGGGTTGAATTAAAGGTCAGCGGCGCAACATGAACTCACGCGAGTTCGATGTGAGCGTGAGGATCAGCACCAGCACAGGGATGAGCATCTGGGTTATCCACTGGGGCCCTTCGCCGACAGAGAGCAGCGAAGTGAGGATCCCGCCCACGCCGAAGAGGACCAAGCCGCAGAAGACCACGGTGCCCCCCTTCGGCAGCAGCATCGCCAAGAGGAACGCCGCTGCCCCGGGAATGAAGACGAAGGCGAATACCGCCAGGAGCAGAAGCGGAGAGGGTTCCTCTGCGAGGAACATGCCCGCGGAACTCAGTACGGAGATTCCGGCGAAAATGTAGAGCAGAACGCGCACGGCCTTGAGGCTGCCGGGGATCCGGGTCGTCGTCTCCATATCAGGCGCCCGCTTCGCGATGGCGGTATGGGCAGGCCGTGGACGAGCGGTCCTCGTGGGGGCCGTGCAATTGAACTGGGGGATGGAACACGGTGAACCTCCGCTGTTGGGGGAGACAGCAGAATGACGGTACCCCACATGCTTCGCTCTGTCACCGAATTACGACACGTCGTGAGCTGGGCACACGCTTGCACATCGTGTATTTGTGCAGGTCGGAGCGGGGATCGTCAGCGCGGACCCCATGGCCGGAGCCGGACAGGAGCGTGCCATGTCCGGGGCGGATTCGACCAGGGGTCATGCGGTGAGGGAGTCATGCGGTGAGTGGGCCACTGCCTGTGGGAATGGTCCCCTTCGGGCGGAGGGTGGCCCAGCGTTCGTGGTCGCGCCAGGCTCCGTTGACGAAGAGGAACTCCGGCGAGTACCCCTCCAGGCGGAAACCGTTGCGCTGAACCAGGCGGCGCGACGGGGCGTTGTCCGGTTGGATGTTGGCCTCCAGGCGGTGCAGCCCGAGCATCGCGAACGCGAACCCGACGACGAGCCCGACCCCCTCGCTGATGTACCCGCGCCCCTCGGCCCCCGCGAACGCCGCGTACCCGAGCGCACCGCTCTGTAGGGCGCCGCCGACGATGTTGTTGATGTTGACGAACCCCGCGAGCCGGTCCGTCCGCCGCTCGCACACCACCAGGCCGACATCTGAGGACCCGTCGAACCGCGCCACGTAGTTGTGGAACGCCACCGGTGTCGCGGGCATCGACACCCACGGGTGGTGCAGCGCGGCGCTCGCCCGGATCGCCGCGGTGAACCCGTCCTCGTCCCGCCGCGTCACCCTGCGGACGGCGACACGCGGGCCTTCGGCGAGGTACTCGTTGTGGGGCATCGCAGCAGGGTACTCACCATCGGGCCGCATCCGCCGCACCGGTGCGCGTATCGTCGCGGGGAGATGGCGGGCCGCCGCGGCGCGGCCGCCGCCCGCTGAGCGCGAGAATGGTTGGGGAGCCGATGACCCGGTACCGCTACGGCCCCTACCGCGCCGGACCCGATCCGCTGGCCCCGCCCGCTGATACCCGCGCGGCACTCGACGCCCTCGGCCGGTCCGTCATCGACGGCGACCGCCCCCGCGACGCGCTGCGGCGGCTCCTGCACCGCGGCACCGACGGCCTTCCCGGACTCGACGACCTGCGTGAACGCGCGCGCACGCGCACCGCGGAGCTTCGCTCCCTCGGCCGCCTGGACGGGACGCTGGAGCGTGTGCGCGCACTGCTCGACCGGGCCGTATCGCAGGAGCGCGCGGCCCTCGCCGCCGTCGGCGGTGACGACGCCGCGCTGCGCGAGGCGGAGCTCGGCGCGCTCCCCGCGGACACCGCTGCCGCGGTCCGCCGCCTCGCCGACTACGCGTGGCGCTCCGACGCCGCCCGTTCGAGCTACGCGGCACTGCGCGACCTGCTGCGCCGGGAGGTACTCGACTCCCGGTTCCGGGGCGCCAAGGACGCACTCGCCGGCACCGACCCCGCGGAGATGGCGCGCGTCGCGTCGATGATCGCGGCGCTCAACGCCATGCTCGACGCCGACGCGCGCGGTGCGCACACCCCCGACGACTTCGACCGGTTCATGGCCGAGTTCGGCGACCTGTTCCCCGAACTGCCCGAACTGCCCGACCTCCCCGACTCCGCCGATTCGCCCGGCTCGGCCGACGCCCCCGAACTCCCTGGCTCCGCCGACTCACCCAGCGCGGCCGCCACCCCCGGCTCCCTCGGCGTCCCCGGCTCCCCCACCACCCCCGGTCGCCCCCGCGACCTCGACGAACTGGTCGACGTCCTGGCGCGCCGCTCGGCCGCCGCCCAGCGCCTCCTCGACTCCCTCACGCCGGACCGGCGCGACACACTGCTGTCGCTGTCGGCGCAGGCCATGGCCGAGGCGGGGCTCACGCGGGACGTGCAGCGCCTCGGCGACGCCCTGCGCGCGCGCCGCCCCGATCTCGCCTGGTCGGGTGCCGAGGACATGGCGGGGAGCGCCCCGCTGGGCATGGGCGACGCCACCACGGCGCTGGCCGACCTCGCCGACCTCGCTGAGGTGGAACGCGCGCTGGCGCAGCACTACCCCGGCGCCGACCTCGCCGACGTGGACGAGGACGCCGTGCGCCGCGCGCTGGGCCGCCGGGCGGTCGACGACCTCGCCCGGCTCCGCTCCGTCGAACGGGACCTGCGCGACCAGGGTCTCCTCGGCGGCTCGCGCGGGCGGCCGCGGCTGACCCCGAAGGCCCTGCGGCGGCTCGGGGCGACCGCGCTGCGCGAGGTCCTCGGCGACGTCCGGCCCGTCGCCGCGCAGCGGGCGGGCGCGCACAGCGGGTCGGACCCCGGGCCCTCGGGCGAACCCACCGGTTCGACCCGGCCGTGGTCGTTCGGCGACGAGCGTCCCATCGACGCCGTGCGCACGGTCCGCAACGCCGTCGCGCGCTCGGCGCCCGGCGCGCCGCTGCGCCTCGGCCCGCGGGACTTCGAGGTCGCCGAGGCGGAGCAGCGGCGCGCCGCCGCCGTCAGCCTGCTGGTGGACGTGTCGTACTCGATGCGGCAGGGCGGGCTGGCGGGCGCGGCGAAGCGCACCGCCATGGCGCTGCACGCGCTGGTCGAGACCCGCTACCCGCAGGACGCCGTGCAGGTGGTCGCGTTCAACGACCACGCGCGCGAGGTGCCGCCGAAGGACCTGGTCGACCTGGCGTTCGAGCCGGTGCAGGGCACCAACCTGCACCACGCGCTGCTGATCGCCGGGCGGCACGTCGACCGGCATCCCGGTTTCACGCCGGTGGTCCTGGTGGTGACCGACGGCGAGCCGACGGCGCACCTGGAGCGCGACGGCGCAGCGTCGTTCGCGTGGCCGCCGGTGCCGCGCACGGCCGAGCTCACGTTCGCCGAGGTCGACCGGATGACCCGGCGCGGCGCCGTGATCACCGTCTTCCTGCTGGACGAGGCACCCGGCCCCGCGGGGTTCGCGGCATCGCTCGCGCGCCGCAACGGGGGGCGCGTGGTGCACGCCGCGCCGGAGCGGCTGGGTGCGGCGGTGGTCCTCGACTACCTCGCCCGGCGGCAGCACCCCTGACACCAATGCCGTTGAAGTAACGGGTGCGAGTGTGTTCTCACGGCCCTGGCGCCCTCGGGTGAAGGGGGCGTTGCCGCCGCGGATGCGGAGCACCCGGCGGCACGAAGCACCACGCCGGAGTGTTCCCTCCGGTCATGTGCCCGGGGTCTGGACGTCAAGGCGGGCCGTGGTGCTTCGTGCCCGCTCGCGCTTCGCGCAGAGCGGCAGCCTTCAACGTCGCAGGGATGACGGCGGGGCGTAGAGCGCACCGCCTCCTCAATCACCTCAGGTCAATCTCCCCAAGCCGATGGCAGTGCCCGTAACGCCCAAAGCCCCAAACACCCAAAGCCCCAAACTCTCGAAACCCCTAACGCTGAACGCCCCTAACGCTCGAAGATGCTGACGTCGGACGCCAGGAGGAGCAGCTCGGCCGGTGCGTCGCCGCCGGCGTAGAGCAGCTGGTGGCGGTCCGCGGGCATGGTGGTCTCGGTGAACCGGGTGACGCGGTCGCCGGCGTAGGCGACCCGCTCCTGCACGAGCAGCGGGATGCCGTGCCCGACTCCGAACGACTCCACCTCGCGGGGGCTGGGCATGCGCGCCCCCACGATGTCCCACGACCAGTCCTCGGTGTAGCCGAGGCGGCCCAGTACCTGGTCGATGCCGTCGGTGATGTGCTCGGGCGACATCAGTTCGGTCTCGGCAGCGATGCTGTACGGATAGTGGGTGATCTGGCGCTCCCACAGCCTGCCGTCGACGAACCGGTCGCACTGCCGCAGCACGACGAGTCGGTCCTGCGGCGAGCCGTTGTGCTCCGCCTCGGCGGGGAGCCCGAAACGCTTGGCGACCTTGGGCCGCATGGTTTCGAGCTGGACCTCGATCGACTCGCTGATGCGGTCGTAGCCGGCCTCGCGCAGCTGGGGGGCGTAGCCGTCGGTGAACCGCTCGGCGTCGGTGCCGCCGGGCACCTGGGCGGCGAGGTGCACGATGGGGCGGAAGTCGCGGACGTACACGCCGCGGCCCTGCCGCATGCCGATACGCCCCTCGTTCTCCAGGATCTTCAGTGCCGCCCGCACCGTCCCCCGCGAGACCTGGAACTCCTCTGCGAGTCGGCCCTCGTTGGGCAGCCACTCGTTGGGCGGGTACTCACCCCTCTGGATCGCGCCGCGGAGCGCGTTCGCCAAGGAAGTCCTCGTTGAATTCCTGATCGGGTGCATTGTCGTCCCCTTCGTGCGGACGGGGCGGTCGGGACGGGTGGGTGCGGGAGCGGTGTCACTCCGCGTGGTAGGCGGCGATGTCGCCGATCTCGTACTGGAATCGGATGCCATTGCCGGCGAACACGGTCCAGGACAGCCGGATGGCCCTGTTCTTGGAGAACCCCGTGCGGTACAGCTCCATGACGGGGATCCCGGGCGGGAGTTCGAGCTGCTGGGCCTCCTCGGGCGTTGGCATGCGCGACCGGAGCTCGTCGACGTAGCCGACCTGGGTGTAGCCGAGTTCGTGCAGGACGTGCAGTGCGCCGCGCCCGATGTCCTCGGGCAGCATCAGTTCGGTCCGTTGGGCGATGTCCATCGGGTAGTACGAGGTCTCGACCGAGGCGGAGCGGTCGTCGACGTAGCGGAAGGTGCGCCGGACCACGACCATCGAGCCTTCGTCCACCCGGAGGCGGCTTGCGATCTCGGGTGTGGCGCTCTGGATGAGGAGCTCGGCGAACGCGCGGGTCTGCCCGCCCAGCTCGGCGAACTCGACGTCCTCGATGTCGCCGGAGTCCTCGGGTGCCTCGGGCGTGCGCCGCGTGGCGAGGGACGCGTGGAAGGTCATGGGGATGACCTGCTGCACGAAGGTGCCGCGCCCCGCCCGGCTCTCGACCAGTCCCTGATTGCGCAGGGTGCCGAGCGCGAGGCGGATGGTGTTGCGCGACGCGCCGAACTCGTCCTCTAGCTCCTTCTCGGACGGGAGGCGGTCGCCTGAGGTGAGTTCGCCGTCCTGGATCCGCTTTCGGAGGTCACGAGCGATTTGCCGATATCTGCTCTCTTCCGGCATAACCGTCTCCTGTTTGGGGTATGCAAGCCTGTACCAACAAGTCCATTCAGTTAGCCTGCACTCACTCTATACCCAGTAGACCAGGGAGTGAGAGTGAGAGCAGCACAAACGGTCGAACGTGCGACCGTTCGCGTGGGTTCCGCGGAGATGCCTGGATAGTGAAGACGAGGTCGTCTCACCCGCACCGCCGGCCCACGAACCCCCGACCTCCCGCGACCTGGGAGGACAAAGTGGAGGAGAGGACCATGGCGATCATGGTGGTGATTACCGGACTGATACTCCTCGGTCTGGCTTTCGGATTCCTGACGGCAGTGTCCATCGGGATGAAGCGCGAAGACCGCCGCGGCGGATACCGCGGGCTCCGGCACTCGTCGGAGAGCGGCGCCCTATCGCACTCAGGGCGAATGCTGGTCAACCTGAACTTCCGCAACATCGACAGCCTCGCCGACTCGATCGACCTCGATGAGCTGGAAAAAGAGGCGCCCGGCGGCCGACCGGACCACCGGATCGCGGCCTAGGACTGGGACTAGGACAGGACCAGGACCGCGACCGCACGGCCGCAGCACGAGCAGCACAGCAGTACCGCCGCTCCGGCGGCGCATGACGCACCATGACGCACAACGAGGCCCCCGGCCCTTCCGGTGGAGCACGGGAGCCTCGACCCGACCGGCCTGCTGTCCAGCGCCGGTCGGGGCCGGGAGGCCGGGCACGGCCTCCTCTCTCAATTCAGGCGTCCGGCAAATCCAGGTGTCAGGCAATTCAGGCGTCAGGCAATCCAGGCGCCCGGCAATCCAGGCGCCCGGCAATCCAGGCGCCCAGTACTTCAGGGGCCCGGGCCCGGCTCAACCTGATTCAAGGCGTCCAGGGGCCTGGTGCGACCTGGTTCAGGCGTCGAGGGCCTGGCTCAAGTCGGCGAGCAGGTCGTCGGCCGCCTCGATGCCGACCGAGATCCGCACCAGGTCGGCGGGCACTTCGAGCGGCGAACCCGCCGTCGACGCGTGCGTCATCCGGCCGGGGTGCTCGATGAGCGACTCCACCCCGCCAAGCGACTCCGCCAGGGTGAACACCCGGGCGCGGTCGCAGACCTTGAGCGCGGCCTCCTCGCCGCCGCGCACCCGGAACGACACCATCCCGCCGAACGCGCTCATCTGCTGCTCGGCGATCTTGTGACCGGGGTGTTCGGCCAGCCCCGGGTAGTACACCTGCGCAACGGCCGGGTGGGCGGTCAGCAGCTCCACCACCCGCTCGGCGTTGGCGCAGTGGCGGTCCATGCGCACCCCCAGTGTCTTGATGCCGCGCAGGGTCAGCCAGGCGTCGAAGGGGCCCGCTGTCGCGCCCATGGTGTTCTGGTGGAAGGCCAGCTGCTCCCCCAGTGCGGGGTCGGCGACGACGAGCGCGCCGCCCACCACGTCGGAGTGCCCGCCCAGGTACTTGGTGGTGGAGTGCACGACCACGTCGGCGCCGAGGCCGATGGGGCGCTGGAGGTAGGGCGACGCGAAGGTGTTGTCGACGACGAGGAGCGCACCACTGCCGTGCGCGATCTCGGCGAGCGCGTCGATGTCGGCGATGTTCAACAGCGGGTTGGTCGGGGTCTCGGCCCAGACCGCGACCGTCTCCGGGCGGACGGCCTCGCGCACCGCCGCGAGGTCCGACAGCGGGACGGCGTCGAAGTCGACGCCCCAGCGGGTCAGGACCTTCGCGAACAGCCGGAACGTGCCGCCGTAGGCGTCGCCCGGGATGATCACGTGGTCGCCGGGCTTGGCGATGGTGCGCAGCAGGGTGTCCTCGGCGGCCATGCCCGACGCGAACGCGAGCCCGCGCGCCCCGGCCTCCAGGGCGGCCATGCACTCTTCGAGCGCCGCACGGGTGGGGTTGCCGGTGCGCGAGTACTCGTATCCACCGCGCATCCCGCCCACGCCGTCCTGCCGGTAGGTGCTGGTGGCGTAGATGGGCACGACTACGGCTCCGGTCGCGGCGTCGGCCTCCTGACCTGCGTGGATCGCGAGCGTCTCAAATCCCTGATGCGTCATGTGGGCCAGGGTAGTGCCGCCCCGGGGACGCCGGGGCCCAGCGCCGCCGCGCGGCGCGTTCACACCTCGGGCGGCGCCACGGGCTCGCTCCCGGCGCCGCCGTCGCCCTGGTCGCGCATGCTGCCGCGCAGCGGGGGGACCCAGCCGGCTTCGGGCTCGTAGCGCCGCACGATGCGCCCGGGGACGCCCGCGATGACGCTGTTGTCCGGGTAGGTCCCGGGCCGGACCACCGAGCTCGCGGCGACCACGCAGTTGCGGCCGAGTCGGACACCGGGCAGCACCACGGCGTTCGCGCCGATCCACGTCCCCGAGCCGATGGCGACGGGGTCGTCGGCGGGCCACTGGCGGCCGACGGGCACCGACGTGTCGGCGTACACGTGGTTCTGGTCGGTGATGTAGACGTAAGGGCCGGTGAACACGTCGTCGCCGAGATCGATGCGGGCGTGCGCGACGAGGTGCGAGCCCCTGCCGATGGTGCAGCCGTCGCCGATACGGATCAGCGGTTCCGGGCCGAGGTCGAGGCCGGGGACCATGCCGGCGCAGAGGGTGATGTCGCCGCCGATGAGGGTGTGCGCGCCGATCTCGATCCAGGGCTCGCCGAAGACCGTCGCCGGCGGGAACGCGAGGGACGTCCCGTCGCCGTAGGCGGCGAACCTGCGCGCCGCGCGCGATCCCGCGCGCACATCGGCGTGCCGCCGCGCCCAGCCCCACACCGCGCGGACCATCCATGAGACCAGCCGCGACAACGGTTGCTCCCCCACCTGTTCGTGCCGATTCGCTGCACCCTAGCCGCAGCGGCCGAGAGCGGCCCCGGCGGGCGCCCTTGCGCGGCCGTGCCCGCCGCTGCGGCCCCGCCACTGCGTCCGCTGCCGTGTCCGTCGCTGAGTCCGCTGCCGTGTGCGCCACTGCGCCCGCCGCTGAGTCCGCTGCCGTGTGCGCCACTGCGTCCACCACCGTGTCCGCCGCTGCCGGGGCGGCCGGTCCCGGCGGGTTGCCGTGCCGCCGCCCGGCCCGCGGCGCTGGTGCGTCCGCCGGGGGTCCGGCGGACGCACGGGCGGTCAGCGGCTCAGGTGGGTGAGCAGGTCCTGGCGGGTCAGCAGGCCGGCGGGCTTGCCGTCGCGGAGGACGACCACCGCCCCGCTCTGCTCCAGCAGCTCCACGCAGCGGCTGACGGGCTCGCCGGAACCGACCACGGGCAGCGGGGCGCCCATGTGCCGCTCCAGCTCGTCGCCCATCTGCGCGCGGCCGTTGAACAGCGCGTCGAGCAGGTCGCGTTCCGCGATGGCGCCGACGACCTCGGCCGCCATCACCGGCGGCTCCTCCTTCATCACCGGCAGCTGGGAGACCCCGTACTCGCGCAGGACCGACACCGCGGCGCCGACCGTCTCGTCCGGGTGGACGTGCACGAACTCCGGCAGCGCGCCGCCCTTGGCCGTGAGCACGTCGCCCGCCGTGGCCTCCTCGGTCTCGGTGTTCAGGAAGCCGTAGTCGGCCATCCACTCGTCGTTGAAGATCTTGCCGAGGTAGCCGCGCCCGCCGTCGGGCAGCAGCACCACGATCACGTCGTCCGGCCCGGCCCGCTCGGCGACGCGCAGCGCCGCGGCGACCGCGAGCCCGCAAGAGCCGCCCACCAGGAGCGTCTCGTCCTTGGCGAGCCGGCGGGTCATGAGGAACGACTCCTTGTCGGAGACGGCGATGACCTCGTCGCAGATGTCCGGGTCGAAGGTCTCGGGCCAGATGTCCTCGCCCACGCCCTCGACCAGGTAGGGCCGCCCGGTGCCGCCGGAGTACACGGAGCCCTCGGGGTCCGCCCCGATGATGCGCACCGCGCCGTTGGAGACCTCCTTGAGGTAGCGGCCCGTGCCCGTGATGGTCCCGCCGGTGCCGATGCCCGCGATGAAGTGCGTGACGCGTCCCTCGGTCTGCTCCCAGATCTCAGGGCCGGTGGTGGCGTAGTGGGATTCGGGGTTGTTCTGGTTCGCGTACTGGTCGGGCTTCCACGCGCCGGGGATGGTCGACGCGAGCCGGTCAGACACCGAGTAGTAGGACTCGGGGTGGTCGGGGGCGACCGTGGTCGGGCAGACGACCACCTCGGCGCCGTAGGCGCGCAGGACCGAGAGCTTGTCGGAGCCCACCTTGTCGGGGCAGACGAAGACGCAGCGGTAGCCCTTCTCCGCCGCCACGATCGCCAGGCCGACACCCGTGTTGCCCGATGTGGGTTCGACGATGGTGCCGCCGGGCTTGATCAGCCCCTTCTTCTCGGCGTCCTCGACCATGCGCAGCGCGATGCGGTCCTTCACCGACCCGCCGGGGTTGAAGTACTCGACCTTGGCGACGACGGTGGGCGCGAGCCCGGCGGCGACCTTGTTCAGGCGTACCAGTGGGGTGTCGCCCACCAGGTCGATCAGAGAGTTGTACACACGCACGGGTCGGCCCCTATCGACGGTTGTCTCGATGGCTGTCTCGGTGGCTGCTTCGGTGGCTGCTTCGGTGGTTGTTCAGCAGTTCTTCCTGTTGTACCTCCCCTGTTCCGGCGAAGGTCTGACGTAACCTTACTGGTGGGTAGCGAGCTGCCAGGGGAGGCAGATCACATGGTGCTGCGTGCCGCACGGGCCAGCAGGATCGCCACGGCCACCGCCTTCGGCGGCGGCGGGCTGACCGTCCTCGGAGCGAGCACCGTCGCGCTCCTCTACCTCCAGGCCAAGATCGCGCACAAGGCCGTCGGGTTCACCGAGTGGCAGCCGCCGCGCGTGAACGGCCGGTACGGGTCCGGCGACGGCGACCCCATCCAATTCGTCATGATGGGCGACTCCACCGCCAAGGGGTTCGCCGTCCCCGATCCCCTGCTGACCCCCGGCGCGCTGCTCGCCACCGGCCTCTCCGCCGCGGCCGACCGCCCCGTGCGGCTGCGCGACGTCGCCGTCATCGGCGCCACCTCCAAGGACCTGCACAAGCAGACCGTCAAGGTGCGGCGGCTGCCGCCCGATCTGGTGGTCGTCTTCATCGGCGCCAACGACGTCATCCACCGCATGCGCCCGGCCGACTCGGTGCGGCACCTCCAGCACACGGTCCGCGAACTCGTCCAGATGGGGGCCGAGGTGGTCGTGGCGACCTGCCCGGACCTCGGGAGTGTGCAGCCGGTCTGGCAGCCGCTGCGCTTCCTGGTGCGCCGCTGGTCGCGGCAGCTCGCCGCCGCGCAGACCATCGGCGTGGTCGAGGAGGGCGGCCGCACCGTGTCGCTGACCGACCTCCTCGCCGACGAGTTCGTGGCGCACCCCGATGTGATGTTCGGGCCCGACCGGTTCCACCCGTCGGCGCGCGGCTACGCCGCCGCGGCGTCGGTCGTCCTGCCGTCGGCGTTCTCCGCGCTGGGCCTGCTCCCGGAGCTGGCGGACCTCCCGGAGCCGTCGCGCGGCGGCGCCGTCCTGCCGGTGTCGCATGCGGCGGTCAGAGCCGCGGAGAAGCCGGGCACCGAGGTCACCGGGGTCAGTATCGGCGGCCGCGAGCGGGGCCCGAGGGGACGCTGGGCGGCGCTGCTGCGGCGGCGCCCGGAGTCCGAGGAGCCGGTCGCGCCGGTGGCCGAGGAGGACGCCGGGCCCGAGGGTGGCGACCAGCGCACCGCCGACCTGGGCAGTACGGGCTGAGGCGGAGGCGGCCGACCCGAGGCAGGGCAGCGGATCAGGCGCAGTGGCAGGAGCAGACAGAGGCTGCCACCGCGGCGGCGAAGCACCCTGCGGCAGCCTCCGTCACCTCTTTCGCCTCCTTCGCCTCCTTCGCCATCGAAGGCTCACGAAGTCCGGAAGGCGCTCCCTCGCCCGCTAGGTCAGCGGGCTTGGGGCGAGCAGGCGGCGTACGGCGTCGTGCAGGGCGGCCACCGCGTCGTCGCTGCCCATGCGTCCGGCCTCGGCCTCTTCGCCCGCTGTGTGCGCGAGCCCGATGACGACGGTGGCGAGCCAGCGGGGCTGCCATCGGCGGTCGATCTCGCCGCTCTCCTGTCCCCGTTGCACGACCCGCATGAACCGCTCGGTGATGGGCCGGTGCAGTTCATGCGACTCCGGCGGGGTCGGGACGGTGTCCTCGGGCATGGCCGGGTACCACCCCGCGGCCGTCCACGCGGCGTCCAGCAGCCGCAGCAGTGCGGGCACTGCCGGGCCCCGGTCGGGTTCGACGGCGTCCATGGCGGCGAGGAGCCGGCCGGTGACGTGGGAGGCGACAGCGGTGATCAGGGCGTCGCGCGAGGCGTAGTGCGCGTACACGGTCTGGCGGGTGACCCCGGCCGCCTCGGCGATGTCGCCGAGGCTCGCGTTCGGCCGTTCGCCGAGGAGCCGGGTGGCGGCGTCGAGGACGGCCGTGCGGCTGCGCTCGGCGTCGGACCGGCGGCGCCGGCGGGAATCGGGACCGTTGACCTGGGACATCAGGCGGATCCTACCGTTCCTTGACGTTACTGTCAGAGTTCGTTAATTTTGACAACTTGTAAGAGTTATTTGCTTCCTTGTCTATTCGTACGGATCGACCTGCACCTATGCCCGAACAGAACCTCGCGGCCTGGATCAAAGAGAACGCGACCACCGTCGACACCCTCGACCCCGCGGCCCCACTGGACGACCTCGAACCGCTGCGGGAACTCGTCGGCGACGCCCGGGTGGTCGCCATCGGCGAGAGCGCCCACCACGTCCAGGAGTTCTACCGACTGCGCCACCGCGTGCTCCGGTTCCTGGTCGAACGCTGCGGCTTCACCGACTACGCCTTCGAGGCCGCCTACACCGGGGCGCGGACGGTCGACGCCTGGGTCAGGAGCGCACCCGGCATCCTCCGGGAGTACGTCGGCGCCGCGGACATGGAACTGCTCCAATGCGCCGTGATGGACGACACCCTCGACTGGATGCGCGCCCACAACACGACCGCGGCCCGCCCCCTTCGGTTCCTCGGCGTCGTGGCCGGCTCCGGCGGGGGCTCGCCACTGGAGGAGTTGGCGGAGCTGACCGACTACCTGCGGACGGCCGACCCCGACGCCGTCCCCCTGGCGGAGCGGGCCCTCGACACGGCACGTGCCTTCCACGGCAGCCCGCCCATGGGTGCGTTCATGGCGTACCGCGCACTCGACACCGCGGCCAGGGACGCGCTGACGGCGGACCTGAGCCGCCTCCGTGCCCGGATGGAGAGCATGCCGGCGCACCAGAAGGCGCAGGGCCGCGGGACCGCGCACCGCGCCGCCATGGGCCTCCTCGCCGCCGCCCGGCAGCTCGACCACCTGCACCGCGACATCGCAGGGACCGGGCTCGCGATCGGGACCACCTCGCTCGACGCGTTCATGGCCGAAGCGGTCCTGAACCGGCTCGACGAGGGCGGACCGGGGACCCGCGTCGTCCTCGGCCTGCACAATGTCCACATCCGCACGACCGAGGTCGCCCACGACGGGCCCGCGGGGCTGTTCCCCGCCGGGTACGCGCTGCGCGAGGCGCTCGGCGCGGACTACGTCGCGATCGGCGTCACCGGAGGCGCCGGAACCGTGCTCGGCGGGGAGTTCGACCCGGACTCGCCGACCGGCTACATCCCGCGGCGGCTCGACGCCGAGACGCCCGTCGAAGGCAGCGTCGAGACCGCGTTCGCCGCGTCCCACGCGTCCGGTGCGGCGCTGACGGTCGCCGACCTGCGGGCCGCCCGCCCCCACGTCACCGACGCCGCCACGTTCCAGCAGATGCGGAGCCAGGAGCGGTTCACCGGCGCGCCGGTCTTCGACGCGTTCGACGCCTTCGCCTACGTCCCCCGCTGGCAGCCCACGGAGTACACACCCGACTCCGCCTGACCTCCGCGACCGCCCCGCACCCTGGCTGAAGTCCCAGAAGTCACATTCGGGACCCGCAAATCGTCATACCGGAGTAGTGACTCACGCACCTGTCCGGTCGGATCGTGAAGCGTTACCGTACTTCGATCGCCAATGCCCGACATGCCCTTTCCCCGAACGGAGCGCGGCGACCTGCACCGATGCCCCGCCCCCACCCGCCGACACAACGGAAGCCACTGCGCCCCCTCGCCCCTGGTCGCGCGTCCTCGACACCCCTCCCGAGGCTGCGCCCACCGGATCGCACCCGGCTCCCCCTAATGAAGCCGCCCCCCTCATGAAAGCGAGAGCCGATGCGCTGGGTTCGGCGCGCCGAGTCCGGCGCGAGCATCCTCGAGTACGCCGCCGTCGTCGTCCTGATCAGCACGATTGCCGCCGCGTTGATCGCCGGTGGCCTGCCGAGCGCGGTCACCCCAGCGGTGACCGGCGCGGTGTGCGAGCTCTACGACGCGGGCCACTGCGACGACAAGAAGGGCGGCGGCGAGAACGGAGGCTCCGGCGGATCGGCCGCCGACCCCGGCGGGTCCGGAGCCGACGACCCCACTGAGGCGGCCTCCCCGTCCGGCGGCGGCCCTGCGGCGGACCCCGCGGCGGACAAGAAGCTCAAGGACGCCCAGAAGGAGTACGACAGGCTCAAGCGGGCGCAGAAGAGGGCGCAGGCGGATGCCGACGGGTTCGACGAGGAACTCCTCGCGATCCTCTCGGACATGATCGGTGCCACGGACGCGAAGAAGTGCTTCACCGAGGGCGACATCATCGCCTGCGCGAAGACCGCCGCGGGGTCGCTGGGCGTCTTCAAGGCCGCCCGGGCCCTCACGAAGGTCCCCAAGGCCATCAGCGCCTTCAACAAGATGCGCAAGGCGTCCAAGGCGCTCGACAAGGCCAACGACCGCCTCAACAAGCAGAAGAAGAAGCTCGACGCCCTCAAGAAGAAGCGCAAGCAGCGCTGCACGCGGGCCGGCGGTAAGAAGAACAGCTTCCTGCCGGGCACCCCCGTCTTGATGGCCGACGGCACCCATGTGCCCATCGAGGACGTCGCCGTCGGCGATAAGGTCCTCGCCTTCGACCCGCGCACCGGCGAGGAGGGCTCTCGGCCCGTCACCGACCTGATCGAAGGTTCGGGGAAGAAGGCCCTGGTCGCCCTCACAGTGATCAGCGGCGACGGATCGGTTTCCCGCCTCACCGCCACCGGCGAGCACCCGTTCTGGTCGCCGGACAGCGCCGAGTGGATCGACGCCGACGACCTCCGCCCGGGCGACCGGCTGCGCACCGCCGAGGGCGAATGGGCCGAGGTCCGTGCCGTCGGCACCCGCACCGCCGCCGACCAGGCGGTCCACAACCTCACAATCGCCGACCTGCACACCTACTATGCCGGTGAGAGCGGGCAGGAACTCCTGGTCCACAACGACGATCCGACTCCAGAGGACCCGTGTTCCACTGCGGCGAAGGTCGCGAAGCAGGTCGACGACGCCAAGGACAGCGTGCTGTCGAAGATCCCCGGTGCCGAGGCCAAACTGGCCAAGGGCGGCTGGAACATCAAGGTGCCCTACAAGAAGAACCAACCGATCACCATTCGGATCATGCAAGGCACCGAGGGAAACGCGCGGCACCTGAAGCCCTATTTCCGGATCAGCGCGGGGAACAAGGGCGCCGTGGACAAGAATGGTGTACCCACCAGCGACAGGGCGGCGAGCCACATGGACCTGGTCGACGGTTCACCCGACGAGATCGCCGCCATCGTCACCAAGCTCAAAGGGGGATCATGACGGGTATCGGCATCGGCACCGCCGATTTGTGGGGAGGCCAGCTCGAATCGGTGCAGTTCGACGTGCTGTCGCATCGCGTCACGTTGTCGATCTATGTGATCGATTCCGATTTGCCGGAGGACGAGCAGCTCACGACGCATCAGCTGACATTTCACGAGGTGAGCGAGTTCCGCTTCTTCGACCTGGACGGGAAGCCGTGGTATCGCGCCGAGGTCAGTGAGATACACCTCGAGAAGGCCGACGGGCGCTGTCAGGCCGAGATCTGGCTGCTGACCGATGACAACCAGTTCAGAGTCACCTGCGCTTCGATCACCGTGAACGGAATCGAGCAGTAACGGGAACGTCAGCTCTTGCGTCGCCGGGTCTGCCGGGTCTGCCGGGCCTGCCGGGCCTGCCGGGCCTGCCGGGCGGGGTTGTCCCAGGGCGGAGTGCGGGTGCGCGGTGGGGAAAGGCTGCACCTGAGGTGGCAAGGGGTCGGGCTCCGGTTGCTTCGGTCGGGTGCGCGGGGGCCGGGCGGGAGACGGGGCGGTGGAGGCGGGGGCCTGAGGGCGCGGTAGACCATCGCAGCGCATGGGGTAGGTCGGTTGGACCGCCGCGTTGCGGCGTCCCGCACCGATGCGCGGGTCAGCGTCTTGGACCGGGCAGGTTTGGGCGTGGGTGTGGCCCGCCGGGGTGGGGGTCCCGGCGGGTCATGGTGGTGGGGGGTCAGGGTGCGGCGGGTGGGTGCCCGGGTGGGTCGGTGCCCCCTCCTGGTGATGCGGGGGGTTGGCCGGGTGGGCGCCCGGTGTCCTGACCCGGTGGTGGACGGGTGGTCGTCTGGCGGCGGTGATGGGTGCGGGCCCGGCGGTGTTCCTTTTCCAGGTTGTGCGCCCGGCACAGCGGCTGGGCGTTGGAAAGGTCGGTGGTGCCGCCGTCCCACCAGGCCTGC
>NZ_PYGA01000031.1 GCF_003014485.1 Murinocardiopsis flavida | reverse complement strand
CCGCCCGCGGAGTTCGAGGCCGATCACTACCAGCGGGAGTTCGGGTCAGCAGAGGATAGAGCGTTGGTTCCGAGCCTCTAAAGAACCCGGCACGGAACAATTTCAGTACCAGCACGTGTCCTGGCAGCGTTTGTTGGCGGGGGCCGAGTGTGTCCAGTCGATGTCGCGCAAGGGCAACTGTCTGGACAACGCGGTGATCGAGAGCTTTTTCGGCCATGTGAAGGAGGAGTTCTTCACCCATGATGAGTTCGAGAGTGTGGAGGCGTTCATCACGGGGTTGGACGAGTACATCGCCTGGTTCAACAACGAACGCGTCCATACCTACCTTGAGGGCCTGAGCCCGGTGCAGTACCGAGCCCAGGCCTTAGCGGCTTAACCTTCAGTTAGCCGGTCCAACTATCGGGGACCAGTTCATTGGTGGGACCCTTCCGTTCTTCCTTATCGAAATACAGCCGCACCGGGTCGCCCATCTTCGTCACGCGATGAACGAACGACGCTACGACTGTGGCCGGTCGATGGTTCTGGCCCCGAGCAAGGGTGAGCGCAGAGCTAGGAAAACGTCCGACATGGATCGACACCGGCCCCGCAGCAGATGAGCTGGGTGTTCGCGTGCTCCCGGCGGACGGGCCCGGTCGGTAGCATGCGGGGGGCCAGGACCCCGCACACCCGGCAAGACTGAGATGGCGAAGGAATGGTCACTTCTCGACGAGTTCGGAGAGCAGCTCCACGATGTCCGTATCGGCGAGGGACGCGAGCACCCGGTCAGCACCCGCCCGGCGGAGTTCCTCGACCGAACTCGCCCCGGAGGCCACTCCGAGGACACGAGCTCCGGACGTCAGCGCGGCCTCCACGTCCTTAGGGGTGTCGCCGATCAGGACGATCTGCGAGATGCTGATCGGTTTCCCCAGCTTCTCCGCAGTGCGTCGGTGTGCGACTTCGACCAGGGCTGGGCGGTTGTCGTCATCGTCGCCGTAGGCCCCCAGATCGAAGTCCAGCCATCGGTCCAGGCCGAAGGCAGCGAGCTTGATCTCCGCCGCCGCCCGTGTGTTCCCCGTGAGCACGCTCTGGACGATGTGCTGTCGTCGGCTCAAGGTCTGGAGTGCCTCGGTGACTCCGGGCAGGGCTCGGCCCTGCGTCCGCAGCCGGTCCTGGCGTCGCCGGTATCCGTCGGCCTGTTCCCGCAGGAACCGCTCGAACACCTCCGGTCCCGGATCAGTGATCCCGTTCAGGTGGAGGGTCTTACGCAGCAGGACCGGTTCGGTGTGCCCGGCGGCTTTGGCCATCCCCGCGGACAGGGGACGCCCGGTGGCGGCTTCGAAGGCTTCGGCGAACACTTCGCCACCCACGCCTCGGGTCTCGATCAGGGTGTGGTCCACGTCCCAGAGGACGAGCAGGGTGTCGGGCATCGTGCCTCCGATGGGGAAAAGGCGGCCGGTGGTCGAAAGCGCCGTTCTACGATGGGCTTCTGGCCCGCGCCCCTCACGTTGAAAGGCCGGACATGTCGCTGGGGAAGTCGTTCGCGCAGAGACTACGGTGGCATCGTCGGCGTCAGGGCAAGTCCCAGGCGGTCATTGCGGGGCTGGCCGGGTTGAATCCGGAGTATCTGGGGCAGATCGAGCGCGGGCAGCGCACCCCTACCCTCGACACCGTCGAGGCCATCTCCCGTGCCCTCGAAGTACCCGTCGGAGAACTGTTCGGTGAGGTGAAGGACATCCCGGCCGAGCCTACCGATGGGCATATCGCGACGCAGTTGCACAGCGCACTCCACTCGGGCACCACCGCCGGTGACGCGACCGATCTTCACCTTCCCGAACTGCGCGAGCGCGTCGACCGGGCATGGGAGATCTGGCAGGGAACGCCCGACCGCTACAGCAGGCTCTTCCCGTTGATCGTCCCGTTGACCAGGGACGTGGTCCGGTACTGCGCTGCCGAACCATCCCCCGCGGACAGGGCCCTGGCTGCGGACACCTACGGGCTTCTGCGCACGGTGGCACGCCGGATCAACCTCACGGACCTGGCTCTGCTGGCGGCCGAACGCGGACTCCGGGCGGCCGAGCGATCCGAGGATCCCGTGCGAGTGGCGACCGCGCGGTGGAACCTCGCGCACGCGCTCCTGGGTCTCGGTGAACACGCTTCGGCCCTGGAGGTCGCCCGCGAGGCGGCCTCCCGCATCGGGCCCGCCTCCGGCCGCGAGGTCGCCGCGATCACCGGGGCGCTGTGGCTGACCGCCGCGGTCGCCCGCGCCCGATCAGGTGACGCCTTCGGTGCCCTGCGGTGGATCGAGGAACACGCCGCTCCTCTGGCGGACCGTACCGGCGAGACCAACGTGGGGCGCACCTGCTTCGGCCCGGTCAACGTGGGCATGCACATGATGAACATCGAGCTGGAACAAGGTCAGGCCGCCTCGGCGCTGGCGATGGCCGACCGCGTCGACGCCTCCGCCCTGGCCTCGCGCGAACGGCACACCACCTGGGCCCTGGACCTGGCGCGCGGCCACGTCCTCCAGCACGACCCGGGCGCGGCGATGCTGTACCTGCTCCAGGCCGAGATCACCGGCGCCGAGGACCTGCGCTTCAACCCCGACGCCCACACGATCCTCAACCGCGTGGTACACCGCGCCCGACCCGCGCTGCGCACCCAGGCCATCTCGCTGACCAGGCGCCTGAACCTGGAAGGGACCATCCTGTCCAGTTGAGCTGTTCCCTAGACCCCACCACTGTCAGCACGCTGTACTCACCTCCGCATCTGCGGGGAGCACTACTGCCATGGCTCTGTGGACGCCGCCCCCGCAGACTCACCCCCGACGACCAGCCCCGCGCGTGCGGAGACGAGCGCCTGAACAGGAAGCGCAGGGCCAACTTGGGGAGACCGCCCCCGTGAATCTCCCCGGCCTTCCAATGGTTGGTGGTCCGGGTCCCCGCCCTCACGGGCCGCAGACTACCGCCATGCATCTCCGTGTCGATCCGGCCGCGGCAGCTCACACCGAGTCACGAGGATCCTCGAACAGTCCGCTGTACCGCCCACCGGCAGGTGGTACGGCACGGGAACACGCTCGGCCGGGGCCCGCGCACCGCGACCTCCCGCCGCCGGCCGGGCGACCGTCCCGGCCCGCGGCGGCTACTGGCCCTGGCCACGGGTGAAGGCGGGCTCGCCGTCGAACGCGTAGAGACCTTCGGTCTTGATGGGTTCGATGCCGTGCTCCACCATCCGGGACTGGAGGGCGACGATCTCGGCGGCGGTGGTGGAACCGTCCGGGTCGAGGAAGCGGCATCGCCAGTGATCGGTGAGCAGGGTCTCGGCCGCGCCGCCCGGCCACACCTTCTGACCCCGGTTGGAGATCATGTCAAGCCGCAACGGTCCGGCGAGCGGGACGAGCCTGTCGGCGAGCTCGGCCGGGGTGGTCCCGTTCTCGTGGACGAACACGTCGACGCCGAGCCGGGTCTTGGCGGCAGGGGGCCGGTCCTTCAGCTGCACCGTGATCGGCCCGCGCTGCGTGTAGTGAGCCGCCGGAAGCCGTTCGGGGCCCTGGCCGAGACGCTCGATGACCGCGGTCGCGAACGCCCGGGTGCCGACCTCGGCGGTGCTGGTGTCGGGGTGGTGGACGTCATAGGTGTGGACGCCGTCCTCGATGGTCCGCAGCCATGCGTTGTGCACCCTGCTCGCGACGTCGGTCTGTCCGATGTGGACGAGCATCTGCACCGCGGCCAGCAGCAGCCCCGAGGGATTCGCGACGTCCTGGCCGGCCCGCCGGGGGGCGGATCCGTGGATGGCCTCGAACATGGCGATCCGCTCACCGATGTTGGCGCTTCCGGCGAGGCCGACCGATCCGGCGATCTGGGCGGCGACATCGGAGAGGATGTCGCCGTAGAGGTTGGGCAGGACGACGACGTCGAACGCCTCGGGGGTGTCGGCGAGCTTGGCCGCACCGATGTCGACGATCCAATGCTCGGCTCGGATCTCGGGATAGTCGGTGGCGACCTCGTCGAACACCTTGTGGAACAGGCCGTCGGTCATCTTCATGATGTTGTCCTTGGTGAACGCGGTCACCTTGGTCCGCCCATGGGTGGTGGCGTACTCGAAGGCGTAACGGATCACCCGCTCGCACCCCTGCCGGGAGATGAGCTTGAGGCACTGGACGACCTCGTCGGTCTGGCGGTGTTCGATGCCCGCGTAGAGATCCTCCTCGTTCTCCCGGATGATGACGACGTCCATACCGGGATGCCTGGTGGCGACGAACGGTGCGTAGGCGACGCACGGCCGGACGTTGGCAAAGAGGCCGAACGTTTTGCGCACGGTGACGTTGAGGCTCTTGAATCCACCGCCCTGCGGGGTCGTGATGGGGGCCTTGAGGAACACGCCCGTGCGGCGGATGGATTCGAGCGCCTCGGGAGTGACGCCGGCGGGGTTACCGGCCCGGTAGACCGACTCTCCGATGGTGATCGTGTCGATATCGAGGGCCGCTCCGGCTGCGTCGAGCACGGATAGCGCGGCCTCCATGATCTCCGGACCGATTCCGTCACCGTGGGCAACGGTGATCGGTACGGGTGTCGGGTACGACGTCATGATCTCTCCTCGACTCGTGATCGACGGCCGGGACGGGTTCCCCGGTCGGTCGGCTGGTCTGATGCGATGGGTGACGTGGTGGCAGGAGAGAAGCGCTCACTCTTCCGTGGGCTTCAGCGGCCCGACGATGCCGTGTTCTCGGTCATGGACGTACCAGTGTTCGGTGATCAGGTGCGGCTGCCGGGCCCGCAGCGCCGTCATGCTCGTCTCCACGGCGTCACCCTCGGCGAAGACGGGCACGAACACCTCCGGAGAGCCCGGTTCGGGCACTGGGCCCGCCACCAGGGAGTCAAGAATCCGGTTCTGCCACTCGAACGGATCCGGTGTTTCCCGCAGGGCGGGTCCGTCCATCCAGCACAGGGT
The DNA here is from genome assembly GCF_003014485.1 of Murinocardiopsis flavida. Taxonomy (GTDB): domain Bacteria; phylum Actinomycetota; class Actinomycetes; order Streptosporangiales; family Streptosporangiaceae; genus Murinocardiopsis; species Murinocardiopsis flavida. The sequence continues at coordinate 68,706 of NZ_PYGA01000031.1, read as the reverse complement.
CCAGATGCCCGCCAGTGAGAACGACCTCTCGATCCACACCGCCTTCACGGTGTGTGATTGTGAGGGGGCGGCGTCGGTGTCTTCCGCATACGACACGGGCAGTCCGGCTTCGAGTTCGGGGCGGATCCACACCCCGAGCAGCCGGTTCGCTCCCGATTCATCTCCGAACTGCCGTCGATAGTTGACCAGGTAGTCGCTCACGTTCTCGACCGCGGACCTGACGTCGTCCACGCTTCGGACCAACAGGAGCGTATTCATCGGATACTTCCCTTCTCTGGAGTGAAGTGGCGCTGCACGTGCCCGGTCGTCATGTGCGCAGCGGTGCGGGAGGACGGCCGTCCTCCGGAGCGGCTGCGGCCGGGCACCAAGGCCGCCAACCTGTAGGGGTGTAGCGGAGCCAGGGTTGATCGGGGTGCTCACGTGCGGCGAGACCGACCCAGTCGTGATCGAACATGTGCCGCAGCACGGTGTGGCGCCCGATGAGGGTGTCCAACCGGTGCAAGGGTGCCTGCACGATGGTGAGCAGGCGTTGCGGTTCGTGCCGGGCGCGGTGGCCGTCGGTGAGGGACTGCCAGGGCAGGCCGGACCGGAGGTCGCCGGTGGGACCGGTCATGACGCCGAGGCCGCCGCCGACGGCGTTGTGGAGGGCCTTGCTGCCGGCGCCGAAGGCCTGGGGGTCGGTGGCGGCGAAGTAGTACTGGCTGTTGATCCAGTGCGCGACGACGAGCGGTGCCGTGAGGATGGTCTCCAGGACGGTGCCGGCCGGGTCGAGGTCGGGGTCGTAGTCGTGGAGGAACAGACGGCCGTGCAGGTCGATGCCGCGGGTGAGGGCGCGGGGCGCGATGAGGAAGGCCGCGTTGCCGGCCAGACCCCATTCGGGGAAGGCCTGGGCCCAGTCGCGGGCGCGCGTGCGGGTGTGGCGCGCCGCGCGCCGTGGGCTGGGGTGGGAGGGTGCGCCCGGTAGGGTGGCGCAGCGCTCGGCGGCCAGGTGTGCGCCGGCCGTGCGGAGGTCGGCGGTGAGCCGGTCGACGTCCTGGCCGTGGGTGTCGGGCAGGAGGTGGGTGTCCAACAGGCGCACGGTGTCGGTGGTGGTGTCGTGTTCGGCCGGAACGAACCGGGTGTCGTCGGGAATGCCGATGCCGCGTTCGGAGAGGTGTCGGCGGACCTGCGGATCGTTGAGCAGTGCGGCGGCGGTGCGGGCGTTGGGGCCGCCGGGGTGCCCCCCGCATGCACCGCAGTCCAGCGCGGCCTGGTAGGGGTTGTTGTCGGTGTGGGCGCGGTGCCCGCAGAGCACGACCAGGCGTGCGAACCCCCGGGTCAAGCCCATCAGCGTGAGGATGCCCTCGGCGGTCGCGGTGCGTTCCTCGGGGGTGAGGGCGTCCTCCAGGGAGATCTCGGTCGCAGGGTCGGCGGTGATGCGGCGCGTCCACCACGCGCGGGCGGCGCCGACGGCACCGGGGGCGAAGGTCCTGGCCGCGGCCAACGGGCCCAGGAGCCAACCGGCCGATTCGGCGAGCACGAACGGTGCCACCAGGTCGTCCTTGGCGGCGTGGAGGGAGTGGTCGGCCGCGGCGAGTACCCGGCGACCGGTCAGCGACCGTTCGGCCGCGCGCTGTCGGCCCTCGCTGGGGCGTTCCGTGACGGTGTGCCGGGGCGTGATCGGGCCCGGGCACTGGGCGCGAGCGGCCCCTCCGGCGAGGTCGCGGTAGCGCATGGCGACGGCGAAGAATCCGGCGAATCCCAGGGTCTGGTAGTCGCCGAGCGCTTCCAGGTGGCGACGCAGTCCCTCGGAACGGGGATCGATGCAGCACACCACCTGTGCCCGCGGCGGGGCGTCGGTCCACTCGGGCGCCGAGCGGCTCAGGGTGCGCAGCAGTCGGCTCCGGTAGTGGTCCTCGTAGGCGTCCAGCCAGACGAGGGTCCGTTGTTCCACCGGGAGTCGGTCGAGCAACCGCGCCAACTCGGTCCGCTGTGCCGCGTCGGTGCCGGTGATCTCCAGGGCCTCCAGTAGGTGGCGGGCCCGATCTTCGGGTCCGGTGGTGGCCTGCCGGGTGTCGAGCAGGTCGGCGGAGGCCGAGTTCCACGCCGTACCGTGGGTGTGGGTCCCGGTGAGCGCGGCGGCTTCGGTGGTCAACCGCAGGGCGAGGTAGGCGACCAGGTCGATACCGCTGTCCTGTCGTTCACCCCGCCACCGGATGTGGGCGGCGAAGCCGGGAAGGCACGCCAGATGGGCCTGGAGATAGCGGGTGCGCTGGTCCTCCGGGACACCCAGGGCGGCCAGAGCCTCCGCGACGGCCTGCTCGTCCCGTTCGGGCAGGTCCCCAAGACGTGTGCGCAGACGCCGCGGCAGGGTCACGTCGTGTGCGGCCAGAGCCCGCCACGCGTGGTAAAAGCCTCGGTCGCGGCCGGGCATCCGCCAGGTGGACTGGCCCTCGTCCAAGTAGGCCGAACACCACTGGATCGTGTGGGTGTCGAGGAGGGCGGCCATGTCCGGGGCCAGCACTTCGGTCGCTGTGCGTGCCCGGCGGATCGGCGGGGGGTTCGTGATGCCCTGGTGCAGATCGGCCGACAGGAGGTCGACCGGCTCGTAGGTCCGGCCGCCGAGGGTGAGCGGTGGGCACCGCAGCGCCTCGGGGTGGCGGCGGATCAGCGCGGCACGCACGTCGTCGTCGGTGATCCGCCCGTGCCGCCACGCCGCCCGCAGCCAGGCCTCTTCCGGGGTGACCCGCGCTCCGAACAGGTCCGCGGCGGCGATGGCCGCGTCCGCGAACGGCCGGTCCACCAGGCCGGACAGCGGGTTGACAGCGATGAAGTCGGCGAGCGGCCAGGTCGGCGCCAAGAACGCTGCGGCGTCGGCGACCACGGCACGCACCTCGGCCGCCGAGGTGGCGGTGTCGGGAGCGGCCTTGGTGATGGGTCCGGTGGTCATGGGTTGCGACTCCTCCTGCTGTGATGACGGTGGCGGAACGCGCGACCGGGTGAATCCCCGGGGACCGCGCTTCCGGGAGGCTCCAGCGGCTCCCCTCAGAGCGCCGGAAGCCGTCCGGGCGTGCCGTCGAGGGCTCGGGGCCGTCCGATCACGCCCCGACTTCCTCCGGTAGGGGCACCGGCCGCGGGTGCGGTGCGGGCACCGGCCGTGGCGGGAGACCCGGGGCGGTGGTGTGCGTACGCTGCTGCCCGGCGGACAACGCCAATACGTAGAGACGGTCGCGCCAGCGGCCGAGACCGCGTGCGGGCGCCCGGTGGACCAAAAGCGCTCCGACCACCGACACCGCCACCACGATCGCCGGCAACCAGGCCGAAACTGCGGCAGGGACGGCGGCGGGCACGCTCGGGGCCAGAAACTCCGTGACCGCCCCCACCACGGCCAGGTAGCCGATCACCGCGCCCGGCAGCACGACCACCACGGTGGCCAGCGCCCCCACGGTCGGGTGGCGCCGCAGCCATCCCCACGCCAGCCGCGCTGCGGTGGCCGCGGCGAAGACCAGCAGCGCCGCGCCTGCGGCGTGCGGAGGCAGCCACCAGACCGCCACGGCCACGGCCACGACGGCGACGACCACGGCGAGGACGGCCACCTGTGCCGAACGCGCGGGGGTCAGCCGGGGGACGGGAGGAGCCAGGACGCGCTGGGTGTGGCGCTGCACCGCCGACCCCGAGCCCAGGAACAAGGCGGCCTTGAACAGCCCGTGCGCCACCAGGTGCACCACCGCCGCCGCGTAGAGGCCGAGCGCGCAGGTCATGAGCATGAAACCCATCTGCCCGATCGTGGAGTGCACCAGCGCGCCCTTGACGTCGGGACGGGCCAGCATGACCGCCGTGGCGGCCACGGCACTGACGGCGCCAACGGCGAACGCCAGGTGTGTCGCCACCGGTGCCGCACCGAAGATCGGCGACAGCTTCACCAGCAGCACCCCGCCCGCGTTGACCACACCGGCGTGCAGCAGCGCCGAGACCGGGGTCGGAGCCGCCAGGGTCGCCGACAGCCACCGGTGCCAGGGCAACTGCGCGCACCGTGCGGCCGCGGCGATCACCAGCAAGCAGGCCACCGCCGTGCCGACCGCGCCGCCGACGGCCGCGTCGCTCTGGTCGCGCAGGTCGAGATCGCCCCAGACGGCGACCGCGAGAACCACCCCGGACCACAGCGCGACGTCTCCGATGATGACCACACGTGCGGTGCGGCGGGAGGCCTCGACGGCCGAAGGGGCCGGCCGGTACATCCCCACGAGTCGCCACAGGGCGACACCGGTCAGCGACCACGCCACCGCCAGGGTGACCAGCGTGACCGCGGCCACCATCGCCGCGGTCGCGGCGGTCAGCGCCCCGGCCGTGATGGCGAACCCGGCCGCGGCCGGGTCGCCGCGCAGGTAGCGCAGGGCGAACACCTGGACCACAGCGCTGACCGCGCACACCAGCAACAGCACGATCGCCCCGAGGTGGTCGGCTGCCAACCCGGTCCAGACACGTCCGTCCGGAGCGGCCAGCACCATCGCCACCGGCCCGCCGAGGGCCACCGAAACGGCCAGGACCCCGGCCAGTGCGGTCGCCGACAGTGCGGCGCCCGCGCCCAGCACGGGAGCCAGGGGACGCAGGTTCCGGATCGATCCGGCCGCCGCAGCGACGGCGGGAAGGGCTACCAGGGCCAGCAGCAGCATCCCCGTCACGCGGCCGCACCTTCCGTCTCAGCGCCCTTCGCGGCGCGACCCGAGGCCGGGGCCGCGGTGACGTCGGTGGCGAGGGCTTCCGGGGGATGTGCGGGCAAAGCGCACCCGTGGAAACCGCTGCTCCGCACCCGTTCGGGCTCACCGCTGGTCACGCGGCGCAGTGGCCGTCCTCGTTCCGGCCCGAGGGCGCCCGGCAAGCCGGTGCCGATCGCCGTGTCCGGTGACGGGGGCCACCGGTGCACCCGACCCCGCGAAGCCTCGTCGGCCGTCGGCTCACCCCGGGTCGGCACACACGTCATCCCGACGCCGCCCATGACACCCATGACACCCACCTCCCAAGCACGACACTGATGACGCGTGTTACGATACACGACATGGATCGTACGACACCAATAGCGCGTATTGAAAATCGTGATACGGGTTACCTGGGACGGGGTGCCATGGCGGATATGCAGGAGTGGACCTTCCTCACCAACCACGCCCACGTACTGCTGTGCGTGGTGCGGGATCCCCAGGCCCGGCTGCGGGACATCGCCGAGCAGGTGGGCATCACCGAACGGGCCGCACAGCGCATCATGGCGGACCTCGTCGAAGCCGGATACCTGGAACGAGAGCGCGAAGGGCGCCGCAACCGCTACCGGCTCCACGCCGAGTTGTCACTACGGCATCCGATGGACCGCGACACCGCCATAGGAGAACTGATGGCCATGCTCATCAGTCCCCGCAACGGCCCTGACCAGGCCCTGTGACCACCACCGCCCACCCCTACTCGGACGCACGCGTCGCACTGGCCACCCGACACGCCAAAGAGCGGGCCCTGGGCCCGGCCCTGGCCCGCATCCCGGGTCTGCGCCTGGTCCTCGCCGACGACGTCGACACCGACGAGCTGGGGACTTTCACCGGTGAGGTCCCGCGCGCGGCATCGCCGTCCGTGACCGCCGTGCGCAAGGCGCGCCTCGCCCTGCGGTCGACCGGCCTCGGTCTCGCCGTGGCCAGCGAAGGTTCCTTCGGTCCCCATCCCATGGCTCCGATGCTCAGTGCCGGCGACGAGATCCTCGCCTTCCTCGACACCGCCCGAAACCTGTGCATCGTGGAGCGCCGCCTGGGCCCCACCAACTTCGCCCACACCACCGCCCGTCACATCGATGAGACCACCGAGGCGTTTTTGGACCGGACCGGTTTCGGCGACCACGCGATGATCGTGCGCCCCCATGCCCCGATCGACCCGCAGGACCCCGGCCCCATCCGCAAGGGCATCCGGACCCGCGTCGAACTGGCCGCCGCGATCGACGAGTGCGCGGTGCGCTCCGCGGACGGCCTGGCCCGTCTGGAGACCGACATGCGCGCCCACCTCAATCCCACGCGCATGCGCGAGATCGGCCTGCTCGCCGACCGGCTCACCCACCGCCTCGCCACGTTGTGCCCCGCCTGCGGAACCCCCGGATACGGCCAGGTGGACCGAGAGCCCGGGCTTCCGTGCGACAGTTGCTCCGAACCCACGTCCCTGACCCTCGCCGTCATCCACGGATGCCCGCGGTGTCCTCACCGCAGCCGCCACCCCCGAGACGACGGGCGGGTCAGCACCGACCCCACGTTCTGCGACGGGTGCAATCCATGATCGAAACCCGCGGTCCGGCGTCGCCGACTCGACCGTCGACAGGACCCGCCGGCGGACACCGGATTCCCGGTACGGTGCCCCACCGGCCGTCGCGAGAGGACTGACATGCTCGACATCGGCATCACCACGTGGATCGTCACGATCGCCGTGATCGTGACCCTGCTCGCCGCCGACCTGACCATCGCCTGGCTGAAACCGCACCACGTCGGGTTCAGGGAGGCGACCGCGTGGTCGGTCTTCTACATCGCGGTGGCCCTGATCTTCGGTGTGTGGTTCACCCTGCGCTACGGCGGCGAGTTCGGCACCGAGTACTTCGTCGGCTACCTGGTGGAGAAGAGCCTGTCCGTCGACAACCTCTTCGTCTTCGTCATCATCATCACCACCTTCGCGGTGCCGACCGAGCATCAGCACAAGGTGTTGACCTTCGGCATCGTGCTCGCCCTGGCCATGCGGGCGGTGTTCATCGCACTCGGAGCCGCACTGCTGGCGCTGTTCTCCTTCATGTTCCTCGTGTTCGGCCTGTTGTTGATCTACACGGCGATCCAGTTGTACCGACACCGCGACGAGGACCCCGAGATCGAGGACAACGCCGTGGTGCGTCTGGCCCGGCGGGTCCTGCCGGTCACCGACGGGTTCGTCGGCGGCAAGCTCTTCACCAGGGTCGACGGCCGCCGCATGGTCACGCCGATGCTCATCGTGCTGATCGCGATCGGCACCGCCGACCTGCTGTTCGCCGTGGACTCGATCCCCGCGGTCTTCGGGATCACCCAGGAGCCCTACATCGTGTTCACCGCGAACGCGTTCGCCCTGCTCGGGCTTCGCGCACTGTTCTTCCTGGTGAAGGGCTTGCTCGACCGGCTGGTGTACCTCTCGACCGGGCTGGCGCTGATCCTGATGTTCATCGGCGCGAAGTTGCTCCTGCACTGGGCCCACGTAGACCTGGACGAACGGGTCCCGGAGATCCCGACGCTGGCGAGCCTGGCGGTGATCGTCGTGATCCTGGTCGTGGTCACCGTGGCGAGCCTGGCCAAGACCCGCCGCGACCCGACGGCCAAAGCCCACGCGGGCTCACTTCGCGCGCACGACGCCGAGGCCGGGCCCGACGACACCACCGAAGAGCCGTGAGCCGGGCCGAGCGCCGCAGAACGTCGATGCACGGCCACAGTCCGCCGCCCGCCGGCGGCGTGGTCACGAGGCCGAGTCGGCTCGGACGACCGCCACCGGACGGGTGGCGCGGCGGAGCACTCCTTGACCATCCGACCTCAGCAGCAGGTTGTGGAGCGGACCGCGCCCTCGGCAACCCACCACGAGGAGCTCCGCTCCGCGCGACGCAGCGATCATCACGTCGGCGGGGCGGCCGACCGCTGCGCGCGCGACGACGGGCACGACCAGCCCCGTCACGGCCAGAGCCCGCTCGACGGCCTCCTGGGCCAGATCCTCAGCGCACCGGTGTTCCCGCTCAGCGGCCTTCCTGTAGGCGTACGGGTTGTCGATCGCTCCCGGCAACGTGACGTGGTAGGCGCGGACGGCCACCACCCCGGCCGACCGGTGAACGGCTTCGGCAAGGGCGAACCGCAACGCGGCGTCGCCGTGTGCCGACCCGTCCACTCCCACCACGATCGAGCCGTGGTCCGGCGACACCCAACCGGCAGGCACCACCACCACGGGGCAGCAGGCGCGGGCCGCCAATCTGCCACCGACCGAGCCGAAAGCACGCCCGCCCAGCACGCCGAACCGGTGCGTGCCAACCACCACGAGCTCGGCATCGTGGGACGCGAGCGCTAAAGCGTCCAATGCCGGACGCAACGCCACCGACGTCTCGACCTGCACCCTGGGTGCCTGGAAGGCGAGCCGATGACGAGCCTCCACCAGTGCGCACTCCGCACGCTCCCGAAGGGCGGCCGTAGGTTGCACGGCATCCGATTCACCGAAGGAGCGAACGGTGAGCGGCACCTGCAAGGCGTACATCAGGCGCAGATTCGAGCGACGGAAGCGGGCCTCCGCGGCAGCCCAACCGAGAGCGGCCACAGAGCCGGGCGAACCGTCGACACCGACGACGATGGTGGCGGTCATGGCGATCCGATCCTTCGTTGAGGTCGTCGCCTACACGCACACCCGATGACCTCCCTCGCCATCGGCGACGTGTGAGGCACACAACACGAATTGTACGACATGAAATACGCGTGTCAGAAAGCGCGATACTCACTACGGGGAGGTGGGGTAAGGTACTGAGCATGCAGGAGTGGACGTTTCTCACCAATCACGCCCACGTACTGCTGTGCGTGGTACGGGATCCCCAGGCCCGGCTGCGGGACATCGCCGAGCAGGTGGGCATCACCGAACGGGCCGCACAGCGCATCGTGGCGGACCTCGTCGAAGCCGGATACCTGGAACGGGAGCGCGAAGGGCGCCGCAACCGCTACCGGCTCCACGCCGAGTTGCCGCTGCGGCATCCGATGGACCGCGACACCGCCATCGGGGAACTCGTGGCCGTGCTCATCGGCACCCGCATCGACCCTGACCAGGTCGCGTGATCGCCACCGCCCAGCCCTGCTCGGACACACACGCCGCACTGGCCACCCGACACGCCGAACAGCGGGCCCCGGTCCCGGCCCTCGCCGACGACGTCGACACCGACGAGCCGAGAGCCTTCGCGCGCAGGAGCCCGACCACGTGATACCTCTGACCGCAACCGCCATCGCCGCGGCCACCGGAGGCCACCTGACCGCTGGCACCGACCCCCTGCTGCCGGTCACGGCACCCGCGAGCATCGACTCACGCCGGGTCCACCCCGGGGGCCTGTTCGCCGCGGTCCCCGGTCGGCACACCGATGGGCACGACCATGCCCCGGCCGCCATCGCCGCAGGCGCGGCGCTGGTACTCGCCTCACGGCCGGTGGCCGCCCCGGCCGTCCAGGTCGCCGATGTCACCGTCGCGCTCGGCGCGCTGGCCCGCCACGTGGCAGGCCAGCTGTCGGCGACCGTCATCGGCATCACCGGATCGAACGGAAAGACCAGCACCAAGGATCTCGCCGCCCAGGTGCTGGCGCACCACGGTCCCGTCACCGCCACCGACGGTTCGTACAACAACGAACTCGGATTCCCCCTCACGGTCCTGCGCGCCACCCCCGACACGCGCTACCTCGTCCTGGAGATGGGCGCCCGGGGCCGCGGGCACCTCGGCTACCTGTGCGACCTGGTCACGCCCCATGTAGGCGTGGTGCTCAACGTCGGCACCGCCCACATCGGCCAGTACCCCGACGGGCAGGCCGGGATCGCCGCGGCCAAGAGCGAACTGGTCGCCGGACTCCCCGATGCCGACCACGGCGGCCTCGCCGTCCTCAACGCCGACGATCCGCTCGTCTCAGCCATGGCGGACCGAACCCGTGCCCGTCCCCTGTGGTGGAGCCACCATCCCGGCCCGACACGCGTGCACGCCCGCGACGTGCGCCTCACCCCGGACGGTCGCGCGGAATTCACCCTGCGCACCCCCGAGGGCGCCGCGCCCGTCACACTCTCGCTCACCGGCCGACACCACATCGGCAACGCGCTCGCCGTCGCGGCGACCGCTCATGGCCTGGGCCTGGACACCGCGATGATCGCCCAAGCTCTGACCGACGCGCGACCCAGATCCGCCGGACGCATGCAGACCATCGTCCGCGATGACGGCGTCACCCTCATCCACGACGCGTACAACGCGAACCCGGACTCAATGGCGGCCGCACTCACCGCGCTGGCCTCGGTGACCGCGCGTCGCCGCATCGCGGTCCTGGGAGAGATGGCCGAACTCGGAGAGCACGCCGCTCACGCCCATCGCCACCTGGGCGTGCTCGCCGCACAGGCCGCTCTCGACCTCCTGGTCGTGGTCGGCGATGACCACGCAGCCCTGATCGCCGACGCCGCCCGCGCCGCACGCGACGACCTCGACATCGTCTCCGTCCGTGACGCACGGCAGGCCCACGACGCCCTCCACCGCGGCCTTCACCCCGGCGATCTCGTTTTGATCAAGGCCTCCCGGGCCGCCCGCCTCGAAGACCTCGTCGCCGCCCTCAACGACCGTTGAATCGGTCGGAGTCGCGACTCGCCTGATCACGGGGCCCGGCCGCCCGGCCGAGCCGATCCGCGATCGCCGATCCGATCCCCTCCGGGGAGGGAAGCGATGCCACGATGACCTCACATTCGTGCCGGTCGAAGTCGTGGAGGAACTCATAGAGCCGCTGCGCGTACTGTGCGGCCGAGTCCGGTACCGCGATGACGTGTCGCGCGGAACACGAAGCGGCGTCACCCGCGAACTCGGGGGGAAGAAGGACACCGACCCGGCGCCCTCGCCCCACCAGGAGTTCGGCGTTGTCGAGCACCCGGTCCGGCTCGACCAGGAGAACCCGGGCCCGCGGCGCGTAGTGCGACGGGAACTGGCCCGGAACCCGAACAGCGCTCTTGGCCCGCACCGACACGGCACGGCCCAGTACGTGTTCGAGATCCTCTCGGCTCACACCGCCGGGGCGCAGGATCGCCGGCTCACCCGTGAGATCGACGATGGTGGACTCGACGCCGACCGAGCACGGGCCACCGTCCAGCACATAGTCGACGTCCGCGCCCAACCCCTCACGGACATGACGGGCCGTCGTGGGGCTGACCTCGCCGAAGCGGTTGGCCGACGGAGCCGCCACCCCGCCGCCGAAAGCCGTCAGCGTCTCCAAGGCGACCGGATGGTTCGGCACCCGCAGCGCGACGGTGTCGAGGCCACCGGTGACCGCGCGGGGAACACGGTCCGCTCGCCGAAGCACCAGCGTCAGCGGACCCGGCCAGAAGCGTTCGGCGATGAGGTGCGCCGTGTCGGGCACGTCGGCCGCCCACTCGGCGAGCTGATGCGCGCCGCCCAGGTGCACGATCAGCGGATGCGTCGTGGGCCGCCCCTTCACCGCGAAGACACGCTCCACAGCGCCGACGTTCTCGGCATCGGCGCCGAGCCCGTACACGGTCTCGGTGGGGAACGCGACCAGACCACCCGCACCCAGGGTGCGAGCGGCGCACTCGATGCGGTCGAGCGCGAGTTCTGGTTGATCCGATATCACCGTTCACCCCTCGTAACAACAATCTGACGCACCGGCGTTCAGTGTGGTCAGGTGCCGCGCCGTATGCCGTCGGCCCTCCTGGGAGCAGCGATCCCAGCCTATCGTCGACGGGCGCTACGGCGTTCAGCCGGTCGACGCCGCCCCCACCGCTGGGACTAAGGTCTCCACCGCCATCCGCACCAGGTCCGCCTGGGCACCACAGTCATCTGGTAGGCGGTGGTGCCGAGATCCTCGGTCGCCCCGGAGGGTGACCGCCACACGTGCCCGCACTGGTGGCGCGCGTCCGGGAACTGGTTGCGATCCTCGGTCGCCCCGGAGGGCGACCGCCACGTGGTGCGCCGCGGCGGGCGCACGGCGTGGTCGGGGTTGCGATCCTCGGTCGCCCCGGAGGGCGACCGCCACGTCTCCACCATCACCCGGCGCCGCCACCCCACCTTGTTGCGATCCTCGGTCGCCCCGGAGGGCGACCGCCACGCGTCACGGCCGACGATCACGGCCATGTCGTCCAGGTTGCGATCCTCGGTCGCCCCGGAGGGCGACCGCCACGTTATCAGCACGGCACTCCAGGAGGACGAGATGACGTTGCGATCCTCGGTCGCCCCGGAGGGCGACCGCCACCCCTGGCGTACCTACGTCACCGTTTGACCAGCGAAGTTGCGATCCTCGGTCGCCCCGGAGGGCGACCGCCACTCCGTACCCTGTCCCTGAAGGACTACCCGAAGGACGTTGCGATCCTCGGTCGCCCCGGAGGGCGACCGCCACTCGGTGGCCGCCGCGACCCGCTCTCCGGTCGGGGTGTTGCGATCCTCGGTCGCCCCGGAGGGCGACCGCCACGCGGCACCCCCGAGGCCGTCACGAGTCGGTGGCCACGTTGCGATCCTCGGTCGCCCCGGAGGGCGACCGCCACCACGGCCCCGGACCTGGCGCGCATGCAGCCCCTGGTTGCGATCCTCGGTCGCCCCGGAGGGCGACCGCCACGGGACCCTCCGGGCTTTCTACCGTGTACACGGTAGTTGCGATCCTCGGTCGCCCCGGAGGGCGACCGCCACCCGCCGCACCCGCCCCGGTACCGCCGACCGAGGCGGTTGCGATCCTCGGTCGCCCCGGAGGGCGACCGCCACCCGGAACCCCGCGCGCCGCGCCACCAGGCAGGAGGGTTGCGATCCTCGGTCGCCCCGGAGGGCGACCGCCACCAGCGTAGATGCCCCGCCCAGCCGTAGAGGTCCTGGTTGCGATCCTCGGTCGCCCCGGAGGGCGACCGCCACGGCGGATGCGCGTCAACGACGCGGTCACCGTGGACGTTGCGATCCTCGGTCGCCCCGGAGGGCGACCGCCACAGGGTGACCGCCACGGCCCGCGAAGTGGGAAAACGACCTCTCCATATCAACAAACACAGAGCAGCAATCCGGACATTCGGGAGGGAGACCCCCATAGTCCGTTCGGTACCGCCCCGGGTTTCTCTGACCACTTCCGGTTCCCAACCAAGCGGACAAGCTTCAATCGAGTCTGTTGCACAGGACCGTTGCCGACCCCTGCCTGCCAAGCAAAGCACTAGCAGAGGACACAGACTTTTCAGATGCAAGGCTCGCAGCGACAACTGCACTCGAGAACCTTGGTGGTTGCATCCTCCCTCAGATCCAAGACAGAGGAAAGAACTGTAAAGACGCACCATGCGCGTAGCGTACGCACCTCGCCACAGAGAAAGCTCAAACCGCTCCGCAGACCCCGCGTCGGCCCGTCTTCGCTGGTACACCTGGCCTACCTTGACACGGTGGTGCTCACAGCTTCTCGATCGTCAACGCTGAGCTCGGATTCGCCTCTTCGGTCTCCGAGGCTCAGCAGAGCGTCATCGAACCGCCCCTGGCGTCCCCACTGGCTGACCAGCCTCCCCCACCTCGGCCTTCGACCGAAAGCGGACGCGATCTGCTCGCCCGTGGGCAACGAGCCGTGCTCGCCCTGATGTTCCAGAGCCCACTGCCAGGCACGCACCTGGAGTTCAGCGGGCATAGCGCGAGTCGATGAAGTTCCGTTCGCTGCGTCCGTGTGCTGCTCGCGGACGACGTACAGCCCCGGATCGTCCGCCTGTTCGCCCTCGGGGAGAGGAGCCGGATGTTCGTGTGTACGCTCTGCGTCAGCAGTGCGTACGCTCCTGGCCGCCGTGCGGAACTCGCGCATGAGCAGTTCGTACGCACCGATCAGCGCGAAGCTCGGCCATGCGTGGATGATCCGCGACCACATCGTGGGGTCGGCCACGGCAACGTTCGCCGCCAACGACGCGGCCGACCCGATGATCAGCAGGGTCCAGGGCAGGAGACCGCCCTTGCGGCCGTGGCGGGCATCGCTCAGCAGCGTCATGGACGCGCCGACGATCATGCCGTCCACCGACAGCGGGAACAGAGCGGCACGCCACTCCGGCTCGCCGTGGCGCAAGGCGAGTTCGTACATGTGCGAGTACGACACCACCGCCGCGATACCCGCGAGCATCAGCACGGCGGCGATGGTGATCCACCGCGACCAACGGGGCTCCGTCATCACCGCTCACCGCCCTGTCCGTTGACACGGACACCCCGCCCGTACTCGGGCAGTTCAACGGTCTGCTCGATGACCAGCCGCGCGTTCCCATCTGCCGTGTGCCCCGCAGGGGGCACCTTCCCGGGATCAGCAGAAGTCCCATCCCGACCAGCGGTGACGCATTCGCGGCCGCTGGTTTTTCATGCCATCCCACGCCGACGAAGACCACGTTCCACGACCTTCTGTGGACGGGCTGTGGACGCGGGTCGTCCAGGAACTCCATAGCCCATCTCTCCGCGCGTCTTGCCGAACATCCGCCGCCCGCAGGCGTGGCGGCGGACATAGGAGCGCCGCGTGAAAGCAACCTGCGTCAACGGATTCCCGACCCGCCGGTGCCGACGGCGACCGCGGTGCACGGCGCCCACCCGGCCGACAGGGTCTGGACTCACCTGGACGGCACCGCGCAATGTCGCTCGGCCGATCTCGCCGAAGCGGGATCAATGCAACTGTTCCTGCCCAGATGGGAAGACGTCGGAAGTGGTTAGCGGATGCCTGACCGGGGTACTAGCCATCCCAATCGTCCTCGTCCTCGTCCTCGGGATAGCAGTATTCACGGCTGGACTCGACGGCTCCTGGGCCATTCCATTGCAGGAGAAAGGTCTAGGTACTGTCACAGCCTCGGGCGGACTTGGGGCCCAAAAGTACCTTGGGTCAGCGCGCGGGGCAGCCGTGACCGCCGCCTCCGTCTGGCAGGTAGGTGGACTGCTCTGCCTTGGAGAGGTCGCGGCCCACAGCGCGGCAGATTTTACTGATGGCCTGCTTCGGCGTGGGCAGTGCGAGCCGCCACAGGGAGATGCTGCCCGCGTCGGTGCCCACGGCGAGTGTGCGGTCGTCGGGGCTGATGGCGAGGGAGGCCGGGGTCCCAGACGGCGGGTTCAGGGTCGCGCGGGTGCGGCCGGTGGCAATGTCCCACAGGCGCACCGTGCCGTCAGCGCTGCCGGTGATCAGAGTGCGGCCGTCCTCTGTGAACGCGGCGGCGGTAACCCGGCTCGTGTGCCCGGTGAGAGCGGCCTGCTTCCTGCCTTCGGAGACGTCCAGGAGGTGCACGGTGCCGTCGGTACTGGAGTTGTGAACATAGTGACCGCCGGTCCCTATGCTGGTGGCAAGGGTACCGCCATCATTGGAGAAGGCCACCGGATCACCGTGGCCCTTCGGAAGGGTCTTGCGCTTCGCTCCCGTCCCCGTGTCCCAGAGACCAATGCCGTCGTCTTCGCTGACTGCGATCGTCCCGCCGTCGGGGGCGAACAGGAGCGCATGGACCAATTCGGTCTTAGGGGCGAAGAGCGACCTGCCGGAGCCCGTGTCCCACATGCGCCACCGATCGGATGCGGAGTCCGTGGTGGCCAACATGCGCCCGTCCTGGCTGAGAGCGACTTCCCCGCTGCCCAGGATGTCGGCGGACAACTGCCCGAACGGCTTACCGGAGCCGACGTGCAGGATCCGCACCCTCGAACGGCCGCCCACCGCCAAGGGGCGACCGGCCTGGTCGAACGCCGCGATATAGGCCAGCTCGCCGGGGAACAGGGTCCGCTGGGGCTTCCCCGACTCGACATTCCACAGGCGACTCCCGAACGCGTCACTGACGGTGAGCAGTCTCCTGCCGTCGGCGCTGTACACCATTGCACCCACGTTCCCGGCGGAACTGCTGAGCGCGGTTCGGGGACGCATGCTGCCCAGGTCATAGACGCGCACGTTCCTTAAGGTGTTGACGATCAGCGTGTCGTCGTCCCCGGCGAAGGCCGCAACCGACCCCGCCGCCTGCTCCTGGTCCGCCAGGTTTCCCAGAACCCTGCCGGTCGCCGTGTCGTAGACCACCACCGTCCCGTCGTCGTTGGCGGCCGCGAGGGCGCCGCCGTCCGGGCTGAAGGACAGCGACCGGATCCGGGTGGTCATGCGGCCGGCGATGGTTCTGACGGGTTCGCCTTCAAGTGTGTTCCAGATCTGGACGGCACCGTCGGACCGACCCACGGCCAGGGTCTTGCTGTCAGGGCTGAACTGCATGGCGGTGGCCGGCGGTGCGCCTTTGCCGCTGAGACGCTCACGGTCGCGGCCCTTGGGCAGCGTCCATAGGCCGAGTTCGCCGTTCTCATGACTCATGGCCACGCTGCGGTGGTCGCGGCTGATGGCCGTTGCCGCGCTCAGCCGAGGAAATCCCGCGAAACGGGACCGTACGTCGCCCGTTGCAACGTCCCAAACGGTCACCTCGCCGTTGAAGCCCCCTCCGACGAGTGTGCCGCCGTCGTCGGAGAACTCCAGGCGCTCGACACCCTCCTTGGGCGCGCTCATACTGCGAATCAGGTTCCCGGTGGCTACGTCCCATAGGTTCACACCCGGGTCGGAGTCGTCGGTTTCGTACCCCGTTGCCAGGATGCGGTCCTCGCGGTCGAAGGCCATCGCCCGCGCAATAGAGTACGGCCCTGTCTTGGCCGTACTCAATGTGTGGCCGGTGTCGGTGAGCTGCAAACTGACCCCACCGTCGGTAGCGATGGCCGCGATACGGCCGTCACCACTGACGATCATCGGAAGCGGATTTGCCGCTCGGCCGGAATTCGCGTACAGATAGGTCGCTCCGGGCAGGCGGCGTTCGAGGGGCAGGGCCGCCGACCTGTACAGGCTCTCGACGGCCTCCGGTGTCCTGCTGGTCTGGTACGCGTTGACCGCCAACAGAGAGGCGAGGTCGGGTGAGGTGTTGGTCAGCGACGCCGACTGGGCCGCAAGCTGCCGCGAGAGGGAACCCTCCGCCTCGGCTACCGCGACCCCTCTCTGCCAAACGGCTACCGCTGTGGCGATCATCATCAGCACGGTCAGCACCGAGAGCACACCCACCGTCAAGGAGAGGGCCCTACGCCGCCCTCGCTCGTCCTCGCGATAGAGCCGGTCCTTGTCCTGGCCGAATAACGGGGCCGCCAGCGAGCTGATCGCGCTGGCGAACCTGCGATTGCGCAGTGTGAGATCCGAGGACTCCGCCACCCAATCCAGGTCCACCCACTTGGGTTCGTTCGCGAAGTAGCCGCTCATCGACCGGGGGAGGGCCGTGGTGTGCTCCCAGTCGAAGTCGTGTCCTGCCTCGTCCCAGCGGATATCGCCCCGCATCAGGGCGATGAGGAAGGAGTCCGGATCCCGGTTCGCACACCAATGGTCGACCTCGCGCTGGACGTTCTCCGACTCCGCCGCCTCCGGCGACGCCATCAGGATGAAGTAGCCCGAGCCGCGCAGCGCGTCCTCGATGCTCTGCCATACGTCCTCGCCGGCCCCAAGGCTGGTCTCGTCCAGGAAGACCCGCAGTCGCTGACGCCGTCGGAACCAGGGCAGTGTCAGCCGGTGCAGGCCGTGCTGCACCGCACGGCCGCGCCGCAGCGGCGCGTACTTCTCGTCCTCGTCGTCCAGGGCATGGCTGTAGGAGATGAAGGCGTCGTAGCGGTACGTGTGGGGGTTTTTCGCTATTGGTGTGGAGCCCGGATCGGTACCCGAGGGCACCTCGTCTTCCGATGTCTCCCCCGCCGGCTCGCCGTCAGCCATAAGCCCCCCCGACATCTCAGGACGCCCCATGTGAGGCCCGCCAAAGGGTGTGCTCCCGCGAGACGGCCTCCTCGGCATCGGACACGAACATCGCCCATTCCTCCTCCCTGGTCTGTTGCCCCATCCGGGCGCGGATCGCGGCCAGCTCGTGGCTGGCGACCGCATACGCGGTGGCGAGGCTCTGGTGCTGTTTGGCCTGCATCCACGCTGCCCCCGCTGCCGCCAGCGCAGCGGCGAACCCCAGCAGGTCCACGTCGACCATCCCGGCCGCGCGCAGAATCCCGGCGGTCAGCCCGGCGAGTTCCACAGCAGCCAGGCACACCGACCAGAGTGTCGAGCGCCGGGCGTTCCACCGCGACTTGACGGCGTACCAGGATCGCTGGTCATCGATGCGCTCGCGCAAGTACAACTCGCGGCGCTCCGCAAGGGGGAGTTCGCGGACCTGGCGCATCGCAGCGCTGACCTGATCGGGCGCGCCTTGGGCGGGGACCAGCCATATCGGCTCCACGTCGTGCTCGATCTCGGTGAACCGCTGAAGAAGCAGCTCTGTAGCGCGGTCGGAGTCCATGTCCTTGATGGCCAGCGGCGCTCCGCCGACCATGTAGCGCCACGTGAGCGTCTTCGCCGACTCGGCGACGGCCCGACCGGCATACCACATGCGGTCCGGGCGTTCCTTGAGCCGGTAGATCTCGCTGATCAAGGCCGCCGCAAAGGCGACGGCCGCCAGGCTGGCGACCAGGTTCGCACGTTCCCCTTGGAGGCTGAGCATCCCGAACCCGGCAGCGGCGACAAGGGAGCCGAGTTGGATCCGGGTCACCCACAGGTATCTTCGCTGTCCCTTGAGGGAATTGGAATCAGCGGCGCGCATCAGTGCCGGAAAGTCGTCGTATTGGATCTCCGCCAAGGATGCTCCCTTGCTCGACGTGGCATTCATGTAAGCACGCCGATCCGCCCCGTGTTCGGCGTTTCAGTGGGTTTCATGCCGGGGGCCGACTCTGGGACGAGGCGACGGGAGAGGGCCGAGACAGGCCGTGTGCTGGCCGTTTCGCTGGATGCACACGCTGTTTCGGCGGAGGCCCGTGGGCTGAGTGGCCGATCCTGGCCTAAATCCGCGCGCCAGCCATGCCCGTGACCCCTGAAGAACTGGACCGATCGGTGAGACGGTTCCCGTGACAAACCGGTGAGACGCGCGAGGCGGTGCAGATCACAGCATGCTTCTATGTCAAATAGAATGAGAAGCTACACGGATAGCCCACGACAGCGGCGATGGTGCACGGTAAAATGTTCGGTGGCCGCTTCGAAATTCCTTTCTTGGTCGCTAGGGATGTGAACGGCCCGAGGGTCGGCCGGGATTAGCCTGGTCGACCTTCCTTGTATGCGTCTGCCGCCGATGGCGAACAAGAACCCTTAGATCAGATTTGGTTACGTCAAGCATCTGAAGTGTCAGCGTTCGCGCTCCTACTGACCCATTTGGCAGGTAAATTTCAGCCTCGCTCTGAGTTGATGACCTTGCCAGTCACCATGGCTCGGGCCCTGAAGCATACGTATTGGCACATCGTGCTGGCTGACGAGACCCAAAGTTGAAATCCGAACTCCTCGTGAATGTCGATGGTGCTCACCTGCAAAAGCTCACGGTCCTGTTCGAGGAGCCCACCATGCACCTCCAACTCGATCCCGGCTACGAGCCTGAGCGATCGGGCAAGAAACCCGCCTCAACGCCAGATCCAAACCCCATCAAGCCGGTGCGCCGGTGTGTGCCGGTGAGTCCTTCGCGGCGCATCAGGCGGGTGATGCTGTTGCGCCCGGCGCGCAGGCCGTCGAGTGCGCGCAGGTCGGCCTGGATGCGGGGGGCGCCGTAGGTGCCTCGGGAACGCGCGTGGTGGGCGCGGATCCGGGCCGCCAGGTCGGTGTCGGCGCGCTCGCGGGGGCCGGGGCCGTCGTGTGCGCGGCGGGTGTGCTTGTAGTAGCCCTGCCGCGACACACCGAGCAGCAGGGCGAGGCGGGAGACGGGGTGGTGTGCCTTCTCTTCGTCGAGCAGCTCAGGAGCCGCCTGCCGCGGCGGCGCCCCTTGCAGAGCGCGGAACCGACCCCGCTCGGCGGATCCATCGATCTGTACGGCTACGGTCACGCGGCCGTGGCCCAAGGCCGAGACCGCGCTCGCCGAGGCGATCGATGATGGTCGTGCGTACCGCAGCGCTTCAGGTGGCGGCGTCACTCAGGCGGGCACCTTGAGAGCCCCGGCGTGCACCGCCCAGTTGGAGCCGACGGCGCTCGGCATGGTCGGCGAAGACAGCAGCACTATCGCCCGAGCGATCTCCGAGGGGTCGATCAGCCTGCCGGTGACCAGACCGGCCTGCTGGGGAAAGGTCTCCAGGACGGAGTCCTCATCGACGCCCAGAACCGCCGCCAGGTGGGTCACGGCACCACCTGGGCCCACCAACAGATCGGTCCGGGTCGCCGAGGGTGTGACCACGTTGATCCGTACACCCATGGGTGCAACGTTCTCGGCGAGCCCCCGGGAGAACGCATTGAGAGCCGCTTTGGCGCTCGAATAGGGCAAGGGCGCCATATGCGGCCGGAGGGCGGACTCGGAGCTGACATTGATCACAGCGCCGTGCGCCTCGATGAGAGCCGGCAGTGCAGCGCGAGTCGCGCGGACGGTGGCGTGCAGGTTCAATGCGAAGATCTCGTTCCAGTCCTCCTCTGCCTTGAAGGGGTCGGCACGCGCCTCTTCGGAGACGGAGCCCCCGCCCGCGTTGTTGACGAGGATGTCCAGGCGGGGATCGGTATCGAGGGCGGTCTCGATCATGCGTTGGGGAGCGTCTGGACGGGAAAGGTCGGCGGGAATGAAGTCGGCGCCGGTTGATTCGAGATCCGGGGAGCTGCGGCGTGACACGGCCGTGACGGACACGCCCTCGGCGACGAGTGCCTTGACCGTGGCAAGGCCGATGCCTCTGCTCGCGCCCGTCACCAGTGCACGCTTGCCGGAGAGTTGCATGTCCATATGTGTTTCTCCTGTCGGTCAGATGATGAGGGGCGCTGATCGGGGACTCCCCTCGCGCGAACCTAAGTGGTGAGGTTACTCCACTTAAGAAACCGTAACATGCGGAGAGATCTCTCCGGTTCTTGGGAGGAGGAACGATGAACCAGTCAAAGCCGCCGTCCCGGCCACTGCGAGCCGATGCCGAGCGGAACAGGAAGCTGATCCTGGAGGCCGCCTATGAGGCGTTCGGGGACGAAGGGGTCGACGTCTCCCTGGCCGAGATCGCCCGGCGGGCGGGCGTTGGCTTCGCGACGGTGCAACGCCGATTCCCCACAAAGGACGCCCTCGTCACGGAAGTCGTGCGAACCCGACTCGCGCACATCGGTCCGGATCCCGCACAGGCGAGCGCCCTCGACGCCTGGCAGGAACTCACCGCGCCGATTCGGGACTGCTGCGAGTACCAAGTGAAAGACCCCGGTCTAGCCGGTTCCATCGCGCAGATCCTGTCCGCCGCATCCGAGCCGTCGGTCTGCGAACCGATTCTCGACGCTCTCGATCCGTTGGTGGTTCGCGCACAGGCCGACGGTGCCCTGCGAGATGACGTCTCTGTCGATGATGTGCTGCTGATCCTCAAGGCGAATGCCGGGGTCATCGCCAATTCCCCGGGGAAGGAGGCGGAAGCGTCGCGACGATTCGTCGAACTGGCGCTGCGTAGCCTGCGACCGTGAGGTTGCCGCTCCACATCAACGAAGGCCGTGTTTCACGGACTTCGTCCCAGGCCTCGATGGCGCAGACGATCGCCCGAACCTGTTCCAGGGGCTCAGCGGGCCGGGGTGACTCCGAATTCGGCGATGAGGGCCTCGATGCGGCGGCGGATCTCGTCGCGGATGGGGCGCACGGCCTCGACCCCCTGCCCGGCGGGGTCGTCGAGGTCCCAGTCGAGGTAGCGCTTGCCGGGGAAGAACGGGCAGGCGTCGCCGCAGCCCATGGTGATCACGACATCGCTCGCCTCGACCGCCTCGGCCGTGAGGATCTTGGGCTGCGCACCGGTGATGTCGATACCGACCTCGCGCATCGCCTCCACCGCGGCCGGATTGACCGACCCGGCAGGCGCCGACCCGGCCGAGCGCACCTCCACCGCATCCGCCGCCAGGTGGCTCAACCATCCGGCGGCCATCTGGGAGCGTCCGGCGTTGTGCACGCAGACGAAGAGCACACTGGGTTTGTCCGACACGGTGGATGACCTCTTCTTCTCATCGTGGTGGGGGCGGCGCCGTTCGCAGCGGCCGGACGTCCACACGGTGCCGATCGAGAGGGGTATACCCGGTCCGGTCGACGGGATCTCCTCGACCACACCCATGAATTCGGACGAACCCATATGTGCAGCTTGGGTGATGGACGACGCCCTTCGGCGTGAACGACGGCCCTGCTCCCGATGAACGGGCCCGGAGTCCGGAGCGGCGCCCTACACGCACTCCCCTCTTTCATCAGCTATCGTTGATATCAGCTTATATCAATGCGATGCTCGCAGGCCCCGTACGCCCGCGTGGTGAAAGGACAGTGGATGGCGCAGGAAGCCCCCGCGGACACGCAGGCACCCAGAGGTGCCCCGCGGCTGTCGACGCTGGACCGGTTCCTGCCGGTGTGGATCGGCCTGGCGATGGTCGCCGGGCTCGGCCTCGGCCGGCTCGTCCCCGGCCTCCAGGGCGTCCTCGACGCCGTCCAGCTGGACGGCGTCTCGCTGCCGATCGCGCTGGGCCTGCTGCTGATGATGTACCCGGTCCTGGCCAAGGTGCGCTACGACCGCCTCGACACCGTCACCCGCGACTCCCGCCTGCTGATCTCCTCGCTGGTGCTGAACTGGCTGGTGGGCCCGGCGGTGATGTTCGCCCTGGCCTGGATCTTCCTGGCCGACCTGCCGGAGTACCGGACGGGACTGATCATCGTGGGTCTGGCCCGCTGCATCGCGATGGTCATCATCTGGAACGACCTGGCCTGCGGCGACCGCGAGGCCGCCGCCGTCCTGGTCGCGCTCAACTCGGTGTTCCAGGTCCTCGCGTTCGGGCTCCTGGGCTGGTTCTACCTGGAGCTGCTGCCCGGATGGCTGGGCCTGCCCCAAGACGGAATCGACATCTCGGCCTGGGAGATCGCCAAGAGCGTGCTGATCTTCCTGGGCGTCCCGCTGCTGGCCGGCTACCTCACCCGCACCTTCGGGGAGAAGGCCAAGGGCCGCACCTGGTACGAGGAGCGGTTCCTGCCCCGGATCGGTCCGGTCGCGCTGTACGGGCTGCTGTTCACCATCGTGATCCTGTTCGCCCTCCAGGGCGACGCAATCGCCTCCCGGCCGCTCGACGTCGCCCGCATCGCACTCCCGCTGCTGGTGTACTTCGCGGTGATCTGGGGCGTGTCCATGCTGCTCGGGCGTGCCATCCGGCTGTCCTACGAGCGCTCCACCACGTTGGCCTTCACCGCTGCCGGCAACAACTTCGAACTGGCCATCGCGGTTGCCATCGGCGTGTTCGGGGTGGCCTCGGGCCAGGCCCTGGCGGGCGTGGTCGGCCCGCTCATCGAGGTCCCGGTCCTGGTCGGCCTGGTGTACGTGTCGCTGTGGGCGCGCCGCTTCTTCCCCGCACGTCTCGGGCGATAGGCACCGAGGCACCTGCCGGGTGGCGGGGTCGGCGGCGCGCCGGAACTCCGGGCCGAGGCGACCGGACACGGGAACAGAGGCCGATACGCCCTTGCGGCGCAGGGCACTGCCCTCGCCGCCCGGGTAGCGGCCCTCGCTCGTCGGGTCAGGGCTTTCCTGTCCGTGCGCCGCGCGCCTCCAGCACCTCTGCTGCGGCGCGCGATCCGCTGGCCACCGCGCCGCCCAGGGTTCCGTTCGCGGGGAAGGACGCGGTCTCGGTCGCCGCCCAGTGGATCCGCCCCACCGGGCGGCGCAGCAGCGGCCCGTACTCGGTCAGGAAACCGGGCGGGGTCGGGGACTGGTAGGCCCTGCTGTACGGATCGGGGCCGACGGGCGCCTGGAGGAACGCCACCGGCTCGGCCGCGAGCGGACCGAACGTCTGCCTGAGGTTGTCGAGCAGGTGGCCGCGGTGGCGGGCGGGGTCGTCGATGACGCTCTGGTCGGCCCCCATCGGGTCGGCGTCGCCGAAGGTGTGGGTGTGGGCGACCAGCCGGCCGAACGAGGCGTCGGCGGGGCTGTCGTCGAAGGTCCAGGCGGGGATGCCGTCGTCGAAGACGGCCTCGCCGGACAGGCCGAAGTTGCGCCAGAACGGACGCCAGTACACGATGTCGCTCCGGACGACCTCAGCCTGCGGCCACTGCTGCTGCATCCGCTTCCGGCTCGGCGGCAGGTCGGGGGCGAACGCGATGCGCTGAACATCGGCGGGGGTGAGCGCCACGACGACGCGGTCGGCCGTGAGCGACCCCCAGGGGCCCGAGAGGCGCGCTCCCCCGGCCTCCTGCTCGATCCGGGCCACGTCGTGGCCGGTGCGCACGGCCGCGCCACCGGCGACCAGCCGGCCGACCAGCGCGGCGGGGTCCAGGTGGAACGGCGTCCGGTAGTCGTCGGGCTCCGGGCCGATGTGGGCGAGGAGCCACAGCATGCTGATGCGGTCGGCGGGCAGGCCCGCGTCGAAGGTCAGCTGCTCTTCGACGAGGTCGAGGACGTCGTCGTCGGCGGAGTGGGCGCGCAGCCAGGTGCGCACGGTCTGTGCGTCGAACTCCTCGGCGTTGGCGGAGCGCCACGGCTCGACCGGGTCCAGGCCGCAGGCCAGCCGGACGAGCCGGCCCAGCACCCATTCGTTGCGCATCCGGGTCCACCACGAGGCGCCGAGCGGGACGTTCACCTCGCTCAAGGCGATCTCCCCGTCCGTGTCGACGCGGAGGGCGTCGAGCGCCCGGTCGGCCTCGACGGCCTCCGCGGGGACGTCGAGTTCCGCGGCGAGGTCGAGCACGGCGCGGTCGGTGCGCCGGACGAACATCCTCCCGGGGGAGGCGCCGTTCGCTCCCGGCATGCGCGGCAGGGCGGCCCGGCCCCCTGCGGCAGGGGAGCCCTCCAGGACGAGGACCGACTCGACGCCCCTCGAACGCAGGCATCGCGCCGCTGCCAGCCCGGACAGGCCGGCCCCCACGATCGCGACCTCCACGTGCTCCATCATCACCCTCTCCATCGATCGGCACTTGGCGGTTACAACGCACAAATGTGCGCAGAGGTGCCGCCCGCGATGATCGGGCGAGATCAGGAGCCGGCGGTGCCGACGCGGACGGCACCGTTCGAGGTCCGCCCCTCGAACGGTGCCGTTTCCGCCGACGGCCGCGCCGCGACGGCCCTGGTGCGCCTACTCCCGGGAGACGGACAGCGCTCGGGACGGGCACAGGGTGACGGCGTAGCGTGCCTGGGCGGCGCTCTCGTCGCCGGGGTCTGCGGTCAGCAGGACCACGATGCCGTCGTCGTCGTGGTCGAACACGGCCGGCGCGGTGAGGACGCACTGGCCGGCGCCGATGCAGCGCCCGGTGTCGGCCTTGATCCGCATGATGTCCTCCTCACCAGGTGACCGGGAGTTCGTCGGCGCCGTAGACGACGGCGTCCGTCTTGAACGGCAGCTCCCCGACCGGGACGGCGAGCCGCAGTGTGGGGATGCGGCGGAACAGCGTGTCGAACACGATCTCCAGTTCCATCCGGGCGAGGTTCTGGCCGAGGCACTGGTGCGGGCCGAATCCGAAGGCGAGGTGGTGTCGGGCCTTGCGCTCGACGTCCAGGTCGGCCGGATTCGTGAAGACGGAGGGGTCCCAGTTGGCCGACAGGCCGGAGACGACGACGCCTTCACCGGCCTTGATGTCCACCCCGCTGATCCGCGCGTCCTCGGTGGCCACCCGGGTGGTGACCGCGTCGGCGACGGCGAAGTAGCGCAGCAGCTCCTCCACCGCCATGGGCGTCTTGCCCGGGTCGGCCGTGATCAGGGCCAGCTGCTCCGGGCGGTCGAGCAGCCCGATCACGCCGAGCGAGATCATGTTCGCCGTGGTCTCGTGTCCGGCGGACAGCAGCAGGAGGGCCAAGCTCACCAGGCCCTCGTGGTCGACGGCGCCCTCGCTGCGCTGCCGGGCGATCTGCCGGCCGAACAGGTCGTCGCCGGGTTCGGACTCCTTGCGGGTGATCAGGTCGTCGATGAAGGAGCGGAGGTCGGCCAGCGCCCGCTGGCGGTCCTGCGCCGACGAGCTCCGGCGCACCGCGACGGCGGTGCGGTCCTGGAAGAAGCCGTGGTCGGTGTATGGCGCGCCGAGCAGTTCGCAGATCACCAGTGAGGGCACCGGCAGGGACAGCGCTTGCACGAGGTCGACCGGCCGGTGCTCGGTGGCGAGCATGTCGTCGATGAACCGGTCGACGATGTCCTGGATCCGCGGGCGCAGGGCGGCCAGCCGTCTCACGGTGAACTCGCCGATCACCGGGCGCCGGGCCGCGGCGTGTTCCGCGCCGTCCATGCCGACCATCAAGGGCGGTTGGCTGCGGAACTGCCGCAGGGTCGCCGCGTTGAGGTTGAAGAGGGGGAAGCCGTCGTTGCGCCGATCGGAGGAGAAGCGCCGGTCGGCGAGGACGGCACGGCCTTCCCGGTGCGCGGACACCCACCACGCCTGGGTGCCGCCCGGCAGGGTGATCCTGGTGATCGGCGCCTGCTCGCGCAGCCGCTCGTACTCGGCGGGCGGGGCGAAGGGGCAGCCCCGCTCGACCGGCAGTTCCAGGTCGGCGGATGCGCCGACAGCGTTCTTCGTCATGGGTGACCTCCCGGTCGCCGGGCCTGGTCGGGCCCGTTCAGGACTCCTCGGGGTACGGCCGGCCGCGGTTCCCGGCCGGCCGCCGCCATGCCGTGTCCGCCGCCGGTGTTCAGCGCAGGGTGAGCGGGGTCTCGGATTCCACGCGGGACAGCTTCGCCGGATTGCAGACGTAGTAGATGCCGGTGATGCGCGCGTCCTCGACCCGGACGGTGAGGATGCCGTCGACCTTGCCGTCCAGGCGTACGACGAGCGCCGGGCCGCCATTTGCAGCGGTGGGGACCGCGGTGATCGCGGCTTCGCTCCGGCCGAGGCCGTGGACGAGCATGCGGACCAGCCGGTCGGCGCCGGTGACCGGCCGCAGCGCGGCCTGCTTGAAGCCGCCGCCGTCGGCGATGAGGACGACCTCCGGGGCGAGCACGTCGAGCAGGCCCTGGAGGTCCCCGGTTTCGAGCGCGCGCCGCAGCGATTCGAGTGCCGCACGGGCCTGGCCCGGGGGGACCACTTCTCGGGGACGGCGGGCATCGACGTGCCGGCGGGCGCGGTGCGCGATCTGCCGGACGGCGGCGGGGCTCTTACCGACGGCGGCGGCGATCTCGTCGTAGCCGACGTCGAAGACCTCGCGCAGCACGAAGACGGCGCGCTCGGTCGGCGCCAGCGTTTCGAGGACGAGCATCAGCGCCATCGACACGCTCTCGGCGAGTTCGGTGTGCTCGGCGACGTCCGGCGCGGTGAGCAGCGGCTCGGGCAGCCAGGAGCCGACGTACGCCTCCTTGCGGCGCTTCATTGTGCGCAGCCGGTTGAGCGACTGCCGGGTCGTGATGCGTACGAGGTAGGCGCGCTGGTCGCGCACCTGCTCCATGTCGACGGCGACCCACCGCAGCCAGGTCTCCTGGAGGACGTCCTCGGCGTCGGCCGCGGACCCGAGCATCTCGTAGGCGACGGTGAAGAGCAGGTTGCGGTGGGCGACGAAGGTCTCGGTCGCCGCTTCGACGGTGTGGTCGCTCATTCCTCGTTCCTCACTCCTTCGCGTCCGGGTCCGGTCGCCGGCGGTGGTCGCGCGCCTGCCCCGGCGGCGTCCGGAATCCTGCTGTCCCGAATGCTGTCCGACCGGCGCCGGCCGTACAGCGCGCCCGTACGCGACCGCGAACCGGGAGCGCCCGTTCGGTGCCGGGCGCCGGCGTCCGGCCGGGGCGTGGCCGAGCAGGACCAGGCGCCTCAGGTCTCGACGGGTTCCGGCCGGGACGCGTCGGCCTCGCGGCCGGGCGCGCCGCTCGCCTCCGCAGAGAGGTCCTGCCAATCGGCCCAGGTCTGGAGCCGGTCCGCGTAGGCCTGCCGGACCAATTGGTGGCCCATGGCGCCGAAGAACACCCGCAGGGGCGGGGCGTCGGAGTCGACGATCTTGAGGAGTGCCAGGGCCGCGGCTGCCGGGTCACCGGCCGCCTGCGTCTTCGCGAACCCGGCGATACGTCGGCGCAGGCCGTCGTAGGCCGGATCGAGCTCGGCCATGTGCCCGTTGGCGAGCGGATCCGGGTTCCTGCCGGACCGGGTGGCGAAGCCGCCGGGCTCGACCACGGTCACCTTGACCCCGAATCCGGCGACCTCCTGGGCGAGGGTCTCGTTCAGGGCCTCCAGCGCCCACTTGGACGCCTGGTACGCGCCGCCGAGCGGCATGGCGACGACCCCGGCGACCGAGGACATCTGGATGATGTGCCCTGCGCCCTGCTCGCGCAGGCCGGGCAGCGCGGCCTGGACGACCCACACCGCGCCGAAGACGTTGGTCTCCAGCTGGTCGCGGAGCTCCTGCTCGGTCAGCTCCTCGATCGCGCCGATCTGGGCGTAGCCGGCGTTGTTCACGACGACGTCGATCCGACCGAAGTGCTCCTCGGCCCGCCGCACACTCGCGAAGACGGCGGTCTTGTCGGTCACGTCCAGGGCGAGCGGGAGCACCGCGTCGCCGTACGCGACGGCCAACGCGTCGAGGCTCTCAGTGCTCCGGGCGGTCGCGGCCACCTTGTCGCCGCGGGCCAGTGCGGCCTCGACGAAACTGCGGCCCAGACCGCGGGACGAACCGGTGACGAACCAGACCTTGCTCATGGTGTCCTTCCGATCTCTCCAGGGTGGATTCCCTATCGCCGTTGCCGGCTGCACAGGAGACACCGCGGGACCGATCACCGTGACACCATGTGACCCAGGTCACCTAACGGGCCGGGCTGGGCGCACCCCTGGAGTCCTCCGCCCCCCTCCGGCCCCTTGGACCGACTCGCGCGCACAAGGGCACGGCGGCCACGACGCGCATCGCCCGGTTCCGGCTGTCAGCCCCGTGGCGGCCGCGCCACCGCCCGCCCGTACGTGACCGGCCCTTAGGGCGCATCCACGGGCGGCTCTCCCCCCGCCCCGTCTCGGGGGGAGGAGCCGGCCGTGTGCTCGATCCCGGCGATGATCAGCCGCAGCCCGCTCTCGAACCGGGTGTCGAAATCGGTGAACATCACCCGCCCCGCGGCTTTGGCCAGTGGCAGGTCGGCGTCCTTGAAGCGGGCGTCCCGCCGTTCGGGGTCGTAGCGCTCGTCGCGCCGACCGGGCCGGGGGTGGACCGCCTGCTCCTCGATCGCGAAGCCCACTGTGTAGCTGTAGACCGCGTGGAAGCCCTGCATGGCATCGGAGAGCGCCAGCCCCGCCTCGGTCAGCCGGCGGAGGTTCGCCTCCTGCGACGCGTAGATGGAGCCGTCGGTCAGGTGGGTGCCGCTGAACACCTTGGCGCCGTCGCGGTGGGCCAGCATCATCCGGCGAAGGCCGCGCGCCGACCCGGTCAGGGTCTCCTGCCAGGACGCCACCGCCGAAGGCTCCTCCGCGGCGAGCAGGTCGCGGAGCATGGTCGTGGCCATCTCGTCCAGCAGCTCGGCCTTGCTCTTGAAGTGCCAGTACAGCGCGGGGGCCTGCACATCGAGTTCGCGGGCGATGCCGCGCAGCGTCAGTCCGTCCAAGCCATGCGCGTCCAGCTGCCGCAAGGCGGTGCGCACCACGCGCTCCCGGTCCAGGCGCATCCCCACCTCCGACTTGACAGCTTAACAGCATTAATCGCACACTTAACAACGTTAAATTGAACGATGTTAAGGAAGTGTTCGGCATGATCCTCGTCGTCGGAGCCGGGCCGACCGGCCTGACCCTCGCCATCGAACTCGCGCGCCGCGCCATCGACGTCCGCATCATCGACAGTGGGGGCCGCCGCGGCTCCCGCGGCAAAGGGCTCCAGCCGCGCACACTGGAGGTCTTCAACGACCTCGGTGTCATCGACGACGTGCTCGCCTCGGGCGCGCCCTACCCGCCGATGCGCGTCTACTCCGGCGACGGCACGGTGGCCTGGGAGGGGCACCTCGCCAGGCGCCACGAACCCGGCCCGGACGTCCCCTACCCGAACGTGTGGCTGGTGCCGCAGTGGCGCACCGAGGAGATCCTGCGCTCCCGCCTCGCCCGCCTGGGCGTGCACGTGGAGTCGGGAACCGAGTTACTGGGCTTCACGGCCGACCCCCACGGCGTGACCGCCCGCCTCAGCACCGGCGAGGCGCGGGCCGACTACATGGTGGGCTGCGACGGCGGGCACAGCCTGGTCCGCCGCGAACTCGGCATCGCGTTCGCCGGAGAGACGCACGAGAGCGAACGCATGCTGCTGGCCGACGTCCGCGCCGAAGGGCTCGACCGCGCCCACTGGCACGCCTGGGGCGACGGTCCGGACGACATGCTCGCCCTGTGCCCGCTCCCCGGAACCGACCGGTTCCAACTCGTCGCGGCACTGTCCCCCGGGGCCGGAAACCCGCGGCCCGCACTCCCGACCCTCCAGGACCTCGCCGGCCGACGCGCCACCGGAGTCCGGCTGCTCGACGCGGGCTGGATCTCCCTGTACCGGGTCAACATCCGGATGGCCCACCGCTTCCGCGTCGGCAGGGTCCTGCTGGCAGGGGACGCCGCACACGTGCACTCGCCCGCCGGCGGCCAAGGACTCAACACCGGGGTCCAGGACGCCTACAACCTCGGCTGGAAGCTCGCCGCGGCCGACCGCCACCCCCGCCTGGTCGATACCTACGAGGCCGAACGCCTGCCGGTTGCCGCACACGTCCTCGGCCTCAGCACCGCCTACCTGCGCCGGAGCGGTGGCGCCCGGCCGATCGCCCAACGGGCCTCCGATACCCGCCAGCTCGACCTGACCTACCTCGGCGGTCCCCTGGCCCCGGACGACAGCGCCGACCCGGGCGCGCCCGAGGGACCCGGAGGCGCGGCCGGTCAGGACGGGGAACACGCTCCCCCCGCCGACGGCGCCGCCGCGCCCCTGCGCCCGGGCGACCGCGCACCCGACGCGCCGGTGGTCGTCGCCGGGAACGGGGTGCGCCTGTTCGACGTGTTCCGGGGCCCCCACTTCACCCTCCTCGCCTTCGGACCCGACGCCGCCCGCGCCGCCGCGGACATCGACCGCCGTTACGGACCGGAGCTGCGCACCGCCGCGCTGGACGAGGACGGGCAGGCCCGACGGGCGTACGGGGTCAGCGGCGACCGGCTCGTCCTCGTGCGCCCCGACGGCCACATCGCCGCCACCGCCCCGTCCGGAACCCCCGCTCCCATCACGCGCTTCCTCGAAGCGGCCGCCTGACCCCGGACCTCGTCGACGGAGCGGCGGTGGCGGCCGCCGCCATGGCGGGGCGGCGCGCGACGAAGCCGCGCGCCAGTGGTCATTCGAGGCGGGCGATGATGTGCGCCCGGGCCCTGCGCCCCTCCGGGAGGGGGTACAGGGGGTAGACGTGGATCTGGCCCGCGGCCTCATGGAACTCCACCGGCACCCCGGCCTCCTCGGCGCGGTCGCGGAAGCGGTGGGCGTCGGGGTTGAGGATGTCGCGGGTGCCGATGAAGACGGTGGCGGGCGGGAGACCGGCCAGGTCGCCGTTGATCGGGCTGGCCAGCGGGTCGGCGGGGTCGAGTCCGCCCGCCCACAGCCGCCCGGCCAGGCGCAGCCCGGCCCGCGACAACTCCGGGTCGAGCGGCTCCACGGCGGGTATGTCCGGGTGGTCCATGGTGACGTCGAGCCACGGCGAGATCAGGACCAGCCGGGCCGGCCGGTACCCGCTCTCGTCGCGCAGGCGCTGCGCGACCGCGACCGCGAGCCCGCCGCCCGCCGAGTCGCCCATGAGGACGGTCGACCCGGCGTCGCGGTCCACCGACTCGCGCACCAGCGCCGCGACCTCCGGCACCACCCGCGCCGCGGTCCCCTCGGGCACCAGCGGGTAGACGGGCACCGCCACGCGGGCCCGCAGCGTGTGCACGAGCGTCTCGGCGAGCCGCCAGTGCATGCCTGACACCTGGTCGATGTAGGCGCCCCCGTGCAGGAACACCACGTTCACCGCGGGCGGCCCCGAGCGCGGCCGCACCTCGTAGCACGGCCACCCGTGTCGGAAGTCGATGCGGACCGCGCAGGTGCGGTCCAGCCGGCGCGGGGGCCCGTGCGGGTCGGGGCGGACCCGGGCCCGCTCGACCTTGCGGCGTACGACCACCGGGTCGCGGTACTCGATCCTGCGGCCGACCACGCTCGCCGCCGCCCGCCATGCCCGGCTCCGGATGCTCGTCACCCTGTCCTCCCGTCCGCGCGGCCTGTCCGCGAGGCGCCGCCGCCCCGTCACGGCTCACTGCCCCGAATCGGGGCCGCTCCACTTCCCCGCCAATCGGGTGAGCAGGTCGCCGAAGCCGCCGCGGGCCCGCGAGTCGGGCCGTGCCGAGGTGCGCACCGAAAGGTCGGACGGGCGGCGGATGCGATGCCCGCCGGCGTGCAGGGCCGCGACCAGGCTGTGGTCCTCGGAGCACGCGAGGCTGCGGAACCCGCCGGACGCCAGGTAGGCCGACGCCCGCACGCCGAGGTTGGCGCCGTGGACGTGCGGATGCTCGCCCGGCCCGGACCGGTAGTGCCGCGCGAACACCGCTGCCAGGCCCGGCGGGCGCTGCGACCAGTCCGCCACGGTGACCGTGCCCGCCACCGCGTCCCATCCCGCGTCGGCCCAGCGCACCTGCTCGGGCAGCCACCGGAGCGGGACGATGCTGTCGGCGTCGGTCGTGGCCAGCCACGCCTCCGCGGCCGGGCAGCCGCCCAGCAGTGCGAGTGCGCGGCGCATCCCCTCGGCGCGCGCCGGTCCGACGCTGCGGTGGCCGACCTCCACCACGTGGGCGCCCATGGCGCGGGCGATGGCGGCGGTGGCGTCGCCGCACGCGTCGGCGACCACCACGATGCGCCGGCGGTCCGGCGCGATGCGGCAGGCCGCAAGGGAGGCGGCCACGGCGCCGAGGCAGGACGGGAGGAGTTCGGCCTCGTTGTGAGCGGGGATCACCACGGCGGCCGCGCGGATCACACGAGCCCTTCGCGCTCGGCGACCGAGACCGCGCCGCCGACCGTGTGGACGTCGAGGAGGAAGTCCGCCTCGCTGTGCCGGACCGTACGCGCCAGCCCGGGGCAGGCGTCCAGCGCGGCATGGACACTCGCGCCGGAGCGGGCGTGCCCGCCGACCGGGTGCTGCCAGTGCACCGCGATCAGCGTCCCGGCGGCGCGCAACGAGGCGACCGACTTGGCGAGGACCGCCGCCAGGTCGGCGTCGTCGAAGTAGTACAGCAGTTCCGAGAGCACGATCAGGTCGAAGTCGCCCTCGGGCCATTGCCGCGGGATCCGCGCCTGCTCCACCCGCACGTGGGCGAGGTCGGCCAGGTCGCGTTCCGCCTGGGCCGCCACGGTCGGGACCCCCTCCCACGCCAGCAGGGAGTCGCAGCGTCCGGCCAGTGCCCGGGTCAGCGCGCCGATCGAGCACCCGGGCTCGAAGGCGCGGCCGTAGCGCTCGCGCGGCAGCGAGGCCGTTGTGAGGTCCCGTTTCCGGTGCTCGTACCAGCGCGTGGTGAAGCCCCACGGGTCGGCGGACGCCGCGTACATCGCGTCGAAGTAGGCGTCCTCGGTGCTCACCGGAAGACCGTCTCGGCGTCGCGGGTGAAGTGGGCGAGCATCTCCGGGGTGAGGATCGCGGCGTCGTCGGGGTGCTCGCTCAGCGGAGCGATCTGGGTGGTGAAGCAGTCGATGGCCGCGGCCTTGCGGCGCCGCACGTGCGGGGGCAGCGCGATCCGGTGCGCCGTGTCCCAGGGCACCTCGGGCTGGTCCGGCCGCGCCCAGTGCCACATCCACACCGGGTAGCGGGCGAGCGGTGTGCCGGCCGCCGCGCTCGCCGTCTTCGCCGCCCGGCCGGTCGCGTCGTGGTCGGGATGCAGGTCCGCCTCCCAGGGGGCGAGGCACAGGTCGAATCCGGCGCAGAGGTCGTTCAGCCGGGTGGCGACCTCGGCCTCGGCCGCCGCGACCCCGCCGTCGGGCAGGCCGAGCCGGACGACCTCGGTGTCGTGCGCGCCGAGGCGGCGCAGTGCGGCGCGGCGCTCCTCGTGGCGGCGGCGGACGAGTGCGCCCCGGGCGAGGGTCGGGCTGTTCGGGTGCGAGGCGTCGCCGTCGGTCACGGCGACGATGCGCAGCCGGGCGCCGCTCTCGGCCAGCAGGGCGAGACCGCCGCCGAAGCCCAGTACCTCGTCGTCGGGGTGCGGTGCCACGACGACGGCGCTGCGGATCCCGGAGAGGTCGAAGGCGGGTCGTCGCGCCAGCGGCGGCCAGGCGAGCCACGTGCTCTCCGGGGTGCCTTCGGCGTCGATGGGGTGCGGGGGTTCATCGGTCCTCGGCAACGGTGTCGTCCTCTCGATGCGCCGTGTGCGCGCCCAGACCGGCGAGGTCGCGGGCACCGTGGTGCTGGCGGATGTAGACGGCCAGGTCCTCGGCCGCGCGCGCGTAGCGGGGGTCGCCCGCCAGTGGGCCGGCGCCCAGGGCCTCGCCCGCGTGTCGGAGCACGTCGGCGCACGCCTCGGCGAGCACCGCCCGCGTGCGCATCGCGCGCACGGCGGCGCCTCCCCCCGTGTCGCGGGGGTCGGCGTCGACCTCCTCGGCGGCCGCGCGGAGCACCGCGTCGGCGGCGTGCAGGTCGCGGTCGACGGCGCCGTAGTGCGCCTGGGCGTGCGGGTCGGCGCCGCCGCGGACCCTGGCGGCCAGCGGTCGCGCGACGGCGAGCGCCCCGCCGTACCAGCACGCCGCGACACCGATACCGCCGTGGTGGAAGCCGGGCCGGTCGGTGTAGGCGCCGGGCGGTCCCACCGGTTCGGCGGCGACGTCCGCGAAGGCGAGGGTCAGCGTGGCGCTGGCGGCCATCCCGGCGGCGGCCCAGGTGCCCGGTCGTGCCGCGGCGGCGTCGGCCCGTACCGCGAAGAGGCGCCGGTCGCCGCCATCGACCACGGCGCTGACGAGGCCGTGCGTGCAGACGTCCGCACCAGAGCAGAACCGTTTGACGCCGCTGAGCCGCCAGTGTCCGCGGTCGAAGCGCGCGTGCAGGTCCGGGCCCGGCGGGTGCGCCGCCCACACCCCCCATGCGGACCCGTGCTGCGGGGGCGCGGCTCCCAACTCGGCCATGATGGCGAGCGCGTCGGCATGGCCCTCGGCCAGGCGCGCCAGCGACAGGTCGCGGTGCGCGAGGTCGCGCAGTGCCGACCAGCGGCGCCACGTGTCGCCCCGGCCGGGCAGCGGGAGGTCGAGCCGTCCGGCGGCGGCCTCGTCGAGGAAGAGCGCGACGATGTGGCGCCGGTGCTCATCGGCGGCCGTCCCGCCGGGATCGGCCGGGGGCCGCGGCAGGGGCGGGGCCGTGACGTCCCCGCCCGAAGCCTGCTCATCGTCTCTGATCACCTCGCCCCACTGCCCCTGCCACCAGCTGGGCAAACCGCGCGCCGATCGCACCCGGGCCGCCCCGAGCCGCCCGGGGAGTCCCGGTCGAACCCGCACTGGTGCCGCCGCCATCGCCGACCGGGACGTGCGCCGTCGCGTTCCGCCGCAGGCCCGTCGGCCCGGCGGGCGGCCGGGCGCGGCGTCGAACGCTGCGCGGTCACCCCGGCGAGCCGGCCGCCCGCCGGGCGTGCGGCCCGCGCGCGTCGAAGGAGGAGAACCACCGCTCCCATGCCGTGTGCACCTGGTGTTGGCCGCTGCGATGAAAGTCCGCGGGCGGTGAGGAGCGCCCAGGGTCGCGGGTGCCACGCTCCGCGCCGGAGGAGCGAACCGCCGCTCGCCTCGTTGCGGACGGCTCCTCCGGGGGGACCGTCCGATCCGCGCGGCGTGCCCCGCCGCCATACGATGCGTCCGCCATGAGCCGACGTTCCTTTGCTGCTCGCGGGCCTTCCCGCCGCCCATGCACGGCCGCGGCCAGGCCCTTGCCTCTTACAGTGATCATTCTGTCACTGTGTGCAACTGACCTCGGATGCGAGATCCAAACGGTCCGCGTCCCCGCGTGCGCCGCGCCCCGCTGCGCCATGCGTGCGGGGTCCGAGCCGTGCGCCTTTCGTCCCCACAGCGCCGATCACCGCGTCCGGCCCGCGTCCGCCGGTCTCCGCGCGGATCGCGGCGGCGGTCACGCGGCGGAGTGGCGGGCGCGGAAGTGCGCCGGGGAGACGCCGTATGCGCGTTTGAAGGCGGCGCTCAGGGCGAACGGGTTGGCGTACCCGACTCGGGCGGCCACGGCCGCGAGCGTGCGGTCGGTCCCGGCGATCAGGTCGGCGGCGAGGGCCATCCGCCAGCCGGTGAGGTAGGTCAGCGGCGGCTCGCCCACCCGGTCGTTGAAGCGTCGGGCGAACACGGCCCGGGACACGCCCGCGCGCCTGGCGAGCGATGCGACCGTCCACGGCTCCTCGGGGCGCTCATGGATGAGCCGCAGGGCGGGGCCGACCACGGCATCGTCCTCGGCCGCCAGCCACCCGCGGTCGTCGGCACCGGCCAGCGCCTCCCGCAGGCACGAGACGAGGAGCAGGTCCAGCAGGCGGTCGAGGACGGCCTCCTGGCCCGGCCGGTCGTTGACCACCTCGGCTGAGAGCAGGTCGACCAGCGGGGACTCGACGCCGCGCAGCACCACGCTGCGCGGCAACCGGGCCAGCAGCCGGGCGCCGACCGAGGTCTCGCGGTTGTAGGTACCGATGAGAATGACGGTCGCGTGCCGGGTGTCGGCCGGGACGTTGCCCCAGGTGCGCACGCCGAGATCCATGGTCCCTTGCACGATGTGCCCTTGGGGGTCGACGCACACCTGGCCCGGCAGGATCCGCACCTCCGTCGGGGTCTGCGGCGAGTCGGCGAAGACATAGGGCTCGGGGCCGCGCACCAGCACCACGTCGCCGGCATCGAGCGGGTGCGCCGCCGCGCCGTCGGCGTACACGGCCGACCCGCGCGCCATCACCGCGACCGACAGCGGCGCTTCGTCCTCGATGCCGACCGACCAGCCGCCGGCGAAGACCGCCTTCAACAAGAACGCCCGCTCGGCGCGCGGGCCGTCGAGCAGGGCACCGAGACCATCCATGTTCGAGACGATCGCATATGCCGTCGCGCTGATCAAGTATTCTCTGTCTCGCCCGCTCCGCCCACGATGGATGCATGCCAACACTCATCATCGGCGGCACCGGCAAGACCGGCAGCCGCGTCGCACACCGCCTCGACGCCCTCGGGCACGCCAACCGCCCCGTCTCGCGCAGCACCGACCCGCGCTTCGACTGGACCGACCCCGGCAGCTGGCCCGCAGCTCTCGCCGGCTGCGACGCCGCCTACGTCACCTACCAGCCGGACCTCGCCATCCCCGGTGCCGACGAGGCGATCGGCCGCTTCGCCGCTGCGGCGGTCGCGGCCGGCTGCCGCCGGCTGGTCCTGCTCTCCGGCCGCGGCGAAGAGGGCGCGCAGCGGGCCGAGCAGGCCCTGATCGCCTCCGGGGCCGAATGGACGATCATCCGATCGGCGTTCTTCGCGCAGAACTTCACCGAGAGCATCTGGGCGCCCGAGGTCGCCGCGGGCAGGCTCACCATGCTGCGCCACGGTGCCCCCGAGCCGTTCGTCGACGCCGACGACATCGCCGACGTCGCCGTGGCCGCCCTCACCGCACCAGGCCACGTGGGACGGGTCCACAACGTGACCGGCCCGCGGCTGCTCACCTTCGGCGACGTCGCCGACGCGATCGGCGCGGCCGCCGGGCGTCCGGTGACCTACGTCGAACTCGGCACCGACGACTTCATCGGCCACCTGGTCGATGCCGGGGTCCCCCGCGAGGACGCCGCGGGCATGGCCCACCTCTTCTCGGAGGTCCTCGACGGCCGCAACGCGCACGTGACCACCGATGTCGCGGACGTGCTGGGACGTGAGCCGCGTGACCTGGCCGACGTCATCGCCCGCACCTGACCCGGCGGCGAACCGGGCGCCGGGGACCGGGGCCGTCGGCGAACCGGGCCGCCCCGCTCCCCCGCATGCCGCGCACCCCACCGGCCCCGGATCCGTCTTCGCCTTCGGCCGTCGGCGGCGGCCGGCCGGAGGGTGCCGGGAGGACCCGGGCACGCCCCGCCGCATCAGGCCGGGTGCCGTCGGTCCTCACGCCTCGCGCACGGTGAGCCCGCGCACCAGCGTGTCGACGATCCGGACGATCTCCGCACGTGCGGTGGTCTGGTCATCGGCGGCGTGCAGGTACATCGCCGCTTCGTCCGCGATGGCGAGCAGCAGGTGTGCCAGCGGCCGGATCGGCAGTGAGCGCAGTTCGCCGTCTGCCGCGGCCCGGGTGAGCACGGCCTCGATCAGGCCGAGGATGTGGGGCTGGCAGATGGCGCGCCAGCGCACCCAGCCGAGCACGGAGGGCCCGTCGATGAGGACGATCCGCTGCACCTCCGGGTCCTCGCAGGCATCGAGCCATGCCTCCACCGCCCGCGTCATCACCGCGACGAGGTCGCCGCCGTCCCCGGCCGGCGCCGCTGCGGCGAGACGCCGGGCGACGTCGGCCTCGACGGCGGCGAGGACCTCAGCGAACAGTTCGGTCTTGTCGCCGAACTGGTGATACAGGGCGCCTCGGCTGATGCCGGCCGCACGGACCAGTGTCTCGGTGCCGACACCCGCGTATCCGTGCTCGGCGAAGAGCTTCCGCCCCGCCTCGATCAGGGCGGCACGGGTCGCCGCGGTCCGCTCCTCTTGTGTGCGCCGGGAAACTTTCATACAATCTGCCCGTAAGTTTCATACATATTGTATGTTACTTCATCGACGAAGGAGCCATCCCATGTCGACCGTCGATCTCCCCAGCGGGACCATCCACTACCGCGCCGTCGGACCCGAGGAGTCCGCCCAACCGCCCGTGGTGTTCGTCCACGCGTTCCTCATGGGCGGCGCGGTCTGGTCGCGCGTCGCCGACCTCCTCGCCGAGCGCGGCATACGGTCCTTCGCGCCGGACTGGCCGCTGGGCGCGCACCCCGCGCCCCTGCACCCCGACGCGGACCAGACCCCGCGGGGCGTCGCCCGTCAGATCCTGACGTTCCTGGAGGCACTCGACCTGGACGATGTCACCCTCGTCGGCAGCGACACCGGCGGAGCGCTCGTCCAATACGTCCTCGACACCGATGCGAGCCGGGTCGGGCGCGTGGTCCTGACGAACTGCGACGCGTTCGACACCTTCCCGCCCTTCCCGTTCAGCGTCTTCTTCGCACTGCTCAAAGGGCCGCGAAGGATGAAGATCAACCTGCTCCCGATGCGCAGCCGCGCGTTCCGGCACTCCCCGCTGGGGTTCGGAATGCTCGCGAACGACCTGGACGCCGACCTCACCCGGTCCTGGATCGAACCCGCCCTCACCCGGCCGGGCATCCGCGACGACGCCGTACGCCTCCTCCGCGCCATCGACCCGCAGGACCTCCTCGACGTGTCCACCCGGCTCAAGGACTACCCCGGGCCGGTCCGCATCGTCTGGGGCGGCGCCGATCGTGCGTTCACCCCCGACCTCGGCCGACGGCTCCAGCGGGCCTTCGGCCACGCCGAACTCATCGAAGTGCCCGGCGCGCGCACACTCGTCCAGCTCGACGCGCCGGACCTCCTCGCCGAGCAGATCGCAGACTTCGAGACCACGCCGCGGTAACCGCGACCGCACAGCGGCGCGCCGTCCGCCGGCGGCGGGAGGTTCACGGCTCGCGCGGGACGCTCGCGCCCTGCGCCTGGACGACCCGCCACCCGCCGTCCTGGAACAGCCACGTGCGCGTGTAGTACATCTCCGCTTCGAACGGCTCGCCGCCCGCGAAGCCGGCCATCCTGAGCCGCGCGCGCGTGACCCCCGTCGAACCGAACTGGCGAGCGGTGCTCTGGAGCCGCTCCGACCGCGTCAGCCGAAGCTGTCCGGAGGAATGCGACTCCAGATCCTGTGCCTTGCCGAACTCGGCACCATCGGGGGCGACGTAGACGACGTCGGGATGCAGCAGGGAATCCAGCGCGGCGACATCGCCCGCCAGTTGGGCACGCTGCAACTCGGTCTCGGCCGCGGCCAGCGAACCGTCCGCGGGAGCGGGTTCGCCCATCGCCTTGTAGTCGACCACGTCGCGCAGCTTCCGGGCGAACGCCGCGGGGTCGTTGTCAGGCGCCCACTCGTTGGCGGCGAAGCCGCCGTGGTCACCGGGGAAGACGACGGGTTCGGTGCCGAGCAGCCCGGCGAGCGCCTCGCCACCGCGGCGCGCCATGGTGCCCGCGCCTTCGGCGCCGATGGCGGGCACGATCCGCACTCCCGACGCCTTCAGCGCAGCGGCGTCCGGGGTATAGGGCGGCATGGCCATGTTGTACGCGAGCAGGGCGTCGTCGCGTGCGCCGTCGTCCTCGGCGGGCAGGCCGAACTGCGCCGGATCAGGGTCGGGCTGCTCCAGGTAGTCCGCCGGAAACGGGCCGGAGTGTGTCACCATCCGGATGAACTTCGCCATCGCGGGGCCGAATCCCCGGCGCTGATAGGTGCCGACGATGTCGGCGTTGATCTTCAGGACCGTCTCGGCGTCCGCAAGCAGCGCTCCCAGGGGCGGTTCGTGCGCAACGAGCGTGCGGAGGTCATCGGGGTGGTCCACCGCCCATGGCAGCGCGACCATCGCCCCGCCGCTCGATCCGAAGGCGTCGACCGGTCCGAGACCGACGGCCTCGACCACGCGGTGGAGGTCATCGCCGTGGAGTTCGGCGGTCACCCCGGCACCGTCCTTGAGGTGGCTGCGTTCCGTCATTCGCGGGTCGTAGGTGATGACGACGCGGTCGTCGAAGTGCGGCGCCACCTGCTCGAATCCGGATGCCCCCATCGGCGACCCGAAGATGAAGAGCGGCGGGTGGCCGCCCGGCCGGTCCGGCTCACGAATGTCGTAGGTGAGCACCGCCCCGGGCACGTCCAGGGTGTGCGTCGTGGTCGTGGGCATTCGCAGGTCCTTCCGGTCGGTGATCAGCCGCCTCGGCTGTACGTGAGGAGCAGGCTGCCGTTCGGGGTGTCCTCGGCCGCCACCAGGTCGAGCCTGGGGTGGCGGCCCGCGGAGTCGAACAGCCGCCGCCCGCTCCCGGCGATCGCCGCTGAGACGACCAACCGCAACTCATCGAACAGGCCGGCGGACAGAAGGGACTGAACAAGTGTGATGCTGCCGTGAACTCCGATATCGCCGCCGTCCGCGCGCTTGAGCTCCGCAATGTACTCGGCTGCCGGGCGATCGACAACGACGGTGTTCGCCCACTCCTGGGTCAAGGGGCGGGAGGAGAAGACGTGCTTGGGTGTCCGGTTGATGAAGCTCGCGAACGGTTCGACATCGGATGTCGGCCAATAGCCCGCCCAATAGTCAAAGGTGCCGCGGCCGAGCAGCACATCGTCCTGGCGCTCGATGATCGTCTCGAGATTGTCGAAGATGGGACGGCCGCCATCGTGCATCCAGTCGCTCGGCTCCTCGGCGACGCCGTCCAGGGACAGCAGCTCATAGAGCACTACTCTGCGCATGTTCGACACCGGATTCCCTCGACAAGACAGCGCCGTGGCCGCCGTTCGCTCACCATAGGAGTCGGTCGGACCGGCCGGCATCCGTCGAGGAGCGTGGGAGCGCCTACGCCGAAGAACGTATGCCTTTCCGCGCAATCGGTCCGAGGGCCCGGGTTGCTCCCGTGACCAGTGCGCCGCGCGAACTGTTCCTGGCGTTGCGGGCTTTCACCGCATCGACGCCGGTCACGTGGATGTCCGGTCGGTTTCCGCCCGGCGGGCGCCGCGCGGGCCCGGCGTCGTCGGAGGAGCAGGGCGCGGATCAGGTGCCGTGGTCGCGGCGGTGCGCGATCCGGTGCCGGACCATGGCGGTGAACTCCGCGACGGCGGCGTCGGCGGCGTCGAGGTCGTCGTCGAGGAGCACGTCGAACAGCAGGCCGCGGCCGACTCCGAGGGTCAGGCGCGCGAGCCGGGAACTGTGCTCGGCATCGGTCACGGTCGCGTAGGTCTGCGCGAAGACAGCGGCGTAGCGGGTCACCAGCACCTCGGGGAGCCGTACCGCGTAGGGCGCCCCGTACATCGCGTGCGTCGAGAGCTCGAAGTACAGCGGACCGAACTTCCGGGCGGTCGCACGCACGCGCGCCCAATGGCGGCCCAACGCGTCGAACGGGTCGCGCTCCTCGGCCGACATCGCCTCCAGAGCGGCGATCTCCCGCGCCACGACCTCCGTGATGACCGCCGCGAGCAGGTCCCCGCGGTCGCCGAAGTGGTAGTGCAGCATCCGCTGGCTCGTGCCGATCGCCGCCGCCAGCGTCCGCAGGCTGGTGTCGCGCACCCCGTGGTCGGCGTAGTAGTCGATGGCCTCGGTCAGCAGCCCATCACGGGAGTTCTTGGCGTTCACGCGCTCTGGGCGAGGCGGGCGAACGTCGCGGCCTCGGACTCCACCATGCGACGCGCCTTTCCGGCGATCAGGAGTCGGACGAGGCCGGCCAGTGGGCCGGTCCATTCGATACTCAGCCTCAGGCGCGAGCCGGCGCCTTCGGCCTCGATGATGTGCCTGCACGTGGTCACCACTCCGGGCGAGCGGGCTACCCAGGTGAACGAGCGTCCCGGTGACCATTCGGTGACCTCGTACACCGCGGCGGGCAGCCCGGGTTGGCGGACGGCGAAGCGCGCCCCGACACCGATCGGCACTTCCGCGGCGCCGAGCCGGCGCACCGAGTCGACGCTCGGCAGCATCGCGCCCCACGCGGGGAGGTCGCCGACCAGGGACCACAGGCGATCGGCTGAGGCATCGGGTACGTCGGATGCGGCGACGATCGTGTCCACCATGGCCGCATCATACGCCGATTGTATCGATTGATACACCCCCTGCCATGGCACCGCCCGGCGGCGTGCCGTCCGCCGGGGTGTGCACGGCTCGCGGCACCGCCTCCGGGCCCGGGGGCTCAGCGCAGGACCACCCCGCCCTTGGGGCCCTCCAGCACGGCCTCCAGCAGCGGGGCGGGCCCTTCGGTGAGCGCCAGGTCCACGCCGAGCGCGGACAGGGCCGGGGCGAGCGAGGCCGGATCGGGGTGTTCGGCCCGCAGGGACACCAGTTCCAGGGTGGGCAGGTCGCCCAGTCCGGGTTGAGGGGTGTCGCCCCAGTCGATGAGGAAGGGCACCGGCGCCGGGTAGGACGCGGGTTCCCGCTTGGCCAGGTGCCAGTGCAGCACCTGCCCGTCCGGAGTGGTGCGGGACCAGGCTTCGGCGTCCCCGGGGTCGTGGCCCACCGCGCGGGCCCGCTCCACGGCGGCGGTCAGGGCGCCCTCCACCCGGACAGCGAAGGTGGCCAGGGAGGGGCGGTCCAGGTCGGCCAGGCCGAACACACCGACCGGCCCGGGGTCGGCGCGTTCGCGGTCGGGGCCGACGATCTCCAGGTACCGGGGGCCGCGCGCACCGGCCACGGTGAGGGCGACCAGCGCGTTGGCCGAACCCACCGGGTGCCGGCCGCCGCGCACCGGTGTGACGCCGGTGCTCTCCGCGAACGCCGGTACGGCCGCCTCCAGGTCCGGGACGGCATAGACCAGGTGGTCGAGGGTGCGTGGGAAGCTCATCGTTCTCCTTGGGTTCTCGGGCCGTCCAGGCGAAGGCCGACCGCGTCAGGCGGCTGCCGCGGCGCGCAGCCACACCGCGGTGTCGGGCGGGACTCTGATCGACCCGTCGTCCTCAGCGGCAACCGGAGCGCTGGAGAGCAGCGGTTCACCGGCGAGCGGGGGCCGAATCGGCATGGCGCCGAAGTTCACCACGCAGGCGAAGCCGGGAGAGCGGGCGAAAGTGAGCACGTCGGCGGCTGGATCGCTCAGCCAGTCGATGCCGCCGGTGCCCGCGCCGAGCGCGGGCAGCTCGCGCCGCAGCCGCAGTGCAGTGGTGTAGAGCTCGAGCGTCGATCCCGGGGTCGACGCCTGAACCTCGCGGCTGAGCCGGCGCCACCCCTCGGGGACCGGCAGCCACGGCTTCGTGCCGACAGGGCCGAACCCGAACGGGGCCGTGGGCCCCTCCCAGGGCAGCGGCACACGGCAGCCGTCACGCCCGCGGTCGGTGCGGCCGGACCGCTCCCAGGCCGGGTCCTCCAGCACCTCCTCCGGCAGGTCGAGGACTTCGGGAAGCCCGAGCTCCTCACCCTGGTACAGGTAGACCGCTCCCGGCAGCGCCAGGGTCAGCAGCGCAGCGGCGCGCGCTCGGCGCAGGCCCGGCTCGCCCCCACCGAAGCGGGTGACCTGCCGCACCACGTCGTGGTTCGACAGCGCCCACGTGGTCGGCGCGTCGACTGATGCGTTGGCCTGAAGCGAGGCGTCGATGATTCGGCGCAGGACCGGAGCCTGCCAAGGCGCCCCGAGGTAGTCGAAGTTGAACGCCTGGTGCAGTTCGTCGGGGCGCAGGTAGAGCGCGGCCCGCGCGGGGGTGGCGGCCTTCGCCTCGGCCACGGCCACGCGTTCGCCGGGGTAGGAGTCCAGGATCCTGCGCCACTGGCGGTAGATCTCGTGGACCCCGTCCTGGTCGAAGTAGGGGCGGCGCATCTCGCGGTTGTCCGGCCGACTCAGCTCGTAGCCCTTCGGCATGTCGGGCAGGCCCTCGGGCTTGACGAGGCCGTGGGCGACGTCGATGCGGAACCCGTCG
The DNA here is from genome assembly GCF_003014485.1 of Murinocardiopsis flavida. GTDB lineage: Bacteria > Actinomycetota > Actinomycetes > Streptosporangiales > Streptosporangiaceae > Murinocardiopsis > Murinocardiopsis flavida. Next base: position 24,506 of record NZ_PYGA01000031.1, on the reverse strand, counting down.
ACGCCCCGATCCAGCCAGAATCGCAGCACGTCCTCGAACTCGGCCCGCACCTCCGGGTTGTCCCAGTTCAGGTCCGGCTGCGCCGGATCGAACAGGTGCAGGTACCACTCCTCGGGGGTGCCGTCCGGGCGCCGCAGCCGGGTCCAGGCCCGGCCGCCGAAGATGGACGGCCAGTCGTTCGGCGGCTCCGCCCCGTCGGGCCCGCGGCCGTCGCGGAAGATGTACCGCTTGCGGGCGGCGGAGCCGGGGCCGGCCTCCAGCGCTTCGGCGAACCAGCGGTGCTCGGACGAGGTGTGGTTGGGCACGATGTCGACGATCACCCGCAGGCCCAGGCCGTGCGCGGTGGCGAGCATGCGGTCGAAATCGGCCAGGGTGCCGAAGCGGGGGTCGACGGCGCGGTAGTCGGCGACGTCGTATCCGCCGTCGGCCATCGGTGAGTCGTAGAACGGTGTCAGCCACACGGCGTCGATCCCGAGTGCGGCCAGCCATGGCAGGCGCTCGCGCACGCCTGCCAGGTCGCCAGTTCCGTCGCCGTCGGCGTCGGCGAAGCTGCGCACGTAGATCTGGTAGATCGCGGCAGCACGCCACCAGCCTGTTGCGCCCCCGCTGGAACCGGTCGGTATGCGCCGCATGTCGCCCAATGTCGTGTTCCCTCAATTCGCCGAGCGCAGACGCACCGGTCGCTGGTTTCGATGGAGTGGGAATGCGCGCGGCCGTTGCGCACACGGCCGCGCGGAGGTCCCGCCGAATTCGCTGTACGAGCCGCGGTTCGGGCTCGGACGTCCTGAACGCCTTATCCGGGACGTTGTTCCGCATGGGGCCCGGGGCGTGCGGCGGGCGGGCCGGGGAGATGGACGAGGATGAGGCCCACCCCGGCGACCAGGAAGTTCTGCATGGCGGCCTGGAGTCCGTTCCAGTCCTCCGACTGCCACATCTGGAACCACTCGCCGCCGATGACGATGAACCCGCCGCCGAAGAGCAGAACGGCCATGGTCCAACCGAGACTGGACCAGCGGCGCGCGCTGTCGGCGGTACTCCGCCCGGCGAGTACCGCCAGCCAGCTGCCGGCGGCGACTACGAGCACGACCGCTGTCGCCGCCTCCCACACGATCACGCACAGGTAGGCGGCGAGGACGAGCGCCGGATCGGTGATCGCCCGCCAGGTCACGTCGGGATCGCCGAAGGTGGTGTCCATGGCCAGCACGTGCCGGACGAACGCGTGGTTGGTACCGAAGTCGGTGACGTTGCCGAAGACGACCAGCGCGAAGTAGAGCGCCGTGACCGCCGTCAGCGCGGTCAGCACCGCGTTCAGTCCGCCGAACCGTGCCAGCATCCCGAGTCCTCGTCCTTTTCGATCCCGGTCCGCCCGGTGCGCGACCGCATACCGGCGGGCACCGTGCCCCCGGCGGCGCCGCCGGGCCCAGGATGCGCCGCGCACGTGGGGTCCCGGTGGCGCCGCCCAGTACAGCACCGCCGGTTCCCGGTCACCGCACCAGGTACCGGTATCGGCGCCGCCGCGGCACGGCGCGAGGATCTCGTCGTACCTGCTTGCGGCGCGCCGGCCGACGGGTCGGCTCCGAACAGCCTTGGCCGGGCCGCCGCCGTCCGGTGCTGTTCACGGTGTACTCGGTACCGGTGTCACCGCCGCAGCGGTGTCCTTCGTGCGCATGCCCGGGATCAGTACCGCCGCCACCGCCAGGTGCATCAGGGACAGGGCGACCCGGGTGCCGCCGTCCATGCCGTCGCCGGTCAACGGCAGGAAGGACACGGCCAGTACGGCGACGGCCGCCCCGATCCAGACGGCGCGGGCGCGCCGCGCCCAGAACCGCTCCAGGGCGGCCAGCAGCCCCCAGCCCGCGAGGGCCGCCAACAGCGCGACCATCGCCACCGGCACCGCGCCGATGTCGAGCGTCTGCTCGCCGTCGATGATCCGCAGCCGGTGCCCCAGCAGCGGGTCGGCGACCAGCCACACCAGGACGGGCGCCAGGACCGCCAGGCCCGAAGCCCTCAATCGCCCTCTGCGCACGCTCATTCGGCACCGCCCGCGATCGCGCCGTGCAGGAAGATCTGCACCAGCTCCTGCGTGGTCGGCCCCTGCTCGTCCTCCATGTGCGACCAGGTGAAGAGCAGCCCGAAGAAGAGGGCGGCGGTCTGCTCCGGCGGAAGGTGCAAGGCGGCCTGGTCGGGCTCCAGCAGCTCCGCGAGGGCCGTGCGGATGCGGGTCGCCGACTCCTCGCGGCCCGCGCCGCGCACCGTGCCGGGGTGCTTGCCGCCGCGGTGCCCGGAGGCGTGCAGCGAGCCGGCGATCGCGCCCATGCGGGACAGGTGCGCCTGCAACGCCTGGGCCGCCTCGACGAGCCGGTCGGGCAGCGGCTGGGATATGTCGATCGCGCCGAGCTCGCGAACCGCGTGCTCCGGGGAGAGGGCCTCCGCCAGGCAGGCGTGCAGCAGTTCGTCCTTGTCGGCGAAGACCCGGAAGATCGTGCCTTCGCCGATACCCGCGGCGCGGGCGATCTTCGCGGTGGTCACGGCGGAGCCGTACTCGGCGATCAGCGGGATCGCGGTCTGGATGATCATCGCGCGCCGCTCCTCGGGCAGCATGCCGGGGGCACGGCGGCGGGTGGTCTGGTTCTCCTTGGGATCCGTCATGACCGCAAGCATACGGAGTGAGCCCTCACTCCGTCAATGAGTGAGGACTCACTCCGAACATTCGGCGGTCGGCATGGGTCCACTGCCCGTATCCGCTGACGACCTCGACGAGGTCGCCGTCGCGCTGCGGCGGGAAGTGCGCGGCGGGGTCGCGCAGCCACTCCATGATCGCGAGGCGCTTCTCGCTGCCCAGCGCCTTCAGCACGTCGACATCAAGCATTTAGGCAGTTTGCTAACTCCCTAATCACAAGGTCAAACCCAGGCCGGGGTCTGCCGGACGTACCCGGCGCACGGCGTCCGGCGGCGCGGCCGACTCCGCCGAGCAGATACCCGGGGTGTCCCGGACACCGGGCTCAGGCCTCGGGGATTTCGCATCCGAACGCATCCAGGGTGACCGCCCCTACGAGATCACACCCGCCGACCCGTATCCGCGGGCGTACGAGCCGACCGTCGATCGCAGCTCCCGAGAGCAGGAGGACGACGCCCGCCCGGCGATCGCGAACCCGCCGCCGGACGTCAGCGGTTACGGCACCGTGCTCCTCGGCAGCCCGGTCCGGGGGAGCCGGGCCCCGATGATCATGTCCACCTTCATCGACGCCGTCGACCTCACCGGTGCGACGGTCCTGCCGTTCGTCACCTACGCCGTCAGCGGCATGAGCGGCGTCGACGAGGACTACCGGCGATCCCTCCCCGGCACCGAGGTCCGCGACGGGCTCGCCGTGCAAGGCGAGACCGTCGCGGACGCGGCATCGGACCTCGATGAATGGCTCACCGCCAACGGTCCGGTGTGAGGAGAGGGGCCCGGCGCGCCTGCCGTGGTGTCGGCAGCGAGGTGATCGAGAGATTCGGACGCCGTTCCGCGGCAGGCGTCGCGGGCTTCGCCGGGTCGGGCCGGAGTGCCTTCAGCGGCGCGCGCAGACCCGGACCCGTGCCCGTGAGCCGTCTCAGCCGAGGCAGGACCGGACGGCCGCGGCCAGGTTCGACGCCCGCGGGTCGTCGGACCGGAAATTCCACAGGTTCGTGACGTAGCAGAAGCCGACACCGGAATCGGGGTCGCCGAGGGCGATCGATCCGCCGGAGCCCGGGTGGCCGAACGACCCCGGCCCGACCATCGGCATCGGGGTGCACGCCCGCCAGAACCCCAGCGACATGTAGAAGGAGCGGTCGGCGGGGACGTCCAGGCCGGGAGGCAGGCCGTGCATCCGCGTCGTGTCGGTCTGGACGGCTGTCGCCCTCTCGACCGTCGCCGGATCGAGCAGCCGCACCCCGTCGACGTCGCTGACCGTGGCGGCGTACATCCGCGCCAGCGAGTGCGCGTCCGCGATCATGTTCGCGGCCGGGAACTCCGCCGCGCGCCAGGCGCGCGTCACCGTGTAGTCCCCGGACGCGTTGTCCAGGGCGCCGCCGAGACCGCCGGCGAGCATCTGGATCGAGCCCGGGGTCCACATGGACTCGACCCACGCGGTGACCGTCTCCGAATCGAGCCCCGTGGACGCGACCAGCCCGGCGAGCAGCTCCTCCACGCTGAACGCATCGGCGTAGTGGACCTGGGCCACCCGTTCCTCGTGTTCCTCGGGCAGCCCGATCCAGGCGCTCAGGCCGAGAGGGGCGGCCACCTCCTCGGCGAAGAACGTGCCGAGCGACTTGCCGGTGATCCGGCGCACGACCTCCCCGACCAGGAACCCGTAGGTGACGGCGTGGTAGGCGTGCTCGGTGCCCGGCTGCCACATGGGCTTCTGCGCCTCGATCGCACGGATGACCGGGTGCCACGCGCACGCCTGCTCGAACGTCAGCGGCCCGTCGACGACCGGGAGACCGGCCTGGTGCGAAAGCAGCCAGCGCACGGTGATCTGTTCCTTGCCGTTGGCGCCGAACTCCGGCCAGTACCGGATTACCGGGGCGTCCAGATCCAGCTCGCCGCGCTGCGCCAGCATGTGGGCGCAGATCGCGGTGGCGCCCTTCGTCGTGGACGCTACCTGGACGATGGTGCTCTCGCGCCACGGCCGGTTCGTCTCGCGATCGGCGAGCCCGCCCCACAGGTTGGCGACGGGGCGGCCGCCCACGTAGACGCTGCACGCCGCGCCGACCTCGCCGGGGGACTCGAAGTTCGCGCGGAACGCGTCGGCGACCTTGCCCCAGCCTTCCGCCACACCGTTTTCGAGGTCGTGTCCGCCACCGCTCACGGAGGAGTTTCCGCGGCCCTGATTTACCGTCATTTCAGATATCCTTTTCTCGTTTCGATTTTTCGCACGGGTGCCGGCACCGAGGGAATCGGTCGGCCGTGCCCGCTCGGGGCGGCCCATCGCCGCGAGGGCGTCGCAGGGGCCGATGCCCTCCTTCGGATCATCCGCCGGAGGGCCCCGTCGGCACCGGGGGTGTTACTTCTCGGCCGTGCCGGGTTTTCCGCTGATGGAATCCTGATAGAGGTCCGCGTAGGTGGTCGAGTCCTTGATCAGCTCGTCGGCGAACGCGGCGACATCGGTGCCGATGAGTTCCAGGACCCCCTTTCCGGACGCGGCGCCTTCCTCGAAGAAATCGACGATCCCCGGGAGCAGGGGGCCGTCGGGCAGGTCGATCGGACCCACCTTGAAGAGGTATCTCTGCATTTCCTTGTAGACGATCTGGTAGTCCGGCGGGAGGGCCTTGACCCGCGCCATGTGCGCGCGCCACTGCTTCTTTCCCTCGATGATGTCCTGAATGCCCACGTCAGCCTCCCAGCCGGCCCAATTTGCGCGCGACGTTCCTGTTCAACTGCTCCCGCCACCGGTCGCGATAGCTCCGGGACCGCTCCCCGCCGGCCAGTGCCGCGCAGAATCCCGCGATGTCGTCGCCCAGCACCTCGTGAATGCCGAGCCCGTCGGACGCCGTCTCTTCGAGCAGCCCCAGAGCATTGTCGACGATCGGCGACAGGTTGCGACCGGTGAAATCCGAGTAGTGCGAGAGTTGCCCCTTGATCTCTTCCCAGGCCGCCCGGTATTCGGCCGGCAATGCCGCGGCCCGGACCTCGAACTCCTTCCATTCCCTTGTGAGGTCGTTACCCGTTACGGTGTCCCAGAAGTTCATTTCCCGCCCTCCTTGAGCTTGGCGATCCGTTCCGTCACGTACTCCCATTTCACCCAGAATGCTGCGAGTTCGTCGCGCCCCGCGTCATTGAGCGCATAGAACTTGCGCGGCGGCCCCTGCCCGGACGGCCGTTTCGTCACCTGGACGAATCCGTTCTTCTCCAGCCGCAGCAGGATGGTGTAAACGGTCCCCTCGACGACGTCGGCGAATCCGAGTTCGTTCAGCCGACGCGTAATGGCGTACCCATAGGTCTCCTCGCTGCCGATGATTTCGAGCACGCAGCCTTCGAGCGTGCCTTTCAGCATCTCCGTCAGGTCGTCCATCGTGGTCCTCTTCAGCCATCGAGTACCTTGTAGTACCGAGTACCACTACACAGTAGCACTTACTAGTGAGTCCTTGGCAAGCGGAATCCGGGGCGGGATCTCCGCCGGGCCGGTGCCGGGCCGCCGCCGGGCCGGTGACCGTTACAGTTGCGCCGTAGGCGGGAGGGCGGCTGTGGACTTCGGGGTGCTGGGCCCGCTGACCGTGCGGCGGAATGGCGTGGCGCTGGACCTCGGCACGCCCAAAGGGCGGCTGCTGCTGGCGGTGCTGCTGAGCCGCCGGGGACGACCGGTCGACGATGACGCGCTGGCCGAGGCGATCTGGGGCGCGGCACGGCCGAAGAGCGCCGCGAAGAACGTGCAGACCTACGTCCACCGGCTCCGGCGGCTGCTGGGCGATCCGGGGCGCATCACCAGAGAGGGCTCCGGTTATCTGCTGCGCGCCGACCGCGGCGAGCTGGACGCGGCGCGCTTCGAGGATCTGGCGGACACGGCCCGAACGGCGCTGGCGGCCGACGACCCCGACCGGTCGCGCGCCCTCTTCGGCGAAGCCCTGGGACTCTGGCGGGGGCCCGCGTTCGCCGGAATCGCCGACTCCCCCGCGCTGACGGCCGAGGCCACCCGCCTCGACGAACTGCGGCTCGGTGTCCTCGAAGAGCGGATCGACGTCGACCTCCGGCTCGCCCGGCACGGCGGGCTTCTCGGCGAGCTGACCGCGCTGACGATGGAGCACCCGTTCCGCGAGCGGATGTGGGCCCAGCTCATGCTCGCGCTGTACCGCTGCGGCCGGCGGGCGGACGCGCTGCTGGCCTACCTCCAGGTCCGCGACGTCCTGGCCGAGGAGGCCGGGCTGGAGCCCGGGCAGCAGCTGCGGGACCTGCACCAGGCCATCCTCGGCGAGGACCCCGCGCTGGACCCCGAGGTCACGACCGAGGCGCGGGGGCACCGGGCCACCGCCAACGCCCGGATGCTGCCCCCGGCGCTCGGCGACTTCACCGGGCAGCAGATGGAGCTGGCGGAGATCGAGGCCGTGCTCCGCAAGGACCGCGCCGCCGATGAACCGTCCGCCGTGGTGACGATCTCGGGCCCGGGCGGGATCGGCAAGACCGCGCTCGGGGTGCAGGCCGCGCACCGCCTCAGGGCCGCCTACTCCGACGGGCAGCTGTTCGCGGCGCTGGCCGGCGCCCGCGCCCAGCCGGTCGACCCGGCCACCGTGCTCGGCCGCTTCCTCCGTGCGCTGGGGGTGCCGGCCACCGCGGTGCCGGACGACCCGGCGGAGCGCACCGACCTCTACCGGGGCATGCTCGCGGAGCGCCGGATCCTGGTGGTGCTCGACGACGCGCTCGACGAGGAGCAGCTGGCTCTCCTGATGCCGGCGAGCGGGACGTGCGGGGTGATCGTCACCGGCCGCGTGCGGCTGGGCGGTCTCGGCGGCGCGCACCGGGTCGAGCTCCGCGAGATGTCCGAAGCCGACAGCCTGGACATGCTGCGCACCACCGTGGACGGCCGGTTGGCCGCGGCACCCCGGGCGGAGCTGGCCGACCTGGTGCGGCTGTGCGCGCGGCTGCCGCTCGCGCTGCGGATCGCAGGCTCGCTCCTGGTGTCGCGGCCGCATTGGCGCCTCGCGGACCTCGTGTCGCGGTTGGCGGACGAGCAGCACCGGCTGGACGCGCTCCGCTACCGCGATCTCGAGGTGCGGGCCAGCTTCGGACTGAGCTACAAGGGGCTCCGGCCCGACGCGCGGCGGCTGTTCCGGCTCCTCGGGCTCCTGGACGCGCCCGACTTCCCGCTCTGGGCGGCGGCCGCAGCGCTCGACACCGACCTGTGCGCCGCCCAGGAACTCCTCGACGCGCTGGTCGACGTCCACCTGCTCGACGTCACCGGAACGCCGAACGGGCAGGCGCGCTACGGATTCCACGACCTGATCCGCGCGTACGCGCGGGAGCGCGCGGAGGCGGAGGACCCGGCGGAGGCCCGGCACGCGGCCGTCGCCCGCGTCCTCGGCGCCCTCCTGGCCCTCACCGACATCGCCGACCTCGACCACATGGGGCAGAACATCTTCCAGCGGGACGCGCCCCGGTGGCGGCCGGAGCGGGTGCAGGCGAGCCTGCCGCCCGCCGCCTCGTCGATGGCCGTGCTGGATTCGGAGCGGATCCCGCTGGTGGCGGGCGTGCGGCAGGCCGCGGAACTGGGCTGGGACCAGCTCTGCTGGGAGCTTGCAGCGGGCGGGCAGGCGCTGTTCGAGACCGAGCGGTACTTCGACGACTGGCAGGAGTGCTACGAGACGGCGATGGCCGTGGCCACGGCCGCCGGGAACGTGGGGGGCCGGGCCAGGCTGCTCATCTCGATGGCCGGACTGCGCTACGCCCAGCGCCGGTACGGCCCCGCCGAGGCGTCCAACACCGAGGCCATGCGCCTGTTCGAGCGGATCGGGGACGCGCGGGGCTACCTGGAGGCGCTGACCAACGCGCCGTTCCTCCTCGTGCCCAACGGGCGGTTGAGCGAGGCGATCGCGGCGGGACGCGAGGCCCGCGAACGGCTCGTCGCCGGCGGGCAGACCGCGGCGGCGCTGCACGCGTACTCCCAGGTCGGCCTCTCCCACCTCCAGGCGGGACGGCCAGAGGCCGCGGTGGAGGTCCTCACGGAGATCGTCGCCGGGGCGCGGGACCTGAAGATCCGGACCCTGATCGCGCGGGACACCTACTGGCTCGGGCAGGCGCAGCTCGCGCTCGGCCGCCATGCGGCGGCGGAGGAGGCGTTCACCGAACTGGCCGCGTACGCCGGGGACATCGGAGCTTCGGGCGAGTTCTACACGGCCCACGCCTGGGGCTGCCTGCACCTGGCCCGCGGCGAGCACGCCGATGCGCGCCGGCGCCTCCTCGAAGGCGTCGAGGTCGCGCGCGCCCTGCACGACCCGATGTTCGAGACCCGTGTCCTCGTCGACCTGCTCGACCCGCGCCTGTACGACGCCCATGCCCTGCACGCGGCGATCCGCCAGGGGGAGCACGCGGTCGAGGTGGCCCGCGGCATCGACTACCCGTACCTGCTCGCCGGTGTGCTCGACCGGCTCGCCCGGCTGAAGGCGGCGGCGGGCGACGACGCAGCGGCGGACCGCCTGGCCGGCGAGGCCGCCATCCTGCGGGCCGCGATCCGCTGACCCGGCCCTTCCGCCGCGTGTTCCCGGCGTGTACCGGCCGTATTCCGGGCGGTGCCACAGTGCTCGTCGGCACCGCAGTGCTCGCCCGCGCCGCAATTCCGCCGGCGTGCCGCTGCGGCGTGCCCGGCCGCGTCGCCGGCCCATTCCCGAATCCATTCAAGAGCCGTCGTATCGGACGGTTCTGGTCTTCCAGCGAGGTAGTAGTGCACAAGGGACGCATCGTGTTCGCGGCTGCTCTGGCCACCATCGGGCTCGGGCTCTCCGCCTGCGGCGGCGATGACTCGGCACCGCCGGCGCAGGACTCGCCGGAGACGTCGGACTCCGCCGCGCCGGGCGGCGAGAGCGCGCCCGCCGACACCGGCGACGACAGCGGCGGCTCGGCCGCGGGCGACGCCACCGCGCCGGGCACGGAACTCAAGGTCGGCGACAAGGCCGTCCTGCCGTTCGAGTACACGAGCGACAAGAAGGGCACCATCGCCGTGACCGTCACGGCGGTCGAGAAGGGCACCGAGGCCGACATGGCCCCCTTCGGCGAGAAGGCGAAGGGGATGACGCCCTACTTCATCAAGATGACGGTGGAGAACGTCGGCGGCACCGACCTGGCGCACGCGTCGCTGAAGCTGAACGGCGTGCTGGCGGGCGGTACCGGCACGGGCGTCGTGCTGATGGGCGACATCCCGGGCAAGTGCGACAACGAAGCCGCGCCCGCCGAGTTCACCACCAAGGGCGCGACCTACGAGACCTGCTCGCTCAGTGCCTCGACGGGGTCGCCCGTCACGGGCGCGGAGTTCGACGAGGGCGACGCGTACAGTGACGGCCCGGTCGTCTGGACCGGCTGACGGGCCCGCGCCGCGGCGGACGCCGGGCGGTCCGGCGGCCGAGCTCCGCAGGACCGGACGCCGGGCCGGACGCCGGGCCGGATGCCAGGCCGGACGCCGGGCCGGATGCAGGAGGCGGGCACCGCGGGTCCCCCGTCCGGTCCGGTCGGCCGCCTCAGCCGAGCCGCGCCAGGCGGGCGCCGACCTCGTCGGCCTCGGCGGTGCGCTGCTGGGCGCGGTAGAGCGCGGCCGCCTTGTGCCAGCTCCGCTGCGCGTCGGCGGACCGGCCGGCCGCGGCGCAGGCTGCCCCGAGCCCGGCCAGCGCGTCGGCCTGGAGGGCGGCGTGGCCCAGCTCCCGGGTGAGGTCCAGGGCGCGGTGGTAGTAGTCGGCGGCGGCCTCGTAGTCCTGCCGGGCGTGGGCGATCGACCCGAGGCTGTCCAGCGTCTCGGCTTCGCCCGAGCGCCCCGCCTGCCCGCGGTGCAGGGCGAGCGCGGCCTCGCAGTGCTCGCGGGCCTGCGCCAGGAGGCCGCGTTGGAGGGCGAGCACACCGAGCTGGTTGCGGGCGCTCGCCTCCCAGCCGGCCGCGCCCAGCTCGCGGTAGAGCGCGAGCGCCTGCTCGCCGTGCCGCGCCCCCGTCTCCGGGGCACCGTCCTCGGCGTGGGCGCGGACCAGCACCAGGTGGATGTGGGCGCCGGTCATGCGGTCGCCCGAGCGCCGCGCCAGGGCCAGCGCCTCGGTGAGGTGGTGCCGGCCCTCCGCGTACTCCCGCGCCTGCATGTGGATCTGGCCGAGGTTGCGGTGCGCGAGCGTCTGCGCGGCGAGGTCGCCGGAGCGCGTTGCGGCGACCAGCCCGATCCGCCACGCCGCGCGGTGGTCGCCGACGCGGCCCTGCCGCCAGTGGAAGGTGTCGAGCACGCGCGCCAGCTGCCAGGCCCGGGTGTCCCAGCCGCGGTCGGCGGCCATGCGCTGGGCCGCCATCAGGCAGCGGTGTTCGCGTTCCAGCCATGCCGCGGCCGCACCCTCATCGGCCGGAGTGTCCGGCCGGCAGCCGTCCGGGGGTCCCTCGGGGTCGACGTGCGCGCGCTGCGGGTCGAGGCGGCGGTCGGCGAGGTTGGCGGTGTGCAGGTAGTAGTCGACCAGCCGCAGCCGCGCACCGTCCAGGTCCGCCTCGTCCGGCCCGCCGAGCGCGCGATCTGCTGCGAAGGCCCGGACCAGGTCGTGCTGGCCGAACCGGCCGGGAACGGGCTGCCCGACCAGGTGCATGGACTCCAGTTCGCGCAGTGCGGCGTTCGCCGGGCCGCGCGCGTTCCACCGCGCCGGCCGAACGCCGGTTCAACGTGATCTAGCCAGGAATCCCGGCCCTTTAGGGCTCGGGAGGAATGGCTTCTCTCGATAGGGGTGACCCGCACCGAACCACGGGTCTGCACTGTCCACCTCAGCCAGGGCGCTTCTGGTCCTCGATGTACTCCTTCACCACGACGAGCGGTGCGCCGCCTGCGGACGCGGCGAAGTACGAGGGGGACCAGAAGTGCTCGCCCCACAGGTACCGCTTGATGTGGTCGGCGTACTCCTTGCGCAGGTAGTGGGCGGAGACGCCCTTGAGCGAGCCGACGAGCGCGGACAGCTTGACCTGCGGCGGGTAGTGGATGAGCAGGTGGACGTGATCACGCTCGCCGTTGAACTCGCACAGCTCCACGTTCGCCTTGGCGCACACCTGCCTCATGATCTCTTCGCACCTGGTCAGGATCTCGTCGGTGAAGACTCCGCGCCGGTACCTCGGGACGAAGACCAGATGCGCGTGCAGCGTGTGGACGACGCTGCGACCACGGCGGATATCAGGGTCTGGTTCCCATCGAGGCGACATGGACACGATGTTATTGTGCTCACATGAAGATCGTCGTGCAGGTTCGCCTCATGCCGACGCCCGAGGTGGCGTCGGCTCTTGAGTGCACCCTGCACACGGCGAACGACGCGGCGAACTGGCTCTCGGGCCAGGCGCACGAGCGGGGCGAGACCTCCCGCAAGGCATTGCAGGGCTTCGCCTACCTAGACCTGAAAGAACGGGGCCTGTCGGCTCAGCCCGCGCTGCACGTCCTTCGGAAGGTCGCCGACGCGTACTCGACGCTGAAGGCGAACATCCGGGCCGGAAACCTCGGCAAGCCGGGGTCGAAGCGGCGTCGCAAGGCCGAAGCGAAACCCATCACGTTCCGGGGCGACGCTGCCCAGCCCTATGACGATCGCTGCCTCTCCTGGCAGGTGGACGAGCAAACGGTGAGCATCTGGACCACGTCCGGGCGCATACGCGGGGTGCGGTTCGCCTGCTCCGAGCAGGCCCGCAAGCTCCTCGCAGAGCACCGCAAGGGCGAAAGCGACCTCGCCCACCGCGACGGTATGTGGTTTCTCATCGCCACCTGCGAGGTTCCCGAAGCCGAGCGGTATGAGCCGGACGGCTTTATCGGCGTGGACCTCGGCATCGCGAACATCGCCACCACGTCCACCGGCTACCGGGCCGCGGGACGGGGCCTGGACCGGCACCGCAAGCGGCAGCTCGGCCTGCGAGCCAAGCTCCAGAAGAAGCGCACCGAGAGCGCGAAGCGGCTCCTGAAGGCCCGCGCCCGCAAAGAGGCGCGGCATGCCGCGAACGTCAACCACATCATCTCGAAGAAGATCGTGACCGAGGCTGAACGCACCTCGAAGGGTGTCGCCCTGGAAGACCTGGGCGGCATCCGGCAGAGGGTACGGCTGAGGAAGCCCCAACGGGTCACGCTCCACTCATGGGCGTTCGCCCAGCTCGGCCAGTTCCTTGAGTACAAGGCCCGCCGCGCTGGCGTCCCGCTCGTGTACGTCGATCCGGCGTACACGAGCCAGCAATGCGCCGAGTGCCACCACATCGAGAAGGCCAACCGGGTCGACCAGGCCCATTTTATCTGCCGGGGGTGCGGGGTCGTTGCCCACGCCGACCGGAATGCTTCTCACGTGATCGCCTACCGAGGCGAGACCGTGTGGATTGCGGGGCGTGAGTCACGCGTCCCTGCCCCTCATAACGGGGTGTCTGGACGGAGGAGCCAATCCAGCAGCCAGTTGGGCGTTACCTCCAGGCCCGGCCCTTTAGGGCTCGGGTCAAGTTGACCGTTCCTGCAACGCCCGCTCCCTAATCTCCGGTAGCGACACGGAACGACGTCGGAACGCGATGCGGGGTCCGCGCAGCGGCGCCCCGTGTCCGGCTCCGCGGAGCGGGACCCCATGCCGAATGGGGGCCATGCGGCCGTGCGCCGCCCGCAGGGGCGGCGCCCCCGCTCCGCGCCGACCGTTTCGACACGTGTCGGCAATGGCCGAATCGACCGATCGGGGATTTTGGATGAAGTTCACCGCACGCAGGGCCGCCCTACGCATCGCGCTGGTCGCCGTCGCGGCCGCCGGAGCCGTGGCACTCGGAGCACCCGCGTACGCGAGCGCCGACGCTCCGTCGCCCGCTTCCAGCAGCACGGTCATGGACGAGACCATGTGCCGCTACAACGCGAACGCCGGGACCCCGATCTACAACGACGACGGCTCCGGGAACCGCAGGGGCTACACCCAGATCGGCAGCATCGGCGCGGGCTCGCAGGTGTGGGCCTTCCGGGACAGGACCTACGCCGACGACACCGGCCTCCGCTGGCGCAAGGTGGAAGGCGGCGGATGGGCGATGGCGCACATCCTGGACTACGTGCCCGACCAGATCTGCGCCACCTGAGCCCGTTCCAGTACACCGGCCGACCGTCCCCGGCCGGGCCGGACCCCCTGACCACTGCGGTCGGGGGGTCCGGCCCTTTTCGCGGGGTGGGCGGCGGTGCGCCCCCGGCCGTCCCGGGGCCCACGCGCCACCGCAGCCCCGATGTGTGGTTATCTCACCTCATGGGAGTTGAGATCACGCGGTTCCTGCGACTGGTGGAGGCGCTGCCCGGTACCGAGCACGCGGAGTCGGCCCGGTACACCGCGTTCACCGTGCACGGCAGGACGTTCGGCTACCTGTGGTCGCGAACCAGGACCGTGGGCCTGAAGCAGACACTGGCCGAGCAGCGCGCCCTCGTGGCCGAGCGGCCGGAGGTGTTCGAGGTGCAGTTCACCGCGGGCGGGTTCGGCTGGGTGGTCGTGCAGCTGGACGGGATCGAGCTCGATGAACTCAGCGAACTCGTCCTGGAGGCGTGGCGGCTGACGGCGCCCGAAGACCTCCTCGCCGACACCCCCACGCCGACCCGCCTCGTCGAGTCCTGAGCGCGCCCCGCCACCGGGCCGGGTCATCGGGCCGGGTCATCGGGCGACCGCCGGCGCACCCGGACGCCGCGGCGCCCCCGGCGCGGCCGACCGGCTGCGTACCAGCATGACCGCGGGCACCGCGGCGAGGGTGAAGAGCACCCCCGCGATCGCGACGTAGCCGTACACGCCGGCCACCGTGCTCACCGGCGCGCCGTCGACGGAGGTCCCGGCGATCTGGGTCGCCTTCAGCACCTCGCCCCCGACGAAGGTGAAGACCACCGAGCCGAGGGCCATCACGACCGACACCAGACCGGCGGTCGTGCCCTGCCGCTCGGGCGCCTCGACGCCGGTCGCCACGTTGTAGGCGGAGGCGCCGATCGCACCGGCGGCGATTCCGATCATGGCGCCGCAGGCGACCGCAAGCGGGAGCACCGACACGCCCGCCAGCATCGCGAAGGTCGCCACCGCGCCGACGGCGATGCCGCCGAGGAGGGGCACCGCGGGTCCGAACCGGCCCGCGATCCACCCGGCACACGTGCCGCCGATGACGATGCCGAGGTTGGGCGCAGCGAGCAGCACCGCGACCGCCTCTCCGTCGCCCAGCCCGTAGCCGAGCCCCAGACCGGGGGGCACCTGGGCGATGATGCCCGTCAGTTGCAGCATGCTCCGGAAGGAGCCCGCCGCCAGCACCAGGGCCAGCAGTGTCAGCAGGATCGGACGTGTGAGGGCCCGGATGTCGATGATGGGCTCCTCGACCCGCAGCGCGAGGAACGCCCACCCGGCCAGCGCGGCGGCACCGGCCGCCAGCAGCGCGATCATGCCCCCGGACAGCCACCCCAGCTCGCCGCCGAGGCTGATGTAGGCGAGCACCGAGCCGAGGCCGCCGCCGATCAGGAGCGCCCCGACCAGGTCGATCCGGCCGGTGCCGCGGATCGGCGACTCCGGGATGACGGCGCGCACGCTGAGCGCTGCCGCCGCGGCGAGCAGCGCCGCCGCGACGAACACGCTCCGGAAGCCGAACAGGTCGATGAGCGGCTGCATCAGGAACGGCTCGATGACCCCGACGACCGCCGAGCCGGACGTCACGATCCCGATCACGGCCATCGCCACCCCCGGGGTCCAGATCTGGCGGGCGAGGGCCACCGTGATGAAGATCGCGGCGAAGGCCGCGCCCTGGAGGAGGCGCCCCACCAGGAAGATCCAGACGTTGGGGGCGACGAGGCAGACCAGCGCCCCCGCGCAGGCGAGGAGCAGCGTGCCGATGAGCACCCGGCGCTTGCCGAAGATGTCGGAGCACTTCGCGAGCAGCGGCGACCACAGCGCCCCCGCCAGCATCGCGCTCGCGTTCAGCCACGCGGCCTGGTCGGTGTCGAAATGCTCCAGCAACTGGGGCAGGACCATCATCGGCGAGCCGATGGCGACGTCGGCCAGGACGTTGGCGAGGGTGAGGACGGCCGCCCAGAGGACGAGCCGCTTGCTCCAGCGGTGCTCTCGGACACCGGGCGCGGACTGTTCCAGCATGTCTTTCACTGTGCGTTCTCTCCAGTGATTCGGCGGCGAGGACCCGGCGGCCGGCGCGCCCCGTGGGCGGCGCGGCCGGCGCGGGCTGCCGGATGACGGTCGCGGTGCGCCGGGTTCAGGACGCGTCGGCGGCGGACGCTTGCAGCGCCTTGTTGCGGGCGGCGATGTCCGCCCAGGTGGCAGGCAGCATGCGGGCGCGGCCGCCGTCGACGCGGCCCTGGGCGAAGGTGACATAGGGGCGCTGCCGGGCCTCGTACCGCGCGAACGCGGCGGTGTGGTCGCCGCCGCACCGTTCGAGTTCCTCGGCGAGGAAGCGGGCACCGGTGAGCGCGAGCGAGGTGCCCCGGCCGGACAGGAAGGCCGGGCAGTACCCGGCGTCCCCGACGAGGGCGACGCGGCCGCGGTGCCAGGACGGCAGGTGGATCTGGCTCGCGGAGGTGAAGTAGAAACCGGGGTCGGCGCGGGCCGCGTCGAGCAGCTCCGGGATCCGCCACGACCGGTGGCCCGCGAAGGCGTCGATGAGGATCTTCTTCTGGGCGTCCAGGTCGCGGTGATCGTAGGCGATCGGCTCCGAGCGGAACTGGAAGACCGCGACGGACGTGCCGTTGTAGCGGAAGACGCCCGCCATGCGGCGGGGGACGTTGTAGATCGAGTTGGTGCCCTCGGAACCCGCCTCGCCGGGGTGCTCGGCGAGGGCGAAGTAGACGCCGAGGTGGCGGAGGTAGTCCTCGTCCGGGCCGAACACCAGCCTGCGCACACCCGAGTGCTGGCCGTCGGCGCCGATCACCAGGTCGTACCGCCCGGTGCGGCCCGACGCGAAGCGCACGTCGACGACGCCGGTGTCGGTGCTGTCGGTGTCCGTGTCGGTCAGCGTCTCGATCGAGTCGCCGAAGCGGATCGCCGCGGTGTCCGGGAGGGCGCCGGCGAGGATGCGCAGGAGGTCCTCTCGGAGGAGCTCGATGTCGTCGTCGGAGTCGCTGACCTCCGCCATCGGGATCCCGGCCACCGGCTCGCCCTCGCTGTCGACGAACCGGGTGAGCTCGGACATCCGGACCCGTTGCTCCTTGACCTGCGCGAGCAGTCCCATCCCGTCGACGGCCTCGATCGCCGCACCCCGGATGTCGATGGGTGTGCCTTTCAGCCGGAGATGGCGGGCGTACTCGACAACGGTGACGTCGTGGCCGCGGGTGCCGAGTTCGAGCGCGCAGGCGAGCCCGGCGATACCGGCTCCGGAGACAAGGATCTTCACGTTGTGGCTCCAGGTTTCGCTGAGGTGGGCGGTCCGCCGCCCGCGGGTCGGTCAGGCGGACCCACAGAGCAGTGCGGCGGACGGGCGGCCCGCCGTTGCGGCGATCCGATTACTAAAGCAACAACTTGTTGCTTTTAAGTAGACTACCGAGCACCGGCTTGCACCGCAACGCCGCACCTGGCGACAATCGGCACCCGAGCAGAGAACAGGAGGTGAGCGCGGCGATGGTCGACGGGACCACTGACCGGCCGCCCGCACGGCGCCCCGGTGGCCGCAACGCGCGGGTGCGCGCGCAGATCCTCGCGGCGACCGCCGAGCTCGTGGCGCGCGACGGCATCGGGGGCTTCCGCTACGAGGAGGTCGCCGAGTACGCCGGCGTGCACAAGACCAGCGTCTACCGCAACTGGCCCGACCGCGAGGAGCTGGTGGTCGAGGCCCTGCTGCGCTACGCCGAAGGGCTCGCCTCGGTCGCCGACACCGGCGACATCCACCGGGACCTGTCGGACTTCCTGCTGGCCCTCGCCGGCGGCCTGGAGACTCCGTTCGGCCGGACGCTCGAACAGGCCATCCAGCCCGCGCGCCAGCACACCACCGTCCAGGCGCTGACCAGGATCCTCGACCAGCGCGTGGCGGCCATGCGGGGGCGGGTCGACACCGCGGTCGAACGGGGTGAGCTCCCGCCGGTCGACAGCTCCTTCCTCGGCGAGATGATCTCCGGCCCCGTGCACCTCATCGTCAACCGCGGCATGCGCCCGTTCACCCGCACCGACGCCGAGCGCATCGTCGGCGTGGTCCTCGCCGGCATCCGGGCCACGGCCCCGCCCACCTGACCGACCGCCCCGGTCCCACCGTGCGGACCGGAGGACGCGGCGCCCGCCCTCCCCTGCCCGCAGCGGACCGTGCGCGGCCGCGGCCCGGGAGATCCTGGCGCGGGCGCCGCGGCTCGTTCCCCTCTACAGCCACCGCTTCCTGCCCGCCGACCGCGGCACGTGGGGACATCCGGTCCTGTCGATGTGGGGAGACGACATCATCGTCTACGGCAACGACCTTGCCGACTACATCGACCGCGACTTCGGCCCGTTCGACGAGGAATCCGATTGGGAACCGGCGCCGCAGGTACCGATCCCATTCTGGGAGAATTTTCTGCTCTGAACAGCGAATGCCGTCGGCCGGACGCGGTCGGCCGCCGCCCGACACTGACGGCCCCGCCGCAGCGTCCGCCGTGTCGCCGATGCGGCGCCACCGAGCGGAAGAGTTGCTGATCGTGTTTTCGCAGACTACGTCGGCGATGTGAACTACGGGGCGGATGGGGCTTGTTTGCCCCGATGTGATTCGGGGAGGCGCGGGGTGTGACCGCAGGGTCACACGGGGCTCAGCGCCCCGGCGCAGCAACGGGGGCCCGGTCGGGAACCGGGAGTGGTGCGACGCAGCGGGGCTCGCTGCGCCGCGCCTTCAGGGGATCGGTCGGGCCGCCGGCGTTGCGACCGCACGCCGTCGACCGGAGAAGGATTCATGACCATTCGTCGTACACGCATCATCGCCGGACTCGCCACCGGTGCCGCCGCGGCCGCACTGTCGCTGATGGCGGCGGGACCGGCCCTCGCAGCGGACTGGGTCGTCGCGGGCGGCGGGTACAAGACGGAGGCCGCCTGCATCGAGGACGGCAAGGACTACATCGACGACGACTACCACGACTACACCGAGTTCAAGTGTGAGAAGGACACCAAGGACTGGACGATGTACGTGCGCTAGTCGCGGTCCCTCCGCAGCCGCATGACCATCGCCGCCCCGGCCGCGCGCCGGGGCGGCGGCGCGTCCGGCGCGAACACCCGTTCGACCCCACCGACCGTCCCCTATCGACTGCGCCGAATTCAGCAGCGTGAACGATGGGAACACTGTTCGTCTTCCGTATTTTCTCTCCTTCGGTTCAATCCGGCGCCAAATACCTGGTTCGCTGTATTCCGCAACCCCGTTCGCTTCCGTGGCTAGGGCACCCGGGAAGTCATCGAGGTCGCGTACTGGTCGTTACTCGCCGCCGCCTGGCCCCTCACGCAAGAGACCTTTCCACTTGATAGGCCTACTTTCCACATGCGCTTCACCTGGACTACAACGAAACTACACAGGACTAATGAGGAGCACGTGGGCAGACGCCGCAAGCCGATTGACCCATCGAACCCTCTGCGCGCCTTCGCACTCGATCTCGCCGAGCTTCGAGACTCAGCTGGAGCAGCAGGAGGCGTCCAGAAGACATGCACGGCGGCAGGAATCAACCGCAGCACTTTCTACGCGTGGCTGAGTGGCAAGCAACTTCCGGGCCGGGACGCCATAGATCGACGCACCCGTCGAGCAACATTTGATGACCGACCAGAAAAGCTCGACCACACAACTGGGGAGTGCGGTCGTCATGACGTCTGTCATAGCCGAACCGTGCGGGGAGCGGAGGAAACCCGTGACCCGTGACACTCTGTCATGGACCGACTCCGGATTAGTTTCGGAGCATGCACTCCGACGACGACCCTTCGGCCCCGGCCTCGCGATCGACCGACACGGCCGGCGCGGCCGACGCGTTCCACCCGGCAGCGGTGCGGGCGGCTCCGTCCGCCCCGCCCGATCCGATCGGGGCGGCTGAGCCAGCTGATCCGGCCGGGGCAGGGCAACGCCGACGCGGGCCGCGGCCGGTCCCGCCGGGCGTGGAGTACCACCGTGTGCTCGCCGGTGACAAGCGCCGCATCGGGCGCGGCATCCTCGCGATCGCGCTCGTGGTGGCGGGGCTGCTCGGCTTCAACATCATCATCGCCCAAGCCGCCGCGGTCATCGACACGCAGTTGGGGAACACCAACCCGACGCTGGGCGGCACCGACTACACGCCGATCTACCACGCCGCGAACCTGGTCTCGATCGCCCTGATCACCCCGTGGAGCATGGGCTTGCAGCGATGGCTCTACGGCGTGCGGGGCCCTTCACTGCACTCCGTGGTATCGCGCTTCCGGTTCGACGTGTTCGGCCGGGCCTTCCTGTTCATCGGCCCCGTGTGGCTGCTCATCTCGATCGGCGGCCTGAACTTCATGCCGGTGGAGCCGACCCAGTGGTCGCCCGCCGGCCTGATCGCCATCGTCGCCACCACCCTCCTGCTGACCCCCCTCCAGGCGGCCGGCGAGGAGTACGGCTTCCGCGGGCTCGTCTTCCGGGTCACCGGGAGCTGGAACCGCGGCCCGCGCACGGCGCTGGTCGTCGGTGTCCTGGTCTCCAGCCTGGTGTTCACGGTCGTCCACTTCGCGCCCGACCCGTGGTTCAACGTCTGGTGCGGCGCGCTCGCGGTCAGCATGGCCGTCATCACCTGGCGCACCGGCGGCGTCGAGACGGCGGTCGTCGTCCACGCCCTGAACAACACGATCACCTTCCTCCTCCTGACCGTGCTGCACGCCGACCAGAACGCCGCGATGGAGCGGTCGGTGGGTTCCGGGACGCCCTTCCTGCTCCTGCCCAGCGCCACCGTCGTCGCGATCGCGGCAGTGGTGTGGCTGCGCACGCGCCGGACAGGACCGGCCCTGACCCCCGCGGCCCCGAGTCCGGTCCCGCCCCACCGCCCGGAACACGGAACCCCGTGAATACCCGCCCGCCGGCCGGGGACCCTCAGCCGTCGTCCCGCACCAGGCGGGAACGGCGGTGGGTGGCGACGCGCTCCCGTGTGGCGCAGCGGCCCGAGCAGTAGCGGCGCGGCGCCCCGCTGCCGCCTTCGACGTAGACGTTGGTGCAGCGCCGCGCGGCGCACACCCCGCCGGGGGGCCGCTGGCGGTCCCAGATGAGGACGGCCAGCGCCATGCAGGACGAGGCGAGGAACCACTCGGCCCACGGTGCTTCGTCGCCGCTGTCGAGATGGATGTGCCACGGCGTGTCCCCTCCGTGCGCGGAGAGGCGCACCGGTCCGGTCCCCTCGGCCAGGAGCCGGTTCAGGCAGGTCACCGCCTCGGCGAGATCGGGGGCGGCGAACACACCGCGCAACGCCTCCGCGGCGATGCGCAGCTCGGCCACATCGGCGGGCGACACGTCCACCGGCCCCGTCTCACCGTGGTCGCGCAGGACATCGGCGACGTCGGCGGGCGCCGGTGGTGAGCCGCCGGTCAGGACGTTGACGAGTGCGGCTGTCCGCTGAGCGTTGTCCTGGACGGAGTGGCGGGTGTGCCCGCCTCGCTTTGCGCCCTCGCCCTTCCGGGGGTCGTCCGTGCGCCGGTTCTTGGAGGACACGGGGCCAGCGTAGCGCCGGTGGCGGTACCGGCCGACGCCATGTAACGTAAAATAAATGACAATGCGTTACAGGCTGCCGCTCTACCTGACCGGGGCCGCCGCAGCGCGCATCGGCGACGAAATGTCGGGGCCCGCGCTGCTCCTGGCGGGCCTAGCGGTCACCGGCTCGGCCGCCACAGGGTCGCTCCTGCTGTCGGGGATCATGATCTCGGCGGCGATCGGCGGCCCCGTCCTCGGCGCCCTGCTGGACCGAACGGCGGTGCCGGGGCGCCTGCTCACCGGGGCGCTGGCCGGCTACGCGGCAGTCCTCATCGTGGTCCTGCTGGGCCTGGGACGACTGCCGCTGCCCGCCGTCGTCGCGGTCGCCGTGCTCGGCGGGCTGCTCGGCCCGGCGCTGGCCGGCGGATGGACCTCGCAGCTCGCCCGGTTGGTCGGACCGGACCGGCTGCCGCGCGCCACCGCCCTCGACGCGATGACCTACAACCTCGGCAGCCTCGCGGGCCCGGCCTTGGCCGGCGCGGTCGCCCTGGTCGCCGGGGCCACGGCCGGCGTCATCACGGCCGCCGCGCTGATCCTCCTCGCGCTGCCGGCCGCCTGGACGCTGCCCACGGTCCCCGAGCGCCGCGGCCCCGCTCCGCGCACCTCCGTCGCCGCCGACCTCGCCGCCGGTTTCCTCGCGATCGTGCGCGCCCGGTTCCTCGCCCGCGCCACGGTCACCTCCGTCATCTCCTACGTCGGTGTCGGCATCCTCGTCACGTGCACCCCGCTGCTCGGCGAGAAAGCGCTGGGCTCCACCGACTCCGGCGCCTTCCTCCTGGCCACGCTCGCGGCCGCCTCCCTGGCCGCGAACGCCCTCGTGGCCAAGCGCTTCGACATGCTGCGTCCCGATACCACGGTGCTGGTCAGCACACTGGTACTCGCGGGCGCGCTCCTGCTCGCCGCGGCGGCCTCCCCCATCCCCCTCTTCACGGCGATGGTGCTCGCCGGAATCGGAGCGGGGCCGCAGCTGACCGCGCTGTTCGCGGTACGCCACCGCGAGGCGCCGGAGCGGCTGCGCGGTCAGATCTTCACCACGGGGGCCAGCCTGAAGATCACCGGCTTCGCCATCGGAGCGGGCATCGGCGGCCCGCTCGCCACCTGGTCCCTCTCGGGCTCCCTCATCGTGGCCGCCGGCTTCGAAGTCCTCGCCTCGGCGGCCTTCCTGGCCTACACGGCCGCTGGCAGCGGTCGGCGCCCACGACCCGCCGACACCGCGCTCCCCCAGGGACGGGAAACGGCGGTAGCACCGCACGGCGGCGCCGACCAATCCGCGCAGGAGCGGGGCGATCACCTCGGGGGGCGCTAGAACCGGCGGCACTGTGCCGCGTGCGGGTGATCCTTAGTCAGAAGCAGCACCAACGGCGGGCAGGCTTCCGGGCCCAGGCGGGGGGAACCCCAAACGTTGCCCGGGTTGGTGACACGCCGGTCAGCGTGCGTGGCCGGTGATTGGTTTGCACTGCCCTTCACCCGACCTCGACCGGGTCTGGGCCTCGACGAACGCCGCAGGCGTCGCGTCAGATTACGGACATGGCGTATCACATACCGGGGTGCTGTGTCGTCGTACAGGCGAGAAGCCAAGGTTGAGGTTCGAATGGAGGATGGGGAGCGATGCCAAGCCAACGCGAGGTGGACGACGTCACGATCAGGCAGCAGGTCGACAAGATCGTCGAAGGAATCCGAACCAAGGATCTCGAGAGCCTGAAACAGCTTTACGCAACGGACGTCGTGTCCTTCGACATCGAACCGCCGCTACAGCATGTGGGACTGGCGGCGAAGTCGAAGAACTGGGCGGCCGCGTTCACGTTCTTCCAGAATGCACGCTATGAAGTTCGCGACCTGACACTCACCGTGGGCGATGACGTGGCTTTCGGGCACTGCTTCGCTCGGCTCAGCGGAACGCTGAAGAACGGGACGGTCACGAACGGTATGTGGGTCCGGGTCACCTATTGCTTCCGCAAGATCGACGGCAACTGGTTGATCACGCACGACCAGGTCTCCGTACCGTTCGACCTGGCGAGCGGCAACGGAGTGACCGACCTCGAACCATGACTAGCACCAAGGCCGTGAAGTCAAGGATGGGGTGCGGGGCGCAAGCCAGCTGAAACAGGCAACGGAGTTCCTGCTAGTGCTGTGACCACATTGGTTGGCCGAGTTGGTCAGGCAGCGTGGGTGGCGCGTTGTCCCCAGCGGTGGTGGCGTTCGCTGCGTACTCGTGCCCGCTCACGACGTTGCGCGGCGAGGACGTCGGGATGGCGGGCGTTGGCGTTGCGCCACCGCAAATAGGCCTTCAGGGCGCGGGTGGCGACGGTGTGGTTCGGATGGTTCGATCCGGCGACCGCGAATGTTTTCAACGGTCCGAAGTGTGCTTCGATCGGGTTGGCCCAGGAGCAGTAGGTCGGGGTGAAACACAGCTCGACCTTGCTGCGTGCCGCCCATGCCCGGATCGTGGCGCCTATGTGGGCGGAGAGGTTGTCCAAGACGATGTAGATCGGCGCGCCGTCCGGGCGTGACGCGCGGATCGACTTCAACGCCGCCAACGTGTTGACAGCGGATTTGCGTGCTCGGACCACACCCCAGAGGGTGTCGTCTCCCATCGAGTAGCAGCCGTGGAATCGCCGCCGCCGGTGCCCGGCCGGACCAGGTCGACAAGATCACGATTTAAGTCGTTCGCCACCGGCCCGAATACCTGCCCGTCATCTCCGCCGACCGGACTGCGGTGTTCGGCGCGCACAGGCCCGCCGACACGCTCGTGGGTGTTTCGTGCCGGGTGTGATGGAGGCTCTCAAACCTGGGAAGGATGAGAGACATGCCAGCACCGAGGAAATACCCCGCTGAGCTGCGTGAACGCGCCACCCGCATGGCCGTGGAAGCCCGCCGGGACCCGGCCAGCCGCCCCGGGGCGATCGCCCGTACCGGCGACCAGCTGGGCATCAACCGCGAAACGCTGCGCACCTGGGTGAACCAGGCCGAGGTCGATGCCGGAGACCGCCCCGGCACCACCACCGACCAGGCCAAGCGCCTGGCCGAGCTCGAACGCGAGGTGCGCGAACTGCGGCGCGCCAACGCGATCCTGAAGTCCGCATCGGCTTTCTTCGCGGCGGAGCCCGACCGCCCACACCAGATAGTCGCGTTCATCGATATCCACCAGCAGGAGTTCGGGGTCGAGCCGATCTGCCACGCGTTGCAGGTCGCCCCCTCCACCTACTAC
>NZ_PYGA01000030.1 GCF_003014485.1 Murinocardiopsis flavida | reverse complement strand
CCAGCCCACCGGCCGAAGCCGGGGGAGGCGCCTGGGATCCTTCGCTTTCGAACATGTGTTCAGTATATGTTCTTCTTACAGGGATGACCAGGTATGGTTCGGCTAATCTGGTGCCGTTTCCCTTGTTGTGGCGCCATGGGCGGGGGCCGTTGATTCGGTCGTGGTTCGGGGCGCGGCGAACGTTTCGGTGTTGGCGCAGGTCAGGTCCTGAGGCCGCCGGGCGGCGTGCACTCAATGTCGCAGGCCACTCGGCCGACGGAGTGGTCTTGTACCGGCGGGTTCGACCCGGGAGGGGCCCGGTTCTCCTTTGCCGGGTCCGCCGGGCGGCCTTGTCGCAGGGCGGGATCCCGGTGGCTTGCAGCGGCACCGATGGCGGTCCGGTACCGCGGCGGGCGTTCACCCGCGACACGTCAGCGCGCCGCATCCTCCCTCCCATTGCTGATCCCGATGAAAACGGGTCTCGCCACCGCGGGCGGACTTTCGGCTGCCTGGGCACGGTGGGCGTGAAAGGGGGCTCGGGGTTTGGCCCGGATGGTCCGGGTCAGCCGTGGGCGTTCCACATGCGGCTGTTGTGGAACGACGTGAACAGCCACTCCCCGTCCTGCTTCATCGCCACACGGGTCTGGATGGACAGGTCCTCGGTGCGGCACTCCTCGGCGCCGGGCTGGAGGACGCAGACACCGCTGGTGATCACCACAGCGGTCGTGGGCGACGCGAAGCGGATGTGCGTCTCCCTGGCCTGCGACATGCGCGTGTTCGCCATGAACGTGGCGAACCCCTCCTGAAGGCTCTCGGTGATCTCGGCGCGGGTGCGCAGGTGCTCGCCGTTGACCGCGACGAAGTCGGCGTCCTCGGTGAACGTCGCAGCGAACGCCGCGCCGTCGACCGCCCACGCCCGCACCTGCTGTTGCAGCAGTTCGTGCAGCGCAGCCATGTCAGCACCGTCCACGCGGCCCTCGTCAGCCGTCTCCGCCATAGCCGGTTCTCCCGCCCTACCGCCGATTCCGATAGCACCGCGGACCGGTGCGCAGTCGAGCGTAAGCGCGGCCGTTGGCGACGGGACACCAGCCCCCGGAACCGGTGGGTCGGCGCGCGTTGTCGCAGGCCCGGAGCGGGCGCCGGGCACAGGCATAGGACACGGACACAGGGTGCGACGCGCGGTGCGGACGCCTACCGCTTGGGCCGCCATGCCTGATGAGAGGATTCATTCCGGCCCATCTGGCAGCCAGCGGCGGCCGCCCGGTAGCGGCCACCCGGCAGCAGGCGGCAAGGCCCCCATGGCGACCTGCGTCGCCCGACCAGCGGCCGGGAGCGGACCGGTCACACCCCACTCGGCGAAGGGTCCTCAATGCACATCGACCTCACCGGCAGGACCGCGCTGGTCACCGGCTCCACCCAGGGGATCGGGGCGGCGATCGCCACCGGGCTGGCCGCAGCGGGCGCCCGCGTCGCCATCAACGGGCGCCGCCCGGAATCCGTCGACGCCGCGATCGACCGGATCCGCGCAGCCGTGCCGGCCGCCGACCTCGTCCCCGCGCCCGGCGACGTCGCCACCGAGAGCGGCGCCGAGGGGGTGGCGGAGCTGCTGGTCGGGGTGGACATCCTCATCAACAACCTCGGTGTCTTCGGCGCGCAGCCCGCCCTGGAGATCAGCGACGCCGACTGGCGGCGCTACTTCGACGTCAACGTCCTGTCGGCGGCGCGGCTCACCCGAATGTTCCTGCCGGGCATGATCGGCCGGTCCTGGGGGCGGATCCAGAACATCGCCAGCGACTCGGCGATCGCCGTCCCCGCGGAGATGATCCACTACGGGATGTCCAAGACGGCGCTGCTCGCGGTGTCGCGCGGCTTCGCGAAGGAGGCCGCCGGGAGCGGGGTCACCGTCAACTCCGTCATCGCCGGACCGACGCACACCGGCGGCGTCGAGGACTTCGTCTACGAGCTGGTCGACCGCGACCTTCCCTGGGAGCAGGCGCAGCGCGAGTTCATGCGCGAGCACCGGCCGCAATCGCTGCTCCAGCGCCTGATCGAGCCGGAGGAGATCGCGAACATGGTCGTCTACCTCAGTTCGCCGTTCGCCTCGGCCACCACGGGTGCCGCCGTCCGGGTCGACGGCGGCTACGTGGACGCGATCGTCCCCTGACCACCGCGCCCTGACCACCGCCCCGGGACCGCCGCACCCGGGGCGGGGTCCCGGGGCGGGTGCTCCCTCAGTCCTTGGCCGTGGTCGCGGGGGCGTCGTAGACCAGGTCGGCGTACTCGGGGTGCCGCCCGATCCAGGACTTGACGAACGGGCAGACCGGCAGCACCGACCGCTTGCCGTGCTTGCGGACGTCGTCCAGGGCGCCGCGCACCAGCGCGCCGCCCACCCCCTTCCCCTCGAAGGCGGGATCGACCTCGGTGTGGGTGAACACGATCAGCTCATCGGTGAGCGTGTAGGCGGCGAATCCCGCGGTGCTGCCGTCGCTGCGGGCCTCGTACCGATTGTTCTCGGGAACGTCGATGACGGAGATCTCCATGGCGGTTCCTCCCCCTCTTCCTCTCCTCGGCGGTGTGTGCGGACCGACGCGTCCCCGACCGCTGCCCGGCGGGGCGGCGGCGCAATCCCGGGGCCCGGGCCTGGACCCGGTGCACGTGTCAGCGTCCGTGCAACTGAAGTACGGGGTCGGTGATTCCCCGGGGGCACGCCAGCGCGTCGACGTCCCAGCCCGACAGCCGCGCACCGGCGCGGTAGGCGCTCTCGTAGAACTCCAGGACGCGTGCCTGCGGGTCGGGGGCCGTCCGCACGTCGGCGTAGCGCAGGATCGCCAGATGCCCGCCGCGGCTCTGCGGCACCCACGACGCCTCCGCGGGCCGCAGCTCCTGCGCTGCGATCCCGTCGGGTTCGGGCGCGGTGTAGGAGTAGAACGCCGGCTCGGGCATCGCGTCGTCGCCGAACCAGAAGCCGGAGCTGACGACGTCCTGCGAGTAGGCCTCGCGCACCACCGACCCGGCCTCGCGCGGCTGTTCGACCAGGTTCGGGCCGAACCGGGTGGCGGCGATGTCGAACGTGTGCCAGAAGTGGTGGACCGGGCTGACCTTCCCGGTGAACCCGGCGGAGAACTCCTCCAGCAGCAGGTTCACCCGGCTGAGGACCTGCCAGTAGCGGTTGACCCAGAACGGGTCGTACGCGGCGTGCTCGTCGTCCTCGGAGAAGGGCCTTTCGGCATCGGGCAGGTCGAAGGGGTTGTCGTGGGGGACCGCGACCCGCACGCCCAGGTCGGCGAGGGCCCGGTGGACACCATCGTGGAATGCCGCGACCGACCGGCCGACCAGCGGGATGGTCGTGCGGCGGCCGTCGAGCACGGTGACCTGCACCTCGTGCGACACGAAGTCGAAGTCGACGGTGAAGACGGGGTTGCCGTCGGCCTGGCCCATGGGGCGGCTGGTCACGCCGCGCCCGGTGACGTGGAACGGCACGTTCCACCAGTGGTTGCGCCGCACGCTCGCCGCCAACCGGATCTTGCCCACGACCTGGAGGAAGCGGTGCAGGGTCTCCTTGCTCTCGACCCACTCCGACAGCGGCAGTTCCGGGAAGTCGCTCATGGCGGCACCCTAACCCGGCCTTCGCGGTACCGGCGCCTCCGCCGGGCGTGTCCAGCCGGGTTTCCGCAGCCGCGAAAACCCGCCCTGCACGGCGAGTTCGCGGGGTCGCCGGCCACTTCGCGAATGAGGATGCCGGTGAGGATGGCGGGAAGGTCGTGGCCTTGCCCGGCTTCCGGGTAAGGGCTCCGGCAGGTTGCCCGTCCGCGCAGCGGATCTGGGTTGGGCTGCCAGGAAGGCCGTGTGGCCCTCACTGCGCGCCGGGGGTGGGTGCCGAGAGCGTCCTGCGCCGCGGGGGACCTGGGCTGTGGGGGACCTGGGCTGTGGGGATGGCCGCGTGGAGCCTGCCGTGCGCCGGGGGTGCGCGCCGAGAGCGTCCTGCGCCGCGGGGGACCTGGGCTGGGCTGCCGTTGAGCCTGCGCAGCAGCGTCGGCCGAAGCGGACGCCGGGCCGTCTCTGCTCGGGGAGGGCCCGGCGGCCGGGAGGGGTGACGCGGGTGTCTGACGTGGGTTGTGTGGGGGGCCGAGCCCTGCGGTCATAGTGCGGGGGTGTGTTTCGGCCGTCGCGGGCCCCCGCTGCGCGACAATCGCGAAGCGGCGCAGTAGGGGCGTGCGCAGGCTTTCCGGCAGCCTGGCCGCTGTCTGCCGGGGCGGGGGACGCTCTCGCCCGCGGATGTCTTCGGTCCACTCGCCCGCGGGCGTCTTCGGGCGAAACGCCCGTGGGGGTCTGCGGTCCAGTCCCGGAGGTTCGAGGCTGACCCTAGGTGTTCACCGGGTGCGGCTCGGTGGGCTGGTGGGGTTCTTCCGATGCCGGGGTGCGGCGGGTGAGGGCGGGGGCGAGGGTGGCGAGGCCGATCGCCGCCAAGGCCGCACCGAGCCACAGGGGCCCGCGTAGTCCGAACTCGCCGATGGCGAGGCCGCCGAGCCACGACCCGAGCACGACCCCGAGGGTGATGAACGACCCGTGCACGGTGTTGACCAGCGGCCGGGCGTTGGCGGTGCGCTGGACCCGCAGTGCCATCGCCGGGTTCATGGTGACGCCGACCAGGCCGATCCCGAGCATGAACACCACCGCTGCGGCGCTGATGTCCGCCAGGAGGGCGAACCCCGTGAGGAACACCAGGTTCAGCGCGAGCCCGGCGGTGAGGACGCGCAGTGTGTAGCGGTCGGCGAGGCGCCCGACGACGGTGTTGCCCACCAGGGTCGCGAGGCCGTAGGCCATGAGCAGTAGCGGGACGGTCTCGACGCTGAACCCGGAGACCTCGGTGAGGATCGGGTTGAAGTAGCTGAACGCCGCGAACGTCGCGCCGATGATGAGGGTGCTGGTGGGCAGCGCCAGCCACAGGCGCGCGTTCTTGAAGGCGCCCAGTTCGTCGCGGAGGCCGCCGCCCGCGTCGCCGGCGGGCGCCATGCGCGGGACGCCGACGGCCGTGCACAGCGCGGCGATCACGGCCAGCCCGGACACTGCCCAGAACGCCCCGCGCCAGCCCAGCTGCCCGCCGATCAGCGTCGCGAGCGGCAGCCCGAGCAGGGTGCCCAGCATCAGCCCGTTCAGCACCACGGCCAGCGCCCGGCCGCGCACCTCCGGACGGGTGAGGTGGGCGGTCGCCGAGACGGAGACACCGAAGAGCGCCTGCGAGGCGACCCCCGTGACGACGCGCGCCACCACCATGACCCAGTAGTCGGGGGCGGTGGCCGCGAGGACGTTGCCCGCGAGGAACGCCGCGAACAGCACCAGGAGTGCGTTGTTCGGTCGCATGCGGAGCAGGAACACGGTCGCGACCGGGCCGCCGACGGCCATGGCCGCGGCGAAGATGGTGATGAGGTAGCCGATCTGCGGGATCGTGGCGTCCAATCCCGCGGCCATTTGCGGCATCAGCCCGGCGACGGCGAACTCGCTGGTGACCATGGTGAAGATGGCGAAGGCCAGGACGTATACGGCACGCGGCATGGCAGAGGTTCCTGTTCGCGAATGTTTTGGACTGATCGATTCATAACTGGGGCGTGCAAAGGCGCACCGTGGCGGGTGCGCGGGTCGGTGAGCCGGCGCGTCAGTGGGCCGGTGCGCGGGTCAGTGGGTCAGGGGGCCAGCGCCTCGATCGCCGTTGCCGCGATGGACTCCAGCGTGGCGCGGTCGGCGCCGCCCTGCGCGGCCACCCGCATGCCGCTGATCATCGAGGTGACGAAGTGGGCGAGGGTCTCGGGGTCCTGCCGGGTGCCGAACTCCCCTGTGCGCTGGCCGAGCGCCAGGACATCGCGCAGGGACGACAGCCGCAGTTCCCGGTCGCGGTCCAGCAGCTGGGCCGTCTCGGCGTCGTGCCCGGCGAGTTCGACCGTGGTGTTGACCGTCAGGCAGCCGAGGCTGCGCCCCTCCCGCCGGTTGCTGAACTCGCCCTCGATGATCTGGGCGAACAGCGTCCGGATCCGTTCGGTGGGCGGCTGCTCCGCGTCGTCAAGGACGGCGGTCTGCGCCGATGTCATGCCGTCCATGTAGCGGGTCAGCGCCCGTTGGAAGAGTTCGTGTTTGCTGGTGAAGGTGTTGTAGATGCTGCTGCGGCCCAGGCCGGTGGCGTCGCACAGATCCTTGGTCGAAGTGGCTTCGTAGCCGTTGGCCCAGAAGGTGCGCATCGCGGCGTCAAGGGCCCGTTCCTCGTCGAACATCCTCGGTCGGGCCATGGGAGTACCGTAACACGTTTTGGAACGATCGATTCAATACGGCGGTCCCGGTGCGGCACGGGGGACGGGCGCCCGCCCCCGTGCCGGGGCGCCGCCGGTGTTCTGGCGGCGCCCATTGTCACAGCAGTGAACTCCAGTAGGTCCAGAACGCCTGCGCGATGGCGGCCAGGACCGCCAGCGCCCACAGCGTCAGCACCACGGTGTGGTTGCGCGCGAGGACGTCGGCGGGCCCGCGCAGCGGGCGTGGGACGGGGATCGTCCCGGCACGCAGGTTGTGCAGCGTGACGTACCAGCAGATCGGCACGGTCACCGCCCACACCGCCATGCAGTAGGGGCACAGGGCCTGGATGCGGTACAGGCTCTGGAAGATCAGGTAGTGGACGAACCCGGCGCCGAACAGCGTGCCCGCCTGCATGCCCAGCCAGAACCAGCGGCGGAACTCCGCACCGGCCAGCAGGGCGGCCCCGACCGTGGTGACGACCGCGAAACCGGCGACCCCGATCAGCGGGTTGGGCACGCCGAAGACCTCGGCCTGCGGGGTGGTCATCACCGTGCCGCACGACAGCACCGGGTTGATGCTGCACGTCGGGACGTGGGTCGGCTCGGCGAGCACCCGGATCTTCTCCACCAGCAGCGCCGCGGCGGCGGCGAGCCCGATGCCGCCGCCGACGGCCAGCAGCCACGGCAGCGCCCTGCTGATGACGGTCACCCCCGCCCCGGGCGCGGTGCCGACCGCAGCGGGCGGGGCCGTCCGGGCCGTCTGGGACGTTTGAGACGTCCCGGACGGCCGGGACGTCCGCGCGGTCATTCGCCCAGCTCCGCGTCGACCATCGAGGAGAGGGTCGAGTAGTCGGGCATCGACTCGGTCTGGCGGCCGTTGACGAAGATGGTCGGCGTGCCCTGCACGCCGAGTTTCACGCCGTCCTCGAAGTCGGCGTCGATCCGCTTCTCGGTGGCGGGGGAGTCGACGGTCTCGCGGAACTCCCCGATGTCGAGGTCGAGCTCCTTGGCGAAGCTGACGAACAGCTCGGCCTTGGACTCCTGGGACTCCCCCCACCCCGCCTGGGTCTCGTACATCATCACGTACATCTCCTCCAGCGCGCCCTGCTGGGCCGCCGCCTCCACGGCCGCCGCAGCGGGCCGGGAGTTGGTGTGGCCGGGCATCGGGAAGTAGCGGATGACGACGTTCACGCGCCCCTCGTACTCTTCGCGGAGCCGCTCCATGGCGGGGAACTGGGCGCGGCACGCCTCGCACTCGAAGTCGAGGAACTCCACGACGGTCACGTCGGCGTCCTTCGCGCGCGACAGGTAGCGGCTGTCCTCGCGGACCAGCAGGTCCGCCCGTTCCGCGGCGGACGGGGGAGACGCGGACTCCTCGGGCACCCCGGAGCCGCGCGGGGCGCCGTCCGCGTTGTAGACGACCACGCCCACCACGAGGAGGACCGCTGCGAGGACGAGGGCAAGGGTGATCACACTGTTCTGGGTCACGATGCATCCAGTTCGGGTTCTGTCGGCCGACGCGGCACACGCGCCGCGGGGCGGCGGCGTCGCGTCGGACCCGGGCGCGGAGGCGGCCCGGTCGGGTCGGTTCGGGGCGGTCGCGGGCGCCATGAGGCGCCGACCGGCCTAGACCCGCTGGATGCAGAGGGAGACGAGGAGGCGCGCCCCGCTGCGCGCGGGGGCGGGAACGGCGCGCACCAGCCAGGAGTGCGGGCGTCGGGGGGCGATCCGGAACGCCGCGAGCACGGCGGCGCCCACGCCGAGCAGCACGAGGACCTGGCCGGCGGCGGCCCGCTGGTCCGCGCTGGAGTCGCCGTCGCCGTGGCACAGGAGTGTGGACTCCGCCCCGCCGGTGCCGTGCGGAACGGGGCCGGTCTCGGGCGGCTCCGCGGGACCGTGCGCGGGGGCGGCGTGCGCCACTGCGGGGGGCGTGTCGGCGGCGGCGACCGAGGTGTGGCAGACCGAGCACAGGAACTGCGCGAGTACCAGCAGCGCGAGGAGCAGCACCCGCGGTGCCGACCGCCGCCGCATCCCGATCGCCCTGGTCACGATGCGCACCTTACCCAAGCTTTTCCGGCACCGGCCTGCGGGGCGGCCCGCGGCCGCCGGTCCGGCGGGAGAGGATTCCCGGTATGAGTGACGGGGGACCGCGGCGGCCGGAACCGCCGCCCGCGAAGGTCCGCAAGTGGCGCCGCCTGCTCGCCGACGAACGGGAGGCCGCCCGCGCCTACCGCGTCCTCGCCGACCGCCGCAGCGGCGCCGAGCGGGAGATCCTGCTCGGGTTGGCCGACGCGGAGGAGCGCCACGTCGCGCACTGGGAGGGCCTGCTCGGCGCGGAGGCCGGCCGGCCGCGCCGCGGTTCGCCGCGGACCCGGCTGATGACGTTCCTCGCCCGCCACTTCGGCTGGGTGTTCGTGCTGGCGCTCATGCAGCAGGCCGAGAACCGGCCGCTGTACGACAGCGACGACGACGCCCCCGCCGCCATGGCGGCGGACGAGCGGATCCACGGCGAGGTGGTGCGCGGGCTGGCGGCGCGCGGGCGCGCGCGGATGTCGGGCACGCTGCGCGCCGCCGTTTTCGGCGCCAACGATGGCCTGGTGAGCAACATCGCCCTGGTGATCGGCGTGATCGGCGGCGGGGCGAACCCGCAGGCCGTGCTGCTCACGGGCCTGTCGGGGCTCCTGGCGGGCGCATTGTCGATGGGCGCGGGGGAGTACATCTCGGTGACCTCGCAGCGGGAGCTGCTCGCAGCTTCGGCGCCGGACGACCTCGCCGCGTCCTCGGTGCCCGAACTCGACGTGGACGCCAACGAGCTCGCCCTGGTCTACCGGGCGCGCGGCATGGCGGCCGAGGACGCCGACCGCCGAGCGGGCGAGGTCCTGCGCAGCCGGGCCCCCGCCCCCGCCGCGCGGGAGCCCGACCGGGGCACCGATGTCGTCGGCACCGCGATGGGCGCCGCGACGTCGAGTTTCCTGTTCTTCGCCGCCGGTGCGGTCATCCCCGTCCTGCCGTACCTGTTCGGGATGCAGGGGGCCGCGGCCGTGGTCGTCGCCGGGGTGCTCACCGGGGCCGCGCTGCTCGTGACCGGCGCGGTGGTCGGCGTGCTCTCGGGCGCGCCCCCGCTGCGCCGCGCGCTGCGCCAGTTCGCCATCGGCGCGGCGGCAGCGGCGGCGACCTACGTCCTCGGACTCCTCTTCGGCTCGACCATCGGCTGAACGCGGCAGGGGACATGGCCGGGACCCCGACCGCGATCGCTGCCGGGACGCCGCCTGGGCCACGGCCCGAGCAGCGGCCTTTCCCCGGCGCCGCGCGCCGCGGGCGGCCGGAAGACTCCGGGACGGGGGCGGTCGGAAGACTCCGGGCCCGGGCCGGCTCCGTTAGCCGTCCTGTGCCGTCAGGGCCTCCGCGAAGCGGCCGACCATCAGGTCCGCCCCTTTGAGCTGCGAGGTCGTCTCGGCGTCGAGGATTCCCATTTCGGCGCTGTAGGAGGCGCCGCCCTTGGGGCCCAGGGGCAGCGCGATCCCCGGCCCCTCTGCGCGGTAGGCGGCGAGTTCGCCGTCGCCCGTGATCAGGGCGCGGATGTTGGCGGCGACCACCTCGGCGTGCTTTCCCGCTGCCGAGGCCCTCTTCGCCTCGGGGACGGCGGTGATGTCGCCGATGGCGAACACCCGCTCCTGGCCGGGAAGTCGCAGTTCGAGGGTGACGTCGAGGCGGCCGTCGCCGCGCCGCGCCGCCGCCAGGTCGTCTCCCAGGTATCCGGTGGCGGGGGCGGAGCCGAAGCAGCGGAACCAGATGTCGGCGGTGATCTCCCGGCCCGACTCGGTGAGTACGGTGAACGGCGCGGCTTCACCCGCCGCGGACGGCGGGTTCGTGCTCAGGGACGTGCCGAGGACGAGTTCGACGCCGAGGTCGTCGAGCTGGCGGCGGACCTCCGCTCGGAACTCGTCGGGGTAGGCGGGGACGATGGCGGCGGCGGGGTCGACGATGGTCACGGACTTGCCCGACCACGCCGCCTTGATCTCACCGGCGAGTTCCAGCCCGACCGGGCCCGCGCCGAGCAGGAGGACGTTCTCGGCCTGCGCCAGTTCGGCGTGCGCGGCGCGGATCCGGGTCTTCGAGGTGGCGCTGTCGTCGGTGTCGGTCTTCGCGGGGAACGGGTAGGACGCCCCCGTCGCGAGGACGGTGTAGTCCGCGGCGATCCGGTCGCCGGAGCCGAGGTCGACCCCTGCCGCGTCCACGCGGACCGCTCGGTCGCGGACGACCCTGCCGCGGCGGAGCAGCCGGTCGTAGGGGTGGAAGAGCTGGTCCGTCCAGTCGGGGTCCACGAGACCGCGCAGGGCGGCGATGTTGTGGACGAATGTGTCGCGGGGTTCGACGAGGACGACGTCGGCCACGTCGTCAAGTGCCTTGGCGACGGCGGTGCCGCCGTATCCCGCGCCGACGACGACAACGGTTTCACTCATGGGGTTCCTCACAATTGGTTCGCAATACCTACTGTTCGTAACACGAATCAAATTAGTTCGTGTTGCGAATCGTTGTCAACTACACTCCGCAGGAGGGGGTGCGATGAGCGAGAACGCGCAAGAGACCCGGATCGCCGATGCGCTGATCCAGGTCACACGCCTGGTCGAGCGGGTGTTCGCCGAGGTCGGGCGTCACTGCGAACTCACACCGCAGCAGGCCCAGCTGCTCTGCCTCCTCACCGATGGCCCCATCGGCATGACCGACCTGAGTCGGCTGCTCAACCTGGAGAAATCCAGCCTGACCGGCCTGGTCGACCGCGTTGAGCGGCGCGGCCTGGTCGCGCGCCACCGCGACACCTGCGACCGGCGCGCGTGGCATGTCGCCCTCACTGAGGAAGGCCAGCGGGCGGGCGCCGAGACCCACGACCTCGTCAACGCGCGGCTGGAGGCGCTCGCCGAGGACCTGCCCGCCTCCGACCGCGACCAGGTCGCCGCGGCCCTCGTCCACCTCCTGGCAGCCCACCGCCGCACCACCGCCGACTGACCCCGCGCACCCCGCCCGGGGGCATCGCCACCGGTCGGCCCAGCGCCGTCCCGTGCCGCCGGCCCGACCCGCGCACCGCGTCCCGCCGGACTGCCGCCGACCGCCCCCTGTCGTCCCGTGCCGCCGCCCGCCTCCTGGCCGGCCGACCGCTATCGCCTAGGATGTGCGGATGCTGGGCATATATGGGTTTCCCGTGCCTGTTCGTGGCGTTCTGGAGGCGTTCGTGCGATCGGAGCCGCGGCCATGAGCCCCGAACCGCGGCTGCTCGCGGTCAGCGACCTGCACGTGACGCACGCGGGCAACGAAGGGGTCCTCGACAGCCTGCGCACCCCCTGCCCCGATGACTGGCTGATCGTCGCCGGCGACGTCGCCGAGTCGGCCGCCGAGATCGAACGCGTCCTGAAAGCGCTCGCCGACCGGTTCGCGACCGTGCTGTGGACCCCCGGCAACCACGAGCTGTGGACCGTCCCGAGCGACGCCGTGCAGCTGCGGGGGGTCGCCCGCTACGAGTACCTGGTCGAGCTGTGCCGGAGCCTCGGCGTGGTCACCCCCGAGGACCCGTATCCCGTGTGGGAGGGGGCCGGCGGGCCGGTCACGGTGGCGCCGCTGTTCACGCTCTACGACTACTCGTTCCACCCGCCGGGCACGGCCACGAAGGACGAAGGGCTCGCCTACGCCCACGAGACCGGCGTGGTGTGCACCGACGAGTTCCTGCTGCACCCCGACCCCCACCCCACGCGCGACGCGTGGTGCGCGGCCCGGGTGGCGTACACCGAGCAGCGGCTCGGCGCCGTCGCCGACGAGCGGCCCACCGTGCTGATCGACCACTATCCGCTGGTGCGCGACCCGATGGACATCCTCTACTACCCGGAGTTCGCGCAGTGGTGCGGCACCGTCCGCACCGCCGACTGGCACACACGCTTCAACGCCGTCGCCATGGTCTACGGGCACCTGCACATCCCCCGCTTGACCCACTACGACGGCGTCCGCTTCCACGAGGTCTCGGTCGGCTACCCGCGCGAGTGGAAGCGCCGTCCCCAACCGGCGAGCCGCCTGCACCCCGTACTCCCCGCCCCGGCCGACGGCCCCGGAGCGGCGTCCGGCTGACCCGCCGGTGCGCCATCCCGACGGAGTGGCCGGTCCCGGCCTGCGGTCGGGGCAGCGGCTGCGGCTGCGGCTGCGGTCAGAACTTAACGGTTCCTTGACGCCGGGAGCGGGCTCCACAGGCGTAGTTTGTCGCTGTGTCCGGCGGGTGCCGCCGACCGCACCGACCGATCAGAGGAGCCATGGAACGCGAGAAGATCAGCCTCACCGGGGCCCCGGCGACCATGCTGGCCACCCTCTACGCGCGGGCGCTGGACAACAGGCTGCCCGTCCCCGTCCTGGGCGACACCGAGGCCGACCGCACGGTCCGCCGCATCGACTACGACTTCGGGGCGATGGGCATCAAGGACACGTCGTCGGTCGTCGGTGTCGCGCTGCGCGCGAAGTACTTCGACGACTGGACGACGGAGTTCCTGGCCGCCCACCCCGACGCCACCGTGCTGCACCTCGCCTGCGGGCTCGACACCCGGGTCCACCGCATCGCGCCGCCCGCGTCCGTCCGGTGGATCGACGTCGACTACCCCGACGTCATCCGGCTCCGCGAGCGGCTGCTCCCCGACCCCGGCGGCGACTACCGGATGGTCGCGTCATCGGTGACCGATGACGCGTGGCTCGACGAGATCCCGGCCGACCGCCCCACTGTCGCGGTCTTCGAGGGCCTGTCGATGTATCTGACCAAGGACGACGGCAAGCGGCTGATCCAGCGCATCACCGGCCGCCTCCCCAGCGGCCAGCTGCTCTTCGACTGCTACGGCACTGTGGGCGTCCGGATGCAGAAGCTGGTCCCGGCGGTGCGCAACACCGGGGCGATCCTGCATTGGGGCGTCGGCGACCCGCATGAGATCGAGGGCTGGCACGAGGGCCTGGTCCTGCTCGACACGCTGCGCAGTGTGGAGCTGCCCGGCAACGCGCAGATGACCGCGTCGGCCCGGGCCGGGATGTGGGTCATGGCGCGCATCCCCGGTCTCCGCGACATCGGGCGGCTCCTCCGCTTCAGCTACACCTAGGATCCGCCGCCGTGCGGCGGGGCCCGGGGTCCCCGGCGGGCCCCCGGGCCCCCGGGCCCGCCGTGTCAGGCCGCGTGCGCGTCGGTGCGCTCAAGGGCCGCGTCCAGGATCGCGAGGCCCTCGCGGGCCAGGTCCGCCGTGATCGTGCACGCGGGCACCACATGGACCCGGTGGTAGGTCGTCGCGAGCAGCAGCCCCGCCTTCGCGCAGTCGGCGGTGAGCTCCCGCATCGCGGCGCTCGTGCCGCCGTAGGGGGCGAGCGGTGTCTTCGCCGCGCGGTCCGAGACCAGTTCCAGCGCCCAGAAGACGCCGAGGCCGCGCACGTCGCCGATGACGGGGTGGCGCTCGGCGAGGGCGCGCAGCCCGGGGCCGAGCACGGTCGCGCCGATCTCCGCCGCGTTGGCGACGATGCCGTCGTCCCGCATCGCCGTGATCGCGCCGACGGCGGCCGCGCACGCCAGCGGGTGGCCCGAGTAGGTCAGCCCGCCGGGGTAGGGCCGTTCGTCGAAGGTGCGCGCGATCTCGTCGCTGATGGCGACCCCGCCCAGCGGCACATAGCCGGAGTTGACGCCCTTCGCGAAGGTGATGAGGTCGGGCCGCACACCGTAGTGGTCCACGGCGAACCAGTGGCCGGTGCGCCCGAACCCGCTCATGACCTCGTCGGCGATGTAGACGATCCCGTGCCGGTCGCAGATCTCGCGGACACCCTGGAGGTACCCGGGCGGCGGCGGCATGATGCCCGCCGTGCCCGGCACGGTCTCCAGCACGATGGCGGCGATCGTCGCGGGCCCCTCGAACGCGATGGTCTGCTCGAGGTGCGCGAGCGCCCGCTCGCACTCCTGCTCCTCGCTGTCCGAGTAGAACGGGGAGCGGTACCGGAAGGGGCCGAAGAAGTGCACGACCCCGGCGGTGCCGGTGTCGTTGGGCCAGCGGCGCGGGTCGCCGGTGAGGTTGATCGCCGTGCTGGTCGACCCGTGGTACGACCGGTACCGGGAGAGGACCTTGTGCCGCCCGGTGTGCAGCCGGGCCATGCGCACCGCGTTCTCGACGGCCTCGGCGCCGCCGTTGGTGAAGAAGACCCGGTCGAGCCCCTCGGGTGTGCGTTCGGCGATGAGCCGGGCCGCCTCGCTGCGCGCCCTGTTGGCGTGCGACGGCGCGATGGTGCACAGCTCCTCGGCCTGGTCGCGGATCGCCTGGACGACCGCGGGGTGCTGGTGGCCGATGTTGGTGTTGACGAGCTGGGACGTGAAGTCGAGGTAGCGGTTGCCGTCCGCGTCCCAGACGTGGTCGCCCTGCGCCTTGCTGATGACCATCGGGTCGAGCGCGGCCTGCGCCGACCACGAGTGGAAGACGTGGGCCCGGTCGAGTTCGTAGGTGCGCCGGCCGTCGTCGGCCGCTGGGACGGGCATGTCCAACTCCTGCCAGTGGTGGGGTCGCCGGGTGGGGGCCGCCATCAGGTGTTCTGCGGGAAACCGAGGTTGATGCCGCCGTGGCTGGGGTCGAGCCAGCGGCTGGTGACGACCTTGCCGCGCGTGTAGAAGCGGACCCCGTCGGCGCCGTAGGCGTGGGAGTCGCCGAACAGCGAGTTCTTCCAGCCGCCGAAGGAGTAGTAGCCCACCGGGACGGGGATGGGCACGTTGATGCCGATCATGCCGACCTCCACCTCGTTCTGGAAGCGGCGCGCCGCGCCCCCGTCGTTGGTGAAGATGGCGGTGCCGTTGCCGTAGGGGTTGGCGTTGACCAGCTCGATCGCCTCGTCGTAGGTCGATGCGCGGAGCACCGACAGCACGGGTCCGAAGATCTCGTCGGTGTAGACGCCCATGCCGGGGCGCACGTGGTCGAAGATCGTCGGGCCGAGCCAGAACCCGTCGGCGCCGCCGTCGGCCTGCACCGTGCGCCCGTCGAGCACCAGGGTGGCGCCGTCCTGCTGCCCGGAGTCGATGTAGGACGCGACCCGGTCGCGGTGCGCGCGGGTGACCAGCGGCCCCATGTCGCAGCCGCGGCGGCCGTCGCCGGTCCGCAGGCCGGCCGCGCGCTCGGCGATCTTCGCGACGAGCTCGTCGGCGACGGGTTCGACGGCGACCAGCGCGCTGATGGCCATGCACCGCTCGCCGGCGGAGCCGAACCCGGCGTTGACGGCGGCGTCGGCGGCGAGGTCGAGGTCGGCGTCGGGCAGCACGACCATGTGGTTCTTGGCGCCGCCGAGCGCCTGGACGCGCTTGCCGTAGCGGGACGCGGTCTCGTAGACGTAGCGCGCGATCGGGGTCGACCCGACGAAGGACACGGCCTTGACCTGCGGGTGGCTCAGCAGGCCGTCGACGGCCTCCTTGTCGCCGTGCAGGACGTTGAACACGCCGTCGGGCAGCCCGGCCTCCTGCCAGAGGCGCGCCATCCAGTTCGCGGCGGACGGGTCCTTCTCGCTGGGCTTGAGGACGACGGTGTTGCCCGCGGCGATCGCGATCGGGAAGAACCACATCGGGACCATGGCGGGGAAGTTGAACGGGCTCACGATGGCGACCGGGCCGAGCGGCTGCCGGATCGAGGACACGTCGACGCCGGTCGAGGCGTTTTCGGACATGTCGCCCTTGATCAGGTGCGGGATGCCGCAGGCGAACTCCACGACCTCCTGGCCGCGGGAGACCTCGCCCAGCGCGTCGTCCAGGACCTTGCCGTGCTCGGCGGTGATGATCTCCGCGAGTTCGCCCTTGCGCTCGTTGAGCAGCTCCCTGAACCGGAACAGCACCTGCACCCGCTTGGCGAGGGAGGTGTCGCGCCACAGCGGGAAGGCCTTCGCGGCGGTGCCGACCGCCGTGTCGACGTCCTCCGGGCGGGCGAGCGCCACGCGGGTCCGCACGGCGCCGGTCGCGGGGTCGAAGACGTCGGCCCAGCGCGCGTCGTGCGCCGCGCCCGGGAACGGCCGGTTCGCCACCCAGTGCGTCACATCGTCGCGGCGGGAGTCGGTGTCGACGGTCATGGGGTTCCCTACTCTGCGGAGACACGGTTGCCGCTCCCCAGCCTGCCGACGGCGGGCCCCGGCTGTCGAGATGCAGAGTGTCTGCTCAACGGCGCTCGAAAAGACAACCTGTCGGTAGGATTCGAGGCATGCCGACCATGCCCACCCTGGGCGCGATCCTGGACCTCCCGATCCTGCGCCAGGGCCGGCCCGAGGTGCTGAGCGGGGCCGACGCACTGAGCCGCGCGGTGCGCTGGGTGCACGTCAGCGAACTCGACGAGTTCTCCGCGCTCCTCCAGGGCGGCGAGCTGGTGCTGACCACCGGGCTGGGCCTCGGCAGCGACACCGACAGCCAGCAGCGCTACGTCC
This sequence comes from Murinocardiopsis flavida, assembly GCF_003014485.1. Taxonomy (GTDB): domain Bacteria; phylum Actinomycetota; class Actinomycetes; order Streptosporangiales; family Streptosporangiaceae; genus Murinocardiopsis; species Murinocardiopsis flavida. Next base: position 58,316 of record NZ_PYGA01000030.1, on the reverse strand, counting down.
ACGGCCTCGACCGGGTCGGCGCGTGCGGGGTCGTCCTGGAGCTGGGGCGCCGGTTCACCGAGCCCCCCGCGGGGCTGCGCAGGGCCGGGCAGCGGCTCGGGTTCCCCGTCGTGGTGCTGCACCGGCCCATCCGGTTCGTGGAGGTGACCGAGCAGGTCCACTCCGCGATCGTCGCCGACCAGCTCCAGCGCCTGCGGTTCTCGCACGACGTGCACCGCACCTTCTCGTCCCTGAGCGCCGAGCACACGTCGATCCCGCGGATCCTGGCGCACACCAGGGCACTCGCCGGCGCGCCCGTGGTGCTGGAGGACATGGGGCACCGGGTGCTCGACTACGACCTGGGCGACGCCCCCGCGGCGACCGCCCTGCGGCACTGGGAGCGGCGCTCCCGCGACGCCGCCGACACCGGTGTGAGTCGGCCGCTCGGCAACGAGCGGTGGACGGCCGCGCGGGTGGAGTCGGCGGGGCAGGCGTGGGGGCGGCTGATCGTCCTCGGCTCCGGCCCCTTGGACGACGCCGACGCCGCCATGCTGCTGGAGCGCGCGGCGCAGGCGCTGGCGCTGGCGCGGCTGCTGGAGCGCGACCGGCAGGGGGTCGAGCAGCGCGCGCACTCGGGGTTCCTCAGCGAACTCCTCGGCGGCCGCGGCGGGGCGGCGGCCGACCTCGGCGCGCGCGCCGCCGCGCTCGGGCTGCCCTCCGGGGCCCGGTTCACGGCGCTGACCCTGGCGCGGCGCGGCGCCACCGCGGGCCCCCCGCCGGTCGAGCCCATCACCGCGGGCCTGGGCGACACGCGCGTCGCCGAGGCGGCCGCCGCTGCGGCCCGCGGGCTGCGCGTCCCCGCGCTGGTGGGCTCGCTGGCGCTGGGGTCGGTCCACGTCCTGGTGTCGCACGCCGAGGCGGCGCACGCCGACCGCGACCTCGACCGGTTGGCGGCGGCGGTGCACGACCGCCTCGCCGCGCTGCCCGAGAGCACGGGGGAGTGGGTCATCGGCGCCGCCCGCCCGGCCGGCACCCTCGGCGACGCCGGGCGGCGGCTCGCCGAGTCGGCGCACATCGCGCGGGCCGCCGCCACCCTGCCCGAGCGGGGGGCGGCCCGGCCGATCCACCGCACCGAGGATGTCCGGCTGCGCGGGCTCATCGCACTGCTGCACGACGACCCCCGCGTCGAGGCGTTCGCCGCCGCCGAGCTGGCGCCGCTGCGCGACCACGACGCCGAGCACGGCACCGCGCTGTTCGGGCTGCTGACCGCGTTCGTGCGGTCCGGCGGCAACAAGACCCGGCTGGCCCGTGCGGCGCACTTGAGCCGCGCGGCGCTCTACCACCGGCTCGCGTCGATCGAGGAGGTCCTCGGGGTCGACCTGGCCGACCCCGAGACCGTCACCTCACTGCACGTCGCCGTCCTCGTCCACGAAATGCGAACCTGACCGCGCCCTTTCAGCGACGCCCGCCGGGGCTCAGGCGGACTTCGGGGTGCTGCCGATCTGGAACCGGGCGAGGACCGCGCAGCTCAGCGCCATGGCGAGGGCGATCACCGCGGAGAACACCGCGACCGGCCACACCGAACCCGTCGCGTCGAGGAGCGCGGTGGCCACCACGGGCGAGAGCCCGCCGCCCAGCACCGCCGCGAAGTGGTAGCTCAGCGAGGCGCCCGTGTAGCGGGTCTCGGGGCTGAACAGCTGCGCCACCTCCGCGGCGAGCACGCTGTAGGACGCCCCGATGAAGACCATCGCGACGCCGACCGCGATGTACAGGTACATCGGGTCGGCCGTGCTCGCCAGCAGGAACGCTGGCCCCGACCAGAGGAGCAGGCCGATGGCGCTGAACGCGGCGATGGCGCGCGGGTTGAACCGGCTCGCCGCGATCGCCGCGATGACGATGGCCGTGCCCTGCACGACCGCGGCGACCAGGTTCGCCGACTGCGACACCGACGCCGACATGTGCAGCGTCTCCGTCGCGTAGACCAGCATGAAGCTGGTCATCAGGTAGTAGGTGACGAACACCGCGGAGAACGCGCCGAGGCCGATGAGGAGCTGCTTGACCTGGGTCTGGAAGACGACGGCCAGCGGTGCCTTGCGCGACTCCTGGTTGCGCAGCGCCTCCTCGAACTCCGGCGACTCCGCGATCTTGGCGCGGATCAGGAACCCGATGGGCACGAGGATGATGGAGAGCAGGAACGGGATGCGCCACCCCCAGTCCGCCATGGCGGCGTCGCCAACGAGCGCGCCGGTCCCGAGGAACACCCCGGTCGCCATCAGCAGCCCGATGGGCGAGCCCAGTTGGGCGAACGAGCCGTACAGGGTCTTCTTGTGCGCGGGCGCGTGCTCGATGCCGATGAGCGCGGCGCCGCCCCACTCGCCGCCGACGGCGAGTCCCTGGAGCAGGCGGCACGCCACGAGCAGGATCGGGGCGGCGAGCCCGATCTGGTGGTAGCCGGGCAGCACGCCGATCACGAACGTCGCACCGCCCATGATGACGAGGGTCGCGATCAGGGTCTTCTTGCGCCCGATGCGGTCGCCCCAGTGCCCGAAGACCACCGCGCCCAGCGGGCGGGCCACGAACCCGGCGCCCAGGGTCGCGAAGGACAGCAGGATGCCGGTCATCGGGGCGGCCTCCGGGAAGAAGACCGCGTTCAGGACCAGCGCCGCGGCCTGCGCGTAGATGAAGAAGTCGTACCACTCGATCGCCGTGCCGATCGCTGAGGCCGCGGCGACGCGGGGCAGCGAGACGGACGGGGTCTGAGTGGGGGCCGACGCCGTTGGTTTGTCCACGGTGTGCACCTCCTGGGGATGAACGAGCGGGGCGGGTGGGGCTGGGCTGGGGTGGGGCGGGGACGGGATGTCGGCGGGGCCGCCGCGTGCGGCTGCGGCGGTCCCGCCCCTGCGTGCCGTGCCGGGGTCAGACGACCTGGTGGAGGCGGTCGGCGGTCCGTTGCTCCGGCGGGCGGTCGGCGGGGTCGCCGAAGCCGCCGCCCCCGCCGGTGACGACCGCGATCCGGTCGCCGGTGTCGAGGACCTCGCTGAAGACGCAGTCGAGGTGCTGGACGGTCCCGTCGGCGCGGGTGATGCTGAAGTCGCCGGTCTGCCCGACGGCGCCGCCGGACAGCCCCGAGGCGCCCGTGCGGTGGCGGTCGGCGTAGCCCGCGACGCTGACCCCGTCGCGCAGCGCCTCGTACACCCTGCGGATGCCGAGGCCGCCGCGCCGGGCGCCGTCGCCGCCGCTCCCGCCCACGAGCGCGTACTCGGTGATGCGGAAGTGGTCGTAGTCGGTCTCCAGCGCCTCGACCGGTGAGTTCGCGCAGTTGGAGATGGGGTTGTCGAGTGCGTCGGCGCCGTCGTGCTCGGAGCACGCGCCCCAGCCGCCGCCCAGGATCTCCAGGACCACCTGGTAGCGGCCGGTCTCCGCGGCGAGGTGGCTCACGGCGAACGCGGTCGTGGTGTCGAAGCCCGTTGCGACGGCCTGCTCGGGCAGGACCTCGCCGAGGCCGCGGACGATCGCGTTGAACACCCGGCTGGCCGGGGTGAGCCGGGCGCGCACCGCCGCCGGCGGGCGCGGGTTCAGGATCGACCCGTAGGGCGCGGTGATGGTGACCGGCCGGTTGCAGCCCTCGTTGAAGGGCAGGTCCTGGTCGTCCAGCATGCACCGGATGGCGCTCTGCGCAGCGGAGACCGTCGACGCGAACGGGCAGTTCACGTTCCCCGTGATCTGCGGGCTGCTGCCGGCGAAGTCCACCCGCAGCTCGTCGCCGTCGACCGTGATGCGCGCGGTGACGTTCGCGGTCCCCCCGCCCCACGGCGACGCGTCGAGGTACTCGGTGATCTCCCTGACGCCGTTGGGGATGCGGGAGATTGCGGCGCGCACGCGGCGCTCGGCGTAGTCCTTGAGCTCATCCATCGCCGCGAGGAAGTCCGCGGCCCCGTGCCGCCCGGCGAGTTCGGCGAACCGGCGCTCGGCCGTGCGGTTCGCGGCGAACTGGGCGTTGAGATCGCCGATGACGAGGTCGGGGACGCGCACGTTCGCCCGGATCAGCTGCTCGACGAAGCCGCCGTTCCAGTCGCGCGACGCGGAGAACCGCGACAGCGGCAGCCGCAGCCCTTCCTGGTACACCTCGGTCGCCTCGGCGTTGAGCCCGGCGTGGCCGCCGCCGACGTCGACGTGGTGGGCGACGCTCGCCGCGAACGCCACCAGGTCGCCGTCGAGGAAGATCGGTGTGAACAGGTAGATGTCCTGGAGGTGCTGGCCGCCGCTGTAGGGGTCGTTCATCAGCAGCGCGTCGTCGGGGGTCAGCGCGTCGATGTCGACGTGCTCGGCCAGCCCGCGCAGCGCGAGGGAGATGCCGGCCGTCATGATCGGGATGCATTCGGCCTGCACGATGACCTCGCCGCGGCGGTCGGTCAGCGCGACGGAGAAGTCCCGCGCCTCGCGCACGATGGAGGAGAACGCCGCGCGCTTCAGGTCGGCGGCCATCTCGCGGGTGATGGACTCGTAAGCCGATTTCAACACGCCCATACGGGCGGCTTCCAGCGTCATGTCAGGCCCTCTCCAGCAGCAGGTTCGTGTGGGCGTCGACCCGTGCCCGCCACCCCGAGGGCACGGCGACGGTGGACCCGGTGTCCTCGATGACGGCGGGGCCGTCGACGGCCGCCCCCGGGGCGAGGCCGTCGCGGCGCGCGTACCGGGCGGTCGTCCGGCGGCCGTCCTCGATGAACGGGGTCTCGCCCGATTCCTCCGATGACGGGATGACGTGCGGCAGCGGGAGGTCGGGGCGGCGGTCCTCGACCGTGAGCCGCAGCGCGACGATCTGCACGGTGCGCCCGGGGTCGCTATGCCCGAACCGGCGCGCGTGGGCGGCGTGGAAGTCCGCGATGAGCGCCGCGGGGTCGAGGGCCGCCGGGTCGAAGGGGACGGGCAGCTCGAACCCCTGGCCGGCGTAGCGCAGGTCGGCGGCCCACAGTCGGTCGGCGCCCTGCGCCTCGACCCCCTGCCCGGCCAGTTCCTCCTCGGCCTCCTTCGCCATCTCCGCCATGACGGTGTGCAGGTCGGCCGCGCCGGCGCCGGCCGCGTCGGCGATCAGCCAGGTCCGGGAGAACTCGCGCCGGAATCCCGCGGTGAGCAGGCCGTATGCGGAGGTCAGCCCGGAGTGCGGCGGGATGAGGACGCGGCGCATGGCGAGTTCGTCGGCGACCGCCGCGGCGTGCAGGGGCCCGGCCCCGCCGTAGGCGAGCAGCGTCGTCCCGTCGAGTTCGTGGCCCTGCTCCACGGAGACGACGCGGATGGCGTTGGCCATGGCGACGTTCGCGAGCCGCACCGCCTCCTCGGCGACGGCCTCCACGGTGCTGCCGAGGCGTTCGGCGACGGGGGCGAGCGCGGCGACGGCGGCGTCGCGGTCGAGCGCGAAGCGCCCGGCGAGCTTGGTCTCGGCGCGGATGGCGCCGCGCACCAGGTTGGCGTCGGTGACGGTGGGGCGGCGCCCGCCGCGCCCGTAGCAGGCCGGGCCCGGGTCGGCGCCGGCGCTCTCGGGCCCCACGGTGAGCAGCCCGCCGCGGTCGACGGCGATGATGCTGCCGCCGCCGGCGCCCACGGTGTTGATGTCGATGAGCGGCACCCGGACGGGCAGGCCGTCCACCGAGGTCTCCGTGGCGATCGTCGGCCGGCCGCCGTCGACGAAGGCGACGTCGGTGCTGGTGCCGCCCATGTCCATGGTCACGATGCCGTCGAACCCGGCGTTGCCGGCCGCCGTGATCGCGCCGGACACGCCCGCTGCGGGCCCGGAGAGCAGCATGGTGACCGGGCGCGCGATGACGGCCGCCGGCGGGACGATGCCGCCGTTGGACTGCATGACCTGCAACGAGCGGATGCCGAGCGTGCCGGCCGCGTCCTGGAGGTTGCGGATGTACTCGGTGACCCGGCCGCGGATGAACGCGTCGACGGTCGTGGTGGTGGTCCGCTCGAACTCGCGGAACTCCCGGACGACCTCGCTCGACGTCGACACCGGCAGGTCGGGCGCGATCTCGGCGATGAGCGCCCGGACCCGCTGCTCGTGCTCCGGGGCGGCGTAGGAGTGCAGCAGGCTTACGGCGATGGCGGCGACGCCGCGTTCGAGCAGGTCGGCCACTGCTGCGCGGACCGAGTCCTCGTCGAGTTCGCGCACAACGGCGCCGGAGGCGTCGACGCGCTCGTCGACCTCGCGGATGTCGCGGCGCCCCACGAGCGGCTCGGGCTTGCGGTACTTCAGGTCGTACATGGTCCGGCGGTCCTGGCGCTGGAGGAACACCACGTCGCGGAAGCCGCGGGTGACGAGCAGCCCGATGGGGCCGCCCTTGCGCTCCAGCAGCGCGTTGGTGGCGACGGTGCTGCCGTGCAGCAGTTCGGCCCCGTCGACCAGCCCGGCGGGGAGCTCGCGCAGCGCCGTGACGACGGCCCGCGCGGGGTCGGACGGGGTGGAGAAGACCTTGTTGGTGGCGAGGATCGCGCCGTTGCCGTCCAAGACCACCAGGTCGGTGAACGTGCCGCCGCACTCGATGCCGATTCGCACGGATGTCCTTTCGTCGCGGTCCGGTTCCGCTCGCTTGCCGGTCGGTTCGCCTGCCGGTCAGTAGCTGGGCGGGCTGATGCTCCACAGGACCTGCGCGGTCCCGCCGTCGGCCTCCCTGGCGCGGTGGGGGGTCGCGCTGGAGTAGCTCACGGAGTCGAGCGGCCCGAGCAGGTGCCGCTGTTCGCCGAGGGTGACCTCGATCCGGCCGGAGATGACAAGGAGGAGCTCCTCGGAGTCGCCGTGCGCGTAGGGCTCGTCGCCGGTGGTGCCGCCCGGCTCGAACTCGCCGAGGAAGACCTCCAGGTGGTTGTTGCCCTTGGGGGTGAGGCGGATCTTGCGGGCCGCGGTGCCGAAGCGGAACGGGGACGCCTCGGCGTAGCGGTGCAGCGCGGTGTCGTCCGACCAGGACTCGTCGAACAGTTCGCCGACGGTCAGCCCCAGCACGGCGGTCACGCGTTGCAGCGTCGCGACGCTGCCGCTGACCCGGCCGCGTTCGAGCTGGCTGAGGAAGCCCTCGCTGAGCTCCGCCTGCCGGGCGGTCTGGGCGAGGGTGAACCTCTTGGCCTTGCGGCGGCGGCGCAATCGCGGGCCGATGCCCTCTTTGGCGTCGCGCCCCTGGTCGGGGGTCGAAGGCGGCGGAGTCGGCTCGTTCATGATCAGCGAAGTTACCGAGCGCACCGGCACAATGCAAGATTGGTTTTGTCCCAGATAAGTTTTCTTTACACAATGCTCTGAACTGTGATTCCATGGCCCGAATCCCGTCGCGGCCGGCCCTCCGCCGCCGAAGCGACCCCGGAAACCCAACTCACGGAGTTGTCACCACCATGTCCGGAAGCGCACTGCGTCACGTTCCCCGAGCGGACGACTTCGCCAACGGAAGAGTGTCCTTCTGGCTGCGGCAGACCGGCCGGCCCGAGCCCCGGCCACCGCTGCCCGGCTCCGCCGACTACGACGTGTGCATCGCCGGCGGCGGGTACACAGGGCTGTGGACGGCGTACTACCTCAAGGCCGCCCGCCCCGACCTGCGCATCGCCGTCCTGGAGAAGGAGTTCGCCGGGTTCGGCGCATCGGGGCGCAACGGCGGCTGGCTGTCGGCGGAACTCGCCGGATCGAAGCGCCGGTTCGCCAAGACGCACGGCCGCGGCGCCGTCATCGACCTCCAGAACGAGATGCGCGCCTCGATCGGCGAGGTCGCCTCGGTGGTCGAGAAAGAGCAGTTGGCCACCGAGGTCGTCCGCGGCGGCGTGTTCAGCGTCGCGGTCGGCGCCGCCCAGCGCGATCGGCTGCACGCCAAGGTCGAGGCCCTGCGCGCGTGGGGCTGCACAGAGGACGACCTCCGCCTGCTGCCGCCCGAGGAGCGCGCCGCCCGCATCGCGGTGCGCGGCGCCTCGGCGGCGTCCTGGACCCCGCACGGCGCGCGGATCCAGCCGGCGGAACTCGCGCTGGAGCTCGCCCGGACGGTGGCCTCGATGGGCGTCGACCTGTTCGAGGGCACGGCGGTGACCGAACTGCGGCCGCGCACGGGCGGCGCACCGGCGGCGGCGGTCACCGACCGCGGCACCGTCCGCGCCGAGTACGTCATCCGCGCGACCGAGGGCTTCACGGCGTCCCTGCGCGGCGCCGAGCGGACGCTGCTGCCCATGAACAGCTCGATGATCGTCACCGAACCGCTGCCCGCCGCGGTGTGGGACGAGATCGGCTGGCAGGGGCGCGACCTGTTCAGCGACAACGCCCACACCTACGTCTACGGCCAGCGCACCGCCGACGACCGCATCGCCATCGGCGGCAGGGGCGTCCCCTACCGCTACGGCTCCCGCTGGGACGCCGACGGCGGCACCCACCCCAAGACCATCCTGGCGCTGTGGAACGTCCTGGCCCGCTACTTCCCCGCCGCCCGCGACGCCGGGATCGCGCACACCTGGAGCGGCATCCTGGGCGTGCCGCGCGACTGGTGCTCCAGCGCGGGGATCGACCACCGCACCGGGCTGGGCTGGGCCGGCGGCTACGTCGGCCACGGCGTCACCACGACCAACCTCGCCGGGCGGACCCTGCGCGACCTCGTCCTGCGCGAGCGGACCCCGCTCACCCGGCTGCCATGGGTCGACCACCGCGCCCGCGACTGGGAGCCCGAACCGCTGCGCTGGATCGGGGCGCAGGGCGTGTACGCGCTCTACCGCGAGGCCGACCGCAGGGAGAACGCCGGCCTCCGCCGCACCTCCGCCCTCGGCCGCATCGCCGACCTGGTCAGCGCCCGCGAATAGCCACCCCCGGACGCGCAGCGCGGCGTGGCCTCAGGCCCCGGGCCGCGCGCCCGGCGCCGCACGGGCCGGGTCCGTGTACCCGGCGAGGCCGTCGTCGAGGATGTCGGCGAGGAGCCGCGCGTATCGGCCGTCGGGGTCCAGGTCGGGATCGAAGACGGTCACCTGGATCCCGACCGCCTGCGGGGCGAGGGCGCGAAGGAGCCGGACCAGTCCGTCGGGGTCGATTCCGCCGGGGTCCGGACTGTCGACGGCCGGCATGTGGACGGGGTCGAGCACGTCGACGTCGAGATGCAGCCAGTAGCCGTCCGCGCCGCCGCTCAGCGCGGTCCGCCGGGCCTGCTCCGCGGCATGCGGGAGGGCGGCGCCACTCAGCCCGGACGCGGTGACGACCGCGCCGAGCAGGCCGCGAACCTCGGTGAGGTGTTCGTCGTCCGCACGGCAGCCGAGGTGCGCGGTGCGCTGCGGGGCGAAATAGGGGCCGAGCGCGTCGATGTCGCCGACCGCGGGCCAGTGCAGGCCGATCGCTGCGGCGAGGTCCTCGCCCGCGAGGCTGGCGCACTCGGTGCTGTTGCCCGGGTGCCGGAAGTCCGTGTGGCCGTCGACGTGGACCAGCCCGAACTCCCCCGAGCGCCGGAGGGCGAGCCCGGCGCCGAGGAGCAGACTGCAATCCCCGCCCAGGACCAGTGGTGTCGTGCCGCGTCCGATGAGGTCGGCGATGCGGGCGGCGACGCGGCGCGCGTGGTCGATGATCGCGGCCTGGTTGCGGACCTCGCGAGGGCCGCGGTCCGCGGACTCGACGTAGCGTCCCGGCAGGACGACGCCCGCCTCGTGTGCGCCGCGCCGCACCAGCCGGTCATGGAGGCCGGCCTCGCGAAGCGCCTCGGGCGCCTTGCTCGTGCCGGGTGTCGCACCCGGCTCGGGAGGACGCAGGCCGAGATCGGTCGGGGCGGAGAGGATCGACAGCACGCGGCAATCCTTCCCGGAAGAGGGCCGGAACCGCAACGCGGGGCCCCGGTCCGCCCCGCGAAAGCGCCGTGCCCCCGTCGCGTGGACGGCGTTGCGGCGGGGCCCTACCCTGGGCGCGGTCGGCCCCTGTCCTCGGCCGGAGTACGGCGGACGGGGAAGGGGCGGCAGTGGTACGGCGAACGGGGAAACCGCGGGGACCGCGGCGCGGTGCGGCACGGTCGGGCGGCGCCGCGGGCGCGGGATTGGCGGTCGTGCTGCTCGCGGCGGTCGGCTGCGGGCCCGCGGACGCGGCGGTCCCGCCGGTGGCGGAGCCCGAGGGGTGGCGGCCCTGGGAGACCGCGATCGTCGACGGCGAACGCGAGGACTCCCCGGGCGAGGGCGAGGAGAACGGCTGCACCCGCACCAGGGCAGAGCCCGACCTGCTCCGCTGCTCCGGCACCGGCTTCAGGCACGAACGCCTCAGCGTCCGCGACGGCGCCCACCGGCCGGGCAAGCGGCCGGGCGCGCTCCGGGACTTCGGCCACCGCAACGGCCTCGTCTTCACCACCACCGAGGACTACTCAGCCGAGCCGCGGCGGCACGTCCGCGCCCTCGACGAGGAGACCCGCGCGCAGCGCTGGGCGCAACCCGTCGACTCGGCTCCCGTGCTGACCCGCGACGGCATCGTCGGCGACGAGCCCACCAAGCTCCGCTGGCCGCCGGGTACCGACCCGGACGAGGGCGAGAGCCCGCCGAGCGCGGATCCCGGCGGCGACATCATCGGCTGGGATCCGGACACCGGCGAGGAGCGCTGGCGGATCGGCACCGCCGACGACGAGTACTGCGCGCCGACCGCCGCCGCCGGGCGGACCTTCGTCACCTGCACCGGGGACGAGGCGGCCGGAACCGCGACCTGGTACCGCGTCGACCCGGAGGAGGCGGCCATGCACCGGATCGCAGAGGTCGACCTGGGCGGGCTCGGTGCGGAGTACCTCGGCTACGACGGCGGCGACCTGGTGTTCCTGCCGGACGCGAGCGATGAGGAGGGGTACCACGAGGAGGAGTACGAGGAACTCGTCCGCGTCGACGCCCGAACGGGCGGGGAACGGCGGGTCGCCCTCCCCGCGAACGTCAGGGACGGCGCGCAGGCCGACCTCGCGGCGGGCGACGTCTACTTCCGGCAGCGAGGCAACGAGGTGCTCGTTGCCGACGCGCGCAGCGGCGCCCAGCGGTGGCTGGCGCGCGGCCCGTACGAGCAGCCCTCCGCGCCCGACGTCTCCACCCGGCGCAACGAGGTGTACTTCGCCGACGGCCAGGGGCGGCTGGTCGCGCTCGACCGGAGAACGGGCAGCGAGCGCTGGCGCACCGGGGCGCGCGCCCGCGACGGCGGGACGGACACCGGTGAGATGGAGGCGCCGTCGTCCGTCCGCCGGGCCGGGGACGTCCTCGTGGTGTCGGCGGGCAACACGGTGTTCTCGGTCAGCCCGGAGGACCCGGACGCCGCGCCGGACAAGCGCACAACGGCGTCCCCGCGCGCCGGGTGAGCGCTCGCGCGTACTGCTGCGCCGCTCTGTACGGCCGTGTGGTCAGCAGCGGTGGGGGCTGCTCCGTTCCGACTCGCCGTGCCACCAGTGCGGGTCGTCGCCCGCGGCCGAGGACATCGGGGTGCGCTCCTCTGTGGTGCGCGGAGCGGACTCCTCGTCGGCCTCCTTGAACGGTTTCAGCAGCTCCTCGACGGTGTGCACGGTCCCGTTGGCGATCGTCATGCGGACGTTCGCCGCCGCCTTGATGTCGTCGAGCGGGTCGCCGTCGACCACGGCGAGGTCGGCGAGGCGGCCCGGCTCGACCGCGCCCAGGTGCTCGCCGAGGCCGAGCCATCCCGCCGCCGTCGACGTGGTCACGGTCAGCGCCTCCCGCGGCGTGAACCCGTGCTCGACCATCGCGCGCATGTTCTGGTGCAGGCTCACGGCGATGTTGTCGAGCGGCGCGTCGGTGCCGCCGGTCACCAGGCCGCCGTTCTTGTGCACGCTGTGCAGCATGGCGACGTTGCCCGCGAGCGCCTCGCGCGCCAGCCGGGCCGCGGCGCCGTCGGCGGCCGCCGCGTCGGCCTTTTCCACCAGCGCCTTGTACTCCCACGCGGGGAACAGGCGGCGGGTGCGCTCGTCCTCGACAAGGGAGCGGTCGTCGGCGTACATGGCCGAGGAGTTGAACAGGGTGGGGGTGACCGACATGCCGGACGCCGCGAACAGGGCGGTGACGTCCTCGTAGGCGCGGCCGAGCAGGCTCACCGTGTGGGAGTAGCCGAGCCGGTTCGTCGCACCGGTGTGCTCCATGCCGTCCATGCCCAGGTGTACAGCGGGGTAGAGGTAGTGCGAGGTGAGCGGCAGGTCAACGGCGTGGGCGCGCTCGATGACGGTGCGCTGCGACCGCACGGGGAGCCGCACGTAGGTCTTGATGAGGTCGTAGTCGAGCTCGAAGGCGCGCTCGACCTCCCGTTCGAGCCCTTCGGCGTCGCGGGTGGGGCGCATGAAGTTGTAGTACACGCGCGAGCCGTCGATGGCCTCGCCGGTGGCGAGGTAGCGCGGCCCGGTGATGGCGCCGGAGTCGAGGGCCTCCCTGGTCTCCAGCATCTGGTAGGCGGGGTCGCCGGGGGAGCGGGTGGTGGTGACGCCGTACGCCAGCCACAACGGGCCCTGGCGGGACCCCCACTGGCGGCCGCGCAGGTGCCAGTGGTTGTGCGCGTCGATGAGGCCCGGCATGACGGTGAGGTCCGTGGCGTCGACCACCGTGGTGTCGCCGTCTTCGGCGCGGTCGCGGCGCTTCTCGACGGCGGTGATGCGGTTGCCGTCGATGACGATGTCCACGTCGCGGCGGAGCCGGTCGGCCTTGCCGTCCCACAGCGCACCGGCCTGCACGATGACGCGGCCCTTGGGGCGCCGCCGCCGCCAGGTGAGGCGCACCTTGACGGTGCTGGGCCGGCCACCGGTGCGGGCGATGCGGCGCAGCCGCCCGTTGCCGAGGTAGAGCAGGGTCCTGGAGTCGCCGCTCCAGCTCGGTGCGTCGGTGGGTTCGGTGGTGAGCTGCCGGGGCTCCCCGGTGAACTCGCCCTTGGCGTTGACGGTGACGGTCCACAGCACGCTCTCCATGACGAAGGCGAGGTGCTTGCCGTCGGGCGACCACACCGGGCCGTCGTCGCCCCGGGTGGACAGCGACCGGTAGGGCGCGGGTTCGGTGTAGGCGGTGGTGCCGCTGTCGAGGTCGACGGTGAGGATCTGGCTGGTGCCCTCGCGGAACCGCTTCGAGCGGGGCTTGACCGCGGCGAGCGCCAGGGTCCGGCCGTCGGCGGACCAGGTGGGGCGGCCGGGTTGGAACAGGGCGGGCAGGACCTTGCGGGTGGCGCCGGCCGCGACGTCGAACACCCAGGTCGCGCCGTCCTGGTCCTGGTAGGCGATCCGGTCGCCGTCGGGCGACCAGCGGGGGGTGATCTGCGCGCCGTCGAGCACGGTGAGCCGGGTGGACTTCCCGGTGTCGAACGCGTAGCGCCACAGGGCGGGGGAGCCGGAGCGGTCGCTGGAGTAGACCAGGGAGCCGCCGTCGGGGTGCCAGTCGGGGTCGGAGTTGAAGACCCCCTCGTCGTCGGCGACCGCCTTGGGTTCGCCGCCGATCGGCATCACCCACAGGGCGCCCAGCGCCCGGAACGCCACCCGCTTCCCGTCGGGGGACAGCACCGGCCCGGCGATGCCGCGCACCGGGTGCGCGCCGGTGTCGTCGATGTCGCGGCGGGCCCTGCGCTGCTCGTGGCGCAGGTAGCGGACCGACGCGCTGAAGGGGATGTCGGCGGTGCCGGAGCCGAGGGTGCGTTCGCGGATGGCGCCGTCGGCGGTGTAGAGCAGGCGGTCGTCGGCGGTCCAGGTGACGGCGCCGACGAAGACGTCCTCGTCGCCGCTCACCGCCTCGCCGTCGACGACGAGCCGCACGGTCGCGGCGTGCGCGCGCACGTGGGCGAGCCGCCCGCCGGGCCCCGGCGCCGGGGAGAACACGGTGGTGTGCTCGGCGGCGGGCACCAGCTCCTCGCCGTCGCCGCCCTTGAGACCGATGGACCGCACACTGGTCTTGTCGGCCGTGTGGACGATGCGGTCGCCTTCGGGCGTCCACGCGGGCTCGGCCTCGTCGGCGGCCGTGCCGGGGATCTCCGTGAGGTCGCCGGAGTCGATGTCGTACAGCCAGATGCCGTAGCCGTCGCCGCGGTCGCTGGACAGGGCGATGCGCGTGCCGTCGGGCGAGAACGCCGGTTCGCGGTGGTCGTGGGGGCCGTCGGTGATGCGGCGCGGCTCGCCGTCGGGCACGTCCGCCAGGTAGACGTGGTAGTTGCCGTCGCGGTACGCCTGGAAGGCGAGGCGCGCGGAATCAGGGGAGAACCGCGGCCGGGTGGCGTCGGTGCCGTCGCCGGTGAGGCGGCGGGCCTTGCCGCCCTTGGCCGGGACCAGCCAGATGGCGGTGTACAGGTCGAATGCGATCCATTCGCCGTCGGGCGACGCCGCTGCGGAGATGTTGGTGCCCTGGGTGACGGTCACCTTCGCCCCGGCCGGCTCCTCCTCCCCGGCCGCGTGCGGTGTGGGCGCGAGGAGCCACACGGCGCCGCCGGCGACCGTGGCCTTGCCGCTCTTCTCGAAGAGGTCTCTGCGGCTGAGTTCCCCCGGGGGAAGGCCGTGAGCAGGGACGGGGGGAACGGGGGGCTGCGGATGACCCATGCCTGCCTCGGGGGTTTCGATGCGTGGTGTGCCGGTCACAAGCGGAAACTTTGTAACCCGCGGCACACCGTGCGCGCAATCCCCACAGGCCCCGGCGGCGCCTTTTTCTCGCGCAGCGACACCCGGGCACCCGGCCCGCGCCCGGTGCGGGTGCGCGGCGGGCGCGGTGCGGGCGCCCCGGCGCTGCGGCGCACCCGCCCCTGGTCAGAGGGCGGAGTTGTGGCGCAGGACCGACACGGCGGACACGGTCGCGTACCCGCGCCACTCCAATGCGGCGGCGGGCGAATAGCTCGCGAAGTCCACCGTCCAGCCGCCGTCGTCCTGCTGCCGCTCCGCCAGCAGGCGCAGCTCGGCGTCGATGGTCGCCGCCGAGAACAGCGCGCGGGCCGGGGTGTCCGGCAGCGGCGCGAAGTCGAGCGGGCGCATGGTCTCGTCCTCGGCGCCGCCCTCGACGCGGACCAGCCCGTCGTCGGGGATGAAGGCGCCGAGCCGGTCGAGCAGCGCGGCCGCTTCGGGGTGGGACGCGTGCACGGTGTCGAGGAACCGGACGGCGAAGGACAGTTCGATCGCGTGCGGGGCGGTGTCGATCGCGGCGATGGCGTCCAGGCAGTACCGCGTGGCGGCCCGCAGCCAGGGGTGCTCGGCGACCGCGGGGTCGTGCGCGGCGATGCTGTTGGCGACCCCGGCGACGAACGCGGTGCTCTGCAACTTGGCGACGGCCGGGTCGGCCTGCGCCCAGAACGGCGCGGTCCCCGCGGGGTCGGCGACGGGGAGGGCGAAGGGCAGCCCGCCGTCCGGCAGCGACACCGACCCGAGCCAGTCGCACAGTTCGACGGCGCGCCCAGTTGTCGTCGGCGCGATCTCGTGGAAGACCTCGAAGGCGTGCAGGGCGCCGCCCGGCTGGCTCTCGTGGGCGCGCAGGTCGGGTTCGAGGCCCCAGCCGTAGCCGCCGTCGGGGTTCCGGTAGGCGTCGACGGCGGCCAGTACGGCGCCGGGGCCGGTCTCGTCCAGGAGCAGGTGGAAGCGGCGCCGGTCCAGCACCCGTGCGTGGGTGGCCATGAAGGAGGCCGCGGCCGCGATGTCGATCGTCATGGGCCCAGCGTGGCAGGACCCGCCCGGCCCGTCTTGGACGCAACGGACATGGCGGGGCCGCGCCGCGCGCGTCTTGACTGCTCATGCCAATGGGTGATGGAATCCCACGTCAGCGTCCCGATGCACCCGGCAAGGAGGCCGCCGAGGGCACGGAGGGCGTCGAATCATTGGGCGGCCATGGAAGCTTCCACCGGACCCGGCGCCCGTATCGCGGCGCTCGGCAACCAGCTTGTCGACGTCCACATCAGGCTCCGCGACGACCTCGAACGGCTCCGCGCGGATGTCGACTCCTTCCTCGACGGCGGCGGCGACCTCCCGCGCGACCTGCGCTCCCACTGCCTGGCGTTCTGCTCGGCACTGACCCGGCACCACACCGGGGAGGACGACGGGGCGTTCCCCGCGCTGGCGGAACGGCATCCCGAACTGCGCCCCGTTCTCGAACAGCTCCAGCAGGACCACCACGTGGTCACCGGGATCCTGCGCAGCCTGGAGGTGCTGGTCGACGGGCTCGGCGAGCGGACTGCCGCCGAGGACGCCCAGCGCGTCCGCGCCGAGCTCGACGGCCTCTCCGCCATCCTCGAAACGCACTTCCGCTACGAGGAGAAGAAGCTCGCCGCCGTCCTCGACACCCTCCCCGTAGCCCCATCCCCCGCCTTCTGACAGCGGGGCCCGGCCGCCGTCAGCTGCCGTCGGGGGCGGGTCGGTGATGGACGTACTCGACCACGGTGCCGTCGGGGTGGCGCGCGTTGAACCCCGCACCGGTCGGCACCTCCTGCAAGGGGAAGACGATCTCCGCGCCCTCGGCGACGAGGCGGTCGTAGTACGGCCGGACGTCGGCCACCAGCAGGGTGCCGGTGGTACTGCGGAACGGGGCAAGCGCCTCGTCGGTGCCCGCGATGAGCAGGAACGCGCCGACCACCGCCAGGCGCAGCCGCGCCGCGGGGAACGAGAACCGCGCGTCGGCCTCGGTGTCCTGGAGGCGCTCGTAGAACGCGATCCCGGTGTCGAGCCCGTCGGGCGCCAGGAACACCCGGATGAGGACGCGCGGTTCCGTGCGGCCGCTGGAGTCGTTCCGGGTACGCCACACCTGCGGGGCGTCGTGCTGTCGTGTCATGGCGGCAGCCTGCCGCCGCGCGGCGGCGGCAGGCAGTCCACCGTTCATGGTGTGACGCGGACTCATAGGATCCGCACCATGGACATGGCACTCCGGCGGGAGCTCGGCGCGCACCTGCGCGCCGCGCGTGCGCAGGTCGCGCCCCGAGACGTCGGTCTCGACGGCGGCGGCAGGCGGCGCGCGCCCGGGCTGCGCCGCGAGGAGGTCGCCGCCCTCTCCGGAGTCAGCGTCGCCTGGTACACCTGGCTGGAGCAGGGGCGGGTGACGACCTCGCGGCAGGTCATCGACGCGGTGTGCCGCGCGCTGCGCATGGCGCCGGACGCGCATCGGCACGCCCTGTCGCTGGCGGGCTTCCGAACCGCCACGCCTCTCGGGCAGGAGGGCGGTGCCGCTGTTGGGGCGGCGACACAGGACCTCATCGACGCGTGGCCGACTACCCCCGCCCTCGTCCTCGACGCGCGGCTGGACATCCTCGCGAGCAACGCCGCGTACCGCCGGTTCTGGGGCGACCCGGGCGACGCCCCGCAGGCGCGGCGCAACCTGCTGCTCCGGCTGGCGTCCGACGCCGGGGACGGGCGTCGGCTGATCGGCGGCGGACCACTGCTGCGCGGCCTCTACCGGCAGTTCCGCGCCGCGACCGGGCACGAGCCCGACGACCCGCGCGCGGCCGAGATCGTCGGGCTCCTCGCGGCAGAGCGTCCTGACGCCGCGCATTGGTGGCGGTGCCGGGCCGTGGCGGACTTCGCGCCGACGACGGTGGACGTCGCGGATGCCGGCGCCGATGGCGCCGCGTTCAGGCTGGCCTTCGCGCTCCTGCGGCCGGTCGCGGAACCGGGCGGCTACATCCTCACCCAGACGCCGGGTGACACCGCCACCCGGGGGTTCTTCGCCCGCTGCGGCGCCGCCTGAGGCGGGCGCGGTTCGGCCGCCGCTGCCGAGTACGGCGCGGGCGGCCCCCTGGCGTGGCCGCTCCTCCATGCCGCGTGCGTGGCGGTCGCGCCCGCCGGGGCGACGGCCGGGCGCTCCGGGCGGCGGAAATGCCGTCGTGTGAGGCGCACTCGGGACGACGGCCCGCCAATTGGCCTGATGCGGCCCAATCCTTGACGGGCGTCATGTTCGAATATACGTTCGATAATCATGCAGATTCTGCGATAGGGAAGCGGGCGGCTCGTGACCACACCTCTCATCGCCATCTACGGGGCCACGGGGCACACCGGCCGCCTGGTGGCCGGCGAACTCCTCTCCCGGGGCCACGACGTCGTCCTTGCCGGCCGCGACGCCGCGGCCCTCGCGGCCATGTCCGTCGAACTCGCCGATCCGCAGCGCGTCCATACGCACCCGGCGCCGTTGGACGACCCGTCGGCGCTGCGCGCGCTCGCAGAGCGCGCGGCCGTCATCGTCAACTGCGCCGGACCGTTCTCCATCACGGGCGCCCCGGTCGCAGCGGCCGCCATCGGGGCCGGCTGCCACTACATCGACCACGCCGTCGAGTCGCACCACGTCAAGCACCTGTTCGACGACTTCCAGGGGCCCGCCCGCGACGCCGGTGTGGTCGTGGTCCCCGGCCTGAGCTTCTACGGCGGGCTCGGCGACCTCCTCGCGTCCGCCGTGGCCGACGGCCTCTCCGACATCGAGCGTGTCGTCGTGGCCTACGCGGTCAGCGGGTGGCGGCTCACCACCGCCGCCAAGGACACCGCGGCGCAGTTGTTCGCCGAGACCGAGCGGATCACCTTCAGCGACGGCGTCCAGCATGTGGGGTACGTCGAGCCGCGCAACTCTGTGTTCGCCTTCCCGCCGCCCATCGGCCCGCGGACGATGATCGCGCCGTTCCCCTCGTGCGAGATCGTGACCATCCCGCGCCACGTCGCCGCGCGCAACGTCGACCTGCTGCTCACCGCCGCGACCTTCGAGGAGGAGCACGTCTTCACCAGCGAGCACATCGACACCGAGGCGCGGGCACGATCCGAGTTCACCGTCGCGGTCGATGCCGTCGCCGGCCCTGCCGGTGCACGCGGGCGGATCACGGGTGCCGACCTCTGGCGCGCGGCGGCCCTGGCCTCGGTCGAGGGGGCGGAGCGGCTCGCGGGCGGCGAGGGCCCCGCCACAGGCGGTGTCCTGAGCTCGGCCGAGGCGTTCCCCGCGGGGCCGTTCCTCCGCACGCTCGAACGGCTCGGCGCGTTCACCGTCGACCTTCCGACCCAGAAGGGGTGACCCCATGGACCCGATTCTGGTCACGGGGGCGGCAGGCGGCACGCAGGGCTCCACCGGCCGGACCGTCGCCGAACTGCTCCTGCGACGCGGATACGACGTCCGGGCGTTCGTGCACACCGATGACGACCGCGCCGATCGGCTGCGCGGGCTGGGGGCCGAGGTCGTCGTCGGCGACCTCCGCGAGATCTCCTCGGTGCTGCCCGCGTTCGACGGCGTGCGCCGCGTGTTCTTCACCTACCCGGTGACCGACGGCCTCCTCGACGCCACCGGCGCCGTCGCGGTCGCGGCACGCGAGTGCGGTGTCGAGCGGCTGGTCAACGTGTCGCAACTCGCGGCGGGCCCCGATGCCCCCACCCCGCACATGCGGCAGCACTGGTTGTCGGAGCAGGTCTTCGACTGGGCCGGGGTCGGCGCGGTGCACCTGCGCGCCGCCGTGTTCTTCGAGAACCTGGCCGTCGTGCTGGCCGCCGGCGGCGGCCGGGAACTCGCGCTCCCGCTGGGCTCCCCCGAGACCGTGGTCCCCCTCGTCGCGGCGGCCGACGTCGCGGGGGTCGCCGCCGGGATCCTCGCCGACCCCGCTCTCGACGTTGACCCCGTCTGCCTGCTCACCGGCGAGATCCTGAGCGTCGGCGAGATCGTGCGGGCCTTCGGCGCGGCGGCCGGTGCGGATGTGCGCTATACCGACGCCTCCCCGGCGGACTGGGAGCGGCGCGCGATCGCCATCTACCGCGATCCGCACGTGGTCGAGCACCTGTCGAAGCTCTGGGAGATCTTCCGGCTCATCGGGTCGGGGCACGACCTCTACCAGGTGACCGACGCCATCGAGCGGATCGGCGGGCACCCCCCACGGACCCTCCGCGCGTTCCCCGGGGTCCCGGCGGCCCCGGGGTAGCAGGTCGGCGCCCATGGGCCCCATGCCGCGCGCATCGGCTCGCCGGGCCATGGCGGGGCCCCTGGCCGCCGAACGGCGGGCATCGGGGGTCAGCCCAAGGGCAGCGGTTCGTCCCAGGCGATGTGGCGGTCCGGGGGCCGGTCGCCCGTGGTTGACGGCCGGTCCGGCGGCGGCCGCCCCGCGGGCGACCGGGTCAGCTGGGCGCTGCGCCGCGTGTTCCCTTCGACCAGGTCCCTGCGGCGCCGGTCGTACGCCGCGAGCGCCGCGGCCGTGCCGTCGGCGTCGCGCAGCGCCTTCGCCAGCACCACGGCGTCCTCCAACGCCATGGACGCGCCCTGGCCGGTGGCCGGCGAGGCGGCATGGGCGGCGTCGCCGATGACGACCATCCGCCTGGTGTGCCAGACACCGCCCACCGGCAGGTCGTAGGCGTTGGTGACCATGGCGGGGCCGTCCGTCGCGGCGACGATGGCGGCGGCGGGGGTCGCGTCGGCGGCCAGCGCTTCGAGCAGGTGCCGCCGCCAGTGGCCGGGCGCGGCGCCGCCGATGGCGGCCGCCGAGAGCTCCGGCCCGGGCAGCCGGGCGAACCAGGAGGTCTCGCCCTCGGGCGAGACCGCGTAGCCGAAGGACGACCCGCTGCCCCGGATCATCTCGATGCGCTCGGGCTCGTGCGGCGGGTCGGCGCGGGTGGCGTAGCCGTAGAAGACGTTCTGCCCGGCGTACCTGCGCGGGACGGTGGCGGGGTCGATGAGCGGCCGCACGGCCGACCCAAGCCCGTCGGCGCCGACCAGCAGGTCGGCGGTCGCGGTGCTGCCGTCAGCGAAGGCCGCGGTGACGCCGTCCGCCCGCTCGACGGCGGTGCTGAGCCGCCGTCCCTGGTGCACCGGGATCCCCTGGCGCCGGGCCTCCGTGCGCAGCGCGCGGCACAGCGCAGCGCGGCGCAGGCAGCGGTACCGGCTGAGCGGGTCGCCGGGGTGCCCGAGCGGCGAGGTGGCGAGTTCGGCGCCCCCGGCGTCGCTGACGCGCATCGCGGTCAGCGCGAAGCCGTGCCGGGCGACCTCGGCATCGGCGCCGAACTGCGCCAGCGCGGTCATCCCGTTCCCCGCGAGGGTCAGGAACGCGCCGATGTCGTCGCCGCTGTCGGGGTGCGCCTCGTGGACCGCCACGTCGGCGCCCGCCTTGCGGAGCGCGAGAGCGGCGGCGGTACCGGCGATCCCGCCGCCGACGACCAGCACGTCGACCATTCGTCCCTGCCTTCCGGGGGGTGCGTGTACGCAGGCCCCTTCCTACCCCGTGCGCGGCCGATGAGCGAGCCCGGCCCGCACCGCCGGGTCCCGGCGGTGCGGGGCATCGGGGAAACTTCGCGAATGCCTACCCGAATGACGGTTCGCATTCGTGTTTGCCAGGTATATGGTCTCCTTGTGTCGATTTTCCGAATCAGTGAGATCGCCGAGTTGCTCGACGTCAGCGGCGACACCGTCCGGCGGTGGGTCGACTCCGGCCGGCTCGCCGCCGATCGCGGGCCGAACGGCCACCGCCAGGTCAAGGGCGTCGACCTCGCGGCGTTCATGCGCAGCGGCGCCCACGAGGACCCCGCCCGGCAGTCCTCCTCGGCGCGCAACCGCTTCAGCGGGCTCGTCACCAACGTGATCCGCGACGGCGTCATGGCGCACGTGGAGATCCAGGCGGGCCCGCACCGGGTCGTCTCCCTGATGAGCCGTGAGGCGGCCGACGACCTCGGCCTGGAGGTCGGCGCGCCGGCGACCGCCATCGTCAAGTCGACCAACGTCGTCGTGGAGACCGGCGACGCAACGGGAGCCCGCCATGCCTAGACCCCGCGGGGCACGGACACAGGTGATCGGCGCGGCGATCGCCGCTGTGGGCCTGCTGGCGGCAGCGGCCTGCGGCCAGGTCGAGGACGGCGGGCAGGGCGGCGGTTCCGGCGGCGCCGAGACGCGGACCCTCACGGTGTTCGCGGCCGCCTCGCTCACCGAGTCATTCACCACCCTCAAGAAGCGGTTCGAGACCGACAACCCCGGCGTCACCGTGGAGTTCAACTTCGGCGGCAGCTCCGAACTCGCCCAGCAGATCAACGAGGGCGCGCCGGCCGACGTCTTCGCCTCGGCGAACCCGGCGAACATGGACCTCGTCGCCGACGAAGGCGACGCCGAGGGCGAGCCGACGGTGTTCGCGCAGAACACCCTGGAGATCGCGGTCCCGCCCGACAACCCCGCCGACATTCAGGAACTCGACGACCTCGCCGCCGAGAACACCAAGGTCGCGCTGTGCGCGGCCGAGGTGCCCTGCGGCTCCGCTGCCGAGAAGGTCATGGCCGAGACCGGTGTCGAGATCACCCCCGTCACCGAGGAGGAGGACGTCAAGGCGGCCATGACAAAGGTCGAGCTGGGTGAGGTCGACGCGGCGCTCGTCTACAAGACCGACGTGATCGCAGCGGGCGACAAGGTGAAGGGCATCGCGTTCCCCGAATCGGAGCACGCCGTCAACGACTACCCGATCGCGCCGCTGAAGGACGCGCCAGAGGCCGACCTCGCCGCCGAGTGGATCGCGCTGACCACCTCCGACACGGGGACAAAGGTCCTGACCGACGCCGGATTCCGCGCGCCGTGACGCCGAGGACCCCTCTCGTGGCCGTCCCCGCCCCGGTCGCCGGTGCGGAGCGCAGCCCGTGACCCCGGTACCGTCCCGCCAGGGCGCCGCTCGGGAGCGCGCCCCTCGCGTGGGCGCCGGGCGCTTTCCGTGGCTGCTGGTCGTCCCCGCGGTCGTGGGGATCGCCTTCCTGGTGCTGCCGTTCGCGGGACTGCTGATCCGCGCGCCGTGGTCGACGCTCGGCACCCGGCTGCTGATGCCCGAGATCCGCGGCGCCCTCCTCCTCTCGCTGGGGACCGCGACACTCGCCACGGCCATCGCCCTCGTTCTCGGTGTGCCGCTGGCGTGGCTGCTGGCCCGCGCCGCGTTCCCCGGCCGCCGCGTCGTGCGCGCGCTGGTCACGGTGCCCATGGTCATCCCGCCCGTCGTGGGGGGTGTCGCGCTGCTGCTCGCGCTGGGCCGCCGCGGGGTCGTCGGGCAGTACCTCGACGCCTGGTTCGGCTACACGATGCCCTTCACCCCCGCTGCGGTCGTCGCCGCGCAGGTGTTCGTCGCGATGCCGTTCCTGGTGATCAGCGTCGAAGGGGCGCTGCGCGGCGCCGACCGCCGCTACGAGGAGGCGGCGGCGACCCTCGGCGCCACCCGCGTCACCGTCTTCCGCCGGATCACCCTGCCCATGGTGCTGCCGGGGGTGGCGGCGGGGGCGGTGCTGTGCTGGGCGCGCGCCCTCGGGGAGTTCGGAGCGACGATCACCTTCGCCGGCAACTTCCCCGGCCGAACGCAGACCATGCCCATCGCGGTCTACCTCGCCATGCAGACCGACCCGGAGTCCGCCATCGTGCTCAGCCTCGTCCTGCTCCTCGTGTCGCTGCTGATCCTGGTCAGCCTCCGCGAGCGGTGGGTGGGCGCCCTGTGAGCGCGCCGAGCCTGCGGGCGCACCTGGTGGTCGACCGGCCGGGCTTCCGCCTGGACGCCGAACTCGCGGTCCAGCGGGGCGAGGTCCTCGCCCTGCTCGGCCCCAACGGGGCGGGCAAGTCCACTGCGCTGCGGGCGCTCGCCGGGCTCGCCCCCATGTCCGCGGGCGGCGTCGTGCTCGAAGGCGAGGACATCACCACGACCCCCACCGAGCGGCGGCCCATCGGGATGGTGTTCCAGGACTACCTGCTGTTCGGCCACATGAGCGCGGTGGAGAACGTCGCGTTCGGCCCCCGCTGCCACGGCGTCGACGCGCGGCGGGCCCGCCGCGAGGCCGCGGCGCTCCTGGACCGCATGGGGCTGCGTGAGCACGCCGCGGCCCGTCCCGCCACCCTGTCGGGCGGCCAGGCGCAGCGGGTCGCCCTCGCCCGCGCCCTCGCCGTACGTCCGCGGCTGCTGCTGCTGGACGAACCCCTCTCCGCGCTCGACGCCCACACCCGCCTCACCGTCCGCTCCCACCTGCGCCGCCACCTGCGCGACTTCGACGGCGCGACCGTGGTCGTCACCCACGACCCGTTGGACGCGATGGTGCTGGCCGACAAGGTCACCGTGATCGAGGACGGCGCCGTCGTGCAGTACGGCGCACCGGCCGACGTCGCGCGCCGCCCCCGCACCGAGTACGTCGCCCGGCTCGTGGGGCTCAACCTGTACCGGGGCAACGCCGAGCGGAGCGAGGTCCGGGTCGAAGCCGGGGAGGCGCGGGTCGCGCTGCACGAGGAGACCGAAGGCGACGTGTTCGTCGCGTTCCCGCCCCGCGCGGTGGCCCTGTACCGGGAACGGCCCGACGGCAGCCCGCGCAACGTGTGGCGGATGACCATCGACGGCATCGAGCGCTTCGGCGACCAGGTCCGTGTGCACCTCGACGGCGAGCTGCCGATGTCGGCCGACATCACCCCCGCCGCACTCGCCGACCTCAGCCTGTCGCCCGGCGACGCAGTGTGGGCCGGCGTCAAGGCGACCGAGGTCGAGTCATACCCGGCCTGACGGGGCGGCCCTTTCAAGGCTCCGGTGGCGCGGGTGAAGGGGGAGCTGCCGCGACGGTAGCCCGCCCTCCGCCCACGGTCACCGGAAGCGCGCCGTCGCCCCGGCGTGGTCAGCCCGCGGGCGGGGACCACACGCCCGTTGCGGCGATGCGGCGGGCCCAGGGGGCGAGGTCTGCCGGGGCGCGGCCGAGGGCTTGGCGGACGCCGTCGCCCGGTTCGGCCGAGTGCCCTTCGCGGTGCAGGGCGAACTGCGTGTCCAGTGCGGTCACGAACGCCTCCGGCACCCCTTCGGCGCGCAGTTCGGCCCGGTACGCCTCGGGTGACAGCTCTTCGTAGCGGATGGCCCGGCCGGACGCTCCGGCGATCGTCGCCACCGCCTCGGCGAAGGTCAGCCCGCGCGGCCCGGACAGCACGTACACGCGCCCGGCGTGCCCGTCGCCGGTGAGCGCCGCCGCGGCGACCTCCGCGATGTCCTCGGTGCTCACGAACGGTTCGGGTACCGCCCCGATCGGCAGCGCGAGGCGCCCGGCCAGCAGCGGGGCGTGCCACAGGTCCTCGTCGAAGTTCTGGAAGAAGTTGTTCGGGCGGAGGATGGTCCATTCGGCCCCGGAGTCGCGGACCGCGGCCTCGCCCGCCGCCATGCCCTGCCCGAAGTCCCCGGCGATGTGGTCGATGCCGTGCCCCGACAGCGCCACGAAGCGGCGCACGCCCGCCGCAACCGCGTCGGCGGCGAACTGCTTGATCGGGGCCGGGTCGTCCGGCGGGACGAGGTACACGGCCGAGGCGCCTGCGAGCGCGGGCTCCCAGGTGGCGGGGCGCGTCCAGTCGAACGTCACCTCGCCGGAGCGCGAGGCCGCGCGGACGCGCACGCCGGAGTCGCGGAGCCGCCGGGTGACGCGGCGGCCGGTCTTGCCGGTCGCGCCGAGGACCAGGACGTCCCCCGTGATGGGGCTGCTGGTGGTGCTGTTCTTTGTCATGCCCCGAGTCAACAGCGGTCGCCGCCCGGAGCCCATGGGCGGGCGACCGCGGCGCATAGGCGATCGTCCGGCCCGCCTATCGTTGCCCCCATGGACGTGTTCGATGAGCTGCTGCGCGGGGTCCGCGGGAAGGGTGCGGTCTTCGGCCGCTCGGTGCTGTGGCCGCCGTGGTCGCTGCGGTTCACCGACGACGTCTACCTGACCCTGTGCGTCCCCCTGCGGGGCGGCGGGTGGATCGTGCCCGCGAAGGGCGAGCCGCGCGAGGTGCGGCTGGGCGAGGCCGCCATCGTCCGCGGGCCGGAGCCCTTCGTGTTCACCGACGACCCTGCGGCGCCGGCCGCGCCGGTGCGCGAGGTGCACTGCGCCCCCGACGACTGCGCCACAGCGGACGAGTTCGCGGGCCCGACGGTGCTCCTGGCGGGCGCCTACGACGTCCGGGCCGAGGTCCCGCGGCGCCTGCTGCGGGTGCTGCCCCCGGTCCTCGTCGTGCCGGACGACGAGGACTGCGCGCCCATGCGCGACTACCTGGAGTCGCAGATCACCGGGGCGCGGCCGGGCCGCCAGATCGTGCTCGACCGGCTGCTCGACTGGCTGCTGGTGTGCACGCTGCGCGACTGGTTCGACGGGGCGGAGGCCGACCCGCCGAAGTGGTACCGCGCGCTCGGCGACGACGTCGCGGGCGCCGCGCTGCGCGCCATGCACGAGGACCCGGCCCACCCGTGGACGACGGCGTCGCTGGCCGCGCGCGCGGGGGTGTCGCGGACCACGCTGGCGAAGCGGTTCACCGAACTGGTGGGCGACGGGCCGGTCGCGTACCTGACCGAATGGCGCATGACGCTCGCGGCCGACCTGCTGGGCCGGCCCGATCTGACGGTCGCGGCGGTGGCGCACCGCGTGGGCTACGCCGACGCGTTCGGGTTCAGCGCCGCCTTCAAACGCGTCCAGGGGGTGAGCCCGAGCGCGTTCCGGCGCGACGGCGGCGCCCCGGTGCTCGACGGCAGCGAGGCGCCGACGGGCTGAGCCCCTGCCGGGGTGCCGGTCCGGAAGGAGTCGGCCAGGGTGTACTTCGGCGGTAGCTGCTGTGCAGCAGCGACCGCCGAAGCGCGTCCCGTCCGTCGAAAGCCCTGCCGGTTCCGAGGCGGAACGCGGTGCCCCGACGCCGCGCCACGCCGGGTCGGTGCCCCGACGCGGCGCCCCGCCATGGCGGGGCGCCGCGCTCGACAGCAGGTCAGCCGGTCACCAGGTCAACCGCGCCACGCGCCTGCTGCGACGGCGGCCGCGGCGAACTCCTCGATGCCGCGCGGTTCGCGGCCCAGCGCCCGCTTCACGCCATCGGTGGCCGGCGCCTCCTGGCTGGTGCGGATGGGGTGCAGCGCGCTGGTCCACAGGTCGGCCGCCTCCTCGTCGCCCCATTCGGCGACCAGGCGCTTCCGGAACTCCGCGTCGCTCGCCGGCACATAGCGGGCCGTGGGGCCGCCGGCGGCGGCGATGGCGGCGAGGACGCCGTCGATGGTCAGCGCCCTGGGGCCGGACAGCTCGTACACCTCGCCCGCGTGCCCCGGGCCGGTGAGGGCGGCGACGGCGACCGCGGCGATGTCGTCGGCGTCCACGAACGCGCCCGCGCCGTCGCCCGTGGGGAGTGCCAGCTCCCCCGCCAGCACACCGTCCCGGAAGACGCCCTCGCTGAAGTTCTGCGCGAACCAGCCGGGGCGCAGGATCGTCCACGGCACCCCCGAGTCGCGCACCGCCGCCTCGCCCGCGAGGTGCGGTGGCGCGCCGTCGAAGCCCGGCGCGAAGTACCCGGGGACGTCCACGCCGCGGGCGGAGAGCAGGACGAGCCGTTCCACCCCGCTCGCGACCGCCTCCGCCACGAAGGCGGGTGTCGGTGAGGGCGTGGTGTCCAGCGCGACGATGTAGGCGGCGTCGGCGCCGTCGAGCGCGGGCCGCCAGGTGGCGCGGTCGGTCCAGTCGAATGTGGTGTCGCCGGAACGGGAGGCCGCGCGTGCGGGTGTGCCTTGGGCGCGGAGGTGCTGGACGACCCGGCGTCCCGTGATGCCGGTACCGCCGAGGACCAGTGTCGTTGGTGATGTCATACCCCGGATCCTGGTCCGGGCGCGGCCCGGCGGCCATGCCCCGGGATCCGGCGGGGATGTCCATCCGTCCGCCGGCGCCGAGCGGCGGGGCCGTCCCCGGCGGGGTGCATAACGCAGCCAAACGGGCGTATCCGGCGTGCGTTGCGAAAAAGACGTGAAACAAGTATGGAAATGCGATGCGGCACGCTTGCTGCGTTATCGGGATCTTAGGTGCTCCCGGTGTTCAATCCGGTTGGGGGTTTTATCGGTCATTCCGCAATTCATGAATGGAGAACAATGCGCAAGATCTTGATCGTCGGTGGCGGTCAGTCGGGGCTCCAGTTGGCGCTGTGCCTCCAGGAACACGACTACGACGTGACACTCATGACGGTGCGTAGTTCGGCAGAGCTGTACGGCGGCCGTGCCGTGTCCATGCAGATCCTCTTCGACGCCGCGCGCGGCGCCGAGCGCGAATACGGCCTGAACTTCTGGGACGAGGAGGCGCGGCCGCTCAATGGAATGCGAATCACCGGCCACACCCCGGACGGGGCGACCGCATTCGACTGGACCGGGCGGCTGGACGCCGCCGCGCAGTCGATCGACGAACGGGTCAAGATCGCGGTCTGGCAGGAGGTATTCGAGGAGCGGGGCGGCAAGGTGCTGCTCCACGGGGCCACGGTGAGCGACCTCGACCGGCTCGCGCTGATGTTCGAGCTGACCGTCGTCGCCACGGGGCACAGTGGACTCGCCGACATGTTCCCCGTCGACACCGGGCGCGCCTTGGCGCGGATGCCGCCGGTGGCGACCGCCATCGCCTACATCGAGGACGCGCCGGACCACCACGACCACGAGCGGATCGGGGTCGACATCGTGCCCGGCCTGGGGCACGTCATCGCGTGGCCCGGGTACTCGGTCAATGGCACCTGCCGCCAGTTGTGCGTGACGGGGCCGGCCGACGGCCCGATGGCGCGCTTCCCCCGGCGCACCACGCCGGACGTGCACCTCACGGTGATGCTCGGCCTGATCAGGGAGTACCTGCCGCACCGCTATCCCGCCTACGAAGGCGCCCGGCTCGCCGACGACCGCGCCGTCGCCATGGACCACGCCAACCCGCTGGTCCGCGAGCCCATCGCGCACCTGCCCTCGGGGGGATCCGTGCTCGGCATGGGCGACAGCGTCGTGGTCACCTCACCGGCGCTCCAGCAGGACGCCAACAACGCGTGCATGGCCGCCACGATCTACCTCGACGCGATCCTCGCGCACGGCGCCCGACCGTTCGACCACGACTTCATGCGCGCCGTGTTCGCCCGCTACATGGCCTACGCGGGCCCGTTCACCGGCGAACTCGCCGAGCGGCTGCACTACACTCCTGCGGACGTCCTGGACTTCTGCGCGGCGGCGGGCCGCCACCAGACCCTCGCCGACCGCTTCGCCAACGGGTTCGACGACCCTGGGACGCTGGCGGCGTGGTTCTCCGACGAGGCGGCGACGCGGGCCGCCATCGCGGAGTGCGAGCAGTCGGGCGCCGCGGCGCCGTAGGACGACGGACGACGGGCCGGATGCCGCGACGCCTGCCGGGGTGGGGGTGGGCGGGGGGCGATCCGGTCGGCCGCCGTCCAACGGGGCCGCGTGCGGCCGCGGCCGGACCCCCGTTCACGCGGGGCCGTCTCCGGCGAGTTGCGCGACGATGCCGCTGAGATCCGACCAGGCCGTTTCGGTGTCGGGCGTGCGCTCATGGGGGGAGCGGAACTGGTCGACGTACCCGGCGGCCTCCTCAAGGTCCCACCGGAGTCGGTAGAACTCCATGGCCGACGGGTCGGGTTCGCGCCCGGCGGCGTCGGCGCCCGTCCCGCAGTGGTTCTTGGCCGGCAGGTCCGAGACCGTGGCGAACCAGCGCGGACCCTCGCCGTCGCCGACCGTCCAGTGGTAGTCGCCGAAGCCGACGGGGGCGTACTCCAGCGCCGCGGCGGTGATGCCCCACGCCTTCAGGGCGTCGCGCAGGTCGCCCTCGTCGAGCCCGCCGGGCCGGTCCTCCATGCCCCGCACGCTAACAACGCGGCAGCGGGCGGGCACGCGAATTACCGCCGCCCCACCGCCCCCGATCCTGCTCCCACCGCGCGGGACCCGGAGGCCCCCGCCGCTGCCGCACGCACCGATGCGAACACGGCGGAGCATGCGCGGTGATCCGGGTCACATCACCTTGACTTCAAGTTAACGTGAACTTTGAGGATGGCGGTTGCATGAGCCGCCGCAGGAAGGGATCCGCATGGCTACCAGCATCCGCCCCCGGGCCGGAGCACGCGAGTGGCTCGGCCTGGCCGTCCTCGCCCTGCCGACGATCCTCATCGGCCTGGACATGACCGTTCTGCACCTCGCCGTTCCGCACCTGAGCGCGGAACTACGCCCCAGCGCCACCCAGGTGCTGTGGATCGTCGACATCTACGGGTTCCTGATCGCCGGCTTCCTCATCACCATGGGGAACCTGGGCGACCGGATCGGGCGACGCAGGCTCCTGCTGATCGGCGCCGTCCTGTTCGCCCTCGCCTCTGTGCTGGCGGCGTTCGCCACGAGCGTGCCGGTGCTGATCGCCGCGCGCGCCGCGCTCGGCGTCGCGGGGGCCACCCTGATGCCGTCCACACTGTCGCTCATCAGCGTCATGTTCCAGGACCCGGACCAGCGCCGGTTCGCGATCGCCGCGTGGATGACCAACTTCATGGTCGGCGGCGCCCTGGGCCCGCTCGTCGGCGGCGCGCTCCTGGAGTACTTCTGGTGGGGTTCGGTGTTCCTGCTGGCCATCCCCGTCATGGCGCTGCTGTTGGTCAGTGCGCCACTGCTGCCCGAGTACCGCGACACGGACCGGACCGGTGGCCTGGACGTCGCCAGCGCGGCCCTCTCCGTCGCGGCGATCATCCCGGTGGTCTACGGGTTCAAGGAGGTCGCCAAGGACGGTGTCACCGCGACCGCCGCGGCCGCCGTCGCGATCGGGCTCGCGGCGGGCTACGTGTTCGTGCGCCGCCAACTCCGGCTCGCCGAGCCGATGCTCGACCTCCGGCTGTTCGCCCGCCCGGCGTTCAGCGTCTCCCTGGGCGCCCAGACCATGGCGCTGTTCGTCCTGGCGGGCACCCAGTACCTCATCCTCCAGTACCTCCAGTCGGGCCTGGGGCTGTCACCGCTGGAGGCGGGGGTCCTGGCGCTGCCGCCGATGCTCGCCGGGATCGCGGGCACCCTGCTGGCGCCGGCGGCGCTGCGGTGGGTGCGCCCGTCGACGGTTATGGCGGCGGGGTTCGCCCTCGGCGCCGCGGGGCTCCTCGTGAACGTCTTCATCACCACCGGCTCCGGGCCGCTGCTCGCCGTCGTCGGCTTCGCGGTCCCCTCCTTCGCACTGCAAGCGGTGCTCGCCCTCAGCTACGACCTGATCGTGGGAAGCGCGCCCCCGCAACGGGTCGGCGCCGCATCGGCGATGGGCGAGACGGGCACCGAGTTGGGCATGGCGCTGGGGGTCGCGGTAGGGGGCAGTGTCGCCACGGCCGTGTACCGCGGCGGGATGGGTCCCGGCGCCCTGCCCGCCGAGGTCCCGGCCCACCTTGCCGCGGCGGCGCGCGAGACGCTCGGCAACGCGGTGGCCGCCGCGGAGCGGCTGCCCGCGGCGCTCGGCGGCCCCGTGCTCGACACGGCCCGCGAGGCGTTCACAACCGGTGTGCAGACCGCCGCTGTCGTCAACGCCGCCATCGCGGTCGCGCTGGCGGTCGTCACCGGGACGCTGCTGCGGCACGTCCGCACGGAGACCGCCGACGCCGACCCGGCGCACGAAACGGACACCGGAGGGGCCCCGGCGCGCGGCTGACCACGGGGGCCGGCCGCGCTCGCCGGGTCAGCGGCTGCGGGCGATGCGGGTCGCCGCGGTGAGGTAGGCGGCGAGGAAGCAGGCGCCGGTTGCGGCCCAGACGACGTCGCCCAGCAGCGAGCCGGCGACGACCGCGAACCCGGCGTAGGCCGACCCGCTGCCGAGGACGAACGCCGTCCCCTCGGCCCGCGCCAGGTGCGGCCTGCGGGTCACCGCCCGGAGTCCGCAGGCGACCACCAGGGCGAAGTAGGCCACGGTGACGAGCGGGGGAGCCGCCGCCTCCACCAGCAGTGAGAGCCCGATGAACGCGAGCAGGTACAGCGCGGCCCCTGTCGCGAACGCCGTCCAGCGGGACCCGCGGGGCTCCGCACCGTCCTCGACACGGAGGACGGCCGCGACCCGCACGGCGATCAGGCACAGTGCCGCGGCGGCGGCCACCACGAGCGTGAGGTGGGCGGCGAACAGCCCCGTGTCCTGCACCTCCCGGTTCTCGCCCCACAGCAGGAAGCGGGCGACCGCCAGCCCGCCGACGCCGACCGCGATGCACCACGCGGCCGCCTTCGGCAGCAGCGGACGGCCGGCCCGTGCGGGGAACAGGCCGTCCACGAGGACGATGGGCGTGACCACGGAGAACAGCCCGTGCCAGGGCAGGATGTAGAGAAGCCAGGGGACGCGTATCCCGGCCACGACGCCGTAGTCCGCGTGCGCGGCGATCGCGTGGTCGAGCCCGGCGTACAGCGTCTCCGACAGCAGGCCCTCGTTGAAGAGGCCGTAGACCATCCCGAGGACCCACAGAGCGGGCAGCCCGAACCGCAGGCGCGCCGCGACCTCCCGGATGACCAGCACCGGCAGCCCGTACAGGAACACGGTGAACGGGATGAGGATCCCCGGCTGCACGAAGTCGGCCACCGGCATCGCGCCGCCCAGGATCTCCGCTATGACCGGTGCGAGCACCATGAGCAGCACGATCGGCCGCCAGTTCCGACGTAGTCCGGTGTCCATGTCCGCGCCTGCCCCCATCGTCGTCCCGGCCGGTTCCCGGCGGCGCGGCACAGGATGCGGCCGCGGCGCCCGCCTCGATTCGAGCCGACCGCGGTACATCGGCGACAGCGCCGAACGCGCCGGATCACCCCCTCCCTTCGTGTCGGCGGGCGCCCCGGTGCACGACTTTCGTACGGGATTCGCCCGCGGGACGTCGTTCCGGCGGCCGCCGCGCCTACCTTGGACCCCGTGAGGCGGATCGATGCGGCGCGGCTGCGCGCGACGGCGGTCGACGTCCTGATCGTGGGTGCCGCGGCCGTGGCGGGGTTCGCCGCAGCGGGCCCCGGCGGGGTCGTCGAGCCCTACGGCGGCGCGGCCGGCGCCGGGCTGGCGGCGGCGGCGCTGCCCCTTGCGCTGCGCCGCCGCTTCCCCGTCGGCGTCGCCTGGGTCTCGGCAGCCGCGCTGGCCGCCATCGTGGTGGTCGAGGCCGCCGCACCGGGCGGTCTCGTCCGCTCGGGCGCCGGGGCCCTGATGTTCCTCGGCCTGCTCCCGGCGGCCCCGTTCGCGGCCTACAGCGCGGGGGCCTTCGCGGGCGGCGGCCGCGCGGTGTGGCCGCCGCTCGCCGCGCTGGCGGTGCTGCCGCTCGCCGCCGCGGGGACGGCGCAGGTCTTCGAGGCGGGCGTCGCCTCGGCGCTGACCGTCGTGGGGGCGGCAGCAGGCGGACTGTACGCCGGGGCGCGCCGCAGGCTCCTCGCCGCGCTCCTCGACCGCGCCGAACGGGCCGAGCGCGAGCGGTTCCTCCGGGCGGAGCAGGCGCGCGGCGAGGAACGGGCGCGGATCGCCGCCGAGATCCACGACGTGGTGACGCACCGCGTCAGCCTGATGGTCCTCCAGGCCGGCGCGCTGGGGCTGACCTCGGGGGAGGCCGCCACCAGGGACGCGGCCGAGGGCCTGCGCGCGACCGGCTGCCAGGCGCTGGAGGAGCTCCGCGACGTCGTGGGCGTCCTGCGCGGCGCCGAACCGCCGGACGGCGGAGCAGCGGCGGCCGACGGCCCCGCGCCCCCGCCGGTACCGCCGCTGTCGGAGCTGGTGGCGGCGTCGGAGGCCGCGGGGCTGCCGGTCGCGTTCGACGAGGTGGGCGCCCCCGACCTCGCGGCGCCGGTCATCGGGCGGACCGTGTACCGGATCGTGCAGGAGGCGCTGACCAACGCGCACAAGCACGCGCCGGGCGCCGACACCCGGGTCCGGGTCCGCTACCGCCCCGACGGCGTGCGGGTCGACGTCAGCACCACCGCATCCGCCCGGGGCGGCGACCCCGCGCTCGCGCGGACCGGGGGCGGGACGGGCCTGCTCGGCCTGCGGCGGCGCGTCGAGCTGGTGGGCGGGGTGCTGCGCGCCGGGCCGGCGGGCGACGGCGGGTTCCGCGTGGACGCGGCGCTGCCGGCCGACGTCCCGGCCGCCGCAGGGCCGGAAGGGGCGCGATGATCCGCGTGGTCGTGGTGGACGACGAGGCCATGGTCTGCGCCCACCTGCGCACCATCCTCGGGTCGGCCGAGGACATCGAGGTCGTGGACGAGGCCTACGACGGCGCGGCGGCGGTCGAATCGGTGCTCCGGCACGGGCCCGATCTCGTCCTGATGGACCTGCGCATGCCCGGTGTCGACGGCATCACCGCCATCGGGCAGATCGCCGCCCTCGACCGCGCGCCCGTCGTGGTCGTGCTGACGACCTTCGACGCGGATCAGGCCCTGCTGCGCGCGCTGCGCGCCGGTGCGGCCGGGTTCCTGCTCAAGTCGACCCGCCCCCGCGACCTGATCGGCCTGGTCCGGGTCGCCGCCGACGGACACACGGTGCTCTCGCCCGCGGCGACCCGGCGGCTGGTGGGCGCCGCGGGCGGCGCGCAGGACGACCGGGGGCGCGGCCGCGCGCTGCTCGACGGGCTGACCGGACGGGAGTCCGAGGTGCTGTCGTGCCTCGGCGAGGGCCTTTCCAACGCCGAGATCGCGCGCAGACTGGTGCTGAGCGAGACCACCGTCAAGGGCCACGTCTCCCACATCCTCGTGAAGCTCCAGTGCACCAACCGCACCCAGGCCGGCCTCCTCGCCTTCAAGGCCGGGCTGGACCGCGGCGGCGGCCCGCCGCCGGCCGGCCAGCGGGGCCGGGGCGGCTGACTCGGTGACTGTTGGGGTGCAGCCCTGTCCCGGTCAGGAGGTGGTTCGGCGGTCGCGGCGGGGAGCAGCGCGGGGGTGCGCGGCCAGCTCACCGTGACCCACGGGGACAGGACAAGGCTGCGGGGCGGCTGCGCAGCAGCGACCGCCGAAGCACCTCCTCTCGGCCGGACTCCGGACCGGTACCCCAACAGTCACTCACGGCGGGGTGTCGGGGCCGTAGACGCGCAGGGCGACGACGTGGGCCTCGGCGGCCGCGACCGTCAGGCGCAGCGCGTCGGCGCGCACCGCCTCGGGGAGCACGTGGACGCGGTGCCGCCGCCGGTTGCCGTTCTCGGCCACCAGCGGGGTCCACCCCGCCCCGGTGCGCGCCTCCACCGTGTAGTCGCGGACCAGCTCCGGCATGACCGCGAACGGGCTGCGGTGGTAATGCAGGTTGTTCATGTACTCGTTGACGTCGTCGTCGAAGACCAGTTCGACCCGGCCCACCGCCACCGGCTCCCGCCAGTCGAGGCGGAGGTGCTGCGGCGCGGCAAGGCCGTCGGAGACCCACATCTGCGGCCCGCCGAAGGGGCGCGCGTAGCCGCCGACCGCCCGCTCGGCGGCGAACGCGCCGGTCGGCGCGTCCGACCGGAAGCAGAACGAGCGCCTCCGCAGCGGCTTGGTCTGCCAGTCCACCACCGGCTGGTAGACCTGCCCGGTGTCGACGTCGCCGTCGTCCACCGCCCCGGCGCGCGTGAGGCTGAGGACCCCGGTGCGCATCGCCGCCGCGACGTGCAGGGCGACACCAGGGTGGGCGCGCACCACGAGGAACGCGTTGCCCGGCTCCGCGGGCGCCCATCGCAGCGGCGCGCGCAGCCACTGGCGCCCGCCCTGCTCCAGCGGGACGCGGACGGCGGCGCGCAGGGTGTGCGGCACGGCGTTCTCCGGCCGCCCGGTGTCCCACAGCTCGACGGCCAGCTCGGTGCCCGCGCCGTCCGGGGCGACGTCGGCCAGGAGCCGCACCCCGTCGATGCCGGGGTCGGCGGGCAGCAGCAGCCCGGCGTCGTGGGCCAGCGGCCACGGCGACGTGGCCGGACCGTCCGGACCGTCCGGACCGTCCGCGCCGGGCTCGACGGCGAGCGCGGTCAGCGTCGACGACGCACCGACCTCGGCGCGCTGCGCGAGGTCGGCGGGGTCGTCGTAGCGGAGGCCGATGACGGCGGCGTCCTGGCGCAGGAGTGTGCGCTGGAGCGCGGCGATCCCCGACGACGCGAGCGCGCGCGGCACCGTGCCGCCGCGCGCGCACAGCGCGGCGGCGGTCCCGGCGGCCTCGCCCATGACCGCGCACGTCGCCATGACCCGGGTGCTGCCGAACGCGATGTGCGTGGCGGAGATGTCGCGCCCCGCGAACAGCAGGTTGGCGGTGTTCGCCGAGTACAGGGAGCGGAAGGGGACGTGGTAGACGCCGTCGGGGTAGTACTGGGCCGCGCCGCCCTCGGCGGCGTACATCCCGCCGGGCGGGTGCAGGTCGATCGACCAGCCCCCGTAGCCGATCCGGTCGTCGAACGCGCGCTGCCCCACGATGTCGGACTGGGTGAGGACGTGGTCGCCGACGAACCGGCGGTACTCGCGCTTGCCCGGGACCGAACCCACCCACTCCAGGGTGAGGTTCGCCGCGTCGGGGAACCTCCCGGAGTTCTTGATGTAGTCCCAGATCCCGTAGATGACCGACCACAGCTCGTCGCGGATCCGCTCGTTGTCGTGGACCGTGTCGAGCTCGCCGCCCCATTCGATCCACCAGTACGCGGCCCCGTTCGCACCGGCCTTGATGACGCGGCGCTCGGGGATGCCGGTCGCCGTGATGTCGGCGGCGATGTCCGGCGGGACGTAGCGCACCGGGTGGCCGAGGTCCTTGGTGTAGAAGAGGATCGTGCTGCCGAGCAGCAGCTCGTCGGCCTCCTCCGGCGCCCACGACTCCCCGTGCTCCGCGCGCGCCTCCCTGCCCACGCGGTAGCGGGCGCCGGCCAGGTGTCCCACGAGGCCGTCGCCGGTGCAGTCGAGGAAGAGTGGGGCGACGAACCGCGTTTCGCGCTCCGACGCCATCGTCCAGCCGGTGACCGAGCGGATCACGCGGGCGTCCTCGGGCCCCTCCGCCTCGACCTCGCGCACGTCGGTGTTGAGGTACAGCGCGATGCCGGGCTCGGCGCGCACGGCGTCGAGCACCACCATGTCCCAGAACACCGGGTTGCCCTCGGGGTTGCGGTACTGGTTCTCCAGGTACAGCTCGCCCACGATGCCGGTCTCGCGCGCGTAGCGCTGCGCCCCGGCGGCCGTCGCGCCGCACACCCACACCCGCACCTCGCTGCTGGAGTTGCCGCCCAGCACCGGCCGGTTGTGCACGAGGGCGACGCTGGCGCCGAGCCGGGCCGCGGCGATCGCCGCCGCCACCCCGGCCAGCCCGCCGCCGGTCACGACCACATCGAACTCGGCACTCTCACGGCGCACGCCGCACCCCCTGGTCTCCCGCTGCGGCGGGCGGTGTACCGCCCGCCGCGGCGCATCGTGGGACGTCCCCGCTGTTCAGCGGGGCGTCAGGACGCCTCGTCGGTGCTCTGCTGGAGGCGGGCCAGCACCTCGGCGGGGTCGCCGTCCTTGGCGACGGCCGTGCCCAGCTCGTTGTCCAGGCCGCCCTTGAGCTTGGCCCACGCGCCGTCGGACGTCGGGTCGAACCGCGCCTTGGGGATCATCTCCACGAACTCGGCGTAGTCGGGGTCGTCGCGGAACGTCTCCGAACCCGACTCCGTGGTCGGCAGCAGCCCCTCGGTCTTCAGGTACTTCGCGTAGTTCGCGGGCTCGTAGAAGGCGTCCAGGAACTTCTTGATCTGCGGCTTCTTGGCGTCGCCGCCCGCGTTGAACGCCATCAGGTAGTCCTGGATGCCCAGCGCCGACGGCTCGGCGCCGTGGTTCACCGGGTGGGTCGCGATGCCGTAGTCGACGCCGGCCTTCTCGACCGGGTCGAGGAACGCGCGGGTGCCCAGCGACCCGTAGACCATCGCCGCCTTGCCCTGGGCGAACAGCGGCCACGTGCCGTCGGCGCGGTTGGTCTTGCCGGGGTTGGGCTGGGTGTACCCGTGCTCGACGGTGAGGTCGCGCAGGAAGTCCAGTGTCTCCACGTTGCGCTCACTGTCGACGGTCCACGCCTCGTCGCTCTTCCAGTCGCCGCCGTTGGCGCGCGCCCAGGTCCCGAACTCGCCGTGGCCGCCCTCGGAACCCAGCGCGAGCGCGTAGGGGATGGTGTCGGGGTCCTCCTTCTCGAGCTTGGCCGCGGTGTCGAGGAACGCGTCCCAGGTCTTCGGCGGCTCCTTGATCCCCGCCTCGGCGAAGATGTCCTTGTTGTAGTACATGGCGTTGACCGTGCCGACGAACGGCAGGCCGTACTGCTCGCCCTTGTAGGAGGCGTTGTCGGCGAACTGGGGCAGGAAGTCGGCCATGCGCTCCTTGGACATGACCTCCTCCGCCGGGTACAGCAGCTCCGACTCGGCGTAGTCGGCGAACACGTTGGTGTTGAGGATGTCGGGCAGCTGCTGGGTCTGCACCATGGTGTTGATCTGGTTCTGGAGGTTGCTCCAGTCGATGACCTGGACGTCGACCTTGATGTCGGGGTTCTCCTCCTCGAAGGACGCCACGAAGTCCTTCCAGTAGGGCTGGGTGCCCTCGGTGTACTGGGCGACGACGAGTTTCAGCGCGCCGTCGTCGGAGCCGCTGCCGCATCCGGTCAGGGTGCTCAGCGCCAGCGCCGCGGTCGAGGCGGCCGCGAGCACCTTCAGCGGTGCCGTTCTGCCTGGGTGCATGGGGGTCTCATTCCTTCTCGGCCGCCGGGTCACTTCCCGCTGCCCGTCGTCAAGCCGCTCACCAGGTACTTCTCGATGAGTGCGAACAAGATGACGGCGGGGACGATCGCCATGAGGGCGGCGGCGAACAGGTACTGGTAGTTGGTCTCGTAGAGCCCGACGAACTGCTGGACGCCGACCGTCAGCGGGACACGGCCGTTCGGTGGGTCGTTGAAGAGGGTGAGGGCGACGATGAACTCGTTCCACACCTGGATGAAGGTGAAGATCGTGACCGTGATGATGGCGGGCGCCGACAGCGGGACGATCAGCCGCAGCATGATCCGCAGCCGGCCCAGGCCGTCGAGCATCGCGGCCTCCTCGATCTCCACGGGGATGGACCGGAAGTGCGCGTGCATGATCCACACGGCGAAGGCGATGTTGAACGCGGAGTTGACCGCGATGATGAACCAGTACTGGTGCACGCCGCCCAGGAACAGGGCCTCGCGGTACAGCCCGATGATCAGCGCGACGGCGGGGAACATCTGCGTGACCAGGATCAGCATCAGGAACGCCGCCTTGCCGCGGAACTCCGTGCGGGCCAGGATGTAGGCCGCCGGGGCCGACACCAGGAGCACCACCGCCGTCGCCGAGAGGGCGAGGGTCAGGCTCACCCGGAAGTAGTCGGCGAGGGGGATCACGCGCCACACGTCGGCGTAGTTCGACCACGCCCACTCGCGCGGCAGGTAGTTCGCGGGGACCTCGAACAGTTCCGCGTCGGTCTTGAGCGAGCCGAGGAACATGGCGACGTAGGGCGCCAGGAAGAACGCCGCGACCAGCAGACCCGTGAACGGCAGCACAACGGGCCGCGCCCGCCGCCACCCGCGGTGCAGCGCCACGATGGCAGGGGACGGCGGAGCGGCGGCGCGCGGCGGCGGGGCCGCGCGCCGCTCGGCGCGGTCCTCCCGCGGGGGCTCTGCCGCGGGCCCCGCGGCGACCGGCGCGTCCGGGCGCCGGACGGGCCGCAGTAGCAGCCCGAAGACGGCGATGAGCAGGACGAGGAACGCCACGTTGAGGACTGCCAGCGCGGCCGCCTCGCCGGGGTCGAGCCGCGTGGTGAACGCGATCTTGTACATCCACGTGACCGTCGTGTCCGCGCTGGTCCCCGCGGTCTTGCCGGAGATCACCCAGATGACGGTGAACGCGTTGAACACGTGCAGCATGTTGAGGACGAGCGCGACCAGCAGCGAGGGCCGCAGCATCGGCAGGGTGACGTGCAGCCACGCCCGCCACGCCCCGGCGCCGTCGATGCGCGCGGCCTCGTGCAGGTCGCCGGGGATCGACTGGAGCCCCGCCAGCAGCACGTAGGTCGTGAACGGGATGGACGTGATGACCCCGACCGCCATGATCGACGCGAACGCCGTCGAGGGGTCCTTGTACCAGTCGTGCGGCGCGCTGAGGATCGACAGGTCCATGAGCAGCCGGTTGAGCAGCCCGTTGCCGCCCTCGAACAGGAAGCGCCAGACGGTCGCCGTCATGACCAGGGACGCCGCCCACGGCACGACGACAGCGAGGCGCACGAAGCGCCGGCCGACGAAGTCCTTGCTGAGGAACTGCGCCAGCGCCAGTGAGAGGACGACGGTGATCCCGACGACCACCACCAGCCACGACGCGGTGTTCGTGACAACGGGCCACAGCGCGGGTTCGGCGAACAGCGTCCGGAAGTTGTCGAGCCCGGCGAACCCGGTGATCATGCCGATCTGGTTGATGCTCATGAACGCCATGGCGCCCATGTAGAGGGCGGGGAAGACGATGACCAGTGCGATCAGCGCGGTGCTCGGTGCCAGCCACCGCAGCGGGACGGTGCGCTCCCACAGGCCGGCGCGCCGCCCGGGGCCGCGACCGGACCGGCGGGCCGCCGCGCGCCCCTCATCCGGGTGGACATCGGTGCCCGCGGACGCCGTTGCATCGGTTCTAGTCCCGTGAGAAGCCGCCATCACCCGTCCACTTCGTCGGATCTTGGTGGCAATCGTCACGGGAGCCATGAGCGACGTCAAGCGTTTTGACCGTCAAGTGCTCAACATTAATCATTTCGCATTCAGCCGATGATCACGCCAGCGAGCCCGGATTCCCGACGTTTCCGCACGCCGAACCCGCTCCC
The DNA here is from genome assembly GCF_003014485.1 of Murinocardiopsis flavida. Classification (GTDB taxonomy): domain Bacteria; phylum Actinomycetota; class Actinomycetes; order Streptosporangiales; family Streptosporangiaceae; genus Murinocardiopsis; species Murinocardiopsis flavida. The sequence continues at coordinate 17,944 of NZ_PYGA01000030.1, read as the reverse complement.
CGCCAGTCGGACAGCACTCGCGCACGGAGTCCGCGCGCACCCATGCCCGGGGCCGTGGGGGTCGGGCGACGAAGGGCGGTCCCCGACCCCGGGACCACGCGAATCGGGAACGCGGGGTGCACTGGGCTCGGGGGTGGGGGTCGCGCGCGCTGGGCTCGCGGGGGTCGTGTACTGGGGGCGCGGGGTGGGAGTCCGCGCACTGGGGACCCGAGGAGTGGCTGCCGTCGCGGATGTGAAGCACCCGGCGGCACGAAACACCACGCTGTGGTGTTCCCGCCAGACCCATGCCACCGCTGGCGGTGTGGGGCACGCGCCGCACTCCGCATCCCGAACTCCGCGCGGAGACGCATCCCGGCCCGGGACCTCCAGAGACCCCGGGCGGTCCCGGGAGCCCTCAGGCGCGGATGACCTTGACCCCGGCCTGCTCGAAGCCCTGGGCCGCCTCTTCGCTGATGCCCGTGTCGGTGACCAGGATGTCCACCTCACTGAGCGGCAGGATCCGGGCGAAGGCGCGCTGCCCGATCTTGTTGCTGTCGGCGGCGACCACCACCCGCTCGGCACGGCCCGCGAGCAGGGCGTTGATCGCGGCCTCGCCCTCATCGAACGCGGCGGCCCCCGTCTCGGCGCTGATTCCGTCCACCCCGATCACCGCTGTGTCGATGGCGACGGCGTCGAGCAGCCGCGCCGCCAGCGGCCCGATCAGCTCGTAGGAGCGGGCGCGCACGACACCGCCGACGACCACCAGCTTCACGTGCGGGCGGACGACCAGCTCGTTCGCTATGTTCAGCGCGTTGGTCACCACCGTGACACCGGCGCCCTGGTCGCCGCCGTGGAAGCCCTCGTGCAGCGCGATTGCGCGGGCGACGTTGGTGGTCGTCGTCCCCCCGTTGAGCCCGACCACCGACCCCGGCGCGATGAGGTCCACCACGGCCTGGGCGATCCGCTCCTTCTCCGGCGCCTGCCGCCCGGCCTTGTAGCGCAGCGGCAGGTCGTAGGAGACGGTCGCCGCGACGGCGCCGCCGCGGGTCCGGGTCAGGAGTTGCTGCTGCGCCAGCTGGTCGAGGTCCCTGCGCACCGTCGCGGGTGACACGCCGAGGTCGGCCATCGCCTCGTCGACGGTGAGCGAGCCGCGCTCCGAGAGCAGGTCGAGCACAGCGGTGAGCCGCTGGTGGCGGTCCATGGGAACTCCCGGAGTAGCAGCGCGCATGACGAGCGGTTGATCTATCGTGCAGACTCTAGTCCCATTCCGATCACCCTCATGCTCGGTCGGCAGTGCCCTGATCGCCACCGATCCGGCCCGCGTGACCGCGCCCGGCGGGTCCGGCTCGGGTCAGGCCCGGGTCCGGCCCGGGTGCCGCGGACCGCCGCGGACCGCCGCGGGTCCGGCGCGCGTCCGCGTCCGGCGCGGCAGCGGGCCGCACGAACGCGCGGACCCGGCCCGGAGCGGCGTCCGCTGCGAAAGTCGACGGCGGCCATTGACTTTGGTCAAGTCGGCCGGTCACTTGCGTCCCATGCGCACGAGCCCCGCTCCCGGCAAGACTAGGTCTCGTCCTTGCAGAAGAGGAGGCCGAAGCCGCTGCTGGCGTCACCGTGGACCAGGCGGCCGGCGGAGAAGCGTGCTGACCGCCGGCACGTGCAGCACACCGAGCAGGAGGATCCCAGTGTCCGAAGAAATCATCGCCATCGCCGGACTCGCCGCCGTTGCGGCGGCCATGATCGCCTACGTGGTCCTGATCATCGCCGCGGTGATCGGCATCATCAGTGCGCGCCTCACCGGCGGGATGAAGCTCGTCTGGTGCGTCCTCGTGTTCCTCGCGCCGTTCGTGGGCAGCATCCTCTGGTTCCTCGTCGGACGGAACAACGTCCAGCCCGCGATGTACCACTACCACTAACCCGTATGGCGGGGGCCGGGTCGGCGGCGCAACGCCGCCGACCCCCGCGGCGGAACACTGCGCCCGACTACCGCGCCCGACCGCCGCCGCCGAGCGCTGCGCCCTACTGCCGCGCCCGACTGCCGCGGCGGAACACTGCGGCCGACTGCCGCGCCCGACTACAGCCGCCGAGCGCTGCGGTTGAATCGTGCGGCCGACTACCGCCACCGAGCGCTGCGACCGACCCCGCCGACAGCGTGCGGAGCCGGGGTGACACCCGTCGGCTAGCGGGCGTTGCGTTCCGCGGCGGCGTGCCACCATCCGGGCGGCGACGGACCGGTGACCGCGGCGGTCGGCTGGTCGGGGTGCAGGCCGAGCCGCCGCAGCGCGTAGGCCCGGACGCGGACGATGGACCAGCAGTGCCAGCGCCCGTCCGCACCGACGCCGCATGCGAGATCCACGGCGACCTCGTCACGCTCGAACGGCGTCCAGTCGATGCCGCGCTCGCGCAGTCATGTGCGGGCGGCCGCCATGGGATGCGGGCAGCCCGGCAGGTTCTCGTAGTGCGCGATGGTGGTCCACTCGGCGCTCGGGGTGTCCACGATGTCCATGACGCCCATGGTGGCGCATACCCCCGCGCGAAGTCACGGGAGGACGCCCGTCCACCGCCGCACCGGAAGCGTCCACGAAGCACTCCCCAGGGCCGCCCTCGCACCCCGGGTCTGAATCGTAGAGGCCACAGGGGAAGAGCCCTCCGTTCCAGTGGGCAGCCGCCCACGGGCGAGAGTGTCCCCCGCCCCAGCCGACAGCCGCCCACGGGCGAGAGCGTCCTCAACCTCAGCAGACAGCAGCCAGGCTGCCGGAAAGCCTGCGCACGCCCCTACTGCGCCGCTTCGCGATTGTCGCGCAGCGGGGGCCCGCGACGGCCGAAACACACCCCGCACTACGACCGCCGGGCTCGCCCCCCACACAACCCACGTCAGACACCCACGTCGCCCCTCCCTGCCCTCAGCCCCTCCCCGAGCAGAAAAGGCCCGGCGTCCGCTTCGGCCGACGCTGCTGCGCAGGCTCAACGGCAGCCCAGCCCAGGTCCCCCGCGGCGCAGGACGCTCTCGGCACCCACCCCCACCCCCACCCCCGCACGGCGAGGCGAGAACTCACAGCAGGGCGGTTGGGCGGTCGTGGTGCTGGTCGGCGCTCCGTTCCGGCAGAACCACGCCCCACAGAACACGCCCCACAGAAAACCTCCTAGCCTCGGCCGGAGAGTGCCCCCGACCGCAGCGGTTCGGCGAGTTCCGTCGCGTAGAAGTCGAAGAAGCCGTCGGGGTCGGGACCCGCGTTGACGAGGGTGAGCCGGTCGTACCCGGCGTCGCTGAACGTCCGCACCGCCTCGATGTGGCGTTCGGGGTCGGGGCCGTAGCCGAACGCGGACGCCATGTCGGCGTTGTCGATGAACGCGGTCGCCGCGTCGAAGTTGACGGGGTTGGGCAGCTCCGCCTGCACCTTCCAACCAGTGAGGCCGAACCGGAACATCGAGCGCGCGCTGGCGAGCGCCGCGGCGTCGTCCGTCGCCCAGGCCAACGGCACCTCCGCGTAGCGGTCGCCCTTGCCGCCCGCCTCGGTGTAGGCGCGCAGCAGCCCGGCGTCGGGTTGGGTGACGAACACCCCGTCGCCCATTTCGGCGGCGATGCGGGCCGCCGCCGGCCCGCCGGCGGCGATGATGATCGGCGGGGACTCTTCGGGGAGGTCGAACACCTGGGCGTCCTCCAAGGTCAGGTACCTCCCGTCGTAGGAGTGGTAGCCGCCCGACCACAGCAGCCGGATGATCTCCAGGGACTCGCGGAGCATGGCGTGCCGCCGGTCGACCGGCGGCCATCCCCGTCCGACGACGTGCTCGTTGAGCTGTTCGCCCGAGCCGAGGCCGAGCACGAACCGGCCTTGGGACAGCAGCGCCGTGGTCGCGGCCGCCTGCGCGATGATCGCCGGGTGGTACCGAATGAACGGGCAGGTGACGCCGGTCGCCATGGTGATCCGCTCGGTGCGGGCCGCGACCGCGGCGAGGATGGACCACGCGAACCCGGAGTGCCCGTGCTCGGGCAGCCACGGGTGGAAGTGGTCGCTGACCTCGACAAAGTCGAAGCCGACCGCCTCGGCGCGCACCGCTTGGCGGACGATCTCCTGCGGCGAGTACCCCTCGGCGAACAGCTTGTATCCGATCTGCATCAGGCTGCCTCCATCGTGCGGATGCCGTACCGCCCGGCCCCCTGCCCGCAGCAGCGCCGCCTGCACATCCGAAGCGGGCAAAGGCCCGGCCTGACCGGTGGGGAACCGGTCGCCGCTGTACGGAGCCGGACGGGCGGGCGTGCCGAAGCGGGCGTGCCGAAGGGAGTCCTCCGGACATGGTCACGGGTGATCCCGGCAGCCCGCCCGGACGCAAAGATCGGTCGGGAGCAGTGCGACGGCGCGCCACCGGGCGGGATCGACACGGTGCCCCCGGCCGGGGACGGAGGCCGAGACCGGAGCGCCGAGCCACCCGTCGGCCTCGGGGCCGAAGCCGATCTCCATGATGATCGGGCCGGGCGCGTCGGCGGGGACGCCGGGTGCGCCGGTCGGCGGGCTCATCGGGACCGGCAGTTCCATCCGGAGATGGCCCAGGCTCTGCCATCGGTCGAGGACGCCCAGTTCGGCGTGGTCGGGCCGCACATGGTGGAACCGCGGTCCGACCACGCGTTCGACGCGCTCCATGGCGGCAGAGGCCGGCACCGGCCCGGCGTCGGCGAGAGTGCCGAGTCCGCTGTGCAGTGCCGTCACGATGTTCACGGCGCTGCTCCGTTCGTCGGGCCGCAGCCGGACACCGACGAACGCGCCGGTGTCGAATGCGACCTCGATCGCCACATCGGACCCGGCCCGCGCGAGCCACGGCCCGGTGTCCTCGGGGGCACCGGTGCCGAACGGCAGCCGGACGGCGTCCTCCCATGCGCCGCCCGCGGCGACGGCGAGACCCGTGGCCGCGCCGAACAACCGGTCCCACGCGTCGATGGCGGCCGTCATCGAACCACCCCTCTCGTCACCGGGACGGTAGCGGAACGGCAGGTCCGCCGTCCCACCATCCCGGTGCCCTGGCGTCCTCAGGCCAATGCGTGCCCGGTGGTCCGTTCGATGTGGTCGGGGACGGTTCCGCTGTAGTCCCCGACGGTCACCGTGCCGCTCGGCTCGAACAGCAGGATCCGCGCGCCACCGTCCGAAAAGGGCCGGTGCTCCACCCCGCGCGGCACAACGAACACGGATCCCTTCGGCAGGACGACGACGCGTTCCCCGCCGTCCGCGCCGTCCGCGCCGTCCGCGCCGTCCGCGCCGTCCCCGCCGTCGCGCAGCGCGATGCTGAGTTCTCCTTCGACAACGAGGAAGAACTCGTCGGTGTCCGCGTGGGCGTGCCAGACGTACTCACCGGCCACCTTGGCGATACGGACGTCGTAGTCGTTGACCCGGGTGACGATTCGAGGGCTCCAGACCTGGTCGAAGCCTGCGAACGCGGACTCCAGGTCGATCGGTTGTGTGCTCATGCGCTCATCCTGGCCGGTGGCGCGGCAGTGGTGTGAGTGCTAGGAATTGCACATGCCGCATGGATCCTCGCACAACCCGTATGGCTCGAACGACCAAAACGACCAGAACGGCGGCCGCGGTGCGCGGCACCGGGTCGCGATGGTCGTCGAGGATGGGTCGAACCCGTTCGAGATGTCCGTGGCGACCGAGCTCTTCGGGCTGGCCCGCCCCGAGATCGACCGGCCCTGGTACGACTTCGTCGTGTGCGCCCCCGAGCCCACCGTCCGCATGCACGACGGCCTCCTCACCTTGACCGGCGTGGCGGGGCTCGACCGCGCGGAACGCGCCGACACCGTGATCGCGCCCAACAGGCCCGACCCGGAGGTGCCGCCGAGCGCGGCGGTACTGGCGACGATCAGGCGGGCGGCCGGGCGCGGCGCCCGGCTGGCGAGCTTTTGCACCGGGGCGTTCACCCTGGCCGCGGCGGGGGTGCTCGACGGGCGCCGGGCCACAACGCACTGGCGCTGGGCAGAGGCGTTCGGCCACCGCTTTCCCGAGGTGCGGCTCGACCCCGACGTCCTGTTCGTGGCCGACGGCGACATCCTCACCGCGGCGGGGAGCGCGGCAGCGCTCGACCTCGGCCTCCACATGATCGCCCGCGACCACGGCGCCGAGATCGCCAACACGGTCGGCCGGCGGCTGGTGTTCGCCGCGCACCGCGACGCAGGCCAACGGCAGTTCATCGAACGGCCCGTTCCCGTGGTGGGGGACACCTCCCTGGCGTCCGTACTCGCGTGGGCGCAGGCGCGCTTGGACCGGACGCTGACCGTCGCCGACCTCGCGGAGCGGGCGGCGGTCAGCCCGGCAACCCTGCACCGGCGCTTCCAGGCCGAGCTGGGTACGACCCCGCTGGCGTGGCTCATCGCCGAGCGGGTGGAGCTGGCCCGCCGGCTGATCGAGCGCGGCGGGCTGGGATTGGACGCGGTCGCCCGCGCGAGCGGACTCGGCACGGCCGCGAACCTGCGCGCCCAGATGCGCCGCCGCACCGGCCTGAGCCCCACCGCCTACCGGAGGCGTTTCGGCGCAGCACTCTCAGCCTCTGAACGGTAGGTAGACGCCGTTGATCCCGCGGGCATGCGGCCGAAGGCCGCGACGGCCTCCAAAGGCAGTGTCGGACGCTGCTTGAGCCGTGCGGGTCGGGCACACTTGGCGTCGTGGTCGCACAGCGCAGCGCCGGGATCCTGCTGTTCCGCAGGTCGGACGCCGACACCGAGGTGCTCCTCGGACACATGGGCGGGCCGTTCTGGGAGCGGCGCGGCGCCGGCGCGTGGTCGATCCCCAAGGGCGAGTACGGGCCCGGCGAGACACCCGAATCCGCGGCGCGGCGTGAATTCCAGGAGGAGCTGGGGCTTCCGGTGCCATCGGGCGAGCTGCTGGATCTGGGCACCGTCCGCCAGTCCAGCGGCAAGATCGTGACGGCCTGGGCGCTGCGCGGCGACCTCGACCCGGGCCTGGTGGTGCCGGGCACCTTCGAGATGGAATGGCCGAAAGGCTCCGGTCGAATGCAGACCTTCCCCGAGATCGACCGCGCCGCCTGGTTCCCCCTCGAAGAAGCCGCCGAGAAGATCATCAAGGCCCAGCGCCCCTTCCTCGACCGGCTGCGGAGCGCTCTCGCCTGACCGTCCGGAATCTGCGGATGGTCGCTTGGACCCCCCTCACCATTCGTTGCGACGGCCGCAACCATGCAGGTGACTCATATCCGGAGAGCGCCGATCAATCCGCGTGACCGGATGCGGTCGAAAACCAATGCGCGGTCGGAACGCGGCCCGGCTACGATGCGTCGGAAGCAGTGGATCATCCCCCATCACGAAAGTGAGATCCAATGCGCTGGGTTTGGCGCGCCGATTCCGGTGCGGGAAGTTTGGAGTACGGCGCACTCGTCGTCCTTTCCGCGGCCATCGTCGCAGCTTTGATCTCGGCAGGTCTGCCCACTGCGGTCACCCCGGCCGTGTCGGCGGCGGTGTGCGAGTTGTACGACGCGGCGCACTGCGACCCGGCGAAGGGCGGCCCGGACGGCTCCGCGTCGAAACCCGACGACCAGGGAGGCCCGGGCGAGCCCGGCGACCCTGCGGCACCCGGCCAGGGCGACCCCAGCGGGGGCGGCGACCCGGACGCACCGGGCGATCCCGATGGCGGTGGGGGCGACCCCGACGCAGCGGGCGACCCTGACGAAGCGGGTCAGGGGGACCCCGCGGCCCCGGACGGCGGGACCTCGCAGGCCGGGAACAACGCCGCGGTGGACCCCGACCTCGACAAGAAGATCGAGGACGCCCAGAAGGAGTACGACGACCTTCTCAAGGACGCCGATGAGAAGAAGTCCGGCGCGGGGAAGATCGACAAGCTCCTGCTTGACCTGCTCAAGGAACTGATCGGCTACAACGACGCCAAGAAGTGCTTCACCGAGGGCGACGTCGTGGCCTGCCTGAGCACCGCGCTGGAGGTGATCCCGTGGACCAAGGCGGCGAAGTTCGTCTCCAAGATCCCCAAGGCGTACAAGCTCTTCGACAAGTGGCGCAAGGGTTCCAAGGCCTACGACAAGGTCAAGAAGCAGCTCGCCGATCAGAAGAAGAAGCTCGACGACCTCAAGAAGAAGCGCGAAGAGCAGAAGAAAAAGAAGGAACCGGAGCCGACCAGCTGCCCGATGCCGCAGGCCGGCGGTAAGAAGCCCAACAGCTTCGTTCCAGGGACCCAGGTCCTGTTGGCCGACGGCTCAACTCTCCCCATTGAAGAGATCGCGGTCGGCGACGAGGTGCTGGCCTTCGACCCCCGCACGGGCAAAGAGGGCCCCCGCCCGGTCACCGACCTGATCGAGGGCTCAGGCAAGAAGACCCTCGTCACGATCACCGTGACCGACGACAGCGGCGCTACTGGAACCGTCACCGCCACCGACGAACACCCCTTCTGGTCCCCAGAAGACGCGGAGTGGCTCGACGCCGAAGACCTCCGCCCGGGTGACCGGCTGCGCACAGCCGAGGGCGAATGGGCCGAGGTCCGCGCCACCGCCACCCGCACCTCCCCTGACCGGGACGTGTACAACCTGACCATCGCCGACCTGCACACCTACTATGTAGGACGCGGTTCCGGTCTCCTGACGCACAACGATGAGCGCTGCCCTGAAATCGTCCTCGACAAGTTCGACAAGTTCGAGCAGGCGCGCAATAAGGCGTTGGATCTGCTCGGGGAAATCGACCCCGCAACTCGCAAGCCGCTCTACGGCCGGCTGGAGACGGCGACCTCCACATACGGAAAGAAAACTGGGTTCACCACAAGAGTGAATGGTGTTTACAAGGAGTTCCGCATGGACTACGACCCAAAGAAGGGACCGCACATCAACATCATGGTTGGGAAAGGAAAAACTGCGAAGAAGTACGCGGTTCCCTGGGAGGGAACCGAAGACGAATTCGCCAAACTCCTGAAGAACAACACATGAGGCCCAGCGAGGTCTACGGGGCCAACCGCGGATCCGTTCCCGACGGATTGCGGAGGGCGGCTCGTACCGAGAATTCCGGAGTCCGTTTTCTCTCCTTCGATGAGAGTCGTCAGTTCGAGTCCGTTAGCATGGACCTGTTCCCTGCGGAATCGACAGGAGGGCTGGACTGGAGTTCGACGCCCGATGCCGAAACTCACATCTACGAGGATGAAGCCGACGCAGTCATGCTCGTCCGACAGCTCGTGGTTGACCGAATCGATCGGGAACCAGTTGTCGTGCTGTTCTGGGGTTCGCTCGACCTGCCCAGCATGTTGCTGCCTGCGAGCACCCTCATTTCCCACGTCGAGTCCGTTGTTGAGGTCGGCCCCGTGTTCTGGGTGTTCGCCCCGGAGCGTCGAGTACTTCTGGAATGCCGTCCCTCAGGAGAGATAACCGTGGCGGTGACGCCGCCAACTTAGGGCGCGGATCAGACAGACCGCTCCAGCCGTCGTGGACGGAGCCGAACAGCAGGGCTTCGGGTTACTTTTTGCGGGTGACGTAGGTGCCTGCCGCTGTCCAGGTGATCAGGAGGATCACGAACTGGGCGTGGACGACGTTCTTCGGGTCGAGGGTGTCGAAGAGGATGATGGAGTACGAGCTGAGGATTCCCAGCGGAACGGCGACGTAGCCGACGATCGCGAAGGTGTTCTGCTGCATCGACCTGTCGCGCTCATCGAGCAGTTTCCCTGATCCCAGTCGGGCTCCGTCTGAGGCTTCGTCCGGGCGGAGGTGGGTCCGGAACATGGTCCAGAGGGAGTAGCAGAAGACGGCGACGAGGATCGTCGGGAAGATCCAGTTCGCGGACACCATGAACGCGAAGGTGCTGAATGCGACGCCGACGAGGACGAGTGTTGCTGCGACCAGCCAGAGGCGTTTAGTCATCAACATGGAAGATCTCCTCTACTGGTTTGTCGAAGTGTCGGGCGATTCGCACGGCCAATGTGAGCGACGGGTCGTAGCGCCCGGTCTCGATTGCGTTGATGGTTTGGCGGGATACGCCGAGGATCTTCGCGAATGATCCTTGGGACAGTCCCGCTTTGACTCGGAGGTCCCTGACTTCGCTTTCCACATGACAAGCGTACTTGACACCCAAATTTAGTGTCAAGCGGACTTGTCATGTGCGCCTGGTCGCGGATGCTCCGCCGTCGTCAATGCGGGAGCTGCGCGGCGGCGAGCAGCGCGACCCCCAGGACGGGAAGCGCGGTAAGGGTGATCGCCCCTGTGGCCATGCATGCCTGGCGGGCGCAGTGGGCGGCGGCACGGGCGACGCGGCGGCGCAGGGGAGGGCGGCGCTTCCGGTCGAGGAAGTCGGGGCCCGCATGGACGGGCCAGTAGTCACCGGCTTTGTGCGCGCCGTTGGACATGGCCCGCAACTTGGCGACAAGGACGACGCTGTCGCGGTCGACGGGGAAGTCCTCCCGTGTTAGCAAGTGCAGCGGGACGTCGGCGTGCCTGGGCCCGGCCCCGACCCCGGCCCCGCCCGCGGCCTGCTCGTGTCCGCCGCCGATGGGCAGGGTCTGCGGCGCCGGGACAGGCGTCGGCACTGTCGCGGCACCTGCGTCGGTCGTGGCCATCGCGGCGGATCCCACCGCTGTCGCAAGCGCCACGGGCGCCGCCGCTGCCGTACGTTCCGCAGCCGACTGGGCGGCCCCGCTCGGCGTGAGGAGTACGTCGGGGCGGATCGTCGCGAGCCGGCGGATCAGTGATGCGAGTTCCGCGTCCTGCTCCCGGTCGCGCGGAGCGCGCCCGCTCGGCGGGCGCTGCGGTGGGACCGGCGGTTCCTCCGCGTGAATGCGTCGCGTGTCGGTGAGGGTCCGTTGGGTGACGTGCTCGGACATGGTGGTTCCTCGGTCTCGTAGCGTCGTGTGGGCCTCGGCCCGTGAATGGAATGGCGGTCGGTAGGAGGCTCAAGACCGTGTGGTTCCGAACGGCCGCCACAGTCCCTAACCGGTGTGGACCGAGCGGCCCAGGCCGCAGCGGTCCCCCACTGAGGAGAGCGGGAACTCGGCCCACACCGCTGTACCGAGCCCCGCGCAGAACGGGAACGGGACGACGGCGAACGTGCCCCACGCGGCGGCCAGGGAGTCGATGAGCAGCAGCCCGCGACCGTCTTCGGCGCCGTCCCACTCCTCGTCGGTGCGCTGGTGCGGGACTCGGGGCGCGGTGGCCGCGCCGTCGTCGATGAGGGTGAACCGCAGTCGCCCCGGACCGCGGAACGACAGCGCGCGCACGACCCGCCCGCCCTGCTCACCCGAGCGGGTGTGCGCGGTGGCGTTGGCGAACGCCTCGCTGGCGCACAGGGCCATGGCGTCCACCAGTTCGGCGGGCAGGCCGGGGAGCCGCGCGAGGTCCGTGCGCAGTTCGGATCGGACGCGGGCGGCCTCCGCCGCCTCCCCCGGGTAGAGGCGCGGCGCCCACCGGATTCCGGGTAACGCATACGAGGCGGGTGTGGTGTGCGGCATGATGGCCATGTCGGCAGTCCTTTGGCAGTTCGTGTTCGAGGTGGCATGCTGTCGGCCCGCTCTGGGGGTGTTCACGCGCCCCCAGGGCTTTTTCATGCCCCGGCCGACCGGAGCGTTCAGTAGTGGGCGGCGCGGGCCGGGACCCTACGGCCGGTTGCGGATCCGGGGACGGGCGGCACCGGGTCGGCCCCGGCGGTGAGAGCGCGGCGCGGTTGGTCGCCGCCCGCGGCCTGGTCCAGGAGTGCGAGGGATGCGTCTGTGGGCAGAGCGGCGCCCTGCAATGTCGCGAACAGGTCGGCGTAGCCCTTGATCTGGGTCGCGTCGGTGACGAGGTGCCCGGGGCCGCGCGGGTGCGGGGTGTAGGCCAGCAGGTGGGGATCATCAGCGGCGCGAACATGCGGATCTGGGCGGCTTCGGACGTCACGTCATCGACGCATGAACCCGCCTTGACGTGCCGGCTGATGTGGATCTGCGCCCAGGCGTCCATGAGGACGCCTTCTGCGCCGAATGCCCCGTCCATAGCGTCGATCACTCGGCGCCCGGGGTCGGAGTCGCCTGACTCGATCGCCTTCAGCTCGCGCTCCGTGATCACCGTGCGCCGTGCCACTTCGGCCGACGACAGCTTCACGCGCTCGCGAGCAGCCCGCACGCGTTGACCGAACCGCGTCCAGTCCCCGTTGTCCGAGTCTGCGATCCCGACGCCGACCCCTCGGGGCGGCTGGGTTCCGACCATGGTGTCCTCCGTTGAGCCGATGACAGTCTGTGAACCAACGGCTTTAGGTTAAGTTACAGTTCACAAAAACTGAAGCGCTTCAGAAAAACTGCACCGATTGAATCTAGGAGGTGCCGGTGGAACCAGGTGACCCGGCTAAGGTCTGTGTTGACCCAGGAGGAGATACCCGGATGTCCCGAAAGTTCGGCTCGACGGCCCGTGGTCGGAGGTTGCGCCGAGACCTTCGGCTGCTGCGCGAGAGCGTGAACCTGAGCACGGACGAAGCCGGGAGCCGTGCAGCCATGTCGGGCCCCACGCTCAGCCGCATCGAGTCGGGTAAGCGCGGGGTGAGCGTTGACGAGACCGAGCGGTTGCTCGATGTCTACGACGTCCCGCTGACTAAGCAACGCAAGATCCTGGATCTCGCTGAGAGAACGAACGAGCTGGGCTGGTGGCAGCCCTACGAGAGTCATCTGCGCGAAGACGCGCAGAGCACGATTGCGCTGGAAGAACAAGCAAGTCGCATCGTCAACTTCGAGCTGATGCTCATTCCCGGCCTCCTGCAAACGGCCGAGTACGCGCGCGACATCATCCAGGCCAGCAACTTCGATGACAGTCCACAGGTCATCGAGACCAAGGTCGCCGCGCGGATGGCGCGCCAGTCTGTACTGTCACGGCCGGATCATGCGCCCGAGCTGGTCGCCATCCTGGACGAAGCTGCGCTGCACCGTGCTCGCGACCCGCAAATCATGAAGCGCCAGTTGAAGCAACTCCTGGACGCCGCCGAGCGTCCGAACGTGCTCGTCCAGGTGGTCCCATTCTCAGCGGGCCAGCACGCCAGCGCCGAGTCGCCGTGCGTCGTATTCGAGTTCGGGGACGACCCGGCGATCGTGTATCTGGAGGGAAAGATCTCCGGGCTCTTCCTGGAGGAGTTGGATGAAGTTGCCGTGTACCAGGAGACGGTGCGGCGACTGAGCCAGGTAGCGTTGAATGCATCCGAATCGCACGAACTCATCGATCGGATCAGCAAGGAGCTACCGTGAACCGCCAAGATCACCAGTGGCGCAAGTCCAGCTACAGCGCAGGTAACGGCAACTGCGTGGAGATTGCCGACGCTCTTTCCACCTCTGCCGTGCGCGATACCCAGCACCGCGAACTCGGCGCGCTTCTTTTCGATTCCGGCGAGTGGCGGGCCTTCCTCTCCGTCGCGAAGCACCGCAGCCTCTGACCATCGCGGGAGGCCGCGCCCCGTCGGCACTCAGCGGACGATCGGACGGAGCAGTCGTGAGCGACTGGCAGTTGGGCGAGACCTACCGCAGCACTTCGGGCGATGTGCGCTGGGCCCGCTTCGGTGAGCCGGACGCCCCTCCGGTCGTCCTGCTGCACGGCACGCCGTTCTCGTCCTTCATCTGGCGCGGCATCGCCCGCGCGCTCGCCGACCGGTACCGCGTCCACGTCTGGGACATGCCCGGCTACGGCGCCTCGGAGAAGTCCGAGGGCCACGACATCTCCCTTGCGGCGCAGGCGCGGATCTTCACCGAACTGCTGGACCACTGGGGACTGGCGGAGCCGCAGGTGGTCGCCCACGACTCCGGTGGAGCCGTCGCACTGGGCGCGCACCTGGTGCACGGTGCGCGCTACCGCCGGCTCGCCCTCGTGGACGCCGTCTCCCTCGCTCCGTGGGGGAGCCCGTTCTTCCGCCTGGTCGGAGCGGACGCCGGGACGTTCGCGCGGCTCCCGCACGCGCTGCACGGCGCCCTCGTGCGCGAGTACGTCGACTCCGCGAGCAGCCCCGGCCTGCACCCCGCCGTCCTCGACGCGCTGGTCGAGCCGTGGCTCGGCGACGCCGGGCAGGCGGCCTTCTACCGCCAGATCATCGGCCGCCTGGACGACCAGGACTACACCGATGCCATGCAGGACCGGTACGGCGCGATCGAGGTCCCCGTCCTGGTGTGCTGGGGCGCCGACGACACCTGGATCCCGGTGGATCGCGGCCGCGAACTCGCGGCGCGCATCCCGGGCGCCCGGTTCCGCGCCATCCCCGGCGCCGGCCACCTCGTCCACGAGGACGCCCCCGCCGAACTCGGCATCACCTTGGCGCACTTCCTGCACGCCTCTGCCTGAGGGCGCGGTGCAGCGCCACAGGCGGCCCAGGGGGTGGCCGTTCTGGCGAGGAAGCCTGGCGCGGTAGCGGTTGCGCCGGAGGTCCCAGGCGATTCCCGTGCCGGGTATCCGATACATTCTCCCGATATCTGGATGATTCAGGCCGACATCCTGCGCGCGAGGGCCGCCCGCGCACCGCTTGTGTCGGATTCCGGCGGGTCACCCCCATCACGAGAGTGAGATCCGATGCGCTGGTCGTGGCGAGCCGATTCCGGCGCGGGCACCTTGGAGTACGGCGCGCTGGTCGCGTTGGCCGCCGCGCTGGTCGCGGCGCTGATCGGCAGCGGAGTGCCGAGCCAGGTGACCCCGGCCGTCACAGCGGCGGTGTGCGACCTGTACGACGCCGGTCACTGCGCTGACCGCGACGGCGGATCCGGAGAGCCGGGCGGAGAGCCGGGAGGCGAGCCGAGCGGGGCCCCGGGTGACGGCCCCGGCGAGGGAGGCCCCGGCGACTCTGATGGTTCAGGGGATCCGCAGGACGGCGTGCAGGAGGCGGGCACCGGCCCCGGGTCGGACCCCGAACTGGAACAGCAGATCAAGGATGCCCAAGAGAAGTACGACGACCTTCTCAAGGAGCACGACGAGAAGAAGGGCGAAGCCGGCGACATCGACGAGGAGTTGATGGATCTCCTCAAGGAGTTGATCGGCTGGAACGACGCCAAGAAGTGCTTCACCGAGGGCGACATCCTCGCGTGCCTGGAGACCGCGATCACGGCCCTTCCGTGGGGCAAGGCGCTGAAGTTCGTCTCCAAGATCCCCAAGGCGTACAAGCTCTTCGACAAGTGGCGCAAGGGCACCAAGGCCTACGACAAGATCAAGGGCCAGCTCGACAGGCAGAAGAAGAAGCTCGACGACCTCAAGAAGAAGCGCGACCAGCAGAAGAAGGACCCGGACAAGAACGGCGACAAGGACAGGCCGAAGAGCTGCCCCACGCGCGCACCCGCGCCCAACAGCTTCGCCCCGGGCACCCCGGTGCTGCTGGCCGACGGCTCCACCGCTCCGATCGAGGACATCCGCGTCGGCGACGAGGTCCACGCCTTCGATCCGAGTACCGGAGAGGAGGGCCCGCGCCCGGTCACCGACCTCATCCGCGGCTCCGGCGAGAAGACCCTCGTCGACATCACCGTCATCGGCGGCGGTTCAACGGGCACCATCACCGCGACCGGCGGCCACCCCTTCTGGGACCCGGAGTCCGCCGAGTGGGCCGCCGCCGAGGAACTGGCCACGGGAACGGTGCTCCGCACGGACACCGGGGACTGGGCCCGGGTCACCGGCGCCGAGGTCCGCAGCGCCCCGCAGCGGGTGTACAACCTGACGGTCGCCGACCTGCACACCTACTATGTGCGAGCGGGCGCGGTCGAGCCGGTCCTCGTCCACAACTCCAACGCGGACCCGTGCGGCCCCCCGTTGAAGTCGCTGCACCCGGACAGCTCCCTCGACAAGAGTTCGCTGGACTTCTGGAAGAAGAAGGACACCGACGAGATCGTCGCCTCGCTGCGGCCCGGCGCGGAGGAGTCGCTGAAGGTCAAGCCGGACGGAACGATCATGAACGGCAACACCAGGATCGCGGTCCTGCGGGAACGCGGGTACGACATCGACTCCCTTCCCCGGGAGCCGTACGGAGGAAAGAAGCCCATGACCGACGAGGACTTCTGGGACATGGACCAGTGACGGTCCAACAGGAGTTCCGCGCGGTCCTGGAGTCGGGGTCGCGGGACGCGCTGTTGCGCGCGCTCGGGCACCGGCTCGGCATATCCGCGCGCGAGATCTTCGCCGAGCAGGCCCCGGACGCCCTGAGCCAGGCGCGGGCGTGCAACGAGATGATGATCGCGCTGTGGGCGCAGACCGACACCGCCCGGCGGGCGGGGGTCGCGGGGTACCCGGACGCGGAGTTCCTCGCGATCCTCAGGTCCAAGGCCGACACCGGGGGCGCCCGCGTCCACCTGCGCCGCGCGGTCGAGGGCGCGCTGGCCGTCACCCGCGGCCCGGCGGACGAGGGTGAGGCCCCCCGGCCCGAGGAGCCCTAGGCACGCGACCGAGGGAAAGGAGCCGCCGGCGGCCACATCGTTTGCGGTCGACGGCGGGACGGATGCGCAGGGGGGGACACGCGGGTCAGGTCGGGTCTGTGAGTCGGCGGCCGATGCGCTCCCGCGTCTGTGTGGCGCGTGTGTCGTTGTACTCGGCGATCAGGTCCAGCGCCGCCGTCCAGTGCCGCCGCGCCGTCGCCGGATCTTCTCCGATGAGGGCTGCCGCCAGGCCGTCGAGGGCCAGGGCCTCGTTCCACGGGTCGTGGAGTTCGCGGTGTGTTGCCGCGGCTTGGCGGTGGAAGTCGGCGGCCTCATCGGGGCGGCCGAGGCTGCGGTAGGTCTCGCCGGCACCCTGCCAGGCCACGGCTTCCCTGCTGCGGTCGCCGAGGCGCCGGTGCAGTACAGCGGACCGCTGAAAGGACTCCAGGGCGTCCGCGAAATCCCCGTTGGCGTGCTGCGCGTTTCCGAGGGTGCTGAGCCAGAATCCCTCAAGCCGCTGGTTGCGCAGGTCAAGGGCGATGTCGAGCGCGGCGTGGGCCGTGTGCAGTGCGCCTTCGATGTCGCCCTGTTCGCATTGGACATCGCTCAATAGGCGCAGGGCATTGCCCTCACCCCGCCGGTCTTCGATCGGCCGGTGTGCCGCCAGTACCTCGCGGACGGCGGCATCAGCATCAGTCAGGTGCCCGGCGCGGTAGTGGGTGCTGGCGAGGTTGGACAGTGAGTTCGTCGCCCGACGAGTGGATCCAAGCTCCTGGAACAGGGTGATCGCCGCCTCGAAGTTTAGGGCCGCGTCATCGAGGTGCCTCATTCGAAGGTGGGTCAGCCCGAGTAGGTTGAGCGAATCCGCCTCTCCGCCGCGATCGCCGGAGTCGCGCCGGATCGCCAAAGCGTGCTGATAGTGGTCCAGACTCTCAGAGAAGCGGTTCAGCCGGGTCTGATCGACGCCGAGACAGGTGAGCAGCAGCGCTTCGGCGGCGCGGTCGCCCAGCCGGACCGCCGCGTTCAGCCCGATGCGGTCCACGGCCAGGGAATCGGGGACGGAGGCGGACGAGGGCAGGACATTCCACAGGGCGGCGGCCAGCTGCCAGGTGAGCCGGTCGAGCCTCGCCGCCTCGGCGGCACGTACGGATCGGAGCATGTTCGTGTGCTCGGCCTCCGCCCAGTCCACGGCGGTGTCGAAGTCCGGAAAAGCCAACGGGTGCACGTCGTTTGCTGGTGACGCGGGGACCACATGTTCCTTGGTCGGCCTAATCCAGTCCTGGGCGGCGGCGGCCGTGTGGAGGTACCAGGTCAGCACACGCTGGATCGCTTCCGCCCGTTCTTCGGCCGGCTCTTCGCGTTGCGCCTGGTCGGTGGCATAGGCGCGGAGCAGGTCATGGAACTCGTAGCGGTCGGGGCCGCATTGCTCGATGAGATGCGCGCCGACCAGGGAATCCAGTATCTGCCGGGTTCGAGACGCCGACATGCCGACGAGTGCCGCAGCGGCGTGGACGCCGAATTCAGGGCCGGGATGTGAGGAAGCGGCGCAGCGCCTCGTGGGCTCCCACCGGGGCTCCGGGGTCGTATCCGCGCAGGTTGATGTAGAGCTGCCCGTCGGGAAAGCGCTCTTGGAGCTGATAGGCCCAGTGCACGGCCAG
>NZ_PYGA01000029.1 GCF_003014485.1 Murinocardiopsis flavida | reverse complement strand
ACCGCCCCAAGCACGTCACCACCACCGCCCGCCAACGCACCCGCAAACGCACCCACCGCGATCAGGGATCCGACAGCGGGACCCCCGCCACCCCGGCCCCCGCACGGGCGCCCCGCAACCGCCGCGACATCGGCACCACCGACACCGAACTCCTCACCCGCCACACCAACGGGGAGAGCTACCGCGAAATCGCCGCCACCCTGCCCATCGGCCCCACCGCTGTGCGCACCCGCATCCTCAACGCCTTCAAGGCTGCCGGATAGCCCCACCGGCCAGGAATCATGCCGAACTTGACCCTTATGCGTTCCTTATAAGCGTGTCTTGAACTCCCCTTTGTGCCTCCTTGCGTACGGTCGATTACGGAAAGTGACGGAAGCGTGCGGGTTGCGGACACATGTCCGACGAAGACGGGTCCCCGCACAGCGCCGAATCCGCCACTCCGAACCACCAAAAGGAGACACCAATGCAGCTCAATCGCGTTACCTGGACCGCTGTCGGCACCACGGCCCTCGCCGGGGCGCTCGTGATCGGCGGCGGGGCCGCCGCGCTCGCCGACGGGAGCAGCTCCACTGCGCCGTCCGACGGCGGCGTCGTGGACAACGGCGGCACCATGGACAACGGCGACGGCGACCGCTCCGGCAACGGTGCCGCCGAGGACGGCATGGGCACCGGCAGCAACGGGGACCTCCCCGACGGCGGCGCCCACACCGGGTTCGGCGGAGCACCGGCCGACGGCAGCGTCACCCACCAGGACGACAACGGCGACAACGGCGCCGACGACGGCGAAAGCCGCTACAACAACGATGACGCCGACACCGACGACATCGCGGGCAACGGCGCCGACACGGGCGCCGACGCCCCCGAGGGCGGCGCCGCGGCCGGGTTCGGCGCCTCCGACACCGCGCTGACCACGGCCGCCGGGCTGGGCCTGCTCGCTCTCGGCGCCGGCGCCGGAGCGATCACCCTTACGCGCCGCGGCACCAAGTAGCCGCGACCGCCAGATACAGCAGCGGGCCGACCCCCGAGGGGGCCGGCCCGCTGTCGCTTCCGCGGAACCACCGGCGCGGAAGCGGTGCCGGGCCCGATTCGTGGTCCGGGCCCGACGGCTCTGTGGACACGCTCACCGCGAGGCGCGGCGGCGCAGCGTCACCCCCGCCGCGGTCCCGCCCAGCGCCAGCAGGCCGAGGCCCGCTGCGGTCGCGAGTGCGGTGTCGGACCCGCCGAACCCGGTCTCGGAGCCGCCCGCGGGCGCTTCGCGCGGCGCGGTGCTCGGACTCGGCGAGGGGGACTGGGACGGGGATGGGGACGCGCTCGGGCTCTCGGACGGGGACCCGCTCGGGCTCATGGACGGCGACGTGGTGGGGCTGGTGGACGGGGTCGCGCTGTCAGCGGCGAGCGCGGCACCGGCTCCCCCGATGGCGAGCGCCCCGGCAATGGCACCGGTGGTGAGTGCAGTCCGGACGAACCGCATGAGCAACCCCTCTTCGGCAGACGTTCCCGCGGAGACGGAACGGGGCCGATCGACCCTGAGCGCAGACGCCCCGAACCACCCCGTTCGTCACTATCTGCAATCAAACGTACACAGAGTGCCATAAACGGCGGTTCAAGGGAGGCCCAGAACTCCGGCATCAAACCCCCGGCCCCGAAGGAACCCCGACCCCGAAGGAACGCGGAGGCCGCGGCGACCGTCCACCTGTGCCGAGGTTCGGCCGGTCGCGGATCGCCCGTCAGACGTGCAGGGTCCCGTCCATGACGGTCACCGCGTGGCCGGTGAGGTGGACCCGGTCGCCGATGACGGACGTGCGCACCACGCCGGTACGCGGGGACACCTGGAGGCCGGTCAACCCGTCGCGACCGAAACGGGCCGCCCAATAGGGCGCCAGGGCGGTGTGGGCGCTCCCCGTGACCGGGTCCTCCATGATCCCTTCGGCGGGCGAGAAGAACCGCGAGACGAAGTCATAGCCCGGCCCCGGCCCTGCGTCCGCACCCGCGGCGGCCGTGATGATGACGCCGCGCAGTCCCTCGCGCCGGGTCAGTGCCGCCATCGCGTCGAGGTCGGGTTCCGCGGCGCGGACGGCGGCCTCGTCCGGCAGGACGGTGAGCAGGTCGCCCAGGGCTCCGGTGCGATACGTCGCGACGGGTTCGACCCCGAGCACGCGTGCCAGCCCTGCCGGAACAGGGACCTCGGTGCCGAAGGCCGCGGGAAAGTCGAGGGTGACACGGCCCTCGTCATCGGACTCGGCCGCGAGCCCGCCGCTGAAGCGGCTGTGGAAGCGCACAGCGCTCTGACTCCTGCCTTCTGTGCGCAGGACATGCGCCGAGGCGAGCGTGGCATGGCCGCACAGGTTCGTCTCGACCAGCGGCGTGAACCAGCGGATCGCCCAGTCGGACTCCGGGGCCGCGCTCATCGGGAGCACGAACGCCGTCTCCGAGAAACCCAGTTCGGCGGCGACGCGCCGCATCCAGTCGTCCTGCGGCCAGTCGCCGTGCGGCAGCACGCACACCCCGGCCGGGTTCCCGGCGAACGGCTTGTCGGTAAAAGCGTCGACAATGTGGATTCGCATGCCGAAACGGTACCGACGGCGATCACCGCCCCACCAGCGCCAATTCGACGAACTGGACCGCTCTCCGACGCACGGCGGGCTCGCCGGCGGGGAGGACGACTGGGCGGAGCAGGCCGATCGGGTGGCGGCGCTGGGCGCGGAGCGGGTCAGTGACAATGAGCAGGACCGGGTCCGCTGGGTCGAGTTCCGGGACCCTGAGGGCAACACGTTCCGGATTTTCGCGCCGCGCCCGCTGTAGCGGCGGCCCGACCCTGACCCGGCCCGGCGGTCCACCCCTCGGGCCGCGGCGGCGCGAGGGCGTCCATCCGCTCGTCCGCGGGACGTGCGTCCCGCAGCGGCGTAGGGTGGCAGCACGCGGGAAAGACCTCGGGAGACCCGATGGCGCTGGACGTCGTACCCTTCGCGGACCACCACATCGACCACGCCGTGGCCCTGCTGACAGCCGCCCACGCGCCCACCGGCGCCGCCGTGCCCGCCGTGGATCTGGCCGACCCCGGCGCGGCCCGCGCACAACTCGATGCGTTCGGTGCCGCAGGCCCGGCGGTGGCCGCGCTGAGCGGCGGCGTGCCCGTCGGCTTCATGGCGGCCACCGTGCCGAAACTCCAGGGCACTCCGCTCGGGCGCGTTCGCATGCAGCACCACGCGGCCGCTCCGGACGGCATCCGCGCGACCTACCGCCACCTCTACCGGGCGCTCGCCCAGGAACTGGTGGACGTCGGCTGCTTCGAGCACACCGTCAAGGTCGCCGCCGAGCACCGCGACACCGTCGCCTGCCTCGTGGAACTCGGCTTCGGTTTCGACCAGGTCAAGGGCTTCCGCCCCATAGCCCCGCTGGCCGGCCCCGCGCGGCAGGTCCGGCTGCGCCGGGCGCACCGGGACGACCTCGCCGACCTCGTCCGCCTCACCGTGGAGTTGCAGCGGTTCCACGCCCAGGCGCCGATGCTGCGGCCCGCCGAGATCGACGTGCTCGCGACAGGCGACGACCTGCGCGCCGCCATCGCCGACGACCGGCGGCTCGTCCTGGTCGCCGAGACCCACGGGCGTCCCGCGGGGGTGATGGTGGCCGACCACGACAGCCGCTATTCCACGGCGGCGTCGATCGGTATCGCCGCGGTGACCGCCGACGCGCGGTCCGAAGGCATCGGCACCGCCCTGCTGGCCGGAGTGGTGGAGTGGGCCGCGGACCAGGGCTTCGGCTCCTGCGGCGCCGAGTGGACATCGGCGAACCTGGTCAGCGACGCCTTCTGGCGCGGCCACGGCTTCGTCCCCGCCCGCTACACGCTCACCCGCCGGGTCGACCCCCGCGTCTCATTGGACTACCGCCACTTCGTCCCGCGGTAGGAGCCCGCCCGGAAGGAGCCCACTCGCGGTCCGGCCGCTCCCGCGGCGGGGGCGCCGCTGTTCAGGCGCGGGTCAGGCGTCCCGCCCGTCCGGGCGCGGGTCGTCCGCCAGGATGCGGTGCACCTGCTGGAGCACCGCCACCTGCGCCGGGTTGTAGAGGTCCGAGAGGGCCTGCGCCACGGCGACCATGGCGTCCCGCTCCCTGCCGAGGGCGAACGGGCCCGGGTCGCGCGCGGAGGGGTACTGCGCGCGAATGGAGCGGACGACGGGCGCGAAGCGCTCCGCGAGATCGCGCACGGCGGCGGCGTCGGCGTCGGCGGGAATGCCGTTGAACTCGGCGTCGGCGTCCTGATGGCTCGTGGACATGTCCTGCATGTCCTGCATGACCTCATCCCCGAAGAGCCGGGACGAGACCATGATCATCGCCCGGTCCGCGTCGGACAGGCTCGATGCCACGGCCTCGAACCCCGGCGGGACGTCCGCCGCCGCGTGATGGCGCAGGAGGTCCGCGAGCTCGGCGCGGATGCCCTGCTGCCGTTCGATCGAGGCGGCGAGCTCGGCGTCGAGTGTGCGCACCGTGTCGGCGAAACCGTCGCCCGGCCCGTCCATCGCGGCGATCTGCGCCAGCGACATCCCGAGCTTGCGCAAGCGCCTGATCTGGAGCAGCCGCACGAGGTGGCGCGTGGTGTAGCGCTTGTACCCGTTCAGGGCGCGCTCCGGCTCCTCTATCAGGTCGATGTCGTGGTAGTGCCGGATGGCCTTGATGGTCGTGCCCGCGAGGTCGGCGAGTTCACGGGTGCTCCAGGCCATCAGCGGGCGGGGTGGGTGCTCGGCATGGGCCCATTCTCCGCGATCCGGCACCCGGGGCGGGACGCGGGAGCGGCCCGGCCTCGCAGGTGGGCGCCTGGTGGACCCGGCTCGGACACGGCACGGGCGCGGCACGGGCGCGGCACGGGCGCGGCACGGGCGCGGCACGGGCGCGGCACGGGCGCGGCACGGGCGCGGCACGGGCGCGGCACGGGCGCGCGCTTGACCATGCCCTTGGGACATCGTTTGGAATGTCGGTACCCGGGACGTGCTCGGATCCACCGACCCCGTCGTGGCACCCGCAGTCCTCCGCGCCGCCCACCCCGAAGGAGCATGCCCATGACCACCGCGGACCACGGAACTCGGCCCCGACGCATCGAGGCCGAGGAGTTCTTCGCCGATCCCGCCTTCGCCAACCCGACCATTTCGCCGGACGGGACGCGGCTGGCCTACCTCGCCCCTGCGAACGGGCGGCGCAACGTCTGGGTGCGCGGGATCGACGAGGACCACGACGAGGCCATCTGCGTCACCCGCGACACCCGGCGGGGCATCACGCGGTACTTCTGGTCCGACGACTCGCGGTGGCTGCTGTACCAGCAGGACACCGACGGCAACGAGGACTGGCACCTGTACCGGGTGGACCTCAAGGACCCGGGCGCGCCGGCCGTCGACCTCACCCCGCTGCCGAGCGGATCCCGGGTGTTCGCCGCCGAGCCGCTCCCTTCGCATCCGGGGTGCGTGCTCGTGACGATGAACAGGCGGCCGACGGCGCTCGACATGTTCCGCATCGACGTGGCAACGGGCGAGACGACGCCCCACTACGAGCAGTCGGAACCCACGGAGGGCATGCTGCTCGACCACAACGGCGAACCGGCGTTCTCCTCCCGCGTCACCGCGGACGGCGCGATCGAGTTCTCGGCCGTCGACCCCGCGTCGGGGGAGCGCCGGCTGCTGGCGCGCATGGGCGGGGCCGAGTACCCGATGGAGGTCCAACCGCAGCTCGTGACCCCCGACGGTACGGGACTCGTCGTCGGTGCCTACCTCGACTCGGACGACCTGAAGCTGGTGCGCATCGACCGCGAGACCGGTGCGACGAGCGTCGTCGCCGCGCAGGAGGGCCGGAGCCTGGACACCATGGGCACCATGGTCCCGGGCCTGCTGCCGCCGACGGTGTTCACCCGCCGCGGCACCGGCGAGATCCTCGCCGCCCGGTTCGTGGGGCGGCGCCCGCGCATCGAGGTGCTCGACGAGCGCTTCGCCGAGGTCTACGCGGCGCTGTCGGCCCTGTCCGACGGCGTCCTGGGCACGCTGTCGTCGGACGACGCGGGACAGCGGTGGGTCGCCACCTTCGTCCATGACCGGGACCCCGCGGTGGCCTGGTACTACGACCACGCCACCGGCCGGAGCCGCCGCCTGTTCCGGCCGTACCCGCACTTGGACCCGGCGGACCTCGCACCGATGGAGGCGGTCGCGTTCACCGCCCGCGACGGGCTGCCGCTGCACGGGTTCCTCACCCTCCCCGTCGGCGCCGCCCCGGAGGGGCTGCCGCTCGTGCTGGTCGTGCACGGCGGGCCGTGGCTGCACGAGACCTGGGGCTACAGCGCTCAGGCGCAGTTCCTGGCCAACCGCGGATACGCGGTGTTGCAGGTGAACTTCCGCGGCTCCACCGGGTACGGGCGGCGGCACACCGTCGCCGGGATCGGCGAGTTCGCCGGCGCGATGCAGGACGACCTGCTCGACGCCGCCGCATGGGCGGTCGACCAGGGCTACGCCGACCCGCAGCGGATCGGCATCATGGGCGCCTCCTACGGGGGCTACGCGGCCCTGGTCGGCGTAACGGCCACCCCGGACCGCTTCGCAGCGGCCGTCGACGTCGTCGGGATCGCGGACCTGGCGAGCTTCCTGCGCAGCCTGCCCCCGTTCAGCCGTCCGTACCTGATGAACAACTGGTTCGCGTACGTGGGCGACCCCGACGACCCCGCCCAGGAGGCCGACATGCTCGTGCGGTCGCCGATCGGCCGGGTCGACCGGATCACCACGCCGCTGCTGATCGCCCATGGCGCCAACGACGCCCGCGTCATGCGCGCCGAGTCCGACGGCGTGGTCGCCTCGCTGCGCGGCCGCGGGGTCCCGGTCGAGTACCTCGTCGCCGAGGACGAGGGGCACGGCTTCGCCAACCCCGAGAACGAGATCCGCCTCCAACGCGCGATCGAGGCGCATTTCGCCGCGCATCTGGGCGGCGCGGGCGGGCCTGGGGCCAGCGGGGCGTGACCGCGCCGGCCCCGAGGCAGGGACGGCGGCGCGGCCGGTGCGCGCGGTAGGGGCGGCGCCCGCCCGCGTTCCGTCGCCCCATGGGCGCGCCCCGCGGGGGCGCGCCCTACGTCCGGGCGTCGACCAGGCGGGCGTAGAGGACGATGTTGTCGGCGTAGCTCCCGGACTTCTTGTCGAACGCGCCGCCGCAGGTGACCAGGCGCAGGCCCGGGTAGTCGAGATCGCCGTACACCCGCTCGGTGGGGAAGTCGTCCTTCGGGACGGTCTCGCCCGCCTCCACGGCGAACACCGCGGTGGACCCGTCCTCGCGGTCCACCGCGATCTCGTCGCCGCGATCCATCCCGCCGACGCCGAAGAACACCGCGGGGCCCGTGTCGGAGTCGACGTGGCCGAGGATCACCGACGACCCGCGCTCCCCCGGCGTCGGCCCGTTCTTGTACCAACTGGTGTCGGCCACCTGCGCCAGCGTGGGGACGGCGACCGTGCCATCGTCGTTCAGGCCCAGCGGGATGACGTCGGCGCGCACGTCGAGCGACGGGATGCGGATCCGCGTGGGGGGCGACGCCCCCATCGGCGCGGGCGGCTCGCCGGCCGACGCCGGCGCGATCGTCTCGGCCATGGCGGCGGGCGGCATCGGGGCGCCCTCCCGCGGGAGCAGCGCGTAACCCAGCAGCACCGCCCCGGCGGCGATCGCGGCGAACGCGGCGGCCCCGATCCAGGCCCGGCGCCGTATCCCCGCCGCGCGCGCGTGTTCCTTCAGCATCTGCCCCTCCCTCGGCCCGCCGGGGCGGCGCAATGTTCTCCGTTGCGGATTCGCGCGCGTACAGCCGCCGGGCAATGGCGAAAACGGCATGGGGCCGTCCTTTCGCACATTAGCCAGCGGCATGCGCATCAGGGGCGAAGCCGCGCGGAGTGTCGCAGGTCGGGCGGCACGGAGCCGCGTGGAATCGGCACCGGAAACCGTGCCGTGAAAGTGCCGGAAACAGTGCCGGAAACGGCGCGGGAACAGCGCCCCGAACGACCTCCGCTGGCTGCGCGGGGAGAATTTCCAGGTCAATGAAATACCACGAAATCACCATTCACCCGCCACATCAAAGCGGAACCGGATGAAACCGCGTGTCAGTCCCTGCCGATCCGCCGAATCCGGTGGAACGTGGCAGACGGGGCGGACTCCGCTGCGCGGCGCCCGCCGCCGACCATGCGGCACCAGGGGACGGAGCGGTGCGAATGTGCGGGATAGCCGGATACGCCGGGGCGGCCCCCGAACCGGGTGAGCACGTCCTCGCGCGGATGGTCGCCGCCCTGCGGAGCCGCGGCCCCGACGGCGACGGCGCGCTCGTACTGGGCGGCCTCGGCCTGGCCCACACCCGCCTGTCCGTTGTCGGCCGCACGGACGGACCGCAGCCGCTGCGCTCCCCGGACGGCCGCTACCTGCTGGTCTTCGACGGCGAACTGGAGAACTGGCGCGACCTCCGCGCCCGGCTGGAGGACCGGGGGCACCGGTTCGCCGGCCACACCGACATCGAAGTGGTCCTGGCCGCGTGGCAGCAGTGGGGGCTGTCGGCGTTCAACCGGTTCAAGGGGGCGTTCGCCCTCGCGGTCGGCGACCTGGAGAGCGGGACGGTGGTCCTGGCCCGCGACCTGTTCGGCATCCGCCCCCTCCACTACGCCCAGACGACCACCGGCCGGGTGGTGTTCGCCAGCGCCCCGGCGGCGCTCCTTGCGTCCGGGGCGGTGCCGCGCGGCACCGACGGCACCGCCGTCTACCGCTACCTGCGGTTCGGCGTCCACGACGACACCGAGAGGACGTTCTTCGGCGGCGTCCGGCGGCTCCTCCCCGGGCACTTCGCCGTGCTCGAACCCGCCGGCCGGGTGCGGACCGCCGAGTACACGTCCGTCCCCGAGACGCTGCGCGGCCTCAGCGGCGGCAGCGGCGCCTACGACGGGATCGCGCGGTCGGCGCTGCTGCGCACCCTGAACGCGTCCCTGCGCCGCGGGCTGGTCAGCGACGTGCCCGTGGGCGTCATGCTGTCGGGCGGGCTCGGCTCGGCCACCCTCGCGGCGCTGGTCGACCGGCTCATGGGCGACTCCGACGAGCACGCCCGCTACCTGGGGCGGCGCCAGGAGGCGTACTCCGTCCTGCTGCCCGGCGCCGACCCCGCCTCGTGCCGGCGGGTCGACGGCTTCGCGCGCGGCGGCGGCGCCTCCCGCGTCCACCGGTTCCGGCCGTCGCCGGAGGAGTTCCGTGCCGACATCGACGCGTTCGTGCGGGCCATGGAGGAGCCCGTCGCCTCGCCCTCGTCGTACGCGCAGTACCGGGCGGTGCGCGAGGCGGCCGCCGCCGAGGTCCGCGTCGTCCTCACCGGGCAGGGCGCGGGGGCGCTGCTGCCGGGTGCCCCGCAGTACCGCCTGCTGCACCTGCGCGACCTGCAACGGCAGCGGCGCTACGGGAGGGCGGTGTCGGCCCTCGCCGCCTCGGCGCTGCCCCTGGGCCGCGCCGCGGGCGGCGCGCTCGCCGGGCGCGTCTCCCATGGCATCGGCGTCTCGGCGCGCCCGCTGCTCGCCGGCGACTTCGCGGCCGAGCACAGCGGCGAACGGGTCCGGGTCGTGGACGAGAGCCTCAAGCGGCGCATAGCGGACGACATCTTCCGCGGGCGGCTGCAACCCGCGCTGCGGTGTCTGGACCGCACCAGCGCGCGGTTCTCCGTCGCGGCGCGGTCCCCGTTCCTCTCCGTCGACCTGCTGCGGGTGCTCTGGGGGGTCGACGGGGGCGCGCTGTTCCACGGCTCGGCGGACCAGTGGGCGCTGCGCGACTCGGCGGAGGGCCTCGTCCCCGCCGCGGGCCGCGCCCCGTTCCCGCGACCGCGGGGCGAGCCGCTGAAGTGGATCAGGGAACCGATGCGGGAGGTGTTCGCCAGCGAGACATTCGCCTCACGTCCGTTCATCGACCACAAGGCGGTCCGCTCCGCCTTCCGCGGGCACCTGAACGGGCGCCCGCTCGCCGACCCCACCGTGTTCTGGCGGCTCTTCAACCTGGAGCTATGGATGCGCGCGTACGTCGACAGCCCCTACACCGGCCGCCGTCGACTCGTCGGGGCCGAATGAGGACGCGGCCGCCCGGCGGCTTCCCGCCGGACGTCACCTACCCTTGGCGCAGCGCACACGGGCCCGAGCACCGCGCTGATTGCCCCAAATTCGCACGAGAAATATCATCTGTGATATAAATGCTTTTCATGAGCCAGGAGTACCTAACCCGTATCGGCACCCTCATCCGCGACGCCCGCAAGCACCGCGGATGGACTCAGGCGCAACTCGCCGAGGCGCTCGATACCAGCCAGAGTGCCGTCAACCGCATGGAGCAGGGCAATCAGAATCTCGGACTTGAGATAATCGCGCGCATCGGCGAGGCGCTCGACAGCGAGATCATCTCGCTCGGGCACGCCGGACCCATGCACCTGCGCGTCGTGGGCGGCCGCCGCCTGTCGGGCAGCATCACCGCCCGCACGTCCAAGAACGCCTGCGTGGCGCTCCTGTGCGCGTCGCTGCTGAACAAGGGCCGCACCACCCTGCGCAAGGTCGCCCGCATCGAGGAGGTCTACCGCATCCTCGAAGTACTGGGCAGCATCGGCGTGCGCACCCGGTGGATCAACGACGGCAGCGACCTCGAGATCGTCCCGCCCGCCGACCTCGACCTCGCCGGCATCGACGAAGAGGCCGCTGTGCGCACCCGCAGCGTCATCATGCTGCTCGGCCCGCTCATGCACCAGCTGGACGAGTTCCAGCTGCCCTACGCTGGCGGCTGCGACCTCGGCACCCGCACGGTCGAGCCGCACATGACCGCGCTGCGCCGGTTCGGCCTGCACATCCTCGCCACCAACGGCGCCTACCACGCCACCGTCGACCGCAACGTGGCGCCCACCCGGCCCATCGTGCTGACCGAGCGCGGCGACACCGTGACCGAGAACGCGCTCATGGCCGCGGCCCGCCACGACGGCATCACCGTCATCCGCAACGCCAGCTCCAACTACATGGTCCAGGACCTCTGCTTCTTCATGGAGCAGCTCGGGGTCACGGTCGAGGGCATCGGCACCACCACCCTGACCGTCCACGGCCGGCGCGACATCGACGTCAACGTCGACTACTCGCCCTCGGAGGACCCGGTCGAGGCCATGAGCCTGATCGCCGCCGCCATCGTCACCTCCTCGGAGCTCACGGTGAAGCGCGTCCCGATCGAGTTCCTGGAGATCGAGCTGGCGGTCCTGGAGGAGATGGGCCTCGACTACGAGCGCACCGCCGAGTACCCGGCCGACAACGGCCGCACCCGGCTGGTCGACCTCACCGCGAAACCGTCGAAGCTCACCGCTCCGATCGACAAGATCCACCCCATGCCGTTCCCCGGCCTCAACATCGACACCGTGCCGTTCTTCGCCGCCATCGCGGCGAGCTCGCAGGGATCCACCCTGATCCACGACTGGGTGTACGACAACCGCGCCATCTACCTGACCGAGCTCACGCGCCTGGGCGCCAACGTCAAGCTGCTCGACCCGCACCGCGTCCTGGTCGAGGGGCCCACCCGGTGGCGCGCGGCCGAGATGATGTGCCCGCCGGCGCTGCGCCCGGCCGTGGTCATCCTGCTCGCGATGATGGCGGCCGAAGGCACCTCGGTGCTGCGCAACATCTACGTGATCAACCGCGGTTACGAGGAGCTCGCCGAGCGCCTCAACTCCGTCGGCGCGCAGATCGAGATCTTCCGCGACATCTGACCGGCACGGCCGGTCCCAGCCGGGACCGGCCGGGACCGGCCGGTCCGCCCACCCACGAAAGGCCCGCGTTCGCGCGGGCCTTTCGCCTGAGCTGGGGAGAAAGGGCCAAGGATGGCGACACGCCACACCTGTTCACCTATGGCGATCAATTGACTACAATCAGTCATGCTCCGTCGTTCGACGGAGCCGTGCCGGCCAACAGGGGGTTCGGACGGCACACGGGAATCCGCCCGGCCGATCGGCCGAACCGCGCGTGGTCGGCGGGGCGGCTTCCCGAGCGGCCGCCCGCCAAAGCGGCCGCGGGAGGGGGGCGATGTCCGCGATGCACGTCAACGGAACCAGCGGCACGCAGGCCGCGGCGCAGACCGGGGTCATCTGCGTCACGACGCCCACCGCATGGCCGGTCCACCGGCCGCCCGGGCACCGGCCGCCGCTGCCGTCCCCGGGCCGGCTCGACACCGAGGTCCCCGAATGGCCGGCCCCATGGCTGGGCAAGCCCATGGCGCAGATGACCCGCGACGAACTCGCCCAGGCGCTGTCCATCATCACGCGCTTCTTCCCCGACGACGAGGCGCTCGGCCTCGCGCTGGGCCGCGAACTCGCCGACGGCGCACCCGAGTCCCCCCGCCCACCCGGCTGAGCCACGTCCCCCGGCACCGCAGCGGACGCCGAGCCGCCGGCACGGCTCCGCGACCCCTGAGCCGCAGAACCGACTCAGCGACGACGTCCGCCCTGCCCAGCGTCCTGCCGGTCAAGGGCGGAGGCAGCGCAGCCCCACCCGTCGACGCCTGCAATACTGGCGAGTAACAAACCCGTCGGCCGTACCCGGAGCGTCCCATGAGCGAACTGTTCACGATCACCGACGAGCACGAATCCCTGCGCGAAGCGGTCCGCGACGTCGCCGACGACAAGATCGCGCCGCACGCCGCGGAGGTCGACGAGAAGGCCGCGTTCCCCCAGGCCGCCTACGACGCCCTGCGCGCCTCCGACTTCCACTCCCCGCACATCGGCGAGGAGTACGAGGGCGTGGGCGCCGACGCCCTCGCCACCAGCATCGTCATCGAGGAGGTCGCCCGCGCCTGCGCCTCGTCCTCCCTCATCCCCGCGGTGAACAAGCTCGGCACCATGCCCCTCATCCTCGGCGCGTCCGAGGAGGTCAAGCAGGTCTACCTGCCCCCTGTGGCGCGCGGCGACGCGATGTTCTCCTACGGGCTGTCCGAACGCGAGGCCGGCTCGGACACCGCGAGCATGCGCACCGCCGCCAAGGCCGACGGCGACGACTGGATCATCAACGGGCAGAAGTCCTGGATCACCAACGCCGGCGTCAGCGACTTCTACACGGTCATGGCCGTCACCGACCCCGACGGCAAGCGCGGCGGCAACGTCACGGCGTTCGTCCTGCACGCCGACGACGCCGGTTTCACCCTCGGCGAGCCGGAGCGCAAGCTCGGCATCAAGGGCTCCCCGACCCGCGAACTGTTCTTCGACGGCGTCCGGATCCCGGACTCCCGCCGCGTAGGCGCGCTCGGCGAGGGCCTGAAGATCGCGCTGCGCACACTCGACCACACCCGCGTCACCATCGGCGCCCAAGCGGTGGGCATCGCCCAGGGCGCCCTCGACCACGCCCTCGCCTACGTCAAGGAGCGCAGCCAGTTCGGCAAGCACATCGCCGAGTTCCAGGGGATCCAGTTCATGCTGGCCGACATGGGCATGAAGCTGGAGGCCGCCCGCCAGATGGTCTACGTCGCCGCGGCGAAGTCCGAGCGGGGCGACGCCGACCTGTCCTACTTCGGCGCCGCGGCGAAGTGCTACGCCTCCGACGCCGCCATGGAGATCACCACCGACGCCGTCCAACTCCTCGGCGGCGCCGGCTACGTCAAGGACTTCCCCCTCGAACGCATGATGCGCGACGCCAAGATCACCCAGATCTACGAGGGCACCAACCAGATCCAGCGCCTGGTAATGGCCCGCCACCTGCTGAAATAGTCGAAGGTTCGGTTCACCGGTGACGCGCGGCCAGCATCGGCCGCATGTCCGCTGCGGGTTCTCCTCCTCCCGGCGCCGTCACGGTGGTGCCCTACGACGCGACCTGGCCGGAGTCGTTCCGTCAGATCGCGGGAGAGGTTCGTCGGGCACTCGGTTGCGGACCGCACGGCGTGGAGCACGTCGGCTCGACGGCCGTCCCGCGCCTGGCGGCCAAACCCGTCATCGACCTCTTGGTCGTCGCCGAGTCCGACGCGGGAATTCCGCGCGCGATCGCGGCCCTGGAAGCGGGAGGCTGGTCCCACCAGGGCGACGGAGGGCTGCCGGGCCGTGAGAGGTTCACCTCCCGGTCCGGGCTTCCCTATCACCACCTGTACCGTCGTCCGGGGCAATGAGCAGCATCGACTCCTGACACGTTTCCGAGACCTCCTGCGAAGCAGTCCCGAGGCGCGCGAAGTACGCCGCGCTGAAGCGCGCGCTCGCGCCCCTGCTGGTCACCGACCGCCCCGCCTACACCGAGAGAAAGGGCGGGCTGATCGAGTCCTTGCTGCGTCGGCCGCCGGAGTCATCCGTCCGGTGAGCCCTTTCGCCGTCAGCCGCCGGCGGGGGTGAAGGTCTCGGTCATGTGGTCGAGGAGTTTCTTGTTGGTGGGGAAGTCGTCCTCGGTGGCGACGAGGAAGAGGGCGTAGCCCTTCGCGTCGTTGTGGAAGCCGCGGTTGACGGCGTGCATTTTGCCGTTGTCGCCCTTGAAGGTGAACTCCCAGTCGGCGGCGCTCTTGTAGTCGGCGAGGGCGGGGTCGTCGTTGTTCTCGATGCCGACCTCGTCGTAGCCGGAGAACCGGCCCGGCGCGCTGCCGGCCTGCTGCTCCCAGTCCTTCTTGGCGTCGTCGCCGGGGGTGTCGGTCTGGTCGACCTGGAGGTAGCCGCCCTCGGGGTTGCGGAAGAACACACTGCTGCCCTTCCGTTCGACCTTCCACTCCTCGGGCACCTCGAGGGAGAAACCGGTCTCGTCCTCGTGCCGGGTCAAGGTCAGGCCCTCGAACTCCGGCTCCTTCTCCTCCTCGGGCTCCTCGGTGTCCTCCGGCTTCGGCGAGGGGGTTTCGCTCGCAGCGCTGCCCGGGCCGCCCTGCGCGCCCGCGGGGTCGGCGCCCTGGCCGCCGGGGGATGCGAGCCACACGCCGCCCGCGATGGCGAGCGCCAGCGCCAGGACGGCCCCCACGACGAGGAGCAGCGTCCGCGCGGCCGGCCGGGCGGGGCCGGTGCGCGCCGGTCCGGACGGGCCGGGTGGCCTCGGCGGTCCGGGCGGGCCGGTGCGCAGGGCGGTCCCGGGCTGCTCGGCCGGTTCCGCCGGCGCGGCGGCGGGCGCCGGGTCGGCGCCGTGGACGATCTGCTCCAGTTCGGCGCGGACGGTCGCGACGTCGGGCCGCGCGCCCGGGTCCTTGTCGAGCATCGCCACCAGCACCGAGTGCAGCGGGCCGGCGGCGATCGGCGGCGGGACGTCCTCGGTGACGATGGCGGTGAGGGTCGCCATGGGCGAGTTGCGGTGGAACGGCGGTGCGCCCTCGACCGCCTGGTACAGGGTGACGCCGAGCGCCCAGATGTCGGTTGCGGCGTTGGCCATCTCGCCGCGCGCCTGCTCGGGCGCCAGGTAGCTGGGGGACCCAAGGAGCAGGCCGGTACTGGTCAGGCTGGTACTGCCCTCAAGCCGCGCGATACCGAAGTCGGTGAGGACGGCGCGGTCGCCCGGGGCGATGAGGACGTTGCCCGGCTTGATGTCGCGGTGCACGATCCCGCGCTCGTGCGCCACCGCGAGCGCCGCGGTCATTTGCAGGCCGATCTTCGCCGCCCGCGCCGGCGGCAGGGCCGTGCCGCCCTTGAGGATCTCGCTGAGCGAGGGCCCGCGCACCAGCTCCATGACGATCCACGGGCGGGAGTCCTCCTCGACCACGTCGAACACCGTGATGATCGAGGGGTGGCTGAGCTGGGCCGCGCTGCGCGCCTCGCGCAGCATGCGGGTCCGCAGGATCTCCACCTCGTGCCGCGGCAGGTGCTCCGCGACGGTCAGCTCCTTGATGGCGACCGGGCGGTCCAACAGTTCGTCGGAGCCCTGCCAGACACGCCCCATTCCGCCCTCACCGAGCAGGTGCGTCATCCGGTAGCGCCCGGCGAGCAGGCGGCCGGCGCCTGAGTGCGCTTCGGGATCCTCTGTGGTCATGGGGAAATTCCAGAGTGGGTCGGTGGCGCGCTCGCGCGGGGGGATGTCGGGTCGGTGCCTGTTCAGGGACTGCCGGGGGCGACCCCATTGTGCCGTGTCGGGACCGGGCCGTCAGCTCTCCTATCGCCACAAACGCGTTGCCCTGTGCATATTTATCCTGATTCACCCGTATCTACCAGCGGAATCCCCGATTCCGCGGATCTGGTGGGCGAGATCCCGGCACCGATGGGCTCGGTTTGCGTACCATGGCGCTGTGACATGCCCCAAGTGCCAAAGCCGCATGATGACCCTCGACCGCATGGGGATCCATCTCGAGCAGTGCGAGAGCTGCCGCGGGATCTTCCTCGACCACGGTGAGCTGGAGCAGATCGTCTCCGCCGAGAAGCGCTTCGGCGGCTCCGCCGCCGCACCGCCGCCTTACCGCGGGTCCCCTCGCCCCGACTCCCCCGGTGCCTTCCACGGCGGCGGGCACGGCCGGGGCTACTCCGACTCCCCTCGTCCCTACGGCGGGCACGGCGGAGGCTACTCCGACTCCCCGCGCCCCTACGGCCAGCGGAAGCGCAAGAAGAGCTTCATGGAACAGCTCTTCGACTGATCGCGCCGAGAGAACCGCCGTCCGACCGTGAATCCGCTCATCTGCGCCCGCTGCGGGGCGTTCAACGGCACCCCCCGTGTCGCGGCCCCCGCAGCGGGCCCTTCCGCGCAGGCACTGCTGCTCTGCTCGTCCTGCGGGCACCGCCAGCCGTTCCTGCGCCTGCCGCTGTACTGCGTCACCGGGCCGAGCGGCACCGGGAAGTCGACGGCGGCGCGGCTGCTCGGCGCGCGCCTGGGCGACCGGTTCACCGTCCTGGAGCAGGACGTCCTCTGGGTCGGCGGGCTGCGCGACCCGTCGCGCGACCACCACGCCTTCCGGTCGACCTGGCTGCGGATGATCGCCATGATCCACCAGAACGGGCGCCCCGCCGTCCTCTGCGGGACGGTCGTCCCGCCGGAGTTCGAGCCGCTGCCGGAACGGGCGCTGTTCTCCCGCATCCACTACCTGGCCCTCATGGCCGACCCCGCCGTGCTCGCCCACCGGTTGCGCGCCCGGCCGGCGTGGCGGGAGTGGGACGAGGAGCGCATCGCCGAGACGCTCGACTACGCCGAGTGGATCCGCTCCAGCGCGGCCGGACTGGAGCCGCCCATGCGGCTGCTCGACACCACGCGCGCCCCGGTGGCCGACACAGTGGACGCGGTGTGCACGTGGGTCGAGCGCCTCGACGACCGGGCCGGGCTCGGCCGCTGAGGCGGCGGCCGATGTCGGGTCAGGCCCGCTCCCGCAGTTCGTAGCCCGCCTCCTCGACGGCCTCCTTGACCTTGGCGTCGTCCACCGGGGCGTCGCTGTGCACGGTGACGGCGCCCGTCGCGAGCTCGACGTCGACGCCGATGACACCGGGGACGCCGCCGACCTCCTCCGTGACGGCCTTGACACAGTGTTCGCAGGTCATGCCCTCAACGGCATAGACGGTTGCCATGGGAGCCCCTCCATCCTCTCGACGGGTGCGGCCGGCGGACCCGGCCGGCTCTGATCATACCCCCTTAGGGTATGACTCGGTCGCGGATGAGACTACCCGGTCAACCGCAGCCGCGCGATGGGCCGCCCGCTGCTGGGATGCCGCGTACAGGTGAACCCGGCCCGCCGCATCAGGGCCACCGTCCCCGTGTAGACGTCGGCGGTGGGCGCCCGCCCGCCGGCGGTGTCGACCGGGTAGGCCTCCAGGACGCGGGCGCCGTTGTCGCGCGCGTGCTCGATCGCCGCGTCCAGCAGCAGGGTGGCGAGCCCTTTGCCGCGCCTGCGCGGCGGCATCCAGAAGCAGACCAGCGACCAGACGCCCCGCTCCTCCGGGTCGACGGGGCGCAGCGTGCGCGAATGCGCCAGGCGGACGAAGTCGGAGCGGGGGCCCAGCGAGACCCAGCCGCAGGGCTGCCCGTCGTCGTAGGCCAGCAGGCCGGGGACGCGGCCCTCCGCCGTCACCCGCTCCAGGACCTCGCGGTTGCCCAGGCCCCGTTCGGGCCGCGGCGCGTCGACCGACGCGGTGTAGTCCTTGGCGCGCCGCCGGAAGTAGGCGCACCAGCAGTAGCCGTACGCCCCGGTGGGCCCGAAGAGGCCGGCCAGGTCGTCCCACAGCTCCGGGGTGACCGGCCTGATCGAGACACCTGACATGTGGCCCCCCTTGCCGCAGTTCGCGCCCGCGCGCCCGCCGAGGCGCCCGAGACCGCGGTTCGGCCCGCCCGTCCCGGCCGCCGCAGTGGGCACACCCTATTCAGGCGGACAACGGCGCGTCAGCATCCCCGGCCCGAACGAGGGCGGATTCGTTACGGCGGGCCGCCTTTTCCGCGCAGTTCGGCGACCTCGGCGCGCAGCGCGCGCAGTTCGGCGAGGATCAGGTCCGCGCGCCCCGCGCCGTCGGAGGACGCGTCCGCGCCCCCGGCGGCCGCGTCCGGCGCGGGCCCGTCCGACGCAGGTCCGTCCGACTCAGGTCCGTCCGACTCAGACCCGTCCGGCGCCGGCCCCTTCGGCCCCGCCGCCGGCTTGTCGAAGTCCAGTGCCTCCACAGCCACCGCGATGAACAGGTTCAGCGCGATGAAGGTCGAGGCCAGGATGTAGCCGACGAAGAAGATCCACGCCATCGGCTGCTCGGCCATGACCGTCTTGGCGATCGCGCCCCAGCTGTCCCCGGTCATGATCTGGAACAGCGTGAACAGCGAGTCGCCCAGGTTGCCGAAGTACTCGGGCGCGGTGCCGCGGAACATGGTGGTCGCCATGACGGCCGCGACGTAGAGCAGCAGCCCCACCAGGAACGCGATCGAGGCCATCCCCGGCAGGGCGCGCAGCAGCCCGGTGACGACGTGCCGCAGCGCCGGGACGGCCGACAGCAGCCGCAGCACGCGCAGGATCCGCAGCACCCGCAGCACCGCGAACGGGCCCGATGTCGGGACCAGCGCGATGAGCACGATGACCAGGTCGAACCAGCCCCACGGGTCGCGGAAGAACGCCCACCGGTGCGCGAAGATCCGCATGCCGAGTTCGAGCATGAACACGGCGAGGATGGTCATGTCGGCCCAGTGCAGTTCCTCGCTGTAGCGCGCCATCAGCGACGGGGAGGTCTCCACCCCCAGCAGGATCCCGTTGAACAGGATGAGCGCGACGACGCCCGACTGGAACCAGCCGGCCTCCACCATCGTCCGCACTCGGTCGCGCAGGGTCACATCGCCTCCGTCGTCGCCGGTCGCCGGGGTCGGGACGGCCAGAGCCTATCCACCGCCGCCCGGTGCCCCGACCGCCCGCGCCCGGGGTCAGCGTCGGCGGCGTCGCCAGGGAGCCGATCCGACTATTGACAACGTGCTGTCAATTCGACAGAGTACTGTCATGAATCAGAGAACAGTACACGTGGCCGTCTACGACACCTACGCCGACTGGGAGGTCGGCCACGCGGCCGCCCACATCCGCAACGGCGACTTCCAGATCGAGCCCGGCCGGTACGGCGTCAGGACCGTCGGCCCGACCACCGCTCCCGTCACCTCCATGGGCGGCCTGCGGGTGCTGCCCGACCTCGCGCTCGCCGACCTCGACCCCGCCGACAGCGCGATGCTGATCCTGCCCGGCGCCGCCGCCTGGGACGAGTCCCCCGAGACACTGGCGCCGTTCGCCCGCACCGCGCGCGCCTTCATCGACGCGGCCGTCCCGGTCGCCGCCATCTGCGGCGGCACCGCCGGGCTGGCGCGCGAGGGGCTGCTCGACGCCCGCCCGCACACCAGCGCCGTCGCCGACTACCTCGCCGCGACCGGGTACGCGGGCGGCGGCCACTACCGCGACGCCGACGCCGTGCGCGCCGACGGCGTCATCACCGCCGGGCCCACCGACCAGGTCGCGTTCGCCCGCGAGGTGTTCGCCGAACTGGGCCTGTACCGGCCTGAGGTGCTCGACGCCTGGTTCCGGCTCTTCGCCCGCAGCGACCCGAGCGCGTTCGGCGTGCTCGCGTCGGCATGAGCGGGGAGCCCCCCGCCGCCGGCGCGGCGGAAGCGGAACGGGAGGCGGGCGCGCTGCTGTCGGCGGCCGCGCTGGCGTCCTTCCGCCTCAACGGCCGCCTCCTGGAGCTGGCGGAGCGCCTGGCGCGCCCCGCCGGGCTCACGGCCGCCTGGTGGCAGGTACTCGGCGCGGTCCTGCGCGAACCCGCGTCCGTCGCCGGGATCGCCCGCGCCATGGGCATCACCCGGCAGAGCGTGCAGCGCATCGCCGACCTGCTGGTCGACAAGGGGCTCGCGGAGTACCGGCCCAACCCCGCCCACAGCCGCGCCAAGCTCCTCGCCGTCACCCCCGAAGGGCTGGCCGCCGTGCGCCGCATCGACCCGGCGCACGCGGAGTCCGCCGCCCGCCTCGCCGCGGAGGTCGGGACCGAGCGGCTGCGCGCCGACGTCGAGTCGCTGGAACGGTTGAGCGCCGCAGTGGACGCCCTGCTCGCCCGGAACGGGGAGGGTCAGCCCCATCCCCGCTGAGCGGGGCGCGACGCCCGGCCCGGGATGGGGTCGCGGCTCCGGTAGACGATGTAGGGGCGGAACAGGTACTGCACCGGCGCGCTGAACGCGTGCACCAGGCGGCTGAACGGGAACAGCGCGAACAGCGCCATGCCGATGAGCACGTGCAGCTTGAACGCCGGGGTCGCCGCCGCCATCGCCGCGACGTCGGGGTGCAGGATCCAGATCCCGCGGAACCACACCGACACCGTCACCCGGTAGTCGTGGCCGTGCCCGCCCGCCAGGTCGGCGCCCGCCGAGAGCACGGTCGTCGCCAGTCCGGCGACGATGGCCGCGACCAGCACCAGGTACATCACCTTGTCGTTGACCGTCGTGGCGCTGAACACCGGCCCGTTCGTCCGGCGCCGGTAGATCAGCAGCGCGATCCCCACGAGCGTGCAGACCCCGGCCACGATCCCCAGGGACAGCGCCATGACGTGGTACATGGTGTCGGACACCCCGACGGCCTCGGTCCAGGACTTCGGGACGGCGAGCCCCACGACGTGCCCGATGATCACCACGAGCAGCCCGAAGTGGAACAGCGGGCTCGCGATCCGCAGGATGCTCTTCTCGTACAGCTCCGAGGAGCGCGTGGTCCACCCGAACTTGTCGAACCGGTACCGCCACACGGTCCCGCCGATGAGCACGAGCAGCACCAGGTAGGGGAGCACCCCCCACAGGGCTTGGTCCAGCCAGGTCATCAGGGCGCTCCGGGGATGTGGGCCGCTGTCGCGGGCGGCGGGCCGGGCGCGGGCATGCCGAGGTCGTGCGGCCCGGGGGCGGGGACGGGTTCGAGGCCGACGTCCTCGGCCGGCGGGCCGACCCGAGCCAGGCGCTCGGCGGCCGCGCGCTCCCCCGCGCCCGCCGCCGGGAGGGTCGCGCACACCGCGTCGACGACCCCGGCGTACTCCGTCCCGTGCTCGTGCAGCGCCGCGCGCAGCAGCTCCAGGCCGGGCCGGAACGCCGCGAGCAGCGTCTGCCCCCACTCCGCGTCGCCGCGCGCGGTGAACTCCAGTACCACGGCGAGGTGGTCGGGCAGCTCCTCGGGGCCGATGGTCCAGCCGCACCCGCGGTAGACCTCCTTCACCCGGGCCAGTTCGTGCCCGCGGCGGCGGGTGTCGCCCGCGGTGTAGAAGGTCATGTGCAGGGCGCGGCGGCGCTTGGTGTCGAAGGTGCGCACGTAGTGCGCGCACAGGTCGAACCGCTCCCGGTCGGCGGCGTGCGCGGCGAACGCGAGCAGGCCGCGCCGCGCCGCGCCGTCGGGCAGCTCCGCGAGGGCGCCGCGGACCAGGGGGAGGCGGTCGTGGAACGCGTCGTCGGGGTAACCGAGCAGGATCGACGCGGCCTGCCGCAGCACGGCGTCCTCGCGCGCCCTGGCGCGCGCACCGGGGGTCCGGAGCCTCATCGCGCACCGCCCTCCGGCGCGCCGGCCCCGTCCGGCGGCCGGTCCGCCGCCGCGCCCCCGCCCCCGCTGCCGGACGGCGGGAACAGGCCGTCCGGTGTGCCGTTGCCGTCCCAGTTGAGCAGGTTGACCCGGCCCGCCAGGTGCCCGCCGCCGTCGCTGGTCTGGCGCTCGCGCAGCGCGTGGAACGTCTCGACGCTCGCCGGCGGCGGCTGCCCGGACGCCTCGCCGAACGGGATCGGCCCGCCCATGCCGCCCATCCCGGGGCCGCCGTCGGTGTCGAGACTGCACCCGACCTCCTCGATCACGCCGCGGTCGGCGTCGTCGACCCCGTACGCGGTGGGGATGACGTAGCGGTCCTCGTACTTGGCGAGCGCCAGGAGCCGATACATGTCCTCGATGTCGCGGCCGCGCATGCCGACCGCCGCCGCGATCGTCTCGTCGCGCTCCTCCCCCAGGTTGATCCGGCGCATGTAGGACCGCATCGCGGCGAGCCGCCGCAGCGAGGCGTTGACGGGGGCGACGTCGCCCGCGGTGAACAGCTCCGCGAGGTACTCGGCGGGGATCCGCAGCGACTCGATGGCGCCGAACAGGTTCCCGGCGTCCTCACCGTCGTGGCCGGTTCCGGTGAGCGCGTCGACCACCGGGGACAGCGGCGGGATGTACCAGACCATGGGCATCGTGCGGTACTCCGGGTGCAGCGGCAGGGCCACCTTGTGCCGCTTCGCCAGCGCGTACACCGGGGAGCGCCGCGCCGACTCCAGCCAGCGGTCCGGGATGCCGTCGCGGCGCGCGGCCGCGCGGACGTCGGGGTCCTCCGGGTCGAGGAAGACGCCGAGCTGCGCCTCGTACAGGTCGTGCTCGTCGGCGACCGCGGCGGCCTCGCTCACCCGGTCGACGTCGTAGAGGATGACGCCGAGGTAGCGCAGCCGCCCCACGCAGGTCTCCGAGCACACCGTCGGCATGCCGACCTCGACCCGGGGGTAGCACAGCGTGCACTTCTCGGCCTTGCCGGTCTTGTGGTTGAAGTACACCTTCTTGTACGGGCAGCCGGTGACGCACATCCGCCACCCCCGGCACTTCTCCTGGTCGACCAGCACGATGCCATCCTCGGCCCGCTTGTACATGGCCCCGCTCGGGCACGACGCGACGCACGACGGGTTGAGGCAGTGCTCGCAGATGCGCGGCAGGTAGAACATGAAGGTCTCCTCGAAGGAGAACCGCACCTTCTCGCCGAGCTTGCGCGCGATCGGGTCGCCCGACGCGATCTCCGGGCCGCCCGCGAGGTTGTCGTCCCAGTTGGCGCTCCACTCGACCTTCATCGGCTCGCCGGAGATGAGCGAGTAGGGCCGCGCCACCGGCATGTCGTCGCCCAACGGGGCGGTGATCAGGGACTCGTAGTCGTAGGTCCACGGCTCGTAGTAGTCGCGGATCGAGGGCATGACGGGGTTGGCGAAGATCGTGGCGAGCTTCTTCAGCCGGCCGCCGGCCCGCAGCTTCAGCTTGCCGCCCGCTGTGCGCCGCCACCCGCCCCGCCACTTGTCCTGGTCCTCGTACTGGCGCGGGTAGCCCTGCCCCGGCCGGGTCTCCACGTTGTTGAACCAGACGTACTCGACCCCGCTGCGGTTGGTCCACGCCTGCTTGCAGGTGACCGAGCAGGTGTGGCAGCCGATGCACTTGTCCAGGTTCATCACCATGGCGACCTGCGCCATGACCCTGCCGATGGGGCGGGCGCCGGGCGCCTGCGCCGCCTGCCCCGCTGCTGTCGCCATCTAGTAGGCCACCTCCTGCGACCGCCTGCGGACCACCGTGACCTCGTCGCGCTGGTTGCCGGTCGGCCCGATGTAGTTGAACGCGTAGGCGAACTGGGCGTAGCCGCCGATGAGGTGCGTGGGCTTGACCAGCAGCCGGGTCAGGGAGTTGTGGATGCCGCCGCGCCGCCCGGTCGCCTCGCTCTTGGGCACGTCGATGACCCGCTCCTGGGCGTGGTAGACGTACACCGTCCCGGCGGGCATCCGGTGCGACACGATCAGCCGTGCGACCACGACCCCGTTGCGGTTGACCGCCTCGACCCAGTCGTTGTCGCGCGCGCCGATGGCATCGGCGTCCGACGGGCTCATCCACACCGTCGGCCCGCCGCGCGAGAGCGTGAGCATCAGCAGGTTGTCCTGGTACTCGGAGTGGATGGACCACTTCGAGTGCGGGGTGAGATAGCGGACGGTCACCTCGCGCCGCCCGGTGGAGCCCAGCCGCGGCTCCCCGAACAGCCGGTGGATGTCCAGGGGCGGGCGGTACACCGGCAGGGACTCGCCGAACTCGTGCATCCAGTCGTGGTCGACGAAGAAGTGCTGGCGGCCCGTGAGGGTGTGCCAGGGCTTGTCGTGCTCCAGGTTGATGGTGAACGGGGAGTACCGGCGGTCCGGTGCCTCCTTGCCGGACCATTCCGGGCTGGGGCCGACGCTGGTGGGGCGGTCCTGCGTGTCGCGGAACACCACCCGCCGTTCGCGGCCGCCCTGGATCAGCTCGTCGAAGTCGGTGCCGGTGCGCGCGGCCAGGCGCTCGAAGCCCTGCGACGCCAGCCGCCCGTTGCTGGTGCCCGACAGCGCGAGGATCAGCTCGCACGCCTTGACGTCGGTGTCGATCTTGGGACGGCCGTCGGCCGGGCCGCCCTCGACCGTGCCGTTGCGCCGGCCCAGCCAGTCGACCTCCTTGTCGGGGGTGAACGACACCCCCTTGACCGGCAGCCCCAGCGACTCGGTGAGCGGCCCGAGCGCCGCCATCTTCGCCGCGACCGCCGTGTAGTCGCGCTCGACCACGACCAGGTTCGGCATCGTCGCGCCGGGGACCGGCACCTCCCCGGTCGCCTTCCAGTCCGGCGCCGTGCCCTTGGGCTGCGCCATCTCACCGGGGGTGTCGTGCTGGTGCGGGGCCGCGACCAGGTCGGCGACCGTCCCCAGGTGCTCGGCGGCGAGCTCGCTGAAGCGCGCCGCGATGGCGTGGAACGCGTCGAAGTCGGTGCGGGCCTGCCACGGCGGGTCGATGGCGGGGGTGAACGCGTGCACGAACGGGTGCATGTCCGTAGTCGACAGGTCGTGCTTCTCGTACCAGGTCGCCGCGGGCAGCACGATGTCGGACAGCAGCGTGGTGCTGGTCATCCGGAAGTCCATCGACAGCAGCAGGTCGAGCTTGCCCTCGGGCGCCTCCGCGCGCCACCGCACATCGGCCGGCCGGTGCTCCGGGCCGGCCTCGTCGCCGCGCACGTTGGAGTCCGTGCCGAGCAGGTGCCGCAGGAAGTACTCGTTGCCCTTCGCGGAGGAGCCGAACAGGTTCGCCCGCCACACGGTCAGCGCGCGCGGCCAGTTCTCCGGCGCGTCGGGGTCCTCCGCCGCGAACCGCAGGTCACCGGATGCCAACTGGTCGGCGACGTACTCGCCCGGCTCCCGCCCGGCCGCCCGCGCCTGCCGGACCAGATCGATCGGGTTCCGGTCGAAGGTGGGGTAGGACGGCAGCCAGCCCATGCGCGCCGAGGCCGCCACCATGTCGGCGGTGTGGCGCCCCGCGAGCGCGCCCGGCCCCACCGGGGACGACAGCGCGTCGGCGTCGTAGGTGTCGTAGCGCCACTGGTCGGTGTGCAGGTACCAGTAGGCGGTCCCCGCCATGAACCGCGGGGGGCGCGTCCAGTCCATGCCCGAGGCGTAGGCGGCCCACCCGGTCTGCGTCCGGCACTTCTCCTGGCCGACGTAGTGCGCCCAGCCGCCGCCGTTGACACCCTGGCAGCCGGTGAGGAGCAGCAGCGTGAAGAAGGCGCG
The DNA here is from genome assembly GCF_003014485.1 of Murinocardiopsis flavida. GTDB lineage: Bacteria > Actinomycetota > Actinomycetes > Streptosporangiales > Streptosporangiaceae > Murinocardiopsis > Murinocardiopsis flavida. Next base: position 50,338 of record NZ_PYGA01000029.1, on the reverse strand, counting down.
GTACATGGTGTCGCCGTGGAACCACTGGTTCGTGCCCGCACCGAGGATGATCATCGCCCGGCCGCCCGTGGTGTCGGCGGTCGCCGCGAACTCCCGCGCGATGCGCACAGCGGTGGCGGCGGGCACCGAGGTGACGGCCTCCTGCCACGCGGGCGTGTACGGCTCGGCCGCGTCGTCGTAGCCCGACGGCCAGGCGCCCGGCAGGTCCGGCCGCGCCACCCCGTACTGCGCGAGGAGCAGGTCGTAGACGGTCGTGACGAGGCGCCCGCCCACCCGGCGCACCGGCACGCCGCGCCGCAGGGTGCGGCCGGCGCCGTTGTCAAGGTCGAAGCGGGGCAGCGCCACCTCCACCGCCTCCCCGCCGTCCTCGTACAGGCTCAGGCGCGGGCGGTGGCCTTCGAGGTCGAGGTTCCACCGGCCCTCGCCGTCGTCGCCCCAGCGCTGCCCCAGCGTCCCGTTGGGCGTGACGGCGGCGCCGGTCGCCTCGTCGAGGAAGACCGGCTTCCACTGGGCGTTGGCGGTCCCGGCGCCGGACGCGCCCACCGGCGACTCGTCCATCTGCTCGACCGTGAGGAACTTGTCCGGGACGTGGCGGCCGTTGCGCTCGGCCAGGGTGACGAGGAACGGCAGGTCGGTGTACTTGCGAACGTAGTCGTCGAAGCCCGGCGTGCGGTCGGCGACGAAGTGCTCCGTGAGGATCACGTGGCCCATGGCCATGGCGAGGGCGGCGTCCGTCCCCGGGTGCGGCGCCATCCACTCGTCGGCGAACTTGGTGGCGTCGTTGTAGTCCGGCGCGACGACGACCACCTTCTGGCCCCGGTAGCGGGCCTCGGTCATCCAGTGCGCGTCGGGGGTGCGGGTGACCGGGACGTTGGAGCCCCAGAGCATCAGGTAGGCGGCGTCCCACCAGTCGCCGGACTCGGGGACGTCGGTCTGGTCGCCGAACACGTGCGGGGACGCGATGGGCAGGTCGGCGTACCAGTCGTAGAACGACAGCATGGAGCCGCCGAGCAGGTTCACGAAGCGGGCGCCCACCCCGTGGGACACCTGCGACATCGCGGGGATCGGGGAGAACCCGGCGATGCGGTCGGGGCCGTACTCCTTGATGGTGTTGACGTGCGCCGCCGCGGCGATCTCGACCGCCTCGTCCCAGGTGATGCGGACCAGGCCGCCCTTGCCGCGCGCCCGCTGGTAGCGGCGCCGCTTGACCGGGTCGGTGGTGATCTCGCGCCACGCGGCGACCGGGTCGCCGAGCCGCCTCTTGGCGTCGCGGTACATCTCGATGAGCAGCCCGCGGCCGTACGGGTAGCGCACCCGGGTCGGGGAGTAGGTGTACCAGGAGAACGCGGCGCCGCGCGGGCAGCCGCGCGGCTCGTACTCGGGGCGGTCGGGGCCGACGGAGGGGTAGTCGGTCGCCTGGGTCTCCCAGGTGATGATTCCGTCTTTGACATAGACATTCCACGAGCACGAACCGGTGCAATTGACTCCGTGCGTGGATCGGACGACTTTATCGTGGCTCCACCGGTCGCGATAGAATACGTCTCCTTTGCGGCCGCCTTTCTTGAAGACGGCGCGGAGGTCGTCGGTCGCCTCGGAGCGGGTCAGATAAACGCCGGTGCGCAGCAGGATGTCCCCGGCTCCACCACTCTTACCAGCGGGTTCGACTTGACCGCCCATTGGTGCAACCGCCTCTTTCGCCACCATCGGAGACACGTCGGACAACCACGAGCCGCACATGGAAATCCCGATGCTAGTGGAACAGGGAAAGGCGGGTAATGCGCGGCGCCACGCCGTTGTCCGGCACGGAAGAATTGGCACCCCTGGTTTATCGTGAAACGCGTGACGGCAGCCGAGGGGGAGCACCGGGGATGAGCGGAAGCAGCGCCGTGGACACGCCGCGGGCCACCAGGAGCGGGTCCGCCGGGGCGAACCTCGCACTGGCGACCGCAGCGTTCGCGCTCACCTTCTGGGCGTGGAACCTGATCGGCCCGCTGTCGAAGACCTACAGCGAGGCGCTGCACCTGTCGCCAACGCAGACGTCGCTGATCGTCGCGTTCCCCGTGCTGGTCGGATCGCTGGGCCGGATCCCCGTCGGCGTCCTGACCGACCGGTACGGCGGCCGGACCATGTTCACGGTGGTCTGCTTCATCAGCATCGTGCCGACCCTGCTGGTCGGCCTCTCCGGCGGCTCGTTCGGGATGCTCCTGCTGTGGGGGTTCTTCCTGGGCGTGGCCGGCACCTCGTTCGCGATCGGCATCCCGTTCGTCAACTCCTGGCACGCGCGGGAACGGCGCGGCTTCGCCACCGGCGTGTTCGGCGCCGGAATGGGCGGCACCGCGCTGTCGGCGATCTGCACGCCGCGGCTGGTCGAACAACTCGGGCTCTTCGGCACCCACCTCGCCATGGGCGCGGCGCTGGCGGTGATGGGCGTCGTGATGTGGCTGTTCGCCCGCGACTCGCCGGACCGGCGGCCGAGCACCGAACCCGCGCTGCCGCGCATACGCGACGCGCTCCGGCTCGCGACCACATGGCAGATGTCGCTGCTGTACGCCATCGCGTTCGGCGGGTTCGTGGCGTTCTCCACCTACCTGCCGACGCTCCTGACCACCGCGTACGCGTTCGCGCAGAGCGAGGCCGGGCTGCGCACGGCCGGGTTCTCCCTCGCGGCGGTGGTCGCCCGCCCCGTCGGCGGGGCGCTCTCCGACCGCATCGGCCCGGTCAAGGTCTGCATGATCTCGTTCGTCGGCACCGCGCTGCTCGCGGCGGTACTCGCCTTCAAGCCGCCCGTGGAGGTCCCGGCCGGGATCTCGTTCGTGCTGATCGCCGTCGCGCTCGGACTGGGCACCGGCGGCGTGTTCGCGCTGGTCGCGAAGTTGGTCGAGCCGTCACGGGTCGGCACGGTGACCGGCCTGGTCGGCGCGGCCGGCGGGCTCGGCGGGTACTTCCCGCCCCTCGTCATGGGCGTGGTGTTCCAGGCCACCGGCGCGTACACCATCGGTTTCGTGCTGCTGGCGCTCACGGCGGCCGCCGTCGCGGTCTACACGGCCCGCGCGTTCGGCGGCGCCGCCGCACCGCGCTGACCTCCGCGGACGGGCCGTCCCGGCGGGCGGGAAAACCGGTTGCGCGCGTCCCCTGCGGCCGGTTTCAATGGCCGGGACCGCGCCATCGGCGCGGCTCCAGCCATCCGCTGCCGAAGGTTCCGCTGACGACAGTTCCGTTAACGAAAGTGGTGAGTTTGTGACCCGGCCGCCCTACGGGCCTCCCGCGACCTCCGGAGTACCCGGACACTGATCCGGCGGCGCCGCGCGCCGCCCCATCGGCGTCCGGTGTGTCCTCCTCCTGGGAGCGGTCGAGGCCCGTTGGCACGCGCAACCGGCCAGGACTTCCACTAGGAGCACCACTGTGTCTCGCCGACACCGACCCCGCCAGCGACGGCAGCACGAATCGTTCCGCTGCGTCCACTGCCACCTCGACGTCCCCGAACGGGCGCCCGGCACCGCGCACCGCAACCACTGCCCGAACTGCCTGTACAGCAAGCACGTCGACGCCGACGTGCCCGGCGACCGCGCCGCCGAGTGCCACGCCCGCATGGAGCCGATCTCCATCGCCGTGCGCGGCGCCGGCGAGTGGGTCATCATCCACCGGTGCACGCGCTGCGACGAGCTGAGCGCCAACCGGACAGCGGGCGACGACAACCCGCTGCCCCTGGTCCGCATGGCGGCACGGCCGCTGGCGCAACCGCCGTTCCCCCTGGAGCGGCTGGCTGCCCTCTGAGAAAAGCGGCGGCCCCGGACCCGAGGGTCCGGGGCCGCCGCTCGCGGTGGGGCGGTCAGCGGGCCTGCGCCGCGATCAGCTCGGCGATCTGGACGGTGTTCAGCGCCGCGCCCTTGCGCAGGTTGTCGCCGGAGCAGAACAGCGCGATGCCGTTCTCGACGGTCTCGTCGGCGCGGATGCGCCCGACGAAGGTGGGGTCCTGACCCGCGGCCTGGAGCGGGGTGGGGACGTCGGCCAGCTCCACACCCGGCGCGCCGGCCAGCAGCTCCCGCGCCCGCTCAGGGCTGAGCGGGTTCGCGAACCTGGCGTTGACCTGGAGCGAGTGCCCGGTGAACACCGGAACGCGCACGCAGGTGCCCGACACCTTGAGGTCGGGGATGCCGAGGATCTTGCGGCTCTCGTTGCGGAGCTTCTGCTCCTCGTCGGTCTCCTCGCTGCCGTCGCCGACGATCGAGCCCGCCATGGGCAGCACGTTGAACGCGATCGGCCGCACGTACTTCTCCGGCGCGGGGAACTCCACGGCGGAACCGTCGTGGGTCAGGGCGGTCGCGGTGTCGACGACCTTCTTCACCTGCCCGTCGAGTTCCTCGACACCGGCCAGCCCGCTGCCGGACACGGCTTGGTAGGTCGCGACGACCAGGGCGGTCAGCCCGGCCTCGGCGTGCAGGGGGCGCAGGACCGGCATGGCCGCCATGGTCGTGCAGTTGGGGTTGGCGATGATGCCCTTCGGGCGGACCCCGGCCGCCTCGGGGTTGACCTCCGACACCACCAGGGGGACATCGGGGTCGCCGCGCCAGGCCGACGAGTTGTCGATGACGACGGCGCCCGCGGCCGCGACCTTGGGGGCGAGCGCCTTGGAGGTGGCGCCGCCCGCGGAGAACAACACGATGTCGAGCCCGCTGTAGTCGGCCGTCTCGGCGTCCTCGACGGTGACCTCGGTGCCCTGCCACGGCAGCGTGCGTCCCGCCGAACGGGCCGACGCGAACAGCCGGAGGCGCTCCACCGGGAAGCCGCGCTCAGCGAGGATGTTCCGCATGACGGCACCGACCTGGCCCGTAGCTCCTACGATGCCGATCCTCATGTGACTCCAATTCCACTCAGCAGGGGGGCGGTGCCCGGGCCCCGCTGACTCTCCGCGCCTTTCGGCATGACCCCTCCAAAACTACCCGCACGGCCGAAGCCCGCCCGGCATCGGGCCCGTCAGTGCAGGTCGGCGGCTCGCACGAGCACCGCGGCCCGGTTCCCGACCCGGACCCGCCCCAGGGCCGGCACCCCGTCGGGGACCGCGACCCGGCGGGCCCGCGCCGCCACCGCGAGCACCGCGTGGCCGGGCAGCACCCCCGCGACCCCGGTGAGCAGGACCGCAACCGGGTCGCCGGCGGGGACCGCGCCGGCCCAGTGCGTGAGCGCGCCGTAGGGGACGTCGGTGAGCACGACGTCCACCGGCACCGCGGGCGCAACGGGCGCGAACACGTCGCCGGTCCGGGCCTCGTGCGCGAGGTCGCCGCCCGCCGCGGCGAGGCGGCCGGCCAGGCGCGCAGCGGAGTCGGCGGTCGCCGCGTAGGACGGCTTGCCGAACTCGGCCGCGCGGGCGCGCAGTTCCGCCTCGCGCGCCGCCAGCCCCGCGCCGGTCAGCAGCGCCAGGTTGCGTCCCGCCAGCGCCGCGGCGCCGGGGTCGACGTCCGTGGCCAGCACATGGGCGACGCGGTCGCGGTGCAGGAGGCCGACGACGGCCGCCAGGTACCCGCTGCCGCAGCACGGGTCCCACAACGCGGCGGGGCCGGTGCCGGGCAGCAGCGCCGCCGCACGCTGGAACAGCTCGCTCGCCAACCGGACCGGGAACCCGGGATGCCCCGGGGCCGAGTGCAGGACCTGGCCGCTCGCAAGGTCGCTGTGATCGATCCGTTCGATCGCGTGGCGGTAACTCATCTCGTCCCCTATTCTCACACCGCGCCCACTGCGACCGGCCGCGCGCCGCCGCCACCCCCGCGGGCGCGCCCGCCACACGAGGAGGCCCTGATGAAGGCGAACGGCACCGGCCCCGGGAGCATCTCCGACGACGGCAGCCCGGTCGAGTTCTACCTCGCGATGCCGGCCGAGAACGAGCCCGGGATCATCCACGGCGCGCTCGGCGGCAGCGGGTCCATCCTGGAGCTCGGCTCGGGGGCCGGCCGGGTCACCCACCCGCTCCTCGCGCTCGGGCACACCGTGACCGCCGTCGACGCCTCGCCCGACATGCTCGCGCACATCTCCGGCGCCGAGACCGTGTGCGCCCCGATCGGCGGGCTCGACCTGGGGCGCACCTTCGACGCCGTCGTCCTCGCGTCCCACCTGGTCAACGTGCCCGACCCCGAAGAGCGCCGCGGCCTGCTCGACACCTGCCGCCGCCACATCGGCGACGGCGGCCAGGTCCTGATCGAGCACAACCCCGCCTCGTTCTTCACCGCGCCGACCGAGACCGTCAGCCGGCGGGGGCCGCTCACCATCGCCCTGCGCGACATCTCCCGGCCGGACCACGACACCGTGAGCGCCACCATGCACTACACGATCGGCGACCGGCACTGGACCCAGTCGTTCACCACCCGCCGCTTCGACCCCGCCGAACTCGCCGACGCGGGACTGCGCCACGACCGGACCCTCACCGACGACGGCCGGTGGATCACGGCCCGCCCCGCCTGACCGGCCGACCCGACCGGCCGACCTGGCCGGCCGACCCGACCGGCACGACCGGTTCCGCCCAGGAGAACACCCATGGCAGCACCGACCACCGTCCGCACACAGCCCGCCTCCGTGCGCTCCGCGGGATCGGGGCTGCTCCTGCTCGCCGCCGTCGTGTGGCTGCTGCACCTCGCGGCCCCCGCCGACTGGACCCTGGTCGCGTTCCCGACCCTCGCCCTGGTCGGCACGGGCCTGCGGGTGGAGGCCGCGATCCGCGACGGCAACGACGCCCGGTCCCGACCGGCACCGGGCCAGGACCGGCCGTCCTGAACCCACCTGATCCCGGCCGGACGCTACGGGGCAGCGCACCGCCGCCCCGGCGGATGCGCGGCGGCCGCACGGGCACGCGGCCTTGCGCCCGCGGACCCCGGCGCGGTCACCGCACCCGGTCGACCCGGCCTTCGTCCCAGACCGGGTCGGGCGACTCGTAGACCGCGCCGTCGGCGCCGAACACCAGGTAGCGGTCGAAGGAGCGCGCGAACCAGCGGTCGTGCGTCACGGCGAGGACGGTCCCCTCGAACGACTCCAACGCGGTCTCCAGCGCCTCGGCCGACTCGACGTCCAGGTTGTCGGTGGGCTCGTCGAGCAGCAGCATGGTCGCCCCCGACAGCTCCAGCAGCAGGACCTGGAAGCGCGCCTGCTGCCCGCCCGAAAGCGACGCGAACCGCTGCTCGCGCTGGTGGACCAGCTCGTAGCGCTGCAACATCGGCGCCGACTTCTCCAGCGGGGTCGCGTGGTCCTCGGCGAGGATGCCGGTGAGGGTGCGCCCGTTCCACTCCGGGTGGTGGTGGGTCTGCGCGAAGTGCCCGGGCCGCACGCGCGCGCCGAGCTTCGCCACCCCGGTGTGCGCGACGGACGCCGGGTCGGCGAGCAGCCGCAGGAAATGCGACTTGCCCGACCCGTTCGAGCCCAGCACCGCGACCCGCTCGCCGTAGAACACCTCGGCCGAGAACGGCTTCATCAAGCCGGTGAGCTCAAGGTCCTTGCAGGTCAACGCCCGCAACCCGGTACGGCCGCCGTGCAGGCGCATGCTGATGCGCTGCTCCTTCGGCGGCTCGGGCGGCGGCCCGGCGTCCTCGAACTTGCGCAGCCGGGTGACGGCCGCCCGGTACCGACTGGCCATCTCGTCGCTGTTCGCGGCCTGCTGGCGCAGCGTCAGCATGAGCTTGCGCAGCTGCGCGTGCCGCTCGTCCCAGCGCCGCCGCTGCTCGGCGAACCGGGCGTGCCGGTCGCGGCGCACCTGGTGGTAGCTCTCGAAGCCGCCGCCGTGCACCCACGCGGAGTTGCCGGCCGCCATGCCGCCCTCGACCGTGACGAGGTGGCTGGCGGTGCGCGCCAGCAGCTCCCGGTCGTGGCTGATGAACAGCACGGTCTTCGCGGTCTCGCGCAGCCGCTCCTCCAGCCAGCGCTTGCCGGGGACGTCGAGGTAGTTGTCGGGCTCGTCGAGCAGCAGCACCTCATCGGGGCCGCGCAGCAGCGCTTCGAGCACGAGCCGCTTCTGCTCGCCGCCGGACAGCGTGCCCAACTCCCGGTACTGGCAGCGGGCGAACGGCACCCCGAGAGCGGCCGTGGTGCACACGTCCCACAGCACCTCGGCGTCGTAGCCCCCGGCGTCGCCCCAGTCGGCGAGGGCCTGGGCGTAGCGGAGCTGGACGCGCTCGTCGTCGCGCTCCATCATCTCCAGCTCGGCGGCGTCCAGCCCGAGCGCGGCCGAACGCAGGGCCGGCGGCGACACCGACACCAGCAGGTCCCGCACCGTCGACGCCGACGCCAGCGGGGCGCTCACCCCGTCGGCGTCGGCTTCGGCGCTCGCCTGGGAACCGATGAACTGCCGCATGACGCCGATACCGCCGCTGCGGGTCACCGCGCCTGCCGTCGCCGGGGCGTCGCCCGCGACGATCCGCAGCAGGGTGGTCTTCCCGCTGCCGTTCGCACCGATCAGCGCGGCCTTCATCCCCTCGCCGACGCGAAAGGACACGTCGTCGAGCAGCGTGCGGCCGTCGGGCAGCACGTAGCCCACCCCGGCGAGATCGATATGGCCCATGGGGACCCATGATCGCGGCTCCCCACCCGCGCGGTCCAGGAGTTTTCCGTCACCGCTGTCGAACCGGTGCGCGGCGCCGCATGCACAATGGTCGGCCATGGACGCACATCCGGAGATCCGCACGGCGCGCCCCGACGACTTCGCGCGCATCGCCGCCGTCATCGACGACTGGTGGGGCCGGCCCATGCAATCGGCGGTGCCCCGCCTGTTCCTCGACCACTTCCACCCGACCAGCCTCGCCGCCGACATCGCCGACACCGGCAACCGCGGGGACGGCGGGGGCGGCGGGGACGGCGGGGACGGCGGGGACGGCGGGGGCGGCGGGGGCGGCGGGGACGGTAGGGACGGCCTCGCCGGGTTCCTCATCGGCTTCCCCTCCCCCGCTCAGCCCGACGCCGCCTACATCCACTTCGTCGGGATCAGCCCGGACCACCGCAGGACCGGTCTCGGCGCGCGGTTCTACGAGCGGTTCTTCGCCATCGCCCGCGAGGCCGGCCGGAGCCGGGTGCGCGCCATCACCTCGCCGGTCAACACCCGGTCGGCGGCGTTCCACCGCGCCATGGGGTTCACCGAGTCGGGCCCCATCGCGGACTACGACGGCCCCGGCGCCGACCGCCTCCTCTTCGAGCGGACCCTCTGACCCGCGCCGTGTGACACGCCGCGCGTGACACGCGCCGCGCGATGCGCGGCGCGACGTGCGGCGAGCGCCAACCGGCCCGTCGGTCCGGTTGGCGGTGGGCCGGTGGCCGGTGGACTGGTGGACCCCTCCGCCCGCCCCGCCGAAGCGGGCACCCCGCCGGAACCGAAGCGCCGGTCACCTCGTCCGCCGCACTGCGCGATCGCCGCCGCGGGCACGCAGGTACACCGTCCGGCCGATGACGGGCAGCACCGCGGAGCACAGGGCGACCGGCACGACCGTGACCAGGAACCGACCGGAGGGGCACCACAGCCGCGGCGGCGGCGCCGGGTAGGAGCCGGGCTGCACCATCTCGCAACCGATGGCGAACGCGTCGACGACGATGAACGCCGCCGCGCCGCCGACCAGCATCCCGGCGAGGGCGAGACCCGCCTCGGTGTACCGGCGCCCGCGGACTACAGCGAACACGAGCAGGACGAGCCCGGCGGCGAGCAGCGCCGCGACGGGCACATCGGGCAGGAACCGGACCGCCGGGCAGTCCATGACCGGAGCGGGCGCGCGGCCGCCGCCGGGCGGCGCCCCCGGCGCACTGAGCATGCAGCCCAGCCCGAGGACCTGGATGCGCAGGCCCGCGATCGTGGCGGCGACCGCCCCCGCCCCCACGGCCCACACCCAGGCGCTGCCCCTCAGCCGCCGGCTCACAAGCGGTCTCCCAACGACGCGACACACCGGAATCCCCCTACGACGGCGACAAAGCCGTCGCCGTTCCCGCGAATGCGGCGCCCAACGTCCGACCGGATCGGACGCATTGCTCGCACCGGCCCCGGGTCGGCCCATCCGCCGGCGGTCGTGCAGCGGGCCGCCTTCGGCGGCCCGCTGCGGTTACAGTGCGCGTGAGGGGATCCGGGCAGGGGTCCGGGCGTCGAACGGATGGGAGCGGCCACGGTGTCGGGTGCGAACGGGGCGCCGGTGGAGCGCGGCGCCGGCGATGTGCGGCCGCTGCCGCCAGGGCCGCCGACCACGCGGGTCGACCGGTGGTTGTGGGCCGTGCGGCTCACCAAGACGCGCGCGGACGCCGCGCAGGCGTGCCGCGGCGGACATGTGCGCGTCAACGACCGGCCCGCGAAACCGGCGACGCCGGTGGGCGTCGGCGACGTCGTCAAAGCCCACCTGAACGGCACGACACGCATCGTCGACGTGGGGCACGTCATCGAGAAGCGGGTCGGCGCCCAGGTCGCGGTCCGCTGCTACGTCGACCGCACCCCCGCCCCTCCGCCCGAGGCCGCGATCCCCGTGGCGCGGCGCGAACGGGGCGCGGGCCGCCCCACAAAGCGCGACCGCAGACAACTCGACCGGTTCCGCGAACTCTGAGCGGGCGGCGTGCGCCGGTCCGATCCGACAGCGTCCCGCCCACGGCCCGATATGCGCGGCTCCACATACCGGGGTTCGTCGAGCAGGTGGCGTGCACGCCGGTCCGACCCGCCCGTGTTCCGCCGTCCCGCCCGCGGCCCGGTGTGCGGCTCCACGTATCGGGGTTCGTTGAACGGGCGGGCCGGGTGGCGATCACGCGGCGGCCTCTTCCCGGTCGCGTGCCGGGCGCGGGACGCGGCGCGGGTTGATCAGGATCAGCGTCGTGATCACGGCGAGGACGGACAGCGCGGCGGACGCGGTCAGGACGGCTCGGGTGCCGTCGGTGACGGCGTTCGGGTCGGGTCCGCCGTAGATCGTGTAGACGGCGCCGAGCGCCGCTGTGCCGACCCCGCCGCCGATGGACGCCAGCGTGGAGACGCTGCCCGCCACCATCCCCACGCGTTCGGGAGCTGTGACGTTGACCGCCACGGCCATGACGGGCGCGCCGGCGATCCCGCCGCCGGCTCCCCAGGCCAGCAGCGGGAGCAGGAGCGCCCACCACTGGGTGTCGGGGGTGACCAGCAGCGCCAGGGCGGTCAGCCCCGCGCCCTTGAGGGCGTAGCCGAGGCCGATCACCAGGCCGGGCGCCCAGTGGCTGAGCAGCTTGGAGCCGACCATGCCGGTGATCATCTGCGCCGCGAAGATCGGGGTCATCAGCAAGCCCGCGGCGGTCGGGCTCAGGCGCAGCGCCTCGGCGAAGTACAGCACGAGGTAGACGGTGCCGCCGATGGTCAGCACCCGGGAGAGGAACACCGCCAGCATCGCGCCGGTGAACGCGGGCCGGGTGAACATCCACAGTTCCAGGGTCGGTGACGGCACGCGGAGCTGGACGAGGAAGAACCCGGCCAAGGCCACTGCGGCGATGGCCAGCAGCGCGGTGTCCCGGCCGCTCCAGGGCGCATCGGGGCGGAGCATGAGCATGGTGGTGGTGCCGAGGCCGGCCATCAGCAGCAGGCTGCCGACCCAGTCCGGCCGGGCGTCGGAGGCGGCGCGCGGGAGCCGTGGGAGCACGCGTGCGGCCAGGATGTAGGCGGCGATGCCGAGGGGGACGTTGATCGCGAAAACCGCCCGCCACCCGAAGGCGTCGATGAGCAGTCCGCCGAAGGTCGGTGCGATCAGCCCGGCCGCGGTCGCGAACGACCCCCATGCGCCGATGGCGAGGTTGCGCGCCTCACCGGAGTACCGGCCCGACAGCAGCGGGATGCCGTTGACCATGATCACAGCCGCCCCGGCCCCTTGGACCGCACGGGCGGCGTTCAACCACCCCAGGCTCGGCGCGGCGGTCGCGGCCACCGACGCCAGTGTGAACACCGCGATTCCGGCCAGGAACAGCGGGCGCCGCCCCCATCGGTCCGAGAGGCTGCCCACGACCTGGGTAAGCGCTCCCATCGCGACCGTGTAGGTGACCACCACCGACTCAGCGGACGCCCCACCGGCGATGTCCGCGCTGATCGACGGCAGCCCGAGCGCGACGATCGTGATGTCGATGACCACCAGCCCGGTGGAGGCCATGACCAGCACCAGCACACCGCTGAACGGCGGCAGACGACGGGACTTTCCAGTGGCCATTCGGTCCTCGGATCCGCAGGTGACGAAGGGTTGCCTCACCAGCCTGCTGCCATCCCGACCCAAAAGTCAACGTGTGTGAAGTTTAAGCGTGGGCACATACGATGGGCCCATGGCCTCCACGTCCCGGTCCCGCCGCCGCCCCGCCACCCGCAAGGGCCGCCCGGTGCTCACCCGCGAGATCATCGCGGCCAAGGCGTTGGAGATGGCAGCGGAGCAGGGATTCCGCGCAATCACCATGCGCGCGCTGGCCGCCGGACTCGGGGTCACCGTGCGCGCGCTGTACAACTACGTCGAGGACCGCGGGCAGGTCGTCGAACTCACCGTCGAACTGATGCTCGACGCCTGGAACCCACCCCCGCTCGACCCCGACACCTGGGAGGACTCGGTCGCCGGATACGCCCGGTCGCTCCGCACCCTGTATCGGCGCTGGCCCCGCGCCCTGCTCGTCTCCATCGACGAAGACGCGCCCCCGGCGTCGATCCACCCCAACCGGCTGGTCAACGTCGACCGGTTCCTCGCGCTGCTGCGCGCCGTCGGCCTCAGCACCCCGGCGGCGCTCGAAGTCCACCGCCACCTGTCCCTGCTCGCACTGTCCTTCGCGCTGATGGTCGACCACCCCGCCGACCGCGCCGCGACCGCCGATCGCACCGCCACCGCCACCGCCGCCGCCGCCGCCGAGCGAACCGACACCGACGACCGCGCCGCGGCCACCGACCGACCGCTCGTCCCCGAGGCATGGCTCGACGCCCACGCCGACCTCGACATCCCCACCCTCCGCGAAGCCGCGCGGCTGCCGAGCCCCACACCCGACGAGCAGTTCGACACCCTGATCGCCGCCGTCACCGACCAGATCAGGGCCCGACGGGAGACCGCACCGAATCCATAGCCGCCCGAGCCGGGCCCGCTTCGGCGGTCGCGTCCTTGATCACCGCTTCGGGCCCGGCGTAGCCTCGCAGAATGGTGCAAAGCCAGGCGGGTGACGTGGACGGCTATCTGGCCGAACTCCCCGAAGCGCGAACGCCCGCCGTGACCCGGCTGCGGCAGTTGTGCCGCACAGAGCTCGCGGGCTTCACCGAGGTCATGGCCTACGGCATGCCCGCCTACGAGCGCGACGGCGTCGCCGAGATCGCGTTCGCCAGCCAGAAGCAGTACATCTCCTTCTATCTGATGCGAAGCGACGTCCGCGACGCGTTCGCCACCCGGCTGGCAGGACACGACATGGGCAAGGGCTGCCTGCGCTTCCGCAACCCCGCGACCATCGACTTCGACCTGATCCGCGACCTTCTCAGAGCAACAGCAGCCAACCCGGGAAAAATCTGCTGACACCACCGAGGCGCAGAACTTCAGCGCGTATTCAGCACAGCGGGCGCTGGGGAAGCTGGGGGATGCGCTCGGCTGACGCGGTTGCTGTCGCGTTGCCGTCAAAAAAGCCCGGGACCGTAGTGGTCTCGGGCTTCTTGGCTGTTCAGAGTGGGTGGCCAGGGGCGGGGTCGAACCGCCGACCTTCCGCTTTTCAGGCGGACGCTCGTACCGACTGAGCTACCTGGCCGCAGATACGTCGATTGACGTATGCGGGGGTATGTGCGGTCCTGACGGGATTTGAACCCGCGGCCTCCACCTTGACAGGGTGGCGAGCACTCCTAGCTGCTCCACAGGACCTGGTTATTCTGTTTGCGCCTCAGCGCTGCCCCTATGGTAGCGGGTTCCTCGCGCTGCTGCGTTCCTTATTCTGCCAGACCCCCGGCACTGCTTCGTACCGGAGAAAAGTACCCCCAACGGGGTTCGAACCCGTGTTACCGCCTTGAAAGGGCGGCGTCCTAGGCCACTAGACGATGGGGGCCTCGACCACGAAACAGCCGTCGTTCTCCCACGTGCCAGCCGTCGGGGACGGGTCAAGCATAGGGGAGATTCCGGCACATGCCAAAGCGATTGAACGGCGCTCCGTCCGGACATCGGCAGCGCAGCTCAGCGGCCCGCCGAGGGGGACGGCCGCGGCGAGCCCGCGGCCCCGCCCGCACCGCCGCTCGGGCCTCCGTTCGCTCCGCCACTGGCGCCCCCGTTCACTCCCCCAAGGGCACCCCCGCCTATCCCCCCGCTGGCGCCGCCGCTTGCTCCGCCGCTTGTTCCCCCGCTGGGGGCGGTCGGGGATGCCGGGGGTGTGGTTCCGTCGCCGGGGGCGAGGGGTTTGACGTCGCGGTCGGGCTCCTGTTCGATGTGCCGCTCGATCTGGGCCGATGTCAGGCCCATGCCCGCGAGGGTGATGTCGTCCCACGCCTGGAGCCGCTTGGTCTCGGCGTCGAAGTACAGCACCGACGCCTGGTAAGGGGTGGGTTCGTCGTCGTCGCCCATGCCGAGCAGGCCGGCCCCGCCGGTGGAGCCCTGCTCGAAGAACCGCGTGCCGGTCGGTTCGAGTTCGGTGCTGCGCCGGTGGCCGTGGCCCGAGAGCACCAGTGGCACCTCGCCGCTGAACGAGCGCGCCTGGGCCGGGTCGTGCAGCACGGCGACGTCCAGCGGGGGGTCGGCGCCGCTCACGGCCGCCGCCTGCTCGTCGCCGATGGCGGTGACCTGCTGCCGGGTGGGGTTGCCGCGCGCCTTGTCCGGGGTGAACCGGGGGTCGCCGGCGCCGTAGAAGCGGATCCCCTCGACCTCGCGGACGTCCTCGTCCAGCACGACCGCGTTGTCCTGGGACTCGACGGCGCGCTGGGTGCCCATGGAGTCGTGCGCGCCGCGCACCCACACATAGGGGACCTTCAGCGAGGAGATCTCGTCGGTGAACGCGTCCTCTGTGGCGCTGCCGCGGTCGGTGAGGTCGCCGGAGTCGACCACCACGTTCACCTGGAACTGGTCGGTGAGGGAGCGGATGACGTTCCACGCCGCGGGGTTCAGGTGGATGTCGGAGACGTGCAGCACGCGGATGGTGGAGTCGTCGTCCTCGTACACCGGCAGCGTGGAGGTGACCTCGTACAGCCGTGAGACGTTGCCGAGCAGCCCGGCGAGCTGCCTGCGGTACTCGGAGAACCGGTTGATCGCGCTCTCCGCGCTGCCGACGACCTGGGGGGCGCCGGCGAGCAGGCCGGTGTAGCGCGGTTCGGCGATGGCGTTGGGGTTGAACGTTGCGTACCCGGCGCCCCCGGCCGCGGCGAAGACGAGCAGGGCGGTGAGCCCGCTGTAGCAGGCGCGCCGCCAGTCGCGGAAGAGCAGCATCGCCGCGATCGCCGCGCCGAGGACGGTCGCGATGGCGGCCTGGACGAACAGCCGGATGACGCCGTTGCGGAGGTCGTCGCCGATGCCCGCCGCGATCTGGTCGATCGCGGCGGGGTTCTCGAACATCTCCTGCGCGGCCTCCAGGCGGATCTCCGAGACGGACGCCTCGAAGCGCAGCGGGGCGGCGTGCGTGTCGAAGCCGAGCTTGCCGAGCGGTGCGACGTTCAACACGGTCTCGCCGTGCCATGAGGGGCCGACGCTCAGGCGGACGTCGGCCGGGCCGACCGGGGTCATCACCTGCCCGCCCATGGCCAGCCCCAGCCAGCCGCCCAGCAGGGCCGCCGCGACGACGGAGGCGATGCGCCACCAGCGGCTGCGCAGAAACCGGCGCGCGCCGTCGCGCACCAGGCCGATGCCGGTGCGCAGACGTTCGGGGTCCGGTATCGCCCTCAACTGTGCGAGCACGGATCCATCATCGCGTGTTCTCATCTCGAAAGCCCTGTGTGGCGCGGGGTGTTCCCACTGCCGCACAATACGAGACGTGGTCGAACTGTCCCGCCGACGCTTCGAGGAACTCGTCTCCGACGCCCTCGACTCCATTCCCGACGAACTCACCTCCCTGATCGACAACGTGGTCATCACGGTGTGGGACGAGTCACCGTCCGACCCCGGGTTGCTGGGTCTGTACGACGGGATTCCCCTTACCGAGCGGGGCGACGGCTATGCCGGGGTGCTGCCCGATCAGGTTTTCATCTTCCAGCGGCCCATCTGCGCGATGTGCGCAACCGAGGACGAGGTGGTCGAAGAGGTCAGGATCACCGTGGTGCACGAGATCGCGCACTACTTCGGGATCGACGACGACCGGTTGCACGAACTGGGTTGGGGTTGACCGGGCGCCGCCCCAATTGATCACCGTCCGTAACCGCAGGTGCGGCGGGTCCCATCCGGCGCGGAGTGTCCGAATCGGCGTCCAGGACCGCCGGGGACGCCATTCACATAGCGCACCACCGGGTCTCAGCGGCAACGAAACATGCACTAATTGCGCCGAACGACTTGCGGAACCCACCCCTCATCCGGGACCGTATGTTATCGAACCACAACCGAGAGTGACCCGAACGCGATCCAGTATGGGAGTCCCGGGTGGGCAATCCGCGCACGGACAACCAGACGTTCGGCATTCCGCGGCAAGGCTCCGAGACCGGCGCGCCCGGCCCGCAGAACGCCTCGGCCGGGGCCTGCGGCAGCGACGACACCGGCCCGTCCGCCGCCGGCCCCGACGACGGCTCTGCCCCGGGCGCGCCGCCCACCTCGTCCGACCCTCCATCGCCCGCTCCGCCCGGGCACCCTCCCGAGCCCGACTGGCGCCGCAGCTACGGCGAGGTCATGCGCATCCGGGAGTTCCAGGCCCTGTGGCTCTCCCACGCGCTCTCGATGACCGGCAACTTCGTCCTGAGCATCGCGGTCACAGCACTCGTCTACCAGCAGACCTCGTCGGCGCTCGCCTCCGGCTTCACCATGGCGCTGACCTTCATTCCGCAGATCATCGGCGGGCCGCTGCTGTCCGGCCTGGCCGACCTGTTCCCGCGCCGGCGGGTCATCATCGTCAGCGAGATCACGCGCGCCGTGCTGGTGGCGTCCATCGGCATCCCGGGGCTGCCGTTGTGGGCGGTCTGGGTGCTGGTGTTCGCGTCGATCCTGCCCCTGGTGCCGTTCAGCGCGGCGCGCGCCGCGCTCATGGCCGAGATCGTCCAGGGCGACCGCTACATCGCCGGTTCCGCCATCATCAACCTGACCTCGCAGGCGGGGACCCTGGTGGGGCTCATCGTCGGCGGCGTCGTCGCCAGTGCCATCGGCTCGCACCTCGCGGTCATGTTCAACGGGCTGACCTTCCTGCTCGCCGCCGCGATCATCGCGGTCGGGATCAGGGCGCGCCCCGCGCCGCACCACACCGAGGCCGCGCGCCCCTCGCTGTGGACCATCACCCGCGACGGCACCCGGCTGGTCTTCAACGACCGCCGCCTGCGCACACTCGGCCTGTTCGCGTGGTTGGCCGGCTTCTACATGATCCCCTCGGGCATCGCCAACCCCATGGCGGCCGAGTCGGGCGGTGGCGCGGCCGCCGCCGGACTGATCATGGCCGGCCCCGCCATGGGCGCGATCGTGGGCGGCCTGGTCCTGACCCGGATGGTCAACCCCGATACCCGCATGCGCCTCATCGGGCCGCTGGCGGTGTTCTCATCGGTGCCGCTGCTGCTGTGGGTGGTGGAGCTGCCGCTGTGGCTGATGGTGGCGCTGCTGGCCGTCGGCGGCGCGGCGGCGTCGTACCAGTTCGTCGCGAACGCCGCGTTCGTCCTCTGCGTGCCGCCCGAGGGCCGCGGGCTCGCGTTCGGCCTGGTCGCCGCGGGGCTCCAGGCCGTTCAGGGCATCGGCATCGGCGTGTCGAGCCTGCTCACCGAGGTCGTCGGAATCCAGGCGGTGGTGGTCGCGGCGGGGCTGCTCGGCGTCGTCTGCGCGGTCGTGCTCACGGCCTCCTGGTTGCGGATCGCCCCGGAGGTCGCGAGCAGCGTGCGCGGTTCGGAGTCCCCTGCGGCGTGAGCCGCCACCCCCGCTACCGGTAGGTGCCGCGGCGCGCGCCGTCAACAGGTTCCGCCGCGCTCAGCTCGCCGCCGGCCCCCGAGGATCCCTGACAGGATTCCGCGGTCTCCCCGTTTGGCTCCCGGCTGCCCTGGAACAAATTCCGGGGAAGCCGGGAGACACTTCCTGACCTGGCCCTCAGTGTCCAGCTCACAGGTTCGACTGCTTCCCCTGGAAGTTGCGGATGATGTGCTCCAGCACGGAGCCCTCGGCGCCCTGTTCGGGCATCACCAGCCAGGCGATGATGTAGAGCAGGATGCCGCTGCCGCCCAGCAGCAGGAAGATGCCGAAGGCGAGGCGGACGAGGTTGGCGTCGACACCGACGAACTCGCCGATCCCGCCGCACACCCCGGCGAGGATGCGCTGGTTCTTGCTGCGTCGCAGGCTTTTCTTTCCCATGTTCTCGTTCATGTCCTCAGAATGCCCGGTCACCGGGCACTTTCCCATCCGGTAGTCCCCTGGCCGCCCCCTGAGTCGACCCTGAGCGCGCCGGGCGGCCCCGCGCGCCGCACACCGAGGCGGCCCCGAGACCGGCACCCCATTGCCCGGGTGACGCCGGTAGCGTGTGCGGTATGACCGCGCTGAGATCCCCGTTCGCGCTCGCGGGAATCGTCGTGCTGGTCGTGCTCGTCCTGCTCATCGGCACCGTCGTGCTGGCGCAGCGCAGCCTCGTCTTCCTCCCCGACACCGGCACGCCCGCCCCTGCGGGCCGCCTGGTCGAGGGCGCGTCCGACACCGCCTTCCGCACGGGCGACGGGCTCGAACTCGGCGCCATGCTCGTCCCTGCGCGGCCGGCGGCCGACACCGGGATGGCGGTGCTCGTGGCTCCCGGCAACGGCGGCAACCGGGCCGACCGCGCGGGCACCGCCCGGGCGCTCTCCGACGCCGGTTTCACCGTGCTGGCCTTCGACTACCGCGGCTACGGCGGCAACCCCGACAGCCCGTCCGAGGACGGGCTCGCCGAGGACGCCCGCTCGGCGCGGCGCCACCTCCTCGAAGAGACGGGACTGCGTCCCGACCGGCTGCTGTACTTCGGCGAGAGCCTGGGCACGGCCGTGGTCACCCGCCTCGCCGCCGAGCAGCCGCCCGCGGGGCTGCTGCTGCGGTCCCCGTTCCCGTCGCTGGCCGACCTCGCCCGCGTCCACTACCCCTACGTGCCGGGGGCGCTGCTGCGCGACCGCTTCGCGCTGGCCGAACACCTGGCCGAGGTCCGGGCCCCCGTCACCGTGGTCTACGGCGACGCCGACACGATCGTGCCGCCCCGGCTGAGCGAGCGCGTCGCGGCTGTCGACGGCCCCGACATCGAACGGGTGGTGATCAGCGGCGCAGGCCACAACGACCCGGTGATGTTCACCGGGGACGAGGTCGTCGGCTCCCTGCGCGCACTCGCCGAACGGGCCCGGTGACCCGCTGCGGCCCCGCGGGCGGCCGCCCACGGCCGCCGGATCCCGCCGGGACCGCCCGCCGCGGTGCGCCCGCGTGGCACGCTGGTGACCGCGTCGGCGCCGTGGGTACGACTGCCGCAGCGGCGGCCGCGGCACGGGGTCCGCGGTCGGCCGACACCCGTAAGGAGATGTGCGTGGAACTGAGCGATGACGGTGGTGCCGCGCGGGTCGACGCGGACCGGTTGCGGCAGGTGCTCGGCGCGCCCCAGCTCGACTGGCTGGTCCAGCGGATCCGGCAGCGCATGGAGTCCGGTCGGCCGCTCACCGGGCCGGTGTCGGTGCCCGACGCCACCGAGGAGCAGTGGGCGGCGGTGCGCCACCTGCTCGGCCGCTCTCCCCGGTCGGGGCGCTCCCTGACGGTGAACCTCGTCGCCGTGGACGAGGTCCTGCGGCGCTCCGGGGTGAGCCCCGCAGGGCTCGGCCCCGCCGTCGAGGCGCTCACCGGCCCGGTGCCGACGCCCGGCGGGGGCGAGGACGCGCTGGCGCGGGCCTGGCACGACGCCTACACCCCGCTGTCCACAGCCTGTGCACAACGCCCCGACCTCGCCGAGTGGTTCGACCGGCTCGTGGTCTCGGGCCTGGTCCGCCGCGTGGCGGGCGACGTCGAGAGCGCGGCGCCGCTGCTGCGCATGCTCGCGGCCGTGGTCGCCGAGCTGCCGTCCAACGGCGAACCGGTCCGGGCGTTCGCCGAGCGGGTGTGCGGCGACCCCGGCGCCCTCGACGACGACCGGGCCCTCACCACCCTCACGCTCGGCGCGGTGCGCGCGCTCACCGACGTCGGCATTGGCAGCGGCAGCCAGTGGAAACGCGAGGTGTGGGCCTCGGCGGGGCTGCTCAAGGACGACCTCGACAGCACCGTCGTCACGCTCGGCCTGCCCGGCGACACCGAGACCGCAACGGGGCGGGCGCTGCGCGCCCTCACGGCCGCCGGCCAGCCGGCGGTGCTGACCCTGCGCCAACTCGTCCGCGACGCCCCCCTCCCGCTGCCGGCCGGTACGCCGGTCCACGTGTGCCAGAACACGGCCGTCCTCGCCGCGGCGGCCGACCGCCTCGGCGCGCGCAGCCGCCCGTTGGTGTGCGCCCAGGGCCAGCCGGGCGCCGCGGCGATGACCCTGCTCCGGCACCTCCTCGGCGGCGGCGCCGAGCTGCGCTACCACGGCGACTTCGACTGGGCCGGCATCCGCATCGCCAACGTGCTGCACCGCCGCCTGCCGTGGTCCCCGTGGCGCTACGCCGCCGCCGACTACCGGCAGGCCATCACCGCGGTGAACAGCGGACGGTTGAACGGCAACGCCGTCACCGCCGACTGGGACCGCGCGCTGACCGACTCCATGGCCCTCACCGGATACGGAATCGGCGAGGAGCAACTGCTCGACGGCCTGCTCGCCGACCTCCGGACGGACTGACCCCGGCCCCCCGCCCGCCCGCCCGCGGAGGCACCCGCAGATGCACCCGCAGGCAGCGGAGCGCCGGACCGCGCCGTCCGCGGTCTGGCGGGAACCGGGGCCGAGGCGCATCGTGGGACCCATGGCAATCCACTCCCTCGCGGACGACCGCCCCGTCGACCCCGCCGACATCACGCACTTCGCCGAGCACGGCTTCGTCAAGCTGCCGGGCGCCCTCAGCCCCGCCGCCGTCGCGGCCTGCGAACCGGAGATCACCGGCACGGTCATCGAACTCAACACCCAGCACCTGCCCCTTGCCGAACGCGACACCTACGGAAAGGCGTTCCTCCAGGTCGAGAACTTGTGGCGGCACAGCGAGTCCGTCGCCGCGCTCGTCCACTCCCGCCGCCTGGCGCGCATCGCCGCCGAACTGCTCGGCGTCGACGGCGTCCGCCTCTACCACGACCAGGCGCTGTACAAGGAGTCCGGCGGCGGGATCACGCCATGGCATGCCGACCAGCAGTACTGGCCGCTCGGCTCCGACCGCGCCGTCACCGCCTGGATCCCTCTCCAGGAGACCCCCGACGACATGGGCCCGCTCGCGTTCGCCGCAGGCAGCCACCGCCACGACCTCGGCCGCGACCTGCCCATCAGCGACGAGTCGGAGCGGGCCGTGCAGGCGGCCCTCGCGGAGCAGGGTTTCCCCGTTGTGGCCGACCCCTACGCGCTGGGCGAGGTCAGCTTCCACCTCGGGTGGACGTTCCACCACGCCGCCGCCAACGACTCGGGCACGGCCCGCCGGGTCATGACCGTCATCTACATCGACGCCGACATGCGCGTCGCCGAGCCCCGCAACGACTTCCAGCGCGCCGACCTGGCGGCGTGGCTGCCCGGCACCCGGCCGGGCGAGGTGCCCGACACCCCGCTGAACCCGGTCCTGTACCGCGCCGAGCGGTAGGCGGGTCGGGACGTGAATGGGCTGGACTGTAAGCGTGTCGGGTCGTGAACGGGCCGGGACGACCGGCGCCCCAGTCGCGGCCGCCGGGTCGCCGACCGAGCCCCGTCCGACGTACCGGTCACCGGCCGAGGGTTGTCCGCCGCCGCTCCAGGAAGGCGCGCTCGGCCTCGTTGCCGGCGCGGGCGATCGCCGCGTCGTAGGCCGCCGCTGCCTCGGAGTTGCGGCCCAGCCTGCGGAGCAGGTCGGCGCGGACGGCGTGGAACAGGTGGTGCCGACCGAGGTCGATCCCGTCGACGAGGGCGAGCCCCGCCGCGGCCCCCTCGACCTCCGCCACCGCGACCGCGCGGTTCAGCGCGACGACGGGTGTGGGCGTGAACGCGGCGAGCTGGTCGTACAGCCGCAGGATCTGCGACCAGTCCGTCTCGGCGGCGGTCGGCGCGTCGCTGTGGACGGCGTTGATCGCCGCCTGGATCTGGTACGGGCCGGGACGGCCGCGGCGGAGGCACCGCCGCACGAGGTCCTGGCCCTCGGCGGTGCGGTCGCGATCCCACATGCGGCGGTCCTGCTCGGCCAGCGGCACCAGCCCGCCGCCGTCCGTCGTGCGGGCGGCCCTGCGCGCCTCGATGAGCAGCATGAGCGCGAGCAGGCCCAGGACCTCCGGTTCGTCGGGCATCAGTTCGGCGAGGAGCCGCCCGAGGCGGACGGCCTCCGCGCAGAGGTCGTCGCGGACGAGCCGGTCGCCCGAACTCGCCGTGTACCCCTCGTTGAAGACGAGGTACACGACCGCCAGCACGGCGCGGAGCCGGTCGGGCAGGTCGGCCTCCTCGGGGACCCGGTAGGGGATCCGCGCGTCGCGGATCTTGCCCTTCGCGCGGACCAGGCGCTGCGCCATGGTCGCCTCGGGCACCAGGAAAGCGCGGGCGATCTCCGCCGTGCTGAGCCCGCCGAGGAGCCGGAGTGTCAGCGCCACCCGGGACGCGGGGGCGAGCGCGGGGTGGCAGCACGTGAAGATCAGGCGCAGCCGGTCGTCGCGCACGGGGCCCTCCTCTGGGGGATCGCCGCCCTCTGGGGGATCGCCGCGGGTGTGCAGCAGGGCGGCGCGCGCGTGCCGGTCCGCGCGGGACGCCTCGCGGCGCAGCCGGTCGACGGTCCGGTTCCCCGCCGTGGTGATGATCCACCCGGCGGGGCGCGGCGGGATCCCCGTTGCGGGCCACCGCTCGGCGGCGGTGGCGAACGCGTCCTGGACCGCCTCCTCGGCGACGTCGATGTCGCCGAATCGGCGGACCAGGACGGCCACGGCGCGGCCGTACTCCGCGCGGAAGACGCGTTCGACCTCCGCTGCGGATGCGGGTTCCGAGGTCACCCGCAGGAGCCGAACTCCATCGGCCGGACCTCGATCGGCAGCGTGGTCGCCCGGGCCAGCTTGCGCCCCCATGCGAGCGCGGCGTCGAGGTCGGCCGCCCGGATGACCGTGAACCCGCCGATGTGCTCCTTGCCCTCGACGAACGGGCCGTCCGTCGTGAGCACCTCGCCGTCCTTCGCGGTCAGCACGGTGGCCGTGCTCGGCGGGAACAGGCCCCCGGCGAACACCCAGGCCCCGGCCTCCCGCAGCTCGGTGTTCACCGCCTCGATGTCGCGCATGATCGGGGCGAGGAAGTCGGCGGACGGTGCGGGCCCGTCGGGCTGGTAGATGCTCAGCAGGTACTGCTGCATGACTGCGCCTCCTCGGTGCGGCCGGCCTGGTGCCGGCCTCTTACCCCCTATACGAACGGGCACCGCCCGGATCGACACCGCGACACGTCCGAATCTCCCACTGGTTTTCCCGCGCGCCCCCACGAAACCCGTCACCACCGCAGAACCGTCCCCTGCGGCGAGTCGTCCAAGGCGGCGGGACGCTCAATGCGGCGGACGCTCCGGACGGTGGGACGCCCGACGCGGCGGACGCGGATTGCGGCGGATGCCCGAGACGACAGAACGCACCGAGACGTGGGAGTGCCGCGCCCCCGGAGGGGATGGGAGGGAGTCTCCGGGGGCGCGGCTGGGAGGGGCTGCCTGGGAGGTGTGGAGGGGCCGCCCCTTGGTTCAACGGGTCAGGACGCGATGCCGCACGCCTCCTGCCAGGCGTCGGGGCCCAGTGCGCGGTTCTGCACGTGGGCGTAGGCGGCGTGGATGTTGAGCAGGTGCCGCTCCGGCGCCGCGGCGTCCCACGCCTTCAGCTCGCCGCGCTGCCAGGCGTCGGCCGCCGCGGCGCGCGGGGACGTGCAGGCGGTCGACCCGGCGCGGGCGATCCGCTCCACGACGTCCAGGTAGACCAGGCGGGAGCGCAGCGCGCGGCGCGCCTGCTCGCCGGTGTGGACGGTCCCGTAGGCGCCGATTGCGGTGCGCACGGGCAGGCCCGCCAGGGTCCGCAGCGCGGTGCGGGCCGTGCCCAGTCCCAGGTGGCCGAGCAGCGGGGCGCCTGGGGCCAGCAGCTGACCGGCGGCCAGCAGTCCGCTGTGCTCGTCCCAGACCACCGCAACGGGGTCGCTGCCGAGCCGGTAGGCGCAGCCGGCCCCGGGAAGCGGATGCCCCGGTCCGGCATCGTCGGCGGTGACGCGCGCGGTGTGCTCCGGCACCCGCTCGCCGAGTCCCTGGTCGGGACCGGTCCAGACCACTGCGGCCAGACGTCCGCTGCCGCTGGCCCGCGACGCCTGGGCGAGCGCCTCCTCGCCGTCGTCGGCACCCATCCCCGCGTCGACGAGGACGATGCCGGCCCGGGTGCTGAGCGCCACACCGCCCGGGCTGCGCTTGTCGCCCGCGGGCAGGAGTACCGGACCAAGGGCCGACGTCCCCAGAGGCTGCGCGAGGATGTCGGCGGCGGTCATGGTCGGGTGCCTCCCGGTCCGTGGTGAAGGGTGCGGCGCGTCACGCCATGCATCCACACCACCACGGGCCGACAGCATTTGTCATTGCCGCAATTCGCAAGGTAAAATTCCGACGGTTTTCATTGACTTTCAACTACATTTGTGCATCCGCGTTCTCAGGGGTGCGGTGGCACAGATCGATGATGTCGAGCAGGCCCCGCAGCGCGGGCCGCTGGTCGTCGCGGCGCACCGTCACACCGATCCGGCACGGCCGCCCGGACAGCGGCACCCACCGCACGTGCCGGGTCTGCCAGGGGTCCTGGCCGACCATTCCGTGCAGCGACAGGCGGCGGGTCGTCGCCACCGCCGTGCTCACGTGGCCGGGGTCGGTGATCACGGTGTCGCGGGGTGCCTCCGCAATGGGCAGGTCGTCCGACCAGTCGGCGAGCCGGCCGCGCGCATCGGCCGCCAGGAACGGGGCGTCGGCGACGTCCTCGGGGTTGAGCAGGTCGGCGTCCGCGAACTCGCTGCTCGCGTGCGCCACGATCGCGCGCGACCAGGTCGAGGTCGTCAGGCACTCCAACTCGGGCTCCTCGGCCCCGGTGAGCTGAACAATGGCGAGGTCGACCTCGCCGAGCAGCACGGCGGTGTCGTGGTTCTGGGTCGAGATCGGCGTGTAGGAGAGCTGGACGCCGGGCCACCGCTGCGCCCAGGTCGAGCGGACGGGCTCCCACATCTCGCCCAAGCCGACGCCGAGCACCCCGATTCGCAGCACCGACGCGCCCGGTTCGACCCCGGCCCCGGCGCTGGGCAGGGACTCCAGGGCATCCAGTGTGCGGCGCAGGTGCGCCAGCACATGGCGCCCGCGGGCGGTGATCTCCACCTCGCGACCCGGTCCGCGATCGAAGATCGGTGCACCCACGGTGTTCTCCAGACTCTTGACGCTTCTACTGATAACGGACGGGGAGGTGTACAGCTCCTGGGCAGCACGGCCGAAGTGCATCTGCTCGGCCACCGCAAGGGTGTGGGCCAAAGTGCGGGGATCGATGAACGTCACACGCGCCTCCATTTCCAACGATGGACGAACCGTAAGCGACACCGCAGCCATGATCGACAAATCGAGCGCAAAGGCTGTGAAACTGTCGCCTTCCGGCAACCCCCGCACCACGGTGCACACCGGACCACGCCCCCCGCGCGGCCACCGCCGTCACCAGCACCTCGGCACACCCCTCCCGACCCGTGGACTACACGCGGGGACCGATCCCGGCCCACGGCCGGCGGGCGGGGCGCGGACCCGGACATCGTCCCCGTCGGGTGCGCTGTGCTCAGGTGCCCGCCAATGTGCGTGTCAGCGCCCCTGGTGGAAGACGGTGTGGAGGTGGCACTCTCGGACTTCACCAGGTGCTCACTGTGACAACAGCCGCCAACCTTCGTTCACAGGCGGTGACGCGCCGGATCGGCATGACCCGGGACCCGGCCGATGACCTCGACGACCTCACGGCGCCCGAAGGTCCGCTCCGACCGAACGTGCTGTACCGGATCGCCAGTAGTTGCGAGTTGACGGTCTCGGCTTGATCACGTGGTCAAGCCGCGGGTGCTGGGGCGCCCGTCCCACCGGATCCCCTTTGCACTGCGGATGCGAGCGCGTTCCCCACGCCGGGCGGCGAGAACGTCGGGAGGCGGGCGTTGGCGTTGCGCGGGCGCAGGCAGTGGTGCAGGGCCCGGGTCCGCGCGGGGTGGCGGTGGTGGTCGGCGGGAGGAGCCTGCGATGGACACTCCCGAGGCACTGGCGTGCGCGCTCCTCCACCGCGGCCGGCAACAGCACGGAGGCGATGCTTGCCCAGCGGGTTGCGGAAGAGGTCCCGAGGTGTTCAGTCCTGCCGGTCCCGACCCCCGCCCCATGCCGCCTTCGCCGCTCGAAGCCGCCACTTCACGGCCTCGATGTACTTGCCCCGCCCCTCCAGCAGGAACGCGAGGTTGACCATGGCGCGGGTGTTCCCGCCCTCGGCGATAGCACGCCGGTACAACGCTTCGGCCTCCCCCCGCTCACCCTGACCCTTCAGCAGGAAACCGAGGTTGGTCATGGCGTCGGTGCCGCCGACCTCGGCAATGACGCGCCGGTACCACGTCTCGGCCTCCCCCCCGCTCACCCCGCCCCGCCAGCAGGACACCGAGGTTGTACATAGCGGTCGTGTTCCCGCCCTCGGTGATGGCGCGCCGATACAACTCCTCGGCCGCACCCACCTCACCCCGCTCGTCCAGCAGGGCACCGAGGTTGACCATGGCGGTCGTGCTCGCGCCCTCGGTGATGGCGCGCCGATACAACTCCTCGGCCGCACCCACCTCACCCCGCTCGTCCAGCAGGACACCGAGGTTGACCATGGCGTCGGCGTTCCCGCCCTCGATAGCGCGCCGGTAAAGTGTCTCGGCCGCACCCACCTCCCCCCGATCACGCAGCAGGACACCGAGGCCGATCACGGCCCTGGTGTTCCCGCTCTCGATAGCGCGCCGGTAAAGTGTCTCGGCCGCACCCTCCTCCCCCCGCCCCGCCAGCAGGACACCGAGGCAATACATGGCATAGGTTTCGCCACCCTCGACGGCGCGCCGGAACCAGGATTCGGCCTCATGTTCCTCACCCCGTCCCGCCAGTAGGAGACCGAGGTTGGTCATGGCGCAGGTGTTCCCGTCCTCGGTGATGGCGCGCCGGTAGAGCGCCTCGGCCTCACCCTCTTCTCCCCGATCACGCAGCAGGACACCGAGGTTGATCATGGCGCAGGTGTTCCCGTCCTCGGTGATGGCGCGCCGGTACAACTCCTCGGCCTCACCCTCCTCCCCCTGATCACGCAGCAGGACACCGAGGCTGTTCATGGCGTCGGTGTCGCCGCCTTCGACGGCGCAGCGCAGTCGGGCCTCCTCGTCGTCTTCGGCAGCGGTGGTAGGTCCTTCGTGAGGAGGGGGTGTGGTGCGGCCGGTGAGGAGCATGTCCAGGACCTGGCGTGCGGTGGGACGGTGGGCGGGGTCCTTGGCCGTGCAGGTCAGGACGATGCCCAGCAGGGGGTCGGCGAGGTCCCCGGTCTGCGGCGGCCCGGTGAGGACCTGGTGGATGCGGGCGGCCTGGGTGGGGCCGGGGAACGCCTCCGCGCCGGTCGCGGCGTGGATCATGACCGCGCCCCAGGCGAACAGGTCCGCGGCCGGGCCCAGCGCGGTGCCCTCGACCTGTTCCGGGGCCATGTAGCCCAGGGTTCCGATGCGGGTGGCCGAGGCGGTGCCGGCGTCCAGGGCGCGGGCGATGCCGAAGTCGATCACCCGCGCCCCGTCGGGCCCGAGCAGGATGTTGGCGGGTTTGAGGTCGCGGTGCACCACCCCGGCGGCGTGGATGGCGGCCAGGGCGGTGATGGTCTGCACCGCCAGGCGGTCCAGGTCCCCGCCGGTGCGGGGGCCGTGTTCGCGCACCGCCTGGGCCAGGGTCGGGCCGTCGATGTACTCGGTGGCGATCCAGGGCCGCTCGCCCTCGGCGTCGGCGTCCAGGATCGCGGCGAGGCAGAACCCCTGCACCGTGCGGGCAGTGGCCAGCTCCTGGACGAAGTAGCGGCGCACTTGGGCGTCGTTGGCCAGGTGGGGGTGCAGCAGCTTCACCGCCGCCCGCCGACCCGCAGCGTCCTCGCCCAGGTGGACCGTGCCGAACCCGCCCGCGCCCAACTCCCGCACCAGGCGGAACCCGCCCACCCGCTGCCCCGCTTCTGCCATCGCGACCCTGTCTGTTGCCCGATCTTGGGCACAAACCTAGCCAGAAGCGACCTCTCGAACGCCATCGGCGCCTCTGAGGACTCATGTCATGCGGTGAATCGGCGATGGCAAGTCAGCGTGCAGGCGATCCCGACGAAGGCCCGGAAGTGTGCACCTGAGCGTTCAGCACGGCGATCCAGGCGGCAGCATCCGGCGAGCCGTGCCATGAAGATGATCGCGGCCGGCAGCTCGAGGTCGGATGACTCCAATGGCTGGGGAGCCGTCGCCGGCTCGTCCGGGGTCGTGGGGCTGGATCCCGCCTGTGACCAATCGGCTCCCCGGAACAGCCCAGGGCGGCGAGGAAAAGTCCGCAGCGGCGGCGCGGACGGGGACGTGCGGGGGGCGATCCGGCCCGGTTTCGCGGGGGTGTGAGCCCTCGGTGAGCCTTGGGCATCAAAAAAGCCCTTTCCCTGCGGGTTATATTCGCAGGTCAGGGCTGATTTTGATCATGGAGCGGATGACGGGAATCGAACCCGCGCTATCAGCTTGGGAAGACAACCAGAACGATCCGGCCTGAACTGTGGTTCTCTGACCTGCATCGATACTCGACGATTGCCGCCGATTCCCCGTGATTCCCCGGCATTGACCGCCCCGTATGGCACGTGTGTGGCACGGATTGCCGATCGGCAAAGCATTGGCAGTGATGCGCAAGGCCCAACCGCACGCCGTTCGCACGCAGACCGATCCCGCGCGGGTTCTGGCGCGATCGGTCTTCAGCCGCGCACGTCCTTGATCGCGCCAGGTTCCGTGCGGGCTCCGGGGGTCCAGGGGGCGCGGAGCCCCCTGGTACCACCAGACCTGAACCCAAGGCGAACTCCCCGGCAGGCCGGCCAATCGACCGAGACCAACCGAAGCGTGGTGGCTGGGGCTCAGGACCGGGCGCCAGCCCGCAGCCTGAGCCCCAGCCACCACGCCCGCGACGGCGCGAAGCGCCGTCGCCTTGATCTCATATAGCGAAAATCGGCAAAAATATTTCAACCGAAAGCAAGATGATAGGAGTCTATGTCAAAATGTTTCAACCTAAACCAAGAGGGTGTGCATGGCTGAACAGGTGACGAATCCGAGAGTTATGACTCGGTCCGTCAAGGCACTGGCGGCATCACCATTAATTATTCTGATAGCGTCAGCGGCACGATTAATATTCATATCGAACTACGACACCACAGTAGCGACCTCCATAGCCGCAGCAGGGGGTGTCACAGGAACTCTCGTCGGTACGATTGTCCCCCTCCTCCCCCCATACCTCCCTGTCTTTACGCTAATTCTGGCCTTGTTTCGGCGCTGGGTTTCATTTTGGATATTTCTAGGGGCGACGGCAATCCTCTCACCCGCTTACGCCTCTACAACTGAAGGTTCTAGAGAAGCAGGTAAACAACTTGTCATACTGTGGCGCGATATCTATCTACTCTGGAACTCACAAGGTTTAGATGATTACAGATGGTACTTCACATCCACCTTTTCCAGCGCTACAACGGCTGCACCACTTCTCTACTTTGTTTTATGGTCGATTCTTTCTTTCTTTTTCGCCTACCACGCTCCAAAATTCAATTCCGAGACTGCCGCAATTCGCTTCTTTCTTGCAATACCTCGCCTTCTCGTTGGTATCGTAGTTGCTTATTTTGCAACGTTTTCCGTTTTTTTCGTGCAGCATGTTTTTCGAGTCCCATTCAATGAGGAACATCTGTCCGAAGTGATTCGAGCACCCTGGGTTCCAGCGGAGGAACTAGAACTTAAGTCTGGCGAAACCAGAGTTGGTTACACTATCTCCAACAGGGACGGATGGTTCCTCGTACTGAATGAGTCAGACCGCACCATCGAGTACATAAAGTCAGGCAACGTAAAAAGTAGAAATATTTGCCATCCCGAGGTCAGTTCACCAGAGTTTTCCCCTCCTCTTTTGTCGCTGAAGGACGCAAAAAAGCCTGAGGTAGCCACATGCAGGAATCCAACTTAGAAGTGACTTGATTACCCCCCTAGACGATGGTTATGATTCCTGCTCAAGGTGTATAGCCCTCTAGACGGTGGTGGTTGCGGTGCAACGGTGGTCTCGAGCGTTCCCCGGGTTGCTGCGGGAGGTGTCCTCAGCGCGGGCGTTCGTCGCGCAGGTGTTGGCCGACCGCTCGGTGGCGGACGTGGCGGTGCAGGTGGTCAGCGAGCTGGCCGCGAATGCGGTGCTGCACTCGCGTAGCGATGCGCGTATCCCGTCCTATGTCGTGGCGGTGGAGTGCGATTTTGACCGGGTGCTGATCTCGGTGATGGATGAAGGTTCCAGTGTCCGCGTCCCTCACCAGGTCGCCACCGAGGTGGACGCAGATCGCGAGCATGGCCGGGGGTTGTTCATCGTCTCCGCGCTGTCCAAGGCGTGGGGTGCCGATGAGGTGACGCACGGGCGTGTGGTGTGGGCTGAGCTGGTTGACGACTCGGCTCCATGAGCGGGCCGAAGATGCCGCGCCGTCGGCGTCGTTTGAAGGCGGTGAGTGCGGAGACCGGCGAGGCACTACCCGACGCATTGTCTAGGGTCCTAGACTCATTACGAGTCGACGGAAGAGGACCGATGCCGGGCCAGTTCGAGAAGATCGCGCAGATCGAGGACCCGTTCCTGCTGCTGCGCACGGCCACCGAACGCCTGGCCGAAGCACAGCAGGAAGTGACCGAGCTGGCGCGGCTGCGCCGCCGCCTGATCCAGGAACTCCACGCCCAAGGTTTGTCGTACGCCCAGATCGCGGAGAAGGCCGGGTTGAGCCGGGGGCGTATCCACCAGATCCGCCACACCGGCCCCGCCCCGGAAGGCGCGTTCTTCGGTACCGGCACCGTCACCGTGGCGACCCCGCTGCGCCACGACCCGCAGAAGAACCGGCCGATGCTGTCCTTCGATGACCTGGCCACCGGACAGGGGGTGCAGGAACTCGTCCGGTCCTTCGAGCTGGACGTGGTCGAGGATCACGTGAGCGTCGATGGGCGCATCGACCTCAACCGTCCCAACCTCGTGGTGATCTGCGGCCCGGCGATGTCGGACGCCATGCGCACCGCCTATGCCACCGATCCGGTGTTGCAGTGGGAGAACCCCGAACCACTCTGGTGGCAGCTGCGCGACACCCGCACCGGCACCGCCTACACCTCCGGCAGCGACGCCGAGCCGTGGCGCCCGCATGATGTGGCCTACCTCGGGCGGCTCCCCCGCCCGGACGGCAAGGGCACCTTCCTTGCCCTGGCCGGGATCCACACCCCCGGCTCGCGCGGGGTCGTGCACCTGCTGAACCGCGACCTGTCCAGCCTGTGGGGCCAGGTGGGCACGCACCCCTTCTCGACCCTGGTGGACACCGAGTACGACCCCGAGACCAAGGAACCGGTGGCCACCAAGCTGCTGACCCCGCTGTACCGCCACGACGAAGCCTGACCCGCTGTGCCGTTCCACGCAGCGACCTCCCCCGGCGACCCGGACCGGGACAACGAGGACTTCACCGCGTTCACCACCGATGCCGCCGTCCTCCTCGACGGGGCCGGCACCCCGTCCGGAATCGAGTCCGGGTGCGTTCACGGGGTCGCCTGGTTCACTCGCCGCCTGGGCGGTCTCCTCCTCTCCCACCTGGCCCCGGGCGTTTCACTGGCCGATGCCCTGGCCGAGTCGATCGAGGCGACCGCCGCACTGCATGCCGACACCTGCGACCTGACCAACCAGGACGGCCCTTCGGCCACCGTGGTCATTGTGCGGTTCGTCGGCGATCGGCTCGACTACCTCGTGCTGTCGGATTCCGTTCTCCTCATCGACCGCCGGTACGGCGGAGCCGAAGCCGTCACCGATACCCGGTTGGACGACCTCAAGGCCGAACTCCGAGACACACCGCTGACCTCGGCCCCGGGTACACCCGGATACGACCGTGAACGCGCGAAACGTCGCGACGAGATCCGGGCCTATCGCAACGTGCCCGGCGGGTTCTGGACCGCGGGGGCCGATCCCGGTGCGGCCCGCGAAGCCATCACCGCGACCACGCCCCTGGACGGCATCACCGGGCTGGCCATGCTCAGCGACGGCGCCAGC
This sequence comes from Murinocardiopsis flavida, assembly GCF_003014485.1. Taxonomy (GTDB): domain Bacteria; phylum Actinomycetota; class Actinomycetes; order Streptosporangiales; family Streptosporangiaceae; genus Murinocardiopsis; species Murinocardiopsis flavida. The sequence goes on along the minus strand of NZ_PYGA01000029.1, from coordinate 17,892 downwards.
CGCCCCGCCGACCTCTTCGGCCGCTACACCTGGCGCGCAATCATGGACGTCCTCGCCAAGAACGGCCCTGAGGGTCTGATCCGCCTGGTCCGCACCTTTGAGGACGAGGACCCTGAACAGGTGGAGTATCCGCGCGGGAAGGACCACGACGACGCCACCGCCGTCTACTGGCACACCGACTGAACACCCCTCTAGACAATGGCGCGGATCGAGTGCTACCTTTCTGTCGATACCCCTAGACAGTCAACGGATTGCGGACGCTCGCAACTGTCTAGGGGGCTACACGAAAGGTTGAAGTCATGGCGATTCAGGGTGCGATCCCGGTCGAGTTCTCCACGGTCTTCCCCGCCGGGGCCTACGCGCTGGGTGTGGAAGCCATCACCGACTTCGAGACGAAGAAGCCCCAGCTCGACAAGGACACCGGGCAGCCGCTGTGGGCGGTAGACGTGATCGACGCCGACCCGGAAGCGCGCGGCAAGGCCAAGAGCGTGAAGGTCAAGGTCTCGGCGGATGTGTGCCCGACGCTGCCCGATGAGGTGCCGAACCTGCCGTTTAGGCCGGTGGAGTTCGAGTCCATGGCGGTCGTGGCCTACGTGGACGACAACGGCCGTCGTCCTCGCGTGGCCTACTCCCTGCGCGCCAAGGGCGTCAAGGCTCCCGGCGCCGGTTCTGGCCGCCGCTCGGCCCCTACCGCTGCGAAGGAACCCGCCGCCTCCTGAGCACACGCAAGCGGGGCGGTGATGTGCGCCAACACCTCACCGCCCCCGAACCCCCGTCGAACATTCCGGCCTGCCAGCCAAAGAACACGAACGAGGTGTGCCCAGATTATGTCCCTCGACGAACCGCGCCCTCTTGCCCGTGAGATCTCCGCGTTCCTGACCACCCTGCGCCATCGGACCGAGAACCGCACGCTCGGCGTCCCCCCGGCATCCGGGGATGCCGATGTGCTGGCGTGGAAGTCCTCGCTCCTCGACCGGATCGCCGCGCAGACCGACGACCCCGAAACCCACCAGGTCGCCGCCAACGCCCGAACTCAGCTTGATGCCGCGCGTTCCGCCGAAACCCGTGGGGGTGGACTCTGATGTTCGGCAACGCAGGCTCCGATGTCACCCAGGTCCAGACCTCCACCCGCGTCCCTGCTGAGGCGTTCCGGTTCCGCACGCCCACGATCGAGACGCCGGGCATCTTCGTCGTCATCCGCTGGGTGTACCGGCTCGTGCGCCTGGTCGTCCTGGCCCCGTTCCGATTCCCGGTCTCGGTCGGCCTCATCGTCTCCTCGGCGGTGATCGGGCACACCTTCGGCGCCCTGGTGCTCGCCATCATGTGGTCGGTGGCCGACCTCGGTCTACTCGTGTGGTGGCGGCGCTGGCCGTCCTCGTTCCGCCGCCTGGTCGCTTTGCGGGTGCTGGCCGCGTGGCGGTGGCTCGCCAACTACCAGCGGCACTGGCAACCCGTCCTCGTCGTCGCCGGTCTGGCCGAGTCCTACCAGGAACGCCAATACCTGCCCCGGATCCGCTCGGTCCGCTGCACCGACTGGGCCGACCGGGTGCGCGTGAAGCTCGTTCCGGGCACCAAGCCCGAGGATTTCCAGGTCCGGGTGGATCAGCTCGCGCACGGCTTCGCCGCCCCCTCCTGCCGCGTTCACGTCAACGGTGCTCGGGATGTCACCTTGGAGTTCCCGCGTCGCGACACCCTCGCCGAACCCCTCGACGCGCTGCCCGTCGAATCCCCGGTGGATCTGCGCGCGGTGCCCATGGGGCTGTGTGAAGGCGGGGACCCGTGGACGCTCCGGTTGCACGGGACTCACGTCCTGACCGTGGGGGTGACCGGGGCGGGCAAGGGGTCGGTGATCTGGTCGGCGATCCGCGCCCTGACCCCGGCGGTTACTGACGGGTCGGTGCAGGTGTGGGCGATCGATCCCAAGCGCATGGAACTCTCCTACGGCCGACCGCTGTTCGCGCACTACGCCGACTCGGGCGAATCCGCAGTGGACCTGCTCGAACAGGCCGTGTCCCGCATGCAGGAGAGGGCGACCCGCTACGCCGGGAAGCAGCGCACCCACGTGCCATCAGCAGCGGACCCGTTCATCGTCGTGGTGGTCGATGAAGTCGCGTTTCTGACCGCCTACCACCCGGACCGGGATGTGCGCCGCCGCGCCGAGAACGCGATTGCGACGCTGACCAGTCAAGGCCGCTCGGTCGGCGTCTCCGTACTGGCTGCACTCCAGGATCCGCGCAAGGAGGTGATGAACCTGCGCAACCTCTTCCCCGACAAGATCGCGCTGCGGTTGGACGAAGCTTCACAGGTGGACATGGTCCTCGGCGAAGGGGCCCGCGAACGGGGCGCGAACGCCCACCTCATCGACCCCCACCTTCCCGGCGTCGGCTTCGTGAAGCTGGAAGGATCCCCCGTCCCGGTCCGGGTGCGGGCCGCCTTCGTCTCCGATGACGACATCACCGCCATGGCTCACGAGGGGCGGGGGGACTGATGCCCACTCCGACCGGCAAGAGCACCCGCGCCGAACGCCTGGCCCAACCCCTGGCACGTGAGGTCGCCGAGACCATCGCCGCCGACAAGGGGGTGTGCATCCGGCCGGTGTCCCTGCGGCGCACGGACCTGGGCACCGGGCGTACCGAGATCATCGACGTGCCGTGCGGGAGCACCCTGGAATCGCGCTGCCCAGCGTGCGCGAAACGCAAGCGCTCCATCCGGCGCACGCAGTGCGAAGAGGGCTGGCACCTCACCGACGAGCCGACCGTGGCCCCGGATGAGCCGTCCGAGGTGCAGCGCTCGTGGGTGGAACAGCGAGCCATCATCACCGCCGAACGCGATGCGCTGGCCGCCTCCGGCTGTGCCGGCCCCGACGACCTCGCTGCGCTGGACACCGCGATTGCGGACCTGGACGAGGAGATCACCGCCTCGGGCCTGCGCGGCAAGGCGGCTCCCTCCCCAGCTTCGGAGCCCAAGCTGCGGCGGACCCGCTCGACCCGCCGCCGCCAAGACGCACCCGACCTGCCCAAACGCCCCATGACCCGGAAGACGGTCGGCCAGACCTACGAAGACCCCAACTCGGGCAAGACCTTCCGGCCCTCCCTGTTCCTCACACTCACACTCGACTCCTACGGGCGGGTGCGCTCCGACGGCACACCGGTCGACCCCTCGACGTATGACTACCGGCGGGCTGCCCGCGATGCGCTGCACTTCTCCAAGCTCATCGACCGGTTCGTGCAGAACCTGCGCCGCGTCGCCGGATACGACATCCAGTACTTCGCCGCCGTCGAACCCCAACGCCGCTTGGCCCCGCACCTGCATATGGCCACCCGGGGCACGCTGCCGCGCGCGGAGCTGCGCCAGATCGCCGCCGCGACCTACCACCAGGTGTGGTGGCCTCCGGCCGATCGGGTGGTCTACGACGGGGCGAACCTCCCCGCCTGGGACGCCGACACCGGGGTCTACGCCGACCCGGCCACGGGCGAGGTCCTGCCTACCTGGGATCAGGCGTTGGACGACCTCGACGCCGACCCGGATGCCGAACCTCTGCATGTGGTCCGCTTCGGCCGCCAAGTGGATGCGAAAGGGGTGCTGGCGGGGTCGGAGGATGCCGACCGGTGCGTCCGGTATCTGGCCAAGTACCTGACCAAGGACATCGCCGACTGTCACGCGGTCGAGTCCTCGGCGCAGGAACGGCACGTGGAACGGCTCGTTGAGGCACTGCGGTTCGAACCCTGCTCACCCCGGTGCGCCAACTGGCTCCGCTACGGCGTCCAGCCCCAAGACGCCAAGGAAGGGATGCGGCCCGGGTTCTGCCGCTCCAAGGCCCACCGCCGCGAACACCTCGGCTATGCCGGGCGCCGCGTCCTGGTCTCGCGCAAGTGGTCCGGCAAAACGGTGGCCGACCACAAGGCCGACCGCCTCACCTGGGTACTTCAAACCCTCGGCATCGACCCCGCCAACCCCGAACCCGACACCGATGCCGCATCCCCTGTGGCCATTGCTAGCACCGATACCGCATGGGAGCTGGCACGCCCCACCGATCCCGACGTCCCACCCCGCGAACACCGCCTCTTGCGCGCGGTCGGCGAAGCACTCAAGAGAAGAACCCAACTCGACACGGCACGACAGACCCACCAACCTTCGGCAACCGGTAAGGCGGCGTGATGGCCTCGAATAGAACCCCCGTCGATGGTCGGCTTCTGACCGTGGCAGAGGTGGCCGAACGGCTGAACACGAGCGTGCGTTACCCGCGTCGGCTGATCGAAGAGCGGCGCATCGCCTTCGTGAAGATCGGTCGGCACGTACGTGTACCGGAATCGTCCCTCAACGCCTTCATCGCCTCCGGTGTTGTCGAGCCGGTGACGCTGCGCATGAAGGGGGCCGCGTGATGGCGGGCAACAAGGAGCGGGCATTCGGCAACATCCGCGTGCTGCCGTCCGGGCGCTATCAGGCGCGCTATCGGGGTCCCGATGGACGGCTCCGCGAAGCTCCCACCACGTTCCCGACGAAGAAGGCGGCACAGCGCTGGCTCACGCTCAAAGAGGCAGAGATCGCGCAGGGCGACTGGTTCGACCCGGACGCCGGGGTCATGCTCTTCCGTGAGTACGCGGACGAATGGATGGAACAGCGCGACCTGTCGCCGAAGACCCGGCAGACGTACGAGGTCTTGTTGCGGCTGCACCTGTACCCGACGTTCGCGAACGAGCTGCTGCGCGACATCCGCGAGGCCGACGTCCGGCGCTGGCGCGCGTCCCGCCGCAAGGCCAAGGTCTCGGCAAACATGATCGCCAAGGCGTACCGGCTCATGCGGGCGATCCTGAACACCGCCGTCCGGGACAAGATGATCAGGGAGAACCCCTGTCAGATCGAGGGTGCCGGCCAGGAGTTCAGCGAGGAACGCCCGGTGCTCTCGGTACCCGAGGTGTTCAAGCTGGCCGACGCGATCAAGCCGCGGTACCGGGCGCTCGTTCTGCTCGCGACGTTCGGCAGTCTGCGTTGGGGCGAGTTGGCGGGTCTCCGGCGCGCGCACCTCGACCTCGACGCGCGCACGGTGGCCGTCCGCGAAACCGTCTACGACGTGGGCGAGCTGATCAAGGGCACCCCCAAGTCCAAGGCGGGATACCGAAAGGTCGCGCTTCCGTCGCTGATCATCGATGATCTGAAGCGACACCTCGCCGAGTACTCCCAGGGCGGGCCGCACGGCTTCGTCTTCGTCGGGGTCAAGGGCAACCAGCTCCGGCGGGCGAACTTCACGAAGTACTGGGCCGACGCGTGCAAGGCGGTGGGGCTCCAAGGGGTCCACCTGCACGACCTTCGGCACACCGGGAACACCTTCGCCGCCGAAGCCGGGGCGTCGCTCCGGGAGCTGATGAACCGCATGGGCCACTCCAGCACGCGGGCCGCGTTGATCTACCTGCACGCTCGGGACGATCGGGCTCGCGAACTGGCGGACCTCCTCGGTGAACGGGCGTCCGAGGAACTTCGGCGCTCGCGCGAGACACCGGACGACGCATCCGAGAACGGGGACGACGACGGCGACGACCCGCCGCCCATGGCCGTCCGGCGCGGGTAGTCACGGTCCGTGGCTGTGGCACGTGTATGGCACGGCGCCTGGTCACAACCCCGGAAACGACGAAGGCCCAGGTTCGGGATTTACTCCCTGACCTGGGCCTTTGTGCTGTGGAGCGGATGACGGGAATCGAACCCGCGCACTACGCCCGACTGACCTGCGCAAACACGCTATGACCTGGGGCTGCAATCCGGGTTCTGCCGAGTTGCACTGGATTGCACCGCCTTTATCCGGATCGGTGAGCCCTGGAGGGCTCACCGAGCGACGTGCGACGCCCGCCCGACGAGTCTTCTTTCGGCACAGACCGCACAGTAAGCGGTCCCTGACTAGGTCGATCGGGCCGTATTGCTGCTCCTCGTAGGAGCGATGAGGACGCACGACCCACCCTGCGTTCACAGCCTCGAGGGGATGCACTCGTTTGCACATGCTCGCCCGCCGTCAAGTGCAGGCGGGCCCGAAGCCCTCAGTGGACTGACACCGCCAGCACCCTATGTAGAGTTGGCACCATGCACGATGTGAAGATCACCATCACCGTGGCTAAGGTCCTGAAAGCATTCCTTGAAGACGCATCAGCCCCGCGCTACGGCTTCGACCTCATGCGCGATACGCAACTTGCCAGCGGCACCCTATACCCGATACTCGCCCGCCTTGAGAAAGCAGAGTGGCTCACCAGCGAGTTTGAGGACATCGACGAGGAAGCCGAGGGGCGACCGGCCAGGCGCTTCTATACGATCACCGCCAACGGTGCTTCATCGGCCCGTATCGGCCTTGCCGAACTCCACGCACAGATATGGCCTGGCGCCCGGAGGTTCCGACTCGGCCACCAGGAAGGCACCGCATGATTGCCGTGGTCGGTGCAATTGTCGGCGCCCTGGCGCTAACGATCCTCTCGGACATGATCAGCAAGGAAGCCCGGACGCGGCTTGACCAAATCCCCCAGGCCCTGGTCAAGCTCGCGGCACGACGCCTCCCTGCGAACGTCCGCCGCGACGACGAGCGCGCATGGCTCGCCGACCTCCACGAATTCCTCCACGGCGACGCCGCAACCCCCATAACCCGCCTCACCAAAGGGACCTACTTCGCCGCCTGCCTCTTCTGGGGCGCCCATCAAATCACAGAAATAGAAAAGAACACTCCAGGCACACGAGCAACACCAGCAGAAATTGAATCGAATAGAATCAAACACATTCTAATAATTGATGAATTGGCTCACATTGCAAACCAAATAGTCGATTTGGAAAACCAACCACCAACCATATTCGGTTCCGACGACATAACGCCTGACACCAGGACGAATCAGGTGGTGCGGCGCCAACCGGAACTCCCCAAAGAATGAATATTTCATAATTCCGATGACTCCACAGAGAAGCACCAGAAGATATTGCCAACCCATTATTTTATGATGTATAGCATCCGGATATTCGAGGAATGGATTTCGGAAACTTCATGCGCCGCGGGTTGCTAACCATTGCACCGTGGTGGTGACATTGGTGGTGGTGCGCACGACGCCGACGGTCGCTAAGTGGGGCGTGACCTCGGCGGCGTGGACATCGGCGACCGTGGTGCCGGTGGTTAGTGCGGTGCAGAACACGTACGTTGGCCCGGCGCCGGCCAGTGGCCCGTAGGTGATGGGTGCGGTTTGGAGGGTGCCTGAGGCGCCGGAGGCGTGGACGACGTCGACGGTGTCCATTGCCATCGACCCGCTGGCCAGCGCCCCGGTGACCGCGAGGTCGCCGCGAACCTGGGCGGACGGTGCTTCGCCAATGGATCCGACAATGAGGTAGGTAGTTCAGACAGGCAGGAGCACCACCCGGCCGCCGGGGGGCGACCAGTAGGGAGGCAGCACCGGGTATCCCTTGCCGGTGAATGTCGATTTGCCCTCGGGTTGGCTCCTCGTAGGAACGCTGCCGGGTCGAATGCGGGGTCGATCGTGGCCAGGCGTAGCCTGCGAGCCGCCGAGGAGTTCTTCTCCTTGGTATGGGTGTAGGCGGCAATTGTCTGGAGAAACCGCAGCGAGTCGGTGCTCATGCCCGTGCCCCAGGTTCGGGCACTGGCAGTGGGTAATCGCCGTCGTCGAACACCCCGACCAGGTCGTTGACCGGGTTGTCGCAGGGTCCGCACACCACCCAGTAGAGGCCGTTCGCGTTCTCGTGCAGCACCACCTCGGCACGGACGTCTTCAGCCGTACAACCGGGGGTGGTGCAGGTCGCCAGCGCGTTGACGCTTGGCCTGGCGGTCAGGTCTTCGGGAAACTCCTGCTCGGCGCGTGGCTTGGCGGCTTCGTCCGTCAGCCTGTGCGGAGGGACGGGTCTGTCTGCGGGCGCGGGAATCCCGAGGACGGGACGTTGGCCCGGGTGACCGGGAAGGCCGAGCTATTCAGGCGCCGGTCACGTTCGACCGTGGCGCCCGGCACTGTCTGCACAAGTCGGGTTTGAACTGGCGGGCACTGGCGTTGTTGAGCGCGCGCCACCCGTCGATCCGGGCGGCCGCCCGCGCGTCGGAGGCCGTACGGGTCACCCCGTGCTCGTGGGTGTGCCGGCGCCCGCATTCGGAGCACACCAGCGCATAGACCCACCCGAGGCCGTCTCGGGACCGGTGCGTCGCCACGGAACTCCTCCATCCTTGAATCGAACTGGCGTTCTATTGTTGCACCGTGGCCAGTGGAGACAGGAGGGACACCGAGCGGGTGGAGCACACCTGGGCGTCCGACCCCGCGCTCGTGCGCCACCGCGAGGTCTGGGTCCGCCTCGATGGGCGCTGGCGTGCCAGGGTCCTCACCACGCAGCGCCGCACCCGCGCCGGGGAGTGGCAGGTCCACATCACCCGCATCGACACCGGCACCGCGGGCATCTACCGCTACGACCCCGCGACCATCACGCGGCGCCCACCGGACGCGATCCCGGTGGACCGCCGCCGCGCCCCGCCGATGACCGTCCCGCCGCGCCACCCCGCCTGCTGGGTGCGCTACCGGGCCCAATGGGCGCCCGCCGCCGTCCTCGCATGGGGGCGGACGCCGGTGGGATGGGTGGTCCTCACCCATGTCAATGCGCCGGATGCGGTGTGGCCGGTGCGTGTGGCCTGGCATTACGACCCGCGCAGCATCCGGCCCAACCGCGGCAGGCCGCCGCCGGGCGGTGGTGGTGCACCGTGACCGGTCTCGGCCGCAGTAGAAGGAAACGCGCCCGCGAGTCGCGACGCGCCTGGTCGAACTGGTGAACACAGAGGACGAGCCCTGGCGCGGGTTGCCCGTCACCGATCGGCGGTGCCCACCCGCGAGGGGATCCCGCGCGGCACGGTGCCCCCGGCGCCGGTCCGGTGCGCAGGCGCGGGCGCGCTCCCTCGGCGCGCCAACCCACAGTTAGGGGGTCGGCGCGGGGCGGACGGGCCTCGTCGCGGCGATCGCGGTCAACGGCGTCGACGTTCGGGGGCACGACCGCATCGCCTCCACCGGCGGGACGGGCCGGGGGATTCGGTGTGCTTGTCCACAGGCGCGGCATCCGGGTGGCGCACACCCGGGCCCTCGGGCGAGTCTGGATCCGGGCCGGCAGTTCGCGGCCAGGACCCCGCACGGGGTACAACCACGCTGTGCCCGGCAGCACGCCTGCCGGGCACAGCACATTACCTGCGCGCCATCGGACCCTCGGTGCAGGCTTAGGGGCCGAGATCGGTCAGAACGCGGCCCGCTTCGCCCGGCACCGCCACGACGCGACGCTGGGTATCGGCGGGGCCACGGGCGCACAGCGGTCCGGCCTGTGGCACCGGGACCGGGCCGCTCACCCACTCGGGGTGAGCCGCCCCGCCGCGGGATTGTTGTCTGAACGACCGCCAGCCGGGCACGGGTCGCCCTGTCCGGCGCCCCGCTGGTGGTCGGAGCTGGCTCGATGGTTCGCCCCCGTGTTGTCTGCTGTCGGCCCGGGTCTGGCCGCCCCGTGGAGGCGACAGCGGCTCCGGGGCGACCGTGCCTCAGACGAGTCGCAGGACCGGTCGGGTGTCGGCCACTCCCAGCAAGTCGAGGACGCGCTGCGGTTTCCACGCGAGTTCGGCCGCCAACCGTCGAAGGCTCGTCCCGGTCGTGGACGTGGCCAGGTCGAATGCCTGGCGCAGCATCACGGGCTGCTCGCCGGGGTAGCCGCTGACCGGCTCGGGGCGAAACCCCGGGGTGACCGAGAGCCGGTGCAGGCGCTGGTAAGCGCGGCTCGCGGTGGCATCGGAGATCCGGTCGAGTTCGCGGCACCGGTAGATCAGCGATTTCACCGACACCCCCCAGGTGCGCTGGAGTCCCGCCAGCCGGGTGAAGTCCATCCGGCGCGGCAGCAGGTCGGCGATGCTGGCGCGGGGGGTGAGGAACTCCGCGGCGAAGGCGTCGGCCTCGCGCTCCTGGCGGTGGTCGCCGGGGGCGATGTCGGCGTGCAGGATGAGGTGGCCGAGTTCGTGGGCGGCGGTGAAGCGGTGCCGGTAGACGTCGTCGGCGCGGTTGGCGGTGAGCACGACCAGGGGGCGCGGCAGCCGGCAGGTGGAGAACGCGTCCACGCTCGGCGCGGTCGGGTCGGCCTCGGCCGGGGCGATCACGACGATGCCGTGGGCCTCCATCCGCCGTACCAGGTGGGTGACCGGTCCGGTGCCCAGGCTCCAGTGCCTGCGCAGCGCCGCGGCGGCCGCGGCCGGGTCGGTGGGCAGGTCGGTGCCGGGGTGGATCTCGCCGCCGCTGAACCCGGGCAGGTCGACCGGGGGCAGTTGGACGTGCTTCTCCAGGGCGTAGGTCAGCTCCCAGATCTGGCCGACGTAGCTGGCGGCGCGGTCGCGGTGGAAGCTGCGGGTCGAGCGCAGGCTCCGGAAGTAGGCCATGGAGGCGTCCAGCTTGCCGTGCGGGCGCCCGGCCAGGAAGAACACGATCGGCACGTCGAAGAGGTCGGCCAGTTTCGGGATGAGGTCGGCGCGGGGCCGGGTGCTTCCGGTCTCGTACTGGCCCACGGCGGCCGGGCTCACGCCGATGTGCTCGGCGACCTCCTTCTTGGTCAGGGTCGTGAGCTGGCGCGCTTGGGTCAGCCGCGCCGGATCGAAGGCATCGGCGACCGCGCGCGGTGTGGAGGCGGCGGGGTGCGTGCCGGGAAGGTGTGGGTGGTCAGTCCTGGTCATCGTCCTGGGACTTCGGTTCCATCGGTTCGATCTCGGACACGGGCGGAACTTCGAGCTGCCGATCGCCGTCGCGGCGCGGGGAAAGCGCGACCTCGGGCAGGTCTCCGGCATCGAAGCGGTCCCCGACTGTTCCCGCGGGGGCCGCATCCCGCAGCGCCTCACGCACGATGGTGTCAGCGGGTCGGACCGGCAGTTGCTCGGGGACACTCTTCCATTCCAGGGCACCGGTGTCATCGAGCAAGGCCGCCTCTCCCCACCACGCCTGTAGGAGGCCGGAGAGGTTCATGGTGTAGGGCACGAGCACGAGCCGGGTGTTTTCCGGCAGGCTGGCCAGCGACGGGCTCCGCTCGACCTCCGGCTCGGCTTCGAACGCTTCGAAGGGGTCCTGGACCCACTGCGCCGGGAGGGCGAAGGTGAAGAGTTCCTTGACGATGCCCGACATCGTGCGCTTGGGCCACGCGGAGTTCGGCGCGGTCTGCGCGGCCGCTCCGTCGCAGTAGGGCAGGAACAGGGCGTCGCCGACCACGACCAGTTCATAGAAGGCCCGGTCCGGGCGCACGGTGAACGTGTCGGGCAGCCCCAGGGCCATGACCTTCTCGGTGAGGCGCTCGTGCTGGTTGGTCATCCGCGCCTGTCCGGAAGCGAATCTCGTCTTCGAGCGCGCGCTGCCCTGGGTGTTCAGTACGGCGTCCTGCATGTCGCTGAGCCCGTCGCCCAGCGCTCTGGCCAGAGCGGCGGCGTTCTCGCCGAAGCGCGCGGTACTCCACTCAGCGGGGGGTATCTTCACGGCCGCACACTCCCAGGGACCACAAGCACTTCACCGACGCTCACTATCATACGCATCACACTTCATCAGCGAGCATGACTCTTGCATTCGGGCTTTCGCGGTGTGGAGGGAAGTCAAGGCGGGGCGCGGGCCGGTGGGCCGCCGGGGCGCGGTTTTGTCGGTACCGGCTCCTAAGGTCACCTCCAAGCAGATGGGCGGCGGAGGGCACCGCGATGCGGGCGGGAGGTGAGCGGGATGGCGACGGTACTGCGCGCCTTCAAGTTCGCGCTCGACCCGACTGCGGACCAGCGCACTAAGCTGAAGCGGTACGCGGGAGCCGCACGAAGGGGCTACAACTTCGCGCTGGGGATGAAGATCCAGGCCCACCAGCAGTGGCGCGAGCGCGTCGACGCACTCGTGGCCGAGAGGATGGAGGAGTCGGAGGCCCGCCGGCACTGCGGTATCGCGATCCCGCGCAAGCCCGCGGTGTACAAGGAGTTCATCGCCACGCGGGGCGACGACCGGACGGGCGAGGACGGAATCGCCCCCTGGCATCACCAGATCCCGAGCTACTGCTTCCAGTCGGCGTTCAACGATGCTGACCAGGCGTGGAAGAACTGGTTGGACTCGCTCACCGGCAAGCGCGCCGGCCGCCGCGTGGGCTACCCCCGGTTCAAGTCCAAGCACCGTTCCCGGGATTCCTTCCGGCTGCACAACAAGAAGGGCGCCACGCCCATGCTGCGGCTGGAGGGCTACCGCCGGCTGAATCTGCACACGAAGTTGGGATCGGTGCGGCTGCACGACTCCGGCAAGCGGATGCACCGCCTAGTCGCCTCGGGTGCGGCCGTGGTGAAGTCGGTGACGGTCTCGCGCGGGGGGTCGCGCTGGTACGCCAGCGTGCTGTGCGAGGTGGAGACCGATCTGCCCGCGCCCACGCGGCGCCAGCGCCGCAACGGCCGCGTCGGCGTCGACCTGGGGACCCATCACCTCGCGGCCCTGTCGAAGCCGGTCGAGGGCGCGGTACTGATCGATAACCCGCGCCATGTGCGCGCCGCTGCTAAACGCCTGGCCAAAGCCCAGCGGGCACTGGCGCGAACGGAGAAGGGCTCGGCGCGGCGGAAGAAGGCCGCGGTCCGGGTGGGGCGCTTGTACCACGCGGTCGCCTTGAAGCGCGCGACGACCCTGCACGCCCTGTCCAAGCGGCTCGTGACCACGTTTGCGTGTGTGGCGGTGGAGGATCTGAATGTCGGCGGGATGACCCGGTCGGCGCGCGGAACGGTCGAGGCCCCGGGGTCCAACGTGGCGGCCAAGGCCGGGCTGAACCGCTCCCTTCTGGACGCGGCCCTGGCCGAGTTGCGGCGCCAGCTCGATTACAAGACTTCCTGGTACGGGTCCCGGTTGGCGGTTGTCGACCGCTGGTTCCCCTCCAGCAAGACCTGCTCGGCATGCGGATGGCGACACCCAAGCCAAACGCTCGCTGATCGGGTGTTCGTCTGCGCGGAGTGCGGGATGCGGGTCGACCGCGATCTCAATGCCGCGCGTAATATTGCCGCTCACGCGGAACCGGTGCCGGGACCCGGCACGGTCGCCCCTGGTAGGGGGGAGACCATAAACGCCCGCGGAGGTCGTGGAAGTCCTGCTGCCCTTCGGGGCAGCAGGCGGCGACCGGTGAACCGGGAAGACGCCGGCCTGATCGGGCCGGCGCCACCTCGGCGGAGTAATCCGCCGACGTCCTCAGCACGTAGGCCACAAGACGATAACGGCTCCGAGTAGTCGCAGGTCGGGCAGTGTGCGGCCCACGTGCGCGCGGGACGACCCCTGCTCGACAAGCGGTTCGAGGACCTGTTCGAGTGCGGCCCACGTGCGCGCGGGACGACCGATTGCGCACCTCTTGGGCACCCGGTTTCCGTGCTCTCGGGGCCGTGCGAGGTTCAGCGGAGCTTGCGGAACCTATTGCCCGGCACCTCGGAGCCGATGAGATCGCCGCGATTCAGCAGCACCCGTACGCCGACCGCGGCCAGCCGATCGTCGGCAAGCTCGTTGATCGGAGACGGCAGCCGCATGTCCATCGGAGGTTCCTTCGAGCCACGCATGAGTGGGATTCCGTCGGTCGCTTCCACCCCGCACCGATGTCCCGGTTCAGAGGTGCGGACGGGAGGATAGCCCGTGCCGTCGCCGCCGGTCTACTGGGGTGCTTGCAAAGGGTGAACCCCGGCGAGCTGATCGGGCAGGCCAGCTCGCCGGGGGCCGGTGGCGGAGGAGGCGTCTGGGGCGCCATCCCGACGCGCCCTGGTGTCGTGCCCAGCCCGGCCGACCGGGCGGTTCACCCCCGCATGCGCGGGGCCTGTCCGGGAGGGGGCGGTCCTGACCGCTGGCGCGGGCCCATCCCCGCGTGCGCGGGGAGCACGGTCCTGCGGTTGTGCGCGGGAGCCACGAGAGGGCTTCATCCCCGAACTGTCGGGGAGCATGCTGCGACCCTACGCCGACCGCGGCTCGCCCACGACCGGTTCGCTTACCGGAGCCTTCGCATCGTCCACCTCCTCCTGCGATTCCCGGCGGGCCAGGGCCCGCGCGCGGTGCTGCGGGACCCCGACCGACCGCGCCACATCCGGCCACGTCACACCCTGCGACCTCAGCTTGCGCACCGCAGCGGTTTGCGCGTGCGCTGCTGCGGACCGCGTTTGCGCCACGGCGTCCAGCTCGGCCGAGACCGGGACCACCTCGACGGTGATCTCTTCGGGCGCCGTGTCGAGCGCCAGGGCCGCAGCGTCGGCGACCAGCCCGGCGATCTCGGTCAGGGTGCGCCCGTGCGTGTGCACTCCGAGGTCGGAGGCGGTGGCGTACCACCGGCGGCCCTGTCGGTGCGCCGTGCACACCACCGCGCGCTCGTGCGGCGTCTCGACTCCCTGGCCCGTCATGCGGCCGCCCTCAGGTGGCTGATGACCTGTTCGGCGGTGGCGTCGTCAAGGGCGCCGCGCCGCACCACGAACTGGTGCGGGCCTACCCCGTAGACGACGTGGCGGTCGTTGGAGCGGATGACCTGCACGCCCATGCCCTGCGCGGAGGCGGCGTCGCGGACCCGCGCCATGCCGTCCCGGCGGCTCGCGCGCATCTGCGCGGTGATCGTCTGGGCCTCCGCCCATTCCTCGATGGTGAGGACCGCGGGGTGGGTGGGGTGCGGCGACCAGATCCACTCCTCGATCGGGCGCAGACGGGTGCCGCGTGCGGTCTTGCGCCCCCACACCTGGTGCCCGGTGAGCTTGGGGTTGGCCAGCAGCCCGGCCACCCTCTGGTGGGTCCACTGGGTGTCGATGGGGTGGGCGCCCGGGTCGGACGCGAACAGGTTCACGATCTCGGCGTCTGCGGCGCGCTCGGCGCGCCGCAGACGGGACATCTCCACCATGGTGTCGAACCGGCGCGGGTCCGGGTGCAGGGCCAGGCGCCGCTTGGGGCGGCGCAGGAACCGGTCGGCGCGGACCGGGGCGTCGGGGTCGATGCGGGTGATGTAGGGGTAGGGCGGGGTGCCGTGGTTGTAGCCCTGCACGGCGTGCTGGATCTGCCCGCGCTCCGACATCTCCCCCATGGTGACCTTGAAAACTTCGGCCTCGACCTGGCCGCCCCGCCGCATCCGCAGGTGCCCGGAACTCAACCGCCCTCGACTGGATTCGATCGTGGGTTCGTTGGCGTAGACGAGCTCGGCGCCCGCCTCGGCCAGGAGGTCCTCGACGGTGAGCACCGCGAGCATGTCGCGGGCGCACCGGTCGCTGCGCTCGCAGAGGACCCGGGTGATGTGCCCGGCCCGGGCAGCCTCAAGAAGCTCGGTCAAGCCTCCGTCGCGGGGCAGCGGGACCCCGAGCTGCCGGTAGAACGCTTCGTCTCCCAGAGAGCGCTTGTCCAGTCCGAGGTATCCGGACTCGACGTCCCAATAGTGCCCGGCGAAGGCCTCACCGTCGTCGAGCCGGGGGCGGCATGTCGCGGCCTGACCGGGGATGGAGCTGCACGGGTCCTGGTTGTCCTTGGTGCTGACGCGGCCGAGGAACACCGTGATGTGGGGGGTGCGCACGTCGGTGCGGGCGAACCCGGGCAGCGAGGTGAGGTCGATCGGCGGGGGGAAGCCGGACGGCATGGGGCGTTAGCTTTCCTTGGGAGGGCGCCCGCGTCGCCGGCGGTTGCGCCACCACGGGTCGAACTCGCTCGGCAGCCACCTCAGGTTCCTGACCGCGCCCGGGTTGACCGGTTGCGGGGGCGGCTCGTTCCGGTCGGGCTCCTCGCTGTGGCGGGCCGCGGCGGTGTCGAGGGCGCGTTTGACGGTCGATTCGGAGACGCCGTGCCGACGCGCGAGCTCCGCGCGGGTCTCGGGCCACCCGCCCTTGGGAACGGAGGTGCTCATGCCGCTTATCGTGGCATGACCACTCGCCCGAGCGCGGGTGGCGCTCAGGGTGGGGAGACGGCGCGGGCGCCGGCGGCGATGGGGTCCCTAGTGCCTTGCGATGCGGTGTACCACTCCTTTCCTTCGATCGCGGTCGGTGTCTCGGACGGGCGCGTGCCCGGGCCCCGGCTCTACGTGCTCGCGGTGGGGGTCCCGGTTGCGGTGTCTGTGCTCTGGCCGCTGGAGGCGATGCCCGCTGCGCCGGGGCCGGTGGCGCGGTGCACGGCGGCACCGCGGCCGGTGCGGGCCGGGGCCCGTTCGCGGAGCCGCTGCGCCTCGAACCAGCGGTGCAGGCGAGCGGCTCTGTGCTCGCGCACCTGATCGGCGCGCCCTGCCCTGGGGGTGGCGGGTGCGCCGACGAGCGCCGAGGTCGTGCTGCGGTGCATCGGGACTCTCCTATGGGTGGGCCCGCCCTCGGGTGGGCGTGTGGCGTGGTGTCGCCAGTGTGCCCGACCACCCCTTTAATTCGCAAGTTAACTTGCGAATTAAAGGGGTGGTCGGGTCTGCGCGATACGCCCGGCCGCGGACACGTGGGCGGCCCCCGCCCATCTGGGCTCGCGTCCGGTGGGCGGGGCGCCTCCGATGCCGCAGGCACCGCAGGGCGCCGTCCCCGGCGCGTACGCCGGGGACGGCGCCGATTCACGTCAGGTTCGGCACGCCGTGCCGGGGATGCCGCTCACTCGCGGACGGATGCGGTGCGTGCGGCCACGGTGCCGACCACCTTGTCGTGCAGGGTCTGGCCGCGGGTGCGTTGCAGAGGTGCGGCTCTGGGCCGTACATGGCGTACCCAACCGTCGGGGGAAGCGCTGGATCGTGCCGGGGCGGGAGCGCACGGAGCCCGGTCCGGGCGGCATCGGCGGTGGGCCCGCGGCCGACGTGCCCCCCGGGCAGCGGACCGGGGCGCCGGCCCGGACCGTGCAAGGAGCCCGCGGTACCGCGGCGCGGGTGCTAGTCGATGGCGACGCCCTTCATGGCGGGCAGGCGGTCGCCGGTGACGTCCACGGTCGTGACGTTCTCCGGCACGATCATCAGGTTGGTGAACTCACCGGTGGACTCCCCGGGTCGGAGGTAGCTGTCGATGTCGCTGCACGCGCAGGCGAGCAGGGCGTCGGACTCGCCCTTGGGCACATAGCCGGCGGTGCCGTACTCGCGTTCGGTGGCGGGGTCGCGCAGGGACAGGCCCGAGGGCGGTGTGAGCATGTAGGTCCAGGGGTCGGCGGTGTCGACGGGGGTCCAGTCGCCGATCTCCTCGGAATCGTCGTTGGTCACGGTGTAGGTGAGCATGACGACCTCACCGGCCAGGCGCCGCAGGCCCGTGAGCCGCACGGTGGCCTTCTCGTCCTCGGCGGTCTTCGCGCTGAACTCCGTGGCGGGCGCGCCCGTCGCACCCGATCCGGCGCCCGGTGAGGGGGCCGAGTCGGGCTTGGCGTCCTGGGGGATGGTGACGGTGACCCTGCGGTTGCGCAGGCGGCCCTCCTCGGTGTCGTTGGAGGCGATGGGCTCGGCCGCACCGTGTCCGGTCGCGGTGAAGTCGACCTCGGCGTCGATCAGGTCCTCCAGCGCGGTGCGCACCGCTTCGGCGCGCTTGTCCGAGAGGGGCTTGTTGACGGCGTCGTCGCCGGTGCTGTCGGTGTGTCCGGCGATGTCGACCTTGGTGACTCCGTAACTCTCGATCTCGGCGGCGGCCTCGGCGAGGATGTCGTCGGCCTTGCCGGTCAGGGTGGACTCGTCGGTGTCGAATAGGACGTCGGCGTTCAGGTTGATGTTGGTGCCCGCGGCGTTCTCGACGATGTCGTCCTCGGGTGAGGTGGTGTGGCCGGTGAGGTCCCACGGGTGCGGTTTCGCGCCGTTGTCCAGGGCGGTGTCGGGGTCTTCGACGCCGAGCGCGTCCAGGTCGGGTGTGCCGGGGCTGATGGGCACGTCGATGAAGAGGCCGGACATCGCGGTGTAGAGGGTGGCGTGGCTCGCCTCGGCCGCGGGGGCGGGCATCGCCGCGGC
>NZ_PYGA01000028.1 GCF_003014485.1 Murinocardiopsis flavida | reverse complement strand
ACCGCCCCAAGCACGTCACCACCACCGCCCGCCAACGCACCCGCAAACGCACCCACCGCGATCAGGGATCCGACAGCGGGACCCCCGCCACCCCGAACCCGGGACGGGCGCCCCGCAACCGCCGTGACATCGGCACCACCGACACCGAACTCCTCACCCGCTACGACAACGGGGAGAGCTACCGCGAAATCGCCGCCACCCTGCCCATCGGCCCCACCGCTGTGCGCACCCGCATCCTCAACGCCTTCAAAGCTGCCGACCCGCCCCAGACACCACCCCACTGACGGGACGACCCATCCCCGCGCGCGGGGCTTGGTGGGCGGCGGTGTTCTCGATCGCCGCGGCCTTCGGTTCACCTCCGCGTGCGCGGGGAGCACTCTTGCTGACCTCGAACGCTACTGCGACGCACCCCCGATTCTGACCACTTATCGAAAAAAGGAAACTCGCACTCAAACCGCGCAAAAATCCGAATAGGAACAAAACGAAGGAATCCATTCACCTGGAACCGGAGACGCGCTGGGTATCCGATCGCGGGGCATGGTCATGGGGATGGCGGGCGCACGACGTTTGCGGGCACGTCGAGCCAGACGTGCGACCCCGTGTGGTCGACGGTGACCCCGAACCGGCCGGGCTTCGGCGACCCCAACGATTCCCACCATGTGCGCACGTCCTCGACCGCACCCGGGTCGAGTCGCTGCCCTCGCATCGGCATGAACGGGGCCGACCCCGAGAACCGCCCCTCGGCTACGCCGGTCCCCACCGTCAGCACGGCGAGGTGCAGCCGGATGGAACGATCGAGGTGGTGTACTTCATCGTGTGTTCCTTCCGGGGACGTAGAACGCGGTGGTGGCCTCGACCGCGGCGGCCACGTGACCCGGATCGCCACCTGCGGCCAGGTGAGCTTCGCCCCATGCCACAGCGCTGCGCGTGGCGAACTCGCGTCCCGCGGGCGAGGTCTGGAACTCCTCGTGATCGAGCGTCTCGCCGTCGGCCAGAAACCGGGCCAGCGTGAGGAGATGCAGGTCCCAGCCCACGCCGCCAGCACCGGGGCCGTAGGTCGGGAACATGGGCTCCCCAACGGCCGCTGCGTGGACCAGTTCGAGCTCGGTATCCCCGGCAGGGCCCGCGGACAGGCGCACCTCGACCTCGCTCGTGCCCGGCCACTCGTCGGCTTCCGGTCCGAAGAGCCAGGACACCCGCAGCAGACGCGGCGGCTCGCACCGGAGGATCTCGCCGTGCTCGCCGCCGTCTAGCTCGAACGACCCGCCGAGCCGCAGGTCTCCGGTGACCGGCTTCAACCAGCGGCTTAGGCGCTCAGGGTCGGTGATGGCGTGCCAAACCTCGTCGACCGACGCGTCGTAGCGACGCCGCAACTCCATCGTGTACGCGTCGCCGGCGGGCAGGGTGGCTGTACCCATGGTCCGGCGCGCAGCGGCCAGTTCGTCCATTACGTCCTTCATGTCATGTTCCTTTCGCTGGTGGATTGGCCTTGCCAACACCCGGGGTCCGGGATGCACGCATGCCGCGGGCCAGCTCCGTGCCCAGGGCATCGAGCCGCTGATCCAAGAACCCGCGAAACCGGTCCAACCACACATCAACCTCGCTCAGCGACGTGGGATCGACGGCGTAGAAACGGCGAGCCCCCTCGGCCCGGACCGACGCGAACCCGCTCTCACGCAGAACGCGCAGATGCTGCGAGACAGCCGGCTGGGACAGTGCGAACTCGGCCCGGATCACGTCTGTGATCGCGCCAGAGGTCTGCTCGCCGTCGGCGAGCAGCTCCAGAATGCGACGGCGCACCGGGTCGCCGAGGATGTCGAACGCGTGCACGATCCAAGATAATACCAGTATTGACTTATATAAGTCATCACTGGTTCTTGGGATCATTCCTCGGTGTCGACTCACATCGACATCCGATACGCACCATCCGATGCTGGTGTCGAACGAGACCGACATCCGGTGTCAGCTGAGAGCGACGTAGCCAGTCGCCTACACGCCGCCTGACCGACTACGGTTCACCCCGCGTGCGGGGCTTGGCGACTCGTGCGCCATAACGTGGCACCAGTGGCAGGTTCACCCCCGCGTGCGCGGGGAGCACGTGCCCGAGAAGGCCGAGCCCGGCACCGCGAAGGGGCCACCCCCGCGTGCGCGGGGAGCACTCGTGGGAGGAGTCGCCGGACCGGTAGACGTGGGGTCCATCCCCGCGTGCGCGGGGAGCACTCTTGCTGACCTCGAACGCTACCGCGACGCACCCCCGATTCTGACCACTTCTCGAAAAGAGGAAACTCGCACTCAAAACGCGCAAAGAATCCGAATAGGAACAAAACGAAGGAATCCATTCACCCGGAGCGGGAGACGCGCTGGGTACTGGGTATCCGATCGCGGGGCATGATCATGGGGATGGCGGGCGCACGACGTTTCCGGGCACGTCGAGCCAGACGTGCGACCCCGTGCGGTCGACGGTGACCCCGAACCGGCCGGGCTCCGGCGACCCCAACGATTCCCACCATGCCCGCACGTCCTCGACGGCACCCGGGTCGAGTCGCTGCCCTCGCATCGGCATGAACGGGGCAGACCCCGAGAACCGCCCCTCGGCTACGCCGGTCCCCACGGTCAGCACGGCGAGAGGTGCAGCCGGATGGAACACAGGCGCCCAGGGCGCCACAATCAGTGCCCCCGGACGTGCCTGATCGACCCATGCAAACGGGATCTTTGTCACGGCCGCAGTGGCCACCACTCGGTCATAGGGAGCGTGCTGCGGGTGCCCGAGGAACCCGTCGCCGATGACCACCGCTACCGGTCGGCCGCCAAGGCGCCCGCGCGCGGCTTCGGCCACCTCCGGAGCAACCTCAACACTGGT
This sequence comes from Murinocardiopsis flavida, assembly GCF_003014485.1. Taxonomy (GTDB): domain Bacteria; phylum Actinomycetota; class Actinomycetes; order Streptosporangiales; family Streptosporangiaceae; genus Murinocardiopsis; species Murinocardiopsis flavida. The sequence continues at coordinate 82,887 of NZ_PYGA01000028.1, read as the reverse complement.
GACTTCGCCGCCGAGGTGGGACACGAGGGCGGCGTTCCACCCGGTACCTGTGCCGATTTCTAGCACCTGGGCCCCGGGGGCGAGCCCCAACACGTCAAGCACGTGGGCCACGACGGGCGGCGCACTGCTGGAAGAAATCGACACCGCACCCCGCCCGGTACCGGGATCGCGCAGGTGCTTGGGAACGCGCGGGTCGTGCTCTACGGCGGTTACCACGGGATCGTTGGACGCCACGGCCTCATACCAACGGCCCGGATCGTCGCCGCGGTGAAGAGGGACCAACCAGCCCGTGCTGGGGTCGGGCAGGTAGATGGTGTCGGGGACGAATCGCTCCCGCGGAACGGCGGCGACCGCGGCCTGCCCGGGAGTCATACCTCTCCGGTCCCGCTGCATCCCCAGCACTGGACCCACCGACGGTTGCCGTCGTCAGTCTCGTTCCAGCCGCCCTTGCCTTTGCACACGCTGCATTCTTCCTTCTTGCCGCGCTTGCCCATTGCAGTCTCCCAAGAGGAGTGAGGGTGGCGAGATCGTACCTCCGTTATTACCCGTTGTAATTGCCGTGTCCCAAGCCGGTCAGCTCGCATACCTCCGTGGCGGACCGGTGCCGGCGCGGCGTGGCACCGAAACGGCTGGTCCTCAATCCCCTCGCCTCGGTGATCGATGAACGGTCGCCCCCATCCCCGCGTGCGCGGGGCTTGGGAGGCGCGGCGCTGGGAGCGCATCGATGAGATCGGTTCACCCCCGCGTGCGCGGGGCTTGGACGTCCTCGGTGGCAAAGAGCCCGGTCAGATAGGGTTCACCCCCGCGTGCGCGGGGCTTGGAGTTAATGACCTGGTACTTTGTGGCGCGTTATTGAAATGTGATGCGTGTCCATAGTCGCCCACCTCACCCAATTGTCTCAGCCGGTTGCGGATGAGGGGCAGCAGGATGTCGGGGTCGGTGAACCACAGTGCGCCCCAGATCGAGTAGACGGCTTCCCACTGTCGTTCGGCGCTGGCGAGGTAGTCCGCGGCGTCGGTCTGGGCGAAGTGGGCGCCGGTCAGGTGCCCCCACCGTGCGAGGGCCTGTTCGTACTGCGCGGGGGAGACGTCGATGCCGGTTGCGTCGATGCCTTTGGCCGCGAGGGCGGCGACGGCGTTGCCGTGTCCGAATCCCAGTTCCAATGTGCTCATGGGGTCGCCGAGGAGTTCGTCGCCGGGCCCGTGGCCGGGGTACTGGCACCAGCCGAAGGCGTTCTTGACCGCCTCCTGCGGGGTCTGTTCCTTCATTCCTTGGGCGTAGCGGTCCCAGTAGCTGGCAGTGTCATGCATGCGCAAGTGGCCCTTGTGGCGCTGCATGCGATTCACCTTCCCTCGGCATGTGCGCTCCGCAACCAGCGACGCTTGCGGGCCGCCTCACTCGTCGCCATTTGGAACCGGCCGCCGTCCCGCATCGAGCCGTTCCCTAGCTAGTCGGCCAGTGCAGAACCAGTCGGGTGTGGCGCTTGCCAATCACCACACCATCCGGGCGCGCAGGGTCCGGGCTGCCGGATGGGAATGCCTCGACGGTGGGGGCGGCGCCGCGGTCGCGGTCCCACACTCGAACCTGGTCGCAGACCCGTTCAGCAAGGTCGCCTCCTTCGGGACCGTGGCCGAAGGCGCCCAACTCGGCGCGGCCCGGTTCGTCGTCAGTGCGGGGGAGTCGCCGGTAGGTGAGGTAGGCCAGCGACCCCTCGCTCACGAGGGCCGGGGTGAGGTTCGGGATCGCCGGGTTCACCCGGCCGGTCTCGACCGCAGCCAGCGACGCGGCGATCCGGCACGTCCCGGGCTCTGCGGTGGACATGCGCAACCACACCCCGTCGAACGGATCGGACCCGCCCACCGTCACCCCCGACCAGGCTTCCGCGCATCGCTGATCCAGGACATCGTGCAGAGCTTCGGGACTGACGGGCTGGTCTTCGTCGTAGTGAATGGTCACGTTCGGGGCCAGGGCGAGCGTGGCCTCGCCGTCCCCGCCCTCCATCGGGATGAACCCGAGGAGCGTCAGGGACCTGGCCACCATTCGACCGGGTTCGTGGTCGAATGCCAGCGACCGGGTCAGACCGCGCCACCGCAGCGGGATGACGAGTCGGCCCCCCGCGGTGAGCTGTTCCCACCACGCTGGAGGGACGTCCCACGCGCCGGTGGTGATGATGAGCCGGTCGAAGGGTGCGCGGGTCTTGTCGCCGAGCGCGCCGTCACCTTCGATGACATGGACGTCGGGGTAGCCGGCGGCTGCCAGCCGGGCGCGGGCTTCCTCGGTGACGTCCGGATCGATGTCGATTGTGGTCACCTCGCCGGTGGCCCCGACGAGTTCGCGGAGCAGCGCGGCGCTGTACCCGGTGCCCGCGCCGATCTCCAGTACGCGGTCACCGGGCCCGATGTCGAGCTGGTGCAGCATCGTCGCGACGATGGTGGGTTGGGACGCGGAGCTCGTCGGCACACCGTCAGGGGTGCGATGGGTGCCGACGAACTGGTCGGTGTAGGCGGTTTCGAGGGGCGTCCCTGGGAGGAACAGGTGGCGCGGAACGGTACGGAACGCGGCCTCGATCCGCGGGTCCGTGATGGCGCCGCTGGCGCGGAGCCGGTCGACCAGCGCGGTGTGCAGGGCGTCGGGAGTGCCGGATTCGTTCATTGCTCGCAGCCTAATTCGCAGGTCAGGCGGATAAATGGCGTCTTGGGGATTCGGGTGTTCTACCCGGTGGTGAGTAGGCAGGCGTCCCATGAGGTGAGTGACCCTTGCCCGGCGGTGTGCTTGGCGAGTTCATCCCCGGCCGCGCCGTCGAGGAAGCCGGGATGTCCTGGTGGGTCGGCGGCGTCGAGCCGCGTGGTGAGGCGCGGAAGGTGCGCGGCGAGGTCGTTGGTGCGGGCGTCGGCGGCGGCACGGTTCACCGTATGGACGAGCCCGGATCACCCCCTCGCGCGTGGAGCACGGCGACGCCATCTCGGCCGCAGTGCTCCACGGGGGCACCCCCGCGTGCGCGGGGCTTGGCTGCACCTCATCATCTAGGAGACCCCGTGCACCTTGAAGCGAAGGTTCTGATCAGCACCCTCGGAACCCTGGTGGCGAGCGTCGTGCTCGCCGTCGCCGTCGCCGTCCAGGACGCCCCCAATGTCATCGCTGGCCTGCCGCCCACCGACCGGAGCACCCAGGGGACGTCGTGGTTCACCACGGCGACCCGAGCGCTTACCGGCGCTACATCGAATCGCTCGACAAGTAAGGCACCGCGCCCCGCTCACCTCATGGTGAGCGGGGCGCGTTCGTCATGTCCGGGTTCTTACCGGGGGTGGTCGTCGTGGTCGCCTTTGCAGCAGTTCTTGCAGTCCGCGCCTGCCGACCGCGCCCAGAGGACGTGATCGGGCTGGTAGCCCTCCTTCTCCAAGACGCGCACCGTCTTCAGCACCCGGTCCTCACGCTCGGCCAGCGGACCGGAGGTCTTCATCGGCACGTGGTGGATGTAGCGGCCGGCGACCAGCTCGCAGAACCGGGTGTAGGCGACGGTGTTGACGATGAACAGGTGCCAACCCTGGTCGACCAGCGAGGACGGCGACAGCTTCTCGGGCCGGGGGCCGACGACCTTGAGGAAGATCAGGGTCTGGTCGGCGATCCGCGTGGCCATGGCGTGGTCGTGCCCGTGCTCTTCCATGAGGCACTTCACGAGGTAGTCGAAGTCCAAGGGGTCTATCAGGTTTCGGCAGGTCGGGGGGCCGGTCACTGTGGTCATGCTCTGCCCTTTCCGGTTCGTGTCGAGTATGCCAGCGGGGGTCAGTCGCCGCGCAGGATGTACAGCGCGTTGTCCAATGCCTCGGGAGAGGGGCGGTCACGGTCACGGGTTCCTCGGTGCGGCGGAGGGTGCGGGTAGCGGTGCATCCGTCGGCGGAGATGGCCCAGCCGCGCCAGAAGTTGCGCATCTCCCGGATCTCGTGACCGACGTCGTGATCCGCCGCGGTCATGACGCCTGCCTCGGGAACGGGCGGCTGAACCGGCGCGGTGGGTTCTTCAGCGTGTGGATGAAGCGCGCGAAGTCGGGCTCACCGATGGTCGGCGCGAGGTCCGGGTGGTTGTCGCGCCGGGTCGCGATCCACAGCTTCGGGGTGCGCCGGATCCGGTACGTTGCCCCGTAGCCCTCACGCAGCGCCGCCAACGCGGACGCTTCCGATCCTGTTTCCTGGGGTAGCACCACCCTGAACACCTCCTCGGAATCGCTCGCCTTATTAGGTGATCGCCACGCTACGGAGCATCACCGCCCGCCTGAACTGACTGCGGGTACGAGTGTTCGCGCACGTCACATCGACCAGAGGCACCAATGGCACGCACCCCCCGGAGAACCCTGACCGGCAGTCCGGGTGGCTCCCCGTGCGCGAGCGGCGACCGCGAGGGCCGCGTCGCCGGGTACGTCCTCAAGATCGCCCGCCAGGCCGTGTCGCTCACCCAGGAGGAGTTCGCCGAACGCATCGGCGTGGACGTCACCACCATCCAGGGTTGGGAGTCCGGCCGCAGGCCGCTCATGGCGGCGACCGCGGGCACCTACCTGGGCGTGCGCCACCACCTGCTCCGGCTCGGCGCATCCCCGCGCCTGCTCGGCCAACTCGACACGGCGATGGAGGCCGACCGGTTCATCGGCTACGTGCTCGGGACCGACGGGCCCATCGACCTCGACAGGCACCCGCTGGCCACCTGGGTGATCACCCGCCCGTTCACCGACCTCGTCGGGTGGACCTTCACGGGCACCGCGCCCGGAGCGATCGCCGACACCGCGCCGCGGTTGCGGCGCGGGCCCGCCCCGGCCGGACCCCGGTTGGCCGCCGACGAGCGCCGCCACTTCCTCACCCACCTCCGAGACGCCGCCGAGCAGTCCGCTCCCGACACCGCCGCGGGTGCGCTCCTCCGCCGCCAGGCGCACTACGTCGCCGGGTTCGACGCCACCAGCGAGACCGTGGCGTGGCTGGCCGTCATGCAGCGCGCCGAGCAGCGCCGCCTGCGCACGGGGGACTGGTCGCCGTCGTGGGCGGTGGTCCGGTCCGGGGCGCACACCCTCGCGCGCCAGGGCGACGGCGACGCGCTGCCGCAGTTCATCGGCGTGCACATCGAGACCGACGCGTGCGAGATCGCGAACCTGAACTACTGGGCGTACTGGCTCGGCGAGATCGGCGACCCCAAGCTCTCCGACACGTTCATGGTCGAGCTGGACCTGGACGACTGGCGTGGCGACCGCATGCTCGCGCACCTCGCCGCGAAGCTCGACCCCGCCAACGTCTACGTCGACGTCGTGGTGCACACCCTGTGGTCACTGATCACCCGAAAGCCGGACCTGCTCACCCCGCGCACCGCCGCGGATCTGGCGCCGGCGTGCGCCCGTCTGGTCGACGAGGGCGTGATCTCTCCCCAGTCCCACCGGGAGCTGAGCGAAGTCCTTTACGCTCTACGGATGATCCACCGCCGGTAGAAGGGCACCCATGGCTGACGAAGAACTCGCCCGCGCGGTCGACTTCCTCTACGAGGTCGGGCTGCTGAAGCGGTACAAGCGCACCGGCTGGGTCGTTGCCGGTGTGGCCGCGCCGGAGAGCATCGCCGACCATTCCCACCGCACCGCGATCACCGCCGCGGTCATCGCCTCGATGGAGGGCGCGGACGTGCAGCGGGCGGCGTTCCTCGCGCTGTTCCACGACACCCAGGAGACCCGCCTCACCGATATCCCTTACATCGGCAAGCGGTACCTCAAGGCCGCGCCGAACACCGAGGTGACCGCCGACCAGACTGCGGGACTCCCCGAAGGGCTGGCCGAGGTCATCGGCGACGCGGTCGGCGAGTACGAGGCGAAGGAGTCGGCGGCAGCCGCGTGCGCGAAGGACGCGGACAAGCTGGAGTGCCTTATGCAGGCCGCGGAGTACCGCGAGCAGGGCACCGACACCCAGGCGTGGATCGACTCGTCGCTCGCCTCGCTGAAGACCGCGTCGGGCAAGCGGCTCGCCGAGGAGGCACTGCGGACGCCGTCGCTGCGGTGGATGCACGAGGCCCGCGAAGCCCGGCCCGCGCTGTAGGCGAGCCGCCGGTCTGGTATCGCCGTAGCTGATACCGGTATCGGTCTTACATCCCTGCCTACGGTGCGTCTAAGGGGCGTCTGCCCGGGGTCTACCTATAGGCGCGGGGAGTCTACCCGGTAGGCCCCCACCTACAGAAGTAGAGCCGTCCCGACCTGCACGGTAGACCCGAGACAGACAGGTAGACCCCGCCGGTTCACCCCCGCGTGCGCGGGGCTTGGTAGATCTGGGTGGCCTCGGCCTCGCGCTCGGCCGTTTCACCCCCGCGTGCGCGGGGCTTGGCACGCTACCGCTCGGGGTGCGGATCACGTTGCCGGTTCACCCCCGCGTACGCGGGGCTTGGGGCACCAGCCTCGTGATCGCCGACATGGCCGACGGTTCACCCCCGCGTGTGCGGGGCTTGGGCATCCTGTAGGGGTCCGGGCCGGTCGGCGGGTCGGTTCACCCTCGCGTGTGCGGGGCTTGGGTGGCCTTCTGCCCGGTGATGAGCTCGTACATCGGTTCACCCCCGCGTGTGCGGGGCTTGGCGCTACAGCCCGCGCAACCCGGCCTCGCCGTACGGTTCACCCCCGCGTGTGCGGGGCTTGGAGTTAATGACCTGGTGGTTTGTGGCGCGTTATTGAAATGTGATGCAAGTCCATGGCCGCCCACCTCACCCCGTTGTCTCAATAGAACGGCATGTTCCATCACCGCCCAACCACATCGAGCAACGCGAAACAGAAAGACGTCTTCGCATCCCCGGACGCCGCCTGCGGCACGCGGCTGCCAGAGTCCGTCGAGTGAACCACGTACAGCCCGCCGCCGGACGGCGACTCCGGTTCGCAGCGCGGCCATGTCCGCTGTCGGTCCCGGCTCCCGGTGGAAAAGGGCAGTGCCGAAGACGGGTGGGGGCCAGGCCCCGGCCGGACCTGAGACGGCTCCTTCGATGGTGTTGCGCTGCGCGCCGTGGAGAGTTCAGCACCGGCGCGAGCATGAGGATCACCGGATACGCATTGGATGCGGGGATCGGCGGGCCGGTCGCCACCTGGTCACTCCTCACCGTGGTCGGCGTCGAACTTGCGGGCGCGGCGGCTTTCCTCGCCCTCACATGGCTCGGCCGCCGGACGGGAGCCGGGGGCCTCAATCGATGGGTTCCAGGCAGGAGACCCGATTGTTCAACTTCACCGCACGGTCCTCGGACGGCGTCCAATGCGACACCTCGTCCGCGCATGCGGTTCGCGCGTCGGGCAGTCGCGCTAACCCCGGATCGATCCAGGCGGTGACGCGGTATTCGGCAACCGCAGTACCGCACGGGACCTTGACCAGGGAGCCGTCGACGGGCGCAGCGCAGTCCCACAATCCGAGGTCGGCGGAACCGCTCGACCACCTGGCCACCAAGCCGGCGACCGACGTGTTGGTGACGGCCAGCACGACGAACAGCAGAACGGCAGCGGTGGCGGTGGCCAGCAGGGCGATACCCGCTCGGGCCGTTCGCCGCGTGTCCGGCCCGGCCTGCGGCAAGGGGCGGTCCATCATCGGCGCGGGTTGATACGCCGTCCGCGCGTCCGGCCCGGCCTCCGGCAAGGGGCCGTCCACTCTCGGCACAGGGCCGTCCACTCCCGGCGCGGGCTGATACGCCGTCCGTATGTGCTGCTCCGGGTGCGCTTGGCGGGGCCGCGTTTCGGTGAGGGCTTGTGCGGTGGTCGCGTGGTGGGTGATGAACTCGGTGAGGGGCTCCGGCAGCCACTGCCCGGAACCGCGGCCCGCGCCGGGCGCCGCCGTCGTGGCGAGTCGCTCCACCAGCGCCTCCGGGCTGGGCCGGGCGCCGGGGTCGTTGGCGAGGCAGTCGGCGATCGGGTCGGCCAGTGCGGCGGGCACCCCGGTCAGGTCGGGGGCGTGCCCGATGCGGTAGGTGCTCGCGTGGGCGGAGCCCTGGCCGAAAGGGCTGCGGCCGGTGGTGGCGTAGGCGAGCAGGCAGCCCAGGGAGAACACGTCCGCGGGAGGCCCGACCGGGGCACCGGTGGCCAGTTCGGGCGCCATGAACCCGGCCGTGCCCACGCCCGTGCGGGCCCGGGAGGTGGAGTCAAGGGCGCCGGCGATGCCGAATTCGATCAGCCGGGGCCCGTCGGCGGTGAGGATGACGTTGCCGGGTTTGAGGTCGCGGTGCACGACTCCGCCGGCGTGCACCGCCATCAGTCCTTCGGCCAGGCCCGCGCCGAGGGCGGCGGCCGAATCCGCCGGAAGGGGGCCGTGTTCGTGTACGGCCTCGCGGAGTGTGGGGCCGGGGATGTAGGCGGTGGCCAGCCAGGACGGATCGGCTGCGGTGTCGGCGTCGACGACGTGGGCGGTGCAGGGTCCGCCGACCCTGCGGGCGGCCTCGACCTCATCGGCGAAGTGTCGGCGGAAGACGGGGTCTTCGGCCAGGTCGGGGTGGACGACCTTGACGGCGGCGGTACGGCCGTCCGGGGAGCGGCCGAGGTACACCCGGCCCATCGCGCCGTCGCCCAGTCGGGCGTGCAGCAAATAGGGGCCGACCTCGGAGGGGTCGCCGGGACGCAGGGGGATGTGCGCAGTCATCACGGAACCCTAGTCCGACGGATCCGACACCCGCCAGCCCTTTGCGGCCGCGATCGCCTGGGCGGGCGGGGTTTGCGGTGACGTCGGAGGTGGCGGGGGTTGCCGTCGCGGCCGCCGAAGCCCGGCGGCGCAAGACCTACGCGGGACCATCCGCGCCGACTACGCCGTGAGGCGGTCCGCTTCGGCCAGCAGCAGATCACCGAAGGGCTGAAAGCCGATGCTGGAGGCGTAGACGCCGCTGACGACTCGGTGGATGGTTCCCCATTCCCAGATGGCGGTGGCATCCATGCCCGTGCGCGAAGCCAGTCGCTCGGTCCGCGCCCAGAGGTCATCGCCGAGATCCGGGGTGCACCGCACGATTGTGCCGAGATCGCACGCCGGTTCGGCCCACAGCCCGGCCGGATCGATGAGCTTGTAGCCGCCGTCACTCGCCTGCAAGGCGTTCATCTCGTGGATATCACCGTGGACCAGAACCGCGGACCGGTCGTCGTGGGCCAGGCGACGACGATCCATGCAGTTCAGCGCGTCCGTCACAGTGGCCGGCGAACACGGTCGCCCCGCCTGCTCCCATAGTTCCGGCAGCCGATCGGCGTACTGCTCAGCCAACTCCGCGCCGGTCGGCAGGTCGATGTCGGGACCGATCGGACGCCACAGGCGAACCGCCGCTTCGCACAGCAGGTCGTGGCGGCGTGCAGGGTCGGCGACGAGGTCGTGCATCGGAGCCCCGAGGCGCTCCAGTAGAAGGGCTTGCCGCCCCGCGTCTTCGCCCAGCAGTTCGGCGCAGCCCTCTCCGTTCGCCAGGCGTAACGCCACGGCCTCCTGCCCGACGTCCCGACCGGGCACACCGATCTTGAGGACCGCCGGAGTTCCGTCGGCAAGCGTCGCCTCGACGACCAGGGCGGCGTGGCCGCCCGCGAGGCCGGCCCCGATCGTCAGAGACCATTCCCGGGCCAGCGAGTCGACCACGTCCGGCAGTTCGTCCAGCCAGGATTCGTTCCCGTCGGCGATGACCGTCGTGCGGACCTGGACAGGAATGTCGAGGCTCATATCGCCAACCTAATGCCGTGACCGCATCGGTTCGCCGGGTTGGTCGAGGCTGCTGTCTTGAGGGGGCGCCCGGCCCAGCGGATGCCTTTCTCACTGCGGATGCGGGCGCGTTTCCTAGCCCCTCAACGCTCCGGGCGTGATCGTGGGACGGATCGGCCCTCGCTCATGCGCAGGATCAAGGTGACCGCGTCCTCCGAGCGGGTTCCTGGAGTCAGGATCTCCTGCAAGAGGAGGCCGCGAATCGCGGCAACGGTGACGGTGGCCACATCCCGCGCTTCCTCCGTGTCGAGCCCTTCGCGTTCCGCGAGTGAGGACAGCATCACGGTCAGGTCGCCGAGCGACTCCACGAACTCGCGGAAGTCCTCGTGGCCGTACGCGGCCAGTCCGACGACGTAGAAGAAGCCGCGGGCACGCGACAGCTGCTCCGGCCGGGTGTAAGCACGCCAGATCGCCACCACGAAATCGTCGAAGGTGCCCTGGTGGGCGGACTCCAGAAGCACCTCGTTGTCACGGGATCGCTGCGTCTTGAGCATGGCGGCCAAGACGCCCGAGAGTGACCCGAAGTGGTATCGCAACAGGGCGTGGCTGGTCTCGATCCGGGCGGCGACCTCACGGAGTGACATCTCCGGCGGGGGAAGGGCCTCGCCGAAAGCGTCGAGAAGCCGTGCCAGGAGTCGCTCGCGCGCGCTGCCCTTGCGTTCCGAGTTTGACAGGATCACTCCCACAGTTTATCCATTGGAAAAGAATGATCGGCGCTTCCGTGCTGCTTCGCACATGGTCGCAGTCAGCTCGCAACGGCGGAGGATCGACTTTGGGACCTGCTACGCGACCGGCGACCCCACCAACGCCGTCCTCGTGATCCAGGCCGGCCGAATCGACAAGGACCTCAGATGAGCACCATGTGGCAGGGCTGCCTCGCCCACACCGACTACTTCGAGATGCGCTCCAGCGGTGGGCACGACTACGGCGTCTGGGTCACCACGCCACCGCGCTACGACCCTGCCGCGGCGCAAGCGCCCGTCGTGTACGTGCTCGACGGCAACTGGGCCGTGGGCATGACCGCCCCACTCATCGTCACGCAACTGGACCCCATGCAGTCGATCCGGCCCTACGTCCAAGTCAGCGTGGGTTACGCGGGCGAGGAGGCGGAGCACTGGGAGCGGTTGCGCAACCGCGACCTCGTGCCCCCAGGCGAACCCATCGCGAAGGAGTACATCGACGCGGTGGAGATGGGGGTCGAAACGGGCGCGACGACGCGCGAGCAAGCCGACGCCTACCTCGCTGAACTGAGCGACAGCCGCGGGGACATGTTCCTGGACTTCCTTACCGACGACCTGCATCCGCGGATCGAACGCGACTACGGCACAGCCCCGAGTGGCCACGGCCTCTTCGGCTATTCCTACGGCGGACTCTTCAGCCTCTACGCCTGGCTCACCAAGAGCACCTTCTTCGAGAGCATCGGCGCGGGCAGCCCCGGCATCGTCAACGCGGACAGTCAGGTCTTCGCCCGTCTTCAAGCCATGGGCGACACCCTGCCCGCCACCAAGCTGCACGTGACCTTCAACGAGCGAGAGCTCCTCGGAGACATGGCGGTCTACCAGAACCTCGCGAAGAACGCGGCCACGTTCCTGCACCGCCTCACCCAACGCAACGGATCCGTCACCGACGGAACCGTCGCCAGCGGACCTGTCACCAGCGCACTCATGCACGAAACGCACGTGACCGGGCTGCAAGCATCGTTCCTCAGCTACCTCAGGACCTGCCGCGCCAAGTAAGGACCTGAGCGGATAGGCAGCACGCTGGGCTCCACCGCTCGCGCCGATCGATCAGCCGCCCGACGATCAGCACGGTTGTCGCGAGGCAGAGCGCGGCGTGGCGTCGTCGATCGCCCAGCCCACCATCTCCACCGGCGACAGTCAGCGAAGCGCGTTCAGCTCGTCGAGGGCGCGATAGCCGCGCTTGACCACCCCTGGAACGGCATCGTGGCGCCCGTGACGGATGGGGACCTCGAGCATGTGGAGGATCTGTGACGCTGCGAGCACCAACGCCCCCTCCCAGCCGACCAGGTCGAGGATTCTCGCCCACAGCCGCCTTCGGACACCGTCCAGCTGCGGATCCTGGAAGGTGTAACACACGAGGGTGGTGAGATCAGTCGCCCGCGTGCCGCTACCTGCGTTCCCGATATCCACGACCGCCACCACCGCTCCGTCACGGACCAGGACATTGCCGGGGGTCGCGAGGTCGGCATGGACCATGTCAGGTGCCTCTCGTGGTGGTGGGACGTCGGCACACACGAGCCGCAGGCGCTCGACCAAGGCCGATACCGCGGAGGAGTACCCCGAGAGCCCGGCCACGGACTGGCGGAGAAGCGACTGCTCCGGCGTCTCGTTGAAATCCAGCCCGGCGGCAGCCGATTCCCGGCCGGTGGCGACCAGCCAGGCGTACGACAAGTGGTCGTAGGGCTCGGAGGCTTGACCGGCCTGGAGTTCGATGATCTCCATCAGCTGCTCGACGAGGGACGGGGTCAGCTCTGGCGCGGGAGCCGCGTCGACGAAGTCCATCAGATGCCATACATGAGTCGCTGTGGCTCCCACTCCGAGCCAGGCCGGGGTGGGATAGCCGCGCCCACGCATGTGCTCGACCACTCTCTGGGCTCGCAACGTCTCGTCCAGGTGGTCGGGGTGTGCCCGGGGCGCTGCTTTGAGCACTGCATCTGCCCTTCCGGCCAACTGGACGCGCATGGCGCCCCCGTTGACGCCTCCGGGCAGGCGAGTGAGAAGAGTGACCTCCGCCCCGACCACGTCGGCCACGTCGTCCAGGACCTCGGTCGGCAGCTCTTCGGGATCAGTACCCTGGTTCATTCTTGTGGAGTGTACGCCTGGCTGCGTGGCGGCCGCTGGACACTGAGCCGGCCGAGCTGCGGCGACGTCTCAGTATTGGTCTCGTTCCAGCCGCCGCTGCCTCCGCACACGCCGCATTCCTCCTTCTGACCGCTGACCGCTGACCGTTCAGCCGGTTTCGCGTTCGGCCGCCTGGAGCCGCTGCCACTTCGCCATCGACTCCTTGATCTCTTCGCGCATGAAAGCGAAGAACCGGCGGGTCTCGTCCAGCCGCTGCCCGGCCGGGGAGTCGAGGCCCAGGATCGTGGCGCCCTCGTCGGCACTGGCCTGCACCCGGACCAGCACCGGGTCGGACTGGCTGATGTAGCGGCTCCAGGTGTGCTCGTGGACCCGGCAGAAGTCGTGCCGGGTGCCGGGTTCGCGGCCGCGTTCGACCAGACGTACCTGCACCAGGTATTTGACCGCCCCGGAGATCGCCGGTGCGCCGACGCCCAGTCGCCGGGCGAGCTCGGCGGCCGACAACTTCCCGGAGTCGGTGACGAGCAGCGCGGAGTACACGCGCGCGGCCATCCGTGGCATCCCGGATTCGACCATGACCTGTGCGAACCGTTCCCGGAAGTCCGCGATGGCGCCCTCGTCGCCCCGCGTCATGGCAGTTCCCTTCTCATGAGATTCTAATATTTCACAAATTTCGTGAAGTTAGCGTAACATCGTTTCCATGAAGGAGACCGAACTCCTCGGAGTGCAGCAGACCCTCAGCCCCGTCCTACAAGCCAAAGCACTCGACAACCGGCTGAACGATCCGATCCTCGGCGACCACTACGCCGAGCAGGTGATGCGCAGCCTCGATCCCGGCTACGACAACCGCAGATTCGGCGCCAGCCAGGTCGGCCTGGCCGCCGTGGTCCGCGCCAAGGCCCACGACGACTGGGCCCGGGACTTCCTCGCCGACCATCCCGACGCGGTGGTGCTGCACCTGGGCTGCGGACTCGACACCCGGGTGCAGCGGCTCGATCCGCCCGCCACCGTCGACTGGTACGACCTGGACTACCCCGCCGTAATCGAACTGCGGCACCGGTTCCTACCGCCACGCGAGCACTACACCCTGATCGGCTCCGGCGTCACCGACCTCACCTGGCTCGAATCCATCCCCCGCAGCCGACCGCTCCTGATGATCGCCGAGGGGCTGGTGCCCTACCTGACCGAAACCGACCTCCGGCGGCTGCTGACCAGCCTCGTCGACGCCTTCCCCAGCGGCCGACTACAGTTCGACACGGTGCCGGTCTGGGCGTGGCGCACCTCGAAATGGGACCCCACGCTACGCACGTACGGCGCCCAGTTCCGCTGCGGCTTCAACGACCCGGCCGCGCTGGCCGACTGGCACCCGCGGCTGGAGTACGTCGACGAGACACCGATGTACGACGCACCGATCCTGATGGCCAAGGCACCGGCGAACATCCGCCGCATGTACCGCCTCCTGAACCTGATCCCGGGAATGAAGCGGTCAACCCGCATCGTGCGCTTCCGGTTCTAGCGGAATCCCGGACCCGCCCTGCTCCCCGGAATCCGCGACGCCCGGACGCCGGTTGAGGCGGCAGGGGACCGCCTGCGGCTGGTGGCAGGATCACCGGCATGGTCTTTGTACGTACCACTCCGCCGCGGCCTGTAGACGTGACTGCGGTTTTTCCTGAGCTGGCTTCGTTGGCGCGTCCTGCGATTCGGCTGCATCCCCGCCCGGGGGCGCCTTCGGCCAAGGAGAGCTCGGTCGGAGGGCCGTTGCTGTGGCCGGCTGATGAGCCGTGGCCGCACTGCGAAAGCTCGCACCTGCACCGTGACAGCGGGTTCCGCCAGTCGCCGGCCATAGTGCGGCTCAAGAGACGCATGCGGGCCCGGCGCCACCCTGGTTCCGGTGGTTCCGAGCCAACGCCCGAGGAGCAGGCGATCAAGGAACGGAGCGCTGCGAGGCTCGCGGAACGACTCGACGCGGGCCCTCCGTGGCCCGCGGAGTGCCCCGTCCCCATGTTGCCCGTGGCCCAGCTGTACCTGCGAGACATACCCCTGTTGCGGCCGCCCGGCCGGGCCGATCTGCTCCAGATCCTGTGGTGTCCCTATGACCACGATCCGGAGTACAAGCCCGCGACCGCGCTGTTCTGGCGGTCTGCCGGCTCGGTCGCCGATGTCCTCGCCACGCCACCGCAACCGTATGAGGCGAACCATCCGGGCTATGTGCCGGAGCCGTGTCTGCTGGCGCCGGAGGAGATCACCGAGTACCCCAACAGCCTTGATCTGAGCCCGGAGATGCGGCTGGCGGTGGGGGACTGGAGCAGATGGCAGGGGGCCGGCGTGGGCGTGGACAGCTCGTACGCGGACGATCCGGCGGAATTCTATGACGTCCATCTGGCTGACGCTCCGGGCTGGAAGGTCGGGGGATGGCCGCCCTGGGGCCGCACCGACCCACTCCGCCGGTACTGCGCTGTCTGCGACACCCGGATGGTTCCGCTGCTGACCATCGCCTCCTTTGAATGGGACGGTGATGAGGGACGCGGTTGGGCGCCGCACGAAGACCAGGACGCCGCCTACTCCGCCCATCGCGCTGGCCGGGACCCTGCGCGGCCGACTGCGGTCGAAGTGGGCAGCACCGACAACATGCAGCTCTACGTCTGCCCGATCTCCCCCGAGCATCCGCACACCGACCTGATCCAATGAGTGCCGCGCCGGTGGTCACCGGTTCGCCTTCGTCCAGGTGGCCGGAGGGCAAATGCAGCATCCCATCGCAGTAGCCGGCGCCTCGGCGCTCCAGCGGCAGGATCTCACCTTCGCGGTGCAGGATCACGTGGACGTCGATGATGCTGCGGTAGCGCTTCGCCACGGTGTCACCTCATACGCGGTATCCGAGCCAAGATGATGGGCACTCGGATTGGCTAGCGCCAGCCACCCTGCGCCGGGCCGGGTTGCGCCTGGCAAGGGTCTGATGGACAACGTGCTGTGGGCGGCCCCCATCCTGGGGGTGGACCTGGCCACCGGGATGAGTTCGCCGGCTTCGGGCGTAGCGCGCAGTAGATCGTCATGACGGTGGCGGGGAGCCCCACCATGCCCGTTCCGGCCACGAACGCGAACTGCAACATCTGGGCCTTGGTGCAGGAAATGCCGGAGGAGGGGAGTAGGTATTTCGGATCTGCCATGTCGCCGCAAACGCCGAAGTCCTCGCCGAACGCAGGCAGCGGGCCGAAGAGCAGGTAACCGCCCAACTGTGTGGCGATCACCGCGATGACGGCGTAAGGGATAGGCGATAACAGGCGGTTCATCAGTTCTGTTTCCGATCTCGGTGACGGCTATCACTCAACCACACCGTGTGCTCTCGAAGCGACCGGAAGTCCTTTTGTGGCCACTTCGCGGAGCTGTGCACCCCCATTGCCCGCCCTCAAACCGAAAAATATGAGAGCCCGTTGTGAACGAACCGGCATGCCGCCCGTATCCCGGAGGAACAATGAATTCCTTGCTTTGCCCCATCCATATTCGCCCCGCAAACTCGCCGTCGATGAGTACCCGTAATGGAACAAGCATATATGTCTGTGCTAATCGGCGCCGAAGAACGATTGCTGACGTATCTTGCGGTGAATCGTCGATCTCAGAAGCGTCATCCATGACCGCGATTTTCTCAAATTCGCCGTACCGAGAAAAGACGCGGACACCGTTTGTCCTTCTCCGGCCACAGCGCCCGACGATGCCGTGCCGGGGCGGTCCCGCGCTCGGGAGGGGGGCCGGATCCGGTCGCGCGGAAGCATCGCGGCGGGACAATGTCCCGATCAAGATTACCGACGTCAATCTCGATGACGTTTTCGACTTCTTCGCCGGCGACCCGCCCACCTCTGGTGCTGTGTCGCCTGCCGCGGCGTGCCGGCTATGCGGGGGTGTCCGGGGTTGTTCCGGGTGAGAGGACTTCGCGGGCCTGCTCGGCGGCGCGGGCGATGCCCTCGGAGACGAAGTCGACGAAGCGGGCGATGTTCTCCAGGCGGTCGGCGGCAGGGGTGCCCGGGCCGAGGATGCTGACGCCCTGCCGCGCGGTCTCGACGAGGAGGGCGTTCGCGCGGACGCTGGCCATCATCGACTCGTACCAGACGTTGTCGTCGACGACGTAGCGCTCGCGGCGGTCCTCGCGCTCCCGGCGGACGAGGCCCTGGGCCTCGAGGAACGCGATCGCCTTGGACACCGAAGCCGGGCTGACCTGGAGGCGCTGGACGAGTTCGGCCGCGGTGAGACTGCCGGAGTCGGTGGTGTAGAAGCAGGCCATCACCCGGGACATCATCTTGGGCAGCGCCGATTCGATGAGGACATTGGTGAACGCCTCCTCGTACGCGCGCACCGCCTCGGCATCGCGCCCGTGCGCCTGCGCGGGCGCGCCCGCGGCCGCTTCGCGGGGCGCGGTCCTCCTGCGGCGGCGGGTGCGGCTTTCGGTGGCGCGGTGGGCGAGCTCGGCGCGGTAGGCGGTGGGGCCGCCGTTGCGCATCACCTCGCGCGTGATCGTCGAGGTCGGCCGGTCGAGGCGCCGGGCGATCTCCGCGTACGCGAGATGGTCCGCGAGCCCCAGCGCGATCTGCCTGCGCTCCTGCTGGGTGAGTCGGCCTCCGGGCATCGCGGTCTCCTTCGTGGTCTGTGGAGCCGTCAGCATAGCGTTCGATTCCAATTCATTGCAACGGAACATGAGAAGCACATTGCGTTAGATTTGAGATCAGTGCAACGAATACTGGCAGTTTACCTGCATTGATGGACTTTGAGCGCTACGAGTCTGTTGATCGATTCGTAAAGGCAACGTAGTGTTTCCAATGTCGGAAACAAGCACAGCGAAGGAGCCCACAATGCAGAAGTTCGATACCCCCGCCCCGGTGACCGCCGTCCTCGACATCCCCGCCGGACGCGTCCGGTTCATCGCCGCCGACCGGGCCGACACCGCGGTCGAGGTCCTGCCCGCGGACGCCTCGAAGGGCCGCGACGTGAAGACCGCGGAGCAGACCGAGGTCGCCTACGGCGACGGCGTCCTGCGGATCACGACCGCACCGGCCAAGAGCCGGCTCCTCGGCGCCACCGGATCCCTTGAGGTGACCGTCCAGCTGCCCGCCGGCTCCCGCGTCGAGGCGAAGGCGGCCAGCGCCGAGTTCCGCGGCGTCGGAAAGTTCGGCGACGTCGACTTCGAGGGCGCGCACGGCTCCGTCAAGCTCGACGAGACCGAAGGCGCCCGCCTCTCCCTCCTCGACGGCGACATCTCGGTCGGCCGCCTGACCGGCCCCGGCGAGATCAGCACCCAGAAGGGCGACATCCAGATCGCCGAAGCCGTGCGCGGCACGGTGACCCTGCGCACCGAGTCCGGTTCGATCTCGGTCGGCGCCGCCCACGGGGTCTCCGCCACCCTCGACGCCGGCACCACCTCCGGCCGCATCCACAACTCCCTCCAGAACGCCGACGGCGCGGCCGCCGGGCTGGACATCCACGCGACCACCACCCAGGGCGACATCACCGCCCGCAGCCTCTGAAACACCCCCCGACCGCCCCGAACAACACCCCCTGACCGCCTCCCCGATCCCGCACCACGTCCGAAGGAGCACACCACCATGTCCGCCACCCTCTCCGAGCAGGACCGCCCTGAGCTGCAAAAGGCCATCGAGGACATCGTCGATTCCGGTTTCACCGGGGTGCAGCTGCGCGTGCACGACGAGCGGGGCGCGTGGGTCGGCAGCGCCGGGGTGAGCAGGCTGGGCGAGCCCGCCAAGCCGCCGCTCGACACCCACACCCGGATCGGCAGCAACACCAAGACGTTCACCGCGACCGTGGTGCTGCAACTGGTGGACGAGGGCAGGATCGGCCTGGACGACCCGGCGGACGACCACCTGCCCGGGTTCGGGCTGGACCGCCGGATCACGGTGCGGATGCTGTTGCAGCACACCAGCGGGGTGTTCAACTTCACCGGCGAGGTCTACGCCGACGGGACGACCGCGCCGGGCATCCCCTGGTCGGGCAAGGAGTGGGTGGACAACCGGTTCAAGGCCTACCCGCCGGAGGAGCTGGTGCGGCTGGCGCTGGCCAAGCCGGCGCGGTTCGAGCCGGGGACCGACTGGAGCTACGCCAACACCAACTACGTGCTGGCCAGGCTGCTGATCGAGAAGGTCACCGGCAACCCGGTGGCCGAGGAGATGCAGCGGCGGATCCTGGGGCCGCTCGGGCTGACCGGCACCGTGGTGCCCGGGCCCGACACCCCGCTGGAGCTCCCCGAACCGCACACCCACGCCTACTACCGGTACGAGGACGACGGCCAGGAGAAGACGGTCGACGTCACCACCCATGACCCCTCGTGGATCTCCAGCGGCGGCGACATGATCTCGACCACCAAGGACCTCCACGTCTTCATCTCCGCGCTGATGGGCGGCAAGCTCCTCTCCGCCCCGCTGCTCGCCGAGATGTGCACGCCGTACCCAGGGATCGGCTACGGCCTGGGCGTGTTCGTGCAGGACACCGACTGCGGCGGCACCGTCGTCACCCACAACGGCGGCATCTCGGGCCAGGGCGCGCTGATGTTCAGCACACCCGACGGCGGCACGACCCTGACCGCCGCGCTGAACTACGTGGACGACGCGGCGCAGTCCCTGGCGGTGCCGTTCCAGCAGGCGCTGCAACGGCTCGTCGACGAGGTGTTCTGCGGCGGGCGGACCGCGGCGGCCGACGAGGCCGAGTAGCACCGTCGGACCGCACGCGGGCCGGTGCCACGCTTACCAGGCAGCGCCCGAACCGGGGCCGGCCGAGCTCACCAGGCTCGGCCGGCCCGCGTGCGTCGGCACCGGGCCGAGCGGGTCCGGCGGCGGAGTCTCCGGCGGCGGGGCCTCCGGCGGCGGGCGGGTGCGGACGGCGCCGGGCCCGCTCCGCTCCGCCGTCCCGGTCTACTTGCGGCGGCTGTAGGACTTGCCGTCGGTGAGCTCGCCGTCGAACAGTTCGGTGACGGTGACGAAGTGGAACCCGCGCGCGTGCAGCTTGCGCAGCGTCTCGGGGAACGCGTCGACGGTCGGGCGGTGGATGTCGTGGAACAGCACCACGCTGCCGGGCTCGGACTTGTCGACCGCGGCGCGGATGGTCTTCTTCGTCGAGCGGTGCTTCCAGTCGAGCGTGTCGACGTCCCACAGCACGACGGGGTGGCCGACGTTGGCCGCCGTGGTGTCGTTGAAGGAGCCGTAGGGCGGGCGCATGCTCCGCACCGGTTCGCCGCCGGCCTTCTCGATCACCCGGTCGGTGCGCTTCATGTCGTCGGCGACCGCGCCGCCCGACTTCCCGGCGAGGTCGTCGTGCTTCCAGGAGTGGTTGGCGGTCTCGTGCCCGGTCCGGGTCATGCGCCGGACGACGTCCTCGTTGCCCTTGACGGCCTGGCCGAGCAGGTAGAAGGTGGCCTTCGCCGAGTAGGAGTCGAGGGAGTCGAGGAGCTTCCCGGTGTGATCGCCGGGGCCGTCGTCGAAGGTCAGGGCGACGCACGGGACCCGCCCGCAGTCGATGCTGCTCGGCGGCGCGCCCTTGGCGCCGCCCGCGGCGACCCGCACCGGTTCGCCCTTGCCCGAACCCTCGTCCCCGTCGCCGCCCGCGCCCTTGCGCGCCGCCTTGGCGGCCCGCTCGCCGAACGCGGACAGCAGCGGCGCGCCGGCGTCGCCGCCGATGGGCACCCGCAGCGCGCCGCCCTTGCGGCGGCCGTCACGGGACTCCCCGTCGAGCAGCGCGCCGCGCGCCTGCTCCGCGGCCTCGGCGGAAACGGACCCCGGGGGCAGGCTGACCACGAGGCCGCCGGTGGCATCGAACCCGAGGTCGGCGAGTGCCGACCCGGCGTTCTTCTTGGCCGTCTTCTTGGCCTTGCGCGGGTCGACCTCCGCGGGGGAGGGGGACGCCGCTCCCGGTGCCGCCGCGTGCTCCTTGATCGAGCGGAACTCCTTGGGCAGCTTCTCCTCCGCTATCCCGGCGTCGTCGCGCAGTACCCGCGCGACCTCGGCGCGCAGGGCGCCCACGGCGTCCTCGCCGTTCAGCAGCGCGGTCCACGGCAGGACGTCGCCGGACTCGGCGTCGTACCAGCGGGTGGTCCACGTGGTCGCGGGGTCGGGGCCGCCCTTGTGCTCCGTTCGCACGCGCACGCCGAGCACATCGGGGGCCGCCGCGAGGAACGCGGCGTCCTGGCGCAGTTCGGCGGGGCCGTCGTCGGCGTCCTTGGCGTTGCGGGCGGTCATGAACTCCGTCTCGGCCTCGGCCATGACGGTGCGGACCTCCCGGGTGAGGGCGGGTGCGTTGGGCACGGCCGGGTACCGGTACGCGACCTTCGCGCCGTCGTGCTCGACGCTGACCGCGCGGTACTCCACGCCCGCGATCCGGTCGGGCGGGACGGTGCTCAGCCCGGGGGAGAGGTCGCCGCCGGTGCAGGCGGTGGCGGCGAGGAGCGGGATCGCGGCGGCGATCGCGGTGAGCGGGCGCATCCGGGGTCCGGTGGGGAGCCTGAGCACGGGTGGAATTCCAAGGGTTCGAGGGCGGGCGGGTCGCGCGCTGCGCGGCAGGGGAGTCGGTGCGGACTCAGGGAGTGTGGGCGCGGGGCAGAGCGGGGACGCGGGTGCGCACGGTGTTCCGGACACACCCGGTGGAGTGCAACGCTACATGTTCTCTGTGTAGTTGAATGACTCCGATCGGTGACCACGACGTGCGGGGAGTGCCGACGAGATGCATGCACTGGTGACGGGCGGTGCCGGGTTCGTCGGCTCCCACCTGGTCGACCACCTCCTCGACGGGGGCCACGAGGTTACCGTGCTGGACGACCTGTCGGCGGGGTCGGTCGAGCACCTCGCCGACCGGAGCGGGCGCCGCGCCCGCCTCGCGGCCGGCACCGTGCTGGACGCCGCAGCGGTGCGCGCCGCCATGGGCGGCTGCGACGCCGTGTTCCACCTGGCGTCGCAGACCGGGGCGGCCGCGGTGCGCCGCCGCCCGCTGGACGCGGTGCGCACCGAGGTCACCGGCACCGAGATCGTCTGCGAGGCGGCGCTCGACCTCGGCTGCCGCCTGCTGTACACGTCCTCCGGCGACGTCTACGGGCGCAGCGTCGGCGAGCGCCTGCGCGAGGACGACGACCGGATCCTCGGCGCCACCGGCTCGGCCCGCTGGGCCCACCCCGCCGCGAAGGGGCTCGCCGAGCTGATTGTCGCCAGGTTCGCCGCCGACTACGGCCTGAGCGCCGTCACCGTGCGGCTGTTCAACCTGGTCGGCATCCGCCAGGACCTGCGCGGCGGGGCGGTGCTGCCGGTGTTCGTGCACCAGGCGCTGCGCGGACGCCCGCTCACCGTGCACGGCGACGGCTCGCAGCGGCGCTGCTTCTGCGCCGTCACCGACGCAGTCCCGGCCATGGTCCGGTTGGCGCAGCGCACGGGCGTGCCCGGCGCGGTGTTCAACCTCGGCGGCAGCCAGGAGACCGGCATCGGCGAACTCGCCGTGCGGGTACGCGCGCTGACCGGGTCCGGCAGCGACGTCGTGTACGTGCCGCACACCGTTGCGTCCGGCAGCGAGCACGTCGACGTGGACCGCAGGGTGCCCGACACCGGACGGATCCGCGACGCCATCGGCTGGACCGCCGCGACCGGGCTCGACGACATCATCGCCGACGTGGCGCGGGCCGACCGCGTCGGCACCGGGCTGATCGGCAGCGACCTGATGTCGTGACCGGCGCACCGGCCGGGAAAAGCCGCTTGCCAGGCGGCGGCCCGTCGTCTAACCTCTGCTCCGTGCGTCACTGACATCGAGTCCACATCCGCGTCCGAGGCGGCTCCCCTTTCCCGAGGGTCGAGCCGATGCCCGGCGGATGCCAGCCGAATCCCTTTCGGTGTGGTCTCGATGTCCCGCCAGCCGCGCATCAAGGCCGCCATCGTTCTGCGGATCTCCGCGCCGCGCAGGGCAGCGAGGCCACCCCTGATCACGAACCAGGAGGCCTTGCCTGTGCAGACCTTTCCGTCACCAGCGGCCGACCCCGGCACCCGCCCCGTTCTCGCGGCCGCCGACCTCACCAAGTCCTACGACGGGCGCGCCGTCCTGACCGGCATCTCGCTCGCGGTGGCCCCCGGCATGCGACTCGGCCTCGTGGGCGAGAACGGCATCGGCAAGTCCACCCTGCTGCGCCTGCTGGCGGGCGCCGAGGCCCCCGACTCCGGCGAGGTGTCCGTCCCCGCCGAGCTCGGATTCGGCCACCAGGAGGTGCCCTACCCCGGCGACATGACGCTGACCGGTGCCGTCGAGGACGCGCTTGACGGGGTCCGCTCCATCGAGCGGCGCCTCGCCGAGCACACGGCGGCGCTCGACGCGCACCCCGAGGACGCGGCGGTCCTCGCGGCCTACGGCGAGAGCCTGGACGCCGCGGAGCAGGCCGACATCTGGGACGCCGACCGCAGGGCCGGCCTCGTGCTCGACGGGCTCGGACTCGGCGGCGTCGAACCGGACCGCCGCATCGACGCCATGTCGGGCGGCCAGCGCGCCCGGCTCGCCCTCGCCGCCCTGCTCATCCGGCGCCCGCGCGCGCTGCTGCTCGACGAGCCGACCAACCACCTGGACGACGACGCCGTGGTGTTCCTGGAGTCCTACCTCCGCTCGCTCCCGGGGGCGGTGGTGGTCGCTTCGCACGACCGCACCTTCCTGGACGAGGTGTGCACCGGCCTGCTCGACCTCGACCCCTCGCGCGGCGGGGCCGTGTACTACGGCGGCGCGTACTCCCACTACCTGCGGGAGAAGCGGTTGGAGCGCGAGGCGTGGGAGGAGCAGTTCCGCACCGAGCAGGGCGAGCTGCGCTCGCTGCGCGAGGCGGTGCGCACCACCGCCCGCCAGGTGGGCCACTTCCGGCCCATGAAGGACAAGAACAAGATGATGTACGACGCCAGCGGGGCCAAGGTCGAGAAGCAGATCTCGCGCCGCGTCCGCAACGCCCAGCGGCGCCTGGACGAGCTCGACCGCGACCAGGTACGCAAGCCGCCCAAACCGCTGGCGTTCCGCTCCGCGCTGACCGGCGGCACCGGAACCGACGGCATGGCGCTGATGGCGCGCGGCATCGAGATCCCCGGGCGGCTGCGCCTGCCCCACCTCGACCTGCCGGCCGACGGCCGCCTGCTGGTGACCGGGCCCAACGGGGCGGGCAAGTCCACCCTGCTCCAGGTGCTCGCCCGGCGGCTGGACCCCGGTGCCGGTGGCCAGGTGCAGTGGCAGCGGGGCGCCGCGGTCGCGCTGCTGGAGCAGGACGTCGTGTTCACCCGCGGCGACCTCTCGCCGCGGGTCGTGTACGCGAACCTCGTCGGCACCGACAAGACGGGCAATGGGGCGCCGTCGCTCGGCGAGCTGGGCCTGGTGGCGCCGCGCGACCTCGACCGCCCGGTCGGGTCGCTCAGCGTGGGCCAGCGGCGCCGTCTGGCGCTGGCGCTGCTGGTGGCGAACGCCCCGCAGGTCCTGCTGCTCGACGAGCCGACCAACCACATCTCGCTGCGGCTCGCCGAGGAGCTGGAGGACGCGCTGCGCACCGCGCCGGGCGCCGTCGTCATCGCGACGCACGACCGCTGGATGCGCCGCAACTGGTCGGGGCCCGAGCTCCGGCTGAACAACGGAATCGAGGAGAGCGCATGACCGACCCTGGTGGATCCGCCGCGCCGGGCGGCGCGGTGCCCGACCCCGCACGGGTGTTCCCGCTCGCCGAGGGCGACGCGCGGTGCGTGTTCATCCGGCCGTCGCTCACGGGGACGCTGGTGGAGGCGGGGGAGTACAGCTACTACGACGCCTCCGAGGACGGCGGCGCGTCGTTCGAGGAGTCCCGCACGCTGTACGCCTTCGGCCCCGAGATGCTGCGCATCGGCCGGTTCTGCTCGATCGGGAGCGGGGTCCGCTTCCTGCTCGGCGGCAACCACGTCGCCACCGGCCCCAGCACGTTCCCGTTCACGATGTTCCCCGGCGCCTGGCAGGACGGCACCCTCGCGACGTTCCTGGCGCACGATCCCAGCCGCGGCGACACCGTCGTCGGCAACGACGTGTGGTTCGGGCGCGACGCGACGGTGCTGCCGGGGGTCGGCATCGGCGACGGCGCGATCATCGGTGCGGGCGCCGTGGTGACCCGCGACGTCGACCCCTACACCGTCGTCGCGGGCAATCCCGCCCGCGAGGTCCGGCGGCGCTACTCGGCGGAGGACGCCGCGCGGCTGGCCCGCGCGGCGTGGTGGGATTGGCCGGTCCCTGCCATCACCGAGCACGCCGCGGTGCTGATGGCGGGTTCGATCGAGGAGATCGAGAAGGCCGCCGCGTCCGTCCTCACCTCGCAAAATGGTGAATCTACAATGTAAAGGTGGCGAGTTGGGAGTTGCCATCCCCCGCTGTGCCGACACCCCGCCGAAGCACCCGAGCCCCAATCCGCGGCGTGCGATTCTGACATGATGGTGCTGATAGCCGAGCAGAACGGACACCAGCCACCATGAGTTACGGCACCGGTCCGGGCGGACCGCAATACGGCACCGGCGGATGGGGCGCGCCGCCCCCGTCCGGTGGCTATGGGGGCTACGGGGACTACGGTCAGCAGTCGTCGACCGGGGGCTACCCGGGCAGCGGGGGGTACCCCGGCGGCGGACACCCGAGCGGCCCGGTCCACCCGGGATATCCGGGATATCCGGGCGGCCCGGGCTACCCCGGCGGCGGATACCCGACGCAGCAGGGCAGTGCCGGGGTCGCCGCCTCGGCCATCATCGCGGCGGTCCTCAACGGGCTCGGCATGTTCGCCTCCTTCGTCATCCTGTGGCCGCTCGCACTGGGCTGCCTCGCCGGGATGGTGCTGGGCATCGTCGGGGCCGCGATGAACTCCAACAGCCCCGGAGCCGCGAAGGTCATGATGATCCTCGCCTGGGTGGCGTTCGGCCTCGTCGGGGTCTGCTACGTCGTCGCCTTCGTCGCCCTCGGCTACTTCCTCGCCACCGCGTACTGACCCGGTGGGCCGCGCGGCGACCGCGCCCCGCGGCGCCGCCATTCGGGAGCACCCCTGCCCTGTCGGCCCGCGCCTGCGGGCGGGTCGGCAACGGGCGTCAGCGTCCGCGGGCGGGCCGGTTGACCAGTCGGCGCAGGAAGACGTCGGCCGGTCCGCCGCGCCCCGACCGTTGCAGGAGCACGGCCAGCGCCACCCCCACCGCCCAGACCCCGGCGGCGACGAAGACCGCGCCGGTGCTGGTCAGCCCCGCTTCCAGGCCCAGCAGCGACGGCGAGAGCAGGACCGCCAGCACGATCGAGTTGAACAGGTAGCAGCTCAGCGAGCGCGCCCCCGCGGCGGCGAGCGCCCGTGCCACAGGGCCGGGCCGGTCCCCGGTGCGGGCGCTGATCACCCCGAACAGCGCCGCGTAGCCGATACCCCCGGCCACGCCGGTGAGGACCTGGACCGCCATCAGCACGCCGTCGAGCGTCGCCGTGGTCTGCCACAGTTCGGCGGCGACCAGCCCCGCGGGCAGCGCCCCCGCCACCGACACCCCGATGCCGATGGCGGCGGTCCGCACCAGCAGGCGCCGGTGCGCCGCGGGGTCGGCGAGCAGGGACCGCCGCCCCGCCCAGGCGCCCAGCACCATCGCGAGGAGGACGGGGTACGCGAGGAGGGAGAAGAAGGGCACGACCGGGTACTCGGCGACCCGTCCCACCATCTCGGCCGGGGAGTACCCGGGCACCACGTGCTCGGCTTCGGCGTACATGTAGTGAGACGCGATCAGCGTGAACATGGGGACCAGGATCACGTGGATCGGGACCAGCACGGCGGCGGCCCGGAGCAGCGCCCGTTCGGGCCGGACCATCAGCCACCCCACGAGCAGCGTCGCCACCCCGTAGGCGCCCAGGATCTCCCCGGGGAAGACGAGCACCCCGTGCGCGAACCCGAACAGCAGCAGGAACAGGCCGCGGCGCCGCAGCAGCCGGCGGACCTCGCCGGGGCCGTCGCCTGCCGCGCTCCTGCGGGCCGCGACCGTTGCGAGGCCGTAGCCGAACAGGGCCGCGAACATCGGGTAGGAGCGGTTGTCGAGCAGGACGAGGCGCAGGAAGTTGGTGACCCGGTCGGCCGTGCCGCCGTCGGTCGGGTGGTAGTTGAGCCCGTACTCCGCGCCGGCCACGTACAGCGGCGCATACGCCATGGCGATGAGGAGCAGCATGAAGCCGCGGGCGAGGTCGGGGGTGAGGTGGCGCGGCGCGGCGGCGGTCCCGCCCCGGTGTTCCGCGGCATCGGGCGGCGGGGATGGCATGGGCGTTCCTTCCGTCGGGTGCTCCCGCCGTCGGCGCGCTTGACCAGAGGGTGTTGCGTAACTAGCATCTATGTTACGGAACGTGGGGTGAGTGGTCGGCCGTCGTGGGGGCGGTGGTCGAGAGCTGCACGGGTCTGCTGTGCGTAGTGTCCGGTAGGGCGTGTGTTGTGGTGCTGTGGCGTTATGCCGGCGATCGTGTCGCGCAGCGCGCATGAGTGTACGTAATATAGCAAGCGCACGGCTCGGAGGCGATGGTGCCGGAAAAGGACAACGGCAACGGCCTCGGCAGCCCCCATGGCTCCGCGGCTGCCATTGGGCCTGCGGGCGGTCGGCACGGCTCGGCCGGTGTCGATGGGGCTGCGGGCGGTCCGCACGGCTCGGCCAGTGGCGATAGGACCACCGGCGGCCCGCGCCGGAGGCCGGAGCGCCGCCTCACTGCGGAGCGGATCGTCGCCGCGGCCATCGAGATCGCCGACACCGACGGGTTCGGTTCCCTCACCATGCGCACCACGGCCGAGCGCCTCGGTGTCACGACCATGTCGCTCTACCGCTACGTCCGCACCAAGACCGAACTGGTCGGCCTCATGGTCGACGCCGCCTACGGCAGGACGGCCAACGGTGGCGCCGCGAACGGCGGCGCGTCTTCCGGCGCGGCCGCCTCTGGCGAGGCCGTGTCCTTCATCGGGACGCATTGGCGCGAACGGGTGTGGGAGCTGGCGCGCGCCGACTGGCGCGTCTACCACCGCCACCCTTGGCTGCTCCAGGTTCCGGAGAGCCGTTCGTCGCTGGGCCCCAACGTGCTCGCGGCCTTCGACGCCGCGCTAGCCGCGCTCGACGGCAGCGGGCTCGGCGCTTCGCAGCGGTCCGCCGCGCTCTCCCTGATCAACCACTTCGTCCGAGGAGCCGCGTACGACTCCATCGAGGAGGCGCGGCTCGAAGCCGAGTCCGGGATGGACATCGAGCAGTGGTGGACCGAGCGCTACCCCGATTTCGCCCGCCGCGCGGCGTCCGGAAGCTACCCCGCTCTCGCCCGGCTGGTCGCCGAGGGGGATTACGTTTCGCCGGAGGCGAGCTTCGCCTTCGGGATGGAGCGCATCTGCGACGGCATTCAGGCGCTGGTCGACTCCAGCCCTGCGGCCGAGCCCGCGGAGCGGCACTGCCTGTCCTGCGGCGTCCCTGTCGCCCGCGGTGCCACCGGCCGCCCGCGCGACTACTGCTCCCCGGCGTGCCGCCAGCGCGCCTACCGGTCCCGGGCCGGGTAGGAGTCACCATGGTCCACTTCGAGCCCGCACCCCGGGCACAAGTCCGCCTTGAGGGGCGGTGGCGGAGTACGAACCCGTGCCCGCGGCGCCCGGCGTGGGCCGTGGCGGTTCGTCCCGGGGGGGTGTTCGGCGGCAAGCTGACATTTCCGTGTCAGAAGGGGGTCTGATCTCTGGACGCGGCCTGTTGGGGCTTCTTAGCGTGTTGGCGTCCGTGTGACCAGCGGCTCGGCGTCTCTCTACGACCGACGGGCCGATGGGCGGCGTGCCGTCCGGCCGCCGCCCCAGAGCCCGAAAGCAGACGATGCCACCCCCCTCTCCGCTCGCGAACGACCCCCTGAACCCCGACGGCGCCGCCATCGCGCACGTCGTCTGGGACTGGAACGGGACCCTGTTCGACGACGCCGCCGCCATGGTCGACTCCACCATCGAGGCGTTCGCAGCGGTCGGCCTGCCACCCGTCACGGCCGACCACTGCCGACGCAGCCACACCCAGCCGATCTCCGACTACTACACGGCGCTGGCGGGCCGCGCCCTGCCCGGCGACGTCCACACGGCTCTCAACGCGGCGTTCGATGCCGCCTACGCCCGGCGCAGGCCCGCCCTGGCGCTGGCGGCCGACGCGCTGGACTGCCTGGACCTGGTGGCGGGCCGAGGCACCCAGTCACTGCTGTCGATGCACCCGCACGACCGCCTCATGGCGCTGGTGGACCGTTTCGGCATCGCCGGCCGGTTCGCGCGCGTCGACGGGCAGCGCGGTTCCGACGCCGGACGCAAGGCCCGCCACCTCGCCGAGCACCTGGGCGCGCTCGGCACCGGCGGCGCGGGGGTGCTGCTCATCGGCGACAGCGTGGACGACGCACGCGCCGCTGCGGCGGCCGGCGCTCGGTGCGTCCTCGTCGCGAGCGGCCTGCACACGGTGGAGGCACTGCGGGCCGAGCGGGTGCCCGTCGGGTCCACGCTGAGTGAGGCGCTGGCCATGGGCTTTGCCGAGGGGGCGGTCCGATGACGCGGATAGCGGGGCGCCCGGTGCCGCCCGTCGTCGCCGTGCTGCGCAGCCGCCACGCGGCCCGGCTGCTCACAGCCTCCATTGTGGGGCGGCTGCCCACCGGGATGGCGCCGCTCGCCATCATCCTGAGCGTGCGTGCCGGTGACGGGGACTACCGGCTCGCCGGGCTGCTCACGGGGGTCTATGCGGCCAGTGCGGCCGGGTTCGGCCCGGTGCTTGCCCGGCTCATCGACCGCACCCGCCAGGTCCCCGTGCTGCTGGCCTGCGGTGCGCTGTCGACGGCGGGGTTCCTGCTGCTGGCAGCGATCGACCCGGTGCGGTTCCCGCTCGTAGCCGCCGTGGCGGCCGCGCTCGCGGGCGCCACGACCCCGCAGCTCGAACCGTGCCTGCGGGTGCTGTGGCCGGTGGTGCTGGACGACGAGCGGACCGTGCGCGCGGGGTTCTCGCTGGACGCCGCCACGCAGGAGCTCATCTTCGTCTTCGGCCCGCTCATCGTGCTGGGCTGCGCCGCGGTGGGCGGGCCGCAGGTGGGCCTTGCCGCGGCGGGGGCCGTCGGCCTCGCCGGGACGCTGTGGTTCGCCGCGGCGCGCCCGGCCCGCGCCTGGCGGGGGAGTCCCGTGCGACGCCACTGGTTGGGCCCGCTGCGGGCCCGCGGCATGGTGCGGCTGTTCGCGGCGCTGGCGTGCGTGGGCACGACGATCGGCGCGTTCACCGTCGGGATCACCGGCTACGCCGAGGCGAGCGGGGCGTCCGGCGCCGCGGGGTGGCTGATCGCCGCCAACGCCGGGGGCGCGCTGGTCGCCGGGGTGGCCTACACCGGGGTCCGTGCGGCGCGGCGCGAGGACCGGCGGCTGCTGCTCCTGATGGCGCTGCTCGCCGCCGGGTACCTGCCGCTCGCGCTCGTGCCGGGACTCGGGCCGATGGCGGCGCTGGCGTTCTTGAGCGGGTGCGCGCTGCCGGCGGTCCTGGCGTCGTCCTTCGCCCTGGTCGCGCGGATCGCCCCCGAAGGTACGCTGACCGAGGCGCACGCCTGGATGATCACGTCGTTCGGGGTGGGCAACGCTGTCGGCTCGGCGCTCGCGGGCACCGTGCTGGACCTGTCGGTGCCCGCTGTGGTCTTCGCGATCGCCGCGGGTGCGGGCTGCGCCGCCGTCGTGCTCGTCGCGGCCCCGTTCCGCCGGGACGGGTGAGGGGCGTCCCCGCGTGCCAGGGCGGTCAGTGATGGTCGCGGATCAGCCGGGTCCGCACGTCGTTGGCGCTCCCGCGTGCCGGGCGGTCAGAGTCCGGCGGAGGCCGACCTGGCCGCGGCGAGGACCGGCTCGGCGAGGAGGGCGGGGTCGGGCCAGCGCTGGGCGGGGACGACCAGGCCGATGCTGGCGACCACCCGCCCGTTGTGGAACAGCGGGGCGGAGGCCCCGGCGACGCCGGCTTGGAGTTCGTTGACCGACACCGCGTATCCGGCCGCGCGGACCCGGTCGAGTTCGGCGCGCAGGGCGCCGGGGTCGGCCTCGCGCGCCGCGCAGCGGTCGATGAGGCGGCGCGGCGACCACGCGAGGATGGCGCGTCCCGCTGCGGCCTGCGCCATGGGGTGGCGGGTGCCCGGCCGGTAGTCGATGGCGATGAGGTGCGCCCCGGCCCGGTGCTGGTCGAGGGCGACGGCGTGGTCGCCGTCGCCGACGGTCAGGACGGCGGTCTCGTCGGTGCGCGCGGCGAGGTCGCGCAGCAGGGGCAGGCAGACTTCGCGCAGGCGGGAGTCTGCGTCGGAGGCGATGGCGAACAGGGTCTCGCCGAGGACGAACCGGCCGTCGTGCCCGCGGCGCACGAACCCGTGCTCGTGCAGGGTGGTGATGAGCCGGTTGGCGACGGTGCGGGGCAGTTCGAGGCGCGTGCCGAGCTCGGACACGGTTCCCGAGCCGCGGCCGATCTCCTTGAGCAGGCGCAGCGCTTGATCGACCGTCTTGGATCCCTCGGCCATCGGCGACTCCTCTTGACGGGCTCCGCGGCCGGAGTCATGCTGATCGGTGAGCGGACAAACGATATCCGATTATCGGACAAAAACGCTCTGATGCCAACCCGGCGCCCCGGCCCTATCCGCGTGCGCGGGCCGCGCGCCGCGACCCGAGGGGCTGTGATCCTGCGATGCCGTTCTACCGCGCGGTCGGTGCGATGCCGCGCAAGCGCCACACCGTCTTCCGCAAGCCCGACGGCGGCATCTACGCCGAGGAGCTGATGGGCGAGGAGGGGTTCTCCGCCGACTCCTCGCTGCTGTACCACCGCTACCTGCCCACGGCCATCGTGGCGGCCGAGCCGGTCGCCGAACCCGCCGTCGCCGCCGACCCGGTGCCCAACGTCCCGCTCACCCCCCGGCACTTCCGCGCCCACGACCTCGCCGCGGGCGGCGACCTGGTGACCGGCCGCCAGGTGCTGGCCGCAAACGGCGACGTGCGCATCTCCTACGCCGCCACCGCCGCGGCGAGCGGCCTGTACCGCAACTCCGTGGGCGACGAGGTCGTCTACCTCCAGTCCGGCGACGCCCGGTTCGAGTCGAGCTACGGCGCCATCGACGCCGTCGAGGGCGACTACGTGGTGGTGCCCACCGGCACCATCCACCGGTGGCTGCCGCGTGGCGCGGTGCGCGCGCTCGTCATCGAGGCGTCGGGGCACATCCGCCCGCCGAAGCGCTACCTGTCGTCCGCCGGCCAGTTCCTGGAGCACGCCCCCTACAGCGAGCGCGACCTGCGGGGCCCGTCCGAGCCGCTGCTGGTCGACGGCCCGGAGTCCCGCGCCGAGACCCCGGTGCTGGTGCGCACCCGCGGGGGCCTCACCCGCATGACGTTCGCCCACCACCCCTTCGACGTGGTCGGCTGGGACGGCCACCTGTACCCCTACGCGTTCAACATCGCCGACTTCGAGCCGATCGTGAAGAAGACGCACGCCCCGCCGCCGGTACATCAGACCTTCGAGGGCCCCAACTTCGTGGTGTGCTCGTTCTGCCCGCGGGTCCTGGACTTCCACGACGACGCCGTGCCCATCCCCTACAACCACCACAACGTCGACAGCGACGAGTTCATGTACTACGTGGGCGGCGACTACGCGGCGCGCAAGGGGTCCGGCATCGGCATCGGGTCCATCTCGCTGCACCCGGCGGGGTTCACCCACGGCCCGCAGCCCGGTGCGGTCGAGGCGGCGCTGGGCGCGCGGGAGACCTCGGAGACCGCGGTCATGATCGACACCTTCCGCCCGCTCGACCTGGGCCCGGCGGCGCTGGCCTGCGAGGACCCCGGCTACGCCTGGACCTGGGCCCGGTAGGCGGCATCGGGGCCGCGCGGCGGACGCTCAGGTGTCCGCCGCGGCGGCGGCCCGCCGCGCCGCGGCGACGTCGTCCCGGTGCGCCACGACCCAGTCGGCGAGAGCCGAGAGCGGCCCCAGCAGGGAGTGTCCGAGCGGGGTGAGGCTGTACTCGACGCCCGGCGGGACGGTGGGAAAGACCTCGCGGCGCACCAGCCCGTCGGTCGCCAGACCGCGCAGGGTGCGGGTCAGCATCCGCTGGCTGATGCCCTCGATGCCGCGGTGGAGTTCGTTGAACCGGTGGGGGCGCCTGCCGAGCAGCACGATCACCAGGACCGACCACTTGTCGCCGACGCGCCGCACGATGTCGGTGACCGGGCACTGCTCGTACTCTTCTGCGGGGACCGGGCTGGGCAGCGGCGCGCTGACCACCGAAGGAACATCCGTGTGGGTACCGGACATCGAACTGCGTCCTTCCGCGGGGCCGGGTGCGTACTGATGATCGTAGTGCGCACGTCCGGCACCCACCGAAGAGGAGCATTCCTGTGCCCACCGATCCCAGCCCCCGGAATCCGGGCCGCCGCCGCGTCGTGGTCGTGAGCGGCGGCACCGACGGCATGGGGCGCGCCCTCGCCCTTGCGCGCGCCGAGCGCGGGGACAGCGTCGTCGTCCTCGGCAGCAACCCCGACAAGGGGCGGCGGCTCCGCGCCGAGGCCGAGCGGGTCGGCGCGGCCGGCCGGATCGACTTCATCCAGGTCGACCTGTCCGGCGTCGCCGCGACGCGGGCGGCGGTCGAGCGGATCGCCGAACGCCACCGCGTGGTCGACGCGCTCGCCCTGTTCGCGAACCGGCACGCGACCCGGCGCACCGTCACCGCCGAAGGGCTGGAGCGGACCTTCGCCCTGTACTACCTGAGCCGCGTCCTGCTCGGCGACGGCCTCGCCCCGCTCCTGCGCCGCAGCGCGGACCCGGTGATCGTCAACGTCTCCGGCACCGGCACCGTGCAGGGCCGCGTCCACCTTGACGACCTGCAACTGGAGCGCCGCTACAGCACGGTCGCCGCCCAACTCCAGGCGGGCCGCGCCAACGACCTTCTCGGTGTGGCGTTCGCCGCCCGCCCCGACAACCCGATCCGCTACGTCCTCTACCACCCGGGTTTCACCAGGAGCGGCGACCTCAGTCCGCTGCCCGCCCCGGTCCGGGTGCTGCTCCGCGTGGCGGCGCGGGTGGCCGCCCGCCCCGTCGCGGACGCGATCGCGCCCGTCCACGGGTTCATCGACCACCCGCCCGAGGCGCCGCTGACGGCGATCGACCGCGGCAGGCCCGTCCCGCTCACCCTGAAGACGCTCGACCCCGGCGACGCGCGGCGGCTCGCCGAGGCGACCGAGGCCCTCCTGCACGCGAGGTGCCCCGGCTGAGCACCCGGGGCGGCGGGCACTGCGCCGACCGTGCCGAACGGGGCGCCGCGGGCTGAC
The DNA here is from genome assembly GCF_003014485.1 of Murinocardiopsis flavida. Lineage (GTDB taxonomy): Bacteria > Actinomycetota > Actinomycetes > Streptosporangiales > Streptosporangiaceae > Murinocardiopsis > Murinocardiopsis flavida. The sequence continues at coordinate 49,072 of NZ_PYGA01000028.1, read as the reverse complement.
CCGGTCCGCGACTCCTGCAACCACGGGAAGCCGCCAAGCAGAGAGGTGCAGCGCTCAACCGAAGGATGCCGTACTTGACATGCAAGTGAACACTTGCCTATTGTCGGCTCGACCGACGCCATACCGCTCAGACCATCGCGGATCGCCGGTCGCAGACACCGACATTTAAGGACGCCCCATGACCGACACCGTGGCTTACGGAACCCTGGAAACAATCGACGGGCGCCCAGGGTTGCGTTTCGTGCGCTCGCTTGCGTATCCGATCGAGCGTGTGTGGCAAGCGGTCAGTGTGCCGGCTGAGCTTGAACGCTTCTTCCCCGCCGCTGCCGACTGGACACCGGCGACGGGCGAGACCGTCGACTGCGGCGGTGCAAGCCTCGAAGTGACCGAGGTCGATGTACCGCACCGCCTGGCGTGGACGATCGCCGGCCAGCCGCAAAGCTTCGAGCTGATCTCAACAGAAGGCGGATGCCGGTTGATCTTTACGCACGTCATCGACGACCTGCCGGCGGCTCAGACCGCAACCGGCTGGCAGATCTACCTTTCGCGGCTCGAACCGCATCTCGCCGGCGAGTACTTGTCCGACGAGGAGGCGCACAAGCCATGGACGGACATCCACGAACGCTATGCGGAGCGCTTCGGCATCGACCCGGAGCCGGGACGGCGTTGGGCGGCGGAAAACCTGCCCGCTGGTCGAGGCTGAGCGCAGCGAAGAGGATGAGCTCGGCCTGTGTGACTGTCGCGGGCGAGGCGGCGGCGCTGAAGTTCTCCATAGGATTCTCGATTCCCTGACGAAGAACGACGCCTCTGCGGGCGAGGACCTGTCGGGGGATCACAGGCTGCATGCCGGTTGCGGGTCGATCGCCGGGTTCGTTCGGCAGCGAGGGCGGGGCCATAGGCTCCGCCCTTCGTCGTCCCTGCTGCTACTGATTCTCATCGACATTCTCGGTCTGAATCCACCGCGGGTGTGGTCCGGACATGTCCGTTGCCGATGAAGTCGGCCGTTGTCAGCCATTCCTGTCCGCGAACAGTCCGTCTCGGGGATCCTGATTCCAGAGTGAGCCGCGGAGGTCGCTGTGGGTGCACCTGTTCGGCATGGCCGGGCGCCATCATGCTGACCGAGTGCAGGTAACGACAGATCAACTGGACCAGAACGCCGACGAATCATCCGGACTGGCGCACAACACACCAGGCCGAAGTCCACCGGATGACACCTCCATTCGGAACCTACAGTGAACTCGGGGGCTCTGCCCGCGAGTCCTCGGCTGCGCTGTGTTGAAAGAGCCGGTGGTGGAACGAGTAGGGAGGGGCCCGCTGAGGTGGGGAAACCGACACAGCCCGGTGACCGGTTGACCCGCTCGTCTGCTGGAGGCGCCTGCCGCTGGTCACCCGACGGACCCGCGTCCGGCGGAGGCGGCCGGGAGGGCGGGGGAGCGCGGACCGCGCCCCTACCGGTGCCGCCGCGCTACGCGGGGCCGGTTCCCGCGGTGGCACCGGGCCGGGGCGCCGGTCATCGCGCATCCGGCGGTGCCGCGCCGACGGCGCGCAGGACCAGGGCGGCCGCCTCGGCGACGTAGTGCTCGCCGTCGCCGCCCGCGCGGCCGGGCAGGTGGTAGGCCGCCGTGTCGATCAGCGCGCGGATCGCGATCGCCATGACCTCGGAGTCGAACGCGACGAACACCCCCTCCCGCTGGCCGTCTTCGAGCATCGCCCGCAGCGGCGGGATCGACGGGTCGGCGTCGCCGACTCCGATCTGCTCCAGGATCCGCTGGGTCGCGACGACGTGCTCGCCGTTCTCCAGGACGAACCGCAGGTTGGATTCGACGTAGATTGCCAGCCGCTCGCGGGGGGTGGTCGCGGCCTGGAGGCGTTCGCCCATGTAGGCGCGCCCCGCCTCGAACAGGGTGTCGACCACGCTGCCGTAGAGCTCTTCCTTGTTGGCGAAGTGGTAGAGGGCCGTTCCCTTGCTGGTCCCGGCCTCGGCCGCGATGCGCTCCACCGACGCGGCGTGGACGCCGTCGCGGTGGATGAGGCGGATGGCGGCCGCGACCAGGTCGTCGCGGCGGGCCCTGCGGGTGCGGGTGAGTGCGTCCGATGGCATGGTCGGAGTCTAATGTTCGACTGGTAAGTCGAAAATTCGACTGAGCGGTCGAAGTTTTTGCTAGGCTCGCAGTCGGGCCGCACCGCCCGCGCGAAACGCGGCGGCCCCGTCCCGTGTCCCCTGCCCGGCCCGCACCGACGCGCGCGCCGGGCCACCCGCCCGAAAGGCCCACCGCAATGACCGACGTGCAGACGGACCCCCACCGACCACCACCGGAACGGGCGGCCCCGGCCGACCGGCAGCACGGACTGGACGCACTCCGCGGCGGCGCGCTGCTGCTCGGCATCGTGCTGCACGGCCTGATGCCGTTCCTGCCGGACGATTACTGGCTGGTCACCGACCGGTACAGCGCCGATTCGGCGACGGCCGCCGTCTCCGTGATCCACCTGTTCCGGATGACGCTGTTCATGCTGCTCGCCGGCTACTTCGGCCGCATGGTGGTGCAGCGCCGCGGCTCCGGCCGCTACGTGCGGGACCGGGCGCTGCGCATCGGCCTGCCGGTGCTCGCCTTCTGGCCGGTGGCGGTGCTCCCGCTCGGCGTCATTGCCGCCGTCGCAGGGACCCTGGACGGTGCGACCCCGGCGGACGAGACCGAGGTCACCGACCCGCTCCAGGTGTTCGCACCGGCCCACATGTGGTTCCTGGTGGTGCTGCTCCAGTGCGTGCTGATCACCGCGTTGGTCCGGTTCGCCGCGCTGCGGATCCTCGGTCCCGATCGGAGCGGGCGGATCGCCGACCGCATCGGGTCCCTGCTCGCCTCGCCCGCCGGTGTGCTCGTGGCGGCCCTGCCCTACCTCGCCGGCCTGCTGCTCCAGGGGCCGGACGATTTTCACGGCATCCAGGAGCCCGTCACCGTCCTGCCGGAGGCCGCAGCCCTGACGGCCTACCTCGGCGCGTACGCGGCCGGGTGGTTCCTGCACGCCCGGCCCGACGCGCTGACGCGGCTGAGCCGCGGCTGGCCGGTCCACCTGGCGGCCGCCGCCGGGCTCTCCGCGCTCGGCTTGCTCGACCCCGAGGTCCTGTCCGGCCCCGCCGAGGCGGCCGTGACCGCCGCCGCCGGGTGGACGTGGACGTTCGGCCTGCTCGGCCTGTGCACGCGCACGCTGCACCGCGAACGCCCGGCAGTGCGCTACCTGGCCGACGCGTCGTACTGGATGTACCTGATGCACCTGCCGCTGCTGCTACTGGTCGAACTCGGCCTGCGCGACCTGCACTGGCCGATCGTGGGCAAACTGGCGGTGGCGGGGGCGGCCACCACGGCGGTCCTCCTCATCAGCTACGACCTGCTGGTGCGGCCGACGTGGCTGGGACGGTGGCTGAACGGACGCCGGCGCCCCTCGGCCCTGCTCGCCCGCACCCGCCGGACCGGCCCTCGGACGACCGAACCCTGACCGGTTCCGGGCAGGGGGCCGCCCCTCTGCCGGTTCCGGGCGAACGGCAGCCGCCCGCCCGACCCGGCGGTGGACTACTCCGCGGCGGCGACCGTGGGCGGCGCGTGCAGTGTCGCGAGTGGGGGAGCGGCGCCGTCGTAGCGCTCGACCTGCACGAGCGCGTGCTGGCCGGTGCAGCCCTGCGCCAGTGCGGACGTGGGGACGTCGGCGGTGAGGACGTTGGGGTTGCCGTGCCGGCAGAAGCCCGGGTCGGCGGGGTCGGGGTCGTACCAGGCGCCGGTGGAGAGCTGCGCGACACCGGGGCGCACGGCGTCGCTGACGGTGACTCCGGTGAGGCAGGCGCCGCGGTCGTTGAACAGGCGCGCGGTGTCGCCGTCGCGCAGCCCGCGCGCCGCGGCGTCGTCGGGGTGCAGCCGCACCGGTTCGCGCCCGGCGACCTTGCTGCCGCGGCTGTGCGCGCCGACGTCGAGCTGGCTGTGCAGCCGCGCGCGCGGCTGGTTGGCGATGAGCTGCAACGGGTAGGTGCGCGCCCGCTCGCCGCCGAGCCATTCCTCGGGTTCGCGCCACACCGGGTGGCCCGGGCAGTCGGCGTAGCCGAACCCGTCGATCGTCGCGGAGAAGATCTCGATGCGCCCGCTGGGGGTGCTCAACGGGAAGCGTTCGGGGTCGGCGCGGAAGTCGCGCAGCAGCACCTGGTCGGGGTCCGGAACCGGGATCCGCGCGGACCCGGCGTCCCAGAACTCCGCGAACGCCGGGAGCCGGTGGCCCTTGGCGGCGAGCCGCCCGTGCCAGTCGTCGTAGAGGTGCCGCAGCCAGCCCATGGTGCCGCGGCCCTCGGTGTAGCGGGTCTCGGCGCCGAGGCGGCGCGCCAGCTCGGCGAAGATCGCGTAGTCGTCGCGGGCCTGCGCGAAGGGGCGGGTGAGCGCAGGCATCGCGAACAGGGTGGGGTCGTTGCGGCCGGCGCCGAAGTCGTCGCGCTCGATCGACATTGTGGCGGGCAGCACGATGTCGGCGTGGCGGGCGGTCGCGGTCCAGAAGGACTCGTTGACCACGACGGAATCGGGGCGCGCGAACGCTTCGCGCAGCCGGGCGAGGTCCTGGTGGTGGTGGAACGGGTTCCCGCCGGCCCAGTACACCAGCCGGATGTCGGGGTAGGCGCGGCGCTCGCCGTTGTAGTCGTAGTCCTCGCCGGGCGACAGCAGCATGTCGGCGATCCGCGCCACCGGGATGGCGGAGTCGACCGCGTTGTCGCCCTGCGGGAGCGACGGCGCCGAGGCGACCCGCAGCGGCTTGCCGACGTCGGCGGTCGACCCGTAGCCGTGGCCGAATCCGCCGCCGGGCAACCCGATCTGGCCGAGCATCGCCGCGAGGACGACGCCCATCCACAGCGGCTGCTCGCCGAACCGGGTGCGCTGCAACGACCAGCTCAACCCGATCATGGTGCGGGAGCGGGCCATGTCGCGGGCGAGGCCGCGGATCCGCTCCGCCGGCACCTCCGTCAGCGGGGCGGCCCACTCCGGTGTCTTGGGCCGGCCGTCGTCCGTGCCGCGCAGATACCGGGCGAAGCGGTCGTAGCCCACGGTGCAGCGGTGCAGGAACGCGTGGTCGGCCAGGCCCTCGTCGTCGAGGACGTGCGCCAGCGCCAGCATGAGGGCGGTGTCCGAGCCGGGCCGCGCGGCGATCCACTCGGCGTCCAGGTCGGCGGCGGTGTCGTCGCGCAGCGGGCTGACCGACACGAACCGGCACCCGCGCGTGCGCGCAGCGGCGCTCCACGACGCCTGCTCGTGCCGTCCCACACCGCCGGGGCCCACCGCGGAGTTCTTCGGAGACAGGCCGCCGAACGCCACGAACAGCTCGGTGTGCTCGGCGATCACCCGGCCCGAGGTCGAGGCCGCCATCAGCTGCTCGGCGGGGCCGACCACGTGCGGCAGCAGCACCTGAGAGGCGCCGTAGCTGTAGCTGTTCACCGAACGGGTGTAGCCGCCGAGGGCGTTGAGGAAGCGGTGCACCTGGCTCTGCGCGTGGTGGAAGCGTCCGGCGCTGGACCAGCCGTAGGAGCCGCCGTACACCGCCTGCGGGCCGTGGTCGCGGTAGACCCGGCCGAGCTCCGCCGCCAGCAGCGAGAACGCGGTCTCCCACGACACCGGCACGAACGGTTCGCCGCCGCGCGCGGCAGGGCCCGGCCCGTTGTCGAGCCACCCTTGGCGGATGTGCGGCCGGTCGACGCGCGTGGGGTGGTGCTGCGCCGAGGCGACGTTGTCGATCAGCGGGTTCGGGTCGGGGTCGCCGCGCCAGGGCCGCACCGACGTCAGCCGCCGCCCGTCGCTGACGGCCTCCAGCGCGCCCCAGTGGGTGAGGTGGGTGGTCAAGGCGGGCCTTTCCTCCAGTGGGCACGGGAACCGGGCGCAACCAGGACCCGGCCCGACCAGCCAAGGGTAGGAAAGCCCCCATCGGCCGACCGGTGGCGGGGTGGCCGTTGGGTGGGGTCGCGCGCCTGTCAGGGGCCGCCGGTCAGCCGCCGACCAGCCCTTCGAGGGTCGCGCGGGCACCGTGCGCGTGCAGGGACGCCAGCGCGGACGTGTACGCGGCGGTGAACCGGGGGTCCTCGACCAGGTCGCCGAAGAGGTCGCGGGCCGCGACGAACGCCAAGGGGTCAGCCCGCTGGGTGCGGGCGGTCGCCGTGAGTTCGGCGGCGAGCCGGTCCACGACATCGATCGACTCGCCCTGCTCGTCGGTGCCCTCGGCGTAGCGAGCCCAGCTCGCCACGATCGCCGCCGACCGGTGCAGCTCCCCGCCCGCGGCCGACTGGGCGCGGATGACCGGCACGAGCCATTTGGGAATCCGGTCGGAGCTTTCGGCGCACAGCCGGGCGATGGTGTCGCCGACCTCCGGGTTGGCGAAGCGCTCGATGAGCGTGCGGCGGTACTCCGCCAGATCCACGCCCGGAACGGGGGCGAGCGTCGGCGCCGCCTCGCGCTCCATGTAGTCCAGCAGGAAACGGGCGAACAGCGGGTCCTGGGCGGCGTCGTGCACCATCCGGTACCCGGCGAGGTGGCCGAAGTAGGCGATGCCCTGGTGGCTCGCGTTGAGCAGGCGCAGCTTCATCAGCTCGTACGGCTCGACGTCGGCGACGACCTGGACACCGGCGTCCTCCAGGGGCGGGCGTCCGGCGGGGAACGCGTCCTCCAGCACCCACTGGGTGAACGGTTCGCACACGACGGGCCAGCGGTCGGCCACCCCGAAGCGCGCCTCGACCTCGGCGCGGTCGGCGTCGGTGGTCACCGGGGTGATGCGGTCGACCATCGAATTGGGGAACGCCACCCGCTCCGCCACCCAGGCACCGAGATCGGGGTCGACAAGGGAGGCGAACGCGGTGAACACCGTGCGCGCCAGGTGCCCGTTGCCCTGGATGTTGTCGCAGGACATCACGGTGAACGGGGCGTCCCCGCGCGCTCTGCGGCGCCGCAGCGCCTCGGTCACGATGCCGAACACCGTGCGGGGCGCCGCGCCCGGTGCGAGGTCATGGGCGACGTCAGGGGAGTCGGCCAGGAACTCGCCGGTGACGTGGTGGACGTTGTACCCGCCCTCGGTGACCGTCAGCGACACGATCCGGATCCGCGGGTCCGCAACGGCCTCGACGGCGGCCTCGGGGTCGTCGGGCGCGAACAGGTAGTCGACCATGGAGCCGATCACACGCGGTTCGCGGCGTCCGTCGGCGTGCTTGAGCACCAGGGTGTACAGGCCGTCCTGGGCGTCCAGCGTGTCCTTCATCGCGCGGTCGCCGGGCAGCACGCCGATGCCGCGGATGGCCCAGTCCAGCGCCGTTCCGTCGTTCATCAGCCGGTCGAGGTACATGGCCTGGTGCGCGCGGTGGAACCCGCCCACACCGAAGTGCACGATGCCCGGGGTCAGCGCCGACCGGTCGTAGCCGGGCACCGGCACGTCGGGGCCCAACGACGCAAGGTTCTTGGTGTTCAGTGCGGTCATGCGCGCAACTCCCATCCGACGACGCCCGCCACCCTAGCCCCCGCCACCCACGGGGGTGCCGAGCGGTGCGGGACGGAGCGGCGCCCGGTCCCACGTGAATCGCCGTCGACGTCAGCAGGTGGACTGTCGGCTGTTAGGGGTCGGTCCGCCTGCTGTGCGGCCTTGCCGCAGTGCCGCGTGCAGGCGGCCTGCGGGGAAGGCAGCAACGAGGGCGGGCGGGGGTCTGGGCCCCGTCTGGATCGGGCCGAGTGCGCGGGGCGCAGCGAAGCGCGAGTACTCCCATAAATCCTGGGGTGGCACGCGCGCGTCTGTTGTTATTGGAAGGCGATCCCGGCTCGTTGGGTGGCCCTGTCCGCTGTCGGCGCCCGGTCCCTGGTTGGAAAAAGCAGCACCGGCCGGTGAGCGGGGTCCGGCCTCGGCTGTGCCGAGCAGGGTGCGCGGTGGGGAACAGAGGCACCGAAGGCGGCGGAGGGCCGGGCCCCCGCGGTATCGAACCGGCGTCTGGGGTCGGCCCGTTCGCGGGGCGGCCTTGCCGCAGCGCCGCGTGCCGGTGGTCTGTGGTGAAAGGCAGCAACGACGGCGGGAGGGGGCCGGGCCCAACTTGGTCGAGCCGGGTGCGCGGTGGTGAACAGCAGCACCAACGGTGGCGAGGGGCCGGGCTCCGGTTGGATCGGTCGGGGCGTGCGGGAGTCGGGGCAGGCGACGGGGCGGCGGCCGGGTTGCGCAGTCGACGGCGGGGTTTCCCAGGGCCGCCCGCGTACCCGTGTCCCTCCGCAGCGAAAAGCACGGCTACCTGCGCAGAGCTCCACCTGCGAAGGGTGATTAGGGGTGTATGTCCCTTTCCCTCGCGTGTTTCGCGGCAAATAGGCGCTGATTCGGGTCCCGCGCCAAGATCATGTCCATCATGCGGACGAGCAATCAGCCGGGGCCGCTTTCACTCGCCCGGATTGCACTTTGGTGTCCGATTTTGCGTGCGGTGCGGGCCCTGCGGGTGGCGGGGTGTCCACCCAGACGTCATGCGGGTGCTGTCTGGGTTGTCCCTCTCGTCGAGTTCTCACGATGTGAGACGTTCGCAGTGACGAGGTGCTGTGCCCGAACCGCTGACCTGCCCTTTTGTGCAGGGCTTCGCACCGCGGCGGCTGAAAGCCCCTCGCCCCATGCGCAGCGGTGGCCTGTCGCGCACCCCCAGGCCGCCACCGGCTGTCGCCGCCCCGTCGCCCACCCCGAACTGCCGCGCACTCCGACCGAGGTAACCGGAGCCTGACTCCTCGCCGCCGTTGGTGCTGCGGTTCACCACCGCGCACCGATCCGATACCGCCGAGGCCCGGAGCCCGCCCGCCGTTGTTGCTGCTTTTGGCCACAGATCGCCTATACACGGCCCGGCCACAAGGCCGCCCAGTGAACGGACCGACTCCAAACACCGGCTCGATTCCGCCGAAGCCCGGGCCCCGCCGTCCTTGCTGCTGCTTCTCCTCCACGCCCCGGGGCGTGTGGGCAACCGCCCACCTCGGGCCCCTCCCACCGTCGTTGCTGCTTTCCCCACAGGCCACGAGTATCCGCTTCGGCGAGAAGGCCGCCTCGCAAGCCGGCGTCGCCTGTGGGAAATCCGGAGGGCGCGCGCCGCCCTCGGATTCTTCCGTCGTGCGCATTCTCGACTTTGTCCTTCTGTGGGCGATTGGCGTCGTTTGGTTTCGGGTTTCCTATTTTCGAGAAGTGGTCAGAATCGGGGGTGTGTCGCGGTAGCGTTTCGAGGTCAACGAGAGTGCTCCCCGCGCAGGCGAGCATGGGTGGTCTGGTCAGTGGGGTGGGTGCTGGCGGGGCTCGGCGGTGGCCTTGAAGGCGTTGAGGATGCGGGTGCGCACGGCGGTGGGGCCGATGGGCAGGGTGTCGGCGATTTCGCGGTAGCTCTCGCCGTTGGCGTGGCGGGTGAGGAGTTCGGTGTCGGTGGTGCCGATGTCGCGGCGGTTGCGGGGCGCCCGTGCGGGGGCCGGGGTTCCGGACGTCGTGTCGGTGGTCTGGTCGCGGTGCCGTTTGCGGGTGCGTTGGCGGGCGGTGGTGGTGACGTGCTTGGGCCGGTCGCGTCCGGTGCGAACGTCGTTGCCCCACGCCCTTGTGGGGGTTTCGCCTTCCAGCCACAGCGCGGTGAAGGCGCGCCGGGCGCGGGAGATCAGGGAGTAGAAGCTGGACACCGGCAGGCCGAGGGATTCGGCGGCGGTGGTGTAGTCGCCGTGGTCGTCGAGGGCGCGGATGAGTTCCTGGTTGCGGGGTGATAGCGCGGCCCAGATCTGGTCGAGGGCCAGGCGTTCCACGACGCGGTCTTCGGGGCTTGCGGTGGGGGTGGCGGCGAGCATCCAGTAGCGGTGGAACTGCGGGGCCGACCCGTGGGCGGTTTGGCCGTGGGTGGAGCGGTGCCTGCGGGTGTGGGCGGTGATGGTGTTCCACCCGGCGCGGATGAGGTCCCAGTAGGCGGGGGGTTCGGTGGCGGTGTAGAGGTGTTCGGCGATGGCCGACCAGGCGGCGTCGCGGCGCTCCTCCCAGGGCAGCGGGGTGGGGTAGCGGTACTGGGTGGCGGCGTAGTTGGCCAGGCGGGCGAGGGCGCGGGCGGTGTAGCCGTGGCGCAAGGGCTGGTCCTCCGGGCCGCTGGGCTCGGCGGATTCTCCGGGATCTCCGGGCTTGGCGGGGGCACCGGAGTCGGCGCGGGCGGCGGGCGTGCGGGCGGTGGTCTCGCCTGGGTCGGCGGGGTCGGCGGGGTCGGCGGCGTCGGTGGGTTCGGCGGTGTCGGTGGGTTCGGCCGGGTCCGCGAGTGCTGTGTGCGGGGTGCCGGTGGGCGGGGGCATGCCGGTCTCCCGGGGGTGTGGGCGCCCGGACCTGCGGGGGTCGGGGCGTGGGTTGGTACGGGTCGTGGGCGCCCGGCCCCGCGTGGGAGGGGTGGCGGCGGGGCCGGACGCGGTCTGCGATCAGCCGGGAGTGTCCAGCTGGGGTTAGCCAGTGGTGTGGCCGGGCGCGGTCTGCGATCAGCGAGGGTGGTGCGCGGTGCCCGGGGGCACGCGGAAGTAGCGCGTGGTGCGGTCGCGCCGGGGCAGCGCGGGACGCAGCCGGGGCAGGACCGGGTCGCGCTCGTCGGTGTCGATCTGCTCCAGCCGGGTGCGCAGCCCCCGCAGCGTGTGCACCGAGAGGTGGTTCGGGCCGCCCGCGCGGGGGCGCAGCCGACTCGCGGTGTACATCCGCCCCGGGGTGGGGCCGGTGATCAGCCAGGCGTGGCCCCACTCCCGCGAGAGCCGGGCCCGGGTCAGCGCGGCCACCGCTAGGCCCCGGCGTCCGGGGCGGTGCGGACCTCGGCCCAGACCCGGGTGCCGCCGGTGTCGTTGTCCACGCCCCAGGCGTGAGCGAACGCGGCGACCAGGGCCAGGCCGCGCCCGGACTCCTCCGCTCCGGTCGCGGGTTGGGGTCGGCGTCCTGCGCCCACCGCTCGGGGGCCGGCGTCGGTGACGGTGATGCGCACCCGGTCCTCGTGGCGGGTGAGGGTGAGGGTGTAGGCGCCGCCGGGCCGCGCCGAGCACGAATGGCGGCAGGCATTGGTGGCGAGTTCGGAGGTGATGAGGGCGAGATCGGCCGCAGCATCGTCGGGCAGGCCGGAAGTGGTGACGGCCCAGGCGCGGGCGGAGCCCACCTGGGCGGGCACGGCGGCGAAGACCGCAGTGTGGACCACGGCGAGGGCGGGGGCAGCGGTGCTCACGGCTGCACCACCCCGGTCCGGCGGGGCAGGTAAGGGCGGATCCGGGAGCGCCTCCGACGCCGGGAATCCCGGACGCGGTGCACAATGTGCCGCTCGGTAAGGTTCGACATGGTTCCTCATTCCTGGGCGTATCAGGTAGAGGAGCTAAGGCCCTGCTCGGTGGTGACGCACCGGACAGGGCCGCTCCTATGTCAGGGCGTCCGTTCGGGTTTGGCTTCCTGGCCAGCCGAATGTGTACGACCTTCTTGGACTTCCTCGTGCTCCACCAACATTCGCGCTACAAAGAATCCCAAGCCAGTTGTTTCATTGCGTTGTGAATATTCGCGAACGGTAAGTACCATTTGGTTACGTATCTGTAGCAGGAAGTTGGCAGCATGAGTCAACCGACCGCAGCATGGTCCAAGTTCGGGGCCGAAGTCCGGCGCCTACGGACGAATCTGGCCCTCTCCCAGGGCGAACTAGCCTCTGCAATTCATGCTTCGCGCCCACTGATAAGTGGGTATGAGCGGGGCACCCGAAAGCCGAAACGCGACATGGTCGAGAGTCTCGACCGGACGCTTGAGGCCGGTGGTCAACTCATACGGGCATGGGCCGAAATCAGCCAGCGTCAGATGTATCCAAACTGGATGGCTGACCTGATCGAGGCGGAGCGTCAGGCGTCCGTGGTTCGCGAGTACTCGCTCGCTCCAATCCCCGGGCTCTTGCAGACAGAGGAGTACTGCCGAACCATCCTTCAGGATGGGAACAGCGTTGCTACAGCCGATCGGATCGAGGAAAGCGTCCAAGGACGAATGAAGCGTCAGATGATTTGGGATGCGCCCACATCTCCGGCCATGATTGCAATCCTCAATGAGTGGACTGTCAACGTTCAGGTGGGTTCAGCCCAGATCATGATCGATCAACTGACTAAGTTGATCGGGATGACAGGAACTCACTCAGTGAGAGTGCAGGTCATCCCCAACGATGCTCAGCGCCGTCCGGGTCGGACAGGGTCCTTCACCTTGTTGACGCTGCCCAGTGATCAGGATCTGCTGTATGTGGAGGATGCTGTTGGTGGCACGATGGTGCACGACACGAGCCAAGTTCGGCGCTTGGCTCTAACGTTTGGCGATCTTCAAGGTGTAGCGCTTTCTCCAGCGAGATCACTGGACCTGCTACATGTGACACGGAAGGGGCTTGAAAGTGAGCGCTCTTGAGTGGCGGAAGTCCAGCTACAGCGGCGACCACGGGGGCAACTGCGTTGAAGTGGCCAGTGTCCCTGAACTCTCAGCGGTGCGTGACACCCAGAACCGTGAGGCCGGGTGCATCGTGGCGCCGTCCGCCCAGTGGGCTGCTGTGCTCGCCGCAGTGAAGACCGGCGCCCTGTAGCACTCGTGCACGAACTGGAGACCAGCCACAGCGCGACGGGGTCTGCTGCCAAGCACCGCGCACGCGGGGATGAAGGTGATTAGAACGCGCGAATTGTCTACGCGCGCGACTCGGGGCTTTCGCGGGCGGCTTCCTGGGTGTGCAGGCGGGCGCGGGCTCGGCGCATCCCGGCGAGCCAGCGGTCGCGGTCAGCGGCGCGGTTCCGCTCGAACTCGGCGGCCTGGGCGTGCGGCAGGATCAGGAACCGGCCCTCCGCGAGCGCGTCGACCACGGCGGACGCGACGTCGGCCGGCTCGATGTAGTCGCCGCCGAGCCGGGTGGCCGCGCCGGGCCCGTCATCCGCTGTCATGGGCGTGTTGACCCCCTGCGGGCACAGGCACGAGACGCCGATCCCCTCGTCGCCGTGGTTCATGGCAAGCCATTCGGCGAGGGCGACCGCGCCGTGCTTGGTGACGGTGTAGGGGGCGCAGTCGAGCTGGGTGAGCAGCCCGGCCGCCGACGCGGTCACGAGCAGGTGCCCGCGTCCCCGCTCGGCCATGCGCGGGAACAGCGCGCGCACCACGTGCAGGTGCGCGAGGACGTGGATCCGCCAGGACGCCTCCCAGTCGGCGTCCGTGCCGAGCCCGTCGCCGCGCGCGACACCGGCGTTGGAGCACCACAGGTCGATCGGTCCCGCGATCGTGTCGATCCGGTCGACGGCCGAGCGGACGGCGGCGGGGTCGGTGGCGTCCAGGGCGATGGCGTGCGCGCGCTCACCGAGCGCGGACGCGACGGCGGCGCAGTGCTCGGGGTCGAGGTCGGCCACGAACACGTGCGCGGCCCCTTCGGAGAGGAACCGCTCGACAAGGGCGCGGCCGATCCCGCTCGCGCCGCCGGTGACGACGATCGTTGCGCCGTCGGGCGAGAAGGGATCGGGCATCAGTTCCTCCGTGCAGTGGGTGCGGCACACCGACCGGCCGGCCGGTGCTCACCGTGGCACGGACGCTGGCACGTGTGTCCGCCCGGTCCGATGTGTTCACCAGGAACAGTGCGGGTGTCCGGTCCCGCGCGCTTACCCGACTCGTACTCGCCCGGACCTGCGTGTTCGTCCGGACGCGTGTGCGCGTCGCTCCGGTGTCGCGCCGCGTGCCGTGGGCGTTTCGGAGCGGGCGGGGCCGTCTCGCGGGCGGCCGCCGGGGTCACGCCTCCCACTGGGCGGGAGGCAGGTCGGCCAGGCGGGCGATCGTCATGCGGTGGCGGTCGGCCGACCCCAGGGCGAGCGCGTCGGCCTTCGCCCGCTTGAGGTAGAGGTGGGTGGGGTGTTCCCAGGTGAAGCCGATTCCACCGTGCAACTGCACCGCCTCCTCGGCCGCGAGCACCGCCGTGTCCGACACGAACGCCTGCGCGAGCGCGGCGTCGAGCGCCGCCTCGGGACCGCCGTGGACGGCGGCGCTCGCCGCGTTGCGCGCCACAGCACGGGCCTGGGACACCGCCACCCACAGGTCGGCCAGGCGGTGCTTGACCGCTTGGAAGGACCCCACTGGCCGACCGAACTGGTACCGGGTCTTGAGGTAGTCGACGGTCGTCGTCAGCGCCCATTCGGCGACCCCCAACTGCTCGGACGCGAGGACCGCCGCGCCGCTCACCAGGGCGGTGTGCAGCGCGTCGGCCGCCGCGGGGCCGGTGGCGACCGGGCGGGCCGCGGCGCCGTCGAACCGTACCGTCGCCAAGGGGCGGGTCAGGTCGAGGGAGGTCACAGGGAGGCGGACCGAGGAGTCGGCTTCGACCAGGTACAGGCCGGGGCCGTCGGCGCCGACCGCGGGGACGACGAGGATCCCCGCGGTGCTGGCGTCGGCGACCCCGCCTACCTCGCCGGTGAGGGTGCCGGACGCCGCGCGTCCATCAGCGGGACTGTCCGGGGAACTGGTGCTGCCGGGCGCACCCGGGGCGTAGCGCACCGTCTGCGGGAACGGGGTGTCGGGCGCGGTCGCCAGCGGAACGGCCAGCGCCGCCGACACCTCCCCCGAGGCGAGGCGCGCGAGTGCGCCGTCAGCGGCCTCGCCGCCCGCTGCCAGCAGTGCCGTCGTGGCGAGCACCGCGCTGCCGAGGAACGGGACGGGCGCGACCGCGCGCCCCAGCTCCTCCGCCGCGACGGCGGTCTCGCGCAGGGTCGCCCCCGCGCCGCCGAGGCGCTCGGGGACGGGCAGCCCGGCCACCCCCATGGCGGCCAGCTCCTTCCACAGCGCGACGTCGGTGGGCGCGTCGGTCTCGACCCGCTCCAGGACGGCCGACCACGGGCAGCGGTCGGCCAGCAGCGACCGCACACTCGCGCGGAGCCCTTCCTCGACGTCGTCGTACAGCAGGTCGAGGTCGGCGGGGACGGGGTCGGCGCTCATCGGGGGAGGTCCTTCCAGGCGGTGTCCTTGTCGGTGCGGGGTTCGGCGGGCAGGCCGAGGACCCGTTCGGCGATGATGGTGCGCAGGATCTCGGAGGTCCCGCCCTCGATCGAGTTGCCCTTGGTCCGGAGGTAGTGGAAGCCGGGCACCCGCTCCGCGAACGGGATCCCCGCCGGGCGGCGGAACGACCAGTCGTCGTAGGTGAGTCCTTCGCCGCCGAGCAGGTCGAGTTCCAGCCCGGCGACCTCCTGGTTGATGCGGGCGAACGACAGTTTCGCCGCGGAGCCCTCGGGGCCGGGCTGCCCCGCTGCGAGCTGCTGGCGCAGCCGCTCCTTGGTCAGGCGCGCGGCCTCGGCGTCCACCCACAGCCGCAGCAGGGTGTCGTGCAGACCGGGGGTGCGCAATTCGGGGCGGGTCCGCCACAGTTCGGTGACCAGGGCGATGACGCCGCCTTCGCGGGGCTCGGCGTGGCCGGCGATGGACACCCGCTCGTTCATCAGGGTGGTCTGCGCGACCCGCCACCCCTCACCGGGCTCGCCGAGCCGCTGGGAGTCGGCGATGCGCACGTCGGTCAGGTACACCTCGTTGAACTCCGCCTCGCCGGTGAGCTGGCGCAGCGGGCGCACCTCGACACCGGGGGAGTGCATGTCGCAGATGAAGTAGCTGATGCCGCGGTGCTTGGGCAGGTCGGGGTCTGTGCGTGCGATCAGGATCGCCCAGCGTGCCCGGTGCGCCAGCGACGTCCACACCTTCTGCCCGTTGAGGATCCAGGAGTCGCCGTCGCGGACCGCCCGGGTGCCCAGCGCCGCGAGGTCCGACCCGGCCCCCGGCTCGCTGAAGAGCTGGCACCACACCTCCTCGCCGGTGTAGAGCGGGCGGAGGTAGCGGTAGCGCTGCGCGGGGGTGCCGAAGGCGAGGATCGTGGGTGCCGCCATGCCGAGGCCGATGACAAGGCCCTCGCGTTGGACGGGTGCGGCGCCCAGCCGGGCGAACTCGGCGTCGATCGTCGGCTGGAGCGCGCGGGGTGCGCCCAGGCCGCCGGCGCCTTCGGGGAAGTGGACCCAGGCGAGACCGGCGTCGAAGCGTGCGCCGAGGAACGCGGCGGGGTCGGTGGTGCGCGGATCGTGGGCGGCGACGAACTCGGCGACACGGGCCCGTGCCGCGGCGGCGTCGAGGGGCGCGGGGTCGGTCACGGGTCCTCCCTGGGGCCGGGATGCTGCGTGCCTCCGGTGTCCTGGCCGCAGGGCGCGACCGAGGTGTACCGACCAGATGGTATGTGATCCGGGCAACGTTCGCGCGCCCCAGGGCGCGCGGTGGCGTCGACGCACGGAGCGCCGCCCGCCCGGCGCCGGTGGTCCGCCGGGGGCGAGGGTGCCTGCACGGCCCCGGGGCGCCAGGGCCGTGGGCCTGCCCGTTGCGTCGACAACTGTGCCCCAGCGGGCGAGCGGACTGCGGGCCGCGGGGCCGCGCGATGGCGGCCCCGGCCGGTGTGGCACTGTACCCGCCATGGACGAGCCTATTCCGCGCGCGGTGCTGTGCGACCTCGACGGGGTCCTCCGGCATTTCGCGGCCGACCAGTTCAGCAGCCTGGACGCCGCCAACGGCCTGCCGCCGGGCACGGTCGCGTCCGTCGCGTTCGCCCCGGAGCGCCTGGTCCCCGCCATCACCGGCGTGGTCACCGACGAGCAGTGGCGGTCCGGTGTCGCGGCCGCGCTGGCCGCCGCCTGCGGCTCGGCCGACCGCTCCCGCGCGCTGGTGCGGGCGTGGTCCGCGAGCAGCGGCAGTATCGACGCCGAGGTCCTCGACCTGCTCACGCGGGCGCGCGCCCGCGTCCCCGTCGTCCTGGTGACCAACGCGACCAGCCGGCTCGACACCGACCTGGCGGCCCTGGGGATCGCGGACGCGTTCGACGGCGTGCTCAACTCCTCGCGGCTGGGTGCGGCAAAGCCCGACCCGCGCGTCTACCGGGCGGCCGCCGCGCTGGCCGGTGTCCCGGTCGGGCGGTGCCTGTTCCTGGACGATGCGCCCCGCAACGTCCGGGCGGCGCATGCCGCCGGGATGCCCGCCGTGCTTTTCCGCCGCCCGGACGACCTGCGCCGCGCGCTCGGGCCGCTGCTCTGAGGGCCCCGGGCCCGCCCGATTCCGGACGGCCTAGGATGACGGGACCCGGCTGCGCGGGCCGTGCGCCGGGGGCGGCGCCTCTGCGGTTGGAGACCCCCTCCCGCCGCACTGATCAGGCGATTGTTCCACGTGGAACAACGGAGGGTGACGTCTCATGCTCGCTTCGGACCTCCCCACCACGACCGTGTTCCTCGGTGCCGGGCCGATCGAGTACCGACTGGAACGCCGCGATGCGCCGGTCGTGGTGGTGCTGCATGGCGGGCACATGCGGGCGGGCCTGCCCGTGGGCGAGGACGCCTTCGCCGCCCACACGGTGCTCGCCGTCTCGCGGCCGGGCTACGGACGCACACCCATCACCACCGGGACCACCCCCGAAGGCTTCGCCGACGCGGTCCGCGAACTCGGCGGACGCCTCGGCATCGACCACGTCGCGGCCGTCGCGGGGACCTCGGGTGGCGGGCCGACCGCGCTCGCGCTCGCCGCCCGCCACCCCGGGTTCGTGCGCAGGATCGTCCTGGAGAGCGCCGTGGGCCTGCTCCCATGGCCCGACCCGCGCACCCGGGCCGCCGGCCGGATCGTGTTCGACCCCGATGTGGAGCGCATGACCTGGGCCGCCACACGGCTGCTGATGCGGCTGGCACCCGGCATCGGGCTGCGCGCCATGCTGGGGTCGCTGTCCACCGAACCGGCGGGGGAGGTGCTCGCCCGCCTGGACGGCGGGCAGCGGGCGGCGCTGGCGGCCCTGTTCGGCGGGATGCGCTCCGGGCGCGGCTTCCGCAACGACCTGCGGCGGGGGACGCACGTGCTCCGGCCCGTCCCCGCGCAGCCGACACTGGTCGTCGCCACCCGCAAGGACGGCGCCGTCCCCTTCGCGCAGGCCGAATCGCTGGTGGCGGCGCTCCCCGACGCGGAGTTGGTCGAGAGCCGGGCCGACACCCACCTCGTCTGGTTCGGCGCGGACTACCCGGAGATCGCCGCCCGCATCGGCGCCTTCCTCGCCGCGGCCCAGGACGGCTAAGAGGCTAAGAGGGGAGCCGGCGGGGGCGGCCGGACACCGCCGCCGCGCCGGTCCCCATGGCCCGGGCGGGGGACCTTTGGCTCCGAACAGCCGGGCGGGGAGCTTTGCCCTGGGCGGCCTCTGCCCCGCCCGGCCGGGCGAAACCCCTCGGCCGCCGCGGCTGGCCGGAACCGGCCCGGGCCGCCGCGCGGCTACCAGCGAACATGCTCCCAGCCGTAGTGTCGCCCCCCTGGGGGAACGGAACGGGGCCGCGCAGTAGCGGCGGGCCCATTGGACGGGGGCTGCATGTCGAGGGTGCGGACGGTGTACTGGGTGGGCGCCGTGCTGGCGGTGGCGGTCGTCGTCGCGGCGTCGATCGTCGCGTTGAAGGTGTTCGCGCCCGCCCCGGAGGGCGCGGTCGCGGTCGGCGACACGGCGCAGTGGAGCGCGAAGCGGCAGCTCGGCATGGCAGAGGTCGTCGGCACCGAACTGCGCGGCGACTCGGCCGTCCTCGTCGGCAGCGGGGCCGACGACCTGGGCACCCGGCTGGCCGTCACCGATGCCGACAGCGGCGCCCTGCGCTGGGTCTTCGACTCCGGCATGCGCATCGACTCGACCGCCTACCTGGACGAGGTCGGGTTCCCCGCGCGCCATGACACCGGCGGCACCGCGCCGCCCATCATCGCCGAGTCGGGCGGCGACTGGTCGGTCATCGTCGGCTACAGCGTCCCGGCAAAGGACGATCAGGGCGACTTCGACCCGACGCTCGACGACGTGCGCGAGCGCGGTATCGCCGCGCTCTCGGTCAGCGACGGCACCGTCCAGTGGAAGAAGAAGCTCCCCGGCCATCCGCGCCCCCTGGCGGCCGACGGCGGGAAAGTGCTGGTGGGCGCGACGAAGTCGAAGGACGGCACCGACAAGGGCCCCGTGACCTCCTACGCCCTCGACGCCCGACGCGAGGGGCGCGAACTGTGGAAGCACGAGGGCGACTGGGTGTACGCGCTCGCGGGCGACACGGCCCTGGGGGAGAAGAGCGGCCCGGAGTACTGGGAGCCGGGCGTCGACTCGGTGCGGGAAGGGCACGCGCTGTTCGCCCTCAACGCGGCGACCGGGAAGCGTAAGTGGGACCTCGACGGCCGCTACGACGGCTCGGCGCTCCAAGGCGCGGTCGACGGCAAGGCCGTGGTGCAGGTCGGCAGCAAGGAGGAGGGGCGAAGCTACACCGACACGCGCGGGATCGTCATCGACACCGAGACCGGACGGAAGGCCGAGGGGTTCGGCGACCTGGAGACCGACGCCGGGTTCTTCGACTGCGCCACCGACGGCCGCGGCCTGCTCGCCTGCCTCGACCTGGGCGAGCCCTTCCTCGTCACCATCCGGGCGGGCAAGCGCGACAAGTCGATGCGGGCGGAGGTGGCGGGATTCGGGGACGACCCCGAGGAGGTGGACCTGGAGGCCGTCGGCCAAGGGCGGATCTACCTCAGCGGCGCCGAGGAGGGCGACGGCGAAGAGCCGAAGACCCGCTACACCGCCGTCGACAGGTCGGGCGCGGAACTGGGCGACGGGTTCTCCGGCCCGGTGGTGGCCGCCTCGAAGCGGCACGTCGCCGTGCGCACCGGGCCGGAGGGCGGGGGCGGCACGGTGCGGGTCCACCGCGTCGCCGAGGGCACCGAACCGCCCCCCGCCGAGCGCCCGGGCAGGCCGGAGCAGCCGCCGCTGCCCGTTGCGAAGCGGCCGCTGTGGGGGCTGGCCACGGGCGACGAGCAACCCCCCGCCGGCAAGCTCAAGGACGTCGACCTGGACCGCCTCTACAGCGTCGAGATGGCGGCGGGCCAGCTGCTGTACTCGGGGGAGACCGACAACGGAACGCGCTTCGCCGCGCTCGATCCGGCCACCGGCAAGCAGCACTGGAAGATCGAGGGCGACCGAGGGCTCGGCGGCGGCGCCGAGATCTCGGAGTTCAGCGGCAGAGAGCTCGCGGGCAAGGACGACGAGCTGCTGCTCGTGGAGTATTCGGACGGGGACTCCGGCGGCATCGCCGCGGTCTCCGTCAAGGACGGCGACGTGCGCTGGAAGCGCCCCGATGCGCCGGGTCAGCGGACCTTCAGCCATTTGGCGACCGCCGACGAGACGACGTTCACCGTCGAGGTCTCGACCAACGAGGGCGACCGCACGGTCGAGCAGCGCACCGAGGTCTATGACCTGAAGACCCGGCGGAAGCTCCGGACGGTGGCGGGGACGGATCCCGCGACCCAGTTCGACGGGACCGTCGTCGCGGAACGCTACGACCTCCCCGCCAAGGACCTGTACCGGGCCGATCCCGCCGACATCGTCGCGTTCGACGCCCGCTCGGGCAAGGAGAAGTGGGCGCTCGGCGACCGCTACACCGATCCGCGGATCTCCCGCACCGCCGGTGGGTCGGCCCTCGTGCTGGCGCACGCCGACGGCACGGCGGTGCTCGACCCGGCCACCGGCAAGGAGCTGGACGGCACCCCCGCCCGCCTCCACAACTGCTCGGGATCGGCCGATCCGCTGCTGGTCTGCGGCGTCGGCGAGGACGAGTCGCCCAACGAGGCCCCGTTCCCCGCCACGGTCGAGGTCGCCGACGGGCGCGCCACCATCCGCCTGCTGCCCGCCCTCTCCGGGCATTCGCAGTACCGGGGATTCCAGGAGTGGGCCTTCGCGCAGTACCCGCGGTACGAGCCGGAACCCGGCGGGGCGAAGACCTGGGGCGGCCACCCCGGCCCGTTCCAGATGCTCGACGCTCGCGGGCGCCCGGTCGGCGGCGGCCTGCCCGGGGCGGCGATCGCCGCCGACGACGATCACGTCGTCCTGCTCGCCGGGAGGCTCGGCGACTGGGCCGGGCAGGACGCGACACTGACCGTCCACCGCCGGGGCTGAGCCCGGGCGGCGGACGGTGCGACGGACCGCCACCGGTCAGGCCAGTGCGCGTTCCAGCACGTCCAGGACTGTGCCGCGCATCAGCTCGGCCTTGTGGGCGGTGCCGGGCAGCGGCGTGCACTGTCCGGGGATCCCGGCGACGGCATCGGCGGCGTCGGACGGGGCCGGGCCGTCGCTGAGGGCGTCCTCGACCGCGGCCAGCCGCATCGGGGTCCGCGCGACACCGCCGGCCGCGACGGCGACCCGGGTCACCGCGCCGTCCTCCCGCACCACCCGGGCGACCGCCTCCACCAGCGGCCACTCGGCGCGCGAGCGGGCGGTGGCCCTGCGGTACGCCGCCGTCTCGCCGGGCGACGGCGGCGGCAGCAGGACGCCGGTCAGCAGCTCGCCGGGCGCGAGCACGTGGTCGCGCGTCGGGTCAGCGGCGTCGTAGAGGTCGCGCGCGGGCCGGGGCGCCGACTCGGCCCCGTCGGCACCGGCGACGACCACCTCGGCGTCGTAGACCAGCAGCGCCAGGGCCATCGAGGACGGGTGCGGCGCGACGCACGGGGCGGTGTCGAACACCGTCCCGTTCCGGTGGTCGCCCGCACGCGCGGGGCAGCCGTCGCCGCCGTCCTGGTGGCAGGAGAACGCCGGGTTGCGGAAGTACCAGCAGCGGTTGCGCTGGAGCAGGTTGCCGCCCAGCGTCCCCACCGCCCGCACCTGCGGCGTGGCGAGCGCGCGGGCGGTCGCGGTGAGCGCGGGGTAGGCGGCCGCCAGCAGCGGGTCGGACGCGATCTCGGCGATGGTCGCCGTCGCGCCGATCCGGGCGCCGCCGTCGGCGCCCCAGGCGATGCCGCCCAGGGCGCGCACCCGGGCCAGGTCGGTGAACGGGCCGGCGGCCAGCCCGGCGTTGGCCCGCGCCATGACGTCGGTGCCGCCGGCGCGCGCCTCCCCGCCGTTCTCGCGCAGCGCGGCGGCCGCCTCGGCGATGTCCGTCGGGATGGTCGTCGTCATCGGATCCCCTCAAGCAGTCGGTCGGGACGGATCGGCAGGTCGAGCGGCCGCCAGCCGACGGCGTCGCGCACGGCGTTGGCGACCGACGCGGAGACGCCGACGGTGCTCACCTCGCCCAGCCCGACGCCGCCGCCGGGCACGTGCTCCCACCCCTGCTCATGGAAGTACACGTCGACCTCGGGGACGTCGCCGATGCCCGGCAGCCGGTAGTCCTCCAGGTTGTCGTTGAGCACCGTGCCGGTCGCGGGGTCGGTCACCCGTTGCTCGTACAGGGCGTAGCCGATGCCCTGCACCACGCCGCCCACCGCCTGGTTGCGGGCGGGCACTTCGGCGTAGATGCGGCCGGACGCCACCCCCGCCCAGCAGCGCAGCGGGCGCACCGAGCCGAGGAGGGTGTCGACCTCGACCTCCATGATGTGCACCGCCCCGGCCATGCCGCGCCCGAGCGCGATTTCGGAGCTGCGCGGCACCGGGGTGATGAACCCGCGGCGGTCGCGCTTGCGCTGCCCGGTCGCGCGCAGCCCTTCGGCCGCTTTCAGCGCCTCCCGGGACGGCGGCCCGCCCGACGCGGCGCCGCCGCGCAGCAGGGACGCCAACTCGCGCGCCGCCTCGGTCGTCGCGGGGCCCAGCGAGGTGGTGGTGCGGCTGCCGAACGACCCGGTGCCGGGGACCGGGCCGCTGTCGCCCGTGTCGACCCGCACCTGGTCGGCGTCCAGCTCCAGTTCCGCGCGGAGGATCCGGGTGATGACCGTGCGGATGCCGGTGCCGATGTCCTGGGTGGCGGTGCGCGCCACGACCTGGCCGTCCTCGACGACCAGCTCGATCTCGGCGCTGGGGTCGAGCAGGTAGGGCCAGTTGGCGGCGGCGACACCGACTCCGCGGCGGAAGCGGCCGGTGCGCGGCCCGCGCTCCCGGTCGCGCCACAGCGGCAGCGCCGCGGCCTGCGCGTACAGGGCCTGGCGCTTGGGGTTGCCGTCCCAGCGTTGGCGCAGCGCGATGGGGTCCTCGCCCAGCCGGACCGCGATCTCGTCGACGGCCTGTTCGAGCGCCCACGCCATCGGCGCGCCGCCGGGGCCCCGGAACGGGCGGCCGGGCGGGCGGTTGGTGACCACGTCGTAGTCGCGTACGCGGCGCGGCGCGCGCCCGTAGATCAGCATGCCCATCGCCGCGACAGCGGAGCCGACGGAGACGCCGCCGTCGCCCCAGGTGTCGATGCTCAGCGCGGAGAGGCGGCCCTCGGCGTCGGCGAGCATGGCGATCCGGGTGCGGGTGCCCGGGCGGTTCCCGGCGTCGGTGAGCTCGGCGGAGCGGTCGAAGACCAGCCGCACCGGCGCGCCGGCGCTGCGGGCCAGTTCGGCGGCCGCGATGGTCTCGGTGCCCAGCCCGGCTTTCGCGCCGAACCCGCCGCCGACGTGGTGGGCGCTGACGTGGACCCGGTCGGGGGCCAGCCCCCAGTGCTTGGCGGCCTCTTTCGCGACCCCGGTGACGGTCTGGGTGGAGACGTGCAGGTGGAGGCCGTCGTCGTCCCAGCGGGCGACGCAGGCGTGCGGTTCGAGGGCGGTGTGGGCCTGGACGGCGGTGCTGAACTCGGCGGCGAAGAGCCGGTCGTCGCCCTTGCGGTGGGCGTCGTTGATGCGTCGGACCGCGGTGCCGCGCCGCAGGCCGAGCGACAAGGGGCCGCGCAGGTTGCCGTCCCAGCGTCCGGGCACCGTCACGCCTTCGCTGCTGCTCGGGGCTGCGCCGCGTTCGGCGGCGTCGGCGTAGACGGTCGGGGAGCCGGGCCGCAGGGCGGTGCCGGTGTCGAGGACGGCATCGCGTTCGATGTACTCGATCTCGACGGCGTCGGCCGCGGCGCGGGCCGCGGCCAGGGTGGGGGCGGCGACGGCGACGACGGGCTGCCCGGTGTAGCGGACGGTGCGGTCGGCCGGGAGCAGGTCGACGTGGACGGCGCCGCCGGTGTCGAGGCGGCCGATGACGGCGTGCGGCACCCGGGCGCGTACCACCACCGCCTCCCAGCAGCCGTCGGGGCGGACGTCGGTGGTGAAGCGGGCGCGTCCGGTCGCCTTCGCGACGGCCTCGGCGCGCGTCGGCTCGACACCGGTGTCGGTGTCGAACGCCCCGGTGCACGCGGCGGTGACAGCGGCGTAGATCCCTTCGTAGGCGCCGCAGCGGCAGAGGTGCCCGGCCAGTGCGTCGGCGATGTCGGCGCGGGTGGGCGCGGTGTCGCCGTGCTCGGCGCGCCAGCGTTCGGTGAACGCGGCGGCCTCGACGACGAAGCCGGGGGTGCAGTAGCCGCACTGCATGGCGTCGTGGGCGGCGAAGGCGCGCTGGACGGGGTGGTCGCCGCCCAGGCCCTCGACGGTGGTGACCGACCGGCCTTCGAGCGCCGTGCTCGGCAGCAGGCAGGAGGCTGCCGGGGCGCCGTCGAGGAGCACCGTGCAGGTGCCGCAGACGCCCTGGCCGCAGGCGACCTTGGCGCCGGTCAGCCCGAGTTCGTCGCGAAGGGTCTCGGCGGCGGTGGTGTCGGGTGTGGGCGTGACGGTGGTCCGCTCGCCGTTGACGGTGGTGTCCAAAGCCTGACTCCCGAGATCGATGTTGACGTCGTCAACGTAAACGGAGGAGTTGACGCTGTCAACGCCACCAGCATACGGTTCTGCCATGTTCGCTGCTCACGGCCTTGGAAACGGATCCGACGGAGGCGACCGCGTGTCGTCGCCCGGTCCGCGTCGCTCCGGAGCCGCGGAGACCGGGGCCGAAGGGACTGGAGTCGGGGGGACCGCGGGGACCGGGGCCGCGGAGGCTGCGGCCGGGGGGACTGGAGCCGCGGGGGCCGGGGGCGCCGGGGCTGCGGTGCCGACCAGGGAGCGGATGGTGGCCGCGGCGTGGGAGCTGCTGGGCGAAGGCGGGCCCGACGCGGTGACGCTGCGCGAGGTGGGCCGCCGCACCGGCCTCTCGCGCACCGCCCCCTACCGGCACTTCCAGGACAAGGACGACCTCCTGCGGGCTGTCGCGGTGCGCGCGTTCGAGCGGCTGCACGACCGCATGCGCGACGCGGTCGACGCGGCGGACGACCCCGCCCAAGCCCTCCGCGGCGCGTGCCGCGCCTACGTCGGATTCGCGCTCGACCAGCCCCGCCACTACCGCATGATGTTCGGCGATTGGGTGCTCGCCCAGAAGCACGCCGAGGGCCCCCAGTCCGGTTCGCTGCGGGAGGCGGCGGACCGCCTGTTCGGGCTCGCGGCCACCGTCATCCAATCCGGGCAGCGCGCGGGAGCGCTCCGCACGGGCGACCCGTCCGACTTCTCGCTGCTGACCTGGTCGTTCCTGCACGGCCTGGTGACGTTCACCCTGTCGGCGCACCTGAACGCCGACAGCGGCGCCGGAGAGCCGGGGGGCGAGTTCCGTGAGGCCCTGGACCGGCTGATCGACGAGGTGGTCCACGGCCTCGCCGCCTGACGGCGGGCCCGGGCGTCGGCGGCATCGAGTTGGCGTCGGGAGCCGGTCCGTTCGCTGGGCGGCCTTGTGGCCGGGCCGTGTACCGGTGGTCTGCGGTCAAAAGCAGCAACAACGGCGGGCGGGATCCGGGCCTCGGCCGTATCGGATCGGTGCGCGGTGGCGAACAGCAGCACCAACGGCGGCGAGGGGCCGGGTCCCGGTTGCCTCGGTCAGGGGTGCGCAGGGGCCGGGGCGGGCGACGGGGCGGCGACGGCCGGTGGCGGGCCGGAGGCGCGCGATCGGCCACCGCGCCGTATCGGGCGGAGGCCGTTCAGCCGCCGCTCTGCGGATCCCCGCACAAAAGGGCAGGTCAGCGGTCCGGGCGTTGCACCTCACCACCCCGAGCGTCTCACATCGTGAGAACTCACTGAGAGGGACAACCCAGACGGCACCCGAATGACGTCTGGATGGGCACCCCGCCACCCGCCGGGCCCGCCCCGCCCGTGAAAAACGGACACCACGCCGCAATCCGGGCGCGCGAAAGCGGCCTCGGCCGATCACCCGTCCGCATGATGGACATGATCTTGGCGCGGGGCTCGAACCGGCGCCTCTTCGCCGCGAACCACGCGACCAAAAGGTACATACGCCGCTAATCACTCGCCGCGGGTGCGGATCTGCGCAGGTAGCCGTGCTTTTCGCTGCCGGGGACGCGGGTAGGCGCGGGCGGCCCCGGGAATCCCGCCATCGACCGCGCCCCTGGCCCACCACCGTCTGCGCTGTCCGACCCCCGCCTCGCCCCCGCACACCCGACCCGATCCAACCGGAGCCCGGCCCTTCGCCGCCGTTGGTGCCGCTGTTCTCCACCGCGCACCCGGCACGACCCCGCCGAGGCCCGGACCCCGCCCGCCGTCGTTGCCGCTTGTTGCCACAGACCACCTGCACGCGGCACGGCGAGAAGGCCGCCCAGCAGACGAACCGACCCCAGAACCCGGGCACGACCCCCGCCGGAGCCCGGCCCTTCGCCGCCGTTGGTGCCGCTGTTCTCCACCGCGCACCCGGTTCGACTCCGCCGAGGCCCGGAGCCCGCCCGCCGTTGCTGCGGGTTGTTGTCACAGATCACCTGCACGCGGGGCGGGCGCAGGCGCCCGGGGGAGGGCGCCCGGGGGGCGTCCCAAGGCGAGAGTCCGGGGCAAGGGCGTCCGTGACCCCAGGGGACAGGAGCCAGGCTGCCCGGCAGCCTTGCCCAGGTCCGCTGGGGGCAAGGACGCTCTCGGCACTCACCCCCGGTATGAAGCCGAGGCCCAAAGGCCGAAACCCGCCCTCAAAGCCAACGGCCACCGAGCGGCGCTAAGCACCACAGCCCGGTCGGAGCACCGTCCGGCGCTTCTCTGGTGGATAGGCTCCTCAGTTTTCATGCCCGTTCAGGCGAGTAGCGTGGAATTGGTTCGCTTTTCCCTATTTTGAGAAGTGGTCAGAATCAGGGGTATGGCGCGGTAACGTTCGAGGTCAACAAGACTGCTCCCCGCGCCCGCGGGGATGGACCCTTGGTGATCTCCGCGTTGCGCGGCACCTCCGACTGCTCCCCGCGCCCGCGGGGATGGACCCCGGTACCGCATCCGCGGACTGACCCGGGCGCACTGCTCCCCGCGCCCGCAGGGATGGATCCCGCTACCCCCACCAGCGCGAACTCCAGCGCATCTGCTCCCCGCGCCCGCGGGGATGGACCCAACCTGCCCTACTTCGACGCCGCCGGCAGACCCTGCTCCCCGCGGGCGCGGGGATGGACCCCAGGCCGGGTCGTCGGCGGCGTAGGCGGGCGCCTGCTCCCCGCGCCCGCGGGGATGGATCCGTGACACGCCGCCTCCAACCGGTCCGCTGACCGGGGCGCGTCTCACCGCCGACGCTGGGGCACCGCGGTCACGCCCGCCCGCGCGGATTCGCGCCGTCGAATGAGCCCGTGATGGCGGCGTGGAGTTCGGCGACCTCCTGCTGGAGGGCGGCACGCTCCTCGGCCAAGTGGGCGGGAATCGCCGGGACGGCCTGTTGGGCCAGGCCCACCGCGGCCAGTGCCGACTGCGGGTCGCGCGCACGCAGCCACGACGCCGCCTCGCCGCACCGGGAGCGGACCGCGGTGGGCACGTCGCCGAGCGCCCAGAAGCCCTGCGCCGCCTCGCGGTACATCGCGGCCGAATCGGCGTACCGGCCCAGTTCGGCGAGCACGACGCCGACCTTGCCCTGCCCGACCGCGACCACCGGGGCGTTGCCGACCTCCCCGGCGTCCTCGACCAGCCGGACGTACTGCTCCAGCGCCGCCTCGGTCTCGCCGATCTCGTGGTGGCTGTCGGCGAGGATCATCCGGCAGTGGTCGGCGAGCACCGGGTGGTCCAGCCACTCGTTCCGGCGCAGGTGGGCGAGCCAGTTCGCGCCCTCCGCCGCGGCGTGCACGGCCTCCTCGAACCGCCCGGTGGAATGGCAGGCGACCGCGAGGAAGTACCACTGCTCGGCCCGGTCGAGACCGAGCGCATGGGCCTGGCCCACAGCCTCGGTGAGGTCGGTGACGGCCTCCTCGGGCCGCCCTTCGCCGAGCAGCGCCCTGCCGTGCTCGTAGCGCAGCCGGGCGTGGACCCCAGCGGGGGTGCCGGGGCGGGGGGCGGCGAGCCGGGCCCGCACCATCGTGACGAAGTCGGCGTCGGCGCCGGCGCGCTCGTAGGCGGTCCGGAGGTGGTCGAGCGCGATCACCGCCTTCTCGGCCGCACCGGCCGTGATCAGCGCGTCCAGCGCCGTGGTGGCCAGCCTGATCACGCGGGCGGGGTCGGCGCCGTCCTGCTTGAGCCAGGACGCCTCGTCCGCGGCGATCATGCCGAGGACGAGGGGGTCGCCGCTGGCGGCGGCGAGCGCGCCCGCGCGCTGGATCGCGTAGTACTCCCCGGGCTTCTGGAGCAGGACCAGCACCTGTGCCAGGCGCAGCTCGCCCCAGGCCGCCGCCCAGGAGTCGTCGGCCGCGCGCAGGTCGCGGACCGCCTTGTTCACCATGGCCATCCCCTCCTTGCCGCGGTTCTCCTCGGTCAGCCACCGGCCCAGCCAGCACAGGCAGAGCAGGGACCGGCGCGTGTCGCCGTTGTGGCGGTGGGCCTCGGCGGCCCACCGCAGCGCGGCCTCGGTCCCCGGACCCCAGTCCAGCAGCGCCCGGAGCTCCACCACCCGGCCGGCCAGGTGCGGCGGGGGCGGCTCCGGGACGGCGGAGAGGTAGGCCCGCGCGGTGTCGTCCTCCTGGCACCGCTGGTGCCATTCCGCGCGGTCGAGCAGCTGCTCGGGCGCCAGGCCCTCGGTGGCGGCGGCCCTGACCGGCTTGCGGCTGGTCGGTGTGAGGGGCAGGAAGTCGGCGACGGGCCGCTGGGCGAGCATCGCCCGGATGCGGTCGCCCTGCGCTGTCGTCCCGTTGCGCGCGTCGAACTGCGCGGCGAGCTCCAAGGCGGTGCGGGTCATCTGGTCGCGCAGCACCGTGGCGGGTACCGGGGGGTGCTCGTTGCAGTGGCAGGTGACCTGTTCCGCGCCCCGGCCCACCGCGGCCATGCGGCCCAGCAGCAGCGCGGCAGCCACCGAGAACTCCATCTTGCCGCTCGGCCGGTTCAGGCTGTACCACCCGTGGATGCGCTCCTTGACCAGCCTCAGCCCGGTGTCCTCGTTGCCGGTCAGCGCGCAGAACTCGATCTGCATGCTCCGGTACTCGTAGCGGTAGACGCCGTGCTCCAGCACCCGGTCGGCCCGCTTGTACGCCAGCGCGGCCTCCTCGTGCCGCCCGGCGCGCGCCAGGGGCAGCAGCATCCGGCACTGGATCGGCGCCGCCGGCTCGGTGAAGCCGACGTCGCCCGAGAGCACGGGCTCGGCGAGCTCCAACGCGCGGGCCACCGAGGCGTCGTCACCGCGCAGGACCAGCCGCTCGACCTCCTCCTCGAAGTCCCACACCGAACCGTGCTGCGGGCCGCCCGCGGTGATCCACGCCTGGTAGCAGCGCTCCTCCTCGTCCCAGTCGCAGGCGAGCTGGGCGATCCACCGGCGCGCGGCGTACACCTTGCGCAGGCTGTGCCCGCCGGCCTTGAACCGGCGCTCCATGTCGTCGCACGCGCCGTAGATCTGGGCGAGCGAGATCTCGGGGAACTCCGACATGGACTGCGTGATGCTGGTGTACCAGCGGCGCAGCGACCAGTCCTCCTCGGGGCCGAAGTCCTCCGGACGCTGGTCGTGCTCGCTGAGGCACCGGGAGAACAGCGGGAACGCCTTGTCCCATTGCCGGTCCACGCTGTAGGCGTTGGCGAGGCTGCGGCGCGCGGAGAACGCCAGGCGGGGGAACCCGCCGGCGTCGGCGTGCCGGATGACGTCTTCCATCAGGGCCTGCTGCGCCTCGCCGTGGCCCATCTGCCGGGCGTTCTCCAGCGCGGCCCGGAGTTCGGGCTCGGGGCGGCTCATCGTGTGGGGTCCGTTCGCATCGCCCAGTCCAGCAGGCCGAGGAAGGACTGGTTCAACAGGGCGTTGTCCTGGGCGCGCAGCGGGTGGTGCCCGTGCAGTAGCGCCTGGCCGTACAGGGTCTGGACCGCGAGGCGCGCGAGCTGGGGGTCGGGCAGCTCGATG
Organism: Murinocardiopsis flavida; assembly: GCF_003014485.1. GTDB lineage: Bacteria > Actinomycetota > Actinomycetes > Streptosporangiales > Streptosporangiaceae > Murinocardiopsis > Murinocardiopsis flavida. Next base: position 19,035 of record NZ_PYGA01000028.1, on the reverse strand, counting down.
GCCTTGCGCACAACGGGGCTGCGCAGGTTCAGCACGAGCTGCGGCCGGTCGTCGGCGCCCGCCCCGGCGTCGACAGCGGACAGCACGCCGGACCACAGGTCGTTCGCCGAGGACCGCGCCGCGCGCATCTCCTCGGCCTGGATGGCGCCCCTGCTCACCAAGTACAGCGCGGGGAGGGTCGGCGGGTCGAACGCCCGCGGCAGTGGGGAGCAGTCCAGCGGCTCCAGCGCGCTCGCCGCCGTCGCGAGGAACGGGTGGAGCCGATGCTCGGTCTCGGGGTCGGGCGGCAGGAACCGGGTGGTCAGCTCGCCCGGGTCCAGCGCGCGCACCTGGATCGCCGGGTCCAGGTACGGGAGGCGCTTCATGATCTCGACGTCGTAGGCGTAACCGCCGTTGATCACGCCGATGCCCTGCGCGGCCGCCACGGCGGACAGCGCGCGGAACTCGTCGGCGGTGGCGGTGTAGCGCACCACGGGGTGGCGGCGCCGGAACTCGGCGAGCGTCATCGGGCCCATGTTGGTCTCCATGGGCCACCACTGGTCGACCACGCGCAGCATCGCGAGGTCGTGCAGCGCCAGCGCCTTGACGCCGAGGTGGTGGACCGCCAGGAACCGCTGGAGCCGGTGCGGGTCGGTGGCCGCCAGCTCCACCAGCCAGTCCCGGATCCGGGTGCCGATGGCGTCGCGGGCGTCCGCGAGCAGGTCGTCCTCGTACAGTTCCTCGCGGCTCGCGGTCGGCCGCAGCTCGCTGGTGTCGATCACGCAGCGGACGAAGAACGCCCACTCGGGCAGGAGCTTGTCGACCGAGTCGGAGAGGAGCATCCGGCGCAGGTACACCCGGTGCCCGGCCTGCCTCGCGGGGTTCGCCGCCATCGGCAGTACGAAGGCGACACCGGACAGCCCCGCCTCGGGCACGTTCAGGTCGATCGTGTCGAACGGTGCGAACCCGAACAGCTTCTCGGAGTAGGCCGCGAGCGCCGCCGCCCGGTCGGCCGGGGAGGCGTGCCGGCGCTGCCACGGCAGGACGCCGTCGGTCGTCACCGGGCGCCCGGCGACCGACACCGGGATCGGCAGCAGGCCGCCGAAGTCGGCGGCGAGCCCGGTCACCACCTCGGCGCCGAGCCAGTGCTCCATCCCGCGCCGCGGGACGAGGGTGACGGTCGTGCCCGGCTCGGGGCGCTGCGCGTCGGGCAGCGTCACCGTGTAGCGCCCGTCGGCGTAGCCCGTCCACGCGACGGTAGGTCCGCCGCGGGCCGAGCGGGTGTGCACCCGCACCTCGTCGGCGACGAGGAAGCACGACAGCAGCCCGATACCGAACTGGCCGAGGAATTCGTGCCGGGCGAACCCGAGGTCGTCCCGTTTGGAGCTGCGCCCGATGGTCGCGAGGAGTTCGTGCACCTCGGGTTCCGTCAGCCCGACCCCGGTGTCGTGGACGCGCAGGGTGCCGTCGCCGGTGTGCTCCCTGGGCTCGATGGACACCGACGCCGACGCGCCGGCGTCGGCGAGGCGGCGCGCGCTGATCGCGTCGACCGCGTTCTGCAACAGCTCCCGGACGTACACCCGGGGGCCCGTGTACAGGTGGTGGCTGAGGAGGTCGACCACGCCCCGCAAATCGACCTGGAACGCACGTTCCTCCACCACTCCTCCTCGGCTCTCGACGTGAACGGCGTAGCGATCATAGGTGCCATAAGCACCCGTTTCGACCTGGCGGGTCGGCACACCGCGGCCCCGTTCCCCCACGCGCGCGGCATGGGGGAACGCTCACGTACATCCTCACTGTCAGTCGGCGATCAGGCGCCGCCTCCGGGACTCGGCGGCGCCTTCGCGCTGGCGGCGGATCACGTAGGTCCCGGGCGCGATGCCGGTACCGCCGTGCTCGGGGTGGATCAGGTAGGCGGTGCCCGTGGCGTCCAGCACTCCCAATGCGAGCCCCGAGGGGTCGCGGACGTCGGTCGTCCACCGGCAGCCGCCCGGGTCGGCGACAAGGGAGTGCGGGTTGCCGCCCGACGCGCTGCGGAGCAGTTCCACCCCCGAGACGGGCACGGGCCGCCAGCGGGCCCCGGGCGCGGTCTGGACGGCGTCGAGCAGCGCGTAGGGGACGACGATCAGGTCGCCCTGCGCCTGGAGCCCGTCGATGACGGGGACGGTCACCGCGCGCTCCAAGTGGTCCAGGACGTCGAGGCCGGAACGTTCGGTGAGGTCGGCAAGGGTCAGGTTATGCGGCATGGCGATCACCTCGGGTTGCTCGTGGGGCGGGTGGTCAAGGGCGCGCGCCGCGGTCCGTCGCGGTCCGTCGCGGCGCGCATGGGAAAGGGACGTCGGGCGGTCACGTGCGGCGGGCGAGCCGCGCGTAGAGCGTCCCGGTCAGGCCGTAGGACCAGCCCGCGGCGGCGACCGGGTCGTCGAAGGAGGCGGGGACGGTCAGCCCGTACTTGCGGCGGCGCCCGTCGCGCTCCACCGATCCGTTGACGGCGAGCAGCACCCGCGTCGGCGTCCCCCACTCCTCGGACGGCGAGTCGTACAGGCGGAGGGAGAACCCCGGGTTGCCGGGGTCGGGGGCTTCCGCGGCGAGGCGCAGCCCGGCCCGGTCGATGTAGGCGTCCCACCCGATCCGTTCGATCGCCGTGCGGCGCACCTCGACGTTGCGCTCGGCGGTGATCCGCTCGACGGTCGGCACGCTGACGACCCACGCCGGCACGTGCGTGCCGTGCAGGGCGTGGACGCACCAGCCGTCGGCGAACACGACCGCCGGGCCGTGGTCGCGGTGCAGCCGGACGCCGCCGTGGGCGTCGTTGGGCACCGGCTCGTAGTGCAGAGCGGTGGGCCGCTCGGAGATCACGCACACGTCCTCGCCGGGCCACCACCACCCGCACGAGCGCGCCAGCGCGCACCACAGGTCCAGCTGGTAGCGCTCCGCACCGGAGATCGGGAGCAGGCCGAGGCGGTCGACGACGTCGTAGCGGGCGACCCAGTGGGCGTCGTGCTGCCCGAACCAGGCGAGGTCGCTGGGCCCGCCGCCCTGCTGGGCGAAGGCGCGTCGGAGCGGGGCCCGGACGGCGTCGTGCAGGGACCCGTGCAGGGACTCGTCGACGGTGGTCTTCAGGAGCAGGACTCCGTTGACGCCGTCGCGGAGGGCGGCCTCCGGCGGTTGGAGCCGTGCGGCAGCGGAGTCGCGGGCCGAGAACCGGGATGCCCAGAGCTTGAACCGCTGGTCGATTCGGCGGTCGAGGGTCCTGCGCAGCGACGACACGAGTGTCGCGAGCTGCGCCGCGACCGGTGGAGCGGTGTCGGGATCCGGGTCGAGGGCGAGGGCGTCGCGCAGCCATGGGCCGGGGACGACCGGTGCGACGGGCGGATCGGGGGCGAGCATGGCCCCCGGTGAGTCGACCCACGTGAAGCGGGGAGGTTCGCGGTTCAGCAGCCGGTACAGGCCGGAGATGGCGTGTTCGGCGGTGGCGCGGTCGGCGGGTGCGGTGGAAAGCCCATGGTCGAGCCATTCATCGCGGGCCTGCACCGCCCTGCGCAGCGCCAGGAGATCGATGATCGGGTCTGAAGGCCCGTTGCGCCCGTTCAACGGGCGGAGGCGAAGCCGCCTTTGCTTTCGAACATGGCGGGATCCTGACAGACCCCGCCGCCACCGCGCAAGACCGCCAAGGCCCCCGCGCGGCGGTAACGGGACCGCGCACCCGGTAGGCGCCGGGGGCGAACGGGTCGGCACTTCGGCCACGGCCCATATCCGCGATCGTCGTTTCGGTTTCCGATGAGGAAAGCATCGCCAAATGGGGTGAAAGAGATGCCGTATCGGACCCGTGATTGCGGACATCGGTTGACCACAAGGCGTCCTACGGTGCCTACATGAACGACATCCAGGCGCCAGAACCTGAAGGACAGAACATCGTCAACGGCTTCGTGATCACGGACCACGCGGCCGATCTCATCGAGTTCCTCCAGTACGTCTTCGACGCCGTCGAAGACCCGGAGGCGCGGACCCCCGACTATGTCGCAGGTGACGGCTCCCTGATCCACGCAGAGGTCAAGATCGGGAACTCTCTCCTGATGGTCGCGGACAGGAAGGCGGACTGGCCGTTCACCCCCGCATTCACGCAGGTGTACGTTTCCGACCCCATTGCCGTGCTCACCCGGGCAAGCGAGCGGGGAGCGACCGTCATCACGGACGTGTCCCCCTTCTACGGCGGCTACGAAATCGCGCGGTTCCGAGACCCGTGGCACAACCTGTGGTGGCTGTTCGCACCGGCCAAGCCCGGCGATCCCGATGAGAACTGGGATGAGAGCGACGGGGACTGGGAGAGCACAGAACCTGACCCGGTGTATACGACACTGGTCGAGGCGATGCGCACATTGACCGACCCGCGGGGCGCCACACCGCCGGCTCCGGGAACCTGATCGGCGGACGTCGCCACCCGGCCCGATCCCCACCTGGGCACCCAATGGGCCGTCTACGCCGCTCAGAACACCTACAACCTCGGACGGTCCAACCCTACGAACGGCTGGACCGAACCGATCACCAAGGTAAGGACCACTGACCGCCCGTACGCGGCACTGCGGCAAGGCCGCTAAGCGAGCGGACCGAACCCAGAATCCGGTCCGAAGTAACCGGGCCCCGGCCCCTCGCCCCCGCTGGTGGTGCTGTTCGCCACCGAGAATGCGGTTCGGCCCCGCCGGGGCTCGGCTCTCCGCCTGCCGTTGGTGCTTCCTTCGTTTGCGGAGGCTGGCCACGCGACCGTGGCCCTGCTCAATCGCCGCCTTCTTGGCGGGGGCGGGCGCAGCGCCATAGGAGGGCTGCCGTAACGCATGCCATGGGTACCAGGGCTGCGGCCCACGGTGCGGCGGTGAGCACCAGGGTGGCGGCGACCGCTCCCAGCAGCAGCGACGCCGGGCGCACCAGCGGGTTCAGGACGGCTGCGGCCGGGCCGCCGGTGGCGAGGGTCGCGATCGCCGCCGTGAAGGTCCCGGTGAGGTACGTGGTCGAGCCGCCGAGCACGCGTGCCAGCGCGCTCTGCCCGCCCATCGCCACAGCGGCGGTCACCAGCAGCGCGATCTGGGCGGGCGTACTTCCGGGCCGCCCCGCGACCAGGGCCCACCCGACGGTGAACGCTGCAAGGAGGGCGACCTCGGCGATCAGCGCGCCGGTGACGTGCCGCGCGGTCGGCTGCCCGTCCCTGGTCACGGCCGTGTTCTCACCCCCGCTCGCGTCCGTACTCGCATCCGCGCCTGCACCTGCACCTGTGCCCGCGCCCGGACCTGCACCTGCACTTGCGCTCGTGCGCGCGCCGGTATCCGCGCCCGTGTTCGCGGGCGCGGTCAGGGGTGGGGTCACGATCCGGGTCCATACCGCGACACCGGCGCCGAATCCGCCGATGGCGGCGGCTGCCGTGCCCGCGGCTCCCCAGGCCGCTGTCCCGAGGCCGTGTCCGACGTGGATGAGGTCGCCGGTGATGACCCCGCTGAACACCCCGCCCAGGACCACGACGGAGAGGAGGTCGACCCCGCCGGCGCAGGCGGTGAGCAGCGCGAGCAGCACCGCGGTCCACCGCGGGCCCATCGGCCCCCGCCGCCGGAACGGTCGCGCGGTCGGCATTCAGGCCAGGACGGTCGACGCGGCGTCGCGCAGCGCCCGCGCACCGGCCGCCATCGCCGCGCGCTCGGTGTCGTCCATGGGCGGTTCAAAGGACCGGAGGACGCCGCGGGCGCCCACCACCGAGGGAAGGGACAGCGTGGTGCCCCACGCCGTGGAGTGCGCGGAGACCGGGAACACCCGGCATTCGTCGCGGGTGACGCTCTGGGCAAGGGCGCCCACCGCCGCGCCGATGCCGTACCGGCTGGCGCCGATCCCCTCGATGATGTCGATGTTGGCGAAGCGCACGGCCTGCTCGATGCCGGACCGGAACCGTGCGGGGTCGTGCCCTTCCTGCTCGGCGAGGAAGGACACGGGGATCCCCGCGATGGTCGCCGAGGACCACAGGAAGACCTCGGTGGTGCCGTGCTCGCCCACCACCTGGGCGTGGACGTCGTTGGGGGCGACACCGAAGGAGCGCGCGAGATGCGACCGGAAGCGCAGGGCGTCGATGACCGTGCCGGTGGAGAACACCCGCTCGTGGCCCAGGAGCGAGCGCGCCAGTTCCGCCAGCGGGTCAGGGGGGTCGGTGACCACCATGACGGTCGCGTCGGGCACCCAGCGGGCGATCTCCGGGATCAGGTCGCGGTAGACGGCGGCGTTGCGGTCGAGCAGGCGCAGCCGCCCTTTCGGGTCGGAGCGGTCGGTGGTGCCGCCGGCCTGCTCGTTCTCCCCGGCGGTCACGATCACCAGCCGGGCGCCCGCGAGGTCCTGGACCGACCCGGCGCGGATGTCGACGGCGGGTCCCAGCGGAGCGGCGTAGCCCAGGTCGAGGGCCGTCCCGCTCGCGCGCTGCTCGTCGGCGTCGACGAGGACGATCTCACTGGCCAGCCCGCGGCGCATGGTCACGGCCGCCACCACGGCCCCGACTGCGCCGACCCCCACCACTCCCACCTTCACCGCGCCTCCAAGGCTCCGCACCGCAACGACGATCACCGACAGTAGATCTGCCAGTACCCATAGTGTCTGATCGCATGCGGTGGGTCGCGCACCGGCGCCGCGGCCCGTGCGCCGCCGCCCGCCGGAATCCGGGCCGATCAGGGCGTCATGTGGCCGCCGCGGATCGCCGGTGGGACCGCGGTCGGGACGGCGGCCGGGAGCGCGGTCCACCGCGGGCCCATCGGCCCCCGCCGCCGGCCGTCCGCTATCCGGCTGCGGCCGGTCGTCGGTGCGGGCGGGTTCGCGGCGGCTGCGCGGGCCCTGTCCGTGTGATGTCCGCGCGCGGCAGGGAACTGAGGGCCAGGGAAATGGGCGGCCGGTGCCCGGATATGCCGGAAGAGGGAGTCGCGCGGAAGAAGAGAACCCCCGAGGTAATCCCTTCGGGGGTCGTGTCGGCAGCGACGGGAAATTCAGTCGCTGATCCACTGGTCGTTGCTGTCCGGCTGGTACTCCTTGACTTCGCTCTCGTCCTGGATGAGGCCGATCGTCCCGTCGTTCAGGAATGTTATGGATGCCTCGGCGAAGTGCACCGGGTATCCGGGATAGGTTTCCTCATCGGGAAATTTGAGCTTGAGGTTCCTGTCCTCGTCGGTCGGAGACTCGGCGCAGGGGGCGACGAGAACGGCGGTGGTGAAGTCTTCCGAGATGTAGGTGCCCTCCTCGGGTTTGGACTCGTCGAATTTGTCCTCCGTCAAGCCGTCGCCTGGTCCCTGGACGGTTCGCCCGGCGACGATCTCCTGTGGTGACTTGCCCTCGTTATTGGAATTCTTGTCATCACTGGCGTCCGCCAGTCGGTCGAGACCGCCGTCGGCGTAGGTGAACTCGACGTCCGCCGCGCACATGCTCCCTTCGAGCTCACGGCCGGTCACCGTCACGGAGGTAATGAGCGGGTTCACCCCGTCTGCTTTGGCGAGTTCCAGGAGCTCTTCGGAGAACCCGATGGTGATCTTTTCGGAAGGCAGCTCGCCTTCGAACCGAGTGAAGTCGTAGACGTCGCCCTGACCGAGAGAAGAGCATCCGGTGAGGGCGAGAAGTACCAATGCGCCGGTGGCTGCAAGAGTGGGGGTGAGATTCTTGGTTTTTCGCATGATCGCGGCCGCGCAGGGGGGATATCCGGCGCGTCTCTTTCCAATCGTTTGGATCCGGGCCGCCGCTGGCGACGCACTGAACAATCGACCCTGTTCGCACAGGATCCCATTCGATTCTCATGATCGAACGCTCTTGAAAGAAGATTCGACGTGCGGGAATGTGTCGGCTTCGCTATCCGCCTTCCGGTGCGCACTCAAGACACGCGGGAGGGTCATTGCCAAAGGCAGATGTTGAAGATTGTACCAAATGCGAATGGGGCGAACAATGCCGCGTCGCGCGTGCCCACGAATGGAACGGGCGGCCGCTACCGGTTCCGGGACTTGCGCAGGACCGCGCCGGGGCGCTCGCCGGTGGGGACGCCGTCGGCGAGGACGGGGCGGCCGGCGACGAGCACCGTGTCGAACCCGGTCGAGAGCCGCCACGGGTCGGCGAAGGTCGAGTGCTCGGCGACGGTGGCTGGGTCGAACACCGCGATGTCGGCCACCAGCCCGGGCGCCAGCCGCCCGCGGTCGGTGAGGCCGAGCCGCGCCGCTGGAAGGGCGGTCATCTTGCGGACCGCCTCGGGCCAGTCGAGCACACCGCTGTCGCGGACGTAGTGCCCGAGCACGCGCGTGAACGTGCCGAAGCTGCGCGGGTGCGGCCGCCCCTCGCCGGTGGGGCGCATGACCCAGCCGTCGCTGGCCACCGACACCTGCGGGTGCCGCAGTGCGGCGGTGACGTCGGCCTCGCTCATGGCGTGGTTGACGATCGACACCGCGCCCTGGTGCGCGGCGAGCACCCGCAGCGCCGCCTCGGCGGGGTCGACGCCGTCCCTGCGCCCGATGTCGGCGATGCTGCTGCCGACATCGGCGGAGTACGGGCCGTCGGGCAGCGCCGCCAGCACCACCCCCTCGGGGTCGACGTCGCGCCCGAACCGGGCCCGCAGCGCGTCGGCGACGCGCTCGCGCTCCCCGGGGTCGGCGAGCCGCCGCAGCAGCCCGTCCGTCCCGCCGTCCATCGCCCACGTCGCGAGGCGGGAGGTCAGGGTCGTGCTCGACGCCGTGTAGGGGTAGACGTCGGCGGTGACGTCCACACCCCGCTCCCGCGCGGCGTCGATGAGCTCCAGCGCGCGGACGACCGCGCCGTGGTTCTCCGGGCCCATCGCCTTGAGGTGGGAGACCTCCAGCCGCGCCCCGGTGTCCTCGGCCGCCGCGATCGCCTCCACGACGGCGTCGATGAGCGCGCTCGACTCGTTGCGCATGTGCGTGGAGTACAGCAGGTCCGCCGCCGCGGCCTCGGCGACCAGGGCGCGGACCTCCGCGGCGGCGGCGAACGCGCCGGGCGCGTAGATGAGCCCGGTGGAGAACCCGAACACACCGTCGGCGGCGCACCGGCGCAGCAGCGCCAGCATCGCGTCCAACTCGGCCGGGGTCGGCGCGCGGTCGGCGTCGCCCATGGCCGCCAGGCGCAGCGACGAGTGGCCCACCTGGAGGGCGAGGTTGATCGCCGGCGCCGCGCCGTCGACCACGTCGGCGAAGTCCCCGGCGCCGGTCCACCGCCACGAGATCTCCGGGTGCAGGAACGCCGTCGCGGCGCGCAGCCCCTCCAGCGAGCCGACCGGGAACGGCGACCAGCCGCAGTTCCCGGTGACCAGGGTCGTCACCCCCTGATGGAGTTGGGTGGTGGCCTCGGGCCAGCCCTCCGCGCTGAAGTCGGCGTGGGAGTGCAGGTCGATGAAGCCGGGCGCGACGATCCGGCCCGTAGCGTCGACGGTGTCGCGGCCGCGCAGCGTTCCGGTGCCGCCGATGGCCGCGATCCGCCCCGCGTCCACGGCGAGGTCGCCCTCGACCCCGGGCGCACCCGTGCCGTCGACCAGCAGACCTCCGCTGATCACGTACTCGTACTCTGCCACGGGTGCCCCCGCCCTTCCCGTTGTGTGCCCCGGCGCGGTCGCGCGCCCGATCGTGCGCCGCTCAGGTGGTGAAGTACAGGATCAGCGCGTACATGACGCACGCGGGGATCAGCAGCGCCCACCCGGTGATCATCATGTTCTTGAGGTTCGACGAGCGCGCGAGCCCCATGGCGCCGACCATGTTGCCGTTGGGGAACGGCCCGTAGGTGTCGGCCTTGGACGCGAAGAGCAGCACCACGACCCAGGAGCTCGCGCCCACCCCGATGCTCGCGCCGAGGTCGCCGAACACCTTGTCGAGCAGGACCACCTGTGCGGCGGTCGCCCCCGGCACGCCCACCCAGCCGAGCATCGCGATCGCGATGCTGAACACGAACGGGGAGCTGTGCGCCAGGCTGGCGCCGTAGGTGTCCAGGATGACCTGGAACGGAGCGAGCTTGTCGATGAGGATGAACAGCGCGGCCAGCAGCCAGAACAGCAGCAGGATGCTGATGAGCCGGGCGCCGCCGCGGTAGATCAGCCCGGCGATCGCCTTGGCGTCCAGCCCGCCGGCGAACCCGGTGGCGAAGCCCAGCAGCGGCAGGGCGAGCAGCGGGAAGTTCGTCCCCGCGTTGGTGATGGTCGCGTACACGACGCTGCACAGCAGCAGCACCAGGAACACGGCCGTGCTGCGCCCGGCGTTCTTGACCGGGGCGTCGTCGCCGGCGCCGACCTCGGCTGCCGAGTAGTAGTCGCCGGTGCCCGCGGTGCGCCGCTGCATCCACGGCACCACGACCAGGCCCGCGACCAGCGACAGGACGGCGATCGGCCCGGCGCCGTAGCCCAGGTAGTGCAGGTAGTTGACCTCGGCCGCGTCCATGATCGCGACGTTGGACCCGGCGAACGGCGCGACGGCGAGCCCGGCGCAGCCGCCGATGAACATCACCGACGCGGTCGCCGACCGGGTGAACTCCAGCCGGGCCGCGATGGGCAGCAGGATCGGAGCGGCGATGGCGAGCGCGCCCGCGAGGGTGCCGAGGCTCGCCACGAGGACCAGGCAGGCCAGCATCATCCCGAAGGTGACAGCGGTGCGGTTGCGGTCGCCGACGACCCGCATGACGCCGCGCACGATGGTGCCCGCGGCCCCGGTGACCTTCAGGACCTCGCCGACCCCCGCGCCCAGGACGATGACCAGGCCGATGACGGTGACCTGGTCCGCCAGTGACGCGCCGAGCAGCTCGCCGATCTCAAGCGGCGCCATCTGGGCCACGGCCAGGCCGGAGACGAGGGCGACGATGGTGGCGATCACGATGTCCATGCCGAGCAGGCACAGCACCGCGTACAGCACGATGGGCAGCAGGCCCCACAGTGTGGGCGCGCCGCCGAGGAAGCCGGCGCCGACCGAGGCGAGGACGCCCACGGCGGCGATGGCGTTCACGAGGCGGCGCCGGCCCGGGCTCATGTCGACGTCGTAGGCGTTGGAGCTCTCCTCTGCCTTGCCGGTCGAGTCAGCCGTGCCGGCAGTGCCGTCCGCGGCGGTCGCCTGCGCGGCGGCGGACGGTTCGGGCCGCTCCGGGGAGGAGCCGTCCGGCGGTGCAGCACTCATTGGGGATCCTGATCTGCTCGAAGGGTGGTCTCCCGCAGGCGGTTCGCCGCGAGGAAGTCGGTGTCGACGCGGTGCCCCAGCCCGGGGGCGGTGGGGACCTGGACGACACCGCTGTCCGCGGTGACGGGCGGGGCGACGATGTCCTGGGCGTAGTACTTGGCGGAGGCGGAGACGTCGGAGGGCAGTACGAACCCGGGCAGGCTCGACAGCGCGACGTTGACGGCGCGCCCGACCCCGAACTCGTGCATCCCGCCGCACCACACCGGAACCCCGTTCTCGCGGGCCAGGTCGTGGGCTGCCATCGCGGGGGTGAGCCCGCCCATGCGGGAGACCTTGATGTTGAGGACGCCCACGGCGCCGAGCGCGAGCGCGGTGCGCAGGTCGGCCACGGTGTCGACCGATTCGTCCAGGCACACCGGTGTCTCGGTGGTGCGCTGGAGTTCGGCGTGGGACAGCAGGTCGCGCGGTGCGAACGGCTGCTCGATCATGTCGAGGCCGAAGCCGTCGAGCGCGCGCAGGGTGTCCATCTCGGCGGCGGTGCCGCCGTAGATGCCGTTGGCGTCGACGTGCAGCGACAGGTCGGGGAACGCGCGGCGCACCTCGCGCACGGGCTCCAGGTCCCAGCCCGGCGCGATCTTCAGCTTCACCCGGGGGTACCCGGCGTCGGCCTGGCGGTGCACCTGGGCGAGCAGCTCGTCGATCGTCGGCTCGATGCCGAGGGACACCCCGGCCACGACCTCGGTGCGGTCGCCGCCGAGCGCGCGGGCCAGCGGAACCCCCTCGCGCTGCGCCCACAGCACCCACCCGGCGGCGTCGACCCCCGCCGCGGCGAACCGGTTGCCGCGGACCTTGCGCCACAGCAGCGGCAGTTCGCCCGGGTGCGACCACTGTGCGCCGAGGACCGCGGGGAGCAGGTACCGCTCGGCGATGTGCCAGCAGCTCTCCACGGTCTCGGGCGAGTAGAACGGGTCCGAGGGCGAGGCGATCTCGCCCCAGCCCTCCGCGCCCGACTCGTCCACCAGCCGGACCAGGATGTGGTCGAGGTGGCTCTTGCGGTGCGAGCTGGTCTGGAACCGGTGGACCAGGGGCAGCCGGACGAGATGCAGTGAGGCTTCGGTGATGCGCAGGGGTCTCACCCTTCTAGGTGTAGATGCCGAGTTCGCGGCTGAGCCGGTCGCGTTCGGCGAGCCGGCGCCGGGCGCCTTTGGCGCTGGCCGTGGTCAGGGTGGCGAGCAGGTGGAGGACGGCGGCGACGGCGGTGGGGGAGTCGGCGTAGGACGCGCTGTCGGTGGGCACGACGATCACCTCGTCGGCGATCGCGGCGAGCGGCGCGCCGTCGGCGTCGGTGACCCCGACGACCGTGCCGCCGGCCGCGCGGAACCGGTCGGCCATGACGACGGTCTCGCGCCGGTAGCGGCGCAGCGACACCGCCACCAGGACGTCGGTCTCGCGGACCTCGCTGAGGATGTCGAGGGGCCGCACCACCGCGCCGTCGACCAGGGTCACCTGCGACAGGCCGGCCGAAAGGTCCGTGGCGAGCAGCGAGGCGTAGGCGAACGACTTGCCGGAGCCGGTGATGAAGCGGCGGCGCGCGGCGATGACGGTCGCGGCGGCCTGCGCCACCGAGCCGTCGGCGACGACCCGGTCGAGCGCCTCGGCGAGGTTGCGGGTCTCCTGCTCGACCAGCTGCGCCTGGAGGGCTGCCGCCGAGGACCGGCGTTGCAGCCGCGCGCCGAAGCGGTCGCCGGGGCTGGCGAGCCGCCGGTTCTCGGCGTGCCCGCGCTCGGCGTCGGAGCGGGGGTCGTCCCCGCTCATCGCCCGCCCCCGCCGGGGGCGTCCGCGCGCAGCAGGTAGGCGCTGGTGTGCTCGGACAGGCGGCGGCAGGAGACAGCGGCGTGCCCCGCGGCGGTGAGGCGCTCCAGCGCATCGGACAGCCCGGCGCGGACCTCGCGCGCCTCGTCGGCGGCGAGCGCCCCGATGTCGGCCGGCAGCGGGAGCCAGACGCCGTCGGCGGACTCGACCGGTTCGGCCCACGCCGCTGCGGGGCGGGCGGCGGCCGGCGGCTCGCTGTCGGCGGCGCGCGGCCCGGGGGTGCGGCTCAACTCCCACTCGACGAACATCCGGTCGGTGCCCGGCCCGAAGAAGTCGCGGTGGAACCAGCGGCCGGCCGCGCCGAGGACGTCGAGGTTGAAGTGGGCGTTGCGCGCCAGCGCGGGGTCGAAGCACCAGCGCATGGTGGTGGTGCCCCATTCGAGCGCGACGTCGCGCTGGGCGAGTTTCAGCGCCCGGCCCAGGCCGCGGCCCTGGTGCCGGGGGTGGACCACGGCGGTCTGCGAGTAGTGGAAGGGCCGCCCGCCGTCGGTCCCGAGGAACCCGAACGCGAAGGCCACGAGGTCGCCGTCCGGCCCCTTCGCGCCGACGACGGACCCGCCGTAGGCGAGGAGCGACCGCATGAGCCGCGGGTTCACGCCGTGCGCGGGGTCCTCGTAGCGGAACACCAGGCGGTACAGCGCGTCCGCCGACCGGAGGTCTTCGGGGGTGCCGATGGGGCTGACGACGATCTCGCCGAGTGGCTGCATGTGGGTCACGGTGCTCCGGGGTGGGACGGGCGGCGGTCGACGGGGGACGCGACTGAGAGCGTCCCCGGACCGCCTGCCACTGATATTCGCTACGTAAGACTGTCGAGAGCTAGGGGTATCAACACCCATCATGCGCTGTCAATACGCAATATGATCTTGAAATCTGCTGGTAACAGGGCCAGGTCGGATCGGCGTCGGCCGTCACCGCGTGCAATTATACGTTCCGTATCATTGCCGTACTGGCAGCGAGCGACAGCGAAGGGGACCGCAACCATGCCCGACCCGACCCTCCCGGAGCACGCCGGAGACCGCCTGCGAACGGCGGCGCACGCGCGCGCCGGCACGATGGCGGAGCGGCTGCGCGGCTACGTCGAACTGGAGACGCCGACCGGCGACGCCCCCGCCCTCAACGCGTTCGCCGACCTCCTCATCGACGCCTACACCGCGCTCGGGGCGACCGCGCGGCGCGAACCCGCGCCGACCGGCGACCACGTCGTCGCCGAGTTCTCCGGCAGCGGCGAGCGCGCCGACTCGGCGCCGCTGCTGTGCGTCGGTCACCACGACACCGTCTGGCCGAAACTGCGCCTCGCCGGGCCCGTTCGGTGGCGCGTCGAGGAGTCCGCCGACGGCAGGACCACCGCGTTCGGCCCCGGCGTCTTCGACATGAAGGGCGGCCTCGTCGTCCTGGAGACCGCGCTCGCCCTCCTGCGCGAGACCGGCATCGGGCACCGCCCGGTGCGCGCCGTCGTCGTCGCCGACGAGGAGATCGGCTCGCCGACCTCGCAGGGGCTCGTCGCGCGCTGCGCCGAAGGGGTCGCCGCCGCCCTCGGCTTCGAGTCGCCGCACGGCGACGGCGCGCTGAAGCACGGCCGCCGCGGCAGCACCCGGCTGCGCCTGCGCGTCCGCGGCCGCGCCGCCCACGCCGCCCTCGACCCGGAGAAGGGCGCCTCGGCGATCGACGAGCTGGTCGACCAGCTCATCGCGGTCCGCGCGCTCGTCGCCGACCACGCCGACTCCGTCCTGTGCAACGTCGGCGCGATCGACGCCCCGGGCAAGACCAACGTCGTCCCCGACGCCGCGGCGGCGGACATCGGCCTGCGCTTCGCCGACCCCGGCGCCGAGACCGCCGTCCTCGACGGCATCCGCGCCCTGCGCGCGGTGCGGGAGGGCGCCGCCGTCGAGGTCGAGACCCTGTCGCGGCGCGCCACCTGGGCACCGGGCGACGAGGGCGACGCGCTGCTGAGCGCGGTCCGCGCGGCGGCCCGCGCCGTCGGCCAGGACATCGGCGCGGCCCCCGCCGCGGGCGCCGCCGACACCAACGCCGTCGGCGCCCGCGGCGTACCGACCCTCGACGGGTTCGGGCCTCTTGGCGCGGGCGCCCACGCCGACCACGAGCAGGCCGTCCTGGACAGCCTCCCCGAACGCGCCGCCCTGGTCGCCGCCGCCATCGCCACCGTGTGACCCCGCCTTAACCCCACCGCCCGCCCCGAGCGGCGCAGGGCCGTCCCCTTACGCGCGGCCCGCCGGCCCGGTGGCGTGGCGGGACCGGGTCCAGCGGGTGAACCCGCCGTCGAGCGGGCGCGCGTCGTGGCCGCGCGCGCGCAGGATCCGCACGGCCTGCGGGGAGACCACGCAGTAGGGGCCCTGGCAGTAGGCGACGATCCGCACGTCCCACGGCAGGTCGGCCGTCCCCGCGCGCAGCTCCGCCATGGGGACCGAGACCGCGCCGGGCACGTGCCCGGCGGCGTACTCCTCGGGCGAGCGGACGTCGACGACCAGCACCCCCGGGTCCGCCAGCCGCTCGGCGAGTTCCGCCGCCGCCACCGGGCGCAGCTCCGCCGGGTCGCCGAGGTGGGCGGCAACGGTGTCGCGCAGGTCAGCGAGCCGCTCCTCGGCGAAGCCCTGGAACGCGTCGAGGAACTGCGCGACCCGGTCGTCCGCCAGCCGGTAGTAGACCCGGGTGCCCTCCTTGCGCGCGGTGACCAGATGGGCGGCGTGCAGCCGCTGGAGCTGGGCGGAGGTGTTCTTCAGGGGGACGCCGGACTCCGCCGCCAGCTGCTCGACGGTGCGCTCGCGCGCGTCGAGCAGGTCGAGCAGGCGCAGCCGGATGGGGCTGGACAGCTCCTTTCCGATGCGCGCGAGCTGCGCGTAGATGGGCTTCTCAGCGAACTCCACCCGGCACCGCCTCACCGCGCAGGAACTGGATGTACCGTTCGGCGCTGGACTCCACCACCCGCGCCGCGTCGGCGGGCAGCACCGGCTGCCACCAGCCGCTGTAGATGCGGTCGAAGGCATAGGGGCGCACCGCCGCAACGATGCCGCGCACGTCGCGCTCCGGCAGCGGCAGGCGGTTGGGCGCGCTCCACATGAACGTCACCCGGTCGGCGCCGGGGGTCACGAGCATGGTGTCGCCGGTGAACAGCGCGCCGCGGCCCTCGGCGCCCTCGGCCCAGTGCAGGACGGAGCTGCCGGGGAAGTGCCCGCCGCACTGCACCAGGGTCACCCCGGGGAGGGCGGGGAGCGACCCCGACCAGGTGCGCAGCCGCGGCACCGGCCGGTTGAGCCAGGGGACGTCGACCTCGGGCAGCAGGATCTCGGCGTCGAACGCCGCCGCCCAGTCGGCCATCGCGCCGTACATGTGGGGGTGGCTGGAGCTGATGGCGCGCAGCCCCCCGGCGTCCTCGACCGCCTGGACCGCCTGCTCGTCGAGGAAGGCGGGCGGATCCCACAGCAGGTTGCCCTCTGCGGTGCGCACCAGCAGGCCGCGCTGGCCCACGCCGATGTCGGGCTGCGTGCCGATGCCGATGAGGCCGGGTTCGAGCTCGCGCACGTCGCTGCGGTAGCCCGCTGCCGCCAGCTCGGCCATGGTGGTCCACCGCTGGCCGGTGGGCGGCACCCACTGGCGTTCGTCCTCGCAGATGACGCAGGCGGGGGGTGGTGCGTCGGCTGCGGCGTGGTGGCCGCCGCAGGTGGGGCAGATCCAGACGGAGTGGTCGCTCATAGGGGGTTCGCCTTTCTTTTTCTAGAACTCTAACGATTATTAGAATAGAAAGGCCGGGCCGTGCCGACCGGATCCGGCCACCGCCCGGCAGGCGTGCCGCGGGTCGGCCGTCCACGTGCCGCGGGTCGGCCGTCCACGTGCCGCGGGTCGGCCGTCCACGTGCCGCGGGTCGGCCCTCCACCGTCCACGGCCGGCTGCTGGAATGGGCCGATGACGCAGCTGCTGCCCGCCGAATTCACCCGCCGGACCGTCGACGCCGAGGGCGTGCGGATCAACGTGCGCGTCGCGGGGGAGGGGCCGCCGGTCCTCCTGCTGCACGGGTACCCGCAGACCCACCTGATCTGGCACCGCGTGGCACCCCTCCTCGCGGCCGAGCACACCGTCGTCCTCACCGACCTGCGCGGCTACGGCGACAGCGACAAGCCGCCCTCCGACGCCGACCACGCCCCCTACTCCAAACGGGCGATGGCGCGCGACCAGTTGCTGGTGATGCGCGAACTCGGCTTCCCGCGCTTCGCCGTCGCAGGGCACGACCGCGGCGGCAGGGTCGCGCACCGCCTCGCGCTCGACCACCCGGACGCGGTGCGCGCGCTGGCGGTCCTGGACATCGTCCCCACCCGCTACGCCTTCGCGCACGCCGACGCCGACTTCGCCCGCGGCTACTACCACTGGTTCTTCCTCGCCGCCGGCAACGGCATCCCCGAGCACCTCATCGGGGCGGACCCGGAATTCTGGATCCGCACCCGCATGGGCGCGCGGCACCACGGAGGCACCCCGTTCTCCGCCGCGGCCCTGGACGAGTACGTGCGCTGCTTCTCCGACCCCGCCGCCGTCCACGCGTCCTGCGAGGACTACCGGGCCGCGGCAGGGATCGACCTGGTCCACGACGGCGCCGACGCGGCGGCCGGCCGCAGGGTCGCGGCACCGCTGCTGGCGCTGTGGGGCGCGCACAGCTTCGTGGGCCGCAGCCACGACGTCCTCGCCGCGTGGCGCGAGTACGCCGACGACGTGCGGGGCGAGGCCCTGCCCTGCGACCACTACCTCCCCGAGGAGTCCCCGGACGCGACGGCGGACCGCCTGGCCGCCTTCCTCCGCGCCGCCCGGTAGTGCTTCGCGGCGTTCCTCCGTGCCGCCCGGTAGTGCTTCGCCGCGTTCGCGGAGCGGCACACCGTCGGCATCAGCGGACAAAGGGGAGCGCGGCGGACGGAAGCGGGCACGGCCCGGCCAGGTCGGGGGATCGGGGCGCGGCCCATTCGGGGGTCACGGTCCGACCGTAACCAGGATCGCCGCTCGGCGCGTCGTCCCGCTTTGCGGCGTTGCGCGCGGTGCGCGCGCCCGCGCGCAACGGGGTGCGGTTTCGCAGGTCAGGGCGTAGGACATGCCCTCTGGCGCTGTTCGTATCCCCGATCTCGAATGGAGGACGCGTGAAGCGTCTCCTGCCCGTTCTCGCCGCCGGCGCCGTCGCCGGACCGCTGCTGCTCGCCCCGGGAACCGCCTGGGCCGAACCCGCGTCGATCCCACTGCGCGAGGCAGTGGCGTCCCTGCCCGACGGCACGGAGAACCGCACCGGCTACAAGCGCGACGCGTTCAAGCACTGGACCGACGCCGACAAGGACGGCTGCACCACCCGCGCCGAGGTCCTCATCGAGGAGGCCGTCGACGCGCCCACCGTCGGAGCCCGCTGCAAGCTCACGGGCGGGAAGTGGGTCTCCTACTACGACGAGAAACCCCAGACCAAGACGTCCGACCTGGACATCGACCACATGGTCCCGCTCGCCGAAGCGTGGGACTCCGGCGCGGCCGAGTGGACACCGAAGCAGCGCGAACGCTACGCCAACGACCTCGACGACCCGCGCGCGCTGGTCGCGGTCACCGACCGCCACAACCAGTCCAAGGCGGACCAGGACCCGGCCCAGTGGCTGCCGCCGTCGCAAAGCGCGCACTGCCGCTACATCGCGGAATGGACGGCGGTCAAGCACCGCTGGAAGCTGAAGGCCGACGCGCCGGAGAAGACCGCGCTGACCGAGCGCGCCGCCACCTGCCCGAACGAGCGGATCCAGGTCAACCCGGCCTGACACCCACCCTGCGGGGCGGCGCCCACCACCGCGCCGCCCCAAAGGACCGCCCGCGCCCCGCAGCCCGATGCCCGCTGCCGACACGGTCAACCCGGGCGCCGGGGAATCCGCTCGGTGCGGGGGTGCCGCACTCTGCCGCCGGGGGTTAGCTGTACTGACCACTGAGGTTGGTTACACCCACCCAGCCGACACGACACAAGAGGGCCTCCGGTATCGGTGTGGATTGCGACATTCACGCCGACCGC
>NZ_PYGA01000027.1 GCF_003014485.1 Murinocardiopsis flavida | reverse complement strand
ACCACCCCCCGGATCATGGGTGACAGGGGGCACAAAGTCATGCCGGGCCCGGAGGCCGGGAGCCCCATTGCGGGACTGCTCCAGAAGGTAATGGGTGCGGGGCGTGGTCAGGGGGGTGGGGTGACGGTGATGACGACGTTGCCGGTCTTGCGGCCGCTTTCGACGTACTGATAGGCCTCGACGATCTGATGCAACGGGTACCGCCGGTCGATGACCGGCCGGAACTCTCCCGCCGCGATCAGGTCGCGGAGGTGCCGCACCACGTCCTGGCCCTCCATCGGCACCCCGAACCGCACTGTCCTGCCGCGGAACGGGGGCGTCACGAGGATCAGGAGCAGGTTCTGCCACCACGGGCCGAGGTCCGAGGAGAGGTACACCCCGCGGGGTTTCAGCAGCCGCCTGCACCGGCCGAACGTGCTCTTGCCGACCGCGTCGAGCACCACGTCGTAGGTCTGCTCGTCCCTGGTGAAGTCCTGGGCCGTGTAGTCGACCACGCGGTCGGCGCCCAGGCCCCGCACCAGCTCGACGTGGGCCGTATCGCACACCGCGGTCACGATGGCCCCGCGGTGTTTCAGCAGTTGCACCGCCGCCGAGCCGATGGCGCCGGTCGCGCCGTAGACGAGGACGTCGTGCCCGGCAGCGATGCCCGCCGTCCTGATGGACGACAGCGCGTAATGCCCGCCCTCGGTGCCGGGGGCGACCTCCTCGAAGCTCATGCCTTCGGGCATGGTCGCGATGGCGGCGTCCTGCGGAACCGACAGGTACTCGGCATGGGTTCCGAACGCGCCCTCGTTGTAGCCGAAGACCCGGTCGCCGACCGCGAAGGACGTGACGGCGCCGCCGACCGCTTCGACCACGCCCGCGTACTCGGTCCCGAGCACGGTGCGCCGCGGCCGGGAGAGGCCGGTTAGGGCGCGCATGAAGAAGGGCCGGGCCGCCCGGTAGGCGCAGTCGGTGCGGTTGACCGTGGTCGCGTGCACCCGCACCAGGACGTCGTGATCCGCCACCGGGGGTGTGGCCACTTCGGCGATCCGGACCACGGTCGGCGGCCCGTACCGGTCGCGCACGGCTGCCTGCATAGGCGGAGCCTAGCTGGGAGCTCCACGCTCTCGACTGTCGTTGTGCCGGTGGACGGTGGACGGTGGACGGTGGGCGCGTGAGTGCGGGCCCGCTGCGGGTGGGCGGCGGATGCGTGGGTGCGGGCCCGCTGCGGGTGGGCGGCGGTGACTGTTGGGGTGCCGGTCCGGATTCCGGCGGAGAGGGCGTGCTTCGGCGGTCGCTGCTACGCAGCCGCCTCGCAGCCTTGCCCTGTCCCCATGGGTCACGGTGATCCGGCCCCGCACCCCCGGCAGTTCCGTTGCGCCGCTGCGCTCCTGCCTCGCGGCGGCGCTCCCCGCCGCGACCGCACCTCCTTGCTGCGAGCACGCCTTTGCGGCGGCAGGCGGCAGGCGGCAGGCGGCCGTGTGAGGGCGCGGGCCCGGCGGTCAGGGGCCGCTATGGGGTGGCGGGCTCAGGGCGTCATCGGCCACTGCGGTCCTTGGTCAGGCTGCGAGGCGGCTGCGCAGCAGCGACCGCCGAAGCACGTCCTGATCGGGACAGGCCGGACCGGCACCCCGACCGCCGCTTAGGGCGAGGGTGGGGTGGCGTGCCGGATCAGGGTGGGGGTGGGGTGGCGCGTTGGATCAGGGCGAGGGTGGTGGGGTCGTCGTGGCCGGGGTGGGTGTCGTCGAGCAGATCGGCCGCGTGCCGGGCCAACTGCGCGGACTCCGTTTCGTAGCCGTACCCGGCGAGGTCGTCGAGGAGTTCGACGCAGCGGAGGAGCTGCCCGGAGCCGTCGTCGCCGTCGATGTCCCAGTCGAGGGTGCCGGGGCGCAGGCCGGTGACCGCGTCGCGCAGCGCCTGCTCCGCGAGCGGGACGGCGGAGTCGAGTCCCGCGGCGGCGGCGAGGCGGGCGTGCGCGACAGGGTCCTCCCCTGCCACGCGGAGGAGCTGCTCGGCGAGCCAAGGTGAGTCCTGCTCGGTGAGGAAGTCGCCGAGCGCATCGTCGGCCGGCGCGTCCTGCGGGGGTGGGGTGCGGGCCGCCGGGGCGAGGTCGTCGGGGGAGGGGTGCGCGTTCATGCGGGGACTCTAGCGGTGCCGTGCGACGGACTTTGCGGGTGCGGGTCCGGGACCGGATGACGGACTCCGCGGGTGCAGGCTCGGGACCGGGCCGACCGCTCGTGGCGGTCGAGCCGGTCCCGCGGGGCACACGCCGGACCGCCCACCGGGGCAGTGGCGGGTTGCCGGCTGGAACGCCCACCGGGTCGTCCACCGGTCGCCAGCCGGGGCCGCCGCCCACTGCGGCGGAGGGTGGGCAGAAGGGGCGGTTCAGAGGCGGGCGTTGGCGAGGACGGGGATGCTGCGGCGGACCGTTTCGACCCGGCCGGGGTCGATGTCCGCGATCAGGACGCCGGGCGCCGCCTCCAGGGAGTCGGCCACCGTCCCGTCCGGGGCGATCACCGCGCTGTGCCCGATGCCGCGCGGCGCCGGGCCGTCGACGTCCACGCCGATCGTCGCGGGGTCGGCCTGGTCGCAGGCGAGGATCCAGGACGTGGAGTCGAGCGCGCGGGCGCGGGTGAGCAGCTCCCACTGGGCGAGCTTGCCGGGCCCCGCTCCCCACGCGGCGCAGAGGATCACGGCGTCGGCGCCGTCGCGCGCAAGGGCGCGGAACAGTTCGGGGAAGCGGACGTCGTAGCAGGTGGCGAGGCCGAACCTGATGCCGTCCAGTTCGATGTGGACCAGGGTCTCCCCGGGGTCGACGGTGTCGGACTCGCGGTGCCCGAACGCGTCGTAGACGTGGATCTTCTGGTAGGTCGCCGCCGCTCCGCCGCCCGTTGCGAGGAGGACGTTGCGCACGCGGCCCTGGTCGGCCGGGGTGAACATCCCGGCGATGACGGTGATGGCGAGGTCGTCGGCTATCGCGCGGACGGCGGATGCCCATGGCCCGTCGTCGGGTTCGGCGACGGCCGCCAGGTCGGTGCCGAAGTGCGCCATGGCCGCTTCGGGGAACACGGCGATCCGGGCTCCGGCGTCGGCGGCCTGCTTGGCTGCGTCGCGGATCAGCTCAAGGTTTGTCGCCGGGTCCGCTGTGGCTGCGAGCTGGCACAGTGCGATACGCATGGGGTCGTCCCTTCTTCCTTGCTTGCGTTGCCGGGCCTGTCGGCCGCCGGCTGCCGGCTGCCGGTGGTGCGTTGTGGGCGTGTGCTCAGGTCCCCGTTCCCCGGCAGGACTGCTGCGGGTATGCGGGCTGGGGTCTGGTGGGGAAACTCCAGCGTGGTGCTTCGTACCGCCGGGTGCTTCGCAACCGCGACGGTAGCCTGCTGTCGTCCTTGCGTCCTTGCGTCCTTGCGTCCTTGCGTCCTTGCGTCCTTGCGTCCTTGCGTCCTTGCGTCCTTGCGTCCTTGCGTTCCTGTGTTCTCGCGCTTCCGCGTCCTCGCGTCTCGCGTCCTCGGTGGTGGGTCCGGTGTCCCGGGCGGGCCTCGGGGCGCCCTGCGGCGTCCGGCGGTGCCGGGGGTGGGGGAGTCTGCGGCGGTATGCTGTCGGAAGCCGTGCATACAACTGGTGTACATCGAAGGTGGGGCTTTGGCAGTGTCGGGCAGGGACCGTGTGTACGAGTTCCTCAAGGAGTCCTACATCGCCTCCCCGCAGCACCAGGGGCGGTTCATCAACGAGCAGGAGGTCGCCGACCGGATCGGTGTGTCGCGCACCCCCGTTCGCGAGGCGCTGTTCCGGCTCGCCGCCGAGGAGCTCGTGCAGCTCATCCCCAAGCGCGGCGCCTACATCGCCCCGGTGACGGGGCGTGAGCTGAGCGAGCTGATGGAGCTGCGGGGGATGGCGGAGCGCCACGCAGCGCACAAGACGCTCCTCGCAGGGGACGCCCCGGTGGGCCCCATGCGCGATGCCCTGGAGCACCAGACCGCGCTCGCCGACCCCGAGCAGGTCCGCGCGTTCATCGACTGGGACCACAGGTTCCACTCGGAGCTGATCGCCGCCACGCGGAACACGCTGCTGATCAAGTTCTACGACGGTCTGCGCGAACGCCAGGTGCGCGCGGGCCTGGTGGCGATGTTCGCGACCACGGACCGCTCCTCGTCGGTGCTCACCGAGCACCGGGCGATCCTCACCGCGCTGGAGGCCGGTGACGTCGCGGCCGCCGACGCCGCGATCGACGCCCACCTCGCCGCGACCCTGAAGGTCCTCCAGGACACGTGACGGCCGGCCCGGCCGCCGACCCGGCGCCGGAGCGACCGACGAAGGCGCTCGCCGGAACGGGATGCCCGTCGCCGCCGTGCCCGTTGAAGGCCCGCGCTGGGGCGGGACGTCCGGCGCACGCTGCCGCCCGGGCGGGGCACCCGCCCCGCTCGGCCGGCAGCGCGGCTCTGCCATGGTCAGCGGGCCGCCGTCGCGGAACCGATCTCCTCGTCCTCGTGGTAGGCGGGGTCGCGCCCGAGGAGCAGGCCGGCGAGTGTCACCAGCACCGTGAAGCAGATGTACCCGGCGAGGGGCACCCAGCTGTCGAACGTGGCGAGCAGGTAGGTGAACAGCAGCGGGGCAACGGCGCCGCCGATCATCCCGGCGAGGGTGTAGGCGAGTGAGCTGCCGGTGCTGCGCAGCCGGGGGTGGAACTGCTCGGCGACGAACGCCGCCTGCGGCCCGTACATCACCGAGTGGGCCAGCAGGCCGACGGAGACGCCGACGGCGAGGATCGCGAACGACCCGGAGCCGATCAGCGGGAAGAAGACGCACGACCACACAGCGGCGCCCACCGCCCCGATGCCGTACAGCAGCCTGCGGTTGACCCGGTCGGACAGCCAGCCCGCCAGCGGGATCAGCGCGACCTGGAACGCGGAGCCGATCAGGACCGCGCTGAGCACCGTCCCGGTCGGCAGGTCCAGTACCTGGGTGGCGTAGGTGATGACGAAGACGGTGAACATCGCGTAGACGACGTCGGGCGCGACCCGGCTCAGGATGGCGGCGATGAGCGGCCGGGTCTGCTGGGTGAGGACCTCGCGGACGGGGGCCGACGGCCGCGCGCCCTCGGCCTCGATGGCCTTGAAGACGGGGGTCTCCTCCAGCTTCGCGCGGATCCACAGGCCGAACAGGACGAGCACGCCGGACAGCAGGAACGCGACCCGCCATCCCCAGTCGAGGAACTGCTCCTCGGAGAGCACCAGGCCCAGGTAGGCGAGCACCCCGTTCGCCATGAGGTTGCCGGCGGGCGGGCCGATCTGCGCGGCGGAGGCGTAGAACCCGCGTTTGCGCGGGTCGCCGAACTCGCTGGACAGCAGGACGGCGCCGCCCCATTCGCCGCCGACACCGACCCCCTGGGCGAAGCGCAGGACGACCAGCAGCACGGCGGCGGTGGGGCCGATGGACGCGTGGGTGGGCAGCAGGCCGATGAGGAAGGTGGCCACGCCGATCAGCACGAGCGTGCTGACGAGGACCTTCTTGCGGCCGATGCGGTCGCCGAGCCGCCCGAACACGATGCCGCCCAGCGGGCGGGCGATGTAGCCGACGGCGTAGGTGGAGAACGCCAGCATCGTACCCGCGAGCGGGTCGTGGCTGGGGAAGAACAGGGGGCCGAGGACGACGGCGGAGGCGACCGAGTAGATCGCGAAGTCGTACCACTCCAGAGCGGTCCCGGACAGGCTGGCGAAGAACGCCCGCACCACCGCGCCGCGCCCGATGTTGCTGCTTGGGGCCGCAGGGCCGCCGTGGACTGCCATGGTCCCTCACCTCGATTCAGTGAACTGCGTCTCGTGCTTATACTGATCGTATACAAACGGTATGCGCAACTCGGGAGGAAAGATTTGACGTCCCTGAAACTTGAGCTTCCGGATGGCGAGACGGTCACCACCGATGTGACGGCCCTGCTCAACGCCGGTTACGCGGGCCGGAGCCAGGACGACGTCCGCGCGCACGTCGAGGAACTGGCCGCGCTCGGCGTCCCCGCGCCCGAGCAGACCCCCGCCCTGTACCCGGTCTCGCCCTACCTGGCGCGCCAGACCGGCCGGGTGCACGCCCCGCACGCCCGCACCTCGGGCGAGGCCGAGTGGGCGCTCGTCGTCGCGGGGGACCGCCCCGAGGACCTGCTGCTGACGGTCGCCTGCGACCACACCGACCGCGCGTTGGAGGTGCACGGGGTCGCCTGGTCCAAGAACGCGGCGCCGGACGTCATCGGACGCCGGGCATGGCGGCTCGCCGACGTCGCCGACCGGCTCGACGAGATCACCCTGACCGCATGGGTCGGCGCGGACGGCGCCGAGACCGAGATCCAGCGCGGCACGCTCGCCGAACTGCTGACACCCGCCTACTGGGTCGAGGTGCTGCGCGAGCGGGGCCTCCTCACACCGGGGACCGTCCTGCTCTCGGGGACCATCCCCATGCGCGAGAACGTCGACCAGTTCGCGTCGGCGTGGCGGGTCGAAATGGCCGATCCGGCGACGGGCGCGGTGCTGCGGCTCGACTACACGGTCGAGCGGCTCCCCGAACCGATCGGCTGACGGCCGACGCCGCTCGCGCCGCCCGCTGCGCACCGCGCTGCTCCGCGGGCGGCGTGCCCGCGGAGCAGCGCCGCTACGGCGCGGCGGTGGACTGGTCGGCGACCGAGGCGAGGAACGCCTCGGCCTTCTCCGGGTCCATGAGCCAGTGCCGGAAGTCGCTGGGGTCGGTGTAACCCTTCGCGAAGCGGTAGGCGACCGCGGGGTTGTGCGCCGCGGTGGCGAGGATGCCCTGCACGTGCTCCGGCAGCGGCCCCAGCATCATGTTGGTGTAGGCGCAGACGTGCTGGGCGAAGTCCCAGTAGGCGTCGAAGGTCCGCTGCATCCACTCGGGGTCGAACGGCTTCTCGCCCCGCTCCAGGATCGAGCGGAAGTACACGTCGGCGGACCGGGCCGCGTTGTTCGAGCCCTGGCCGGTGACCGGGTCGTTGGCGACGACCACGTCGGCCATGCCGAGCACGTGGGACGACGCGGACAGGCGGCCCACCGGGCGCCGCACCACCGGGGCGTAGCCGCCGTAGAGCGTGCACCGCCCGTCGGTCGGCTCGGAGTCGACCCACCGCTCGTACTCCCACGGCGCGTAGCTGCGCATCAGGTCGAGGGTGCGGTCGCGGTGCTCCTCGGGCGAGGGCTTGTCGTCCCAGCAGTCGAGCGGCCCGCCGGGGACCGCCTCCCACAGCAGGATCCCGCAGGGGCCCGTGTTCGTGTAGCCCGGCATGAAGATCAGCTCGCCGACACCGGGGAACGCGGTGATGCGCACGTGCGGCTCGGGGTACTCGGGCATGAGCGTGTCGCCGTGCAGGTAGACGCACGACAGCGCCCGCTGCGGCCGGTCGTAGGGCGACCGCGCGTCGTCGCGGTCGAACAGCTCGACCAGGTCGCCCTTTCCCGCCGCGATGATGGTCAGGTCGTACATCGCGGACAGGCCCTCCAGGTCGGAGGTCATGACGCCGTGGTAGACCACCTCGCCGCCCCGCGACTCGAACAGCTCCAGCCAGCCCGCCATCTTGACCCGCTGGTCGACCGACTGGGCGTAGGCGTCCCACCGGCCGACGAACCCGAACGCCGCGGTGCCGGGCGGGTCGGCCAGGGTGAGCCGCTGGGCCACGATCTTCGGCGCCTGCTCCTCCCACAGGTTCAGGCCGCGCTCGCGCTCGATCTGGAGGCTCGGCCCGAACATGCACTGCGTCGACATGATCCGGCCCGCGCGGATCTCCTCGGGGGTGCGCGCCGACATGACGGTCACGGCGTAGCCCTCAGCGAGGAGGCTCAACGCGAGCTGGAGCCCGGCCTGCCCGGCGCCGACGATCAGGATTCTGCGCATCGCTGCTTGTCTCCTCTGCGGGGTGGGGGCCGCGCGCGGCCCGTCGGGCGCGCGCGGGCGGGGGTCACCGCGTGGCGAGTACGCCGGGGGTCGTGCCTACGGACGTGCGCCGCATCGTGTGGGTGAGGGCCGCCGTGAGCGTCGCGACGGCCGAGCCGCGGTCGCGGGCGTCGCAGGCCACGAGCGGGACCTCCGCTGTGAGCTGGAGCGCGTCGCGCACCTCGGCCAACCGGTGGGTCTGCTCGCCGTCGAACAGGTTGACCGCCACGATGAACGGCACGTCGGAGTCGTTCTCGAAGTAGTTGACCGCGGCGAACGAGGTGTCGAGCCGCCGCGTGTCGACCAGCACCACCGCGGCGCTCGCGCCCCGGCTGAGGTCGTCCCACATCGGCCAGAACCGCGCCTGCCCGGGCGTCCCGAACAGGTACAGCACGAGGTCCTCGGCGAGCGTGATCCGGCCGAAGTCCATGGCGACGGTCGTCGTGGCCTTGCCGGTTGCGCCCGTCTCGGGGTCGACGGACTTCGCGGCCTGCGTCATCCACGCCTCGGTGTTGACCGGCGGGATCTCCGACACCGAGCCCACGAGGGTCGTCTTTCCGACGCCGAACCCGCCGGCGACGACGATCTTGGCGGACGTCATGTGCGGCGGAAGGCTGTCAGGCGAACTCTTTAAGCCCATGGATGACCCTCCTCAGCAGGCGTTCGTCGTAAGGGGAGGAGTACGTGTCCGGATTGATGATCATCCGGCCGCGCGCGGCCATGTCGCCGATCAGCACCCGGGTGACACCCAGCGACACCCCGCAGTGCGCGGACAGCTCCGCCACCGACTCGGCCGTCGTGCCGGCCCGTTCGTACAGCGACCGCGCCTCCGGCGGCAGCCGGTCGGCGAACGCCGGATCGAAGTCGGGGACCGAGACCAGGGTGTGCATGAACAGGCGGTGCCGGGTCGTGGTCCGCCCGCTGGTCAGTACGTAGGGGCGCACCCACGGGTTGCCCTTCATGTGCGCCCTCCGGGGTCGGGCCGCCCGGCGCTCACGACGCGCTCCTGTCGGCCGACATGCCGCGGAGGTCGTCGCGCAGCTCCGGTGTGAGCACGTGGCCGACGCTCTGCACGAGCCGGTTCATCTGATGCGCGACCACGCCGAGGTTCGAGCCCTCCCGCACGAGTACGGCCAGCCCGGCGAGGCTGCCGATGCCCATGAAGAGGAAGTGCCCGGCGGGGAACTTCAGCATGATCTGGTCGCACCCGCTCTCCCCGACCTGGCGGGCGATGTTCTGGCCGAGGCTGATCAGCCCGCTGGTCATCGCGGAGAGGGGGTCGGCCATGTCCGACGGCATCTCTCCGGACGCGATCAGCGGCAGGCCGTCGGAGGACACGATCAGCGCGTGCGCCACACCGGGTGTCGACTCGGCGAAGTCGTCGACGAGCCAGGCGAACTGCTGGGGGTCGTCCGGGGCATCGGCCATCACGGCACCTCATCTTCCGGTTCTGCCGGGGAGTCTCCGCCCGCGGCGGCGCCCGCTGGTCGGGACGCCCCCGGTCCGGGAGCGGTGAACGCGCCCAGGTCATCGGCGAACGACCGGCCGGCCGTGTCGGACTCGCGTTGCGCGAGCGGTCTGGCCTGTCCGGCCGGACCCGTACTGTCCGCCCTGCCGCGCAGGCTCTTGCGCTCCCTGCGGGGGAGCGGTTCGCCGCCGCCGCGGACCGGCAGCGGCTCGGACGGGGTGAGGGCGTCGAGCAGGTCGGTGGGCGCGGCCGCGGCCGGCTGCGCGGAAGGGGCGGGGGACGGGGCGCGCGGCGGGGACGCCGGGCGGGGCGCCGCGGCGGGCTGCGCCGGACCGATGGCGGGGCCCTGGCTCGGGGCCTCGCAGACCAGCCCCGGGGGCAGGGTGACCATCGCGGTGGTCCCGCCGGGGCGGCCGGCGCCGGCGGGCGACCGGCGGGTCAGCCGCACGGTGATGCCGTGGCGGCGCGCGAGCCGGTGCACCACGGGGAAACCGGTCCGCCTGCCGGTGCGCTCGTCGACGGGCGGGATCTCGGCGGCGAGGCGCGCGTTGAGCTGGGCCAGGCGCGGTTCCTCCAGGCCGATCCCGCTGTCCTCGATCCGGAACATGACCCCGCCGGATTCGAGCAGGTGCGCGCTGACGACCACGGTGGACGGCGAGTAGGCCGTCGCGTTCTCCAGGAGCGCCGCGAGGATCGACGCGACGTCGTCGGCGGCGTAGGACACGACCGCCAGCCGCGCCACGGTGCCGGCCTGGACCCGCGTGTAATGCTCGATCGACGACTCGGCGACGCGGATCACGTCCGTCAGGGAGGTGATGTGCCCGTCGAGCTCCTCGTCCCTGCTGTCGGCGAGGACCCGGAGGTCGCGCGCCGAGCGGCGCATGCGCGTGACGGCATGGTCGATCTCGTAGAGCCGCTGGAGGCGGTCGGGGTCCTGCTCGTCGTCCTCGAGCCGGTCGAGGGCCGGGCGCAACTGCTCGGCGAGCCCCAGCACCTGGAGGGAGAACCGGTCGCAGACGCCCTGCCACGCCTCGGCGGTGTCGTCGGGCGCGCGCGGCGCCTCGGTGAAGCTCGGGGGCGGTTCGTCAACGGTCGACTCCAGCCAGCGGGCCAGGCGCAGGCGTGCGCGACCCGGGCTCATGAGCGGACCACCCGACAGCATGGGTGCGGCCTGACCCCGGTCGGCCGTGCCCCTGTTCGGCGCGGGTCGCTGCTGCGGCGTTTCGGCACCGAGTATCACCTTTTCGTCGCTCGTCACCCGTGCACACGGCCCGCCGGGCACGCGTGCGCCAGCACGCGTGCCGCCGAGCCGCGGGTCAAAACATAGCGGACATCGGTGAATCGGGGGCCGATTCGGTGGCGAATGCCGATCCCGCGAGCGCGGTGCGGGCCGCGCGGCGGTCGCGCGTGTCCGGTCCGTTCGGATGGATCCGCGTTCGGCCGCTTTCCGCCGCGCGTTCTTGCTAACGTCGTCGCCGCATGGTGCTTCTCGGTACCGGACGGAGGACGGGTGGACGGTTCGATGTGGCAGGGCGTGTTCGGTCTCGTCACCACCGCCATGTGGATCGGCCTGATCGTCTTCGTGTTCGTCTCGCTGCGCAAGCCGCTGATCGAGCTTCTCCTGCCGCGGGTGACCGAGGTCAACGCGTTCGGGGTCGGGATCGCCTTCGACCAGGCCGAGGAGCTGCTCGCGAAGGCGGCGGAGTCCGCACTGGCCGGGCACCCGGCCGGGCCGCCGCTGGAGGGTGCCGGCGACCGGGATCCGGCGGCAGGGGGCGCCTTCGGGGCGGGAGCCGGTTCCGGGCCCGGCGGATACCAGGCAGGGGTCGGCGGGTACGACCATCCGGCCCAGGACGGCCCCGTTCCCCGTGCCCGGCCCGCGCCGCCCGACGATCCCGACTCCGAGGGGCCGACGCCGGGGCCGACGTGGAGCGCGCGGCGTCCCCCGGCGGCGGCCGATGACGAGGCCGACGACGCGGCGGACGACCGGCGGCCAGACGAAGGGTCCGACACGCCGCCGACGCACAGCGGGTCGCCGTATCCGAGCACCCTGCCGCTGCGGCCGCCGCCCGCTCAGCCGCGGGGCGCCGCCGACACTCCCCGGCCGCGGCCGACCGCCGACCCGCGGCGCGGGTCCGCGCGGCCGTCGCTCTACGGGCAGCGCAGCGCAGCCGCGCGGTTGGAGCACTCGGCCGCCACCCTGCGCGGCGGGCGCATCCTCTGGGTCGACGACCACCCGGAGAACAACCGCCACCTCATACGCCTCTTCCAGGAGGTCGGCATGACGGTGATCCCCGTGGTGTCGACCCCCGAGGCGGTCGCCGAGCTCTCCCCGCCGCGCTGCGACCTGGTCATCAGCGACATCGGGCGTGCCGGGGCGCCCGACGCGGGGCTCGACATGCTCCGGGAGTTCGGGGCCCAGGGCATCGACATCCCGGTGATCCTCTACACCTCGCAGGTCCGGCCCGACAGTGCGCGCTCGCCGCTGGTCTACGGGGCCACCGACTCGGCGACCGACGTCGTGAACTACGTCATCGACCTCATGGAGCGGCTGCGCTTCGACCGCATCGCGCCGAGGCGCCGGACGCCGCGCCCGCGGGGGTGGATCCGCAGGGGGTGAGCGCGCCCTATGCTCGCTACCCGGTGCTCACTGTCCGGGCCGGGAGATGGGAAGTGCGATGTCGGAGCTGCTGCCGGGGCTCGTGGAGATCTATCGGGGGTGGGCCGGGCGGTACCCCGACGCCGAGCCGCTGACCGTGCAGTTCGCCGCGGGCGACACGGCGGGCGCGGCGATCGACGGCGTACTCGCCTATCCGCTGGAGCGGCACTGGCTGCTGGTCACCTTCGGGCTGACCGAACTGGGCGGGAAGACGAGCCCCCAGGCGAAGGTCTCCGGCGCCGGCTTCGAGTTCACCTGCCGGATCCCCCGGGAGCCCGAGAGCACCGCGCCCCCGCAGTGGGTGCTGCGGGTCATGCACGCGGTGGCCGACCGGTTCCTCGCGGGCGCCGACCTCGACCTGGGGCACTGGATCGTCACACCGGGGCCGCTGGGCGGCGAGCCCGCCAACGGCGCCATGACGTCGCTGGCGATCGTGCCCGACGTCGATCTCCGCGGCATCGACACCGACAACGGGCTCGTCCTGTTCTTCCAGCTCGTCGGCTTGACCGCGGACGAGGGCGCCGCGGCGCAGCAGGCGGGAACGGTCGACCCCCTCATCGCGGTCCTGCGCGACCGCGACCCCGACCTGGTGACCGACCCCGCGCGCGAGCCCGTCGCCCTCGACTGAGCCCGGCGCCACGGGCCCCGGTCACCCGTGCGGCGCCGGGTCTGCTCACCCTGGGCTCTTTCCGTCCTCGGCGTCCTCGGCGGCCTCGGTCGATGCGAGCGCGGGCTCCGTGCGGGCCACCGCCGAGGTGCCGAGGTCGACCCGCATGACCGTGCGCATCTCCTCCAGTCGGGGCACCAGCCCGTCGGGCCGGTCGAGGCTCGCGAGCAGGGTGCTCGTGCTCTCCCCGGGTTTGGCCCGGTCCTCGGCGAGCTCCAGGATCTGGCCGTAGAGGCGGTTGAACTCGTCGTTCACCCGCTCGACCGACCTGAGCACGTCGTCGGGGACCACCATCTGCGCGACGGAGTACTTGGCGCGGTGGTCGACCCGCGCGTGGTCGAGGCGGTCGCGCATCTCGGCGGGCAGCGGGCCGAGGAGAAGCGCGTGATAGCAGTTGCGCATGAGCGTGTGGTAATAGCGGGAGGCGGTATTGACCTCGATGTAGCACTCGCGGCGCGCGGCGAGCAGGGCCTGCCGGACCTCGAACGCGCGGTCGTCGATCCGGCGGCGCTCGGCCTCCTCGAACTCGCGGGCCTTGGTCCGCTCGGCCGCCCGCTGGGTGACGACGGCGGACGCGAGCGTGCCGAGCACGCCGATCGCGGACGCTATGAGGGCGATGACGGTGCCGCTGATGGGGGACCTCCTGGGGGGAAGCGGAAGCGGGTACTGCGGCGGTGCACGGTGCCATGTAGGACCGGGTGGGGCAGGGTGGCGCCGTGCCGCCGCCCGCGGCGGGCGGCACGGCGGCGGACTCAGGGGGCGTGGCCCACGTGGGCGAGAGCCTGGCGGAGCAGGACGCCCTGGCCGCCGCCCATCTCCTGCTGGACGTCGGGGCTCACGGCCTCCTCGGGGGTGAACCACACCAGGTCCAGTGCGTCCTGGCGGGGACGGCAGTCGCCGGTGACCGGAACGACGTAGGCCAGCGCGACCGCGTGCTGTCGCTGGTCGTGGAATGCGGTGGTGCCCGGTGTGGGGAAGTACTCGGCCACCGTGAACGGCTGCGGAGAGGGCGGGACCTGCGGCAGCGCCACCGGCCCGAGGTCCTTCTCCAGGTGGCGCAGCAGGGAGTCGCGCACCCGTTCGTGGAAGAGCACGCGCCCGGCGACCAGCGCCCTGCTGATGGTGCCGTCGTCGGTCGCCCGCCACAACAGGCCGACGCTGGTCACCGCGCCGGAGTCGTCGGTGCGCACCGGCACGGCGTTGACGTAGAGGATCGGCAGGCGGTCGCGCGCGGCGTCCATCTCTTCGCGCGAGAGCCACCCGGGCGTGGTGTCCGTCGTCTCGGTCATGCCCTCCCTTCTACCTCATCGCACCGGTGCGGGGCGTGCGCAGCCCGGCGGGTCGGAGCCGTCGCGGGGACACGCCGCCCTGCGGCGGCCGGTGCGCGGACCGCGCTACCGTCGGTCCAGGACCCCTTTTCCCTCATCGTGAAGGAGCCCTCGTGTACCCCTATTCGGGCGGGCAGGCGTACCGGTCCCGGCCCCCGCAACCCGGTTCAGGGGTCTCCGCGGGGTTCATCGTCGCGATCGTGCTCGGCGTGTTGGCGGCGCCGATCGGCGTCTTCATGATGCTCATCTCGTTCGGCGGCTTCGTCCAGGGCGACACCGAGGCGGCGACTGCCGTCCTCGTCATCGGGGCGGCGCTGACCGCGGCGTCGGTCGGTGTGCCGGTGGCGATCGGCGTGGCCGGGGCGCGTCGGCGGCGCCGGATGCGGGCGGGCGGCATGGGCACTTACGGGCCGCCGGTGCAGTGGCCGGCGGACCAGGGGTACGGCCCGCCGCAGGGGTACGGGTACGGGCCGCCCCATCAGTGAAACGGACGGAACGGGGACGATGGGCGAGACAGCGGACGGGCGGGGCGGCGCGCCCGCCTCGGGGGACGACCCGTACGCCGATGCGGTCGGCGGGGCCCTTTACGCCCTCGCGGGCGGCGACACAGCGGGGTTCCAGCGGCACACCGACCGCCTGACAGCGGGGCTCGGCGACGGCGGCGACGGTGTCGCCCTGCTGCTCATCGCCCGGCTGACCGGTGCCGTCACCCGGGCGTGGGGCGTCGGCTGGCAACCGGCCGAGGCGGTGCGCCAGGTCGGCAAGGTGCGCGGCGAACGGCACTCCCGCATGGCGGTTGACGCCGTCGCAGCGGAGATGCGGCGCTACCCCGCCGACCGCGTGGACCCGCAGTGGAGCGCCCAGCTGGCCGACACCGGCGCGGCGGTCTGGTGGTCCGCCGACGGCGGCTACCCGCGCGAATGGGCCCTGCGCGAGAAGGCACTGCTCGCCGAATGGGTCGAGACCGCGATCGAGGTGCTGTTCGAGCTGTCGCGGCTGCCCCGCATCGAGCGCCTGCTCCCGCTGCCCGGCGAGGGGACGACGCACGCGGCGCGGCCGACCGCCGGGTCCGGTGCCGACGCGGCCGGTGCCGACGCGGCCGGAGCGGGAGGGGCGGAACGGCGCCGGATGGCGGCCCGGGTCCGCGCCCTGCTCGCCAAGGCCGAGGCGACGGAGTTCCCGCGGGAGTCCGAGGCGTTCACCGCGCGGGCGCAGGAGCTGATGGCGCGCCACAGCATCGACCGCGCCGTCCTCGACGGGCCGGGCGCCGACGGCGGCCCTGTGAGCCGCCGGCTGCCGATCGACGAACCCTACGACGCGGCGAAGGCGCTGCTGCTCGACGCCGTGGCCGAGGCGAACCGGTGCCGCGCCGTGTGGCTCTCGGACCTGGGGATGTCCACCGTGGTCGGCTACCCCGGCGACCTCGACGCCGTGGAGCTGCTGTTCACCTCGCTGCTGGTGCAGGCCGACACCGCCATGGTCGCGGGCGAGGCGCGCCAGCGCGCGGCGGGGCGCGGCCGCACCAAGACCTACCGGCGGTCGTTCCTGACCTCCTACGCCCAGCGCATCGGCGAGCGGCTGGCCGCGGCCGCGGAGTCGGCGCGGCGCCAGGCCGCCGAGTCCGCCGCGACGGATCCGCTCCCCGTGCTGGCGTCCCGGGACGCGGCGGTGGGCCGGGCGGCCGCGGAGATGTTCCCCGAGACCGTGCGCAGCCGGGTGCGCGGCGCCCTCGACGAGGCGGGGTGGGAGTCGGGCCGCGCCGCGGCGGACCACGCCCCGCTGGCGGGACGCCGCGCCGTCGACCGCCCCTGAGCCCGCGCCACTCCGCGGCCCGGGCTGCGCCTCCGCGCGGAGCGCATCGGCCACCTCACTGGAGAGTCCCTGTCAGTCCGGTCCACCGCAGGGCGGGGCCACTGTGTCCGGGGTCTGGTGCCCAAAGCGGAGTGTGGTGTTTCGCGCCGCCGGGTGCTTCGCATCCGCGACGGCAGCCCACCCCATGGGGCCGGGTTGCGGTGATCGCGCGCGTGCCGGTCGGGGGTGTTCCAGGTCACCCGGGGCGTATGTTGGTGCCAGTGGGATCGCGGTGCTAGGGTCGAAGACAAGTTGTTAGTCGTTGATTTCGCAGTTGATGGTTCTTGATCGTCCGCGGGGTTTGTGGCCGGCGGGCGTTTTTTGTGTTCACACAGGAAACGGCTCGCGGCAACGGAGGACGTTGCACCCGCACGTCCGGTCTTTGTGAGCTGAAGGAGAAAATATGGCTCAGGGAACTGTCAAGTGGTTCAACGGCGAAAAGGGCTTCGGCTTCATCGCCCCCGATGACGGCAGCGGCGACGCTTTCGTGCACTACAGCGCCATCCAGGGCAGCGGCTTCCGCAACCTGGAGGAGAACCAGCGTGTCGAGTTCGACATCGTCGCTGGTCAGAAGGGCCCGCAGGCCGAGAACGTCACCGTTCTCTAAGTACTTATCGCGGTCCGTTGACCGTTGAGCTCCGGGCCCCCGCGCACAGCGCGGGGGCCCGTTGTCATGCCGCGGCCCGGCCAGAGGGGCACCCGGCCCTGGTCGGGCGGCACCCGGCCTCGGTCAGGCGGCGCCGGGTTCCGGGCGGACGGCGTTGTGGGGTGCCGTGCCGAGGAGTGCGTCGCAGACCCGCAGCAGCCGCTCCCGCAGCCCTTTGGCGCGCTCGGTGAAGCCGCGCTGCGCCTCGATGTAGGCGGCCTTGCCTTCGGGGGTCTCGATCGGCACCGGGTCGTAGCCGTATGCGCGCAGTTCGTAGGGTGACGCCCGCATGTCGAGGGCGCGGATGTCGCGGGCCAGCTCGAAGCTGTCGAGGACGAGTTCGCCCGGCACCGCCGGGGCCAGCTTGTACGCCCACTTGTAGACGTCCATCCCGGCGTGCAGGCAGCCCGGCTGCTCCTGTTCCGGCTGCCCTTCGCGGGTGGGCCGCAGCCGGTTGCGGCCGTGCGCCTCCGGTGTGAAGAACCGGTAGGCGTCGTAGTGCGAGCAGCGGATGGTGTGCGTGTCGACCACGCGGTCGGTCCCCTCGGCCCCCAGGCGCAGCGGGACGCTCGCGTGCCGGACGTCCTCGGGGCCGAGCCGGTAGACCATCGCCCACTCGTGCAGCCCGAAGCAGCCCAGGTGGGCGGGGCGGGAGTTGGTGGCGCGC
Source organism: Murinocardiopsis flavida (assembly GCF_003014485.1). Classification (GTDB taxonomy): domain Bacteria; phylum Actinomycetota; class Actinomycetes; order Streptosporangiales; family Streptosporangiaceae; genus Murinocardiopsis; species Murinocardiopsis flavida. The sequence goes on along the minus strand of NZ_PYGA01000027.1, from coordinate 73,422 downwards.
AGCAGGGCGGCGACGAACTCGACCGTGGGCCCGCGCCGTTCGAGGAACGCGCCGGTGTCGAGGACCGCGCCGGGCGGTTCCGCGTCGCAGGTCCGGACCTCGCGGTGCCAGCGCTCGCGCGTGCGCTCGGGCGGCGCGTCGAGGAGGACGGTGCCGGGGCCCGGGTGCCAGCGGCGCAGGTGTGCCGGCTTGTGGCTGTAGTAGCTGAAGAGGAAGTCCTCGACCGGGTGCGCGACGCCCGCGCTGCGCCGCCGCAGATGGTCGGCGAGTAGGGAGTCGGTCCGTTCGTGGTGCCGCGCTTCGCGGGCGCGCCACTGCTCGGGTGCGAGGCGCGCCGCCTCGTCGGTTGCGGGCATTGCGCGGCGCGAGGTCGGTGACGTCATGATCATTCCAGGCTACGTCGGACGCCGACCGGGACCGGTGTGCCCGAAATGGTGTGTAGTGATGCAAAAAGCGTGGTATGTAAAGTGTAATCGTGACATAAGTTCGGGACTCGGGGCTCTGGTGGCCGCCACTGCGCCTGTTTAGGGTCTGGGGGTATGCCCCCAGGTTGCACACTGTTCACAGTCCCGTCATCCGCAACACGAACACCCGTGTGCCACCGTCCCTTAGGCGATCGCGGAGCGGGGGCCATCGAGTACGGCTCCGCCATCGTCCTCTCGGGCGCCCTCATCGCGTGCCTGGTGGTGTTCGTGCCCTCGATCTCCACCGGCGTCGGCTCGGCACTGTGCCGGATGCTCGCCCTCGCGGGGATCGACTGCGGGGAAGAGGAAGAGCCCCGGGCCGAACACGACGTCACACCGGCCTACTGCCCCAGGTCCAGCGACCGGTCCTCGGTGGGCTTCCGTGCCGACATCGGCTTCATGCACATCGGCCAGGAGTACTCCTTCGCCACCGAGGAGCTCTCCGACGGCCGCATCATGGTGACCTCCATCCCCGGGGCGGAGGCGGGCCTCTCCGGCGGCGCGGGCTTCGACTTCGGCGACAACCGCAACGCCAACGGCAGCGCGAACTTCGAGGCCAACGGCACGGGGCGGCTCAAGGCCGGCACCACGTTCATCTTCGACGACCAGGCCGAGTACGAGCACTTCAAGGACGAGCTGCACACCTACGTCAGCCGTGAGAACCAGTCGCTGCTCGAATACGACTCCGGCATGGCCGTCGCCCTGGCCGACACCATCGACCCGGTGGAGATCCCCGAACCCGACATCGTGAGCTCCACCGTCGAGGTCGAGGGCAACGCCAACTACGGCATCGGGTTGTGGACCTCCGACCCCGACAAGCGCAGCACGAAGAACGGCGACTACGAGGACAAGAACGACGGCGGGATCAACCTGAACCTGGGCGCCCGCGGCAACGTCACCGTCGACCAGAAGATGGACATCTCCGACTGGCGGGGCATCGGCCGCGCCGAGACCTACAGTTGGGGCGCCAGCGGCGACATCGGGAGCAACGTCCTGTCGAACACCAACGCCGACGCGGCGAGCTGGAACGGCGCCACCCGCGTCATGCGCGACGACGACGGCAAACTGGTCAACATCCGGTACTCCACGGTCGTCACCACCTCGCACACCGACGGCACCGAGATCAACGGTGCGGGCGGCAACTCGGGGAACAGCAACCTGAACGAGAACGGCGGCAAGGGAAGCGACTCCGAAACCGTCACCGAGCGTTCCACCCAGATGGTCCAACTCGACTTCGACACGCCCGAAGAGCAGGCCATGGGCGAGCGCATGCTCGAAGAGCGCGGCCTACTGCCCCCGGCGAACGTCCTCGACTACTCCCGCGGCGTCGAAGGCGACCCCCTCAGCAGCATGGTCACCGACTCCGAGCAGCCCGCCACCGACCCCGGCCCCGACGCACCGGACTGGGAGCGGCACGCCTTCGAGCAGGGGCGGGTCTGGCAGTGGGACTCCAACGACGAGATCGAGGCCAACGGCCTCGAAGCGAGCCTGAAGATGGGCCTGCAATTCGGCCTCGGCGCGAACTGGGCCACAGAGGAGCGGCGCACCCACGACGCCCAGTACCTCGGCCCGCCTACCGACGACGGCAAGCGGGAGTTCATGCCCTACGCGCCGTGCGTCGCCGGTGCGGACGATTGAGCCGCCGTAGCGGCGCACCGCCGCCCGCGCGGGGCGGCGGCGATGGAGGACCCGACCCGGCCGGGCTCAGCGCGGGCGCAGTGGGCACAACGAGAGGCGGAGCGTGCGGATCTCCAGGGCGGTCGCGGCGGCGGCAGCGGTCTGGTTCGTCGGGTCGATCCTGGTCGTCTTCGTGCGCCAGTGGTTCGCGGGCATCGAGCCGTTGGCGGTGCTCACCGGCCAGGTCCTCTGGGTGGCGGGGCCGCGGCTGGTCATCGGCTTCGCCATGGTCGCGCTCGCGGCCCGGGCCTACGGCCGGCGCGCCCACTGGAGCGGACGGGCGTTCGCCGCGGCGGTGCTCGCCGTGCCCGCCGCCGACATCGTCCTGACGGTGGTGCTCGGCCTGCTGGGCGACGGCCACCCGGCGGTGGTCGCCGCGCGGGCCGCGGCGGTCCTGGCGGGCGGCGCGCTCGGCTGGCTGCTGGTGCGCCGGTTCCGTCCGGGGGCCTAGCGAGGCGGTTGCCCCGGTCGGCGCGGTGCGCCGCGCTGACCGGGGCATACCAGGATCAGCGTCCCTGGAGGGCGTCCAGGGCGACCGCCATGGCGATGACGAGGCGGCGGTCGATCCGGCTGTTCGGGATGTCGACCGTGTAGCGGTCGCGCAGGCCGAACTTCTTCTGCACCGAGAACACCGGCTCGCCCTCGATGGTGAAGTCGAAGTGGTAGGGCAGCCACTCCAGCGCGGTCCGGCGCAGGATCGCCACCACGGGGCTCCGCTCCTGGCCGGTGATGGTGCCCATGCCCGGCTGCTCGACGTGCCAGGTCGACCGCAGCAGCGACGCCTTGAAGTCCTTGCGGAACAGGCCGAGCGGCTGCCCGGACGCGTCGGTGACATCGTAGGTGGCACCGAGGTCGATGGCCTGGCGGGCCTTGAACCCCAGCACCGGGACTTCCTTGCGGTCGTCGGTGTACAGCGTGACCTGCTCTTTGAACGCCATGCGCTTCTGCTGGGCGAACGCCACCATGGGGCCCTCGGTGCCATCGGGCTGCGCGAGGTGGACCTGGTACTGGTTCACCATCATCCGGACGCGCTGGCGGATGAGGAGCTGCTGGACGGACTGCAACTGGTCGGTGCTCATGGTCTCTTCTTCGGGTCAGAGGGGGAGAACTCGGAAATGCCGGTCGGGGCGCCGTTGTCGCGACCGGGTCAGGGTGTGACGATATCGGGTGTTTGACCGTTCCATACCGGACGCGATCCCCGGGCAACGGTTCGGTGACGAGAACCCGGCGCCGCCCGGTACCCCCGGTGACCCCGCTCCGCCGGCGGCCCGCTACTTCAACCCGGTGGTCTTGATGGAGTCCACGATCTGCCGCTGGAACACGAAGAACACCAGCATCGTCGGCAGGGCGGCGACGGTCGAGGCGGCGATCACGTAGTTCCAGTCGGCGCCGTACTGGTCCTGGAACCCGGAGATGCCGAGCTGGACGACCGTCAGCGCCTGGTCGCTGGTGATGATCATCGGCCAGACGAAGGAGTTCCAGTTGGCGAGGAAGAAGAACACCGCCAGCGCCGAGAAGATCGGGCGCGAGAGCGGCAGGATGACGCTCCAATACACCCGCCAGTACCCGGCGCCGTCGATGCGCGCGGCCTCCTCCAGCTCGTCGGGCACCGACAGGTAGAACTGGCGCAGCAGGAAGATCCCGAACGCGTTGAACACCGCCGGGACGATCAGCCCCGCGTAGCTGTTCAGCATGCCGAGTTCCCGCACGATCAGGAACAGCGGGATGATGATCGCCGGGATGGTGATCAGCAGGGTGGAGAACACCAGGACGAAGACCGTCTCCCGGCCCCGGAAGCGCAGCCGGGCCAGTGCGTACGCGGCCATCGAGTGGAAGAACAGCGCCACCACCGTCACCACGACCGAGACGAACAGGCTGTTGGCGAGGTAGCGCAGGAACGGCACCTGCGTGAACACGTATACGTAGTTGTCGAACGTGGGGTCCTCGATCGTCAGGCGGCCGTTGACGACCTCGTCGGGCCCCTTGAACGAGCTGGTGATCATCCACAGCAGGGGGAACACCGTGACGACGGCGAGGACGGTGGCCAGCGCCACGTAGAACCCTTTGAGGCCGCGTCCGCCCGCGCCGGCGGAGCGGCGCCGGGCCGGTCGGGTCGGCCGGGCGGCCGCGGGACGGGTGTCAACTGCGGCCATGGCTGAACCGGCCTCCCCTGGTCAGGGCGAACAACATCATGGACCACGCGAGCAGGATGAGCACGAGGAACGCGCTCAACGCCGACGCGTAGCCGAACTCGCCGAAGGTGAACGCCTGCTGGTAGATGTAGAAGACGAGGACGGACGTCCCGTTGGACGGCCCGCCGTTGGTCAGCACCAGGATCAGTTCGAACCCCCCGGTCACGGCGGCGACCGTCAGCGTCAGCAGGACGAAGAAGCTGGTCGGCGCGAGCAGCGGCCAGGTGATGTGCCGGAACACCGCCCACGCTCCGGCCCCGTCGAGGCGGGCGGCCTCGTAGTAGTCCCGCGGGATGTCCTGGAGCCCCGCCAGGAAGATGATCATGTAGTAGCCCATCCAGAACCACACGCACAGTCCCACGACCGTGAACAGTGCGAAGTCCGGATCGCCCAGCCACGACGGCGGCCGCACCCCGACGGCGCGCAGCGCGATGCCGACGACCCCGACGTCGTCGGAGAGCATGAACTCCCACACCAGCCCGACGACCACCACACTGACCGAGTACGGCAGGAAGAACGCGCTGCGGAACACCCCGACGAACGGCATTCTGCGCTGGATGAGCACCGCGAGCCCGAGGCTCGCGCCGAAGGTCAGCGGCACCACCAGCACCAGGTAGACCAGTGTGAGCCGGAGGCTGTCGTAGAACTGCGGGTCACCGAGCATCCGGCGGAAGTTCTCCAGCCCCACGAACTCGTAGGTGCCGAACCCGTCGACCCGCATGAACGCCAGGGCCACGGAGAGCACCATCGGCAGGCCGAGGAAGGTCAGCAGGCCGAGCAGATCGGGGGCGAGGAACAGCCACGCGGCGCGGGTCTCGGCCTTCCCGCGGCCGGTGCTCCTGCCGACGGGGGCCGCCGACGGTGCCGGAGCCGCGGCCTCCGGTGCCTTCTCTCCGACCGTCACAGCAGCTTCGCCCCTTCATAGGTGAGCATGAAACCGTCGATCTTCTCGGCGGCGCGCTCGGCCTCGACGGCGGGATCGCCGCCGGCGAGCATGCACGACTGGATGGCGTCGGAGACCGCCTTGTAGACGATCGGGGGGAACCGGGGCTCGGAGCGGCCGCCCGCGTAGATCTCCTCGCGGAACGCCTTCATCACCGGCCGGTCGTAGCCGCCGGACGCGTCGGCGCGCTCCAGTGCGCTCGTGCGCGGCGGGATGTCGGTCTTCACGCCGATCGACCACTCGGTGACGCGGTCGATGGAGGATTCCGACATCGACGCCAGCGCCTCGGCGCAGAAGCGGGCGGCCGCATCGGGGTTCCTGCCCTGCGCGTTCGCGGCGAAGGCCCAGCCGCCGAGCGAGGTGACGTACGTGCCGCCGTCGGGAATGGGCAGCCGGAAAACGCCGTACTCGAAGTCGGGCGCCGAGGTCTCCATCTCCTTCACCGTCCAGATGCCGCGGTGCCACATCGACACCAGGCCCTGGGTGAACCCGGTGACGGCGTCTCCGGCGGCGGGGTTGCGGCGCGGCGAGATCCCGGCCTCGACCATGTCCTTCCACAGTCCGAGGGCCTTGACCGCCTCGGGGGAGTCGAAGACCACCTTGCCCCCGGGGGTCACCACATCGCCCCCGGTCTGCCACAGCAGCGGGTACCAGACGAAGTTCTGGTAGTACCCGGGCACGGTCTCCAGCGCGATACCGCCCTGCCCCGCGGAGCGGAGCTTGTCGCCGGTGTCGAGCAGGTCGTCCCAGGTCTTGGGGATATCGGCCTCGGAGAGCCCGGCCGCCTCCATGGACGCGACCGAGTAGAACATCGCGATCGGCTCGACCTCGAACGGCAGCGCGTAGACCCGCCCGCCGACGCTGCGGGTGTCGAGCACGTTGGGCAGGAAGTCCGTGCGCGCCTCGGCGGTGATGTGCGGGGTCAGGTCTTCCAGCACACCGCCGTTGTAGTAGCGCAGGAAGTCGCCGGGGGAGATGACGAACAGGTCGGGGCCGTCGCCCGCGGCGAACGCCGTCGGCAGCTTGCTGCCGTTGTTGTAGACGGCCAGGGGGATGTACTGGGCCTTGACCTGCTGCCGGTTGGCGGCGTTCCAGTCGTCGATGATGTCCAGGTACCACCGGCTCTGCTGCTGGACCTGCCCCTCCTGCTGGGGCGCGTCGCCGTTGAACGACCAGAAGGACAGGGGTGCGTCGGCCTCGGACGGGCCGCAGCCCGCCAGCGCCGGGGCGAGGGCCGCCGCGGCGCCGAGGCCGAGACCGCCCCGCAGGAGTGCGCGCCGGTCCGGGCCGCGGTGGCCCGGCGGGGAGGCGTGCCGGTGTCGGTGGACCATCACGAGCTCCAGTGCCGTGCGGCTCGGCGCGCTGCCGAGCGGTGGTCGCGGGAGGGGTCGGCCGAAGTGCGCCGACGAGCAGGGAATCGATTTCTCGGAAACGTAGGACCGAAGTCGTCCGATTGTCAAGATCGTGTTTCCCGCCGATGCGATACGGCTGTTGTCCAGTGATGTCCGTCTTGACGCGGCAATTCCGCATGGCTAGCGTCGGAAAACGATTTCCGTCATGCGGCGGACCGCACCATCACCCCACCCGGGAGGACTCTGCGATGGATGATGCGTCGAGCTATGGGACGCACGGAAGCAGCCTGCGCGACCTCGCCCGGCTGCGTACGGCGCGGCGCGGGCGGGCGTCCAGCTGGGACCGCAGCGGCGGCAACGACGACCGGCTCACCGTGGGCCCCGGCGAGACCGCGGTGCTCGCCGACATCGACGGCCCTGGCGCGATCACGCACATCTGGTGCACGGTGACCCTGCCCGACCACGACGGTCCCGGCGAGGCAGAGACCGACATGCTGCGCAAACTCGCGCTGCGCATCACCTGGGACGGCGCGGAGCACCCCGCGGTGTGGGCGCCGCTCGGCGACTTCTTCGGCGTGGGCCACGGCCGGACGGTCAACTTCGTCTCGGCGCCCCTCCAGATGAGCCCCGAGGACGGCAAGTCGTTCAACTGCTGGTTCGCGATGCCCTTCGCCGAACACGCCAAGGTCGAGCTGATCAGCGAACTGGGCAGCGCGCCGGTCTTCTTCTACTACTACATCGACTACGAGCGCTACGCGCGGCACGAGCCCGACCTCGGCTACTTCCACGCCCAGTGGCGCCGCGAGAACCCGACCGCCGGCGAGTCCGAGGCCGGCCAGTCCAACCGGCGCTTCCAGATCGAGGGGACCAACCTCGACGGCGCCGGGAACTACACGATCCTCGACGCGGAGGGGCGCGGGCACTACGTCGGCTGCGTCCTCAACGTGCACAACCTGCGCGCGACCCGCGAGTGGAACTGGTACGGCGAGGGCGACGACATGATCTTCATCGACGGCGAGGCGTTCCCGCCCACGCTGCACGGCACCGGCACGGAGGACTACTTCAACACCGCCTGGTGCCCCACCCAGGCCCACCATGCCCCGTACCACGGCATCACCCTGCCCGGCGGGCCGAACTGGAGCGGCCAGGTCTCGCTGTACCGGTTCCACGTCGAGGACCCGGTGATGTTCGAGCGGTCGGTGCGGGTGACCATCGAGCACGGGCACGCCAACAAGCGCGGCGACGACCTGTCGTCGGTCGCGTTCTGGTACCAGGTGCCGCCGCACCGCCCGTTCACGCTCGCGCCCGCGGCCGAGCGGATCCCGCGCGGGCTCTGAGCCCGGCCGCGCCGGGCGGCGGGCTCACCGCTCGGTGCTGCCCCGCGGGATCAGGGTGGCGTGCAGGGTCGAGGTGGTCGCCGCCCGCGCCGGGTCGGCGATGCGCGAGAGCAGCAGCCGGGTCGCGATGAGCCCGAGGTCGTGGGCCGGCTGCGCGATGACGGTCATCGGCGGCGTGATGAGCGTCGTCCACGGGTCGTCGTCGAACGCGGCGAGGCCGACGTCGCGGCCGCTGCGCAGGCCCAGCTCCGCCATCGCCTCCAGCACGCCGCGCGCCATGACGCAGTTGGCGACCAGCAGCGCGTCGGGCCGCTCCCTGCGGTCGAGGAGCTGCCGGGCGGCGGCCTTGGCCCCCGCGGCCTTGAACTCCGCGTGGCGCACCAGCCGGGCCGGGATCCGCCGGTTGGCGGCGCGCAGGGCGTCGCGGTAGCCGGCGAGCCGGTCGTCGGCCGTCGCGATCCCCGCCGGGCCCGCGATGCAGCCGATGCGCTGGTAGCCCTGCTCCAGCAGGTGGAGCGTTGCCGCCGCCGCGGCGCTGCGGGTGTCGACCACGACGGTGTCGGTCGCGGCGCCCTCGACCGGGCGGTCCACTGCGACGAAGGGGATCCGCTGGTCGCGCAGCATGCCGATGCTCTCGGTGGAGCCGGCGGACGACAGCACCACCCCCGCCGCGCGCTCCTGGAGCGCGACGTCGACATAGCGGCGCTCCTTCACCGGGTCCTCGTCGGAGTTGCACAGGATGACGGAGTACCCGTCGGCGTGCGCGGCGTCCTCGACCCCGCGCGCCAGCGAGGTGAAGAACGGGTTCTCGACGTCGCCGATGATCAGCGCGATCACGGTGGTCTCGCGGCGGCGGAGGCTGCGCGCCAGGCCGTTGGGCCGGTACTGCATCTCCGCCGCCGCGGCCTGGACGCGTTCGGCGAGTTCGGGCGCGACAGTGGACTTGCCGTTGAGCACCCGCGACGCGGTGGCCGGTGAGACACCGGCCCGCGAGGCGACGTCACTGATCTTCGGCATCGGTTGCACCCATCTCCATCCAAGCGCGCGTGCGCGCGGGCACCCAGTGTCCGGCCGGTGCGTGCCACTGCCCGACGGGCGGCCCGCAGGGGCGCGCCGACCGGCGGCGCCGCGTGCGGCGGGACCGGTCGGCCGCGCGTCCCCGCGACGCATTGACACCCGGCCGGATCTCACAATAGCGTCACCCGAGAAAACGATTTCCCTCCGGATCGTCCAATGACCGCCGGTCCGGACCCGGGGACGGAGCCCGCCGCGCCCGCGCCACCCTCAGCGGGCGGCCGCAGATGAGGAGAGCCACCCATGGCCCGTATCGGCGTGATCAGCATTTCCGACGGCAGGGAGCACGTGCACCGCGGCGTGCGCGACTTCATCCTCGGCAAGGAGGACGCACTCGTCGGCGCGCTGGAGGCCGCCGGCCACGAGGTCGTGCGCGGCAGCGAGCCGGTCAACGGCAACGTGGTCGCCACAGCGGTCGCGCGGGAGGTCGCCGCCGCAGGCGTCGACCTGACCGTCCTGCACTACGCAGTCTGGGCGTTCCCGCACTTCACCATGCTCGCCGCCGACGCCACGCCCGGGCCGCTGGTGCTGCTGGCGAGCATCGACCCCACCGAGCCGGGGATGGTCGGCATGCTCGCCGCGGGCGGCGCACTGGACCAGATCGGGCGCAGCCACACCCGGCAGTGGGGCGCCCCCGACGCGGAGCTCGTCGCGGCGATCACCGCACGCGCCGACGCCGCCCGCGCTGTCAAGGCCCTGCGCGGCAGCACGTTCGGCCGCATCGGCGGCCGCCCCATGGGGATGAACACCACCGTCGCGAACACCGACCAGTGGCAGCGGCTGTTCGGGATCGACGTCGAGGAGATCGACCAGTGGGAGATCGTCCGCCGCACCGAGGCGGCCGACCCGGCCGAACTGCGCCGGGGCCGCGAGTGGTTCGAGCGGCTGGCCACCGTCCACTACGACGGCGCGAAGCTGACACCTGAGCTGCTGGAGCGGCAGATCGGCACCTACGCAGCGATGCGCGGCCTCATCGAGGAGCGCAGCCTCGACTTCACGGGCGTCAAGGCCCAGCCCGAGCTCACCGAGCACTTCTGCACGATGGACGTTGCCGAGGCGCTGCTGAACGACCCCTACGACTACAACGGGCCCAAGGAACCGCACATCTGCGCCACCGAGGCCGACATGGACGGCGCGCTGACCATGCGCCTCATGAACAGCATCGCGCGGACCCCCGTACTGTTCGCCGACGTGCGCCACTACCACGGCGACCGCGACATCTGGGACCTCTGCAACTCCGGCCAGCACGCCACCTGGTACGCGGCGCGCAGCGACGACCCGGCCGAGAACCTCGCCCGGGTCCACCTGCACCCCGAGGTGGTCTTCTTCCCCGCGGGCGGGGCGTCGGTGCAGCACATCGCCGCGCCGGGGCGCATGACGCTCGCACGGCTCACCCGCCTCGACGGCGACTACCGGCTGCACCTCATGCTCGGCGACTTCGAGTCCTTCGACGCGGCGACCACCGACACCCTCACCAAGCAGTCCACGCCCGAGTGGCCGCACGCGTTCGCCCGGCTCGACGCCGACGCGCCGGACTTCCTGTCCCGGTTCGGCGCCAACCACATCCACGCCGTCCCCGGCGACGTCCGCCCGCAGATGCGCGCCGTCGCCGAGCTCCTCGGCATCCGGCTGGACGAGTTCACCAGGAGCGGCGCAGCATAAGGGCACCGGCACCGCGGCCCGGGCACCGCGCCCGGGCCGGGCGCGAGGGCCCGCCCCACCCCCGACCTCCTGGGAGTCCAGCACATGACCGAGGCGCTGCTCGGCATCGACATCGGCACGGCCAGTTCCAAAGGGGTGCTGGTGGCGCCCGACGGTACCCTGCTCGCCCGCGCCGACCGGCCCCACGGCACGTCGACGCCGCGGCCCGGCCGGGTCGAGCACGACGCCGAGGCGGTGTGGTGGGCGGACTTCACCGCGATCGTGCGCGACCTCCTCGCCGCGGTCGAGGGGGTGCGGGTCCTCGCGGTCGGAGTCAGCGGGATCGGCCCGTGCCTGCTGCCCGCCGACGCGGCCGGGACCCCGCTGCGGCCCGCGATCCTCTACGGCGTGGACACCCGCGCCACAGCCGAGATCGCCGAGCTGACCGCGGACCTCGGGGCCGAGCGGATCGTCGCACGCGGCGGCAGCCGGCTGACGTCCCAGGCGGTCGGCCCGAAGGTCGCCTGGCTGCGGCGCAACGAGCCCGACGTCTACGGCGCCACCGCCATGCTGCTCATGGCCAGCTCGTTCCTGGTCCACAGGCTCACCGGGCGCTACGTCCTGGACCACCACTCCGCGAGCCAGTGCGACCCGCTGTACGACATGCGGCGCGGCACCTGGGCGGCCGACTGGGCCGAGCAGGTCGCGCCGGGACTGGCGCTGCCGGAACTCGCCTGGTCCACCGAGGTCGCCGGGACGGTCACCGCGGAGGCCGCCCGGCTGACGGGGCTGCCGGTCGGCACACCGGTCACCACCGGCACCATCGACGCCTGGGCCGAGGCCGCCAGCGTCGGGGTGCGCGGCCCCGGCGACGCGATGGTCATGTACGGCACCACGATGTTCCTGGTCCAGGTCGTCGACCGGCTGCGGCCGCACGACGGCCTGTGGGGCACCAAGGGCGCCTTCGCCGGGACGGAGACCCTGGCGGCCGGGATGGCGACCTCGGGGGCCGTCACCGACTGGCTGCGCGACCTGGTGGGCGGCGAGTTCGGCGCCCTCACCGCCGCGGCCGAGCGCGTCCCCGCCGGCAGCGACGGCCTGCTGCTGCTCCCGTACTTCGCGGGCGAGCGCACCCCCTTGTTCGACCCGGACGCGCGGGGCGTGCTGGCCGGGCTGACCACCGCGCACGGCGGCGCCGAGATCTACCGGGCCGTCCTGGAGGGCACCGCCTACGGGGTGCGGCACAACCTCGCCGCGATGGAGGAGGCCGGCGGCGCCCCGGAGCGGATCGTCGCGGTCGGCGGCGGCGCCCAGGGCGGCCTGTGGCCCCGCATCGTCTCCGACGTGACCGGCGCGGTGCAGCAGGTGCCGAAGCACACCATCGGCGCGGCGTTCGGCGACGCGTTCCTGGCGGCGCACGCCATCGGCATCGCCCCGGACGCCGACACCTGGAACCCGATCACGGCCGTGGTCGAACCGGACCCGCAGCGGAGCGCGGTCTACGCCGAGTTCTACCCGCACTACCGCGCGCTGTACGAGGCGACGCGGGAGACCGCGCACTTCCTCGCCGCCCAGCAGCACTCCGCCGCCGCCCCCTGACCGGCCGACGCCGACCGGCCCCTCCGGTCGGCCGCCGCCGTCGCCCTCCGGCGGCGGACGCGGAGCCGCGGGCGGTCGGTGTCCGCTGGAAACGCGGTGCCTTCTGCAAGAGAGAAGGGGGCGTGGACGCTCTGCGTCCACGCCCCCCGGTGGGGATCGGTCAGCTGCCGATCAGCAGGTGCCCGCCCAGGTGCATTCGAGGTCGCCGGTGTAGCCCTCGTCGGCCTTGCGCTGCGGGGAGACCCGCGGCGTGACCTTGGGCGCCTCGCGCGAGAACTCGGACAGGCGCACCGCGATGGCGTCCTGGGTCCCGCGCGGGGGCGCGCCCTCGTACTTGTTGTTGAGGATGGAGAACACCAGCTTCTCGCCGTCGGCGGAGGTGGCGTAGCCCGAAAGCGCGCTCGCCCCGGTGAGGCTGCCGGTCTTGGCGTGGACCTTGCCCTCGGCGGCCGTGCCCCGCATGCGCTCGGACAGGGTGCCGCCCACCATCCGGTCGGGGTCGCCGGCCAGCGGCAGCGACTTCTGCCACGCGGCGAACCACGGTTCGCCGGGCGCCTCTTCGAGCAGCGCGGTGACCGTGTCGGCCCGGACCTTGTCGGTGGCCGCCAGGCCGGAGCCGTCGGTCAGCTCCATGCCGTCGGTCTTCACACCGAGGCGGTTCAGCGCGGCCGAGATCTGCGGGAGGCCGGCGTCCCAGCTCCCCTCGCCCTCGACCTTGCGGCCCATGGACTTGACCAGGATCTCGGCGTGCCCGTTGTTGGACAGCTTCAGGAACGGGACGAGCAGCTTCTCCAGCGGCATCGACTCGCGCGCGGCGACCGTGTCGGCGCCCTTGGGCGCGACGCCCCGTGCGATCGTGCCGCCGACCTCGACGCCGTGCTCCTCCAGCGCGGCCGCGAAGAGGTGCGTGGCGTGGTTGGTGGGCTTGTGCACCGTGCGCAGCTCCTCGAACGCCGCGCCCCCCGCGGGCAGGCTCCCGGAGAAGGTGAACGTGTTGGTGCCGGACTTGCGCGCGGCGCCGAGGCTCGCCTCGCTGTCCTTCGCGCCGGTCTCGCCCTTGTTCTGCACGGTGAGGTTGTCGGCCATGGGGCTGAGCGACGCCTTGACGGCCGCGCCCTTCGACGCGCCGGGGACGGCCTTGGCGTTGACGGACCCGGTGTCGTAGTCGGTGTTCGCCGCGACGGTCAGCGCCGAGATCTGCGCCGCGTAGTGGTACGGCTCGTCGCTCTCGTCCCAGTCGGCGGCGAGCCCCTTCCCGTCGAACCAGGAGTCGTCGGCCTTGAGGTCGCCGGTGACCTTGGTGACGCCGGACTTCGCGACCTTCTCGGCGAGGGCGTCGTAGGCGCCGGCGGTCATCGTGGGGTCGCCGGTGCCCTTCAGGAACAGGTCGCCGTCGACGACGCCGTCGGCGGGGTCCTCGCTCGCGGCGACCTTGGTGGCGAAGGTGTGGTCGGGGCCGAGGACGTCCAGAGCGGCGGCCGAAGTGAGGAGCTTGGCGTTGGATGCCGGGACCAGCGGCTTCGCGGCGTCGCGCTCGTAGAGCAGCGCGTCCTCGTCGAGGCTGCGCACCTGGACGCCGGAGACGGCGCCCTTGAGCTCGGGTGCGTCGAGCAGCGCGTCGATGTCCTTGCGGAGGGCGGCCACGCTGTCGGCGGTGGACTCGGCCGAGGCGGCGCCCGACAACGGGCCGATCAGCGCCGCGGCGGCGACCACCGCGATGAGGCCGGTCGAGCGGACTCGGCGAGGCCCTGCCGCAGGGGGTGCGGGGGTTGCGGGCATCGGTGTCCTTCCAATGGGGAGCGGTGAAGGGGGGAGGGCCGACGAGCGGGGGGTGCCGCACCCGACGGCCGGGCCACTCTACGGGATCGGGCGACATCGCGGAGTCACCGGGGCGGCGCCAAGATCCCCGCAGCGGCGCCGTGCGGCGACGACGAAGCCCTCCGGTCCCCGCCGGGAAGGCGGGGGCCGGAGGGCTCCGTGGCAGGGCCGGGTGGCCGTCACATGGTGCGGGCGTCGTCGTAGAGCTTCTTGGCCTCGGCGCCGAGGTGCGGCCCGTACTGGGTGCTCTCGTCGTTGGCGTACTTGAAGCTCACCACCGAGGTGATGGTGCCCTTGCCGGTGGCGGTGTCGAAGTTCGACAGCCACGGCCCGCCGCTGGACCCCTCGGTCATGCGGCAGGCCATGCCGGAGGACTTGGTGTCGCGCTGGTCGGGCCGGGTCTGGCCGGAGCAGTAGTGCAGGTGGCGGCCGTCGAACCCGCCGGAGGTGGGGTAGCCGAAGGCGTAGCGGACGCTCTGGGGCGCGGTGCCGAAGGAGATCGGCTGGGAGCCGGTGCGGTCGGCGACGTGCTTGCCGCCGGAGGTGTTGAGCACCGCCATGCCGAAGTCGTAGCTGTCGTCGGCCTGGTGCGACCACTGGGGCGCGACGAGCAGCTCGCGGGCGACGTAGCGGCCCAGCGGCTCCTTCCCGGCGCTGTAGCCGGGGATGAACGTCCAGTTCTTCGCCCACGCCCCCTTGCCGTCCTTGAGGCAGTGCCCGGCGGTGACGAGGGTGTCCTTGTTGTCGGCGTGCACGACGGACGCGGAGCAGGTGAAGTCGCCGCCGTCCATGGTGAGGTAGACGCGGCCGGTGGTCTTGGTGATCTTGCCGCCGGCGGTCCACCGCTCGCCCTGGCTGTCGGGGCGGGGCGCGGCCTGCGGGTCGGTCGGGCCGGCACCGTCGGCGGCCCCGGGCGGGGCGTTGTCGACCTGCCGGCCGGCCGGCTCGGCGGCGGCCATGCGCTCGGGCGTCCAGTACTCGAGGACCCGTTCGAGGGCGATGGGGTCGTTCACGGCGTTCTGCCGGACGACACCGTCCTCGGGGCCGAGCATGGGCTGCATGGGGGCGCCGGGCGCCCGCGCGGCGGACGCCGCGGAACCCTGGTGCGCCGCGGGGGCCTGGTAGTCGGGCATCGTCCCGGCGGACGCGCCGACCATCGCGATGGTGACGCCCGCGAGGGTGCCGAGGACCTGCTTGGCGAGGCTGGCTGACATGGCACCCAAGTGTGCCACACGCAAAGTGATCATGACGTCACTTTGGGTTTATCGGGGGGAGGGGTCGGGAACCGCGCCCGATCGGCGCTCCCCGCTCACCCGGGTGCGGGACAATAGGGCCCATGCGCATCGCCGAACAGCTCGCCGCCGCCACCGGGACCGCCCCGCGCGACGTCGTCATCCTCGGGTCCACCGGATCCATCGGAACCCAGGCCGTCGACATCGTCCGCCGCAACCCCGATCGGTTCCGCGTGGTGGGCCTCGCAGCAGGGGGCGGACGCGTGGACCTGCTCGCCGAGCAGGCCGCGGCGCTGGACGTGCCGGTCGTCGCGGTCGCCGACGCCGCGCAGGCCGCCCGGCTGGCCGAGCGGCTCACCGCGCACGGCAGCGGCGCCAAGGTGCTGGCCGGCGCCGAGGCGGTCGCCGAACTCGCCGCGCACCCCTGCGACGTCGTCCTCAACGGCGTGAACGGCGCGCTCGGCCTGGAGTCGACGCTCGCGGCGCTGCGCGCCGGACGCCTCCTGGCGCTCGCCAACAAGGAGTCCCTGATCATCGGCGGCCCGCTGGTGCGCGACCTCGCCGAACCGGGGCAGATCGTCCCCGTCGACTCCGAGCACTTCGCGCTCGCCCAGTGCTTCCCGCGGGTGCCCGCCGCAGAGCTGACGAGCCTCGCCCAAGGCCACGTCGACGCGCGCCCCCAGGAGGTCGCCCGGCTGGTCGTCACCGCCAGCGGGGGCCCGTTCCGCGGCCGGTCGCGCGCCGAGCTCGACCGGGTGACGCCGGCCGAGGCGCTCGCGCACCCCACCTGGGCCATGGGCCCCGTGATCACGGTGAACAGCGCGACACTCGTCAACAAGGGCCTCGAGGTCATCGAGGCGCACCTGCTGTTCGACGTCGGGTTCGACCGGATCGAGGTCGTGGTCCACCCCCAGTCGATCATCCACTCCATGGTCGAGTACGCCGACGGCTCCACTCTCGCCCAGGCCAGCCCGCCCGACATGCGCATCCCGATCGCCTACGGCCTGTCGTGGCCGGAACGGGTCAGCGGCGCGGCCGCCGCCGTCGACTGGACGGCGGCGCAGACCTGGACCTTCGAGCCGCTTGACGGCGCGGCGTTCCCCGCGGTCGGCCTGGCGTGCGAGGTCGGCGCCGCCGGCGGCACGGCCCCCGCGGTCTACAATGCGGCGAACGAGGAGGCGGTCGCCGCGTTCCTCGCGGGCACCCTCGCATTTCCGGCGATCGTGGACACCGTGGCGCGGGTAGTCTCGGAGCATCAACCCGCAGCGGGGCACTCCCTGACCCTTGACGAGGTCTACGCTGCCGACGGCTGGGCGCGCCGCCGCGCCAGGGAGCTCATCTCCGCGACGGTATGACGGTATGAGGAGACGACGTACATGGTCGCGCTACTGACCACACTCGGGATCGTGCTGTTCTTCCTGGGGCTGCTCCTGTCCTTGGCATGGCACGAGCTCGGGCACCTCGCCACGGCGAAGATGTTCGGGATCCGGTGCACGCAGTACTTCGTCGGGTTCGGCAAGACCCTGTGGTCGGTCCGCAAGGGCGACACCGAGTACGGGATCAAGCTCATCCCGCTGGGCGGGTTCGTCCGCATGGTCGGCATGATCCCGCCGGCGCGCAACCGCGGCGAGACCTCCTCGGGCAAGCCCATGTCCCGGTGGCGGGCGATGATCGAGGACGCCCGCGCGGCGAACCAGACCGAGCTCGAACCCGGCGACGAGGACCGCCAGTTCTACCAGCGCGCGCCGTGGAAGCGGCTCATCGTCATGTTCGCCGGTCCGGGCATGAACCTCATCCTCGCCGTCGTGCTGTTCGCCGTGGCGATGATGGGCATCGGGGTGCTCACGCCCACCTCGACCGTCGCCGAGGTCAGCGAGTGCGTGGTGCCGAGCTCGGCGACCAGCCGCGACTGCGCCGCCGACGCCGACCCCACCCCCGCGGCGGAGGCCGGGATGAAGGCCGGCGACCGCATCGTCGCCGTGAACGGCACGGAGGCCCCCGACAACAACGCGGCGTCCAGCCTCATCCGCGACACCACCGGCCCGGCGACCATCACGGTCGAGCGTGACGGTGAGCGGATGGACCTCAAGGCGAACCTCGTCGAGAACGAGATGCCCAAGCGCGACGCCTCCGGCGAGGTCGTGTACAAGACCGACGCCGACGGCGAGTTCGTCACCAACGACCAGGGCCAGCGCGTCGCCGAGATCGAGACCGCCGGCTTCCTCGGGGTGTACTTCACCAACACCCGCCAGCCGCTGAGCGCCGGCGAGACCGCGGGGGAGATCGGCACCATGGCGGTGGGGGTCGGCAAGGCCCTCGTCGCGCTGCCGTCGAAGGTGCCCGAGGTGTTCGGCGCGGCGTTCCTCGGCCACGAGCGCCAGATCGACTCGCCGGTGGGCATCGTCGGGGCCTCGCGCATCGGCGGCGAGGTGCTGGCCCAGCCGGTGCCGTGGCAGGACCGCGCGGTGATCCTGCTCAACCTGCTGGCGGGCGTCAACATGTTCCTGTTCGCGTTCAACATGGTCCCGCTGCTGCCGCTCGACGGCGGCCACATCCTCGGCGCGCTGTGGGAATCGGTGCGGCGCGGCTTCGCCAAGCTGTTCAAGCGGCCCGACCCGGGGCCGTTCGACGTCGCACAGCTCATGCCGGTGGCCTATGTGGTGTTCATCGCTTTCGCGTGCTTCAGCGTCATGCTCCTGGTCGCCGACCTGTTCAACCCGGTACGTCTCACCTAGCCCTTCTCCGCTGCCGCACCCGGGCGGCGGCGTGAAGTACCTCTCCGAAACGGGGACCAAGCAAGCAGGTCGGCCGGTAGCCTGGGCGGTAACGGCGCGGCACGTGCCGCCGGCCCGTTATTGGGGCGCCACCGGCAGTGGTGGCCTGTCCACGTACACGACGATGACGCCGCCGGTCCCCTCCGGCGGCCGGTGAGGTGAGTCCCGAGTGTCGGTCGATCTTGGAATGCCCAACGCGCGGCCGCGCCCGCTTGCGGAGCGCCGCAAGTCGCGGCAGATCATGGTCGGCAATGTGCCCGTCGGCGGCGACGCCCCGGTGTCGGTGCAGTCGATGACGACCACCCTGACCTCCGACATCAACTCCACGCTCCAGCAGATCGCCGAGCTGACCGCATCGGGCTGCCAGATCGTGCGGGTGGCCGTGCCCAGCGCCGACGACGCCGAGGCGCTGCCGATCATCGCGAAGAAGTCGCAGATCCCGGTCATCGCCGACATCCACTTCCAGCCCAAGTACGTCTTCGCCGCCATCGACGCGGGGTGCGCCGCGGTGCGGGTGAACCCCGGCAACATCCGCAAGTTCGACGACAAGGTCGGCGAGATCGCCAAGGCCGCGTCGGCGGCGGGGGTCCCCATCCGCATCGGGGTGAACGCCGGGTCGCTCGACAAGCGGCTGCTGGAGAAGTACGGCAGGGCCACGCCCGAGGCGCTGGTGGAGTCGGCGCTGTGGGAGTGCTCGCTGTTCGAGGAGCACGGCTTCCGCGACATCAAGATCTCCGTGAAGCACAACGACCCCGTGGTCATGATCAACTCCTACCGGCAGCTCGCCCAGCAGTGCGACTACCCGCTGCACCTCGGCGTGACCGAGGCCGGGCCGGCGTTCCAGGGCACCATCAAGTCGTCGGTGGCGTTCGGCGCGCTGCTCGCCGAAGGCATCGGCGACACCATCCGCGTGTCGCTCTCGGCGCCGCCCGCCGAGGAGATCAAGGTCGGCAACCAGATCCTGGAGTCGCTCGGGCTGCGCGAACGCGGCCTGGAGATCGTCTCCTGCCCGAGCTGCGGCCGCGCCCAGGTCGACGTCTACACCCTCGCCGAGGAGGTCACCGCCGGTCTTGAGGGCATGGACGTCCCGCTGCGCGTCGCGGTCATGGGCTGCGTGGTGAACGGGCCCGGTGAGGCGCGCGAGGCCGACCTCGGGGTGGCCTCCGGCAACGGCAAGGGGCAGATCTTCGTCAAGGGCGAGGTCATCAAGACCGTCCCCGAGTCGCAGATCGTGGAGACCCTCATCGAGGAGGCCATGCGGATCGCCGAAGGGATGAAGGACGACGGCGTCGAATCCGGCGAACCGTCGGTTTCCATCGCCGGTTAGCGTAATCACCGAAATTTATTTTCAGGGCGGCGCGGTGCTTCGGCACCGCGCCGCCCTGCTGCTGGGGCGGGCAGAGTCCCGGTTTCGGGGTGCCGCAATAGGGTCGCCGTCCCAGTGACGGAACGTATTTGGGTCTTCACCCGAACGGGGTCGGATCCCTAGCGTGCGGCGGTGAGGACTTCCGGTCGAATCCCCCGACGGAAAGGTGTGACCCCATGCGCCAGCACCCCGGTGCGACCCGCAGGCTCGCAAGGGGCGGTGCGGTCGCGGCGGCTTCGGCCGCCCTGCTCGCCACCGCACTCCAGGCCCCCGCAGCCGCAGAGGAGCGCGCCGCAGCGGCGCTCAACCTGCGCACCCCCTTCGACTGCGGCCAGGTGTGGAACGCCAACACCCGCAGCAACCACAACCCGCAGAACTCCGTCGACTTCCAGCGCTCCGGCGCCAACGGCAAGAACGTGCTGTCGAGCGGCGCCGGCACGGTGACCGTCAAGCGCGACCTCGGCGGTGACAGCTACGGCAAGTACCTGGTCGTCGACCACGGGGGCGGGTGGCAGACCCTCTACGCCCACCTGAGCTCCTTCAACGTCAACAAGGGTGCCAAGGTGAACACGGGCACCAGGATCGGCAAGGTCGGCAGCACCGGCGGTTCCACCGGCCCGCACCTGCACTACGAGCAGAAGAAGAACGGCACACCGGTGAAGGTCGTCATCAACAACGTCGCCGTCAAGTACTACGGGAACACGTCCATCACCAGCAGCACCAACTGCTGATCGGCCACGGGGGAGCCCTTCCCTCCCAGGGTTCCCCCCTCCCCGGGCCGTCTGCGCGCGCCTCCTTCCGGGCGCGCGCGGACGGCCCTCTTCGTGTCCCGTAGTGCCACGGGATGATCACTCTTGGTTATCGTTAGAACGTGAGGGGCCATCAACGTGAAGGCGGGCACGGGTGAAGCGGCTATGCGCGGGGATCGCGGCGGTCACGATGGGTGCGGTGCTGGCGGGCGGCACACCCGTGCCGGCCGCCGCCGCAGCGGGCGGGATCGACTGGGGCGCGTGCGCGGACCTCAAGCCCCGCGGTGACGCGAAACCGGAGTGCGCCGAACTGACCGTGCCGATGGACACCGGCGCCGGCGGGCGCGAACGCGCCGACACGCCCGCGGTGACACTCGCACTGTCCCGCGTCCCCGCGCGCGTGAAACGCGAGGGAACGCTCCTCGTCAACCCGGGCGGGCCCGGCAGCCCTGGACGCGACTGGGCCGCGGCGACGGCCGACGGCCTGCCCGCCGACCTGCGCGACCGGTTCGACGTCGTCGGCTTCGACCCCCGCGGAACCGGGGCGAGCACCCCCGCCATCCACTGCGACCCCGGCTACTACACCCCGGTCCGCCCCGACGGCATCCCGCACAGCACCGCAGAAGCGGCGGTGCTGGTGTCGCGGGCGACGTCCTACGCCGACACCTGCGCCGAGCGCAACGGGCCGCTGCTCGACCACATGGGCACCCTCGACAGCGTCAGCGACATGGAGTCGATCCGCACCGCGCTCGGCGCCGAGCGCATCGACTACCTCGGCTACTCCTACGGCACCTACCTGGGCGCCGCGTACGCCACGCAGTACCCCGACCGGATCCGCCGCCTCGTCCTCGACAGCATCGTCGACCCGCGCCGCCCGTGGTACGAGAGCAACCTGGCGCAGAACCGCTCGCTGGAGGCCGCCGCCCAGAACTTCTTCGGCTGGGCCGCCCGGAACGACGCCACCTACGCGCTGGGCGGCTCGGCGGGCGAGGTCGAGAAGCACTACTACAGCGTGCGCGAACGCCTCGCCGAGGCGCCCGTCGACGACGCACTGGGGCCGGTGGAGTACGAGAGCACCTACATCCTCGCCGCCTACGCGAGCGACACGTGGCCGGTCCTCGCCCGGGCGCTGGCCGACTACGCCGTCCGCGACGACCCCGCTGCGCTGAAGGCCGCCCACAAGCGCTTCGGGGAGAACGCCGACAGCGACCCCGGGCACGGCGCCTACCTCGCCACGCAGTGCACCGACGCGCAATGGCCGCACGACTGGCCCACCTGGCGGCGCGACGCGGAGCAGTCGCACGCCGAAGCGCCCTTCCAGTCCTGGAGCAACACCTGGTACAACGCGCCGTGCATGGCCTGGGCGGGCGACTCCCGGCCCTGGTTCGAGGTCGGCGGGCAGCCCGCCGGCGGCGCGCTGCTCGTCCAGGCCACCGATGACGGCCCGACACCCGTCGGCGGCGCCTACGCGATGCGCGACCGGTTCACCGGGTCCCGGCTGATCGTCGAGGACGGCGGGGTGGACCACGGCGTCGCCCTGAACGGGAACGCCTGCGTGGACGGCGCGGTGGCGGCCTACCTCCGCGACGGGACGCTGCCCGCGCCGGGTGGCGGCGCCGACGGCGCCGACCGCACCTGCGCCGCGGCGCCGCAGCCCGACCCCGAACCGGCGGAACCGCAGCGGGAACCGCTGCGGCACCGGCACGGCCCGCACGCGACCCGGTGACCACGGCCGTGCGCCGCGCCCGGTTGGGGCCGCAAAGGGGGCTGATCGACCGTTAGGCGCCCTATGCGAGGTACACGGTCGGATGCGCCGAGAGCTGGATACCATGACGGGTACGGTCAGCGGGGCGAGCACGCCGACCACCGCGGTGGCCGAGGGGCGAGGTGATGCGGGTGCTGCGAACCGCTTCGGTGCGCGTATTGGGCGGCCGCGACCTCGCTGCCGCCCACACCCTGCTCGACTCCGACCCCGTCGGCAACGTCTTCGTGAGTTCGCGGCTGCGCGCAGCGGGCATCGAGCCGGGCCGCCTCGGCGCGGAACTCTGGGGCTTCATCGAGAACGGCAGGCTCACCGCCCTGTGCTACGCGGGGGCGAACCTGGTCCCCGTCGGCGCCGGGCCGGCCGCCATCAAGCACTTCGCCGACCACGCGCGGTGGCAGGGGCGGCGGTGCTCGTCCATCGTGGGCCCCGTCCCGGCGGTGCGCGACCTGTGGGAGCGGCTCGAACCGTACTGGGGGCCCGCCCGCGCGGTCAGGGCGCGCCAGCCCGTACTGGAGGCGACCGGGCCGGTACCGGCCTCCGACCCCCTGGTGCGCCGCGTGCGCCTCAGCGAACTCGGCATCCTGCTGCCCGCCTGCGTCGCCATGTTCACCGAGGAGGTCGGGGTGCCGCCCGACGCCGGCGACGGCGGGGCGCTGTACCGGGCCAGGGTCGCCGAACTCATCCGCACCGGCCGCGCGTTCGCCCGGATCGAGGACGGCCGGGTGGTGTTCAAGGCGGAGATCGGCGCCGTGACCTCCGACGCCTGCCAGATCCAAGGCGTGTGGGTGCCCCCCGACCTGCGCGGGCGCGGGCTGTCGGTGCCCGGCATGGCCGCCGTGGTGCGCCGGGCCCAGGACGAGGTGGCGCCCAGGGTCACCCTGTACGTCAACGACTACAACACCGCGGCACGGACCACCTACGCCCGGTGCGGGTTCAGTGAGGTCGACACCTACATGTCGGTGCTGTTCTGACGCGTGCTCAGCGCGCGGCGCGGCGGGTCATGGCCTCGACGATCTCGGCGACGCCGACATCCTCCGAATCGGCGGCGGCGTACAGCGAGTCGAGTTCGGCGTAGCCCAGCTTGCGCGCCACCGAGGTCGCGGTGCCGCTCGCCTCGATCTCGGTGAGGTCGACGCCGAGCCGCCGCAGGTCGTCGGCGAGCAGATGGCGGCCGCGCGCCGCCGACTTCTCGAACCGCCGCCGCGACAACTGCCGGGAGATCCCCACCCGCGCGGGCCCGGTCTTGACGACGTTCAGCCACTCCTCGTCGGGGCCGCTGCTGGAGCCGGTCAGGATCTCCACGATGGAGCCGTCGCGCAGCGGGCTGGTCGCCGAGACCAGCTTGCCGTCGACCATGGCGCCCATGTAGTTGTCGCCGCAGTCGGGATCGAGGTTGTAGGCGAAGTCGAGCGGTGTCGACCCCTTCGGGAGTGACACCAGCACACCCTCGCGGGTGAACGTGACCATGCCGTCGGGGGCGAGATCACTGCGCACACCGGCGAGGAGGTCCTCGGCGTCGGCCTGCCCCTGCCAGGCCAGCAGCCGCTGCAACCATTCGAGATCGGGGCGGTGCGTGACGGCGCGGCGGCCGTCCTTGGACGTGGCGTCGGCGACGTGGGCGATGAGCCCGTACTCCGAGACGCGGAACTGCTCGGCGCTGCGGATGAGGATGTCGAACATCCGGCCGCCCGGCTTGATGACGACCGTGTGCAGCGCGCGGTACAGGTTGTACTTGGGGACCGCGATGAAGTCCTTGAAACGCGCCGGGATGGGCCGCCACCTGCCATGGATGGCGCCCAGCGCGATGTAGCAGTCGCGCTCGGCCCGCCGCACCACCACCGAGATACGCGAAATGGTGAACGGGTCGAGTCCCGCCATGTCGCCGTGCCGCGAGGTGTGGATGGAGTACAGGTGCCGTTCGCGGACCACCACATCGGCCTTGACCCGGAATCCCGCGAGGACCGAACGCAGCTCCTCGACCGTCTCGTTCAGCTCCGCGTAATCGAGGCGGCGGGCGGCGTCGCGCGCGGCGAGCGTCCGCTCGTACGCCTCGGTCTCCAGATACTCGAAACACAGGTCTTCGAGCTCGCGCATGAAATGGTAGACGCCGAGGCGCTCGGCGAACGGGATGAGCTGATCGCGGGTGCTCTGCGCGATCTTGCGCCGCTTGTGCGGCGGCTGGAAGCGCAGCGTGCGCATGTTGTGGATGCGGTCGGCGAGCTTGATCAGCAGCACCCGGAGGTCCGCCGCGGCGGCGAGCACCATCTTGCGGAACGTCTCACCCGCGGCGGCGTCGCCGTACATGGACTTGTCGAGCTTCGTGACGCCGTCGACCATCACGGCGACCTCCTCGCCGAAATCGGCGGCGAGATGCCCGATACCGAACGGCGTGTCCTCGACGGTGTCGTGCAGCAGGGCCGCCACCAGCGTGGCGGTGTCCATACCGACCTCGGCGAGGATCATGGCGACCGCGAGCGGATGCGTGATGTACGGCTCGCCCGACTTGCGCATCTGACCGTCGTGCAGATGATGCGCCACCGCATAAGCGCGGCGCAGCAACGCGGCATCGGCACTGCGGTGCCAGCGAAGATGCTCACGCACCAGCGGCTCCGCCTCAGGCAGCGCGACCTTCCCCGAATTCGCGGCGTTCAGCCGCTGCCACCAGACACGGGGAGCCGAGCCGTCGGCGGGATCCGCTGTTTCCGGCTTGGCCACAGGACCGTCCTCCCCAAGAACTCGTCTGATAGCTGCCATGCGGCGGAAGATTTACCTTCCAGGATAACCGTGCTTACCTGTTTGCCGGGTCGTCGCGGTTCCGGGGCGCTTCAGGCCGATGCCTTCCCTCGTCGCGTGGCGCTCCCTCGTACCTCGGTCGCACCCCGCTCCTCAGTCCAGACACCGGCGCGCCCCCATCGCGACTCCTGTGCTTGCTGGGTCGTCGCGGTTCCGGGGCGCTTCGGGCCGGTGTCTTCCCTCGTCGCGTGGCGCTCCCTCGTTCCTCGGTCGCACCCCGCTCCTCAGTCCAGACACCGGCGCGCCCCCATCGCGACTCCTGTGCTTGCTTGGTCGTCGCGGTTGCGGGGCGCTTCAGGCCGGTGTCTTCCCTCGTCGCGTGGCGCTCCCTCGTTCCTCGGTCGCACCTCGCTCCTCAGTCCAGACACCGGCGCGCCCCTCCACCGCGACTCCCGGAGACACCCACTGGGGATGAGGTACAAGCCCTGGGGTGGGGGTTTCAAAACCCCCTTGGGTTGAGGGGGAGGTGCCGGTGACTCAGCCGGATCCGGCCACGGGGCGGGTGGGGCTCGGACGGCTTTTGAGGCGTCGATTCGGGTACTTTTGGGGCGAGTAGATCTCTTCTTGTGCTGCCTGGCAGGACTCTGGTGACTGGTCGCCCGGCAGGGCCGGTGGGGTTTTCACCGGTCACCGAGGACAGGTGGCGACAACCAGACGATGACCCCGGACGCAGGCACCGAGGGACCCCCCGACCCAGGCGAAGGTGCCCGGGGGTCGCGATGGTCCTCCTTCCTGCGCTGGCTCTCCTTCACCACCCTGCTGCACACCATGCTCGTGAACCTGCTGGTGCTGGTGGCGGTCTGGGCGTTCACCGAGACCGGCGTCATCGCGCAGTCGGTCTGGCCGGGCCCACAGATCAGGCACCTCCTCCGCGACTACTTCCCGGTGCTGCTCATCGCGGCCGTCGGCGGGATCTGGGTCGTCTCCCTCGGCGCGGTGTACGTGACCGTCCGGCACGGCAACGCGCCGCAGGCCGTCCGCGCACTGTTCAAGATCGACGCGGACCCCTCGAAGCGCGGTGTCGCCCGCGAGGCCGAACGCCTGAAGGGAAGCCGTCGGGGGCGGGTCTTCGTGAGCGGCGCCGTCGTCTTCGTCACCCTGTCCCTGCTCCTCAGCGGCAGCGTGGTGGCGCTGAACCGGCCCTTCGGCGACTGCGCCCCGCCGGCCGATCTCATCGCCCTCACCACGCCCGACAACGAGCCGACCCTGGAGCGCAGGGCCCGCGGCTTCGCGCAGGCGCGCACGGGCGCCGACGGCTGCCGCCAGGTCCACGTCACCGTGTTCTCCGTCGACACGCCGCAGCAGGACCTCCGCCGCGGCATCGGGGCGGGCGGCGCCCGCGCCGTGCGCGACTGGGCCATCAGGCACGGCGCCCTCCCGCACATCTGGGTGCCCGACACCGGCGCCGACTGGTGGATCGCGCAGAACGCCGCCGAACGGGACACGCGCGCCGACGGTGCCGAGCCCACGGCGCTGCGCCTGGGCGGGTCCACCGACGAGGACGAACTCGTGCTCGCGGTGCCGCCCGGTCAGGCGCGCGCGATGCGCAAGAGCGACCACGCGGACGACCGCCACCCGTTCGACCTGCTCCGCGACGTCGCGAGCCCCGCCGAGGTCCCGGTGGTGCGCGCGAACCCCGAACTCTCCGGCGCGGCGCTGCTGCACATGCTGGAGCTCTACCTCGACGACGGCCTGATCCGGCAGGGCGGGCAGGCGGAGCCGCCGCGGGCCGTCGCCGCCGATATCGAGGCCGAGTTGGGCGGCGACTTCGTCCAGGCCGGTTCGGAGCGCGACCTGCTGTGCCGGGCTGCGGCGACCGGCCGCGCGAAGGACGGCGAGATCGCGGTGCTCACCACGCGCCGGGCGCTGCGCAGCCTGCCGACGGCCTCCGACGTGCCGCCCGAATGCGCGCGGAACCGCGGCCGCCTCCGTGAGCTCCAGGAGTTCGGCGTCGAGGGCGCGTCGGTCCTGACCTACCCGTTCGTCGAGATCGACCGCGGCGCCGCCGGAGCGGAGGCCGGTGAGCTGGCCGCGTTCCGCTCGTTCCTCACCGGCGACGGCGGGGGCGGGGGTTCCGTCGAACGCGTCGGCGACTTCGCCGAGCAGCTCATGCAGACCCGGCTCGCCTACGGGGCGTCGTCGGGGGAGTCCGAGGTGCTGCTCGCGCTGGACCGGTCGACGTCGATGGGGATGGAGCGCGACAAGTACGAGGCGGCCCTGGCCGAGGTCGGCGCGTTCACCTCGGCCGCGGAGGTCAACCGCCGCGACCGCATCGGGCTGTGGACGTTCCCCGCCGGGCCCGAACGCGACGACACCGGCGTCGACCCCGTCGCGCCGCTCTCCGCCGAGGGCGCGGCGCGGATCCGGGCGGCGTTCGGCACGAGCGCGCTGAAGCCCCGCTACGAGGCCACTCCGCTGCGGGAGGTCATCAGCAGCGGTGTCCGATCCCTCGCCGAGGCGGGGCCGGGCGCCGGCGGCGGGGACGGCCCCGAGCCCGTTCTGGTCGTCATCACCGACGGGGTCGGGTCCCTGTCCCGTGGGGCGATGCGCCAGTCGGCGCTGGAGCGCGACCTCGCCGCCGCCGACGGCGTCGCCGTGCGGATCCTCGCCGTCGGCGGCAGGGACCTGTGGAACTCGGGGGCGCCATGCGAGGTGCCGCAGATCGAGGCGATCGTACGCGGCGCGGGCGGCGTCGAGTGCGTTCCGGTGGACGCGGGGGCGCCCGGTTCCGCCGCGCGCGCACTGCTCGATGACGCGCGGGAAAGGCGGCGGCGATGAGTGACGACGATCCCGGCCCGAACACGGACGGCGCCGATGCCGCGGGCGGCACCGCCGAGCCGGGGGCGGCCGCCGGCGCGCCGCGCCCGGAGCCCTCCCGCGCGCACGCGGACGACCACAGCCCGGTCCGCAACTTCTACCTCGCGGGCACCCTGGCGGTCCTCAGCACCATCGCGCTCGTCGTCCTGACCGGGTGGGCGCTGACCACGCCCGTTGACGACCCGCCCGGCACCCTGCGGGTGCTCACCGGCAACGATGCCAGCAAGGCGCCCGTGCTGTACCAGGAGCTGATCGAGGCGTGGAACGCCGAGAACGAGGAGTACCCCGCCGAGCTGGTCGAGGTCTCCGCGGGCGCCGACATGCAGCACGCGGAGATGGTGCGGTCCACGCAGGGCGGCGCGGCGGCCTACGACGTCATCAACCTGGACAACCAGTGGATCGCCGAGTTCGCGCGCGCCGAGCGGATCACCCCGCTGAGCAAGGCGGGCGGCGGCAGCGCGGGAGAAGGGTTCCTCGACTCCACCATCGAAGCCGTCGAGTACAACGGTGAGCAGTGGGCGGTGCCGTTCGTCGCGGACGTCGGGCTGCTGTACTTCCGCAGCGACCTCGTCGACCGCGCCGACCTCGAGGGCAAGGACTGGCCCGAGGTCTACGAGACGCTGCGCGACACCGCACGGGAGCACGGCGACGAGGTCGACCACGCCTACGCCGGCCAGTTCGCCCGGTACGAGGGCCTGACCGTCAACGCCATGGAGTTCGCCTGGGGCGAGTCCGCCGCGGCGGGCGCCCGGTCCGGCGGGCTGGTGGACGGCGACGGCGGGGTCGGCCTGGGTGCCGAACCCGTGCGCCGCGGCCTGCGCCGCATCGCCGAGGGCCTGAACGACGGCACCCTGCCCGCGAACTCCCTGACCGCGCAGGAGACGGCGGCGCGGCAGTCCTTCGTCGACGGCGACGTGCTCGCCATGCGCAACTGGCCGGTGCAGTACGACCAGCTGCTGTCGGCGACCGCCGAGGAGGACCGCACCCGCGACCCCGAGGGGGTCGCGGCGCACGCCGGGTCCGGGCGCCCCGGCGCCGACATCGAGTTCGGTGTCATGGCGCTGCCCGACGGGATGTCGGTGCTGGGCGGGCAGAGCCTCGCCATCGCGGAGGGCTCCCCGCGGCAGCGGAAGGCGCGGGACCTCATCGAGTTCCTCACCCGGCCCGAACACCAGCGCAGGCTGTTCCACTGCGGCGGGTACGCCCCCACCCGCGCCGGCGGCTACAGCGGCTCGGTCGAGGGCGCCTGCCCCGGGGTGCCCGGCTCAGCGGGCGGCCGGAGCGACATCGAGGACAAGTACGACGGCGACCGCGGCGACACCCGGTACGTCCCGCGGCTGCGCGACGCGATCGAGGCCGCCCGGCCCCGGCCGGTGACCCCGAACTACGCGATGTTCACCGACGCGTTCACCGGCGGGTTCCACCCGGTGCTCGCCGAGCACGCCTCGGCGGCGGAGTTCGACGCGGAGCTGTTCGACGCGCAGCTCGACGAACTCCGCCCGCCGCTGCGCAGCGCGCTCGACGGTCAGGGGCCGCCCTGACCCCCGCCCGCCGTCATTCTGGACGCTTGGTGCCGCCCTCCACCGCGGTGTGCTCCTTCTCCGCCGCGCGGATGCTCTTGTGCATGGGGGAGTCGGCGAAGGTCAGCTCGAAGTCGGGGGTGTCGGCGATCAACGCGCGGGTGTACTCGTGCTGCGGGTCCGACAGCACCGTGCCCACGGGCCCGTACTCCACGATCCGCCCGCTGTTCAGGATCGCGACGTACTGGGCGATGTTGGAGACCAGGGCGATGTTGTGCGTGACGAACAGCAGCGCCATGCCGTCGTTCTGGAGGTTGCGCAGCAGCTCCACGATCTCGGCCTGCACCGACACGTCCAGTGCCGAGGTGATC
The DNA here is from genome assembly GCF_003014485.1 of Murinocardiopsis flavida. Lineage (GTDB taxonomy): Bacteria > Actinomycetota > Actinomycetes > Streptosporangiales > Streptosporangiaceae > Murinocardiopsis > Murinocardiopsis flavida. Next base: position 43,938 of record NZ_PYGA01000027.1, on the reverse strand, counting down.
TCGTCGCAGATCAGCAGGTCGGGTTTTGTGGCGATGGCGCGGGCGATGCACACGCGCTGGCGCTCGCCGCCGGAGAGCTGCTCGGGGAACCGCTCCCCGTAGGCGGCGGGCAGCGCCGCCCGCTCCAGCGCCGTGGCGACGACGGAGTCGGGGTCGGCGACCTTCCCGCCGGTCAGGTGCGCGTAGGGCTGCAAGATGAGGTCGCGGACCCGTTTGCGGGGGTTCAGCGCCTCGTAGGGGTTCTGGAAGATGTACTGCACCCGCCGCCGCTGCTCGGCCGTGCGCCGGTAGCTGCTGGGCGCCAGCTGCGCCCCGTCGAAGACCACCTCGCCGCCGAACTGGTGGTGCAGCCCCACGATCGAGCGCGACAGGGTCGTCTTGCCGGACCCCGACTCGCCGAGGAGCGCGACGCAGTCGCCGGGCGCCACCTCGATGTCGATGTCCTTCAGCACGTTCGTGCGGCCGTACCCCGCTTCGAGGCCCCGCACGGTGAGGACGGGGGTCTTCGCCTCGTCGGCGGGGTGGTCCCCGCCGTCGGTCTTCAGCAGCGGCACCGCACGCAGGAGCTGCATGGTGTAGGGGTGCTCCGGTGCGCTGAGGAGCCGCGACCCGGGGCCACGCTCCACCACCTCGCCCTGGTACATCACCGCGATCTCGTCGGCGAGGTCGGCGACCACGGCCATGTCGTGGCTGATGTAGACGCCGGCGGTGCCGTAGGTGCGGGTCATCGACCGGATGGTCGCCAGCACGTGGGCCTGGGTGGTGACGTCGAGCCCGGTGGTGGGCTCGTCGAGCACGATCAGGTCGGGGCGGCCGATGAACGCCATGGCGATGGCGACCCGCTGCTGCTGCCCGCCGGAGAGCTGGTGCGGGTAGCGGTCGAGGAACGCGTCGTCGTCGGGCAGCGCGACCTCGCGCAGCACCTCGCGGACGCGGGCCGCGGCGTCGTCGGACTCGAACAGCGCCTCGCGCAGCTGTGTGCGCAGCCGCAGCGCGGGGTTCAGCGCCGACGCCGGCGACTGCGGGATGTAGGCGACCCCGCGGCCGCGCAGCGCGCGGACCTCCGCGGCCGTGCCGGCGAGCAGGTCGGTCGTTCCGATGCGGATGGAGCCGGCGGTGATCTCGGTGGCCCGCTTGCAGTGCGCCAGCAGGGCCAACCCGAGCGTGGTCTTGCCCGACCCCGATTCGCCGACCAGGCCGAGGATGCGGCCGCGCGGGACGCTCAGCGAGATGCCGGAGATGATCTCGACGTCGGACGGGCGCCCGATGACGGTCACGCCGTCGATGTCGAGGGCAGCGGCCTCGTCGCTGCGATGGTCGTCCGTTGTGCTCGTACTCATCTACTTCTCCACCCCTCTGTCAATGCCGATCGAGGCACGGGACAAGCCGTCGGTGATGAGGTTCGCGCCGATGGTCAGCACCGCGACGGCGGCAACGGGCAGCGCGACGGCCCACGGCTGGACCGTGATGGCGAGCCGGTTCTCGTTGATCATCAGGCCCCAGTCGGCGTCCGGCGGTTGCAGGCCCATCCCCAGGAAGCCGAGGACGGCGACGATCCCGATGGAGTAGGTGAGCCGGAGCCCCAGCTCGACCAGCAGCGGGCTGGTGACGTTTGGCAGGATCTCGCGGACCATGATCTTCCACCGGGGCACGCCGATGGCCTCGGCCGACTTCACGAAGTCCTGTTCGACGATGCGCAGCGTCGCCTCGCGGATGACCCGCGCCACCCGCGGCATGTGCGTGACGCCGATGATGACGACGATCAGCCACGCCTGCGGGCCGATGATCGACATGATCAGCAGTGCGGCGATGAGCTGCGGGAACGCCAGGAGGATGTCGTTGGTCCGCATGATGAGCTCGTCGAGCCAGCCGCGCCGGTACCCGGCGACGATCCCGAGCACGGTGCCCGCGAGCGTGCCGAACAACGCGGCGGAGGCGGCGAGGAGCAGCAGGATCTGGCCGCCGTAGAGGAACCGGCTGAAGACGTCGCGGCCCAGGTAGTCGGTGCCGAACGGGGAGCCGTCGGCGCTGGTGACGTAGGGCTCGGCGACCAGGGCGGTGTCGGTGTGCGGGCTGATGTAGGGGCCGAACAGGGCGATCAGCACGATGGCGGCGGTGAGGACCACGCCGACCTTGGTGCGGCCGAAGCCCCAGGCGGTGCGGAACAGGCCGGCGCGCCGCGGCTTCGCGGCGGGCTCGGCGGGGCCGGTCGCGGCGGACTCGGACTTCACGGGAGCGGCGCTCATTTGGCGGACACCCTCACCTTCGGGTTCGCGGCCAGGCCCACGATGTCGGCCAGCAGGTTGACGACGATGTAGACACCGGCGATGAGCAGCACGACCGCTTGGATCAGCGGGATGTCGCGCGCGTCGATCGCGTCCATCAGCGCCAGGCCGATGCCGGGGAAGCGGAACAGGTATTCGATGGCGACCACGCCGCCCGCCAGCCAGGCGAGTTGCAGCGCGATCACCTGGGCGACCGGGCCGATGGCGTTGGGCGCGGCGTGCCGCCGGATGACGGTCTTCTCCGGCAGCCCCTTCAACCGGGCCTGCTGGACGTACTCGCTTTCCAGCACCTCGATCATCGAGGCGCGCATCATCCGGATGATCGGCGGCGACACGGCGATCACCAGGGTCAGCACCGGCAGGACGAGCTGGCCGGGGTACTGCCACACCGCGCCGGAGCCGCCGGCGAAGATCGGCGGGAACAGGCTCAGCCAGCCGGTGGAGAAGATCAGGATCAGCACGATCCCGACGACGAACTCCGGCAGGGACGCGAGGACCAGGGTGACCATCGAGGTGGCGTGGTCGACGCCGCGGTCGCGGCGCATGGCGCTGAACGACCCCAGCGCGAGCGCCAGCGGGGTGCCGATGATCGCGGCGAAGGCCATGAGCCACAGCGAGTTGGACAGCCGGGGCGCGAGGTACTCGGCGACGGGGTAGCCCGAGGCGAACGACGTGCCGAAGTCGAGGGTGAGGGCGGCGAGCAGCCACTTGCCGTACTGCACGGCGACCGGGTCGCCGAGGTTGAGCTGCTCGCGCAGCGCCGTCAGCCGCTCGGGGGTGGCGTCGCGGCCGAGGATGGCGCTCGCTGCGTCGCCGGGCAGCGCCTGGGTGGCGAGGAAGACGATCAGCGACACCGCGAACAGTGTCACCAGACCGAAGAACAGCCGGTTGATGATGAGCCGGATCATGAGGAACCTGTCTTCCGGGTGAGGGACGGTGCGGGGCGCGCGGTCATTCGTCCTCGAACCACACCTGCCGGAATCCGTAGGCCGTGAGCGGGTGCCCGCCCACGAAGGGCTTGAACCCCTTGACCTTCTTGCTGAAGGCGTCGACCACCGTCGGGTTGCCCCAGATGATGTACCCGCCGCGCTCGTACTCGATCTCCTGGGCCTGGCGCAGGAGCTTGTTGCGCTCCTTGTCGTCGACCGTGGCGCTGGCCTTGGTCACGATCTCCGTCCACTCCTCGTCGGCCCAGTGGGTCTCGTTGAACGGGGAGTTCTCGAACGCGCACTGCGCCGCCTGGGAGAGGTAGTTCCGCGCGGCCCAGAAGTCCTGGGAGAACGTGTACTCCAGGTACTGGCCCTCGGCGAAGAAGTCGTTGACGCGGTTCAGCTTGACCGTGACCCCGGCCTCCTTGGCCTGTTCGGCGAAGACCTCGGCCGCCTCGACCACACCGGCGTTGATCTCGGCGGTGACGAGCTCGACCTCCAGCCCGTCGCCGTGGCCCGCGTCGGCGAGCAGCTCCTTCGCCTTCGCGATGTCCTGCTCGCGTTGCGGGAGGTCGTCGGCGTAGGCGGGGTCGTAGCGGCCGTAGATGTCGTTGGCGACGGTGCCGTACCCGGAGAGCGCCTGGTCGACCATCTGCTGGCGGTCCACGATGAGCCGGAACGCCTGCCGCACGCGCTCGTCGTCGAACGGGGCCCTGTCGACCCGCATGGTGAACGGCAGCCACATGCCGCTCTCCGACTCCAGGACGTCGAGGTGGTCGTAGGCGTGGACCACCTTGACCTGGCTGTGCGGGAGCTGGCTGATGGCGTCGACCTGGCCGCCCAGCAGCGCGTTGACGCGCGCGGTGTCGTCGGGGAAGTTGATGATCTCCAGTTCGTCCACGAAGGGCTCGCCGTCGCGCCAGTGATCGCCGTTGCGCACGAACAGGCTGCGCACACCCGGCTCGAACTCCTTGAAGCGGAACGGGCCGGTGCCGATGGGCTTCTTGGGGTCGTAGCCCTTGGGGACGATGCCGTTGTAGTACTCGGCCAGGACCTCGGGCAGGTGCACCATCGGCTCGGAGAACCTGATCTCCGCCGTCCGGTCGTCCACCGCCTTGAGCTTGTCCCGGTCCAGCAGCGGCATCGCGGCCGCACCGGTCTTGGGGTCGTCGGGGTCGGTGATGCGCGCCAGCGAGAAGACGACGTCCTCGGCGGTCACCGGTGCGCCGCCGTGGAAGGTGAGGCCCTTGCGCAGGGTGACCGTCCACACATCGGCCTTGGCGTTGGGCTCCAGCGACTCGGCGAGGCTGTTCACGACCTTGTAGTCGAGGCTGAAGTCGGTGAGCCGGTCGTAGAGGTTGTAGACCCTGGCGATGTCGGTGTTGTCGGTGGCGAGGTGGGCGTCGATGCTGTCCTTCGCCGAGCCGCCGGCGATGCCGACGCGCAGCCGGCCGCCGCGCCGGGGGTCGGCGTAGTCCTTCTTGCCGGCGAATGCATCGGGGTCGGCGGTGGATCCGCAGGCCGCGAGGGCCGGGGCGACAACGGCCCCGACCGCGCCGTAGCGGAGCAGCTCGCGTCTTGTGGGGGGAGTGCGGCCCGGACTGTGCGGGACCGGGCCCGGGATTCCTCGCGACGACACGACATACCTCGTTCAGACTCAGGCGTTCGGACTGCGTTGCGCGGGCACGGGGGTACCCGGGAACCGCGCACGCACGGAAGCCAATCAGGAGACGGCAGGAGCAGACTCTTCACCGGCGGCGCTGCCGAGCAGCGCGCACCGGATCGTTCGATATCTTTCGATGTTTGTCAGCTGACCGGAGAGAGTCAAGCTGAGCTGGCACGATCACGTAGCGTGCAGGCCGGGGGGTGTTCTTGGAACCGTCGGACCGATTACATGGGGTGAAATAATCCCGGTTAACCTGCGCAAACGCGGACGGTTCGCAACGGTCTGGACGCATTGCGTCGCGACGGGTGTCGGTGCACGTCAAGGCCGCCAGAACGGTGTCCTGGCGGCCATTGTTGTAACCAGATCGATGCGATTGCTTGGTGAAAACTTGTTGTTTGACGCCCGTTTCGTCCGTTATGTGGAAGTAAGTGTTCTTATGACGGAATCGGCCTCGGTGGTGCGCTCAGCGCGCGCGGCGTGACTCCGCGAGAGCGGCCGGGCCCATCTCGAAGCCCGGATCGATCTGGGCCTCCAGGTCGGCCCCTGTTGCCTTGGCCGCCCAGGCGGCGGCATTGCGCCGGTGGAAGTCCACTGTCTGGCGGGTGAAGCGGGCCCAGTCCTTGGGTGCGGCGTCCACGGCGTCGCGCATCCACGCCAGCGCCTTGACGTTGTGCTCTTCCAATTCGGCCAGGTCGGGGTGGCGGCCCTTCTCCATGGCCCGCACGAACGGCGACCGCCGCAGGCAGACGGCGAGCGCGTCGCCGACGTGCTCGCGCAGGAACTCCTCGTCGGCCGCGTCCTCCACCTTGTTGCCGATGACCTTGATCGTGACGCCGTACTCCCGCGCGTACTCGGCGTACTGCCGGTAGACGCCGACCCCGCGCGTCGTCGGCTCCGCGACGAGGAAGGTCACGTCGAAGCGGGTGAACATGCCGGACGCGAAGGAGTCGGCGCCCGCCGTCATGTCGACCACCACGTACTCGCCGGGGCCGTCGACCAGGTGGTTGAGGTAGAGCTCCACCGCGCCGACCTTGGAGTGGTAGCAGGCCACCCCCAGGTCGTCCTCTGAGAAGGGCCCGGTCAGCATCAGGGTGGCCCCGGCTGCGGGCCGGCCGAAGCGCCGGTGCCAGTCGTTGTCGCGGGAGGCGTCGAGCAGGTGGGAGCCCCGCCCGGGCGGCGTCGTCTTGACCATCTCGGCCGCGGAGCCGATCCGCGGGTTGTCGCCCCGCAGCAGCTCCTTGATGGTGTCGAGGTGCGATCCGAGCGGCGGGATCGCGGCGAGGCGCTCGGCGGGCACGCCCAGTGCCTGGCCGAGGTTCTGGTTGATGTCGGCGTCGATCGCGACGACGGGCAGCCCTGCCGCTGCGAGGTGCCGGGTGAACAGGGCCGAGAGGGTGGTCTTGCCGCTGCCGCCCTTGCCTACGAAGGCGATCTTCATTGCACAGCCTTTCCGATGGAGCGTGACGGCCCGGGTGCGCGCCGTCACCGAATGATTGGTAACGATTATCATTCCATCGATCGGTGGGTGTCAGGTATTTCACCGGGAATCCGTGTCGCCCGTGGTGGTGTTGCGGAAGAGGGGATGACCGCGTGTCGCGGCGATCTCGGGGCGGAAATCGCAGCGGTGCAGGTCACGCGGGCCCTGCAAGCGGGCGGTTCCGGTTTTGACGTCTCTTTGTGCTATCCCGAAGGGACACATGGCCGGCTTTTGGCGGGTAACCGTGATCTGACCGTCGCTGGTGTGTTGTGCTGTTCTTGAGGCAGCGTTGTCTAGGGTGAGCCCCGGCGGGTACCGAAGTCCGGCGGGCACCCGCACGGCGCCGATGGGAGTGATACGGGGATGACCGATTCGCAGCGCCTACGCGAGTACGCCGCTGTCGGCCCCGTCGACGCGCCGGCCCTCGACCGCAGCGAGTTCGCCGGGGCCGCGACCGACCACACGGTGTGGAGCTGCGTCGGCAACCTCACCGCGGTCCGCTCCATCCGGGCCCGCGTCCGCGAGTTCCTGGAGCGCTGGAAGTTCCGCGACGACCTGCTCGACGACGCCGAACTCGCCGCCAGCGAACTCGCCACCAACGCCCTCCTGCACTCGCGCTCGGGCCAGGACGGCGGGGTCATGACCCTGTTCATCCGCGTCGACTCCGAATGCGTGCGGGTCGCGGTCGCCGACCAGGGCGACAAGGGCGACAGCATCGCCGGCGAACGGCTGCGCGACGACAGCGACGAATACGGCCGGGGCAAGCTCATCATCGAGAGCTGCTCGACACGCAGCGGCGAGTACTGGACCGACGCCACCCACGTCTGCTGGTTCGAGATCGCCACACCCCCCGCCCCGGAGCCCTAGCCGGCAGGGGAGCCCTGACCACCAGGACCCCGAAGCGTCGGACGGGGTCGGGCCGCTCTGGGCGGCGATCGACGGCGCTCCGGGGCCGACCCGGGGAGTCAGGGGTCGGGCGACACCCGCATCGGCGTGGCGTCGCAGCGGACGGTCGCCCCGACCTCGGCGGCGACCTCGCGCACGGCGGCCTCCTCGACACCGTCGGTGCTGACCAGCGAGGACCCGTTCCACAGCGCCACAGCGGCGAGAACTGCGCGCACCGACTCGGGCGCGCCGGGTTCGAGGAGGACGGTGTCGCTCGGCGTCAGCGCGAGATCGGCGTCGAACCGGCGGAACCGGTCGAGCAGCTCGATGTGCCCGTGCAGGGTGGTGTGCACACCGTCGGCGGCGCTCCGGTAGCTCACGATCCCGTTGCTGAAGAGGCCGTGCGAGGGGTCGTAGCCGTCGTCGGCGCGTTGCAGCAGCTCGTCGAACGGGGTGGTCTCGGGCACGGTGCCGAAGCTGATGACCTGGCGGACCCGCGAACGCTCGGCGAGCTCCAGTGCGATCAGCGCGAGCGGCGCGGTGGCGAGGATGATCCTGGCGTCGGTCGCCGCCAGGACGTCGATCAGGGTCTCCAGGTCGGACGCCAGTTCCAGCGGCAGCGCCCGGCCGCCGGCGCCCATCGTCGCGTAGCAGGCGGTGAGCCGCTCGGTGCCGACGGGGGCGAGGACCCCCACCACGTCATCGGGCCGCATGCCGCGGCGGGCGAGGCCCTTCGCGGCGCGGCGGGCGGTCGCCGCGAACTCCTGGGAGTCGGTGGCGGTGCCGTCGGCATCGGTGACACCGGACCGGAATCCGAGGCGGCGGAGGCGGTCGGGCAGGCCGCCGACGATGGATCCCACGGGTGCCGCGCCCCGTTGCGACGGCGAAGGCTGCTCGGTGGGAGAGAAGCGGGTGGCGGGCCGGGCCGTCATGCGTCCCCCAGGTTCGATAGTCCGGTCGGCTGACCGCTGGCCCGGGCTCGTCACGCCCCCTCCACGTGGCGAGCCCGGTGCGCCGCGGCGGTTGCGGTGCCCTCGTGGAGGACACCGGCGACCGCGATCGCCCAGCGAGTTCGCGGAGGACGGCGTGCCGGACGCCTCGGCGCCTCGCGGTCGGCCGCGAGGGCGCCGACGGTGTCGCGTAACGCGCCATCGGCTCCACGGTGCCCCGGGACAGCGGGATCCCGGACCAATGGGCCGGAACCGGGGTGCGGTGCGGGATGCGTGCGGCCCCGGCGGGTCCCATCACTGCCGACACTAGCGCGCCGTGTGTATATGCACATGCATCCTCGAATGCACTTGCATATGTAGGTTCGCCGTCGGCCAGTATGTAGGGGCCGCTCTGGGCGGCCGTCCGCCCAGCTCACCGCGCCCTCTGCGGCGGGCGGCGGCAGGGCCGCCGTGCCCCGGCGGCGGTCAGGTGGGGACCGCGTCGCCGACGACCCACTCGGCGATCTGCTCGCGCGAGTTGAAGCCCAGCTTCGTGTGGATGTTGGCGACGTGCCGCGCCACGGTGACCGGCGAGATGAACAGCTCGGCGGCGATGGCCCGGTTGCTCATGCCGGTGCCGATCAGGTGCGCGATCTCGGCCTCGCGCCGGGTCAGGGCGGGGGCGTCGGCGACGGCCTGGTCGCGCCGCTGCGACCGCGGACCCGAGCAGACCTCCACGGCGCGGGCGACAGCGCTGTCGGCGGCGAGCGCCCGCCCCTCGTTCCACGCGCGCACCCCCACTCCTTCGGGCCTGCGGGGGGCCGCGGTGATCCCGAGCCGCTCGCGCAGCGTGGCGGCCGCGCCCGCGAGCACCCCCGCGTCGGCGGCGAGCCCGTCCCCGGCGGCGATGCGCGCTATGCCCTCCAGGCCGCGGGCCACGCCGAGACGCTGCCCGATGCCGTGGCAGAGCACCAGGCTCTCGCGGAAGTAGGCGTAGGCGTCGGCGGCCTCTCCGCGGCGCGCGGCGACCCGGCCCAGCCCGGCCAGGCAGCGCGCCAGCTCGGGGAGGCCGCCGACCTCGCGCTGGATCTCCATCGCCTCGCGGAAGCAGCGGTCGGCGCGGTCGAGGTCGCCCAGGTTCTCGGCGACCACGCCGTGGCCGATCAGGGTCCGTGCGACACCCCAGCGGTGGTCGATGCCGCGCAGCAGGCGCAGCGCCTCCTCGCAGTGGAAGGTGGCCTGCTGGAAGCCGCCCTGGCGGGCGGCGAGCGTGCCCAGTGTGCCGCGCGCGATGCCCTCGTTCCAGATGTCGCCGTTGCGCCGTGCCAGCCGCAGCATCTCGGAGAGGCGCGCCGTGGCCCGCAGCAGGCGTCCCTGCCGCATGTCGATCGTCGCCAGGATGTTCAGCGCCAGGCACACCGAATCGTGGTCGCCTGCGTCCCGGCACAGCACCAGCCCTTCGTCGCCGATGCGCGAGGTGTGCCGGTGGTCCTTCTGCTCCCAGGTGAGCTCGGCCCGGCGGACCATGGCGCGCCCGCGCAGGGCCGGAGCGGCGCCGCCCATGGCCAGGAAGCGGTCGGTCCACTCGGCGCCTTCGGCGAAGTACCCGCGCACGATCCAGAAGGCGCGCAGGCCCACGCAGAGCCGCAGCCCGGTCTCGGTGTCGCCCCGGGCGGCGGCGCGGTGCAGCGCCGCGCGGAAGTTGTCGTACTCGGCCTCGACCCGGTGCCAGGAGTCGAAGCGCTCGGCCCAGGGGATGGGCCGGCTCAGGATCGCGTTGCGGCCGAGGGACTCCGCGCAGCGCACCATCTGCGCGCCGAGGCGGTCGCGGACGGGGTCGGCCTCGCCGGACTCGGCCAGGCGGTCGGCGGCGTAGTCGCGGATGGTGTCGAGCATGCGGTAGCGGACCCGGCCCCTGAACTCGCCGGCGACCACGACCAGGGACCGCTCGACCAGCGAGGACAGCAGGTCGAGGATGCCGTCCTCCGGCAGCAGGGCATCGGCGCAGACCCGTTCGGCCTGCTCCACCTCCCAGTTGGCGAACACCGAGAGCCGCCGCAGCAGCACGCGCTCGCTCGGGGTGAGCAGGGCGTGGCTCCAGTCGATCACCGCCCGCAGGTTGCGCTGGCGGGCCGGCGCGCTGCGATCGCCGACGGTGAGGAACCGGAACCGGTCGTCGAGCCGCTCGGCGATCTCCGGGAGGGACAGCAGGCGCACCCGTGCCGCGGCCAGCTCGATCCCCAGGGGCAGGCCGTCGAGGCGGCGGCAGATCTCCGCGATGCACGCCAGTGCGTCGGGCGCCGCGGTGAACCCGGGGGACGAGGCGCGGGCGCGGTTCAGGAACAGCCGCACCGCCTCGGAGTCGGTCGCGTTCGCACCGGAGGCGGGCGGCAGCGAGAGCGGGGCCACCCAGTACAGGGCCTCACCGGGGATGCGCACCGGCTCGCGGCTCGTGAGCAGCAGCGTGAGCTGCGGGCAGGACTCGACCAGCGCGCGGCCGAGCTCCGCGACGTCGTCGGCGACGTGTTCGCAGGTGTCGAGCACCAGGAGCAGGCGGCGCCCGCTCAACGCGTTGAACAGGGTCTCCTGGAGGGGGCGGACGGTCTCCTCGGTGACACCGGCGGCGATGGCGATCCGGGAGACGATGTGGTCGCGGCCCGATGCGGCGGCGAGTTCGACCAGGCGCACCTCATCGGGGCGGTCGGCGGCCGTGAGCGCCGCGACGCGCAGCGCCAGCCGGGTCTTGCCGATGCCGCCCGAGCCGCAGAGGGTCACGACGCGGTTCTCCGTCAGGAGCCGGCCGACGGTCGCCAGCGCGGCGGAGCGCCCGACGAAACCATTGGGTTCCAGCGGCAGCGAATGCCGCGCGGCGGAGATGTGAGCTACTGCCATGGCCTTTCACGGAAAACGACCGGAGGTGCGCCGCATCCGCCCCGGTAGCCGGGCTACCGCCGGCGGATGCGCCGATCTGCTGGACACACGGGGGAGCCTGCCTAAGCAGTCTTAATCGCATACGGGGGCCGCGCAAGTGGAACGCCGGAATCGGCCGTGACCGGACGCCGCGGCCGACACCGTTCACCGGCGGTTCGCCCGCGCCCACTCCGCCAACCGGTCGCGGGAGGTGACGCCGAGCTTGCCGAAGATGTTGGCGATGTGCCGCGCCGCGGTGGCCGAGGTGATGGTGAGCCGCTCGGCGATGTCGCGGTTGCTGAGCCCCGCCCCGACGAGCTGCGCGATCTCGGTCTCGCGCGGGGTCAGCGGCACCGAAGGGAGCACGGTGGGGAACTCGACGGCCTCGTTGACGATGCGCTCGACCGACAGCGAACGCCAGGAGTGCCACGCGGACTGCGCGGTGTCGGCCCCCAACCGCTCCTCGGCGAAGGCGCGGATGCGCCCGGAGGCGCGCCCCGGGGGATGCGCCTCGGTCCGCAGCGAATCGGCGGCCCCCGCGAGGGCGGCCGCGCGCACGGGCTGGTCCTCGGCGACCGCGAGCTCGGCGAGCGCGGCCACCGCGCGGGCGATGGAGAGACGGCGCCCCGAGGCGATGCTGAGGCGCATGGCCTCGACGAGCCGGGACCGCGCCTCGGCGTGGTCGCCCGTGCGGATGGCGAGCCTGCCGAGCGCGGCGCAGCAGCGGGCGGAGTCGCGGGCCGAGCCGATGTCGTCGAACAGCCGCAGCGCCGTGGTGAGGGCGCGTGCCGCAACCTCGGGGTCGCCGTCGGGCAGGTCGATGACGCCGAGGACGGTGAGGCCGCGCGCGATGCTCCAGCCCTCGTTGATGCTCTCGGAGACGGCGAGGCTCTGCTCGAACAGCGCGCGCGCCGCGGCGCGGTCGCGGCCGAGCAGCAGCGACCCGAGGACGTTCAGGGCGACGATCTCCGCCACGAGGTCGTCGTTGTCGCGGGCGAGGTCGAGGGTCTCGGTCGCCCAGCGGTGCGCGGTGTCGGGGTCGCCGGTGTACAGGCCCACCTGCGCCATGGCGCAGTACGCGGTGGTCAGGGCGCCGGGGTCGGCGCAGTTGCGCGCCTCCTTCAGCGCGGCATCGGCGGCCGAGGCGGCGGTGCCGACGCTCTCGCCGTCGAGGGTGAGCTCCGCGTACAGGGCGAGCGCGCGGGCCCTGATGGCTGACGGCGCCTCGTTCGCCGTTTCCTCGAGGAGGCCGCCGATGTGCGCCACCACTTCGCCGGTCGCGTCGCGGACCGCCCAGTAGGACCGCAGCGCCACGCAGAAGCGCAGCCCGTCGACCGGCCGGTGGCCGCGCGCCCAGGCGAGGAGCCTGCGGGTGTTCTCGCGGTGGTGGTCGGTTCGGCGCAGCGCGGCGAGCCGCTCGGGCCACGAGAGATCGCTGACGGCGAGGCGCGCGGAGTCCTCCAGGGCCGCCACCGCGAAGTCGAGGTGGCGGTCGCGGACGAGCGCCTCCTCGCCGGCGGCGGTGAGCCGCTCGGCGGCGTAGCCGCGCACGGTGTCGAGCAGGTGGTAGTGGGCCCGCCCGCCGACCTCGGGCCCGGCGGTGACCAGCGACTTGTCGAGCAGCGACGCGTGCAGGTCGAGGATCTGCTCGCGGCTGATGGTGTCGAAGGCGCAGACCTCCTCGGCGATGCGCATGGACCAGGTGGCGAACACCGACAGCCGCCGGAGCAGGGTCTGCTCGTCGTCGCTGAGGAGGTCGTGGCTCCACTCGACGGTCGCCCGGATGGTGCGCTGGCGGGCCGGGAGGTCGCGGGCGGTACCGACGAGCAGGCGGAACTGGTCGTCGAGCCGGGCCAGGATCTGGCGGACCGACAGCACCCGCACGCGGGCCGCCGCGAGCTCGATCGCGAGCGGCACACCGTCGAGCATCCGGCACAGCTCGATCACCTGGCCGAGGTTGTCGCGGGTGACCTCGAAGCCCGGGCGCGCGCTGCCGGCGCGGACGACGAAGAGCCGCACGGCCTCGTAGCGCAGCGCCTCCTGGGGGCGCAGCGACGTGCCGGGCACCACGGCGACATCAGGCTCGGGCGGGCGCAGCAGCGACAACTGCGGGCCGGAGGTGCGGGCCGGGACCGAGAGTGGCGGCACCCGCCAGATGGTCTCGCCGGGGATGCGCAGCGGCTCGCGGCTGGTGGCGAGGATTCGCAGGTCGGGACAGTTCTCCAGCAGCCGTGTGCACAGGTCCGCGAGCGGGCCGACCGAGGGCTCGCAGGTGTCGAGGATGAGGAGGAAGCGCTGCGGGCGCAGCATCGCGATGATCGCCTCGTGCACACCGCGGTCGTCGACGACCCGCAGGGTGTCGGCGACCGCGCGCACCGCGGCGTCGGGCCCCACGGCCTCGCTGAGGTCGGCGAACCGCACCCGGTCGAAGCCCGCCAGCATGGTCTCGGCGACCCGGACGGCAAGGCGGGTCTTGCCGATGCCGCCGGCCCCGGTGAGGGTGATCATGCGCGTGCTGTCGAACAGCTGGCGGAGGTCGGTGACGTCGCGCTCGCGGCCGATGAAGTGGCTCGCGCGCTTGGGAAGGTTATGGCGAGGGAGGGTCATGATCTCGTTCACTGGGCGGCCGCGGCGACCATGCGGTCGCGCCGATTCCCGGATTCGGACGTGAGCCTTGAGCCGGATTATTTCACTCATCCGTGCCGGTTGTCCGCCGTTTGGCCGGTTCCGGGCATGGCTGGACAGCGGTGGTGTCGGTATGCGAAAGGGCGCGGTCGGCCGCCCGCGCCGGACCGCCGGACAGGCGGCCCGGCGCGACGGGTCAGCGGGTCCAAACGGCGGGGTCGGCCTCGGCCTGCTCGCCGCTCGCGAGGTCCTTGACCTCGTGCGGGCCGCCGTCCTCGAACGGGGGGAACCACACGAACGGGATGCCCTTGCGGGACGCGTACTGCACCTGCTTGCCGATCTTCGCGGCCTGGTGGTACACCTCCGTGTTGAAGCCGCGCTCGCGCAGCCGCGCGGCGGTGTCCAGGGCTTCGCCGCGGCGCTCCGCCGACGGCACCGCCACCAGCACGTCGGTGGGGCACATGCGCCCCTCGGCGACGCGTCCCTCGGCGACGAGTTTGGCGAAGATGCGGGTCAGCCCGATGGAGATGCCGACCCCCGGCAGCCGCCGCCGAATGAACTGCCCGGCGAGGTCCTCGTAGCGGCCCCCGGCGCAGATGCTGCCGAACCCGGGGTCGTCGTCGAACGCCGCCTCGTAGACGGTCCCGGTGTAGTAGTCGAGCCCGCGCGCGATCGACATGTCGGCGACGACACTGCCGGCCGGCAGGTCGGCGAGCTCGTCGAGGACGTAGCGCAGCTCGGCGAGCCCTTCGTCGAGCAGCGCCGACCCGACGCCGAGCCCGGCGATCTCGTCGGCGACCGAGGAGTCGGCGCCCTTGATCCGCGCCAGCTCCAGGCACCCCTTCACCTGCTCGGCGGCGAGCCCCGCCCGCTCGGTGAGGATCGCGGCGACACCGTCCTCGCCGATCTTGTGCAGCTTGTCGACGGCCCGGATGACGGCGACGGGGTCGCCGATGCCGAGCCCCTCGTAGAAGCCCTGTAGCACCTTGCGGTTGTTCAGGCTGATCGTCCACGCGGGGATGCCGAGCCCGGTGAGGACCTCGTGCACGATGCGCGGCAGCTCGGCGTCGAAGTGCAGCGGCACCTGGTCGATGTTGATGACGTCGATGTCGCACTGGGTGAACTCGCGGAAGCGGCCCTCCTGCGGGCGCTCCCCGCGCCACACCCTCTGCATCTGGTACCGCTTGAACGGGAACACCAGGTCGTTGAAGTGCTGGGCGACATAGCGGGCCAACGGCACGGTCAGGTCGAAGTGCAGGCCCAGCCGGGCGTCGGTGTCGTCAGCGGGATCGGCCTGGAGGCGGTGCAGGGTGTACACCTCCTGCGAGGTCTCGCCCTTGGAGGTCAGCGCCTCCAGCGACTCCACCGACGGGGTCTCGACCGACGCGAACCCGTAGCGTTCGAAACCGGCGCGGATATGGTCGAGCCAGCGCTGCTCCGTTGACCGGATCTGGGGCGTCCACTCGGGGAAGCCGCTGATGGGGGTCGGGCGGACGATGCGCTGCTCGGACATGGTGCTGGTCGGCTCCTTAGGCCTCGACACGGTGGGTCGCCCCGGCCCCGAGGGCCGGCCGCGCTCCAATCGTAGAGCCTGCTCAGCCCGCACGCCCGCACGGCCGAGGCCACGGCCGCCGGCGCCCTGGTGACCTGGGCGCCCCGGGGTGCCACGCAGCGGGCCCGCGGCGCCGCCCCGTCAGCCGACGAGGGGCGGGGCCGCGGCGGCGAGGGCGCGCAGCGCGGCGGTGAAGCAGCCCTCGGGCGGGGTCACCAGCCCGGCGCCGACCTGGCCGACACCCGCCTCGCGCCCCGCCATCCCGGTGTTGATCTGCGGCAGGATCCCGGTGCGGACGACCCGGGTGACGTCGATGCCGGTGGCGGTGCCGCGGAAGTCCAGGATGGGCAGCTGGAACGCGGGGTTCTCCGCGAGGGTGATCTCGTACATCCGCCGCGAGGTCTCCAGCGCGAACGCCACGTCGCCGCCGACGAACCGGACGATGGCGGGGGCCGTCGCCATGGCGAAACCGCCCAGGCCGCAGGTCTCGGTGATGGCGGAGTCGCCGATGTCGGGGTTGGCGTCCTGCGGGCCGTAGGAGCCGAGGAACAGGCCCTCGGGGGTGTTCGCCGGTGCGGTGAACCATTGGTCGCCGGTCCCGGCCGTCTGGATGCCGAAGTCGGTGCCGTTGCGCGCCATGGCGACGACCAGGCCGGACCCGGGGACGTCGCGCCCCGCGTCCAGCATCAGCTTCGCCGCCGGCATGGCGAGGTTGAGGAAGAAGTGGTCGTTGCCGCCGATGAACCGGGCGACCTCGGCGGCGTCGGTGGCCGGCGCGCCGGAGCCGATGAGGTCGGGGATCAGCTCGCGCAGCAGCATCAGCGTGCCCGAGCGGTTGCGGTTGTGGCACTCGTCGCCCATGTGCAGCATCTGGGCGATGACCGCGCCGAGGTCCACGGGCCCGTGGGCGCGCAGCGCGGCTTGCAGCAGCGGGCCGAGTACGGCGGACATCCACCGCAGCCGGTCGATGACCTCGGGGCCGTAGGCGCCGTAGCGCAGCACGGCGCCGAGGCCCTCGTTCAACGAGCACCAGGTGCGCCGCCCGCTCGCCTCGTCCGCGATCTCGAACATCCACATCGACGGGCTGACGACCCCGGCCATGGGGCCGACGGCGGAGCGGTGGTGGCACGGCTCGAACCGCGCCCCGCCGCGGGCGAGGATCCGCTCGGCCGCCTCGGGGGTGTCGGCCAGCCCTTCGAGGACCATGGCGCCCATGAGCGCGCCGCGCATCGGGCCGGAGGCGCGGTCCCACGTCAGCGGGGGACCGGCGTGCAGGAACCCGCCGGGTTCGAGGCCGAGGGCGGCGCCGGCGGGGCGCACGTCCACGAGCTTCGGGCGGACGGCGAGGATCCGGCCGACGGCGGTGGCGTCGGCGGCGGCCCGGCGCGGATCGGCGAGGACGCGCACGAGGTCGTCTTCGGCGGCGGCGCCGCCCAAGGGCGGTCGGAAGTCCACCGGTGCCACCGGCACCGCCTGGCCGGCGAGGGACTCCGCGAACATCCCCGCGCCGACGGTGACAACGGACGGCTCGCCGCTGAGAAGATCCATGCACGGCATCATCCCCGCCCGCCCCGCCGAAATCCACCCGCGGGAACCGGCCGCCGAGCGGGGCGGCCCATCGGCGTCGCGGCAGACTGGGCGTTAACGCCGGAGAAACGTCGGGCCCGGTTCCATCGTCTCCTGATCGTCATCGACCCCATGAAGAGGACCCGAGTGCCCAGTACCGACACCCGCCCCGCCGCATCGTCCCGGGCCCATGGCGCCCCCGTCCCGAGGACCGTCACGAGGCTCGCGGCCGCGGCCGTGGTGCTCTCCCTCGGTCTCGCCGCCTGCTCCTCCGCGAGCACCGGCGCGCCCGGCGGATCCTCGAAGGGCGAGAAACCGGACGAGGCCGCCGCAGGACCGCAGGTGCGCGAGGACTTGGAGAAGGTGTTCGCCGACGCCGGCATCAAGGGCACCTTCGCCGCTCTCGACAGCGGCACCGGCAAGCTGACCGTCGTCCACCCCGACGAGGTCGAGCAGCAGGAGTTCCCCGCGTCCACGTTCAAGATCCCCAATTCCCTCATCAGCCTCCAGGCCGGCGCCGTCGCGGACGCCGACGAGGTCGTGCCGTACGGCGGCGAGCCCCAGCGCCTGCCCGAGTGGGAGCACGACATGAGCATCCGCGACGCCCTCCCCATCTCCGCATTCCCCATCTACCAGGAGCTCGCGCGCCGCGTCGGCCACGAGGACATGGGCACATGGGTGGAGCGGTTCGACTACGGGACCAAGGACATCGGTGGCGAGGACGACATCGACGAGTTCTGGCTCAGAGGGCCGCTGAAGATCTCCGCCGAAGAGCAGGTGCGCTTCCTCGACAAGGCCGTCCACGGCGACCTGCCCGTCGACGATGAGCACATCGAGACGCTCCGCGAGATCATGGACCAGAAGGTCGACGACCCCGAGGGCCGTGACCTCTACTGGAAGTCGGGATGGGCCGAAGGGCCGGACCCGATGGTCGGCTGGATGGTCGGGTGGGTCGAGGACGGCGACCGGACCACCGCCTTCGCCCTGCGCCTGGAGATGGAGACCGACGAACAGGCCGAACTGCGCAAGACCATGGCCCGCGACCTGCTCGACCGGATGAAGATCCTCCCGGAGTCGGCCTGATGCCCGCGCGCCTCAGGTGCTGATCTCCTGGCTCGATGGCGTGAGCAGGGCGAGGGCGTGCCGTGTCGCCGTTGCGTTGGAGAGGTGGACCTCGGCTCCCGCGGCGGTGAGCCGGGCGGCCTGGGCCTCGATGTCCTGCGGGTCGGCGACCGTGCCGCACAGGGTGACGACGACCGGGACGGCCCGGCGGGCGTCCGCGAGCACCGCGGCGACACCGGCCGCGGGGTCGGGGTGGGCGCCGTGGCCGAGGACGATGTCGAGCAGCACGGCGCCGGTGCCGGGGTCGGCGAGCGCTTCGGCGAGGTGGGCGTCGCGGACGGTGGGGTCGATCATGGGGTGCGGCCGCCCCGCAGTGTAGGAGTCGTCGCCGAAGTCGATGACGGTATGGCCGGTGCTGCGGCCGCCCGGCGGCAGCACCCACGCGGGATCGTCCGGAACCAGGGGGATGTTGGACCGGATCGGGCCGAGCCGCCGCGCCGCGATCGCCATGGCCTCGTCGGCGAGGGTCCCGCCGCAGAACAGGCCGCGTAGCGCACCGGTTCCGGTCGCCGCGCCGCTTTCGGTCGCTTCGCTCGCGGCCGCGCCGCCCGGCGTGTGACGGGTGGGTGCGGTCGCGGGGGCCCACCGCCGCCACTCGGGGGGCGGGTGGCCGAGGGCTTCGACCAACTCGACCGCAGCGCTGGTGAGGTCGGTGCCCTCGGCGCCGAGGAGCACGGTGTGCACGGGGGTGGCCAGCGCTGCGCAGTCGCGCCGGACCGACGCGGCGACGGCGGGGTCGGCCGGTTTGGAGACCAGCACGATGCGTTCGGTCGCGGGGTCGGCGTCGAGCATGCGCAGCGCCGTGCGGGTGGAGCGTCCGCCGACGCGCGCGGACAGGTCGCGGCCGCCGACGCCGAGGCAGTGGCTGATGCCCACGCCCGCCGCGTCGAGCAGGCACATGAGCTGCTGGGCCCCGGTGCCGGAGGCCGCGACGACGCCCACCGGCCCGGGGCGCACGGCGTTGGTGAAACCGAGACCGGCGCCCCCGATGGCGGCCGTGCCGCAATCGGGCCCCATGACCAGGCGGCCGAGCCGGTCGGCGGCCTCCTTCAGCGCGACCTCGTGCTCGACGGGCACGTTGTCGCTGAACACCATGACGTCGAGGCCCGCGTCGAGCGCGTCGAACGCCTCCGCGGCGGCGTGCCGTCCGGGTACCGACACGAGCGCCACTGTGGCGGGCGTGCCGTCGGCGGTCGCGCGGGCCGCGGCCGTGCGCACCGTGCGCGGCGGCGGGTGGCCGCCCGCCGAACCGCCGGCCCCGCCCCCCGCCGCCGCACCGGACGCCGTCAGGGCGGCGTCGGCGGCGCGGACCGCGGTGTCGGCCGCCTCCTCGTCGGCGGCGCGCACCGCGATGAGGAGGTCGTCGGGGCCGGTGCCGGACGGGGCGGCGGCGCCCATTCCGGTGAGCAGGCCGAGGTTCAGTTCGGTCGCCATCGCGACCAGCGCGGTGTCGACCCCGTCGAGCTCCGAAACCGCGCTGCTGATGCGCATCAGGGCGACCGAATCGCGGTAGGCGCCGCTGCGCACCTCGACGCGGACGGCGGTGCCGCTCACGCCCCGTGCACCTCCGGGGCCGTCCGCGGCTTCGTCGCCCGGCCCGTCCTGCGGGCCCGCCGTGTCGGGGTGGGTCGTCATGCGGTGCTCCTCGGCGGTGCGGTTGCTGGTGGCGGACTGAGGGCGGCGGTCGCCCCGGCGAGGATGCCGAGAGCGAGGTCATCGCCTGATGTGTGGCCCAGCGCCCGCAGCGCGGACAGCGCCGGGCGCAGCGGGCCGTGGCCGGACAGGGCGTCGAGCACGCCGGTGGTCTGGGGTGTGCCATCGCCGCGGGCCGCGTGGCGGAGCAGCGCCGCGGACAGGGTGGTCGTCGAGGTCTCGGCACGCAGAGTAGCGGCCGCAGTGAGCGCCGTGAGGCGTTCGGGCGGGCCGAAATGCCGGGCGGCGAGCAGGAATCCACTCAGGAGGTCGTCGCCACTGGGGGTGAGGCCGGGTCCGGCACCGACGAGCCCGGCGGCGGCGCGGTGCGCGGCGGCGGCCGCGGTGGGCGGGGGGCCGAGGACCGCCGCGCCGAGCAGGCCGAGCGATCCGGGGCCGAGGCCGCCGGCGACACCGCGGAGCAGGGCGCCGAGCTCCCGCACCGATGCGGCGGGGTCGTGCGGCGGAGCGGTGGGGCGGGGGCGGGTCGGACGCCACCACCGGCCCACTCGGACGGTAAGCGGGCCGGCGGGGGCATCCAACTCCACGGAGCATCGACCGACGCATACCGACGTGGTACCGGCCACGTCGGCGAACGGCCCGACGCTCAGTGGATCGGTGAGGACCATACCGTTCGGCAACCGCGCGGAGTCTCGTGCCAGGATCGCGATCACGACCGCCGGGTACGTGCCCTCTACTTCAAGGTAGACCGCTGCGCGGGTAACTCCCAGCATTCTGGACGGCCGCATTGGGCCGCTTACGATTTTATAAAGTGCGGCAGGAGCGGCCGCGATGTGCGCATAGCGGGGCGCCGCGGCGCGTCGGCCGCGGTGGTCCAGTGCCTCAGGTGCTAAGACGCCTGGTGCGCGTGGTGCGGGGACGGGATCCGTCCCCGGCGGGGTCCCGGGCATGCCGCCCCCTCCCCTTCCCCCCTGCTGGCCGGGACCGGCCAAGGCCGGATACCCCGGCGCGCGGCGGTCGAATCCGTGCCTGAGGCGACGGTAGACGAGGCGCTAGTGTCACCCCATGGAAGACGTTGCCAACGATCGTCTCGGCGCTGCACAGAATCTGCCGAGCACTGATCGGGGGCGCGCGGCCAGCAGCCTCGCTCGCGGCCTCTCCGTCGCCGACGCGCTCGGGCTCCCCGTCCTCCACGGCACGAAGGTCCTGGCGGGTGAGCAGGGCCTCGACCGGGTCATCCAGCGGCTCAACGTCATGGAGGTCCCCGACATCCTCCCGTGGGTCAAACCCCACGAGCTGCTGCTCACCACCGGCTACCCATTGCGCAGCACCCCGCAGGACCTCACCCGGCTGGTGTGCGACCTCGCCGAGCGCGACCTCGCCGCCGTCGCCATCAAGCTGGGCCGCTACGTCGCCGAGCTGCCCGACGCGATGCTGCGCGCGGCCGACGAGCGGGGGCTGCCCATCCTGCTGCTGGGCGACCACGTCGCGTTCGACGACGTGCTCAACCACCTCCTCACCGACATCCTCAACCGCCAGGCCGCCATCCTCGGCCGCGCCGAGGAGGTCCACCGCGTCCTGGTCGACGCCATCCTCGCGGGCGGCGGGCTCGCCGCCATCACCGAGCGGCTCCCGGCGCTGCTCGACGGCGGGGTCATGGTCACCACGCCCGACGGCAGGGTCCTGGCGAGTTCCGGTGTGCCCGAGTCCGATCTGGCCGACCCCGCGTACTTCGACCCGGTGAGCGGGCGGTTCCTGGTCGAGGGCTTCAAACACGGCCTGCACGCGCTGGACGACGACCAGCCGCGGGTGGCGCAGGTGCCCGTCATGGCGGGCAGCCTGGACCACGGGCGGATCGTGCTCATCACCCGGTCCCGCCGCTTGGACCCCGCTGACCTCCACCTGCTGGAGCGCGCCGCCGCCACCGCGGCGCTCGTCATCACCCGCGACCTCGCCGTCGCCGCGGTCGAGGGCAAGTACCAGGGCGACTTCCTGCGCGACGTGCTCGACGGCCGCGCGGGCGACACCGGGCACATCGTCGCCCATTGCGCCTCGCTCGGCTGGGACGTCGACCGCCCGCTCGTCGTGGTCGTCGCCGAGCTCGGCCCCGAACCGCCCGGCCCGGTGCACGCGGCCGGCGACCTGCGCCCCGCCCACGAGCGCTTCATGGGCGCGTGGACGATGGTGGTGCGCGAGCGCGACCCCAAGGCGGCCATCGCCGGGTACAGCCAGGAGGTCGTGGTGATCATGGGACTCGACCGGGCGCCCGCGCGCCCGCAGGGGCCGGCCGACCCGGGCCGCCGGCGCGGCGGGACCGGAGCGGGGCGCGACGGCGACTGCGCGCCCGGGCGACTGGTGCGCGCCATGGTGGCGCAGGTCTCCGGCGACGGCGGCGGCGGGCGCCGCTCCTTCGCGACCGGGTTCAGCCGGGTCGTCACGAGCCCCGAGGCGATCCCCGCGGCGTACGAGCAGGCCCGCCAGGCGGCGCGGGTCGGCCGCCAGATGCACGGCACGGGCGCGGTCGCCGGGTTCGACGACCTCGGGGTGTTCCGGCTCATCAGCCTGGTCCCCGACGGCGCCGAACTGCGCTCCTTCATGGCCGAGACCCTGGGCCCGCTGGCGCTGGGCGACGACACCGAGACCGCCGACCTGCGCCACACCCTGGAAGTCCTGCTCGACAACAACCTCAACGTCGCCGAGACCGCCCGGCTGCTGCACTTCCACTACAACACCCTGCGCTACCGCATCGGCAAGCTGGAGCGCATGCTCGGCCCGTTCACCGCAGACCCCGACCTGCGCCTCAACCTGATGATGGCCCTGCGCGTCATCCGCATGCGCGGCCTGTCCTAGCCCGCTAGTCCGCGGGCGCGCTGTTTGGCAGGTGTCGCCCGTGCGGCGGGGGCCCCGGCGTCCCTAGGGTGGCCGCACCGAAGGAGTGGCGTGCGTCACTCCGACGTGGTTGGCTCGGTGCGAGTGCGGCCGGGCCGGGTGACACCGGTGACTCTTGCGCCAGGTAGGGCCGGAAGGGAGCGGGATGAGACTCGGCTTGGGCTGGAAACTCTACGGCGACGGCACCGCGCCGCCGCCGGGGCAGGTGGTCAAACCCGAGGAGCGGCTCTCATGGGGCCGCACCGCCGGGCTCGGGGCGCAGCACGTCGTCGCCATGTTCGGCGCGACCTTTGTGTTCCCCGTGGTCATGGGCTTGGACCCGAACCTCGCCATCATGATGTCGGGGCTGGCCACCATCCTGTTCCTGCTGGTGGTGCAGGGCCGGATCCCCAGCTACCTCGGAACGAGCGCCGCGTTCGTCGGCTCGGTGTTCGCCATCAGGGAGGCCGGGGGCGACAGCGCCACCGTCACCGGGGCGATCCTGGTGGCCGGGCTGGTCCTGGCGGCGTCGGGCGTGCTCATCCACCTCGTCGGCGCGCGGATCATCGTCGCCACCCTCCCGCCGGCCGTCACCGGCGCCGTGGTGATGCTGATCGGGTTCAACCTCGCGCCGGTCGTCGCCACCGCCTACTGGCCGTTCGACCAGTGGACCGGGCTCCTCACCATGGCGTTCGTGGTCCTCGCGACGGTGCTGCTGCGCGGGTTCCTCGGCCGCATCACGGTCCTCCTGGGGCTGGTGTTCGGGTTCGCCGTGTCCTGGCTGCTCGACCTCGCCTTCGGCGCGACCATGGTGCCCGACCAGGCGAACGAGGGGCAGTTCGTCAGCGCGATGCGGGTCGACCTGAGCGCGGTGGCCGACGCGCCGTGGATCGGGCTGCCCGCCTTCCACGCGCCCGAGTTCCACACGTCCGCCATCCTCGTGGCGCTGCCCGCCGTCATCGCGCTGATCGCGGAGAACGCGGGGCACGTCAAGGCGGTGGAGGAGATGACGGGCGAACGCCTCGACCCCTACATGGGCCGCGCCATCATCGCCGACGGCCTGGCGACCGCCGCGTCGGGGTCCGTCGGCGGGTCGCCCACCACCACCTACGCCGAGAACATCGGGGTGATGGCGGCGACACGGGTGTACTCCACGGCCGCGTACTACATCGCGGCGCTCGTGGCGATCCTGTTCGGCCTGTGCCCGAAGTTCGGCGCGCTGGTGGCCGCCACGCCCGAGGGCGTGTTGGGCGGCCTCACCGTGGTCCTCTACGGCATGATCGGCCTGCTGGGGGCGAAGATCTGGGTCGAGAACCGGGTCGACTTCGCCAACCCCGTGGTCCTGGTCCCGCTCGCAGCGGGGCTGGTCGCGGGAATCGGCGGGGTGAAACTGGCCTTCACCGAGACCTTCGTGATCGAGGGCATCGCGCTGGGCACCATCATCACCCTGGTCGGCTACCACACCCTGCACTGGCTGGCACCGGCCGACATGCGCCCCCGCCCGCTGGGCCCTCGGCCGGGCGGCGACGAAGGCGCGGGACTCCTGGTCGGCACCGGCGACGACACCGCCGCCGGCTACCCGGGCGGCGAGGCCGACGAACAGGGGGCCGACCCCGACGACGGGGAGCGGCGGGAGGGGACCGCATGAAACCACCGGCGTTCGACTACCACGCGCCGGAGACCCTGGCCGAGGCCGTGCGCGTCCTCGCCGAGACCGCACCGCACGGCAGCGTCCTCGCCGGAGGGCAGAGCCTGATCCCCCTGCTCAACATGCGCCTTGCGGCGCCGCGGCACGTCGTCGACATCACCAGGGTGCCCGGTCTCGACCGGGTCGGCACCGGCACCGGCGGCGTCACCGTCGGCGCCCTCGTCCGGCACACCGACCTCGCGGCCGACCCCGCCGCGGCCGAGGCCGTGCCGCTGCTGCGGCAGGGGCTGCGGCTGGTCGCGCACCCCGTCATCCGCAACCGGGGGACGACCGTCGGCAGCATCGCACACGCCGACCCCTCGGCCGAGATGGCGGCCGCGCTGGCGCTCCTCGGCGGCGAGGTGCGCGTCGCCAACGCGGCGGGCACCCGCACGATAGCGGCGGCCGACCTGTTCACCGGGTACCTGGAGACCAGCCTCGAACGGGGCGAGCTCATCACCGCCGCGTTCTTCCCCGCCCAGGGGCCCGCCACCGGTTCGGCGTTCGCCGAGGTCGCCCGCCGCCACGGCGACTACGCGGTCTGCGGGGTGGCCGCGCTCGTCGCCCTCGACCCCGACCTGCGCATCACCGGCGCGAAGGCGGCCTACCTGTCCATGGGGCCCACGCCCGCGGTCCTCGACCTCACCGAGGCGGTGGCGGGGCTCGTCCCGGCGCACGGCCCCGTCGCGCCCGGCGACTCCGACCGGTACGCCGCAGCGGGGGACCTGGCGGCGGCCCGCACGGGACCGGACGCCGCCGCCGACATCCACGCCACCGCCGAATACCGGACCCACCTCGCACGCGTCCTCACCGTCCGCGCGCTGCGCGAGGCCGGCGCGCACGCCGTGTCCCGCGCCACCGAACGGGCGGCCGCCGGCGCGGGAAGGGCATGACATGGGCGAACGCATGCACGACATCCGCCTCAGCGTCAACGGCGTCCCGCACGCCGCCACCGTGCCCGCCCGGCGGCTGCTGTCCGACTGCCTCCGCCACGACCTCGGCCTCACCGGCACCCACGTCGGCTGCGAGCACGGGGTGTGCGGGGCGTGCACGGTGCTGGTCGACGGCCGGCCGGCCCGCTCCTGCCTGATGCTCGCCGTCGGCGCCGAAGGCCACGAACTCACCACCGTCGAAGGGCTGGCCGACCCCGGCGGCCCGCTGCACCCCGTGCAGCAGGCGTTCCGCGAGTGCCACGGCCTCCAGTGCGGGTTCTGCACACCCGGCTTCCTCACCCTCATCGCCGCCTACCTGGAGGAGCACCCCGACCCCACCGAGGCCGAGGCGCGCGAGGCCGTCGCGGGCAACCTGTGCCGGTGCACCGGCTACACCAACATCGTGGCGGCCGTGCTGCGCGCCGCCGAACTCCGCCGCGCCGGGCCCGCGGCAGTACCGGAGCCGGCCGTCCCCGCCGAGGAGCGGCCATGAGCACCCGGATGTTCGGCGCGCCGGTCGCCCGTACGGAGGACGAGCGGCTCCTCCGGGGCCGCGGCGCGTTCCTCGACGACCTCGGCCCCGGCGCCCTCGCCGCCGCGTTCGTGCGCAGCCCGCACGCGCACGCCCGCGTCGTCGGCATCGACGCCGAGGACGCCCTCGACGTCGACGGGCTCGTCGCCGTCTACACCCACGACGACCTCAGCGGGCCCATGGCCGAGCCGCTGCCGATGCTCATCCCGCACCCCGGCATCATCGACGGGCGCACCCCCTACGCGCTGGCGAAGGAGTACGTCCACCACGTGGGCGCCGCGGTCGCCATGGTGGTGGCGACCGACCGCTACACCGCCGAGGACGTCGCCGAGCGGATCCGCGTCGACTACGAGGTCCTCGACCCCGTCGTCGGCATCGAGGCGGCGGCCCGCGCCGACGTCGTCCTGCACCCCGGCATGGCGGACAACGTCGCGGCGCACCACGTGCAGGAGGTCGGCGACGCCCCCGCCGCGATCGACGCGGCACCCAACGTCCTCGACCTCGAACTCGACATCGAGCGCTCCGCCTGCACCCCCATCGAGGGCCGCGGTGTCCGCGCCCGGTGGGACCCCGCCGACGCCCGGCTGCGGGTGTACAGCTCGACCCAGACCGCCACGGGGGTGCGCGCCGCCGTCGCCGCGAAACTGGGCCTGGGGCTCGGCCAGGTCGAGGTGGTGGTGCCCGACGTCGGCGGCGGGTTCGGCGTGAAGATCGTGCACCCGTGGCCCGAGGAGCTGATGGTGCCGTGGGCGGCCCGGCTGCTCGGGCGCGAGATCACCTGGACCGAGGACCGACGCGAGCACTTCGTGTCCGCGGCGCACGAGCGGGCGCAGCGGCAGCGGATCAGGGTCGGCTTCGACGACAGCGGGCGGCTGCTGGGCCTGGACGTCGCGATCCTGCACGACAACGGCGCCTACCTGCCCTACGGCGTCATCGTGCCCATCGTCACCTCCACCCAGCTGCTGGGCCCCTACAAGCCGGGCGCCTACCGGGTGGTGTTCACCAGCCTCTACACCTCGACCGTCATCGTCACCCCCTACCGGGGCGCGGGGCGGCCGCAGGGCGTGTTCGCGATGGAGCGCACCATGGACGCCATCGCCGACCACCTCGGACTCGACCGCGCCGACGTGCGCGCCGCGAACTTCATCCGACCCGATGAGATGCCCTACGACCAGGGCCTGCTGTTCCAGGACGGCCGCCCGCTGATCTACGACTCCGGCGACTACCCCGCCGCGCTCGCCGCCATCAAGAAACTGGTCGACTGGGACGGCTTCGCCGCCTACCGCGAGCGGGCGCTCGCCGAGGGGCGCCGGGTCGGCATCGGCCTCGCCTGCTACGTCGAGGGCACCGGCCCCGGCCCCTACGAGGGCGGGCACGTGCAGGTCGAGACCGACGGCACCGTGCGGGTCGCCACCGGGCTGACCTCCCAGGGGCAGGGCCACGAGACCGTGCTCGCCCAGATCGTCGCCGACGAACTGGGCATCGCGATGTCCGACATCGTCGTGACCACCGGCGACACCCGGCGCATGGGCTACTCGGTGGGGACCTTCGCCTCGCGGGGCGCGGTCACGAGCGGCAGCGCCGTCGCGCTCGCCGCGCGGAGCGTGCGGGAGAAGGCGCTGCGCATCGCGGGCGAGGCGCTCGAAGCCGACCCCGCCGACCTGGAGATCGTGCACGGCCGGGTGCGCGTCAAGGGCGCACCGGCGACCGGTATGGACATCGGGACGGTCGCCGTCCTCTCCAACCCGCTGCGCTACGCGTTCGACGACGCCTCGCGCGCCGCCACCCAGTTCGCCGGCCCGGCCGACTACGACCGCGCCCCCGTCGACCCCGACGACAGCCCCGGGCTCGAATCCGCGGAGTACCACTCGCCGCTGCGCTGCACCTTCGCCGCGGGCATGCACGCGGCGGTGGTCGAGACCGACCCTGAGACCGCCGAGATCCGCATCCTGCGCTACTGCGTGGTGCACGACTGCGGCCGCCTGGTGAACCCGATGATCGTCGAGGGGCAGGTCCACGGCGGCGTCGCCCAGGGCGTGGCGGGGGCGCTGTACGAGCGGATGGCCTACGACGGCTCCGGGCAGCTGCTCAACGCCTCGTTCATGGACTTCCTCATCCCCTACTCCAGCGAGGTCCCCGCGGTCGCCATCGACCACCTGGAGACCCCCAGCCCGCTGAACCCCCTCGGTGTCAAAGGGGCGGGCGAGGCCGGGGTGATCCCGGGGTCGGCGGTGCTCGCGGCGGCCGTCGAGGACGCCGAGGGGTTTCCCATCACCGCCATGCCGATCTCCCCATCCGATCTGTTCGACCTGCGCCGCCGATTCGCGGCCGGCGAGATCGCCCCGCTGCGCAGGCGCGCCCCGCGCGTCCCTGCGCAGCAGCAACCAGGACAGGAGCGCCGATGAAGGTCGCAGGGACCGCCGCGCTGGACGCGCCGCCCGAACAGGTCTGGGCGGTCATGCTCGACCCCGCCGTGCTGGCGCGCAGCATCCCCGGCTGCGAGAGCCTGCGCGCCACCGGGCCCGACCACTACCAGGGCACGGTCACCGCCGGGGTCGCATCGGTGAAGGGCACGTTCCAGGGCGAGGTGCGGCTGACCGACCTCGACCGGCCGCGGTCGCTGGTGCTGCGCGCGTCGGGCGCCGGCGCGCCGGGGACCGTGCGGGCCGAGGTGGCGGTGGTGCTGGCCGAGGCCGACGACGGACGCACCGAGCTGAGCTACGACGCCGACGCGGTGGTCGGCGGCATGGTGGGCGGTGTCGGGCAGCGGGTCCTCGCCGGGGTGGCGAAGAAGATGGCGGGGGAGTTCTTCGCCCGGTTGGGCGCCGAACTGTCCGGCGGCGGCGCCGTCGAGGCGCCCGGCGCCGGGGCCCCCACTGCCGGGGCCCCGGCCGAGGCGCCCGCTGCCGAGGCACCGCAGGAGGCGGCATTGTACCGGGGGCGGCGGACCGCGGCGACCCCGGAGTCGCGGCAGGACTTCGTCCGCGGCGCGGTGTTCGGCGCCGCGGTGGCGTTCGCCGGGGTGCTGATCGGCGTACTGGCGGGGCGTCGCGGCGCCCACCAAGCGGAAGTTCGCGGCGCCGATCGGCGCTGAACCGGTCGAATCATGTGTGCAGCGCCACACTATTCGGCGAAATCGCACAACTTGCTCCGGATTCGGCCGTAACGGTGTTACCTTCGCACCGGAGCCGGTTGAACCCGGCGTACCGGCCGGACCCCGAATAGTGATGTCGCGCCGGACCCGCCATTCGGCGCGCACTGCGCCGGCCGGATGAGACGGTGAGTCCGGAGCGCGTGCCGCGAGGACAACTGTGAACGACTCCCCGAAACTCACGACCAAGATCATTGTCGCCGGGGGCTTCGGCGTCGGCAAGACGACGTTCGTGGGTGCCATCTCCGAGATCCCGCCTGTGCGCACCGAGGCGGCGGTCACCCGGCAGGGCGCCGAGGTCGACGACCTCTCCATGACGCCCGACAAGACGAGCACCACGGTCGCCATGGACTTCGGCCGCATCCAACTCGACGACGAGCTGACCCTGTACCTGTTCGGCACGCCCGGGCAGCAGCGCTTCTGGTTCATGTGGGACGACCTGGTCAGCGGCGGGCTCGGGGCGGTGGTCCTGGTCGACCCCCGCCGTCTTGAGGACTGCTTCCAGGCAATCGATTACTTCGAGAACCAGTACCGGATGCCGTTCCTGATCGCGGTCAACGCCTTCGAGGACGGGTACCGGTACAGCATCGACGACCTGCGCGAAGCCCTCGACCTGGCGGCCGACGTCCCCATCGTCTACTGCGACGCGCGCGACCGCGAGTCGGTCCTGCTCACCCTCATGGCCCTGGTGCGCCACGCCATGTCGTTCGAAGGGGGCCGGAAGGAGCGTGGCTCCCGGCACCGGCCGGCGGAGGTCACGTCGGCCTGACCGCGGCCCCTGCCCGCTACTCCCGGACACCCGCCAATTCCACCGGGCGCGTGCGCATCACCAGCCGGGCCGGGACGAGGGATGCCACCAGCGCGAGGAGCAGGCACACCGCGATGATCCCCGCCATCGGCTCCCACGGCAGCACGATCGGCGGATCCGCGGTGAACCGGCTCAGTGCGCTGCGCAGTGCCAGCAGCACGCCGCCGGTCGCGGCCAGCCCGAGTAGGGCGCCCAGCGCCACCACGCACACGGCCTCCAGCGCGACCATGCGCAGGACCTGGCCGCGGTGCGCACCCGCCAGTTGCAGGGTCGCGAAGTCGCGCCGGCGCTCCGAAGTCGACATGAGCAGCGTGTTGGCGATAGCGAGGCAGGAGCACAGCACGGCCAGGCCGAGCAGCATCGAGCCGAACATCAGCGTCATCCGGTCGTTCTCCTGCTGCTGGGCGGTCTGGGCCGGTTTGCTCGTCTGCCGGACGCTCGCCCCGAAACCGTCCAGTGCCGCGGCGATGCGTCGTTCGGCCTCGGCCGGTGCGGAGCCGTCGGTGATCTCGACGTTGATCTGGCTGACCAGGGCGTTGTCCGTGTGGCCGCTGACAAGAGAACGCGGCAGGTAGGTCCGGCCGGGGGTGATCCCCTCGGCGACGACCGCGCCGATCTCGGGGGTGATGGTCGTGCCGTCGGGCAACCGCACAGGATAGGGGTCGCCGACGTCCCGGCCGGACCCCGTCCGGTCCAGTTCACCAACCGCGACCATGTCGGAGCCGAGGTCCGCCAGCGACCCCGCGAGCATCGGCGGATCCACCGCATGGGGCAGCGCGTCGTCGCCTACTACGGTCGCGTCGACGAGCTTGCCTTGGCCGCCGGTACCCGCCAGGACGTCGACCGAGTACATCGGGGTCGCCCGTACACCGTCGACCTCGCGCAGCCGCCCGGCGGCGGCGGCCGGCAGGCCGGGTGCCGCCGCCGAGACGACCGTGAGGTCGGCCGGCGTCTGCTCGCCCTCTGCCTTGGCCTCGGCGGCCGTGGCCGAACCGACCAGGCCCAGCATCGATCCGCACAAGCCCACGGTCACCACGACGGGCGCCGCCAGGGACGCGGTACGCCGCACGCCGGCGACCATGTTCTCCCGGATCAGCATGGCCTCCGCACCGGGGAGCCGCCCCATAGGAGCAGTGAGCAGCCGTCCCACGGGTGGGACCACCACCGGGCCGAGCAGCGCCACGGCGACGATCACCGACATGCTGAGCAGCATCGTCATGGGTATGGCGCCGTCGCCGGGGATGGTGACCGCGATGTAGGCGATCCCGACGCTGCCCGCGGCGAACGCCAGACCGAAGAACCACCGGCCCAGCGTCATGGCCTTCGGGTCCACCGCGGCCTCGCGCAGCGCCTCCAATGGGCGGATACGGCGTGTGCGTCGGGCGGCGGCCCACACCCCGAGCAGCGCCACGGCGAATCCCGCGCAGAACGCGACGGCGAGCGCGACCGGGTGGTAGTCGACCGAGAACCCGTCCGGCGCGATGCCGACCGACCGCATCAGCCGCACGACCTGGTCCGCCACCGGTTTTCCGAGTACCGCCCCTGCACCGCTCGCCGTGACCGCGACGGCCAGCGCCTCAGTGAACAGCACCGCGCTGACCTGGCGGGGGGTCGCGCCGAGTGCGCGCAGCAGCGCGAACTCGCGGCGGCGCTGCGCGGCGGAGAAGGCGAAGGTCGAGGCGATGACGAACACCGCAACGAACGTCGTGATGAGGGCCATCATGCCGAGCATGGACATCATGCCGCCGAGCAGGTCGGCGTCGGGATTGGGTTCAGCGCGCTTGCGCTCGTCGCCTGTCAGGACCTCCAATGCGGCGCCGCCCTCGGCGCCGCGCACGACCTCGGCGACAGCACCGGCGTCGACGCCCGGCCCGGGGTACACGCCGATCGCGTGCACGCCGGGCGCGAGGCGTTCGGCCGCGGAGTCGGAGACGAACACCGGCGTCTCCCTCGGCGCGGACGCCGTGCGCGCCGCACGATAGGTGCCTGTGACCGTGAACGGCTCGCTTCCCCTCGCCGTCAGTACGCGCACATCGGCACCGGGGGACAGCCCGGTGCCGGCCGCGACCACGATGTCGCGGCGGCTGTCGGCGTCCCTGCCGGGGGCGTCCCCGTCGACCAGTTCGTAAGGGCTCAACCGGGCCGCCGACCACGGACGGGCGAGGGGTGCCGGGCCGTCGTCGGGATCTCCGTCGACGACCAGCTGGGCATAGCCCTCGCGGTCGGCGACGGCCTCGGTGCCTCCTTCGCGCAGCCGGTCGACGAGGTCCTCGGGGATGGTGCCGGTGGTCAGGCCGCTCACCGGCTCCTCGTCGAACGCAGCGGTGCGGTCGGGGGCGACCACGACGGGGGCGTCGGCGTAGCGGCGCGGTTCGCCGACGTCGGCGCGCGACCCGGCGGCTATGGTCAGCGCCACCGCGGAGATCAGCGACACACTCAGGCACAGGACGACGAACGTGCCGGCGAAGGACGCCCAGCGCTCACGGGCGGAGCTCAGCGTCGCCCAGATCATCGGGGGGTACCCGCGCTGTCGTGGCGCTCGCTCGCGGGGGTGCTCTCCAGCGCCGCCAGGCGGGCCGCGACGGCTTCGGTACTGGGCCGTTCCAGGGTGTCGACGACCCGGCCGTCCGCAAGGAACAGCACGCGGTCGGCATAGGACGCCGCGAACGGGTCGTGGGTGACCATGATGACCGTGCGCGGGCGCGGGTCCGGGCCGCCCCGCGGGGTGTCCGCGGCCCCGGCGAAGCCGCGCAGCAGGCCCAGGACCAGGCGTGAGGACTCGCTGTCCAGCGCTCCGGTGGGTTCGTCGGCGAAGAGCACCTCGGGCCGGGTGGCGAGCGCCCGTGCGATCGCGACCCGCTGCTGCTGGCCGCCTGACAGCGCCCCGGGGCGGTGCCGCTCGCGCCCGGCGAGCCCGACCTCGGCGAGGACCGACCGGATCTCGGCTCGTTTGGGCCGCGCCCCGGCCAGGCGCAGGGGCAGGCCGACGTTCTGCTCCGCGCTCAGCGCCGAGACCAGGTTGAACGCCTGGAACACGAACCCGATGCGGTCCCTGCGCAGAAGTGTCAGCCGCTTCTCCGACATCCCGCCCAACTCGGTGCCGGCGACGACGACCCGGCCCGACGTGGGGCGGTCCAGGCCGGCAGCGCATTGCAGCAGGGTCGACTTCCCGGACCCGGAGGGGCCCATCACGGCGGTGAAGGAGCCGACGGGGAAGCCGGCGGTGACCTCGTCCAGCGCGGTGACCCTGCTGTCCCCGGATCCGTAGGAGCGGGTCAGCCGCCAGAGGAGGACCGCCTCGTCGGCGGCGGAGAACGGTTCGTTGTGCATACCTCCGATCCGACCAGTCCGCACCCGGCCGGCACATTGACACTGGACCGAGACGTGCGGTGGGGCTGGCCATACCCGCCCAGGTGGGAAGGGAGTCCAGGGGGAGGGTCCCGGGGGCGGCCGGCGCGGCGTCGGCACGCGGCGGAACCTTCGGTGGGTCAGCGGAGTTACCCTGCAATGGTGTTCGGACGAATGGCTGAAAGTGTCCGCCGGGTTCTCGGCAAGCCCGGCTCGGTCGATGTGCGCCCCTACCAGCGGCTGCTCGACTCCATCGAGGCGCAGGAGGATGAGTTGCGCGAGCTGGGCGACGCCGAGCTCACCGCCCGCGCCTCCGACCTCGGCAACGCCGACCTGCCCTACGACCGCGGCGATCTGGTCACGCTGTGCGCCGTCGGGCGCGAGGCGGCCCGGCGCGCTCTCGGCGAGCGGCCGTTCGACGTCCAGCTCGTCGGGCTCATGGCCCTGCTCGACGGGCACGTCGCCGAGATGAACACCGGCGAGGGCAAGACCCTCGCCGGGGCGCTCGCCGCCGCCGGGTTCGCGCTGCGCGGCCAGCAGGTGCACGTGCTGAGCGTCAACGACTACCTCGCCCGGCGCGACGCCGAGTGGATGCGGCCGCTGTACGACCTGCTGGGCGTCGCCGTGTCCTGGATCGGCCAGGAGGACACCTCGGAGCGGCGCCGCGTCGCCTACACCGCCGACATCACCTACGCCTCGGTCAGCGAGCTCGGCTTCGACGTCCTGCGCGACCGGCTGGCGACCGACGACGCCGACCTCGTGGTGCCGACCCCCAAGATCGCCCTCATCGACGAAGCCGACTCCGTCCTGGTCGACGAGGCCCGCGTGCCGCTGGTGCTCGCCGGTGCCGCCGAAAGCGGCGACGCCGACCTGGAGATGGCGGAGCTAGTGCGCACCCTGCGGCCCAGGACCGACTTCGAGATCGACGACGACGGCCGCAACGTCCAGCTCACCGACACCGGCATCGACGTCGTGGAGAAGGCGCTCGACGGCGTCGACCTGTACTCCGAGGACGACCTGTCGATGCTGCCCAGGGTCAACCTGGCCCTGCACGCGCACGCCCTGCTGCGCCGCGACGTCCACTACGTCGTGCGCGACGGCAAGGTCAAGCTCATCAACGAGTCGCGCGGCCGCATCGAGCTCCTCCAGCGCTGGCCCGACGGCCTCCAGGCCGCGGTCGAGGCGAAGGAGAAGGTCGCGGTCTCCGAGACCGGCGAGATCCTCGACTCCATCACCGTGCAGGCGCTCGTGCTGCGCTACCCCACCCGCTGCGGCATGACCGGCACCGCCATGGCGGTCGCCGACCAGCTCCGCGAGTTCTACGAACTCGAAGTGGCGGTCATCGAGCCGAACAAGCCCAACATCCGGGCCGACGAACCCAACCGCCTCTACGCCACCCGCGAGGAGAAGGAGGACGCCCTGGTCGAGGAGGTCGCCGAGGTCCACAAGGAGGGCCGGCCCGTCCTCATCGGCACCCAGGACGTCGCCGAGTCCGAGAAGGTCGCCGAGCGGCTCTCGGCCGCCGGCCTCGAGTGCGTCGTCCTGAACGCCAAGAACGACGCCGACGAGGCCGCCATCGTCGCCGAGGCCGGCCAGTACGGCGCCATCACGGTGTCCACCCAGATGGCGGGGCGCGGCACCGACATCCGCCTCGGCGGCAGCGACATGGCCGACCGCGAGCGCGTGGTCGAGGCCGGCGGGCTCTACGTCATGGGCTTCGGGCGCTACCCCAGCAGCCGCCTCGACGGCCAGCTGCGCGGCCGGGCGGGGCGCCAGGGCGACCCCGGCAGCTCCGTCTTCATCGTCAGCGTCGAGGACGACCTCGTCGTCAACAACGCCCCCGAGACCCGCGGGTTCGACGTCACCGCCGAAGGCGAGATCACCGACCCGTCCTGGCTGCGGACCGTCGACCATGCCCAGCGCGTCGCCGAGGGCCAGCTGCTGGAGGTGCACCGCAACACCTGGCGCTACAACCAGCTCATCGACGTGCAGCGGGGCGTGGTGCTGGAGCACCGCAAGGCCGTGCTCAGCGACGACCTCGGCGACCGCCAGATCGCGGTCGACCGCGCCGAACGCCACGCCGAACTCGTCGAGGAGGTCGGCGAGGAGGAGGTCAAACGGGCGGCGCGCCTCATCACCCTGTACCACCTCGACCGCGGTTGGACCGACCACAACGCGTTCCTGTCCGACCTCCGCGAGGGCATCCACCTGCGCTTCCTCGGCCGCCGCGACCCGCTCGACGAGTTCCACCGCGACGCGGTGCCCGAGTTCAAGGGCTTCCTCGACGGCGCCCGCGCCCGCGCGGCCGAGAGCTTCGCCGAGGCGAAGGTGGTCGACGGCACGATCGACATCGCGGCGGCGGGGGTCAAGCGCCCGTCCATCACCTGGACCTACATGGTGCACGACCACCCGTTCAGCACCGACTTCGAGAGCATCGTCGGCAAGGTCAAGAACCTGGGGTCGCCCCGCCAGCCCTGAGGGCGGGGTAGGGCTGGGCCTACCCCCGGTGTACGTCCAAGCGGCTGGGGCCGACGGCCCCGGCCGCTTAACGTTGGGCACGTGTCCACACCGCAGCCGCAAACCCCGTTCGGCGCCCTCACCCGGCGCCGCTTCCTGCTGTCCCGGTGGCCGTGGCGCTCACTGGGGTTCGTGCTGACGAGCCCGCCGGTGAGCGCGGTCACCGCGGGCGTGCTGGCGCTGATCTCCATGCCGTGGCTGATCGCGCTGACCTACGTCATCGACGCCGGCGCCGAGCCCAATCCGCCCCAACTGGGCCTGCTGATGTTCCTCATCGTGCTGGGAACGGTCCTGGTGGGCGCGCTCGGCCCCCTCGTGGCGCTGCCGCTGGCCGCACTGGAACGCCTCCGGCTGCGGCTGGTGGACTTCCGGCCGATGGCGTCCGGCCACCGCACCCCGGGGCCCGGCCTGTGGGCGTGGGTGCGCACCCGCTACACCGAGTCCGCGACGTGGCGCGAGCTGGCGTACGCGGTCCTGCTGGCGACCGTGGCCCCCGTGCTGTTCGTCGGCCTGCTGGTGCTCGGCTTCGCCGCGGTGACACTGATGCTGATCCCCGTCATCGTGTGGCAGGAGGGCCCCGGCCAGGTGGACTTCATCTGGAGCACCATCGACACCATGGGGCAGGCGGTGACGATCGGTGTGCTCGGCGCGGCGCTGCTCGTCCTGCTGCCCTACCCCGTGGCGCTGCTCGCCGGGGCGCACGGCGCGCTCGCGCGGGCACTGCTGCAAGGGCGCGGGCGCGGGGAGCTGAGCGCCGAACTCGGTGCGGTGTCCCGCTCCCGGGCCCGGCTGGTCGACGCCTTCGAGGCGGAGCGCCGCCGGATCGAACGCGACCTGCACGACGGCGCCCAGCAGCGGCTCGTCACCCTCACCCTGCAACTGGGGCTGGCCCGGTTGGACATCCCGGCGGGGTCGCCGGCGGCGGACAGCGTCGCCGACGCGCACGACCAGGCCAAGCAGCTCATGGCCGAGTTGCGCGAGCTGATCCGCGGCATCCACCCGCAGATCCTCACCGACCGCGGGCTGCCCGCCGCGCTGGGGCAGCTCGCCGACCGGGCCGCGATCCCGGTGGAGGTCCGCACGCACATCCCCCGCCGGCTGCCCGGGCACATCGAGGGCACCGCGTACTTCGTGGTGTCGGAGGCGCTCACCAACGTCGCCAAGCACAGCGGTGCCGCGGCGGCCGAGGTCGCCGCGCACCTCGTCGCCGACGTGCTGGTGGTCGAGGTCCGCGATGACGGGTCCGGCGGCGCCGACCCCGACGGCGGGACCGGGCTGACCGGGCTCTCGGACCGGGTCTCGGTCATGGACGGCACAATGGTCATGTCCAGCCCGCCCGGCGGGCCCACGCTGCTGCGAGTGGAGCTTCCGTGCCCCCAGAACCCGCCCCCGTCCGCGTAGTCCTCGCCGAGGACGGCGTGCTGCTGCGCGAAGGGCTGGCGGGGCTGCTGGGCCGGTTCGGCTTCGAGGTGGTGGGCGCGGTCGGCGACGCCGAGGCGCTGAAGGGCGCGGTCGCCGAGCTCGCGCCCGACCTCGTGGTGACCGACATCCGGATGCCGCCCGGATTCACCGACGAGGGGCTGCGCGCCGCTGTGGAGCTGCGGCGCGCCCACCCCGGTCTCGCCGTCATCGCGCTCAGCCAGTACGTGGAGCAGAGCTACGCCTCGGACCTGCTCGACTCCAGCGACGGCAAGCGGGTCGGCTACCTCCTCAAGGACCGGGTGGTCGACGTCGAGGAGTTCGTCGCCAACGTCCGCCATGTGCTCGACGGGGGGACGGTGGTCGACCCGCAGGTCGTCCGCCAGCTCCTGCGGCGGCGCCGCGACCCGCTGCTGCGGCTGTCCGAGCGCGAGCGCGAGGTCCTGGCGCGCATCGCCGAGGGCCATTCCAACGCCGCCATCGCCAAGCTGCTGTACGTCTCCGAGGCGGCGGTGGGCAAGCACGTCGGCAGCATCCTCGCGAAGCTCGACCTGCCGCCCGCCGACGACACCAACCGCAGGGTCCTGGCCGTACTCGCCTACCTGCGCACCGGCCGGGAGCAGTAGCCCCGCCTGAGCACAGGGGTGCGCACCCGGCGGTCCCCGCACGGCGCGATCGCGGGGCCGCAGGCGGCCGACCGGACCGGCACGGTGGCGGACCTGGGCCTGGGGTCTGGTTTCCGAACTGGACCGTGGTGTTTCGCACCGCCGGGTGCTTCGCAGCCGCGACGGCAGCCAACCCCCTTGGGTGTGGGTTTCTCGGGTGGGAGACCCCTTGGGGTGGGTCTCCCAATCTTGGCGGGCGTTCTTGGCAGGTGTTGCCCAACACGCTGCGGTGGCGGGGGCAGTTGAATCGGGGGATGCGGCGAACGGCGAGGGGGCGGGTGTGACGGACGGGGTCCGACGGGTCCGGGTGGGCATCGACACCGGGGGGACGTTCACCGACGTCGTGGCGCTCGACGAGGAGACCGGGCGGCTGGTCGGCACCAAGACCCCGACCACGCCCGCCGACCCCGCCGACGGCTTCATGGCCGGGCTGCGCAAGGTCCTGGCCGAACTCGGCCGCACCGGTCCGGCGGCCCGCCTCTCCGCCGTCGTGCACGGCACCACCATCGCGACCAACCAGCTGCTCGAAGGCGACGTCGGGCGGCTCGGGTTCATCACCACCGAGGGCTACGAGTTCATCCTGGAGATCGCCCGCCAGGCCGTGCCCGACGGCTACGGCAACTCCTACTTCTGGGTGAAGCCCGACCGCATCGTGCCGGCCGACCTCGTCCGCACCGTCGACGGGCGGCTCGACCACACCGGCGCCGAGGTCCGCCCGCTGGACGAGGCCGGCGCCGCCGCGGCCGCCCGCTGGTTCCGCGGCCGCGGGGTCGACACCATCGGGGTGTGCCTGCTGCACGCCTACGCCGACCCGGACCACGAGCGCCGCGTGCGCGACGTGCTGCGCGCCGAGCACCCCGACGCGGTCGTGTCCATCAGCTCCGACGTGCTGCGCGAGTACCGGGAGTACGAGCGCTCGACCACCACGCTGGTCGACGCCGCCGTGAAGCCGCGGGTGGCCCGCTATGTCTCCGGCGTCCGGCGGCGGCTCGACACCGAGTACCCGGACCCTGCCCGGCGGCTGCCGTTCTCGATCATGAAGTCCAACGGCGGGGTGCTGTCGGCCGAGGAGGTCGTGCACCAGCCCATCAGCACCGTGCTGTCCGGGCCCGCTGCGGGGGCCCTCGGCGCCGCGCTGTTGGCGGGCCGGGCCGGGTTCGACCGGATCCTCACGCTCGACGGCGGCGGCACCTCCACCGACGTCTGCGTCGTCATCGGGGGCGAGCCGGGGCTGACGACGGAGGGCGGGGTCGGCCCCTTCCCGTCCAAGATCCCGATGATCGACATCGTGACCGTCGGCGCGGGCGGCGGCTCCATCGGCAGGGTCTCGCCCGAGGGCACCCTCAAGGTCGGCCCGAGGTCGGCCGGTGCCGACCCCGGCCCTCTCTGCTACGGCAAGGGCGGCACCGAACCCACCGTCACAGACGCCCACCTGGTCCTCGGCCGCATCCCCCGCCATCTGCTGGGCGGCGAGATCCCGCTGGACCCCGAGGCGGCGCGCGCGGGCATCAGCGCCCTCGCCGCCGGGCTGGGGCTCGGCACCGAGGACGCCGCGACGGGCATGCTGGAGATCTCGGCGTGGAATCAGGCGAACGCGCTGCGCCGCATCACCGTGCAGCGGGGCCTGGACGTCCGCGACTTCCACGTCGCGGCGTTCGGCGGGTCCGGCGCGCTGCTCGCCTGCCGCCTCATCGACATCCTCGGCCTCGCGGGCGCGGTCGTGCCGCGGGAGCCCGCGAACGTGTCGGCGTTCGGCCTCCTCACCGTCGACGTCCGCAACGACTACGTGCAGACCGCCGTGCGCCGCCACGCCGACCTCGACCCCGCCGAGGTCGCCGCCGCCTACGACGCCCTCACCGCCCGCGCGGCGGCGGCGCTCGACACCGAGGGCTTCGCCCGGTCCGAGCACCGCTACGGCCGCACCGCTGACCTGCGCTACGCCGGGCAGGCGTACGAGGTCGGGGTGCCCGTCGCGGACGGCCCCATCGACGGGGCCCGCCTCGACGCCGCAGCGGCGGCCTTCCACGACGCACACCGCGGCCTCTACGGCTACGACCTGCGCGACTCGCCCGGCCAGGGCATCGAGTGGGTGAACCTGCGCGTCGCGGGTGTCGGGCCGCTGCGCCGGCCCTGCGTCCCCGACCTGCCGGACCGGCCCGGCGGTGTGGAGCGGGCCCGCACCGGCGCCCGCCGGGTCCGCTTCGACGCGCCGCCCGACGGCGACACCCCGATCTTCGACCGCGGCCTGCTCGCGCCCCGCGACGTGGTCGAAGGGCCGGCCGTCATCGAGGAGTTCGGCTCCACCGTCCCCGTGCACCCGGGGTTCACCGCGACGGTCGACCGGTACGGCAACCTGCTCCTGCGCGCGCGGAAAGGGGCGTGACCGCCATGGCGGCGAACGCGCCGGACCCGGTCCTGGTCGAGATCGTCGAAGGCACCCTCGCCTCGGTGGAGAAGGAGGTCGAGACCGCGATCGCGCGCACGTCCCGGTCGCCGATGATCCGCGACGCCCACGACTTCCGCGCCGGCATCCACGACCGCGCGCTGCGCAAGCTCACCGGGCGCTCCTACTCGGCGCTGGTCCACCCGGTGGCGCGTGACTTCCCCCTCGACACCATGCGCCCCGGCGACGTCTACTTCCACAACGACGTCTACGAGTCGGAGGGCGGCATCGGGCACCTGCCCGACCTCTGCGTGACCGTCCCCGTCTTCCACGATGACGGGCAGGGCGCCGGTCCGCAGGTGGTCGCGTTCGTGCAGGCGTTCGGGCATCACGACGACATCGGCGGCGGCTGCCCGGGGTCCATGCCCTCCGGCGCCCGCTCGGTGTTCGAGGAGGGCCTCATGGTGCCGCCGATCAAGCTGTGGGACCAGGGCGTGCCCAACCGGGCGGCGCTGCGCATCATGACCCGCAACTCCCGCATGCCCGACTCGCTCGCCGCCGACCTCGACGCCGAATGCGCGGCCTGCCTCATGGGCGCCCGCCGCCTGGCCGAGCTGTTCGGCCGCTACGGCAGGGCCGCCGTCGAAGGGTGCTTCGACGCGATCCTCACCGCCACCACCGAGACGTACCGCCGCGAGATCCTCGCCAAGATCCCCGAGGGCACCCACGTCTGGGAGGACTACGCCGAGCACGACGGCGTCGACCCGCCGCGGCTGCACCGCCAGCGCATCACCCTGACCCGGCTGCCCGACCGGCTGATCATCGACTTCACCGGTACCTCACCGCAGGCCAAGGGGCCCATCAACCACTGCGGCGACTACGCCGACGGCAACTTCCTGAAGAAGTGGCTCGCGCCGATCCTGCGCAACCTCGCCGACACCCCCGAGCGCATGGCGGAGCTGGACGTCAACGAGGGCGTCGTGCCGCTCATCGAGATGCGCTTCCCGCCGAAGGGCACCCTGCTCACCCCCGTCTTCCCCGCCCCGACCAACGCCCGCACCTTCGTCATTCTGCGGCTGCTCGGCGTCCTGGCTGGGGTGCTCGCCAAGGCGGTGGACGGCCGGATGCCGGCCGACCAGGAGACCATCCGCTACACCGGGGTGCACGGCACCGACGAGCACGGCGCGCCCTACCTGATGCGCGAGGTGCTGGGCGGCGGCTCCGGCGGCCGGCACTACGCCGACGGCGAGGACACCGTGCACGTCGTCCCCGACTCCCGCAACCTCCCGACCGAGTTCACCGAGGCGCGCTTCCCGTTCCGGGTGGAGCGGCTGGGCCTGGCGGTGGACTCCGGGGGAGCGGGGCGCCACCGGGGCGGGCTGGGCTACGAGAAGCACATCCGCATGCTGCGCGACGCGTCGTTCATGTCCATCGCCGACCGCACCATCCTGTCCTGCTGGGGCGTCAAAGGCGGCCGGGCCGGGCACCCGTTCCAGGTGGTGATCGACCCCGGCGGTCCGAACGAGCGTGTGCTCGACGGGCTGGTCGACGCGGAGCCCGTGCGCGCGGGCGAGGTCATCCGCATCCGCACGACGGGCGGGGGCGGCTGGGGCGACCCGCTGGAGCGCCCCGCCGCCGAGGTGCTGCGCGACGTCCGGTGGGGGAAGGTGTCGCGCGCCGCCGCGCGCGCCGACTACGGGGTGCCGGTCACCGGCCCCGACGGCGACCCGGCGGCCGACCCGGCCGCCGTCGAAGGGCTGCGCGCCGAGCTGCGCGCGCAACGCGGCCCCGACATCCCGTTCTTCGACCGGGGGCCGGGGTACGCATCACTGTCCGGGGGTGCGGCGTCGGCCGAGGTCGACCACTGGTGACCGGCCGCGGCACCCGCGTGGATCCTGTCAGCGTTCGAAAGGTGAGCCATGATGCCCAGGCCCGTTGAAGTGCACAAGGCCGCGATCAGCAGTGTGACGGACGCGTCGGGGATGGCGCGGCTGATCGACGACGGCGTGTTCGCCGCCGACGACGTCCTGGCCGTGATCGGCAAGACGGAGGGCAACGGGGGCGTCAACGACTACACCCGGATCCTCGCCGACCGGGCGTTCCGCGACGTGCTCCGCGCCAAGGGCACCCGCCCGGAGGCCGCGGTCGCCCAGGTCCCCCTGGTGTGGTCGGGCGGCACCGACGGGGTCCTCTCCCCGCACGCCACGGTGTTCGCGCACGCGCCCGAGGGGCGCTACGCGCCGTCGGACGAGCCGCGGGTCGCCGTCGGCGTCGCGATGAGCGAGGTCATCGCCCCCGAGGACATCGGCCGCCCCGCGATGGTCCGCACCGTCGCGGCGGGGGTGCGCGACGCCATGGCCGCCGCAGGCATCGACGACCCCGGCGACGTGCACTACGTGCAGACCAAGACCCCGCTACTGGTGCTGGAGACGATCAACGACGCCAAGGAGCGCGGGCACGACGTCTGCACCGAGGACACCCTGAAGTCCATGGACATCTCCAACTCCACCACGGCGCTCGGCATCGCCGTGGCGCTCGACGAGATCGAGGAGCCGGCCGCCGAGCGGATCCACCGCGACCTGTCGCTGTACTCCTCGGTGGCGTCGTGCTCCTCCGGTGTCGAGTTGGACCGGGCGCAGATCGTGGTGGTCGGCAACGCGCGCGGTGCCGGCGGCCGGTTCCGGGTCGGGCACGGGGTCATGCGCGACGCGCTCGACGCCGACGGGGTGTGGTCGGCGATCAGGTCGGCCGGGCTGCGGCTGCCGGAGCGGCCGCACCACACCGACCTCGACGGCCGGCTCGTCAACGTGTTCCTCAAGTGCGAGGCCGACCCGACGGGCAGCGTCAGGGGGCGCCGCAACATCATGCTGGACGACTCCGACGTGCACTGGCACCGCCAGATCAAGGCCACGGTCGGCGGGGTGACTGCCGCGGTGACCGGTGACCCCGCCGTGTTCGTGTCGGTCGCGGCCGTCCACCAGGGACCCTCGGGCGGCGGGCCGGTCGCGGCGGTCGTCGACCTCGGCGGCTGAGCGGCGCGCCCGCAGCACCGTTTTCCAGGGACTTTCGACCCTGCCATTCCCCTGCGGGGCGGCGCGAGAATAAGGCGACGCCGCGGGGGAGTACTTCGTCGTCTCCATGGTGGGAAAATCCGCGGTCCAGGAGTAAGGTCGCACGACCCGCCGGCGATTTCCGGCCGGGTGCGGCCGCCTATCGCGGGGGGAATTCCAGCCGGGTCCATTCGACCATTCGGAGAAGAGTCAACGGTGTCGCACGAAGTGGGCGCGGAAGAGAAGATCACGTACGGTCGCAACGACCGCTTCGAGGGCGGTCCGGTGGGCGGTGGCCGGTTCTGGATCGACGACGACGGCAGGCCGGCGGCGCAGCTCGGCGGGCCGCGGGAATGGCGGTTCGATTCGCCCCGCGAATTCCGGGCCGGCGATTCCTTCACGGTCGGCGGGCAGACCTGGGAGGTCGTGGAGATCGTCGACGCGGAGTCCACGTCGGCGTACCTCCGCGCGAGACGGACCGCCTGACGAGGGCGGACGGCACGGGCGGGCCCACCCGGCCGCCGCCGCGGGATCGCGGTTGGGCTAGGTTCGCACCATGGGTATCAGGCATATCGCGTTGTTCCGGTGGGCCGACGGCGTCACCGAGGATCAGGTCGCCGGGGTCGCCGCGGCGCTGTCGGTCCTCCCCGCGGCGGTTCCGCAGCTCCAGGCGTACGCGTTCGGGCCCGATGTCGGCATCAGCGAGGGCGCGTACGACTTCGGGGTGGTCGCCGACGTCGCCGACCCCGAGGGGTTCGCCGGGTACCGCGACCACCCCGAGCACCAGAAGGCGCTCGGCGTCATCCTGCCGCTGCTGGCCGACCGCGCCGCCATCCAGTTCCGCCTCCCCGACACCCCCGGGGAGCCGTAGCCCTGCGGAACACGCCCTAGATCGTTGATGGGTAATTGTTGGCTGGTCAGTGGTCGTAAGCGATCAGAGAACGCTTGACCGGTGCGCCGATGTGCCAGTTGTGCCAGA